>NZ_CP043056.1:2402500-3602500 GCF_008121535.1 Dolichospermum sp. UHCC 0315A
GATAAATCCTCTGGTTTAGGCTCTTCCCCTTTCGCTCACCACTACTGAGGGAATCTCTAGTTTGATTTCTCTTCCTCCAGCTACTAAGATGTTTCAGTTCGCTGGGTTGGCTCTTTCCTGTCTATATATTCAACAGGTAGTACATAGGGTTGCCCCATTCGGACATTTCCGGCTCAAAGTTTGCTTCCAACTCCCCGGAACATTTCGTCGGTAACCACGTCCTTCATCGCCTCTGTGTGCCTAGGTATCCACCATTAGCCCTTATTAGCTTGACCACTTTTCTTTGGTTTTTTGCATTCACGGAACACTTTCATGTCTGTGTCTGCGGTGCTTTTTCTCGTTCTCTTATGCAGTTTTCAAGGTTCTGGCTGGAATTTAACCCAGCAGTCAAAAACTATCATCAATAGTTTCAGTTGCTGTCTTTTTTCCAAATGTGGAGGTTAGCGGACTCGAACCGCTGACATCCTGCTTGCAAAGCAGGCGCTCTACCAACTGAGCTAAACCCCCAAAAAGAACTCAAAATTTCTAGTCATGTTTCAAAAATATTTACTTTTGACTTTTGACTTTTGATTTTTGACTTCCTTCAGGTGGGCCATCCTGGACTCGAACCAGGGACCTCACCCTTATCAGGGGTGCGCTCTAACCACCTGAGCTAATAGCCCTTATCGAACCAAATCATAGTTTGAAAGCTTTACTTCAAGTCTGCGACCGACCTAGGTTAGACCAATTTAGTTTCTGTTGATAATTTTCATTACCTTCGATTTCTAAATGGATTAGGTCTCCCTAAAAGGAGGTGATCCAGCCACACCTTCCGGTACGGCTACCTTGTTACGACTTCACCCCAGTCATCAGTCCTACCTTAGGCATCCCCCTCCAAACGGTTGGGGTAACGACTTCGGGCGTGACCAACTTCCATGGTGTGACGGGCGGTGTGTACAAGGCCCGGGAACGAATTCACTGCAGTATGCTGACCTGCAATTACTAGCGATTCCTCCTTCACGAAGGCGAGTTGCAGCCTTCGATCTGAACTGAGCTCCGGTTTATGAGATTCGCATCACATCGCTGTGTAGCTGCCCTTTGTCCGGAGCATTGTAGTACGTGTGTAGCCCAAGACGTAAGGGGCATGCTGACTTGACGTCATCCCCACCTTCCTCCGGTTTGTCACCGGCAGTCTCTCTAGAGTGCCCAACTTAATGCTGGCAACTAAAAACGAGGGTTGCGCTCGTTGCGGGACTTAACCCAACATCTCACGACACGAGCTGACGACAGCCATGCACCACCTGTGTTCACGCTCCCTAAGGCACTTCTATCTTTCAACAGAATTCGTGACATGTCAAGTCTTGGTAAGGTTCTTCGCGTTGCATCGAATTAAACCACATACTCCACCGCTTGTGCGGGCCCCCGTCAATTCCTTTGAGTTTCACAGTTGCCTGCGTACTCCCCAGGCGGGATACTTAACGCGTTAGCTACGGCACAGCTCGGGTCGATACGAGCTACGCCTAGTATCCATCGTTTACGGCTAGGACTACTGGGGTATCTAATCCCATTCGCTCCCCTAGCTTTCGTCCCTCAGTGTCAGTTTTGGCCTAGCAGAGCGCCTTCGCCACCGGTGTTCTTCCTGATATCTACGCATTTCACCGCTACACCAGGAATTCCCTCTGCCCCGACCATACTCTAGCTTTGTAGTTTCCACTGCTTTGATCTGGTTGAGCCAGACTCTTTAACAGCAGACAAACAATGCCACCTGCGGACCCTTTACGCCCAATCATTCCGGATAACGCTTGCATCCTCCGTATTACCGCGGCTGCTGGCACGGAGTTAGCCGATGCTTATTCCTCAGGTACCGTCATTTTTTTCTTCCCTGAGAAAAGAGGTTTACAACCCAAGAGCCTTCCTCCCTCACGCGGTATTGCTCCGTCAGGCTTTCGCCCATTGCGGAAAATTCCCCACTGCTGCCTCCCGTAGGAGTCTGGGCCGTGTCTCAGTCCCAGTGTGGCTGATCATCCTCTCAGACCAGCTACTGATCGTCGCCTAGGTGCGCCTTTACCACACCTACTAGCTAATCAGACGCAAGCTCTTCTTCAGGCAGCAAGCCTTTCACCTCTCGGCACATTCGGTATTAGCCACCGTTTCCAGTGGTTGTCCCCAACCTGAAGGTAGATTCTTACGCGTTACTCACCCGTCCGCCACTAAATCCCTAAAGATTCCGTTCGACTTGCATGTGTTAAGCATACCGCCAGCGTTCATCCTGAGCCAGGATCAAACTCTCCATTTTGGTTCGTCTGTAGCTCTTTCAACCGTTTTTACAACCACGGTCAGGTTATTTTCTTTTTCTGACGCAGGGTACTTGTTGTATTCTGGCTTTCAAACTATAATATTTTCAAGGTTCGGTGTGACTTTCGGCGTTGGTTTTGTCTCGCTTCGCTTCAGGCACTCATTTAATATATCGAACCTGCTTTGGTTTGTCAACTACTTTTTCAAACTATTTTGAAGATTGTTTTTTCGTTCTGTCTGAAATCCTTGTGAGACAAGGGTTGTGAGTGTTAAAATCCTGAATTTTCTGCCCTGTTAGTGGTGTTTTTGATTGGGCTGACTTGGTGGAGTTCCACGTCTGGGGTTTTTTGATTCATTATAGAACGGAAGACAATTATTGATAGTGTTGAGTGGATATAGATATTAGAAGATAATATGAAGAGTTCAGTGGCTGTACTACCACCGTTTTTGGTGCTGGATCAATTGTTGCAAAGTTGGTTGTTGGAAGATATTGGTAGGGGAGATCGCACTACTCAATCTTTATTATCCCCAAATTCCGCGAGAGGACAAGCTAAGTGGATAGCTAAAGCACCTGGGATAATTGCGGGTTTACCAGTTGCGGCTAGGGTGTTTAAGCTTTTAAATAATGAGGTTGATTTTATCAGTTTGACTGATGAGGGTACACCATGTGAACCGGGACAGGTGATAGCAGAAATCAATGGTTCTCTTGATACGCTGTTGATGGGGGAACGGGTGGCGTTGAATTTGGTGATGCGATTAAGTGGAATTGCCAGTTTGACTAATATATATGTAGAAAAAATAGCTGATTTACCTGCTCAGTTGGTGGATACGCGCAAAACTACTCCAGGGTTGAGAATTTTGGAAAAGTACGCTACTGCTTTGGGTGGTGCTATGAATCACCGCATGGGTTTGGATGATGCGGTGATGATTAAGGATAATCATATTGTTGCTGCTGGAGGAATTGGGGAGGCTGTTACCCGCATTCGTTCTCATGTTCCTTATCCTCTGACTATTGAGGTGGAAACGGAAAATTTAGCTCAGGTGCGGGAAGCGTTACAGCACAAAGTTGATATTATTATGTTGGATAATATGTCTTTGTCTATGATGAGTGAGGCTGTATTATTGATTCGTAAAGAAGATAGTCGGGTGAAGATTGAGGCTTCGGGAAATGTAACTTTGGAGACTGTTCGCGCTGTGGCGGAAACTGGTGTTGATTATATTTCTACTAGTGCGCCTATTACTCAGTCTAAATGGTTGGATTTGAGTATGAGAATGGTAAACTGTCTGATAGCGTAGCGTGGCGCAAGCCATATCAGGATATCCATCGATTAAAGGATTAACAGGATGAGAAATTTACCAATTACCAATTACCAGGCTCAATTAGATGACTAGCAACTTGAGTTAATAGAGGAACTGGGAAATTCTCTCTACAGCAGTTTCTAAGATTTCTGGTTTTTGTACTAATGCAAAGCGAACGTATCCTTCACCGAATTTACCAAAGCCGATACCTGGAGAAGCTGCTACACCTGTTTTTTTGACTAATTCTGTGCAAAATTCTCTTGAATTATGACTCCATTGTGTAGGTAATTTTGCCCAAATGTACATTGTGGCTTGGGGGGTGGGAACGTTCCAACCAATACGGTGTAAGGCTTTGATGAAGGTGTCGCGGCGTTGACGAAAAGTATCAACGGCAGATTTTACACCATCTTGGGGTCCGGTGAGGGCAGCGATCGCTCCGTTCAAAATTCCTAAATATTGGTTAAAATCAACGGTGGCTTTGATTTGCTTTAAGGCTTGAATTAATTGCGGATTCCCAATTGCATAACCAATGCGGAAGCCGCCCATATTATAAGACTTAGACAGGGTAAAAAATTCAATGGAGACGCTTTTTTCGGGGTCTGCTTGCAATATTGAGGGAACAAGAGATTTTGAAGTTTGGGTTTCTGCTGCGAAAACTAAGTCTACGTAGGGGAAATCGTGAACGAGGACTATATTATGTTGTTGACAAAAGGCTACGGCTTCTTGAAAGAAGGATAAGGGAGCGATCGCACTGGTAGGATTATGGGGATAGCTTAATACCATTAACCGCGACTGGGCTAAAATGTTGGCGGGAATATCACTTAAAACTGGTAAAAAGTTATTTTCTGGTTTTAATGGCATGGGGTAAATTTGACCACCAGCCAAGTATACTCCCCCGGCATGGGAAGGATAACCAGGATCTAATAATAAAGCAAAATCGCCGGGATTAAGCACGGCTAAAGGCAAATGGGCTGTCCCTTCTTGAGAACCAATCAGGGGTAAAACTTCTGTTTCTGGGTCAACTGGGATACCGAATTTTTGCTCGTACCACTGGGCTGCGGCTTGACGGAAATTTTGAGTACCACGAAATAATAAGTAGCCATGAGTGCTAGGATCATGGAGAGATTGGGCGATCGCTTCGATGACGTGATTCTCGGCTGGTAAATCTGAAGAACCCAAGGACAAATCAATTAATTCTCTTCCAGCAGCCAAAGCAATGGTCTTGGCTGTGTCCATATCCGCAAATACATTAGATTTTAAAGGTTGTAACCGGGTGGCAAATTGCATTTTAATTATTAGTCATTGGTCATTAGTCATGAGTGAGTGATCAGAAACTATGGAGTTTTGATCACTGACGGGTAACTAATTATTATTTAAATGCTGATCTAAAAAACTGAGTAATTTATTTTTACTAATTACTCCTTCAGTAGATTCTAATACTGTTTCTCCTCTTAGTAACCTAAGAGCGGGAAGACCTTCTACCCGATATTCCTTGACGGTGAGTGGATTAGGGTCAGCTTCTATTTTAACAATTTTTAGGCGATCGCCATAAGTTGTTGCAGCCAAGTTAATCAGTGGTGACATCAATTGACAAGGACCACACCAGGAAGCCCAAAAATAGACCAATACAGGCTGCTCGGCTTTTAATACTTCTGTTTCAAACTCAGCATCAGTGATAGTGATTACACCCTTGTTCATCATAGTCTCCATAAAGGTAGCATAAATTAATGAAGTTCGTTTACAAAATACTCTATCCCAATCTGAGAGTCAGTTGTCATACCATTCTGGATTTTAGATTATAAAAGATTTACTATATAAATTTTTCGTCTTTAAAAATGAAGCAAAATCCCACAACTAAGATATGTGGGATTAACTGGATTAAATTATCTGTAAAAACTACAGATTATCCAATTGTTTGCGTAGAGCCTCTAATTCAGCATCAACTGGTTGAGCAGGTTTAGTTGTACTGGTTGGTTGTGCTGGAGTTGCGGTGCTGGGTTGTTCTGGGGTGAGTAGTTTTGGTTCGGGTGCAGGTGCGAGCGATGCTTTCATTGCAGCTAATTCATCATCAACATCACTACCAGATTCCAAACGTGCAAATTGGTTTTCTAAATCTGAACCTACTAATTCTGCGGTAGACTGAGCGCGAGATTCTTGAAGCAACACTTTTTCTTCCATGCGCTCAAAAGCGGACATGGCACTGCTGGTACTCATCCCACTCACCATATTTCCCAATTGTTCTTGGGCTTTGGCTGCGGTAATTCGGGCTTTGAGCATTTCTTTCTTGGTTTTGGCTTCAGAAATTTTGCTCTCTAACTGGATTAAATTCTTTTTGAGACCTTCTACCTGAACAGTTTGCTGATCTAGACTAGTTTTTAAAGCCGTAGCAGTATCAGTATAAGTTTTCTTCCGCTCTAATGCTTGACGTGCTAGGTTTTCATCACCTTTTTGGAGGGCAAGTTGGGCGTTGC
Organism: Dolichospermum sp. UHCC 0315A; assembly: GCF_008121535.1. GTDB lineage: Bacteria > Cyanobacteriota > Cyanobacteriia > Cyanobacteriales > Nostocaceae > Dolichospermum > Dolichospermum lemmermannii. The sequence continues at coordinate 2,408,545 of NZ_CP043056.1, forward strand.
GTTGCCACTTATTAATTTCATTTTGTCCCTCATTATACTGCTTCTCTGTACGTTTTTGGGCAGCGATCGCTTGCGCTACCCCTTGACGCAACTTCACCATGTCCTCTTGCATTTCCAAGAGGGCTTGTTCCAGCATTTTTTCTGGATCTTCGGCTTTACTGACTAAATCGTTTAGGTTAGCACCAACTACTCGTTTAAGGCGATCAAATAATCCCATAAATTTATTTTTCCTTTAGAGGTTTACGCTCTTGGTTAGATAGTTAGCTTTTCTACTATATTAATAGCTACCCATGCCAATGTAGTCTTTCCAGTCTGAATTACTATCTTTTTTTCTATTCTGAATCATGAACCTATCAATTAGCTATATTAACCAAGCAAACTTATTATTCGGGTGTTTTGGGTAAATTATGATCTGGTTGCGGATTTTCTCCTTGATTTAGCATATAAGTTTTCATTGCTGCCAGTTCTGTATCAATATCATGATCAGAATCTAAGGATGCAAATCTTTTTTCTAGATCATCACCACCCAGTGTACTAGCAACTTCTGATTGTGCTTCTATCTGTAAAACTTTTTCTTCCATTCGTTCTAATGCACCTAAACTAGATGTGGCAGAAGCACCAGTGAGCATTTCCTGAAGCCGATAAGAAGCTTCGGCCGAACGTGCGCGAGCGATATACATATCTTTTTTGGTTTTCACTTCAGCCAGTTTTAACTCTAGAGTCCGCATATCTTGTTTTAATTTGGCTACTACATCTTTTTGCTGTTGAATTTGACTGGTTAAGGTTGTAGCGGTTTCTTGGTAAAATTTGCGTTTGGTGAGGGCTTCCCGTGCGAGAGACTCATTGCCTTGCTGGAGGGCTAATTGGGCGCGACGATACCATTCCTCAGATTGGGATTCTCCTGCGGCTGCTTGGCGTTCTGTGCGCTTTTGGGTGGCGATCGCTTGAGCTACCCCTTGACGCAATTGTACCAAATTCTCCTGCATTTCCATGAAAGCTTTTTCCAGAATTTTTTCTGGATCTTCTGCATTGCTGACTAAACTATTGAAATTAGCGCGAATCACCCGCAGAATACGGTTAATAACTTCCATATTGGCTCTACCGAATGAGTATGAATTAGCCAGGCTTCGCCCCGCTTCGCTAACACGCAAAGGCGCAAAGGCGCAAAGGCGCAAAGGTAAGAGTTTTCGGAATTAAAATTAAGTAAATTTCATTCCTGAATTCAGCAATACCAAGGTTTTTTTTATTATGGCTCTTCTAACCGTCCTTTGATCCCTTTTGCTTCTAGTTCTTGCAATTTCCGCTTAATCTCATCCTTGGTTTTCAATGCACCTAAATAAATAAATTTTTGATTGGGTGATAAATAAGCATCAGGAACTACTTGCTTTGCTGCTGTTAAAGCTTTGTCGCCTTGATTATCAGCAATAATATAATAGTAGCCGTTAGTTGACAGTTTCATATCTTCTGTAAGGGGTGATGCGGTGGCTGTAGGCTTTGGTAGAGGTGTGGAAAGAGTAGAAAGAGGGGAAAGAGTGGGTAATGGAGTTATAGGAGTTATAGGAATTATGGGGGGTTGAATAGCTAGGGGAGTGGGGACGATTTGGGGAGTAGGTTTAATCTTTGGTGTTAAATCTACGATATCTTGAGGATTTCTGATTTGTCGAAATTCTTGGGTAGCTAAATTAGGATATTTGGCTATGGGAGTGATTTTGGGTTCGCTAGTTGGTTGAGAATTATTTTCTATTACTTCAGTATTTACCGCAATTGGTGATGAATTATTGTTTGGTAAGTTACTGAAATTAAATTTAGGCAAAGTTTTGGGATTTAAGACTACATAGCCTAAAGTTAAAGTTGCTAACAATAGCAATAGCATTGAACCAATTCCCATAGGGGATAGCACACTGTCACGGGATTTGGGAGAATTAGGAGTTTGAGTTTGTGGTGCTTCGGCAGTCAAACTCCGTAATAATGCTTCACTAGATTCTAAATAATCATCTGGTTGTTTAGGAGTATCGTTTGTGGTGAGGAGGGTTTGGTTTTCAACAGATTGAATTTTGGTGGGAACTATACTACTGCTAGATTTTTCTAAGTTTGGAGGGGTGGAGGTTTCTTCTATTTCGGAAATAGCAAAGTCTTGGGGAAAATTAATTGCTTCAGTCTCTTTCGTCAACAACGGATTTTCTGGGGGAGTGGCTATGGAAGGAACTGCTGGTAGTTGAATATCTGTTAACAAGGCTGTTTTTTTATTTCTTGTGTAACTTTCTACACTGCTTAATGGTTGTTGTCGGGCGTTTTTGCGTGTCCGTCGGTATCTGGTTAATTCTTGATCTAATTGTACTTCTAAACTAGCCAGTGCTGTAGTCAGAGCAGGGTTTAAGACTGGTGTTTGCGAAGAATCTCTAAGAGGATTTTGATTCATTGTTTAAGATGGAGTTAGGGTAGATGATTAAATTAATTTTCAATATAAGTAGGTTAGCATTGAAAATCGTCGTTATGGCACTAGGCAAGAGGCAAGACTTAGGCGTGAGCGATTTGTCGAATGCTGCCCGTCCCACAATAGTTAAAATAGTAAAACTACTAACAAAATATGTCTTTTAAGTCAATTGATCAGGTTTTAGGGAATATTCAACGTTCACCACAATGGCAAGAACAGGTATTTCCACGGTTGCTGAAGTGTTGGGTGGAAGTTGTGGGGACTGCGGTTGCTGCTCAAACTCGTCCTTTGTCAGTTCAACGTGATGTAGTGTGGGTAGCAACTTCTAGTGCTGCTTGGGCGCAAAATTTGACCTTTGGACGGAAAACAATATTGATGAAATTAAATGATAAGCTGTCCACCTCTTTGGTGGATATTCGTTTTTCGACAGCAGAGTGGAAAAATTCCTCAACGACGGGAACAGAACCAACTGTTTCGGCATCTGAACATCCTAGTTATGTAGTTGATGATTTAACTACTGAGAAGTTAGTTATATCTAGTCTTGACAATGCTTTGGGTGTTTTTGAGAATTGGGCGAAGAAGATGCAAGAGCGATCGCATCATCTCCCTTTATGTCCCCAATGTCAATGTCCCACCCCACCGGGTGAACTAGAACGCTGGGATGTTTGTTCTCTCTGCTGCACTAAGCTGTTAGGGTAGAAAATAAGCCCTGATTAAAAATATTGAACTATTATAAATCATTGAGTAAAGTAGATGCTAAGGATGAATTTTAAATCCATCTAAAGTCAGGTTTTTCCAAGATGAGCAAATCTAAAATAAAACTTTTAACCTTGATCCCCATTACGTTTCAGACAAAAACAAGTGTGTGAACACTTCAATAATCATTTACAAATATAACAAGAATCTAAAGACATCATAAAGTTTGTTTATCGCTAATAATCGCTAGAACCTATAGCCAATAATGAGTTTTCGCCTTTCATGCCTATTTTGATGAAGAAGCAAGATATATAAGTGTGATAACTAGTCCTACGGTATTGAAGATGAAGGCACATGAAACTAATTAAGCGTTTAACATCTACCTGTCGTTATTGTCGTTATTACCAACCACAGGGTCGTCGTGGTGGTATGTGTGAAAAGTTGAGCGCACCAGTTCAAGGGGTTTGGAAGGCCTGTCCTTTCGCCTTAGCAGCTTTTGCACCTGCTTGGGAAACGTTAGAAGAAGCTTGGAGTTTACCAGTAGCCAGACCTATTTTTTCGGCTGCTCAAACTCTTCCGACCGATTTGGATCATCTTACAGTAGCCTCTGTTGAAGATATCCCTACTTCCGCTGCACAAGAAGTAAAAAATCAGAGCGTACTAATTTAACTACCTATTATTACGGTCATCAATTTTCCGTCCACCTTAATAAAATTTGACTGGCAATTTGTCACTGTTTCCCATTTTGACATCTTCGGAAATCGCACCTTCCACAACAGGTGCGATTTTGGTATATTTCAAAATCTCAAACTTTGCGCCTTTGCTCCTTTGTGCCTTTGCGCGAAAGATAATTCATACAGCCATTATGCAACGGCGAATAAATTTAAGGCAACCAGGGAAAATCCCGGAAGTTAGGGGGACGCTTTTCTAAAAATGCTTGTTTTCCTTCTGCTCCTTCTTCTGTCATGTAATAAAGGAGAGTAGCGTTACCGGAGAGTTCTTGTAAACCAGCTTGTCCGTCGCAGTCGGCGTTAAATGCTGATTTGAGACAACGAATGGCTATGGGACTTTTTTCTAAGACTTCTTGCGCCCATTTTATGCCTTCTGTTTCTAGTTGTTCTATGGGGACGACTGTATTAACTAAGCCCATTTCTAAGGCTGCTTGGGCGTTATATTGACGACAGAGAAACCAGATTTCTCGCGCTTTTTTTTGCCCTACTATCCGTGCTAAATAACTTGCACCAAAACCACCGTCAAAACTGCCTACTTTGGGGCCTGTTTGCCCAAAAATGGCGTTATCGGCAGCAATGGTTAAATCACAAATTAAATGGAGAACATGACCGCCGCCAATAGCATAACCCGCGACGAGGGCAATAACGACTTTCGGCATGGAACGAATGAGGCGTTGTAAGTCGAGGACGTTTAAACGGGGGATTCCAGCATCATCTACATATCCTGCTTGTCCCCGCACACTTTGATCTCCACCTGAACAAAAGGCGTATTTACCGTCTGTGTGGGGTCCTGCACCAGTAAATAAAACTACGCCAATGGTGGTATCTTCTTTGGCATCCCAAAAGGCTTCGTATAGTTCAAATACGGTTTTGGGACGGAATGCGTTCCGTTTGTGGGGACGGTTGATGGTGATTTTGGCGATACCGTCGGTTTTTTGGTAGATGATGTCTTCGTAGGTTTTGACGGTTTTCCAATCGGTTTCTATCATGGATAATCTGCGATGCTGTGCTTGAGAATTTTATCTGTTTAACACTATCTACCCCTTAATGCAATAGATAATTGTCTTAATCTTTCGCTGACTTCTAAATTAGATTCTTGTGATTTTAAATTGTTTGGTATTTCTGCCAATAAAAGTGGATTTCCTTGTAACCATTCATTCATCGCTACCCCTGTCTAGTGAAATCTTTGCTGGGCAATATTTTCAGGCTTTTATTTCTCTAAATTTTTAATTCCTAAATTTGTTTTAATATCTGCAAAATGTGGGTTAGATGTCAGAATTTGTGTCATAATCAATCCTAAACGCATTCTGAGTACAGGGTGAGTCTAATGATAGGCACGATTATAGACAAGCGTTATCACATTATTCAAAGTCTGGGACAAGGTGGATTTGGGACTACCTTTTTAGCAGAAGACACCAAGCGACCGGGAAATCCTTTTTGTGTTGTTAAGCAGTTTACACCAGCCAGTACAGATCCAGCTACTTTAACAATACTTAAAAGGCTTTTTGACCAAGAAGCAGTAACGTTAGAAATGTTAGGCAAGCATGACCAAATTCCCCAACTTTTAGCCCACATAGAAGAATATCATAAATTTTATATAGTTCAGGAATATATAAAAGGTAATGATTTAAGTGATGAATTAACATTAGGTCAAAAAATGAGTGAATCTGATGTTATTCAACTCCTAATAGAAATTTTAGAAGTATTAGAATTTGTTCATAAATACAAAGTTATTCACCGAGATATTAAACCAGATAATATCCGTCGTCGTCATTTAGATAATAAAATTTTCCTGATTGATTTTGGTGCAGTTAAAGAAGTTCGTACACAGCTAGTTAATAAACAGGGACAAATTACTTCTACTGTAATTATTGGGACTCCTGGTTATATGCCACTTGAACAACAAAGAGGTAAACCACAATTGAGTAGTGATGTTTATGCAGTGGGAATAATTGCTATTCAAGCACTCACTGGTTTATTACCTGATAAATTAGAAGAAGATATAAAGACGGGGGAAATTATTTGGCGTAAATATGTAAATGTTAGTTCCAAACTAGCCACAGTTTTAGATAAAATGGTAAGTTATGATTTTCGTAAGCGTCACCCTACAGCAAAGGAAGCATTACAAGCAGTTAAAAGCTTAGTTAACAAGCAGAAGATCCCCGACTTCTTAAAGAAGTCGGGGATCTATTATGGACTGCTAGGAATTACAATAGTTATTGGCTTAATTATTTTCTTTATTACTAAAAAAGATGATTGGAATGGATATGAAAATTCTAAATATGGAATCACAATCAAATATCCAAAAACCTGGGAAAGACAAGATTTAGAAAACCCAATTACAGCCGAAGTTGTGACTTTTATCTCTCCTAAACAAAATGATAAAGATAATTTTCAAGAAAAGGTGACAATTAGCGTTGATAAGTTTTCTGGCAGATTAGATGATTGGCAAAAATCCAGTATTCAGGAAATTAATAATACTGTATCAGGTGCAAAGATTGTTGATAAAAGTGTAACGAATTTGGCAAATAAAGAAGCTAGTAAATTGGTGTTTACGGGTAAAAATGGTAAAGATATTTTAAAGAATATGCAGGTTGTGACTTTAAAAGGTGATCAGGCTTATACGATTACTTATACTGCGAAAATAGATGATTATGATCAGTTTGTGGAAACAGCAAACAAGATGATTAATTCATTGGAAATTAATTAATTGTCAGAATCAGGATATCCAGGATTTAAGGATTTTCAAGATGTTATTAAAATTCTTTTCGTGTATCCGTGTATGTTAATTGTCTGAATCAGGATGTCCAGGATTAAAGGATTTTCAGGATGTTATTTTTTGTTTTATATATGGGATTTTGAGAATGTTTATTGTGTTTGAATCCTGATTCAGACAGTAAATATGATAATCTTCGCTAAACTCCTATAGCATATTCTGTATGTTTCCTGACATTAACAGGATGAAAAGCTAAAACTATTTGATTTTTGGGAATACCAGCATTGACAAGTTCATTTGTAATACCATCTTCTGTACCATCTCTTTGAATCCAGACTTGATTATTGATAATATCAATATGAATTAAACAGCCATGTACTCTCTGTTTGTTTTCCCAACCAATTGTTAGTAATAAGTAACTGTTTTCAGATTTATCAATAATTAGTTCTCTTTCTAATTCTCCATAGGCATAAGGTAGTGCGGCATATTCCTTTAATATCTTTTCAATGATTTGGCGATAATTAGTTAAGGTATCCATTTGAGAATTATCTCCTGTTCAGAATCAAAGACAAGTAAACAAAGACGTTGATTTTCTAATAATATCTTACCAACTGGTTCTTGAAACAATTCTGAATATGTTTCTTGCCGAATAGCAAGATATAAACGACGGTTAGGTTCTAATTGTTGAAGAATGTCATGGTATAAAATATACTGTCCTAAAGCCTTTTCTAAATCAGAAATTGGGGAGTTACTGACAAAACTTTTAACTTCTACTGCTATCTTTTGTCCAGTTTTCTCTGCGGCTATAAGTTTTTCTGCACCTAAATCAATATATAAATCCCTTATACCCCATTTTAGCACAAGTGGATCTTTGGTAATTTGCCAATTTTCTTTTTCTAGGGCATTTCTAACTTGATCATGATAAATATCTTTTGCTGGCATAATTTGTTTGAATTAGGATTTTTATCGTCTAATTATTGTCTGAATCAGGATATCCAGGATTTAAGGATTTTCAGGATGAAATTAATATTCTTTTGGTGTGTTCCTGTGTGTTATGTTTCGCGCAAAGTCGCAAAGGAAGAAAGACGTAAAGAAGAAAGTAACTGTGAGAATAATATAAAATCCGCAAAATCTCATCATTCAAATACAATCAAACATCCTGTTAATCCTTAAATCCTGGATATCCTGATTCAGACAAAAATACTATTGTTGTAATTCCCTAATTCTATTCAAAGCATCTTGATAATCTTCATTATTACCTTGCTGTTGGTATAATTGTGCAGCTTGCTGAAAGTCAGATATTGCTTGGAAATTATCTCCTAAAGCAGAACGGGCATTTCCTCGGTTGTAGTAGGCATCGGCATAGTTAGGATCAATCTTGATAGCTTGGTTGTAATCATCTATTGCTCCTTGCTTATCTCCTAATTCATAATGGACATTTCCCCGGTTGTTGTAGGCTAGGGCAAAGTTAGGATTAATCTTGAGAGCTAGGTTGTAATCATCTATTGCTCCTTGCTTATCTCCTAAATCCTTACGGACATTTCCCCGGTTGTTGTAGGCTAGGGCATAGTTAGGATTAATCTTGAGAGCTAGGTTGTAATCATCTATTGCTCCTTGCTTATCTCCTAAATCCTTACGGACATTTCCCCGGTTGTAGTAGGCTAGGGCATCGTTAGGATTAATCTTGAGAGATTGGTTGTAATCATCTATTGCTCCTTGCTTATCTCCTAATTCATTACGGGCAACTCCCCGGTTGTTGTAGGCTAGGGCAAAGTTAGGATTAATCTTGAGAGCTAGGTTGTAATCATCTATTGCTCCTTGCTGATCTCCTAAATAATCACGGACATTTCCCCGGTTGTAGTAGGCTAGGGCAAAGTTAGGATTAATCTTGATAGCTAGGTTGTAATCATCTATTGCTCCTTGCTTATCTCCTAAATCCTTACGGACATTTCCTCGGTTGTTGTAGGCATAAGCATCGTTAGGATTAAACTTGATAGCTAGGTTGTAATCATCTATTGCTCCTGGCTTATCTCCTAAATCAGAACGGACTTTTCCCCGGTTGTAGTAGGCATCGGCATCGTTAGGATTCAGCCTAATTGCTTCATTGTAAGCTATTATTGCCCCTTGATTATCTCCTTTGTTTTTCTTATCCACACCCTGAATAAAGAAGTCGTCAGCTTTCGGTGCAGTTGCTAATCTTTCTGGCGCTGGAGTCGCACCCACATCTACCCCAGATTTAGCTGATAGTCGCAAAAAAGTATTAATAGGAATCCCCAAATTAAAGCCTGATTTAATATAAGCAACTTCAGGATTAACCTTTGAGGTTTCTATATCTACTTCTGATTCATCTCCTTTTCCATGAACTCCTATTAATTCCCCTTGCTCATTAAACACAGGTCCACCACTCATCCCTGGTAAGGTAATATTGCTATACACCAAGGCATAGCCATCTTTAAGTGGTCTGGAAGCATTTGCGGTAATCTTCCCATCGGTGAAATTGTAAATTGAACTGGAAATAGAAGCAGCTTTGGCTTTTGGAAATCCTGCTACATAGGCGATTGTTCCTTCTGGGGATTGATCAGAATCACCGATTTTAGCAACTGGATAATTATTGCTGCTAGTAAATTGGAAAGTAGCTAAATCAACTCCCGGTAGAGGTTTAACAGTGCTGTAGTTGAGTTGGTAGCGTTGACCATCTGGAGTAACTATTTCGGCTTTATTTTTACCAGCGACAACATGACCCGCAGTGAGAACGGTGTAAGTATTGCCTGAACGTTTAACAATTACCCCTGAACCGGGACTTTTACTATCAATTAAAACAGTGATTTGTTTAGCCATTTTCGCCACTTGACCTGATGATAGTGCGAAGGCTACTTGCGTTTGTACCAGTGCGATTGATACCCCTATCAGCACTGCTGGAAATGTGTATTTATAATTCATTTATTTTTTCTCCTCTTTCAAAATCTGGGATAATAAACTTGGTGCAGTATGAAAACCAGCCCGCCTCAGAATGAATTCTGAGTCTAATAGCAAAAGTCGTCTAAAGACGACTGAAGAAAAATTTATAGTCCGTTTTAACGGACTTTAGTTATTAGCCCTGAACTTGAGTTCGGGGCGGTTTATTTTTATAACGAAATCCGAATTAGATATCTCGAATTTATCCATCATTTGCACAACCCTATCTATCGGTATAGCCCAACTCAAACGCACTATTTCCTGATGTAACTTTTCCTCTGCTTGCGAACCATCAAAAAACACAGAGGGAGCATCCCATAATGGATAAGCGTGCATCCCATTTACACCCACAACCTCACCCTGTTTATTCAATAAAGCACCTCCACTCATACCCTTTTCCAAATGATTTGTATATCCCACCTGATAACCAGCCTCTAAGGCTTTTGATAATACCAAAGATACTTTACCACCAATAAATACAAAGTTGATTTTTTCGCTTTCTTCCCCCACAGGAAACCCAGCAATAAATACCTCATCTCCTACTTTAGGAACAGTACCTAAATTTGCGACAGAATAAGATTTTTTAATACTATAAAATTGCAATATTGCCAAATCATAATTCTGAAAATTCATATTTTTTAGAACATTTGCTTTGTATATTTCTCCATCTGGTGTTTGAATGTGATAGGCTGGATCATCTGCTCGCAAAACATGGGCATTTGTTAATACTGTATAAACTGAATTTTGTTTATTTAGTAATATTCCTGAACCCAAAAAATCTGTTGATAATATCTTGACAGTAATAGCCGCCGCTTTTTCCTGCAACTGTGCCACTGATAATGGAATTGGCGGTTGTATAATGCTAGTTTGTCCAGCAGAAATAGTGATACTTGCTGCCGAACTTGAAAGCAACATTGACAAACCGCCAATACAGGCGACAAATTTTAATATCCGCCAAGTCATGTTAATTTAATCCGGTTCAACAGTGGCATTATCGAGGTAAAGCTGGAAATCAATATTAATTGTGTCACCTGCACTTTCATTGAGTGTATTACCAGCAGCCAAACCCCGACGGTCTAAGAGTCTGCGGAGAGTAGCACTGGGATTAACTCCACGTTTGAGAGTAAATAATAAATTATTACTTGTACAAGCAGTATTTTGGCTAGTACCAGCACAAACAACTGGTTCACCTCTGAGCGTCCCAGTGGTGATATTTTTCAGAGTACCGTTGTCATTACTCCTTTGAAATCTGCGCGATACTTCGTCACAACGACGTTGAGCCGTCCAAGGTGGTGGAAAGTAAGCATTAGAAGTCCAGCGAACTATTGTTACTTTTCTACTATCTTGAGTACGGACAAAGGTAACAGGTATACCTTTACTTTTGCCACAGTAAAAGGTCTCACCTTTAGCGTGGCTGGGTTGGTTGGTAGTCGCAATTGTCGTTAATGCTGTCAAGGAAGCGAGAATAACAATTTGTGTCACCCCTATCCACCCTTGACTAAATAACCTTTGTTTCATAACTTTAGGTAATTTTTGCGATATTAATTTAATACTCTTCTTATAATAAATTATATGTAAACATGAGCAAGTTTGGGCAACTCACGGACTAATTTATATTCAAAACGTCTTAATCGTGTGATTCTATAGTAGGGGTTTAGCACTGCTAAACCCCTACAAATCTAGGTTTTTCCTAATCTTGTAAAAGTTAATTTCCCAAGCGTGTTTAGTATATAGCAGAAAATAGAGTTCTCTTAATTATTCATTTTCATTAACTTGTGTAAAATTGACCTGTTCATATAAGTCACTCAAAGCAATCTGAAAATCTATTGTTTCTAATGTCAAAATATCCGATTCAGACTGTAATTCTGTGAATATCCATTTACTATCGTCGGTTTTCACATATTGCATAACATGATATTGATATTGATTAATTAAAATATATTCTTTAAATTCAGGGATAGAACGATAGTACATGAATTTATCACTTTGGTCATAATTGCTAGTTGATTTAGATAAAACTTCAGCAATTAATAAAGGATTCATGACAGTAGTTGTATTTGCACCTGTGTAAATAGGTTCTCCTTGAATTACCATGATATCAGGGTATGTATGTTGACGATAACGCGGTATCCACAAACGCACATCACCAATATACACATCATAATTTTTCTTCTTTAACGCAAATTTCAGATAAGCATAAAAGTTACCTGCTATTTTATTATGATTTGTTGTTCCTCCAGTCATAGGGATAATTTCTCCGTCTCGGTATTCGCTTTTATATTCTGCTTTCTCTTCTAGTTCTAAATATTCTTCTGGGCTGTAATACCGTGTTTGTGTTTGCATAATATCAACAGAGAGTTAATTATTGTGATATTAGTAATATTCTATCATACACTAATGTTATACTCGTGTAAGTTCATTTTTGTTAATGTTCATGAAATTTCCTCTAAAAATATAACAAAATATCTAAATAACTTAATGATGAGGTAAAGACAATGGTAACAGTATCAATTAAAGATGAATAAATCGAAGTTTTATCTGCATTAGGATATTTACAAGAATCAATGAATTTGGCTCTTAAACAATATTTCTATTTCTCCTCCCTCTGTGTTCTCTGTGCCTCTGTGGTTCGTTTATTTATTTAAATTATTTTTTAGAAATCATAGATTAACTTTTTCCACAAAAAAAAGGTGAGCTTTTACAGCCCACCCCACAAAATCAGAAAATATCCTGTGATAATTAACCTAACAAAGCCTCAGCTTTAGCTAAAACATTATCAACAGTGAAGCCAAACTTCTCCAAACAAATACCACCAGGAGCAGAAGCACCAAAAGTATCAATACTTACAGTGTCGCCTTCGCTACCGATATATTTGTGCCAGCCGAAACTACTAGCAGCTTCTACAGATAGACGCTTGGTAACAGCTTTAGGAAGAATAGATTCTTTGTAAGCTGCATCTTGTGTGTCAAACAAGGTAGAAGAAGGCATAGAAACAACGCGAACCTTCTTACCTTCAGCCGTTAATTTTTCCGCTGCACTCACGCAGAGGCTAACTTCTGAACCAGTACCAATCAAGATGATATCTGGTGTACCTTCAGAATCAACAATTGTATACGCACCCTTAGCAACACCTGCAATAGATGTACCTGCTAAGTTAGGAACGTTTTGACGAGTGAACGCCAGTAAAGTCGAAGCATTTGCTTTAGACTTCTCAATGGCGACTTTGTAACCACCAGAGGTTTCATTTCCGTCTGCGGGACGAATTACGGTTAAATCAGGAATAGCCCGCAAAGAAGCGAGGGTTTCAATGGGTTGGTGTGTAGGACCATCTTCACCTTGGCCAATGGAGTCATGAGTCATTACCCAAATTGAACCGGCTTCGGAAAGAGCAGCTAAACGAATAGCAGCCCGCATATAATCGGTAAAGATTAGGAAGGTTGCACCGTAGGGAATTAAACCTGAGTTGTGCAACGCCATACCGTTACAGATTGCACCCATAGCGTGTTCTCTTACGCCAAAGTGAATGTTGCGGTTAGCGAAATGTCCTTTTTGGAAGTCCCCAGCGCCTTTGAGTTCGGTGAGGTTGGAGTGGGTTAAGTCAGCAGAACCACCAATTAACTCAGGTAAAACAGCCCCTAATTTGTTGAGGCAGTTTTCTGAGTGTTTGCGGGTAGGTAATGCTTTATCTTCAGTTGTGTAGGTAGGTAATACTTGATCCCAACCTTCTGGTAATTTGCCGCTAATGAAACGGTCAAATTCAGCCGCTTCCTGGGGGTATTTAGCTTTGTAACCAGCATAAACTGTATTCCAAGCGGATTCGTAACCAGCACCGCGTTCTACTGCTTTGCGAGTATGATTAAGGGCATCTTCAGGAACTACAAAAGCGTCATATTCCCAACCTAAATTTTTGCGGGTAGCGATGGTTTCTTCTGGTCCCAAAGCCGCACCGTGAATACCGGCGGTATCTTGTTTGTTAGGAGAACCATAACCAATGGTGGTTGTCACCTTAATCATGGTGGGTTTGTCGGTGACAGCTTTTGCAGCTTCAATTGCCTTAGCAATTCCGGCTAAATCGGTGTTACCATCTTTAACGTGGAGAACGTGCCAACCGTAAGATTCAAAGCGTTTAGAAACATCTTCAGTGAAAGCTACATCTGTAGAACCATCAATGGAGATGTGGTTGTCGTCATAAAGAGCAATGAGTTTACCTAATCCCCAGTGTCCTGCAATAGAAGCAGCTTCACCGGAAATACCTTCCATGTTGCAACCATCACCAAGAATTACATAAGTGTAGTGGTCAACAATTGTGGCATCAGGCTTGTTAAACTTAGCAGCTAGATGGGCTTCGGCTACTGCTAAACCAACTGCATTGGCAATTCCTTGACCCAAGGGGCCTGTTGTAACTTCTACACCGGCTGTGACAAAGTTTTCGGGGTGGCCTGGGGTCTTAGCACCCCATTGACGGAATTGCTTGATATCGTCTATGGTAACGCTATCGTAACCGGTCAAGTACAGTAAGGCATACTGCAACATTGAACCATGACCTGCGGACAAAACAAAGCGATCGCGGTTGAACCACTGGGGATTTTTGGGGTTATAGCGCATGAAGCTATCCCAAAGCACAAAAGCCATTGGAGCCGCGCCCATCGGTAGTCCTGGGTGTCCTGATTTAGATTTTTCTATGGCATCTACAGCCAAAAAGCGGATCGAATTAATACAAAGTTCTTGGATGGATTGGGTTGCAACAGCCATAATCTCTTTATTGTTAACGACGGGTTAGGACTCTTTTTAGCTTTTTCTTGCTGGGGTCATTATAAAGTGATCCCACTTTCTTCATCATCTCATTCCCAATTGTCAATGGACAAGGGGGATATTCTGAGTTCTTGGTGATGAATAAAGCCGATAATTTGGTTATCCTAAACTAACTGTTCAGTTAGGAATGATCTCTATCATACTTGCCACAGGTTCACTTCTTTAAAAGCTAACCACTAGCAAAATTATTTGGGGATCAATAATACAAGTCGTGGTAATGGGTGATTAGGTTATTAACGTCACCTGTCACCTAATACCTGACTAGGAAGTATCTTTAGGGAGTAAATTTCTTGAAGGCTAGGGTAACATTATGACCACCAAAGCCAAAGGAATTAGATAGAGCTACCTCTACTACTTGAGCGCGACTGGTATGGGGGACATAATCTAGATCACATTCTGGATCAAGATTTTCGATGTTGATGGTGGGGGGAATTTGATCATGAGCGATCGCTAAAATTGTCGCTACAGCTTCAATCCCACCAGAACCGCCTAACAGATGTCCTGTCATGGATTTAGTAGAACTGATGGCTACTTTATACGCATGATCTCCCAAAGCTTTCTTAATCGCCGCGGTTTCATTCACATCATTAGCTGATGTACTAGTTCCATGAGCATTGATGTAACTAACCATTTCCGGTGTCAGTGACGCATCTTTTAAAGCTAACTCAATCGCTCTGGCTGCACCTAAACCACCGGGAACAGGAGAAGTCATGTGATAAGCATCACAGGTCATCCCGTAACCAACAATTTCCCCATAAATCCTTGCGCCCCGGCTGAGGGCGTGTTCTAATTCTTCGAGAATTAAAATTCCTGCTCCTTCACCCATGACAAAGCCATCACGATCACGATCAAAGGGACGACAAGCATGAGCCGGATCATCATTGCGGGTGGACAGGGCGCGAGCAGCCGCAAATCCTGCCACTGACAGGGGTGTAACTGCGGCTTCACAGCCACCGCAAATCATGGCTGTGGCATATCCGCCTTGAATCTGACGAAAAGCATCGCCGATAGAATTAGAACCCGCAGCACAAGCTGTTACAGAGCAGGAATTTGGACCTTTTGCCCCAGTATGAATTGCTGTTAATCCTGCTGCCATATTGGCGATCATCATGGGAATCATGAAGGGACTACAACGACTAGGACCTTTATTAGGATCTAAGTAAATGGTTTGTTGGTCTTCTAAAACTTTAATTCCACCAATTCCCGAACCGATAATTACACCAACTTGTTCAGCGTTGAGATCATCAATTACTAAACCTGAATCAGCAATAGCTTGTTTAGCTGCTGATACACCCAATTGGGCAAACCGATCCATCCTCTTGGCTTCTTTGCGATCTAAGTAAGTGTGTGGATCAAAGTTTTTGACTTCACCCGCAATGCGGCAACTATGTTTAGAAGCATCAAAGGCGGTGATATAGTCAATTCCATTCCGTCCGCTTAATAATCCTTCCCAATATTCGGCTGGTGTGTTACCAATAGGTGTAATCGCGCCCACACCTGTTACAACAACGCGGTTACGTTTATAGTCTATCATGATTGCATTAAATATGGCGAAAAAGCAGCAGGGGGAAACAATTAAGAGGGCTGAGTTCCGAGTTAAGTATTCTTAGTTAAGACTATACTGTTTGCTCAATATTATGGACTTTTGGTGCTTTTTTTGAAGTCAAACTTACAGTTTAGACACTTAACACTCATTTAAGGACGGGTTTATCCAGTTAATTTGTATACTCTTAAAGTATTTGTTTAAACCCGTCAATACTGAATTAAATTTCGTCTATGCGGATGCAGCAACGTGACTAGAGATATAATCAACTACGGCTTGAACAGTTGTAATTTTTTCAGCCGCTTCATCAGGAATGTCGATCTCAAATTCTTCTTCCAAAGCCATGACTAACTCCACTGTATCTAGGGAATCAGCCCCTAGATCTTCCATAAAATTGGCATTTGGTATAACCTTAGCCTCATCCTCTATGCTAAGTTGCTCAACGATAATCTTTTTAACTTTTTCAAAAGTTGCTGCTTGGCTCATAAATAAAAGTCCTTAACAAGTTGCTATGATTTGCTCTAAATGAACAAAGTTTTTTTTGGGCATATACATCTTATCGGAAAGGGTGAACCTGAGTATAGGTTCTATCATTAAAACTGAGGATTAAAGATGAAGGAGATCCTGGAAATGAGAGATAAAGGTTTAATAACCACAGTAACCACCCAATTAATCAATCCTCATCACCTCTAAACAATAAACCAACTATACTTTTATGCTATCTAAACCGCTAAAATACGCTTACTATCCAGGCTGTGTAGCTCAAGGGGCTTGTAGGGAACTGTATATATCAACCCAATCTCTCACTCAAGCCTTGGGTATTGAATTGGTTGAACTGAAAAAAGCCTCTTGCTGTGGTTCAGGGACATTTAAAGAAGATTCTCAACTACTAGAAGATACCGTTAATGCCAGAAATATCGCGTTAGCAGAATCATTAAATCTCCCTTTACTTACCCATTGCAGCACTTGCCAAGGTGTTATTGGTCATGTTGATGAACGATTAAAAGAATGTCAATCAACAAATCCTGATTACGTGAATAAGGTTAATGGTTTATTAGAAAAAGAAGGCTGTTCACCCTATCGGGGGAGTACAGAAGTTAAACATCTTCTTTATGCTTTAGTCACAGATTATGGTTTAGAGGAAATTACTCAGCGTGTTACCAAGAAATTAAGTGAATTAAAATGTGCAGCTTTCTATGGCTGTTATCTGCTTCGCGCTCAAAAATCCATGCCATATGATGATCCTTTTCAACCCGAAGCAATGGAAAATGTATTTCGGGCTGTAGGAGCGACACCTGTATATTATCGTGGCAGAACTCAATGCTGTGGTTGGCCTTTGTCTAGCTACGCGACAACCGAATCTTTCCAAATGGCGGGAAATCACATCCAAGAAGCTTTAAATAATGGTGCTGATTGTATTGTCACACCATGTCCTTTGTGTCATTTGAATTTAGATTCTCGTCAACCAGAGGTAGAAAAGGTAATCGGTGAAAAGTTAGGTTTACCGATTTTACACCTACCCCAATTGATTGCTTTGGCTTTAGGTGTCAGTCCCAAAGAATTGGGTTTAGAGAGACATATTGTGTCTACAAAACCCATTTTAGAAAAATTAGGATTCTGATCAAATTGTGGGAAGGGAATAATATTTTTCTTCCCATTACCAATTACCAATTACCAATTACCAATTACCAATTACCCATTACCCATTACAGATTTTTGATATTCTTCCTCACTAATTAAATCATGATTATTTTCCACCCGATCTAAAAATACTAATCCTTCTAGATGATCATATTCATGTTGAAAAATTCTGGCAACAAAATCAGTTAATTCTTGTTTTTGTAAATTGCCATAACGGTCTGTATACTCAACTTCAATTGTTTGATATCTAGGGACTAAACCCCTAATTCCAGGAACACTTAAACAACCTTCCCAACCTTTCACCATTTCCGAAGAATGGGCAATAATTCGGGGGTTAATCATTGCGGTCGGCTGCATTTCTGGTGCGTGGGGATATCTGGCATTAGGACGGGAAGCAACGATAAATAGACGGTAAGATGCTGCTATTTGTGGTGCAGCAATTCCCACCCCATTAGCTTGAGCAACTGAGGTAATTAGTTCATCAATGAGGTTTTGAATTTCTTGATTTTGAATATTCTCAACCGCAACAGCTTTTTGTCGTAATATCGGATTACCTAATTTAATGATTGGTGCTAATTCATTCATTTTCAAATCCCTATATTTTTCTCATACCAAATTTCATAAATATCGCCGTTTTGACGATTATACCATTGATGATGTGCGATCGCCTTCCGTGGCCTCGCCTTGTACCTCGCACGAGTTATGGAATTAAACGAAGCACTCCAGGTACCCCAGAACACGGAAGAATACAGAAGACACTCGGAATATTGTGCGTCCCGTCCTGTCTGTGTGTTGGGGGGTGGGGCAAGAAGGCGGGAAGGGCAAGAAGGCGGAACGATTTTAAGTGGGTGACTGGCAAGTAAAGTTTTTTTGAAAAAACGTTGTGTTGTGTAAAAAAACTTTTTGTATGATATACTCGGTATGAGTATGAGTATTTCGTCTTTTGTCGACAACATTACACACACGACTTCCGACTAAAAACCATGAAAACATCAACCAAAACAAAAACGGCTAGAATTGTCATTGACGAACTCCCTTCCGCAGGCACTTCTAATCCAGTCAACTTGAACTCAGCCGCGGCTGTCGCTGTTAGAGGCGGCATGGCATTAAATTATGTAATAATTGAAGAACTAATACTACTAAGACATACTGAAGAAAAGTTGAAGGTAGCCACACGATGACCCATTTTTTATTTTTTTTTCATTTTTCAAACACAAATGTTCCAAAAGGTCAAAAGCTTTTTGGAACGTTTTTTTTCAGCCTAGTGCTTACCTGGCACCGTCCCATTCTATTCGGGATTTTGCAAAAGGTATAAAAGCCAAAAACCGATAAAAAACGCCAATGGGGCAGTAAGCTGCTGCCAAATGTGATGAAAAGTGAAAGCAAAAATAAAGAAAATAATATCAAAAAAAAACCAATTTACCTTGACTAGGTATTGACTAAAACTAGGCAATACCTAGTCAAGGTCAAATCTTGAAAACGCTGAAAGCTAATGGGTGAGGAGGGAATCGAACCCGCAACCAATTGATTAAGAGTCAACTGCTCTACCGTTGAGCTACTCACCCGTTCATTAATTCATGATATCAGACTTTTGAATTTTGCGCTAGTGTTGCAGTTAAAGAACTGGACAAAGTGGAAATTGGTTGACACTCTCAGCGGCTAAAGCCGCTGAGATTCTGCGGACAGAATATACTTAGGTAGTACCCCAAAGCCGAATTCTCGCTACGGTCGTCAAACACGGTCTACCCTTTCAAAACTTCAAAACATTTACGTCAATTTACTTATGTCTCCTAACATTGACTTAGCAGGAATTACCTTACCTAAGGCTCTCAAATTAAAACTGGAATCTTTGGATAATATAGATTTAGTCTCGTCAAATTCAGAAGTTTATTTAGATTTAGATTTAGATCATGATTTGCAATTAAATTTAGACGAAATTTTTAATATTCATAGTAAAATCCCATACATGAATGTAGCCCTAGATAGAATTATTGTTGAAATATTTAGCCAACCTGAAATTAAAATATCCGCATCAAAATGTAAACTTTATAAAAATCATCATAAAATTGAAATTAGGTGTCGAGGATTCCTAAATAACAGAAAAATTGAATTGATTTTTGGACGAAAAACCACATTAAGATATCAATTAACTAGTGATTTTAGTTTCAGTAAACTCACAAATAAAATTCCTATTATCAACAATCTAAAATTAGCCAATTCAGAGTTAATTATCACTAACATTGCCCATTCTTTTGCACATTCAAAATCGGGTGATATTAATTTAAACAGAGGACTAAACTTTATCGGAGATATTGATTTAAGAAAGTTCCCTAAAAACTTTAGTAATTTTCTACATAAAAATTTAGGGATTACATACTTGGAATCTATGATTAGTTTCAATCCCACAGGACAAGTTAGCTTAACAGGTAATATTGCAAGTGATATGCAACTATTTTCCCGCCAACAATTTAAAGCTAATTTTAGTAACTTGCTCATGGAATTAAAAATTGATCCTGATTTAGAGCCAAACTTTGGATTAACTGGAAATTTAATTCTTCAAGGTTACGACCCTACCCAGGAAAAAGAACCTAAACTATTTCTTTCTGGTTCTCTCTCTCTCGAACCTGAATCTTTAACAGCATCTTTCTGTCAACAAAGTGAAAAATCCTGGCATAATCCCTATGGTTTGGCAGGAACTGAACTTCGCAATATCAGGTTTCAAGGAGGTGGAACATATTTACCTCCTTACTTTGATAATTTTGGCTTCATTGGTGATTTGAGATGGGAAAAAATAGATATTGAGGTAGCATTCCTCATAGATACTAATGATCCTGAGCGATTAGCTTTAGTTTTAACTCCCAATCAAGCCGTTAGTTTAATAGATTTGTGGCGCGGTCTAGTCAGTTCTTTTATTACCAAACAAGTAGGTTGTTCAATTGATTTAGTTAACAAAGCCCTAGGTTTGTTAGAAAGTCTGGTAAATTTGACTATCGAATCAATTGATAGGGATAGAGACGGAAAAATTAACCCATTAATTAAGTATGTTCCCTTCCCGACGATGATTGCAGGCCAACCAATATCAGAAGGTTTAGAAATTAATGGCAAAGTCAATGCTTGGGGTCATGAAGCAATCTTACTCCTTGAAGGTGACAAAAGTTTAAATAATATTAGTGGTTCGTTAAAAGTTTTAGAAATAGATTTAGGATTTATCAAAATTAAGGGAACAGATGACGATAGCTTAGATTTAGCTTTAAACGTAACACCTAGTGAGCAGTATTTTCAGGGAGATGGCTATGTAGAGTTGTTTAATAATCAAATTGCAAATGTTGAATTTAAAATTACTTCTAGCAATGCTACCTTTAAAAACTTTGACTTGAGTTTAGCTAATTTATTGAGCATTGATGTTGATGACCTAACTATAGATATAAAATCTGGTTGTGGTAGTGGTTCAGGAAAGGTTTCAATTTTGGGTAATACTCTGGTAGGGATTACCTTTGATGTTAATCACAATAGTGTTAACCTGAAGAACGTTCAACTGAATTTAGCAAGTTTCTTAACTTTGACTATTCCTAATCTCACAGTTAATTTAAAGAATCAAAGCGCAACCGGAAAAACAAATATTATTGGTTTTAATCAATCTTTAGGTAAGGGTACGTTATCATTTAACCTTCAAGACGTTTTAATTAATGATGTAGCTCTTAATTTAGCCAATGTTCTCAAGCTAAATGTTCCTAAGTTTAAAGTAGATTTAATGAATAAAAAGATTTTTGGTTTAGGTGATATTACTCTCCTGGGTAAACAATTCACATTACTAGGAATTAGTCTGAATGAGAGTGGATTTCAAGCCACAAGTAATTTTAACTTTGGCATTTTAGCTTTCAACGGTGCTACAGTTAATCTAGGCAAGGGAACTCATGGTAATATCAATAATTCTGCTAGTATTTCCGGGAATCTCAAGTTTTTAGGTTATACTTTTGCTAATATTACTGCTAGTGTAAATAGCAGTAAATTAACTGCATCAGGTAGTTTTAATTTTGCTGGTGTTCTCATCCTTAAAGGGATAAATAATCAAAGAAATGCCAAAATAATGCTGAAAAAATCTAAAAATGGATTTTATAATTCTGTTAGTATTATAGGTAGATTTTATCTGATGAACCGAGAGTTGACTTCAGTAAATGTGGATTTGAGAGACTTATTCAGCAAGCCCTAAGTATTCTTGCAAACAATGGCTCATAAAGCCCACCTTCCGCACCCTAACTGTCCTCAAATTAAATCTAGTTCTAATTTTGCCTGCGATTAACAAATTTGTTATTCGCACATAGGTCTTGACAGCTTCTTACACGAGAAAAGAATAAGTGCATTTGTCGAACTAACCAAGACTTTACCCGCCAAGCTGCCATGGAAAGGTTTTCTGTAGATGATTGTGAGGTTAATTCAGCACTGTGTTGATCATAGTGTAACCATTTGACTGGTAAGTGTCCCATCGGTGTCATCGGGGACAATTTGAAAGTTAGTTCTTCATATTCTAACCAGTTTCCCTCTTTTCGCCAACCAAGGCGATCGCCAAGTTTCTTTTTTGTTTCATAGTCTACTTGACCACCTATTTCGCTCCAAATAGTTTGTTGAATACTAAAGCCAAAATAACCATAACTATATTGTTCCCACAGTTGATCGATATTATGAATATCTTGACAAGGAAAATTATCAATATCTTGCTGATAAACTTCATTCCAATAATTCTTTTTCATGACTGTTAGCATTAATTTAGCGGTTTCAATATCAGCTTCTTGCCACCTGTGCTGCGCTAGAAGATCCCGTAATTGAGTATAATCAATATCTTGATTGCTGAAAAATTCTTTTGTCAAAGTAACATTATTATTCACCAATCCCATCAATCTTGTTTCTTTATCAGCAGATAGCGGAACGACAGTAGTAAAATTTATGTCTGCTATATTGAGCAAGTTTTCTTGGTCGGTGAATTGCTCAGATATATAGTTTGATATTAAATCAATACCTTGATCCAAAAAGACACTATTTTCGTTCAAATCAAAATTATGGATTTGCCAATCTAATAATTGAGATTGAATGAAAGCATCTTTTAATCTAGCTTTTCTTTCATAACTTGTTACCATAAAATTAAGAAAAGTATCAGAAATACCCTCCTTGACTTCAATGTGAGCTAAATTTGACTGATACTTTAAAACGTTATCTCCTAAATTTTTAATATCTCCGACAATTGCGTAAAAATATTCATCTATTTTGACGACTTCTTCTATTAATGATTGAAAGGGTCTAAAGTATGCTTGTAAAGAGGTTTCGAGATTGATGGCAGTATGGGCAATTTTGGCTATTTCTTGACGAATTTTCTGGGCTTTTCTTTGATATTCGTAAATTTCTTGATAGACTTCTAAGTCTTTAACTATTTTTTTGACTATTTCTTTTTGATTTTGTGTATCTTCGGCAATTCTTGTAATTCCTACGCTGATTAAACTGATTTTTTCCAACATTAAAAAGTAAGCATTACTCAAGAGTAACACTGCTTTAAAATTTTCTTTTTTCTCCCATCTTAGTTCATCTAGTATTGCCGGATTATGATGATTTTTAAGTTCTAAATTACTTCTTTCATCTTCTATTTTTTTTATTTCTAAATATTTTTGTTTGAATAATTTTTTCAAATCTTCCGTAAGGATTAATAAAAAATCATGATAACTATTCTTGTAATTTTCTAAAAAATCAATAATATGTGTATAGTCATTAATAAATAATTGGATTTCCTCAAGAATTTCTCCCTGGCTAATTTCTGATTTTCGCTTAATTAGTCCACCAAGATGATGATGATATCGCACACCCTCTTTAAATAAGGTTTGACGTTCTTGGATTTTTTTTTGAACTATTTTTACCCCGTTATTTTTCATTACGGGTACTTGATAGTTTTGGTTGTAAATTGAAATACTTTTGTAAGTAATTAGTTGTTTCTGCTGTCTAGTTCGCATAAGCTTGATTATCAAAAGTATGAATATTTGTTAATCTTTTACCCATTTTAACACCTTTGAGTCTTTATTATAGCGGTAGGTAGAGCCATCCTGAGTAGTAATAGATTTACCTTTGCTGGCTTTGCTTCTAACAGTACCAAGTGATGAATAGGTTGTTAATTTGTGCATTTCCTGATGAGAAAGCCCGACAATTTTATCTATATCTGTCGTGATTTGAGGATTTTCGGGAGAATTTATGGCTATTTCTGGTGGAGTTGAAGATTCATTGTTAGGTAAAATATCTGTCGTGATTTGAGGATTTTCGGGAAAATTTATGGCTATTTCTGGTGGAGTTGAAGATTCATTGTTAGGTAAAATATCTTTCGTGATTTGAGGATTTTCGGGAGAATTTATGGCTATTTCTGGTGGAGTTGAAGATTCATTGTTAGGTAAAATATCTGTCGTGATTTGAGGATTTTCGGGAGAATTTATGGCTATTTCTGGTGGAGTTGAAGATTCATTGTTAGGTAAAATATCTATTGTGACTTGAGGATTTTTGGGAGCATTAGTGACTGTTTCTTTTACCTTCTGCTGCCGATAATCCTCCACAGTTACAAGTTGCCAACTAGAATCTTGTGAAAGTTCCAAAACC
Source organism: Dolichospermum sp. UHCC 0315A (assembly GCF_008121535.1). Classification (GTDB taxonomy): domain Bacteria; phylum Cyanobacteriota; class Cyanobacteriia; order Cyanobacteriales; family Nostocaceae; genus Dolichospermum; species Dolichospermum lemmermannii. The sequence continues at coordinate 2,432,697 of NZ_CP043056.1, forward strand.
CAGTCATGATAATTAAACAAACTTTCTCGATGTCCCACACTGATAAAAGTTGTTTTCGTTGATTGTAATTGTTCATATAAATTTCCTTCATTATTTAAATCTAAAGCACTTGTGGCTTCATCTAAGATAGTGAAACTAGGACGAGTAACTAATAAGCGTGCGAAGGCAAGACGTTGTTGTTCTCCTAATGAGAGTATATTTTCCCAAGGAACTTCTGTATCAAAGCCATCTATACGACTAACTAAGTTTTGTAAATTAACTTGTTGTAAAATCTCTTTAAGTTCTGCATCGCTCATTTTGCGATTTGTATGCGGATAAAGTAACTGTTCGCGCAAAGTACCCAGAATTATATAAGGACGTTGGGGTAGGAATAAAACTTCTTCTAGGGGGGGTCTTACCAAACGACCAGTTCCCGCATTCCACAAACCAGCGATCGCTCTCAACAGAGAACTTTTACCTCGACCACTAGGCCCAACAATTAATAACCCCTCTCCAGGTTGAACACTCAAAGACAAATTTTCGACGATTACCTGTTCATAGTTGGGTGTTTGTAAAGTAACATTCTCAAAAGCTAAACGGTTTTCTTCTATTGTCTTAATCGTACTGACATTTTCTGGTAATTTGTTGACTGCTTCTAACGCATCTGACAATTCAACTAAACGTTCAACATAAATAGAAAATCTTCCTGAAGTTGCAAATTCTCTGATTAATTCGGCTATAGCATTGGCAAACAGATTACAAGCTAAACTAGCTTGAGCAATTTCCCCAAAATCAATTTCCCCTTTAATCTGTAAAGGTCCGAATACTATAAATGGAAATATTTGGATAATAGCCTGATATGCTCTGTTAAAAATATCCTGACTTCTTTCCCAATTAATCTTGCGTTTGGTATTTTGAATAATCTTATTAAATCTGCGCTGAATCATATTTAATTCTTGTTCTTCTCCTTGAAAGAAAGCTATTGATTCAGCATGATTACGAACATGAGTCAGACTATAAGTGTGGTTTGCCGTAAATTCGAGTCCCTCTTCTTGGATCTTATTTAATTGTTCAGCTAAATAAAGGGCAATTAAATTACCCGCTATAGTATAAACAAGCAGGGCAATTGCTACAAATTTAGAAAGGCTCCAGAGAATAATTAAAAAAGTTGTCATTTCCAGGACTTTTTCTAAACAAGTCGCTGAAAAGCTGAGAGCATTTCTAGTCAAAGGTTCGATTTCTTGGGATATTTGTTGATCTGGATTACTAACATCAGATTGAAAGTTGATTTTATAGTAGGCACGATTACTTAAATATTTTGATAAAATTTGATGATTTAACCATTCATACCAATCAAGAGAAATTTGTTTTCTAACAAATCTAGAAAATCCTACTAAAAGTGTCACCAAAACCAGAGCAGCACCGTAAACCAATAATATATCAATAAATTTCTTTAAATCTTTTTCTTCAGTAATCACATCAAGCAAATAACGGCTAACAAAGCTATTAAAAGCAGTTACGCTTACAAGTGCGACAATTAATAATATGAGAAGAATCAGCATTCCCCATGTCCGCACCACGTCTGAGAATGCTCTACCGTTGGCTTCTGTGGGATACCAGTAAGGACCAATAACCGCTTTGACATTTTCCCAAAATCGGTTAGCAACTGGAGCAGAATTATTTGTGGCGGATTTATCAATAAAAGGTTTAGCTTGCATCTTAAAAAAATTATTTTAGTGTTTTGAGGTAGGGAACAGGGAACAGAAAAGACGGACTTGATACCTACTAAGTCTTGTATGGCTACAGCAAGCTATCAAAAATTAAATAGGAGTCCGATAGAATTCCATATTAATACTCAGGAGCAAAAAGCCAGACTAGCAATCCAGTATTGAGCTAAGTAGGTTAGCATTGAAAATCGTCGTTATGGCACTAGGCAAGAGGCAATACTTCGACTTCGCTCAGTAACCAGAGGCAAGAGTGAAGAGGGTTTGGGCGATTTTACTTTTCGTTACATATTACTCTTCGAGAAGCCGCTTCGCGTCTACGGTTTTTTTCCGTTCACCTACTTAATACTCTTCTGAGTCTTTAAATATTCCGAATTCTGAGTCGTAAATTTTTACGATTGATTATTCAAAGATACCATCTTTCCATAGTTCTAAGACTTCGTTAGCTGTAAAGTAACATTCTTTTTCCATTGCCAGAGATTTGATGACGGAACGCATTTTTTCATACTGCTTTCTAGATTGAGGATTTTGCAGTTGTTTTTCAAATAGATATTGGAAATTACTGACTCCACTCCATTTGCCAAAGACAACATCTATTTTGTTATGTGGAAATACTGCATAGCTCTTGGGATCACGAAACAAAGAATTAACATGAATACCTGATTCGTGGCGTTGTGCAGTTTGAGAGTAAGGAGATGCGGGACGAATCCCCAGTTGCTCAATATAATTAGTCACTGCGGCGATCGCATCATAGTTGATCCCCTGGACTTCAATGCCAAACCGGACTCGCAACCCATTTAACACCTGCTCAATGGCAACATTTCCGGCTCGTTCTCCAATCCCGCAAAACGTCCCCGATACTAAAGTCGCTCCCGCCATCAGAGACTGGAGAGTATTTTCCAGTGCCAATCCTATATCATTGTGGTAGTGTACCCCCAGTCCTACCCCATTAGTGGATTGCAGCAAATCATGAATCCAGATATAACTCTTTTCTGGATTTAGCACCCCTACTGTATCACACAGTAAAAAGTTTTCAATATAAGGACTGCATGAGCGAATACATTCCACCAAAAAGTCAAAATCCGCTCTAGAAGCATCCTCCGCAGCAAAATTGACTCTGAGTCCGGCCACTTTTGTGGCATAGTGCAAATTTTCTACAATGACATTAATAGCATTCTGACGAATTCTATTGATGATTGCAGATGGGATATCATCATCAATTGTTTTTCCTTGGAATTCGCTCATGAGGCGAATTTCGGGATCTCGCAGAAACAGTAGACGATCAGAAACAGCATGAAACAAAATAATGCGCTTAACCCCGCAGTTCTTCGCATGATCAATATACTCTTTTCCCATCATCGTAGAAGCAGTGACAACACCATCCAATCCCTCTGATACTAATGTTTTAACTAGTTTAGCCTCCTGTTCATAAACATAGGGCATGATGCAAAGTTCATCAACTCCTGTTTGGGCAATCAGATGAGCCAGTTTGTGTTTGGTGGGATAAGAGAAAAAAATGCCTACTTGCTGTTCTCCATCCCTAAGGGTTTCGTCGGAAATTTTAATCGAAAGAGTTTGCATTGTTTTATACCAATTTAAAATTGAAAATCAAGAAAATTAGAATTAAGTAGGTGAACACAATAAAACCAAACTGTGTAAAGAAATGTAAAATCGCCTAAACCCTCTTCACTCTTGCCTCTGGTTACTGAGCGAAGTCGAAGTATTGCCTTTTGCCTTGCCATAACGACAATTTTCAACGCCAACCTACTTAAGTCATCATTAACCGTAAGTTTGAAGTCAATATGTTTACATTGGGTTCATGAAGCATTTGACCGTGGGTTCCAGGTACAGATATCACTTTGACGGGATTTTGAGTGTATGCCTGCCATCCCCAGTCCGGTAAATCGTAATCAGTAAGCGTTTGGAGTTCTCGCACCAGTATTTCCGGCACGTCTTCAGCGCGGAATAAAACAATCGGGGCAGAAATGGGATGAGCAGGCTGATAATCTACGTAATTGAGCGTCTGTACTCTCATAATTTGCATATTAGTTTTAAGTAAATCAAGGCTGGCGTGTTCCGGTAGGACATTATGACGGTATAAATAATCTGCCGCCAAATCCCAACGGGCTTGGTCATCGCGTTGAGCTGCTAAATCAGCGTATTCTAAACCGAAAGAAACTCCTTTTAAAGCTTCGATTCGTTGGATTATTTGCCAAATCCAATCAATATCTGCTCTATTTTTGAAATGTTCCGGATTAGAAACCAATCCCGAATCCAAGATAGCTAGTAAACTCACCTTTTCACCTTGCTGCTCCAGTTGGGAAGCTATTTCAAAAGCGACACTACAACCGGAAGAGTACCCCAGCAATATATAAGGTCCTTGGGGTTGTTGTTGACGTAATTGGGCAATCAGTTGACTTGCGTGGTCAGCTACTGAGTGAGGAAGTATGCTCAGTCCGTCTCTTCCTGGTGCATCGAGTCCATAGACAGGATGTTCAGTGCCTAAATTGATTGCCAAATCTCGAAAATAGAAACCGTGTCCGTTGGAGCCAGATACGCAAAATAGGGGGGTGGCATCTCCTAGAGGCTGAATCGTTACTAAATCAGGATTTGACTCTTGAATCTCCCTATTACCTATGTGTTGTGCCAGTTGAGCAATAGTAGGATTCTGAAATAAACTTCTCAAGGCCAGTTGTTGTCCCAACTCTTGTTGCACAAGATTGAGTAATTTGACTGCCAATAAAGAATGGCCGCCCAAATCGAAAAAGTTATCATGAATGCCAATTTTTTGACGTTCAAGAAGAGCAGACCAAATTTGCGCTAATTGTGCTTCGACTTTGTGGCGCGGGGGTGTGTATGCAGCTTGAACGCTAATATTAGGAACAGGTAAAGCTTTCCGGTCAATTTTGCCATTGGGAGTTAAAGGTAACTTGTCCAATACGACAATTTGAGCAGGAATCATGTAATCAGGTAAACTCGATTTGAGATATTTTTTCAAATCATTGCAAAAATCATCATCAATTCCCGTTACATAAGCAATTAAACTTTGGTTATTCTCAGTTTTATTTACAGTTACAACAGCTTCTTTAACTAATGGATATTGTAATAAAAGTGATTCAATTTCCCCTAATTCAATCCTAAAACCCCGTAATTTTACCTGCTCATCCATGCGTCCTAGATATTCTAAATTGCCATCATCTCTCCATCTTGCTAAATCCCCAGTTTTATAAATTCGCTCAACTTGACTGAATAATTCCACTTCAATAAATTTTTCGGCAGTAGTTTCAGGACGATTCAGATAACCTCTAGCTAAACCCACACCCGCAATGCACAACTCACCAGGAATACCAGGGGGTAATGGTTGATGATGTCTATCTAAAATGTAAGTGCGGAGATTAGATAACGGTTGACCAATTAGTGGTTTTTTCCCATCGGGTTGACAAACAGCTATACTGGTACAAACTGTAGATTCTGTTGGTCCATAACCATTAAAAAAACTTCTTCCTTTTGCCCAACGGTTAACTAATTCTTTGGAGCAAACTTCACCAGCAGTAATTAAAATTTGCAAATCAGGTAAGGTGGCTTGAGGTAACAAAGATAAAACTGAAGGTGGGATAGTAAGATGAGTAATTTTGTGTTCGGTTAAAAAGTCAATCAGTTCTTGACTAGGTAACAAGTTTTCTTTTTTTGTTAGATACAAACAAGCACCTGCGGAAAGAGTAGGAGCAATTTCCCAAATGGAAGCATCAAAACTGAAATTAGCAAACTGTAATACACGACTTTGGGGTTGAATTTGCAAAATTTCATCAACTGCCAAAATTAAATTTACCAGTCCTCGATGTTCAATCATTACCCCTTTGGGTTTTCCCGTTGAACCAGAGGTATAAATAACATAAGCTAAATTATTGTAATTGACAGTTGATAATTGACAATTGACAATTGGTGATGGGTATTTGTCTAGTTCTGCATCTAAATAAACAACTTTAACAGGATTTTCTAAACTATCTAAAGGCAATTTATGTATTACAAAACTTTGAGTTAATAAAACCGATATCCGCGAATCTTCTAACATGAACTTGATTCTTTCTGGGGGATAATTAGGATCAATCGGTACATAAGCACTACCAGCTTTAAGAATACCCAAAACACCAATGATCATTTCTAAAGAACGTTCAACACTAATACCAATTAATGTATCTGTTTGAATCTGGTAATTTTCAATTAAATAATCAGCTAATTGCTCGGCTTTTTCATTTAATTGTTGATAAGTTAGACTTTCCGATTCAAAAACTACAGCAATATTATGAGGATTTTTGGCAACTTGTTCTGCAAATAAATCAACAAAAGTTTTATCTTGAGGATAATCAGTTTGAGTTTGATTCCAGCGTTGTATTTGTAGCAGTTCCGTTGCTGTCATCAAAGGTAAAGTATTGATTGATTGGTGTGGATGATCAATAATTCCCTTCAGCAGCACTGTAAACTGTTCCGCCATGCGTTGGATAGTACCCCGTTCAAACAAGTCTGTAGCATATTCCCAAGAGCAATTCAACTGGTTGTCAGATTCGGTTACTAACAGCGTTAAATCAAACTTAGCGATCGCACCCTTGACTCCCAGCAATTCAGTATCTAACCCTGATAAATCCAAATCTGGACTAGCATTATTTTCCAGGGTAAACATGACCTGGAATAAAGGGTTATAGCTCATACTGCGTTCTGGTCGTAACTTTTCTACCAGCACATCAAAGGGAACGTCTTGATGAACATAAGCATCTAAACAAGTTTGGCGAGTTTGTTGTAAAAACTCAATAAAACTTAGCTCTAGTTTGATTTGCTGACGCATAACCAAAGTATTGACAAAAAAGCCAATTAACCCTTCAGTCTGGCTATGGGTGCGGTTAGCAATGGGAGAACCAATACATAAGTCTTCTTGCCGACTGTAACGAGATAGTAAAATGCTCAAAGTAGCCAACAAGGTCATATATAAACTTACGCCTTGCTGTTGACTAAAAGCATTAACAGCAGCAGTTAATTCCGGTGTAAGAGCATAGATATAGCGATCGCCTCTGTAACTTTGCTGTGCTGGACGGGGATAATCTGTAGGTAATTCCAGTAATGGGGAAGCATCACCTAGTTGATGTTTCCAGTAATTAATCTGCTTTTCTAATACTTCTCCTTGTAACCATTGACGTTGCCAAGCTGCATAGTCACTGTATTGAATCGGTAAAGGAGCAAAATTCGGGGTCTTACCTTGAGAATAAGCAGTATAAGCCTGCCATAACTCCCGCAAAAATACTCCCATTGACCAGCCATCACTGATAATGTGGTGCATATTGATAGCCAAGACAGATTTTTGCTCCCTTCGGCTTCGCTCAGGATAAACCTCCAATTGCAGCAGTTTAGCTTTAAATAAAGGGCCAGTATTTAAGTCCAAGTGTTGTTGTGCATGAGCGTCAATTAAATCTTGGATATTTGGGCATTGGGTATCTAAATCAAGCTCTCCCTTGTTCCCACTCCCTAATTCCCGGCAATCTTGTACCGTTAAAACTGCGATTTCGTCTAAACTGCGAATGGCAACTTGTGGTTGTCCGGCAACTGTGGGAAAATACATCCTCAGACTCTCGTGCCGATTCAGCAGATCAGCCAAACTAGAATGTAGGGCATCAATATTCAGGTTGCCGTTCAGTTGTAAAGCGATCGGCATATTGTAAGTAGCTGATGACCCTTGGAGTTGTGCTAATAGCCAGAGACGTTGTTGAGCAAAGGACAGAAGCTTGGGAGAGTCAGCGCTTAAAGCCGGAATTTCCGCTGTAGAAACAGCTTGTGTTTTAGCAGCTTTCAAGAAAGCGAGAATATCTGCCTTCTGGTCTTGAATTTCCTGCTTGAGTTCAGCAGTGAGGGCGTTTTTGCTAGTACGAATCCGTAACTTATCATCTTCAGCCCAAATTCGGCAGCCCATGTTCTGCAAACGCAGCATTAAAGAAACTATTTGCTGATTTTGTGTCATGGTCATAGTTCAATTTCCTCTTCGTCTGAGTTTAAAGGTTGTATATCTGTGGTTGTCGAATTAACCCAAATGCAGCTATCTATATAATTTGCCAAGTCAATGATAGTAGGAGACTCAAATACTTGACGCAGTGGCAGTTCTACTTTGAAAGTGTCACGAATGCGGTAGCAAAGTTGGGTAGCTAATAAAGAATGTCCTCCCAAGTTGAAGAAGTTATCTTGTCGGGCTATGACCTCATATTTCAATAACTTCGCCCAAAGTTGAGCCAGCAATTTTTCGGTCTCCGTTACAGGCAACTCAATATCTGTGACTGCAACTTTTGGATCTGGTGCAGGTAAAGCTTTTCTGTCTACTTTACCATTTGGTGTCAGTGGCAGTTTGTCCAAAACAACAAAATGACTGGGAATCATATAATCAGGCAGGGTTTTCTCTAAAAAGTCCCGCCATTCTGCTAATAAAGCTGGATCAATTTGATTGGTGCGATATTGCAACGGTTGATTAGCGTAATTTTGCCAAGGTTTCAGCCGCCAATTGCCTTTTGTCGCAAATCTTGGGATTTTGTCTTCTTCAAAGATATGCCGTTGAAAAACAACATCGTAATCAGAAAATCCTGTGGAGCTATATTGGATAAAAGCCGTATAGGGCAAATCTCGCGCTAAATTTCGGAATGCTTCCGGTTCTATCCCTGCTTTCACTTGGGCAATTGCCGCTTTTAAATCTGTGACAGTACCATCTAATTGAGGAATTTGTGCTAACAACACCATTTCTGGAGTTAGACGTGCATTAGGAATACTCTTAATCCCTAGTAAATCTGGTTGCTCGGTTGTTAAAATTCTCTCAATTGTTGCCAGATTTAACTGTTGTTCTTGCCAATCTAAGCATTGAGGTTGAGTTAGGGGAATATCTACTTGATCTAAATGTAAAACAACATCATAACGAAAACGACTCATTTCCGTATGACTGTAACCCCGTTTTAATTCAATTTGGACGTGACTAATCCGAGAAAATCTTTGCTTGAGAGCGATAAAGAAATCAGGGTCAATCAGCAATTCTTCTTCCGTGCGAATCCTGTTTTGAATTTTTTGGCGCAAGTCCTGAATTGATAAGTCATCAGGGGCGCGATAAAATTCTGTGGTGGTGTGGAAAGCTGCTAATAAATGGAGATTTCGCACGTCCCCAATAAATATTTTTCCTTGATGGCTCACAGTTTTGATTGCCCCTTCAATTACTGACAACAAGTAATCTAAAGAAGGGAAATACTGAATTACAGAATTAATGATTACCAAGTCATAAACATTGGATTCAATGCCATCAAACTGGTTAGCAGCACTTTGTTTTAAAGTAACTTTGTTTTGGAGAGATTGCTGTTTGAGATGTTGTTCAATATACTGCAATCCGCTCGATGCAAAATCTGTACCTAAATAATGTTGACAATGGGATGCAACTTTAAATAATAACATCCCTGTTCCGCAGCCAATTTCCCAAACTCGTTTGGGTGCAAGTTCTAAAATTTGGTCAACTGTTGCATCACGCCATTCTTGCATGGCCGATCGCAAAATTGGATCTCCTGTGTAGCTATCCTTCCAACCTGCAAGATTCAAAGTTGGATCATCGGTTGGTGTTGTTTGTTGAGTGTAGCTATCATTAAAAACTTGTTCCCACAATTCTACCTGTTCACTTTGGCTGGTATAGTCGCTTTCTGTTGTGGGGACAACATAAGTAACTAGACGCTGACCGCGTTCGCTGTCTTCCTGCACCAAAACAACCGCTTCCTGAATTTTGGGGTGTTTGAGTAAAGATGCTTCAATTTCACCTAATTCAATCCGGAAACCCCGCAATTTGACTTGATGATCGATCCGCCCTAAATATTGCAAATTACCGTCAGGTAGCCATCGGGCTAAATCACCAGTTTTATAAATTCGCTCAGTTTTACCGAATAATTCCAATGTGATAAATTTTTCGGCAGTTAAATCGGGACGATGCAAATAGCCCTGTGCTAAACCTGCACCCCCAATGCACAGTTCCCCAGGAATACCGGGGGGCAGGGGTTGATTAGCATGATCTAAAATATAGATGCGAGTGTTGGCGATCGCTTTGCCAATGGTAGGTTCGTGCTGGGCATTTTTGGCAACTTTCGTAAATGTTGAATAAGTTGTGTCCTCAGAAGGTCCATAGAGGTTATAAACTTCTTGTACAGATGTATTTTGATATAAAGCTTGTACCAAGTTATTTCTTAAGGGTTCACCCGCTAAATTAATAACCTGTACACTGGACGGAATTACATTCATATTCAGGAGTTCAGCCGCCGCACTCGGTACAGTATTAATCAAACTTATCGGTAAAGTACCTTTAAGCGCTTGTTCAATGTAGAGTGCATTTTCTACTACGATCGCACTACCACCTTGAGTCAAGGGAACGAAAATTTCAAAAATGGAGAGGTCGAAACAAATTGAGGTTGATGCTAAGACACCTGTAAGCTGTTCTGCACTAAAGACTGAATGCGCCCATTTTACAAAGGCTACAGAGCTAGAATGTGTGATCGCCACTCCTTTAGGACGCCCTGTAGAGCCGGAAGTATAAATTAAATAAGCTAAATCATGATAATTACTGTTTGATTTGAGATTTTCTGCTGGCTGTTCAGTCCATGTTTGTTCATCCAAAAATACTACTTGAGCAGTATTATTGAGCTTTTCTAAGGGAAGTTGCTTTTTAAGAGATTTGGTTGTTAGTAATACAGCCGCATCACTATCTTCAAGCATTAAATGAATGCGTTCTTGGGGATAACTCGGATCGACTGGTACATAAGCCCCACCGACTTTGAGGATAGCAAAGATACCGATGAGCATTTCCAAGGAACGATCAATGCAAATTGCCATCAATGGATTATCAGATAGGCTTTTGAGTTGCAAGAGATGATGCGCCAGTTGATTAGCTTTTTGATTGAGTTCTTGATAACTCAGGCTTTGGTCTGCAAACACAACTGCAATTTTATCGGGTGTTTTTGCTACCTGTTGTTCAAACAGAGTCACCAAAGTAGTGTTATGAGGATAATCTATGTCGGTTTGATTCCAAACTTTTAGCTGTTGAATTTCTGCGGGGGTGATGATGGGTAGCTGATAAATCGGTTGTTGGGAATTTTGAACTATTGCTGTGAGCAAAACTTCAAAATGTGCCGCTATGCGCCTAATGGTTGATGCCGCAAATAAATCTGTGGCATATTCCCACATACAGTGTAGTTGCTCGTCTCTTTCGCTCAAATCCAGCAGGATATCAAACTTGGCAAATGGGAAACTTTGTTCTAAGTATTGAATCTCCAGCCCTGGTAAATGAACCTTCGCCCCTGCGCCAACCGCATTTTGCAACACCATCATCACTTGGAACAAGGGATTGTGGCTGAGACTGCGTTCTGGTTGTAACTTTTCAACTAAATACTCAAAAGGAATGTCTTGATGAGCATAAGCATCTAAGCAAGTTTGGCGAGTTTGTTGCAGTAACTCACTAAAGCTTTGCTCTGACTTGATTTTGCTTCGCAATACTAAGGTATTGACAAAAAAGCCAATTAACCCTTCTGTATAGCTATGGGTGCGATTAGCGATCGCAGAACCAACACATAAATCCTCTTGGCGGCTGTAACGGGATAGTAAGATATTAAAAGCAGTCAACAGGGTCATAAATAAACTCACCCCTTGTTGTTGACTAATAGCTTTAAGTTTCTGAGTCAGTTCTTTGCTCAAAGAAAATTCTTCACGCTCACCTTGGTAACTTTGTTGCGCTGGACGGAGATAATCAGTGGGTAATTCCAGCAAGCGAGGCGCATCCCCTAGCTGTTGTTGCCAATAATTTTCTTGAGTTAATAAGGTTTCCCCTTGTAACCAACTGCGCTGCCAAGCTGCAAAATCACTATATTGAATCGGTAATGGTGACAAGTTCGGCACAGAACCCGCAGCATAAGCAGTATAAGCTTGCTCCCATTCCCGCTTAAATAATCCCATGGACCAGCCATCACTAATAATGTGGTGCATATTAATCAGCAGGACATTTTTCTGCTCACTCAGTTGCAGCAGTTTCGCTTTGAACAGCGGACCAGTATTTAAGTCAAAGGATTTTTGAGCGTGAAGATCAGATAAATGTTGCACAGTTTCCCCTTGAGTTTGGGGAGGGAGTGCTTGTAAGTCGGCAATTTCTAATACTTCTATATCTTCGACATTTTTAACTACTACTTGGGGTTCTCCCTCCAAAGTAGGGAAATAAGAGCGTAGACTGCTATGCCGTTCTAGCAGATAAGTTAAACTTTGCCGCATAGCTTCTAAATTTAGGTTGCCATCTAGTTGAAAGGCCACTGGCATATTATAGGTAGAAGAAGTTCCTTTCGCTTCCAGTTGAGCGATAAACCAAAGTCTTGATTGGGCAAAAGACGGAGTTTTTGGTTCATTTTCTGGCTGGGGTGAAATGGGAGGTAAAGCAACACTCGCAGATGCTTGATCAATTTCCCTCGCTAACTCAGATAAAATGTTTTGCTCAAATATCTTACGAACAGGTACTTCTACCCCGAAAATATCACGAATTCGGGTAACTAATTGAGTAGCTAACAGGGAATGTCCACCTAATTCAAAGAAGTTATCAGAACGACCAACAGATTTAACTTTTAATAAACCTTGCCATAAACTAGCGAGTAGTTCTTCTGTGGGAGTTACTGGTATTTCCAAATCAGTAGAAGCGGTTGTATCTGGTGCTGGTAATGCGCGGCGATCTAGTTTACCATTAGCAGTCAGAGGAAATTGATCCAAAACCATAATCTGGCTAGGAATCATATAATTTGGGAGGCGATTTTTGAGGTATTCCCTCACTTTTTCAGCTACATTGGCGGATTTTTCTGTTGCCATAATATAAGCTACTAATCTAGGATTATTATCAATTTCATACAAAATGACAACAGCTTCTTGAACTAATGGATGTTGTAATAACAGTGATTCAATTTCTCCGAGTTCAATTCTAAAACCCCGTAATTTTACTTGCTCATCAATCCGACCCAAATATTCTAAATTCCCCTTAGCATTCCATTTTGCTAAATCACCAGTTTTATAAATGCGCTCAGTTTTACCGAATAAATCAATTTCCATAAATTTTTCGGCTGTAATTTCAGGACGATTGAGATAACCTCTAGCTAAACCAACCCCAGAAATACATAATTCTCCTGGTATTCCTGGAGGTAATAGTTGATTGTTTGCATCTAAAATATAGATATTAGCATTAGGTATTGGTTTACCAATTGCTGGTTTTTCGCCATTGGGTTGACAAAGATAAATAGCTGCGGTCACAGTAGATTCTGTTGGACCGTAGCAATTATATAAATGTTGTTCTCTTCCCCATTGACTTACTAATTCAGCCGGACAAGCCTCTCCTCCAACAGTTAAACATTGTAAATCAGGGAAACTCGCCTTTGGTAAGACAGATAAAGCTGAAGGTGATAAAAAGCCGTGAGTAATTTTGTGTTCAGTTAAGAAGTTAACTAAGCTTTGACCAGGTAACAAAGTATCTTTATTGCCTAAATATAAACAAGCACCTGCTGATAAAGCAGTCGCAATTTCACCAATAGATAAATCAAAACTAAAAGACCCAAATTGCAGTAAGCGGCTGTAATTTTGAACTTGGAATTTTTCAGCCCAGGCTAAAGCCAAATTAACAATTGCTTTATGCTCAATCATCACACCCTTTGGTTTTCCTGTAGAACCAGAGGTGTAGATAACATAAGCTAAATTATCAGGCTTAACTTGATTTTTCCTTTGCGCCTTTGCATCTTTGCGTGGATGGTGAGCGAAGTCGAACCATGAGCTATCATCTAAATAAATAACTTTAACAGAATTTTCTAAACCATCTAAAGGTAATTTATCTACTAAAAAACTTTGGGTTAATAAAACCGATATCCCCGCATCCTCTAACATGAAGCGAATACGTTCTGGCGGATAATTGGGGTCAATCGGTACATAAGCACCACCAGCTTTAGTCACCCCAAGAACACCAATAATCATTTCTAAAGACCGTTCCACAGAAATACCAATTAAGATATCTGCTTGAATTTGGTATGTTTCAATTAAATAATCAGCTAGTTGGTTCGCTTTTTGATTCAGTTCTTGATAGTTTAAAGTTTTTAACTCTTTACTGTTCCCTCTTACATGGGATTCAAAAACTACAGCTAAATTCTCAGGATTTTTTGCAACTTGTAGTTCAAATATGCTAACTAAAGTTTGATCTTGAGGATATTCTGTTTGTGTTTGATTCCAGATTTGTAGTTGCTGACGTTCATCCTCTGTCAGCAAGGATAGAGTATTGATTGATTGATGGGGATTATCAAGAATTTGCTTGAGCAGAACTTCAAAATGTCCTGTCATCCTTTGAATAGTTTCATCTGCAAACGAATCGGTTGCGTATTCCCACTCACCGGTTAAACCGTGGGAAGTTTCGCGGAAAATCAGCGACAAATTAAATAGGGTAGTGGTGTTTTCCCACTCAAAGCGGGTGAGAGTTAAACCAGGAATTTCTATTTGTTCTGGAGTTCCATTTTCCAGGCCAAAAGCAACTTGAAATAGGGGATGATGAGCAAGCGATCGCTCTAATCCCAGTTCATCAACCAGTTTTTCAAAGGGCAAATCCTGATGATCATAAGCATCTAGAGTTACTTGTTTGACTCGTTCCAGTAATTCTTTAAAAGTTGGATTCCCTTGTAGATTAGTTCGCAATGCTAGAGTATTGACAAAAAAGCCAATTAGTGACTCTGTTTCCTGGCGGTTACGATTAGCGATCGCTGAACCAACTACAATATCCTCTTGTCCAGTGTAGCGTGAAAGTAAGAGCGTAAATACTGTCAATAAAGTCATAAACAGAGTTGTTCCTGACTGTTGACTTAAATGCTTCAACTGCTGAGTTACATCCTGATCAAGTTGCAAAAACTCACTACTTCCCCGATAGGTTTGCGTGGACGGGCGGGGTCGGTCTGTCGGCAATTCTAACAGCGGCGGAACTGCGGCTAATTGTTTTTGCCAGTAATTGAGTTGATTTTGCAAAACATCGCCCTGTAGCCATTGTCTTTGCCAGTGGGCAAAATCCGCATATTGCAGCGATAATTCTGGCAGGGGAGAGGATTCTTGTCTACAAAAGGCAGTATAAAGGGTGAACAATTCCTGACGGAAGATTCCCATTGACCAACCATCACAAACAATGTGATGAATGACAAGCAACAATAAATGGGATTGGTCAGCTAGTTGCAACAACTTTACCCGCAGCAAAGGCGCATTTGATAAATCAAAGGACTGTTGTAATTCTGTTGTAGCTAAATGCTGGGCTTTGCTTAACTGATCTTCTGCTGTTAATTGTCGCCAGTCCAGCACTTGCATTTTCATTTGAGGATGAGGATGAGGATGAATCACCTGTATAGGTGACTCATTGATCACACAAAAATTAGTACGTAATACTTCATGACGGTGGACAATTGCTGTTATAGCTTGTTCTAAAGCATTGATATTCAGCAATCCGCTAATTTGCCAGAAAAATGGGACATTATAGACGCAGTTTTCGCCTTCTAGTTGGTCAATAAACCACAGTCTTTGTTGAGCAAAAGAAAGAGGCAAAAATTGATCCCTTGATACTGGTGTAAGCTGTGGAGATTGTTGTTGTTTTTTTAGTTTTTGTAAGACTAATTCTCGCTTTTCTGGTGAAAGATTTTCCAGCCGTTTTAGTAAATCGCTCATATAAGTAAGTAGGGTTTGCTGAAAAAGTTGTCTGTGAGGGCTAGGAGTCAGGAGTCAGGAGTCAGAAGTCAGAAGTCAGGAGGAAGAATTAGAAGAAGAGAAGAATAGTATTGAATCTGGTCAAGTGATAGGCTTTACTGTCACTTAGAGGATGTTTGAAAAGTTTTGAATGTATAGACTGACCCCTCTCCAAACCTCTCCCCTGCAAGGGGAGAGGCTTTAAAACCCCCATTCCCTTGCAGGGAAGGGGGGTAGGGGGGTTAGGTTTTTGGAGATTACGGGTTTGATATAATACTTTTCAAACAACCTCTTATACTGCTGGTCGAAAAAAGTAGCTGCGTCGAGTTTTAAATTTGCCATTTGCAAAAGAATACACATCAGCAAAACGCTCATTAATTTGAGAGCCATTTTTATTGATACCAATAAACTGCCCCCAGCAATAACCCCAATTATTGTCAATTACAATATGTTCAATGCGATGTTCACCAGAGGCAATAATTCTCTCATGCTGATAAAAATTGAGTAATTCATCAAGTCCCATAAAAGGCTGATAACCGGGACATTCATAGATAATACTTTGATCAAAGCACTGCAATAATAAATTCCAATCACGGGAATCAACCGCAGTAAATAAAGTCTTAATTAATTGCTGTTCGGTAGCAATATTGGACAATGTGATATTCGACATATTTTCGCTCCTGGTGATCTGGTATTTAGTATCATCAAATTGCTAAATTAAATTATCAAATAAATTAAGTAGGTTAGCATTGAAAATCGTCGTTATGGCAAGGCAAGAGGCAAGAGGCAAGAGGCAAGAGTGAAGAGGGTTTGGGCGATTTTACTTTTCGTTACATATTACTCTTCGAGAAGCCGCTTCGCGTCTACGGTTTTTTTCCGTTCACCTACTTATCAAAACATTAATGCTTGTGTTACCTCTTCATCTGATAACCCATCAACTTCGCCTAAAATCTGGGCTAGGGCATCATTTTCTGCTTGTTCAATTTGTTGTTCCATAACCTTGTGGGCAAGTTCAGCAATTGTGGGATTCTCAAATAAATAACGTAAAGGAAAATCTAGAGAAAAGGCTTCTCTTAATCGAGAAATCACTTGAGTAGCGAGTAAAGAATGTCCTCCTAACTCAAAAAAGTTATCATAAATTCCCACCTGTTTTAATTTCAAAACTTCAGTCCAAATTGTGGCTAATTCTTGTTCTGTAGCCGTGCGAGGCAGCACAAAATCAACCTCTACATTTCTTTGGAAACCTTCGGGAATAGGCAAACCAAGGCGGTTGACTTTACCATTAGGAGTGAGGGGAAATGCTGATAAAACTACGAAAGCAGTAGGTATCATGTAATCTGGTAGCTTTTCCTTGAGGAAATTTCGGAAGCTGCTAGAAGTAGGTGAATTATCCTTCGTAACCAAATAGGCTACTAGGAATTTCTTCCCTGACTCATCTTCCCGTGCAATAACTAGAACTTGTTTGATGTCAGGATTTTGAATCAAAACTGCCTCAATTTCTGCCAATTCAATCCGAAAACCGCGAATTTTTACTTGGGTATCAATTCGACCGATAAATTCTAGATTTCCATTAGGTAGACGGCGGACTAAATCTCCGGTTTTGTAAAGGGTATCTCCTTGAATAAAGGGATTAGGAATAAACTTTTCACTGGTTAATACGGGCTGATTTAAGTAACCCCTCGCAACACTCGCACCACCCACATAAAGTTCACCAGGGATACCAATTGGCACTCGATGTAAATTTTCATCTAATATGTAAACTGTGCGATCGCCAATGGGTTTACCAATAGGAATAGAATGGATATTTTCAGTAATTTGTTTAGGAATGGCATAACAACAGGTAAATACTGTACATTCTGAAGGTCCATAACCGTTAATTATTTGCGTTTCTGGCAAGATTTCTAAAGCGCGACGAACATGATCTACAGAAATAGATTCTCCCCCAATGAGTAGTTGTTTAACTCCCGATAACCCTTGTGGCATTGTATCAATCATCAGATTGAAGAAAGCGGAAGTTAGCCAAAGGATATTAATTCCTTGTTCTTGGATAATGCGGGTTAAGCCTGCTGGTGTGGGAATTTTCTCTGGATAAAGCACACAACGTCCACCGTAAAGTAATGATGGCCAAAGTTCTAGCGTGAGTGCATCCCAAGAAATTGATGAATGTTGTAGCCAAATTTTTTCGGCATCAAGGTGAACATAATCAACTTCAAACATAAAACCCATGAAGCTACGATGAGGAACTTCTGTACCTTTTGGTGTTCCTGTCGAGCCGGAGGTATAAATGATATAAGCTAAATTTTCTGGATTAACTTCACTGTTTAAATTGTCTTGTTTGTATTGGGCAATAATTCCCCAATCTGTGTCAAGATTCACCACAGTTTGATTATTCAGTGGTAGTCCATTTTGTAAATGAGTTTGTGTTAGTAAGATCGGTGTTTGTACATCTGCTACCATGAACTCTAATCTTTCGGGAGGATAAGCTGGATCTAGGGTAAAATAAGCCCCACCAGCTTTGAGAATGGCCAGAATACCGATGACCATTTCTAGGGAACGCTCAACACAAATTCCCACTCGGACTTCGGGTTTAACTCCCAGTGATTGCAAATAATGGGCTAATTGATTGGCGCGGTTATTTAATTCTCGATAAGTTAAATGTTGTTGTTCATATATAATTGCTATTGCATCAGGGCTTTTTTCTACCTGTTCTTCAAATAAAACATGAACACATTTGTAATTAATAGTATTTGTTGCTTGTTGATTTTCTAGCAGCATTAATTCTTCTGCTTCGGCTGCACTCATTAGAGATAAGTCAGAAATATTTTGTTGTAAATTAGCTGCCATTCCTGTTAGCAATGTCAGGAAATGTCCAATCATGCGAGCAATTTTCTTGTCGTCGAAGCAGCTAGTATCATAAACAATTCTGCCAGCTAATTGCGAACCAGGATTAATAACTATCGTCAGCGGATAATTTGTGCGTTCAAAACAACTAATATGACTAATTTCTAAAGTTTTTTTGGTTTCTTGTGGGGCAGAATCTAATGGATAATTTTCAAAGACTAAAAGACTTGCAAATAATGGCAATCCGGGGAAAATATCACTCTGATTTTGAATTTCTGCGAGGGAACAATAAGCATACTGTTCTTGTTCTAATGCTTGGGTTTGTAATTGCTTGAGCCAGGGTAATAATTCTGTCTTGTTGGTAATTTTGACTCGGATGGGGAGAGTGTTAATTAATAGTCCTACCATTGAGTCTACTTGCTCCAGGGTCGGTGGACGACCGGATACAGTTGCACCAAAGATGACATCACTTTCCCCACTGTAGCGGGAAATTAATAACCCATAAGCTCCCTGTACCAAATTATTCAAGGTTAAATGCTGCTGTCGCGCCATACCTTGTAATTTTTCAGTGACAGTTGGCGATAATTGGAAATGCTGTTCATGATATATTCCCTCTCCCTTGGTTTTTCCCAAAAAGGTCGGAGTTTCAAAACCCTGGAGGGTTGTTTGCCAAAATCTCTTGGCTTGATCAATATCCTGTTGTTGTAACCAATCAATATATTCTCGATAGGGACGAACAGGTTGGAGGTATAAATGTTCGCCTCGCTGTTGTGCTTCATAGAAAGCTAAAACTTCTTTGAGGATAATCTGCATTGACCAGCCATCAAATAGGATATGATGATGACTCCAAATAAGTTGATAGGTCTGCTCTGTTAATTGGATGAGGGTGAAGCGCATTAAGGGAGCAATACTCAGATCAAATCCTTTTTGGCGATCGCTCAACAAAAAATCCTCTAAGTTATTTTGTTGTTCATCAGCTGTGAAATTTCGCCAGTCTATTTTCATCCATGGGATATCCACTTGCTTACTTACCATTTGCAAGGGCTTTTCTATCTCCTCCCAATAAAAAGAACTGCGTAATACTGAGTGTCTCGCCACAACTTGTTCCCAAGCTTTTTGGAACGCGGGAAAGTTCAATTCTCCAGAGAGGATACAAAGCAACTGCTCAAAATAAACTTCTGATTCGGGTGCATAAAGGGTATGAAACAACATCCCTTGTTGCATGGGCGAAAGTTCATAAAGGTCTTGGATATTTTGCATGAAATTACCTCTGAATTGGGAATTGGGAATTGGGAATTGGGAATTAGTTGATGATAGCTACTTGGGTTTGTTTTTGTTAATTTTGAATAGGAATTTATCTAGCTGTTGTTGATTGAGTTTGGCTGCTGAAAAATCCGCAGGAGTATAGCTTTGAGACTCCGTTAATTGACAGTGATTTATTAGGTTTTTTAATGCTTCTATAAATCCTAAAGCTAACTTTTCAATGGTGTCTTGCTTGTGAATTTTCTGACTATAAGCCCAAGTCATTTCCAGTTTTCCTCCACGAATAAAACCACTGATGCCTAATAAATGACTACGTTGATTGAGTAAGCTTTGTTCAGCTTTAAATTCTTTAGCCAAACCCAAGGATTCAGAGGCTTTCAGCACTTGATCGAATTGACCAAGATAGTTAAAACTGATTTGTGCTGATGGTAGTGACTGTAATTTTTCGCTGATTGTGCTGTTTTCCTGCAAATATCGCAATACACCATAACCAATTCCTCGGTTGGGAATCTGCCGCAGTTGTTCTTTAACAAACTTTAAAGCGTTTCCTGGATGGTCAATTTCTTGTAGTTGTAACCTCACGGGGAATAATGTCGTAAACCAACCGACAGTGCGCGATAAATCTACATCCTCAAATAAGTCTTCCCTGCCATGTCCTTCCAAATCAATTAGTAAAGAACTTTCTCCTGTCCATTGGGCAAAACTTTGCACTAGGGCAGTCAACAGGACATCATTGATTTGAGTATTGTAGGCAGAGGGTACATCTTGTAAGAGGGCGCGGGTTTGTTCTTCATTTAAAGCCAGTGACACAGACGCGGTTGAGGCTACAGTGTTATTTTCTTGATCTGAAGGATAGTCTACTGGTAAAGCTGTGACTGGAATGCTAGATTGATTTAGCCAGTAATCCAACTCTTTGACAGCCTTGATTTGGGCATACTCTGTGAGGCGATCGCTCCAATATTGCCAGGAAGTTGTCTTAGGTGGTAATTTGATAGCTTCATTGCGGCTAATTTGTTGGTAAGCAGTAGCCAAGTCTTCTAGCAAAATCCGCCATGAGACAGCATCAACAGCTAAATGATGGATAATGAAGAGTAAATAACTCGGTTTATCATTGCCTAATTGAAATAAAGCGACTTGTGCTATTACCCCCGTAGATAAATCCAGACTAGCCTGAAGTTCAGCATCAGTCGCTTTTATTGCTGTTTGCTGTTCTTGTGGTGATAGGTGGGACAAATCAAAGATACTCAATGGCACAGATTCCCGTGTCGCGGTGTTAATTTGTTGCCAGTTTTCTCCTTCCTGTACAAACCGCAGCCGTAAAGCATCGTGATGTCCTAACAGTTGTTGTAATACTGACTGCAATAGCTCAGGTTGCAAATCTGATGGCACTTCTAACAGTGTTGACTGGTTAAAATAATTAGGTCTGGGTAATTTCTGCTCGAAAAACCAATTTTGAATAGGTGTCAACCTTACAGCACCAGTTACTAAACCTTGTTCAGCATTGATTTGGCGAGTGATACCCACTACAGCCGCTAATTCAGCAATGGTTTGATACTTAAATAGCTGTTTAGCAGCAATTTGAATACCTGCTTGATTAGCTTTGGAAATTAACTGAATGCTGAGAATTGAGTCTCCACCCAGTTCAAAAAAGTTATCGTGGATGCCAACTTTTCCTATTCTGAGAACTTCCGACCAAATCCCCACTAATTTCTCTTCTATAACTGTACGAGGAGCAATAAATTTATCTTCGACATGATGAGAAAAATCGGGGGTTGGGAGAGCGCGATAATCTACTTTGCCGTTGGCAGTTATGGGGAGAGTTTTCAGCAGCATAAACGCCGCTGGAATCATGTAATTTGGGAGTTTTTCCTTGAGGAAATGGCGCAATTCATCAATTGTTGGTTGCTGATGCTGGGGAACAATATAAGCAACGAGTCGCTTTTGTCCGGGAACGTCTTCATGGGCGATAGCCACAGATTGTAACACTTGTGGGTGTTGTCTCAATACCGTTTCGATTTCTCCCAACTCAATCCGGAAACCGCGAATCTTCACTTGATTGTCAACTCGTCCCAGATATTCTAGACTGCCATTGGCGCGGAATCTTGCTAAATCCCCAGTTTTGTACAGTTTACTATTCCCTAGCTCCTCAAAGGGATTGGGGATAAATTTGGCATTGGTTAATTCTGGACGTTGCCAATAGCCTCTAGCTAGTCCTGCTCCCCCAATGTGCATTTCTCCAGGAACTCCTATGGGTACAGGTTGCAGATATTGATCTAAAATATAAACCTGAGCATTACTAATGGGTCGGCCAATGCTAACAGGTGCAACTGGGGTTAAAAGTTCTAAGGTGGTGACAACCGTTGCTTCTGTTGGTCCGTAACTATTAAACAATTGGGGGGCTGGGGAAAGATCAGCTACACAATTATGCCAATGTTGCACCTTTTCTAGTTGGACTTCTTCACCACCAATAATTACAGTTCTCAAACCTTCAGGAATGGGGGCATCTTCAGGGTTAAGTTCTGCTACTAACTGATGCCAGTATGCTGTGGGCAGATCCAAAACAGTCAATTGCCATTTTTGGCAATACCGCCAAAATTCATCACTGGAGTGGAGCATTTCTTCCGTGCGTAACACTAAGGTTGCACCAACGGACAGACAGGGAAAGATTTCCTCAATGGAAGTATCAAAGCAAACAGACGCAAATTGTAAAATCCTATCGCCGGCATTGATTCCATATTTATCAATGGCAGTGATTACAAAATTCATTAATGACCGATGTTCAATCATTACCCCCTTGGGTTTACCCGTAGAACCAGAAGTATAAATAATATAGGATAGGTGATGAAGTTTGACATCACTGTGCGGGTTAGCTGTGCTGTGTTGAGAAATGATTGACCAATCTGTATCTAAACAAATTGTTTTTCCTGTGTAATCTAGCCGTTGATTTGGGAATTTATCTTGGGTTAGCAAAATTCCTAGTTGCGTATCTGCGAGAATTTCAGCTATTCGCTCTTGGGGGTAGGATGGGTCAATAGGAACATAAGCGCCACCTGCTTTAATCACCCCAAGTAAGCCGATAATCATATCTAAGGAGCGTTCAATGCAGATTCCCACTAGGGTTTCTGGTTTAACTCCCAAACTTTGCAGATAGTGGGCTAATTGGTTGGCGCGATCGCTCAATTGACGATAAGTTAATTTTTGACCATCCTGTTCTACAGCTACAGCATCGGGTGTTAACTCTACCTGAGACTCAAACAACTTATGGATACAATTTTTCTGCGTATATTCTCTATGAGTCTGATTCCATTCCATCAATAATTCCTGCTGAGGCTGGTTTAGGATCGGTAATTCAGAAACTCGCTGCTCTGGGTTATCAACAATCCCTTTTAGTAAAACTTGATACTGATCTACCATCTGCTGGATTGTGGCAGCGTCGAATAAGTCAGCGTTGTATTCCCAAATAAGAGTAATTCCCTTATCTTTGCCATTTAGCTGGGAATGCGGAATCAACACAACATCAAGATCAAACTTTGTTGATTTGTTGCTGAGGGCTACATTCGTTGTGATGTTCAAGCCTGGTAAAGTTAAGTCTGGACGGGGAGAATCATGGAAGCTAAACATCACTTGAAACAGAGGATTATAACTTAAGTTCCGTATTGGCTTGATCACCTCCACGACCTTATCAAAGGGTAAATCTTCGTTAGCAAAGGCTTCCAGACTCACTTTGCGGACTCGACCCAGCAACTCCCGAAACGTGGGATTACCAGATAAATCGGTGCGTAAAACCAGGTTATTGACGATCATGCCAATTAATTGTTCTGTCTCGCGCATCCGCCGATTGGCAACAGCCGTACCTAGACAAAGATCGTCCTGTCCAGTGTATCGGCGGACAATTACTAAAAATGCCGCCAAGGTCGTCATAAATAAGGTAATTCCCTCTTGACGGCTCAGAACTCTCAAGGATTCGCACAAAGTAATGGGCAACTCTAACCTGACTTGAGCGCCGTTGTAAGTTTGTTCTGCTGGTCGTGGGCGGTCATATGGTAATTCCAAGAGGGGCGGACTGCCGGATAACTGCTGCTGCCAATAGGCTAATTGGGCTTGGGCTTCCTGGCTTTTTACCCACTCTCGCTGCCAATGGGCATAGTCTCCAAACTGGAATGTTAATTCTGGCAGTGGGGAAGGATTACCCAAACAGAAGGCTTGATAAAGTTCTAGAAACTCATTTAAGAACACGTTATTGAAAGACCAGCCATCATGAACCATGTGATGTTCGATATGGATTAACAGATGGTCTTGGTCGCTCAATCTCAACAATAACCACCTGACTAATGGCAGTTGATTTAAGTAGAAGGGCTTTTGCACCTCTGCGTCAAATAGGCGTTTAATTTCTGCTTCTTGCTCAGATTCAGGAAATGTCTGGAGGTCTACCACCGTTAACCTAAGTGGTGAGGCTGGGTGGATTACCTGAAATAACCGTCCATCTACTGCCGGAAAAGTCGTACGGAAGATTTCATGTCGTCGGACAATCTCGCTCAGGCACTGCTCTAATGCTCCCACATTCAGTTTTCCGGTGAATCGCAGAGTTACCTGAGCTTGATAGGCAGTACTTTCAGGAGCTAATTCTTGGATGAAATAGACTCGCTCTTGAGCAAAGGAAGCAGGCAAGTATCCTGACCATGAAATCGGTTGCATAGCAGGACGTTGCAATTGCTGCTTGAGGTGGCTGTGCTGTTCAATCAGCCCAGCTAGAACCGCTATGGTAGGATTGGCAAAAATGTGGTGAAAGAATAACTCAACTTGGAAACTTTCGCGGACGCGGGAAAGCATCTGAGCTGCTATTAAGGAATGACCACCCAAATTGAAAAAATTGTCATCGATTCCTATCTGCTCAAGTCCCAGTAACTCAGCCCAGATACTTGCTAGTGTTTCTTCACTGGAGTTACGAGGTGCGATAAAGGTTTCTTCAAGATCGGGGCGTGAGTGATCGCAAACTGGAAGATTTTGACGATCGACTTTACCATTGGCAGTAAGGGGCAAGGAGTCTAGGATTACAAAGACTGCTGGCACCATATGGTAGGGTAGCTTTTCTTGAAGAAAGCGTTTGAGGGTAGTCACGCTTGCATCAATTTGGTTAAGCACAATATAGGCGACAAGACGTTTATCACCAGGGATGTCTTCACGGGCGATTACTACCACCTCTTGTACATCCGGGTGTTGGCTCAAAAGCGCCTCAATTTCTCCTAATTCAATACGGAAGCCGCGAATCTTCACCTGATGATCGAGTCGCCCCAAAAACTCAATATTGCCATCTGGTAAGAAGCGGGCTAAGTCCCCAGTTTTGTAAAGCCTCCTGCCTCCTGCCTCCTCAAAGGGATGGGGAATAAACTTTTCCTTGGTTAACTCTGGGCGGTTTAAGTAGCCTCTAGCCAAGCCGTCGCCACCAATGTACAATTCGCCAGGAGTACCTATAGGAACTGGTTGTTGATAGTGGTCGAGAATATAAACTTGTGTATTAGTGATCGCTCGACCAATCGTCATTTGAGTGTTGCCAGTATATTGTGATACTGTAGCACAGACTGTTGATTCTGTTGGCCCGTAAGCATTAAAAAAGTGCCGCCCTTTTGACCATTCAGCAATCAACTTCGGATTACAAGCTTCTCCGGCAACGATGAGGGTTTGCAAGTTTGGCAATTCCTCTTTTGGTAACGCTGCTAGTGCCGTGGGTGGTAATGTGACCTGAGTTATTGATTGCTTACGCAAAAATTGCATTAAATCCGTTCCTGGGCGCAAGGAATCTTGAGTTCCAATGTAAAGGCTAGCTCCTGAACACAGAGTCATGAAAATTTCCCAAACTGAAGCATCAAAGCTGAAAGAAGCAAACTGAAGAACACAGCTCGCGTGGTGTATGTCAAACAGCTTTATTTGTGCGTGGATTAGATTACACACCCCTTGATGTTGAATCAGCACGCCCTTGGGTGTTCCTGTTGATCCTGATGTATAAATTACATAAGCCAGATTTGCTGATGTAACCCCACTACCAGGATTTTCGTTGCTCTCTCGCTGAAAAGATTCCCAGTCAGTATCCAAAAAAACCAACTTCGCCCCGCTTGCAGTCAACTCTTCAACGAATTTTTCTTGGGTTAACACCACCTGGACTTGCGAATCTGAGAGCATAAACGATAAACGCTCTTTCGGATAGGTTGGATCTAGTGGCACATAGGCTCCACCCGCCTTAAGGATGCCCAACATTCCGACGATCATTTCTAGGGAACGCTCCACACAAATCCCTACCAGCACTTCTGGCTCAACACCCAAAGATTGCAAATAATGAGCCACTTGGTTAGCTCGGTGATTCAACTCTTGATAAGTAAGTTTCTGCCCCTCAAAAATGACAGCAATATTGTCTGGAGTTTTTGCCACTTGTGCTGCAAATAATTCATGTACACACAAATGTCGAGGATAATCTGCCCTGGTATCATTCCATTCTACCAATATTTTATGTCGCTCCTGCTCAGTTAAGGCAGAATAATCATCAACGTCATCATTAGAATCAATCACTATTTCTTGCATAAATTTAATTAAATGGTTGTCAATAATTAATCTTGGAAATCAAGCATCTCACAGCAGGATTGTAGGTTTTAGGTAAACTATTAATTCATCTAACTCTTGGGGGTTTTTCTATTAATTTTTTCTATTAATTTATCAAGCTGTTGTTGATTGATTTTAGCAGCAGCAAAATCAGAAGGGGTATAGGTGGGTGACTCCTTTGATTTGCAGTGAAAAATCAGGGTTCTTAATACTTCCATGAATCCCAGCCCAAACTTTTCAATACTAGCTCCCTTGTGAATTTTCTCGCTATAAGCAAACTCCATTTCTAACTTTCCTGAGTGAATCAATCCACTTATTGCCAAGAGATGGCTGCAATATCCCCGCTGACTTTGTTCTGATTTCCATTCTTTAACTGCTCCCAACATGGCAGAGGCAGACATAACTTGATCAAATTGACCTAAATAATTAAAACTGATTTCTGCTTGAGGTAAAGTTTGGAATTTATTTTGAATTATGGAACTTGGATGTAAATATCGCAAGATACCATAGCCAATACCATGTTTAGGTAGGCGACGCAGTTGTTCTTTAACTAATTTTAAAGTTTCTGCTAACTGATTCTCCAAACCCAGGTTTAATTGTACAGGAAATAAAGTAGTAAACCAACCGACAGTCCGAGATAAATCTATATCTTCAAATAGGTCTTCTCGTCCATGTCCCTCTAGATCAACAATTAATGAATTTGCTCCTGTCCATTCATGAAAGCTTTGTGCCAACGCAGTCAACAAAATATCATTAATTTGTGTATTATAGGCAGAGGGAACATCCTGCAATAAGGCGCGGGTTTCCTCCTCATTTAAACAGAGAGTTAGGGAATTAGTTACAGCTAGTGTATTTTCTGTTTTTTCGTCAGGATAATCTATGGGTAATGAAGTAATATTCCCCGCAAACTGGGATAACCAATAATCAATTTCTGTGGACAGGTTTTCTGATTGGCTATATGCTTGTAACTGATTTGCCCACTCTTGAAAGGAAGTTGTTTTGGCTGGTAATTTGATAGTTTCGCCACTACTAAGTTGCTGATAAGCCGTTGCTAAATCTTCCAGTAAAATCCGCCATGAAATGCCATCTACTACTAGGTGATGAATAATAATTAGTAATTGACTTGGCCGATTAATTCCTCGGTTAAACAGCGCAACTCGGACAATTTCCCCTGATGACAAATTCAAGCTGGCTTGAAGTTCGGACTCTTTGGTTTTAATTACAGTTTGTTGTTCCTCTAAAGACAATGCCGACAAATCTATAAGCATAAACGGCACTGTTTCTTGGGTTGTAGCATTAATATGTTGCGGGGGGTGGCTTTCAAGAACAAAGCATGAACGCAAAATATCGTGATGCGATAATAATTTTTGCACTGCTTGTTTTAATAAGTCTGGCTGTGTTATTGATGGAATCTCTAACAAGGCTGATTGATTAAAGTAATGAGCATCGGGGAAATTTTGCTCGAAAAACCAATGTTGAATAGGCATTAGCGGTATTGAACCTGTAACTAATCCCTGATTGGCTTTAATTTGCCGATTTGTGCCGACAACATTGGCTAACTCGGCAATAGTTTGATACTGAAACAGTTGTTTGGGAGTCAGTTGTAATCCGGCTTGATTCGCTCTAGAAATCATCTGAATACTGATGATTGAATCGCCACCCAATTCAAAGAAATTGTCGTGAATGCTGATATTCGGTTGTCTTAAAACTTCAGCCCAAATTGCGACTAACTTTTCTTCTATGGGAGTCTGAGGCGCAACAAATCCTGCCGCTAAATTGGTGTCAGTAGTATCTGGGATTGGTAAAGCACGATGGTCTACCTTGCCGTTAGGAGTCATTGGTAGTTGATCTAATGGCACAAAGGTAGCAGGAATCATGTATGGAGGCAACTTCTGTTGGAGAAATTGGCGGATTTGCTCCAATTGGACTTGTGCTTGATTACCAATGATGTAGGCGACAAGACGCTTATTGCCAGGAATGTCTTCACGGGCAATGACGACGGCTTGATTCACCTGGGAATGTTGATTTAATATTGTTTCAATCTCACCAAGTTCAATCCTAAAACCACGAATTTTTACTTGAGAATCTATCCGTCCCAGGTATTCTAGGTTGCCATCAGGTTGATAACGAACTAAATCCCCGGTTTTGTATAATCTACTTTCCTCTGTGTTGACAAAAGGATTTTTAATAAATTTTTCTGCGGTCAATTCTGGCAGGTGCAAATAACCCCGTGCCACACCTGCACCACCAATATGGAGTTCTCCTGGTACTCCGATGGGAACGGGTTGCAAGTATTTATCTAAGACATATACTTGTACATTGCTAATAGGTTTACCAATGGGGATTTCCTGACGATGGAGAGTATTGTCTGATAATTGACTCAAAGTGGCAATTACAGTGGTTTCCGTTGGACCATAGCTATTAACTAATTTTGGATAATTACCTACCCATTTATGCCATGTTGCTACTTTTTCAGGTAGCGCTCTTTCTCCACCAATTATTACTAGTCGTAATGTTTCTGGTAAGGATAAATTGCCATTGGCTAATTCATTTACTAGCAAATGCCAGTAGGCTGTTGGTAAATCCCATACTGTTAGTCCCCAATTTTGGGACTGCTGCACAAATGCAGACACAGACTGTAACATTTCTTCTGTCCGCAGCACTAAGGTAGCACCACTGCCTAAACAGGGATAGATTTCTTCGGCGGCGGTATCAAAACTAATGGAGGCAAATTGGAGAACCCTATCGGTGGGGATGATTTGATATGCGGCGATCGCAGTTTGAGTAAAATTAACTAGGGAATGGTGTTCAATCAGCACTCCTTTGGGTTTGCCTGTGGAACCTGATGTATAGATGACATAAGCTAAGTTGGTGGCTGTTACTGCCTGGTCAGGGTTTTCTTGACTTTGGGTAGCAATTACAGTTTTTTCGGTATCTAAACAAACTATTGACAGATTATGATCGGCGGCTATGGTTGCCCATTGCTGCATTGTTACCAGAATTGGTAGTTGAGCATCATTAACTATATCGCTCAATCGTTCGGCGGGATAGGCAGGATCTAAAGATACATAAGCACCCCCTGCTTTGAGGATTGCCAAAAGTCCCACGATCATCTCAAAGGAACGTTCAATGCAGATACCAACTAATGTATCGGGTTTTACTCCTAAGTTTTTCAGGTAGTGCGCCAGTTGATTAGCTTGTGTATTTAATTCTCCATAGGTAAGTTTTTGATGATCAAATATCAGTGCTACTGCATCAGGATTTTTGTCTACCTGTTCTTCCACTAATTGATGAATACATTTCCCTTGAGGATAAGCTGTTTTCGTCTCGTTCCAGTTAATTAATAATTGATGCTGCTGCTCTTTTGTGAGGAGGGGATATTGGGAAATTTGTTGATCAGGGTTAGCCACAATCTCTGCTACTAACGTTTGATATTCACCTGTCATCCGTTCAATGGTGGTGACATCAAACAGGTCACTATTATATTCCCAAACAAGAGTTATGCCCTCTGTTTCTATTCCTTTGGCTTCTTCTTGAGAATTGCGCCCTACCCGTTGTTCAGAACGAGGCATCACAACAACATCAAGATCAAATTTGGCTGATTTATTGTTGAGTGTCTCATGCTGTTTAATGCTCAATCCAGGTAGATTCAAATCAGGTAAAAGAGCATCATGGAAACTGAACATTACTTGAAATAGAGGATTGTAGCTGAGATTTCTTTCTGGTTTGAGAATTTCTACGACTTTATCAAAGGGTAAATCTTCATTAGCGTAGCCTTCCAAGGTGACATTACGCACTTGAGCCAGAAGTTCTCGAAAGGTGGGATTGCCAGATAAATCCGTGCGGAGGACGATGTTATTAACAATCATGCCAATTAACCCTTCTGTCTCCCGCCAACGGCGATTAGCTACCCCAGATCCCACGCAAAGGTCTTCTTGTCCGGTGTAGCGGTAGAGCATGGTTACAAAAACCGTAAACATACTCATAAATAAAGTCACCCCTTCTTGACGACCCATTTTTCTCAGGGCTTCACAAACATCTAGGGGCAGTTCCATGCGTACCATGCCGCCTTGGTAAGTTTGCTCGACTGGTCGCGGGCGATCGCCTGGTAACTCTAATACAGGAGGACTGCCAGCTAATTTTTGTTGCCAATATTTTAGTTGGGCTTGTGCTGGTTCTGTTAACACCCACTGTCGTTGCCAATGGGCAAAATCGGCAAACTGGAGTGAGGGTTCAGTTAGGGGTGAGGGTTTTCCTTGGGAATAGGCTTGATATAATGTTAATAATTCTCGCAAAAATAAATTAAATGACCAACCATCATGAACCATGTGATGTTCAACATGAACTAACACATATTCTTGGTCGCTTAATTTTAATAATGTCCAACGAATTAATGGTAATTGACTAATATCAAAAGGCTCGTGAACTGCAATCTCTGTTAATTTTTGTACTTCCGATTCCTGTGCTAATTTGGGGAAATTTTGCAGATCAATTACTGGTAATTTTACAGGTTGAGGTGGATGAATTAATTGTACCAACTTGCCCTCTACTGCCGGAAATGTCGTGCGGAAAATTTCATGGCGACGCAAAATTTCGCTGAGACTTTCTTCTAGAATATCTATGTTTAAATTGCCCTTGATTCGCAAACTCTCTTGAAATTGGTAAGCAGTCATGGAGGGCGCTAATTGCTCAATAAAATACACTCGTTCTTGGGCAAAAGAAACAGGTAAATAACCCTCTCTGGAAATCGGCGTAATTTTGGCTAGGGGTAATGGTTGTTGTAGTTGCTGCTGCTGGATAATTACCTTAATTAAATCGTTAATCGTCGGGTTTGCAAAAAGTTGTCCAAAGGATAATTCAATTTGGAAAACATCCCGAATTCGAGACACAATTTGTGTGGCGATTAGCGAATGACCGCCTAATTGGAAAAAATTATCATCAATACCAATCTGGTCTACACCAAAAACCTTACCCCAGATTTGGGCAAGAGTTTCTTCCTGTGAATTGCGCGGTGCTACAAAGGTTTCTTGAATATCAGGTATGGGAAGTGCTTGACGATCAATTTTCCCATTCGGAGTCAGAGGTAAAGCGTCTAGGGAAACAAAGACACTTGGGATCATGTAGCTGGGTAGCTGGTTTTTCAGGAAGCTGGGCAGCGTTGTGCAGTTAATTTCTTCTCTTGAGGATGGGACAATATAAGCTACCAAACGTTTGTTTCCAGGAACATCTTCCCGCAGAATAACTATGCTTTGAAAAACTTGGGGATGTTGATTGAGGAGGGATTCAATTTCTTCTAGTTCAATGCGGAAGCCGTTAAATTTTATTTGATTGTCAATTCGTCCTAAAAATTCTATGTTGCCATCTGGTAAATACCGTCCTAAATCACCAGTTTTATATAATTTTGAATTGTCAAAGGGATTTTTAATAAATTTTTCTGCGGTTAGTTCTGGTCGGTGCAAATAGCCCTTTGCAAGTCCAGCACCACCGATGTATATTTCTCCTATGGTTTCAGTCGGAACTGATTCCAGGTTTTGATCTAAGATATAAATTTCGATATTATCCCCCATTGGTTTACCAATAGGTATTTCTGTTCTTTCTAGTTGGGTGGCACTCAAACTGGATAAACAGCAAATTGAAGCAGCAACGGTAGTTTCAGTGGGACCGTAGCAATTAATTAACTGAGGGAAATTTCCGACATTCTTGAGCCACATTTTCACTCGTTCTGGTAATACCCGTTCGCCGCCAATAATTACTAAGCGTAGTGATTCAGGTAATGCTATGGGATTCATAGCTAATTCATTTACTATTAAGTGCCAGTAAGCTGTCGGTAAATCCCAGACAGTTATTTGCCAATCTTGAGATTGCTGTACAAATGAGGAGACGGAACTTATCATTTCCTCAGTTCGTAGAACTAAAGTTGCACCACAACTTAAACCAGTATAGATTTCTTCAGCGGCAACATCAAAACTGATCGAGCTAAATTGGAGAATTCTATCGCCCGTGGATATGTTGTATTGAGCTATCGCCATCTGGGTAAAATTTACCAATGACTGGTGTTCAATCATTACCCCTTTGGGTTTTCCCGTTGACCCTGATGTGTAGATGACATAAGCCAAATGATCAGGTTTAACTGTATTCACAAGATGGCGATTCCTAGGTCGCGCTTCGCTATCACTATGATCAAAAATTGCATCATGTTGACTATCTAAACAAATAATTGTCCCTGAATAATCAGATATTAAAGTAGACCATTTTTCTTGCGTTACCAACACAGAGATTTGAGCATCTTGTATCATGTAGTTCAATCTTTCTGCTGGATAATTAGGATCTAGCGGCAGATACGCTCCCCCAGCTTTGAGAATTCCTAATAAACCCACTATCATCTCTAGGGAGCGGTCTAGACAAATTCCTACAAGTACCCCAGTTCCTACCCCTAGTTTTTGCAAATAATTAGCCAGGAGGTCTGTTTGCAAATCTAATTCCTGGTATGTCAGTTGCTTATCCCTAAACACGACAGCTATTGCTTGCGGAGTTCGAGCAACCTGGGCTTTAAATAACTCATGAATACATTGTTTCAACATAAGTTTACGGGTTGTTTAATAAGTTGTTGGTGATAGCGTAGCGTGACGTAAGTCATAGGGAACAGTTTCAACTAAGATATTTTCCAGCACACTGCGTTGCATTCGCATCCTGGATCATTTTTTGTTAGAAAATAATGGCCTTTGAGAGTGTGACCCGAAAAAATCAGACCCACAGGCCATTTTTCTATTCTCACTATAGCGGTATGCACTTGGTAAATAATTGGACAAAATCAATTACACAAAAATCTGGACTGAAATCCTCGATTGGCAAAAGATTGGTAAATAACCAATATGCAATTAATTCTGTCTTGGCACTTACTATTCGCTCTTAAATGTTACCCAATTTAATAGTGAAATTATTCGTTTTCATCAACAATTTCCACTATTCTGGGTTCTGAAGCTGGTTCTGTGGAAGTAGAACTTACTGAACTTAGATGATCTTTCAATTTAGCTTTTAGCTCGTCTGAAATGGGTAGCTCTTCAATTTCCTTGATAAGTAATGTTTCTGACTCGGTTTTGAGCCGTTCTGAATAAACGGCCTTAATAATAGCTTCAATCCCGTATGCAGCAACACTATCTCCTACAACTGTTGTCAGACCAAGTAACCCTATACCACCAAGGATGCCCAAGGGTCCGCCTATTGCTGTGAGCGCAGCAACAATAGCAGCATTACTACCTGCTGATGTGACTGCTAAAATTAATAGAATTACGCCTGGAAGACCCAGACCAGCAAGTTTTTTTGCGATTTCGTCCATTTTGATCACCTAAAGTCCTGATATTGTTGGTTGAAACTTTTCTAGTGGGAATGAAATTGGAGTCTTGATATGGCAAGAAACCGATTCTAGAATTTATACTAAGTTAGCTAAAAGTCATTCGCTTTCAAGTCAATTTTTAACATTTCCCTCCCTATTCACCTTAAATTTATAGCCATTCTCAATAATTTGGGACTTACACACTACAAGAATTAACCATCATTTGCATCTGTGAAAACTATACAACCTATTTGGTATTTTCTGTCCATACGTAAGTTTTATGATTAATCAAAAAACACTACAAATCAGGAAATTTAGAAAAGTCAAAAACATGACGATGAACTGATAGCTAGAATAACATTTCCATGCATAGTAATTCAGCAATATGAAATAAAATAGTAGCTTTATTATTACTCAAAAAGGTGTCCAATTTCCTATTTGAAGGTTGAAATACCTACTTTTCCTAGCGAGGGTAAATAGGGGCTGCTGAATAAAGCTAGAACTGAGATATATCAAGAGTTTGAAGGTAAAAAAGGTGAATCAGGTGCAAGGAATAAGGGTTGAAATTAGCAAAAACCTATCACTTGGATTCAATACTATTCTTCTCTTCTCTTCTTCTAATTCTTCCTCCTGACCCTTCGACAAGCTCAGGGCATCGCTCCTGACCCTTCGACAAGCTCAGGGCATCGCTCCTGACTCCTGACTCCTAGCCCTCACAGACAACTTTTTCAGCAAACCCTAAATAGTTTTTGCTTTCTGAACTCAGATGATTTTTCAATTTGAGTTTTAACTCGTCTGAAATGGGTAGCTCTTCAATTTCTTTGACAAGCAATCTCACTGACTCAGTTTTGATTCGTTCTGAATAGACGGACTTAATAATAGCTTCAATCCCGTATGCAGCAATTGCATCTCCTAAAACTTTTGTCAGTCCGAGTAAACCTATCCCTCCGACAATGCCAAATGGTCCGCCTACTGCTGTAATGGCAGCAACAATACCAGCATTACTACCTGCTGATGTGACTGCTAAAAGGACAAGAATTACGCCCGGAAGACCTAGACCTGCAAATTTTTTCACAATTTCATCCATTTTATCACCTAGCATTCTCGTATTGTGGGTTAAATATTTTTTATTTCCCTCTTTTTTAGATTTATTTTTCATCCAGAAGGTGGCTAATTTTCCCCTTTATGGCTGATATTGCCACTGTTCTTGGCGAGGCCAAATAGTTTTTACCTGTAGGATCGCCACTACGTCCTTTAAAGTTGCGATTGGTTGCATAAACCCCCGTTTCTTCTTTACCTAACACCCCCATTCCAGAATTAATACAAGCTCCACAACCTGACTTGAGAATCTGTGCGCCTGCTTGTGCAAAAATTTCCAGATAACCCAAGGCTTCAGCTTGTTCACGAATCTCTACGGAAGCAGGGACCACAAACAAGCTCACGCCATCTGCCAGTTGACGACCTTGTAAAACTTCAGCAGCCTGGGCTAAATCATAAAGCTTGCCCCCCGTACAAGAGCCAATAAAAGCTTTGGTAATTGGAGTCTCCTCTAACTGGCTAATAGGTATGACCTGATCTGGTTTTGGAGGACGGGCAACTTGTGGTTCTAAATTACTGAGGTCAAATTGATATACTTTTTCGTATTCAGCATCAGGATCGGCAATCATTTCTACAAACTCTTGTGTAGAACGACTTTTCACATAATTTCGGGTTGTTTCATCAGGAACAATTAACCCACAGACTGCACCACACTCAATAGCCATATTAGCTAAAGTCAATCGTTCATCAAAAGGTAGTTGTGCGAGTATTGATCCTCTAAATTCCATTACCTTACCAGTAGCACCAGCACAACCAATTTGACCTAAGATAAACAAGATAATATCTTTGGCACTAATATGGTGCGGTAGAGTTCCCGATAAATCAAATACTAATGTTGAGGGAACACGAATCCACATATCCCCCATAGCATAGATATTCGCCATATCCGTAGTTCCCACCCCTGTGGAAAAAGCTCCTAATGCTCCATAGGTGCAGGTATGGGAATCTGTGCCGGCAATGATCATCCCTGGTCGGACAAATCCTTTTTCTGGAAGTAAAACATGACAGATACCTGCGGCTTCCCCTGGGGAAACTACATCAAATAAGTGACATTCTTGGTCTTTGGCAAACTGAACCATCTGTTGATACATGAGTTCAGCTTTGTGATCAACACGGATGTCATTGACTTGGATGAAGTGATCTGCTACTAAAACTACCCGTTGAGCATCCCACAGCTTTGCATCTTCTCCATAGTGTTTATAAAATATTTTAGCGACAGGGTTGGCCACAGCATCGTGGGATAGGGCTAAATCAACTTGAGCAAAAACCACTTCTCCTGGAGTGACGTAGGTATTACCAGAGGATTTGGCTAAAAGTTTTTCCACTAAAGTCATGGGTCGCGGGGAAGTCACGCTGGCAGGAATGGTAATTTTTCCCTGACGACGCTTTTGATTAAAAGGTATCAATCCACCGGCTGCGGCGATCGCATCAACTACCGGATTCTCCGGTTTTTCTCCCAAAATTTCGAGGGTAAGTCCAATATTGATACTATTACGATAAAAAATTTCTGCGAACGATCTCGCCCGAATCAGTTCTATTCCCGCAGCTTTGATGGCAATGGGGGCAATTTCTCGACTAGAACCACAGCCGAAATTTTCTCCGGCTTCAATCACATCGTATTTTAGTAACTCCCCTACTCCAATCAGATGTTCTAAAGCATAGTGTTTCAAATTATCAGGGTCATCATTTGTCGCCCGGTTGGCAGGCATAATATCATCAGTATTGATATCATCACCTAAGTATAAAATCTGTTTGATACTACTCATAAAGCCCCCGGAATTGAGAATGTTGTTAGCTGGAAAGTTCTTCTAGTAAAAGGTCAATTAATTTTTCAGTATTGACAAATATTTCAGAGCCTTGGGGAAACAAATCGGCTGTCCGATATCCTTCAGATAACACTTGCTCTTGTGCCGCCATAATTCGTTGGGCAGCACCCACTTCCCCCCATTGCTGAAGCATTAAAACACAAGCTCCAAGAGTTCCTAGAGGATTAGCAATTCCTTTGCCAGCAATGTCTGGGGCTGTACCGTGAATGGCTTCGTATAGTCCAAATCCATCAGCATTCAGACTGGCTGACCCTAATAAGCCAATAGATCCAACTAAAGCTCCACCAATATCGCTCAGAATATCTCCAAACATATTGCCCGCCAAAATTGTATCAAATTTCTGGGAATTAAGAACCATTTGCATAGCCAAGTTGTCTACCAGCATTGGTTCAACAACAACACCTGGAAACTTGATTGCTTCTTCTTGGACTATACGAGTCCATGGCAAATGAGGCAAAGCATTTTCTTTGTGAGCTACGGTGAGCAATCCTCTTCGCTCTTGGGCTTTTTGTAAAGCTATACGAGCGATCCGTCGAATCTCTTCATCGTAGTAGAGCATGGTATGGTAGCCATAAGCTCCCTTTTCATCTGAAGAACGTCCAGCCGGTCCAAAATAAATCCCACTAACTAATTCTCGAATGATTAGTATATCGAGTCCTTGAACCTTTTCTGGACGAAGGCTAGATTTATGCACTAAACTATCAACAATCCGAATTGGACGCAGATTGCAAAAAAAGTCATAGTGCTTTCGCAGTTCTAGGAGTCCCCCTTGGCTAACCGCACCAAATACAATCCCATTGGCTCCATCGCACAGTTGGACAGTGGCTTGAGGGAAATAACTACCCATTTGCAAGAAGGCAGTTGCACCAAGCCAACCATAGTCTACCCGCAAGGTAAATCCTTCAATTTTAGCGACGTGTTGAAGAATTTGCAAGGAAGCTTCTACAACTTCTGGACCAATTCCTTCCCCCGGTATGGCGACAATCCGATAAGATGGCTTACTTAAAGACCCCATTTTTCCGTATTTGTTAAGTGAACTAACCTGTCAGTCTTACGGACAGGGCTTCCCAATTCATCGGGAATAGCCTCTCTTGTCTTAGTAGTTCTGTTGGTCTGAGAGTTAGACATTCCCCCCAAGGACAGGAGTCCTGATTCCCAAGACACTTACCTATTAGATTGGAAGTCCCTTACGGCATTGGTACTAATAAGGATTAATACATCTTTAAATTGTTAAAGCTGAACTTCCCTCAGTAAAAACATTGACAATTTTGAAAATAGCATTGATTTGGCACTTTTCGTCGTATGAAAATACCAAGAATTATTGCTGACTACGGCAGGCTAGAAGCACAACCAAAAATATAATAATAGACAATCTAATATATGACAATACCTTAGCCAAAGATAATTTTTGGCAAAACTGCCAACAATAAGCTTAAACACAGGACTTACCCTGGATTTCTCACAAAGAAAAGAAAAAAATCTGGAGATGATTTCGTAGTGAGGGCTGAAGCCCGCAAATGGGGAATAAATTCCTCACTACAAACTTTGAATTATTCAAGCCGTTCTACTTAACCTAATAACTCAATGTTAGAAAAGATGAAATCTTGAATAGAAATGCGTTCTGCGATTTCTGTGCGGATTTCCCGACGGTTAAGAATGTAGTAATTTCCTACCTTCTCATATTCATCAGTAAAATCGCTTTTACCGCCCTTTTGAGCGCCGGTTTCGGGGTCATGATAAACAGAATTGTATGTGTGAGAAAGATATCCTTCTCCAGTGTCGTGACTGCTGAAAGTGTCAATAGTCACAAAAGTACCGTGAATTAAACGGTGAACGTGGCAAACTTCATTGTTACGCACTTTGTACTTATCTCCTTCTGACTTTCCACCAACAAAAATTTCGACTGCGCCGGTTGCGTCAGTTTCACCGGGTCTAAAAGTATTTGCGCCGTGGGTTTGTTCAAAAGCGCGACGGACACGGTGAACGGCGATTTCCCAAGCTTGTCCGTGAATGGCTTTTTTAGCAGCTTCGTCTTCCACATTCAGAACTTCTGCCTTCATATTGGCATCAATCACCACTTGACCTTTGATCACTTGGTCATCATACTTATAAGTAATATCTGCGGTATAGCCAGGGAAATTTCCATCCCAAGTATAACGGTTTTGATAGGCAGCCTGAAAAAGTTCTTGGGCTGAGATTTGAGTAACTGTCATCGTGCTTGTCCTCTGGTTACAAGTTAAAATAGCTTTTTATCGTTGCTGGTATTAGCATAGAGGTAATTATCGAGGTTCGCATAGACCCCAAATGGGTACACTTATGGCTAAAACTCTCCACGCCATTTTTCAAGCGATCGCTAATGTCCAAAATGAGCAAGAATTAAAACTAGCTCTCATGGATACCATTGGCGACCATTTTGCAGTACAACATTGGGGTATGGATCTCCTAGGTGACCAATTAGATACTCAAATTGAAATTCCCGCTGTCTGCTTAGAAGCTAACCCCATTGGGCGTTATGTTGTCGAACGTCACGCCCCCACCCATGAACAATTAATTTTATCCCCAGAAGACTGGAAAAACTATTGCACTCGTCACGAACACGTAATGACTGGTCCGATAGTTTGTAATGGTCAATTAGTGGGGACTTTAAACTTTGCTCGTGACCCCGGAAGTCAGCCTTTTGATAGTAATGATTTAGCTGATTTAAGTGCAGTTTGTTTACATTTATCGGCGAAAATGGCCACACTCCAAGCAACACCAAAAACCTTTGCATCTGCTGGTAATTGTCCTCTCACAGCGCGAGAATTAGAAATTGCCAAATTAGTGGCTCAAGGTTTAACTAATGGGGAAATTGCCGTTAAATTATGGATTACTCAAAATTCTGTCAAGCAAGCTTTAAAAAGGATGTTCCGTAAATTAGACGTTTCTACTCGTGCGGAAATGGTGGCAAAACTACAAGATAGATTAGTTTCCTAATAACTACAAGTAGATCATCATAGAATGATAGATAATAGATACCCGACTTATTTAAGAAGTCGGGTATCTGAGTATTCAAATATATTACTCTTTTGCTACAGCTAATATCAAAATATTTTGTTAATGTCAAAAGAAATCCGATTATATTTTGATAATTGTAGGTTGGGTTAAGCGACAGCAACCCAACAAAATTTCAGAAATGTTGTCTTGATTTATAAACATAGTTTTATTCTATTATGCACAAATTATTAACTGGAGCTTTGTCCACAGAAAAATTGACAGTGAAAATCCCCAACTTACCTCTATCATTAGCAGGATTAAAGTTGGTACAAATGTCAGATTTTCACTATGATAATGGTCTATTATCAGAAAAAATGTTAACAGAAGCAATTGCAGTTAGTAATGCCACAAAACCAGATTTAGTTATTTTAACTGGCGACTATGTTAACACAATTGCTAAACCAATTCATCAACTAGCACTAAGGTTAAAAAATCTAGAAAGTCGCTATGGTGTCTATGCTATCCTTGGCAATCATGATATTTGTTATCCCAGTTCAAAATCAGAAATTACAAATGCTTTAACAAACGTGGGGATTAATGTACTTTGGAATCAAATTGCTTACCCAGTTGGAGAAAAATTACCTCTAGTGGGATTAGCGGATTTTTATGCCAAAGAATTTAATCCAGAAGCAATTATGAATCAACTTGATTCTACTACACCTCGGATTGTCTTATCTCATCACCCAGATACAGCCGAAATTCTCAAAAAATGGCGGGTAGATTTACAATTATCTGGTCATAGTCACGGTGGACAAATCGTAATTCCTGGACTCGGACCTGCAATGATTTACTATGCAAAAATAGTCAAAAAAATCCCCAAAAAAATTCGGCGTAAATTACCATTTTTACGGAAAACCCATTCTATATTACGCCATTGGCAATGGTCACAGGGTTTACATAAAGTGGGAAATAATCAATTATATGTAAATCGAGGTCTAGGAACTTATTTCCCCGGACGGTTATTTTGTCCACCAGAGGTTACTATTATTATACTCAAAACGGCTTGATTGTTTGATTCTAAACGTAGGGGTTTAGCTCTTGCTTTACCCCTACACATTTGGGTTCTTTGTCATTTGGCAAAAGTTTAAATCTCACCCGTGTTTAGTATACCTTGGAAATTTCTTAATCTATTTCTTCCTTTGCGCCTTTGCTCCTTTGCCCCTTTGCGCGAAACAAAAACAATATAGTACAATAGAAAATTAGCATCAAATTGTGATTTCTTATGTCTGCTACGCCGTTTGTATCTCAGCTAGATTCTCCTAACTCGACTAAATCTCAACTTCTTCCCCCTCTCCTTGGTGCTTCCGTGACGGAGTTAACTGCTTGGGTACAGCAGCAGGGACAACCCGGTTATCGGGGTAAGCAATTGCATGATTGGATCTATAATAAGAGTGTGCGATCGCTCGCTGATATTTCTGTATTTCCGAAAAATTGGCGTTTGCAAGTTGCAGATGTTCCCATA
Source organism: Dolichospermum sp. UHCC 0315A (assembly GCF_008121535.1). Lineage (GTDB taxonomy): Bacteria > Cyanobacteriota > Cyanobacteriia > Cyanobacteriales > Nostocaceae > Dolichospermum > Dolichospermum lemmermannii. The sequence continues at coordinate 2,473,614 of NZ_CP043056.1, forward strand.
GGTCGTTCTTCTCTACATTACCGCTCCGTTGCCCCCGATGATACCGTCAAATATCTCCTCAAATTGACTGACGGGGAAATTGTGGAAACAGTGGGTATTCCCAGCGATAAACGCTTAACAGTCTGCGTTTCTACTCAAGTTGGTTGTCCTATGGCTTGTGATTTTTGTGCGACTGGGAAAGGTGGTTACAAGCGTAATCTTACCCGTGCGGAAATTGTTGATCAAGTCCTGACTGTCCAAGAGGATTTTCAAGAACGGGTGAGTAATGTGGTATTCATGGGCATGGGTGAACCATTGTTGAATACGGAAAATGTGCTTTTAGCGATTAAATCCATTAATCAAGATCTGGGAATTGGTGCGCGATTTATTACACTGTCTACTGTAGGTATCCGCGATCGCATTCTTGAAGTCGCCCAACACCAACTACAAATTACCCTCGCTGTCAGTCTCCACGCACCCAACCAAGCATTACGAGAACAACTCATTCCCAGCGCCAAACCCTACCCCATAGAAGACTTACTGGTAGAATGTCGAGAATATGTAGAAATAACTGGACGCAGAGTTAGTTTTGAATATGTTCTTCTCGCTGGAGTTAACGATTTACCCGAACACGCTTTAGAACTATCAAAACGTCTGCGGGGTTTTCAAAGTCACGTTAACTTAATTCCCTATAATCCCATTCAAGAAGTAGATTATAAAAGACCAACCCGCGACCGAATCGAAGCCTTTGTTAATGTTCTTCAACAACAAAATACTGCGGTTAGTGTCCGTTATTCTCGCGGTTTAGAAGCTGATGCTGCTTGTGGACAATTAAGAACAACAAAAAGGTAATTATAATTGTCAATTATTTCCTAGTATAAATTCCTGGTGCATAAGCCTCAATTACTTTACCGGTGCGGGTGCAAGTTATCATTAGGTAATCGCAACTAGGGCATTGTGTCCGCGTAATTTGACTATCAGAAATATAGTGACGTTCAGCAGCACTACCGCAATTTGGGCAATGAATCTTTTGTGATACTTGCATTTTAAAATCCCTGGATTTAATAATTTTTTAGAAAAAGTGACAAAAATTGTTTAATTGTTGTGAATGTGAAAAATTTGATATCTTCGGTCATTATCTCAAACCTGATAATTATTATCATCATACCTGAGATATATAAATTTACTTTAGATGTAACTTTCCTTAGATTAGCCGTGATCCCTATGGTGTAATCCTTGAGATAGTCCTGTTTATTCTTGTGGACAAATAAGTTATTTTCCCATTCAAGCGTTACCAAATAGAAAAAACTGTAATCAAAGTCACAAAATTAATAGTTTTATATTTAATTAATATTTGGAGAGACTACCAGTCATACAATTATTGTGGGGTGGGCTTCTAGCCCGTCCATTGAGTATTTATACTAGACACTAGGAAAATATATTAGTCCGTTTTAACGGACTTGAGCTATGAGACAGGGAATTTATTCCCTGCCGGTTATGGAAGGCAACAGATAAGCCGTTTTGAGTATAATTGTATTTACCTACTTAGCCATGAATAAAAAAGTAAGTAGTCATCCCAAAAGCTACCACAATCACGAATTTTCGCACCAAGCTGGGTTCTAGTCTGCGGGCAAAATGAGCGCATAAATAACCACCCAGAGAACCACCAACCGCCATGATCATAACTTGATGCCAAGCAATCAAATTAGCGAACATAAAAGGAATAATTGCCACACCATTAATGCAACTACCCAATAAAGTTTTAAAAGCATTAATAGAGTGAATATTTTTCATCCCTAAAAAGGTTAAAGTTGCTAACATTAAAATGCCTATACCCGCACCGAAAAACCCACCATATATAGAGATTGCCAATTGAGAAACTAGGAGAATAAATAAAGGTGGAGGTGCAGAAACATCATTTTTACTCTGAAGTTGCAGCCAGCTTTTTAGAGATTCACTAAATGTAAATATCAATGTTGCTGATAGTAACAAATAGGGCAGCATCTTTTTAAATACATCTGGTGATGTATATAATAAAGCCACTGAACCAATGACACCACCCACTAAACTGGTACCAGCTAGTAATAATAATTGTCGTTTTTCGATGTTTAAATCTTGACGATATGCCCTTGCACTAGCTATAGCTGCTATCCACAGGGCAGTATTATTTGTAGCATTAGCGTTAATTGGGGCGATACCTGTAAATATCAGGGTAGGAAAGGTAATAAAACTGCCACCACCCGCTACAGCATTGAGTCCACCGGCAATAAATGCGGTGCTGAACAGAAGTAAGCTATGGATTAAAGTTAAATCTTGCGGCATTTTCTGTAATTAATAAACTCAGTTATACTGTTGTACAATAAAATACTGTAAGTTTATCGAATTATAGTTGATTTATTTTCTGGGTGCTGTTAAACCGGGGTAAATTCTCGAAGGTAGTCCAGGAGTTGTTATCAACCCAGGAGAACCAACTCTCCCATAGTTGAGATTATTAGTTAATGATTGAATAACTTGGGGATTCAAGCCTAATTGAGGTAAGTTAAACTGCTCTGTGGCTGTTCTCCCTAAATTTGATAATACACCAAGGTTTGTTAAATTTGTCCCAAAATTAAATGCTCCAGGTTGAGTTATATTGGTGAGTAAATTAGTATCAATCTTGCCACCAGTAATGGCGATATTCCCGGCTTGGGTAAAGTTATTAATTTTCTGAAGAGAAGAGACAACACCATTGATAGTTATAGGAGTATTATTAAAAAGTAGAGAATTACCATTAGCAGTTTGTGATCTCCCAGTTATTAAACCAGATAAAGTCCCAATTGTCGGTTGACCATTTTGGAGAATACCTGCTAAATTACTAACTTCTTTTAATTGTCCAGTCCCTTGAAAATTAGATATTCTACCAATGTCAGTTTCTAAATTAAATGAGTTAACATCTAACCCAGTTAATCCATTAAAAACAGGTACTATGGGATTGTCATAGTTATAATTCAGATTTCCAGATAGATTACCACCTTGAATCATAATTTGCCCTTGAACAGGTAAATTAGCAGCTAAAAAACTGCCAAATATTCCCATTCCTAAAATATTACTAATAGATTTAGTCCACATTTTTTTGCAACTCCTATTATAGAAAAATTTGTATTTTAATTCGTAAAAATATAGCTTTAGAAACTAAAAGTTGTTCGGAGAATACCAATGGTAATCATGTCGCTATTCGGGCTATGTCTTGGCTCAAATATCAAGATTACACCAGGAGTAATATTAATATTATCTGACATTCGATAACGATAAAAAGCTTCTATATGAGTAGTAGTTCCTGGTTGTCCTCCAGCACTACCAAGAGAATCTTTAAGAATACCTGGAAGATTATTACCTGTTGGTAAATCACTACTAACAATTTTCGGAGGTTGTCCTACATAAATCCCCCCCAAATTTCCTTTTTCCAATAAATCAGGAAAGTTAAGAAAAGCCATCCAATTATTAGTTTCTACACTCCCTGATTGTCCAGGTATGCGAGAAGTCGTAAAACCTCCCCAACCACCTATTGTCAACTTAGGATTAACCTGCCAAGATGCAGTAGCACCAAAAGCATCAGTTGTCAGGGGACTAGTAGAAGTAGGTGTATAAGCCAATAAATCATCACCAACTCCAGTTCCTAAAAATCCTGTAGTCGAGTAGGAATTAATATAATTTAGTGCTAAATCAATGTTATTAGTAGGGGCAAGATTTAATTGCACTCCGGTGGCATTTTCTCCATTAAATAATCCGGCATTTTGGCTACTATCGGCGGGTTTACTCGCTGTATAAACTGCTTGTAAACTAATTCGTTTATTCATTTGCCAATCCAAGCCCAAACCACCTGTACCATTACCAATTGCTAAAATTGATAATTTTGGTTGTTTTTGCCTTGAACCAACTAGAAACAATTAAGCTATGATGAAGTTAATTTGTACTATTTTGTTTCAAATTGTTTAAAATCTTGCCAAAAGTCCGCTTCTAATGCCTTTGGTAACATCATAACCCAGTCTATAAAGCGGTAAAGGTTACGAATATCCTTTTCTGGCATTGTTCATACAATGCCGTGCCGTCAATGGCACAATCTTTCACTATGTGTAGGCCTTTACAAGAACTGATACCAAAAATATGTCGTTTTGATATTTTAGGATTATAGTTATAGAACTAACTCTTAGTGCGTCTGACAATGGTTCTTCCCAATCCACTATATACTACAGACTGCGGTGCGGCTTATCTTGGTGATTCCCTACAATTGCTGGATCAACTGGAATCTGACTCAATAGATTTAGTGCTGACATCACCACCTTTTGCCTTGCAACGCAAAAAGGCTTATGGCAATGTAGAGCAGGAAGATTATGTTGATTGGTTGCTTGAGTTTTCCAAAAAAGTTTATCGAGTTCTGAATTCAACTGGTAGTTTCGTACTTGATTTAGGTGGAGCTTATGAAAGTAAACGTCCAGTTCGCTCTCTCTATAACTATCGAGTTTTAATTAAACTTTGTGATGAATTGGGATTTAGACTGGCTGAAGAATTTTTTTGGTATAACCCAGCTAAACTACCTTCACCAATTGAGTGGGTTAATAAGCGAAAAATTCGAGCAAAGGACTCTGTAAATACCGTCTGGTGGCTCTCAAAAACTGATCATCCTAAAGCAAATGTTAGTAATGTTTTAGTCCCTTACTCTGAGCGAATGAAGAAGCTACAGGCAGATCCTCAAAAATACTATACACCGAAAGAAAGACCTTCAGGCCATGATATCAGTAAGAATTTTGCTACTGATAATGGTGGTGCTATACCATCAAATTTGTTAGAGATTGCAAATACTGAAAGTAATTCTAGTTATATTCAATTATGTAAATCTATTTCCATACCCCCTCATCCAGCGAGATTTCCTCAAAAGTTGCCAATGTTTTTCATTAAATTTTTGACTGATCCTGGAGATAAAGTTGTAGATATATTTGCAGGCTCAAATACTACAGGTTTTGTAGCTGAACAGCTAGAAAGAAGTTGGATGGCTTTTGAAAAAGAAGCATCTTATTTAGCATCTTCAGCTTTCCGGTTTCTAGATAAAACTCAAAGCTCGAAGGATGTTCTGACTCTTTATGAATGTCTTCTTGCTCAAAAAGAATCTGTTTGTTTAACTACTTCAAAGCAATTATCTCTGAAATTATGAAGGTTACTTCAAATTGGCAAATTTTCTGGAATTGTTTGTTAATTCTGTTTAGGATAAACCAACTCACCTTCTTTTTCTATTAAACTTAAAGGGATTTTAGGGTTATTAATAGATTCCATTCCTCCACGTATTCTAGATTCCCAGTAACTGAACTTAGTTTCAAGTGAAGTAGGGTCAACTCTGTATATAGCTTTTAATAAAATTCCTTCATAAACAGCAATATACCAAGCTTTTACAGCACGATATTTGGCTAAGATATCAAGGTTAAGATGATGATTTGTGGTGACACTTTTACTTAAAAGTTTATTAATTGTTTTTAATTCATATTCATTTTTTTCTGCATCAATTGCATCATTTCCTTCACGTCCAGGTGATATCCGCAAACCAAGTAAGATTAAAACTTGAAGAACTTTCCCTCCATTGTCTTGAAAAACATCATTAATACCATACTCATTTGCCAGACTCTGTAATTCCTGAATAGCCCCAAGTGCTGTCTGTAATCGTTCTAAATCTGAACGGCGCTCTTTAGTTGTGTTAACTGCTTCCTTAACAGGTTCAACAAGAGAGGGAAGAACTACCGGAGTTTGTAATTCAGTGAGAAAGTTTGTACTGATATCTGTTTGGGGTGTGACATTCATTAAGTATGGTACTGACACTTTCAGGGCTTCAGCAATATCTAAAATTGTTTCAAAAGACGGAGCGCGTTCACCTCGTTCTATGTAGCTAATATGCTCAACGGATTTATCAATATCCTCTGCTAACTGCTCTTGTGTAATACCTCTGTCTTTGCGAAGGGCTTGGACTCTATCACCAAAAAGCTGTTTAACTTCTTTATATCTTTCAAAACTCATAGAAAACTAAAACGAACTAAAAGTACGTCTCGAATCTTATACAAAGCATCAAAATGTGAAAACGAACTAAAAGTACGTTTATGCTTAGAGTTCAATTAACTACCTAAATTGGGTTAGTATTTGAACAAATTTTATTTACTACTTGCTTAATTCTGAAAGTTACAGAATAGGTATCTCAGATAATATTAGGTTTATTTAATCCTAGAAAAGCCTAATTCACCTAATTTCAACAACAAGCATAGGTGTACAAAATCTTAGAAAAATCTAACCGTTTCAATGCAGAAGGCTGAATAAAAAAGTTACCAACTCCCTCATCTCCCCACATGATTGAATGCTCATCATCAGAGTTCATTTGTAATAGCAGAAAATCATAACCTTCCTCCTCCTGCAAATCTGCACGATCATCATTTTGCACAAATGCAGGATATCCTCCTAAACGATGTCCTCCTAGCAATTCCTCATATTTTTCTTCATACTCATTGATAAAATCATCTACAAGTTCTTCTAAAGAATTTTCCATTGCTTTAGTTAAATTACTTTGTTGAAAAATGGGAAAATGGCTTTTAAGTAAGTTTCTAAACCGATAATCTGATGCACTCATGGGAGTTGATTCAATAGCGAAATTCAAACCCAGACAGTCTAATAATGGCAAACCTATTCCTGGAGGTAAAAAATCAAAATTATCTAGAAGATTATCAATATTTAAATCTGGTTCTGGAAAGTAAATAACTCGAAAGGTAGTTTGTTTTAATTGGGGATATTCTTCAATTCCATAAGCTGTTTGACCTGATGCTTCAATATAAAACTGAAGAATCCCTTTTTCTGGTAAATCTTCTAAATTCGGCGTTTCCGAAAAGTTGATTTGTGCTAAAAGATGGAGGGGTGTACCATCTGGGGCTTCAGGATAGGTCGTATTTTTAGGAAGGTAGGGTAAACCACCAAATTTACTTTGCCATAGGGTAGTTTCTGTTGTTGAAGATGGAGTAATTTCTATATAAGGTTTGATAATGGCATTGGCAAATTCATCTACTTGATTTTTTAATTCTAAGAACATTCCATACAATTCATCTGGAGTGAAATCTTTGTTATTTTCGTCTACGGTCACAGATTCGATATCATACCAACCGTGTGTGAGTAATTCTTGAATACTTTCATTAAAAAAAGCTTCGGCTTCGGCTTCAGAAGAGAATTTATGCAGTTCTTGATAATGGGTAACATTACAGCCGTCTAGATGAATGGAAGTCCTGAGAGAACTTAATCTAAATATTTTATTGCATTTCATGATAATTAATCTTAGATGTGATAATGAATGATATTGGTAATATTTGAAAAGTCTTTCTTTTATTTGTAGTATGTCTTATTCTAGCGTTAATATACAAGATGATATATCTACTACCAAACGTCTATTTTTCAACCATTGACGACCAAGTAAAATTTCCGGTAATCCTTGTCCCACATGGACAGGAATATTAAAATATTGTCCATCAATTTGTACTTTTCCTAAATAGATTTCAAATTCCGCATCACCCTGGGCTGTTACCATTGTTTGTTGTTCTAAATATATCCACCCAAGTGCTTCTATGTCCTGGTTGTTGATTGCTAACCACCAAGAAAACCCTGTATCCAAAAGAGCTTCTACTGATAGTTCTAATCCATCAGCAGCTATCAAATCTATCTCAAAAAATAATTCATCCTCATCACCAAATTTACCCAAGATCATATTTTGCCACATACTCCAGTTTCATTAATTCGGAAAACGTGCAGTTTGACGTTTGGGTATTTTTGATGTGCTTGTTGTGCGGCTAATAAGGGATCTTCATGAATAAAATATTCACGGCTATTTGGCTCAATTGCTATGTACCAGTTATAGTGAGTTTTAATGAGTTCTGCTTGTAACTGCTCAAAAATTATTTTACAGTTTTGAGACAATGTTTCCCGTTCAGTCTGCCATTGTGCTTTCTGTTCTTGAGTCCATTGAATTTCTGGGAAGATTCTGCCTCTGCGGACTGTATGAGTAGATTTTGTTTCTGGCATAGCTTCGTTGTGTATTAATGAAAAATATATTATTCCATTTTATCGCATTTTTTGATTAATTTATTCCAAATTGATATGTTGAAAATTATCAAGATGAAAAATTCGTAATTGATAATTATTAAATTACAAATTACGAATTTTTAATTACCTATGCTGTTAGTTTAGCTAATGCTTTTTCTACAGCTTCTAATGCTTGCTTGATTTCTGCCTCTGTGACAATGAGAGGGGGAACAAACCGCACTACTTTAGGACCTGCGGGAACAAGTAATAAACCTTCTGCCATAGCAGCTTTGACAACCTCAGCAGCAGTTAAGGGAATATCGGCTTTGATTTCCATGCCGCTAATTAAACCCCAACCGCGTACTTCTGAGATATGCTGAGGATATTGACGAGCGATCGCTCTTAATCCTTCTCGTAAATGTGCGCCCTGTTCTAGGACATTCTCTAAAATATTCTCTTTTTCCAAAGTCTCACACACACTCAGCGCCACACCACAAACAAAGGGATTACCGCCAAATGTACTTGCGTGTTCTCCTGGTTCAAAAATATCGCAGAATTTCTTACTCATCATCGCACCGATGGGAATACCACCGCCCAAACCTTTCGCACTGGTGAAAATATCTGGTTCTACTCCCAAATGTTCATAACCCCATAATTTGCCACTGCGTCCCATACCAACCTGTACTTCATCAAAAATCAACAAAATACCGGTTTCGTCGCAAATCTCCCGTAACCGCTTAAAGTAAGCAATATCTCCAGGACGAACGCCACCTTCCCCTTGCAATGGTTCAATTAAAATTGCCCCTACCCGATAATTACCTTCATCTAATTCAGTAACAGCGGCTTCCACTGCTCTAATATCGTTGTAATTTACATAATGGAAACCAGGAACTAAAGGATCAAAATGCTTTTGATATTTTGGTTGTCCAGTGGCAGTCACAGTGGCTAAAGTCCGTCCGTGAAAACTGGCATGGGCAGTTAAAATGATTGGGTGGGCAATTTCTAGGACAGTGTGGGCATATTTCCGCGCTAGTTTAATTGCTGCTTCGTTGGCTTCAGCGCCAGAATTACAGAAAAATACTCTATCTGCACAGGAATGATTAACAATCCATTTAGCTAATTCACCCTGTTCAGGAATATAGTACAAATTGGAAACATGATGCAATTTCTGGATTTGTCTAGTTACAGCCTCTACCATTGCTGGATGGGCGTGTCCTAGAGTACAAGTGGCAATGCCCGCGACAAAATCCAGATATTCGTTGCCCTGACTATCCCAAACACGGCAACCAGCACCCCGTTCTAAAGCCAAAGGAAACCGTCCATAAGTGGACATGACAGCCGCATCGAAGCTATCAACATCAAAAGGTGTAGATGGCATAATACCTGACTCCAAGGGGTTCGTGGCTTGTTCAATTAGAGTTTGCACGCTCACTACCGCTACTCCTGAAAAGCTTTTATCGTAATACTTTACTAGGTTCTGGGAAATATGAACAAAATTTTTGATGATTTTAAGAGAAGTCAGGAGTCAGGAGTCAGGAGTCAAGAAGAAGGAGTCAGGAGTCAGGAGTCAGGAGTCAGGAGTCAGGAGAAAAAAAGAAGGAAGAAGGAGTCAAGAAAAAAATTACCCATGATTGTGCAAATATTATTTATTGTGAATCCTTACATTAGAAGTTTTTTAATTCTTAATTCGGACTTGCTGATAGCGTAGCGTGATGTTAACCATATAAATATAAAACCTTGATAAATCAAGAGTTATAGGGAAATAAAATGTGAATAAGGTGCAAGGAATAATCTTTAAAACTATCAAAAAACTATCACTTTCTCATATTCTTCCTTATTCCTTATTCCTTATTTCTTCTTTCTTCCTCCTGACTCCTGACTCCTGACTCCTGAACTCCTAATTCTTAATTGCCTGTGTATTCTACCCTTGAACAAAAATATCAACGGATTCAAAAAGAATTAATGGCTGGGGCGCTTGCTTTAGCTGGTATTTTCCTAATCGGGACTTTATGGTATTCCCTGGTTGAGGGCTGGAAATGGGAAGATGCAGCTTACATGACTGTAATTACTCTAGCAACTGTCGGTTATGGAGAAACTCACCCATTAGGTAGTCGAGGGCGTTTATTTACCATTGTCTTAATTTTAATGGGTGTGGTGAATCTTACTTATATTGTCAATAGATTTACAGCCGCAGTCATTGAAGGTTATTTTCTAGAAGGAATTCGACTCCGACAACAAAGGCGTTTAATGGAATCATTATCAGAACATTATATTATCTGTGGATTTAGTCGCACTGGGCGACAAATTGCTAAGGAATTTCAGGCTGAAGCTGTTTCTTTTGTCATTATTGATTCGGAACTTGAATCTGTCCAAAAAGCTCAGGAAATTGGTTACATTGTTTTTCAAGGTGATGCGACGTTAGATGATACTTTGTTAAAAGTTGGCATTACTAAAGCAATTTGTATTGTCGCGGCTTTACCTTCAGATGCGGAAAATTTATATACTGTTCTCTCAGCAAAAACTCTGAATCCAGGCATTCGGGCGATCGCTCGCGCTAGTACGGAAGAAGCGGTACAAAAGTTACAGCGTGGTGGTGCAGATGCCGTAATTTCACCGTATATTACTGGTGGCAAACGCATGGCAGCAGCAGCCCTCAGACCGCAGATTTTAGACTTTGTAGATGGGATGCTTTCTGGTACAGACCGTCAGTTATATATGGAAGAATTTTTACTAGATTCGGATAGGTGTCCCTTCGTTGGTCAAAGTTTACAAAAGGCCAAATTGCGATCGCAATCAGGAGCATTAGTTCTAGCAATTCGTCGTCTTGATGGTAAACTCATTGGTGGTCCAACTGGAGATACGGTTTTAATGTCGGGAGATACATTAATTTGTATGGGTACGGCTGAACAATTGCGGGGTTTAAATCAAATTCTTGGTCCGATTAATTCTCAACAATTACGAAAACCTAAAATTAGCTAAAATTAGAATAGGATAATTTACGGAATATGAAACTAGCTTTAGTATCTGCAACTATCTTGACTTTCACTTTAGGAATTTACACCCCAAAATTTATGGCTACTCCTGCGAAAACACCCAAAACTTTTACAGAATGGTGTGAACAAAAAGCCAGTTTACCTAAAGAGACGAGACACACAGTTCAAGTATTGTTAGAAATCGCCAAAACGCAAGATTGTAATCAAGCTAATCAAACGCTTACTAAACTCAAAGAATTAAACCTCAGAGAAAAACGAATTAGCGATCTTAAACCTTTATCAAGTCTGACTGATTTAATTTCCCTCAATCTTATTACTAATAAAATCAGTGATATCCAACCTTTGTCAAGTCTGACTAATTTAACTTCTCTTTACCTGAATGGAAATAAAATCAAAGACATCAAACCTTTGTCCAATCTAACTAAATTAACTATTCTGTTTCTCGAATCGAATCAAATAACTGATATCAAAAGCTTGTCCAATTTGACTAAATTAACTTCCCTAAGCATCAGAGGCAATAAAAGCCCGAATATCCAACCTTTATCTAAGTTGACTAATTTAATTAATCTCGATATCGGTTATAATCAAATCAGTGATATCAAGCCTTTGTCTAATCTCACAAAATTAACTGATCTCAACCTCTTTAGCAATAAAATCAGTGATATCAAGCCTTTGTCTAATCTCACAAAATTAACTGATCTCAGAATAGACATAAATCAAATCACTGATGTTAAACCTTTGTTTAATCTCACAAAATTGATTACTCTCAGCCTTCAGTCAAATAAAATTACTGATGTCAAGCCTTTATCAAATTTAACTAATTTGAATACTCTCATACTCAAAAAAAATCAAATTAGAGATATCCAGTCTTTATCCACTTTGAAAAAATTGCAGTTTCTTAATGTTGAAAATAACCCGCTTACCTCTAAAAAATGTCCTATCGAGCCCAACCATTGTATCTTCTAGCAAGTTACACAAACTCAGAAAACTCGGATATGAAATTTCTGCACAGTTTTTCTTAACTGGTACTATTCTACTAAATCATGTTTTATCGCAAATCTGACCAATTCTGCCCGGTTACAGGTTTCAGTTTTCCTCAATAAACTACTAACATATTTCTCCACCGTGCGCGGACTTAAATGTAAATGATTACCAATTTCTCCATTAGACAAACCATGAGTTAATAAGTCTAAAACTTCCTGTTCTCTAACAGTTAGCGGTGTCAATACTTGAGATTGTTGTACATGAGTAGGAATAGAAATATGACCGTTTTTTGCTTTTGTATAAGTGGCAAAACTGATTTCTTCCTGATAAAGAAAACGACATTCTGATTGGATGATTTGCGATCGCTCTAACAAATTACGTATAGCAGCGGCTATCTCTTCCAATTCAAAAGGCTTAGGCAAATACAAATCACAACCAGACTGATATCCCAAAATTCGTTCTTGGGTTTTCGTTCTCTCTGTCAACAAAATCACAGGTAATAATCGAAACGCCGATAATTGCCGAACACGACGCACCAACTCATAACCATTCATCTGTGGCATCATAATATCTGTCACCATCAAATCAGGATGACGCTTTTCAACCATAGCCAAAGCATCTATACCATTATCAACAGTTATAACATTATACCCGGACAGATCAAGATAATCACTAATAGATAGGCGTGTACCTAAATCGTCATCTGCGACAAGAATAGTCAAGGGCATGGATAATACACCCCTATAATTTTTTGACCGAGTAATTTGCCGTTATCAACAATATTAATAGACACAAGCAAGAATACTAATTTGATCTTTAATACTATGACAAGATTACTTACTCATGATGACATCATCAATGATTTCTAAAGAAAATATTAAATTTTTAGGAATAGTTAACAAAACTTTACGTAATTTAGAGACTAAACAGGTTTACCTGTCACCTGTCTTTGTGAACTACAATCAATAAAAGAGTTAGTCTAAAGAAATTTTTAGGCGTATTTATTAAAACTAAGAAGATTTTCGATGAGTGATAAACAGAGTGAAGGTTACAAAGTTATTTGTGATAATCGGCAAGCACGGTTTTTATATGAAATCATAGAAACCTATGAAGCGGGAGTTCAGTTGACAGGAACTGAAGTAAAATCAATTCGTGCGGGTAAAGCCAATTTGCAAGATGGCTATGCGTTGCTTCGTGACGGTGAAGCATGGTTAATCAACGTCCATATTTCTCCTTATGCCTCTAGTGGTGCATACTTTAATCACGAACCCAGACGAACCCGCAAATTATTACTCCATAAACAAGAACTGCGTAAACTTATTGGGAGGGTACAACAGGAAGGTTTAACCCTAGTCCCCTTAAAAATGTATCTGAAACGAGGTTGGGTAAAAATAGTCATTGCGCTGGGTAAAGGTAAAAAACTCCACGACAAACGCGAAAGTCTCAAACGTCGTGACGACCAGCGAGATATGCAAAGGGCAATGAAAAGATATTAAAGTATCTAGGGCGCGAAACCGCGCCCATATTTCTAAGCTTGTTGATTATTTCGCATTAAAGGTTGCCAATAACTGGCAATTAAAGCCATCATTAACCACCAGAGAGTATTAACTTCAGGACGATAGAAAACTGTATCAAATAAACCCTGAGTTAATAAACCTATTATAGCAGCTATTGCCCCCATTAGCCACAAGCCTTCCATATTCTTAGTTTTTCGTAACCGACTTAATTGCAAATATCCTGTATTTAATGCAACGACAATCAACCACATAAAACAAGTAAAACCCAAAAAGCCAGTTTCTACAATCGTTTCTAGAAACACAGAATAGGCACTTAATGCTGTAAATTTCGGATGTTGGTACAGAGGATAAACTTTATTAAAAGCACCATGTCCTGGTCCTATACCAATTATAGGGCGATCGCGGATCATTTGAAACACCGATTCCCAAACATTTTTCCGAAAGTTATTACTACTGTCTTTGCGGTCGGCAAATATACTCACGATTCGCACCCGGAAGGGTTCGACAAATATCAATCCAATTATCAATAACCCCACTACAGTTCCTAAGAATATTGGTAAAGACCAAGTCCGCCAAAATGGGGGCATACTTATACTCCACCAATAAAACAGCAACACCGCTATTGTCAATAATTCCACTAATAAGGCAATCCAACCACCGCGACTAAAGGTCAAAATTAAAACAGTAGCGTTAACCACAAACATTGTTAATGCTAATGATTTCCTAATCCAACCCGGCCAAGCTACAATGGCAACTAAGCTCAAAATTACAGCGGGTAAAAGATATCCAGCTAATAGGTTAGGATTTCCTAAGTAACTGTAAACTCTCGTAGTTTTAGCCAAAGAAGATTCTGGGTCAACCCACGTAGCTAAGGCCTTCGCACCAAAAAACCATTGTCGCAACCCATAGACGCTGACAATCAGGGATATATGCAAATAGAGAGTAATCAACCAAGACCGAAACCGGGGGACGCGCAGCACCCTAGCACAGAGGGCAAACAGTAACAAATAAAGAGTTAATGTTTGTAAATCACCCAAAGCCGCTTTTTTCACCGGTGATAAAGCCGTTGATATAGCAGCAATACTCCAATACAGCAACACTAGCAGGTGAATAGGAGTAACCGAAGCCGCATTTGCTGATGTATTGTCATCCGATAAAGTCAACAGCAGCCAAAAGCCAACACAAGCCACCAACAATAAACCGATTAAAGTAGTAGAAACAAAAGGTGCAAGACCATAAATGAGGCTAAGTAAGCCAACAGCAATAATATCTCCCCACTGCATTAAGATACTACTTTGTCGCCAAGGCAGCAAAAGCCCCACCAGAAACCGATGTAGGTAACTACCAGACAAATATTCTTTCAGTGGTAAAGAAGATAAAGTCAATCTTTCCCAGACTAAATACATAAGGAAATACAGAATACAGGAGCTATGCAGTATAGCTTACGCCAAGTCTAGCTGTGAAAATTAATATTCCTTTCCTCAATACCTTGTCCATTTTCTGCTTTGTTGGGTTAAGCGACAGCGCAACCCAACGCATTTGTTGGGTTTCATGCTTCAACCCAACCTACAAATCAAGGCCTTTTCCAATTTAGAAGGTATTGTTTCCTCGAAAACTATTCTCAAGTTTTTATGACTACAAATGCGCCAAAAGCCACCCATCTAAATCGGATATTTCTGTAAAATCTAACAAAGACTCCCCTAAACTCTCCAACTGCTCTATATTCAAACCTCTTATTTGCTCTTGTTGGGCTAAAGACAGCAATCCATACCGCTTCGTCAACATACGCAGCACTAAATCCGTTTCCCCTTCTTGTCGTCCTGCTTGTCGTCCTGCTTGTTGTCCTGCTTGCTGTCCTTCTTGAAACACTTCCTGATAAAACCGTGTTTGGGTGACATCTGCTGTTTTCAGGTTTAGCATTTTCAAAATCTCCTTTGTGCTGAGTTGTGGGAATTTATTCACAAGTATAGCTTCTACCAAATCTAAGCGCCGGCGCAGTTCTTCTTCTGTTTCTGCACTATTAATAATCGCTTGTGCCAAGGAGGCTGTATCTTGTTCATTGACTACCAGCAATTTCAATAATGACAGATTGGGACTCAAATCTGTTAACGGTAATAAATCTTCTAAATATAGCCGTTTGACTTGATTTGTTAACAACGATTGGTAGGGAATGTCCGAGCGTGAACTACCTACACTTCCCTTGCGGGTAAGTATAGGCTTCCTACCCAGTTAACAGCTTTTTGCTCTTCGAGAACAACAAGACTGATGTTAAGGCGATAGGCTGACCCCTCGTTCCAAAGGCAAAATCAAGGTTAATCAACAAAAATGATCATGTATCTAGCTTGGTTATCGCTATTCTCTCGCCTTGCCGAGATATTCAATTCATAACACAAATTTTGGGAATTGTCTCCATGTTTTCCTTCCTTGCTGTCGCGTTGGTCGGAAAACCGTCGTCAATTCACGCGCCATTCATCCCCCGCTGCCCTATCGGGTCAGACGTGGGGCTTCTGTCGGTTAAGCTAAATCTTCCCGTCGGTTGGGTAAAATCAACAATCCGTACCAAGGTTGTTTGACGTTGTATTGATATAGGTACAGAAAAATCTCTGCGAAATACCGACCATAAAATTTGGGTTCTCTTTGCATCTGTGCCTCTAAAAATACTAACGGTAAATTTAGATCCTTGGCAATTGGTGTTAATAATCCATCTATTGCAAATCCTTTTTCTTTGACTGCGGGCGCACTATAGGTAAATTCGCAATCTTTGGGAATTTCTGGAATTAACTCGGTAATTAATCCTGGCTGAGATAAAAATAGTCGGTAAAACAGTTTATCAGTTTTCATAATTACCTATCGTTCTCCTTAATCTCCTTATCTAAAAATTTTTTTCTTATTCTCATACAAATTATAAGAATAAGAGTCTAACCGTAAAACATCAGATTGCTAAACAAAACTATTGTTATCTTATCTAATAGATTTGTCTGAAAATAAATGCTTTAAGATTAACAGCATTTACTTAACGATTACGTAAATATTCAAGATTATTACGAACAGTAATAGTATTAGGATGATCTACTCCTAAGCGTTGTTCAAGAATGTTTAAAGCTTGTTGGTAGAGAAGTTCGGCTTCGCTATACTTGCCTTGGAAATAGTAAAATGCTGCCAAATTGTTGAAACTGTCAGCGATATGGGGATGGTAATCACCTAGCAGCTTTTGCCTGAGTGCCAAAGCTTTTTTGTAGAGAGGTTCGGCTTTGCTGTACCTGCCTTGAAAATCGTAGAGTAGAGCCAAATTGTTGAAACTGTCAGCGACATGGGGATGGTCGTCACCCAGAAGCTTTTGTCTGAGTGATAAAGCTTGGTTGAAGAGAGGTTCTGCTTCGCTGTACCTGCCTTGGGAATAGTAGAGTAGAGTCAAATTGTTGAAACTGTCAGCGACATGGGGATGGTCGTCACCCAGAAGCTTTTGTCTGAGTGATAAAGCTTGGTTGAAGAGAGGTTCTGCTTCGCTGTACCTGCCTTGAGATTCGTAGAGTCCTGCTAAGCTATTGAAAATGGTAGCGACAAAGGGATTGTCATAACCCAGCAGCTTTTGCCTGAGTGCTAAAGCTTTTTTGTAGAGAGGTTCAGCATCACTGTACCTACCTTGGGAATTGTAGAGTCCTGCCAAATTGTTAAAACTTTGAGCGACATCGGGATGGTCATCACCCAGCAGCTTTTGCCTGAGTGCTAAAGCTTTTTTGAAGAGAGTTTCGGCTTCGCTATACCTGCCTTGGAAATGGTAGAGTAAAGCCAAATTGTTAAAACTGGTAGCGACATCGAGGTGGTCATCACCTAAACGCTGTTCAAGCAATAATACACATTGCTTGAACCAAGGTTCTGCAAGTTTATATAATCCCTGCCCTTGATAAAATTTTCCTAACCCAAGAAAAGGCCAATATAAAGTTTCATCACTAACAACATCAACTAAATGTTCTGCTACTTCCTGTAAATGGGGTATATCTAATTTCAATTTTTTAATATCTTCCTGTATTGGCCGCTCAGGAATTGATTGAGCTACATCAATCATTGTTTGGCAGAAGTGAGATACTTGTTGTTGTCCAGAAGCTAAGTTGTTGTGCTTTTTTTTCAAAAACTCACGAATTAGTTGATGTAATTGATAATAATTATCTTCACTTTGTAAAAGATGTAATTGTTCTAATTCAATTCTGGCATCTTCTAAATCTTCTGTATATTGCTCAGGTGCAGCACTTTCCACAAGTGACCAAGGAATAGGAGCTAAAGCAAATAAACTCAGTAAACAACCTAATTCTTGAGCAGCAGAACTGAGAACTTCCCAACTTAATGCAAAAGCAGCTTCAACACCACGAGTTATAGATAGAGTCCAGGTTGGGTCATTCATATCAACAACTAAAGCAGGATGATCTAAACCTTTAGCTTCTAATCTTTTCAGCATTTCTGCTAAAGATATCTTGCGTTTTTTAATATAACGGCTAACCAATTGTAAAGCTAGAGGTAAATAACCTAAACGCTGACAAAGTTCTTCTGCTTGTGCTGTTTTTGGAGTTAATTTATCAGCACCAATCAATTCAGATAATAATGCCAGTGCCTCGGATTCAGAAAGGATTTGCAAAGACAAAGAACCAGATAAATTTAGTTTGAGTCTTGTTGTGATCAAAACCCGAAATTGAGATAATTGTGGCGGCAAATAAGGCTGAATCGCCGAATAATTTTGGACATCATCAATAACTAATAAAACCGTACCTTCTCGCCAACGTTGCCAACACCACTTTACTTGTAGTAATACATCAAAATCATCTGGGGGATTTAAACCTAAATGTGTGCGACAAAATTGAATAATTTGTAAACCGAGATTTTGATTTGTAGCCGACAACCAACAAATACCTCCCAGATAAGAATTTAGGAATAAATGCAGAAGAGAATATTGGGTTGCTAATTCAGTTTTACCAATACCACCCATACCTTCAACAGCAGAAATTACAGCATGATTGCTAGTTTGTAAATGTTGATGAATTAACACTAATTCATTTTCTCGACCAACAAACTTTTGAGTATTACTATTAGGGATATTGTGGGGAAAACTTAGAGGTTTATCCAAATCATTTAAATTATTGACATTTTGAAAAACTTGAGTAATATCTCCCACAGAGATATCACCCCCCGCTTGAACATTTTTGAAAAGCTCTTGAACAACTTGAGGGAGATGATTTGTATTCATGATTAGAACTTAAAGGATGTTTTAAAAGTTTTTAATATGTAAATATACCCCTTTCTAAACCTCTCCCCTACCAAAAGAGAAGCATTAAAACCTTTATTTTTTTTCTAGTTCCCTCTCCTCTTAGGAGAGGGCTAGGGAGAGGTAAGTACAGACCCCTTTCTAAACCTTTCCCCTACCAAAATAAAAGCATTAAAACCTTTATTCTTTTCTAGTTCCCTCTCCTTTTAGGAGAGGGTTAGGGAGAGGTAACTTAGGTTTTTGGAGATAATGGATTTTATCCAATACTGTTCACACAATCTCTTAACCTTCTTGAGTTAAATCACCTATAATAATATTATTAGCCTTGATATTGGTGAGCATTGCTTGGTCAACAGAACCACTACTTCCTGAAGTTCTTTGAGTGATATTCTGAGCTTTTAAATCACCAGTTAATTCAATTCCACTCAAAATAACCTGACGAATCTTAGGGTCTTGTGTTTTGAGTTCTTCAACCAGCAATTTAAGTTGATTAGCAAAAATTTCATCAGCATTAATGTATTCTTGCAATTCATCTTGTAACTGAAGTTTATTTTTTTCATTTGGATCTTTTTCAGCCCGAATTAATAAACCTTCCATTCCTTCTGTAGTTAGCTTTTGTCGAATAGTGCTAACCAACTTTGCAAAAGTATCCGCGACTCCTTTAACTGCAAATTTTCCACCTTCCTTGATTGCTTCCGAGAAAGATAAAGAAACAATAACAGCGCCAGTGAGTGGTTCAACCATAAAAATTACACCTTAATGGATTAATACACCGTCAGTATATATCATTCGCAACAGGTCAAGCAACAAACAAGAAATTTCGACCCTTTGCTCATTTGCATTTCTGCGGGAAATAAAATCTATACCAATACTGTTCGGTTAAGGCTAAAAAACAGATTTTATCCTCGTTCTTAGGGACTTCCAAGAAATAAAATCCCCAAAAATTTCTTGTAGTGCGGGCATACTTCGACAAGCTCAGTACAAGTCTTGCCCGCTAATCATCAAGGACGGGCATCCTGCCCATCCCAGAAAATTGGGTAATTTATTTTTTGGTGTTCCCTTATACTCTGTATGGGAATGAATTATAGAAGGTGCTGACTTTAATAACTGCAAGAGGCAGAGCCTCTGTGATAGCATTCCCAGTCAGAGACTGGGAACGAGGTGATACTATCTTTTTTTGGAATTATGGGGGCGTTGTTGGGGATGATCTCCATTTTTGGGGACATTAGCAGAATTTAATTGTTTGCGGCCATTAGTAATAATTTTTAACATTTCCTGTATATCCTGTTCAATATTAGCCAGAACGTTATCGGCGTATTTATCAGCACCATCTTCAATTTCTTCAGCTTGAGAAATTGCCGTTTGGCGCATTTCTTCTAATTCTTGCTGACAAGCGCGACGTTTGCGGTCAATTTCTGCAAGAGTGTCTTGCATCATTGTTTCACAATCGTCCTGGACTTGTCGCCGTAGTTGGTCAGCTTCCCGCTGTGCTTGCCTGACAATATCACTTTCTGCCAAAATTTGCGCTCTTTTTGCTTGGGCTACATCTACAACCTGTTGTCCATATTCTTCCGCTTCTAGAAGAATTTCATTCTTTTGTGCCAAAATATCGAGTGCTTCCTGAAACACTGTTGGCAAAGAAAGACGGATGAAATCAAGTTGTTCTAGTAATTTATCTTCATCTATTAAGGTACGTCCTGTCAGGGGAATCCTCAAACTAGAGAGAACTAAGTCCTCTAAGCGGTTGAGTTCCTGCTGAATATCTACCCCTGCTGTTGGTTCTGGATTGCCAATGGAGGGGATACCATTCACGTACTCTCGTGGGGTAGGATTGTTGCCGTTATGGTTGGATTCGAGGCTAGGGATTTTTGGTTGTAGCATTGGTATATATCTAGGGCAATGTGTGGGGGAACAAGATGATCAACAGAGCCACCAAACCTGGCAATCTCTTTTACCACACTACTACTTAAAAAACTATACTCATTTGATGTTGCCAGAAAAACTGTCTCGATCTGAGTAGACAATGTTTTATTAGTGTGAGCCATTTGTAGCTCAATCTCAAAGTCAGAAACCGCTCTTAACCCCCGTAACAAAACTTGCGCTTGTTGCATTTGAGCATATTTTACAGTCAAACCGTCAAAGCTGTCTACTCCTACATTTGGTAAATGTTTTGTAGCTAGACGAATTTGTTCTAATCTTTGCTCTACTGTAAACAATGGCATTTTATGGGGATTGCGGAGGACGGCAACAATGACTCGTTCAAATAGGCGACTACTGCGCTGAATAAGGTCTAAATGTCCCAAGGTGATGGGATCAAAACTACCAGGATAAATAGCAATCACAAGGTTATTTTAAGTGATTATATTGACGGATTTTCCACAGAACTTTATTAAATCTAACATCTGATGTTTCCAGATTGGGATTTTATCCAGATTAGTTACTAAGGCATAATATATTATTGTTTTTCATCCCCATAGATTTCATACTCCTATAGGTAATTTTGTATGATAGTGGATTTTTCTGTTTTGCCCTTGGGGTTTTTATTTACTTCCCCTGGTCCGATTGTGGTTAAATTGGGACCAATTGTTATTCGTTGGTATGGGTTGCTGATTGCTTCTGCTGTGTTAATTGGTGTTAGTCTTTCTCAATACCTAGCCAAGCGTCGTCATGTTAATCCCGATTTAATCAGTGATTTATCAATTTGGTTGGTGATTGCAGCTATTCCCGCCGCTAGGTTATATTATGTTTTGTTTCAATGGCCAGAATATTCTCAACATCCAGAACGGATAATTGCAATTTGGCAAGGGGGTATTGCGATTCATGGGGCAATTATTGGCGGGGCGATCGCGGCGTTAATTTTTGCTAGACTGAATAAGGTATCTTTTTGGCAATTGACTGATTTGGTTGCTCCTTCATTAATATTAGGGCAAGCAATTGGTCGGTGGGGAAATTTTTTCAACTCGGAAGCTTTTGGCAGACCAACTAGTTTACCTTGGAAGTTATATATTCCCTCAGATCGTCGTCCTTTGGATTTAGTGAATTTTGAATATTTCCATCCCACTTTTCTTTATGAATCGTTGTGGAATTTAATGGTGTTTGCATTGTTAATAACTTTGTTTTTTCGAGCTTTAGCTAAAAAACCCCGGTTGAAAGTAGGGACGTTATTTTTAGTTTACTGGGTTGCTTATAGCTTGGGACGGGTTTGGATTGAAGGTTTACGCACAGATAGCTTAATGCTAGGACCTTTACGGATGGCACAAATGGTAAGTTTAGGGGGAATGACTTTAGGATTATTTGGTTTAGCTTGGCTATATATATTCAAGCGTTCCTTACCTGATGTTGTTGCTGGGGGAAATGAAGAAAAAAATGCCCCAGAGTAATTAATCTCTAGGGCTTAACCAGGGTGCATCTACCATCTATTTCTACTAGGCAAAGTGGCTGAATCCGGAAGGGTACTAGGGAAATGGTAAAAGTTTTTTTTGCAGGGTTTTGCAGGGGGACATTAATGAGTGAATCTACTAATAATTTGAGTTTTTTCAAGTATCCAAATACCTTAGAGCCTGGGGTTTATATTGTTGGTGCTGGGCCGGGAGATCCTGATTTATTAACGGTTAGAGCGCAAAAGTTGTTAGCTGCTGCTGATGTGATTTTATTTGCAGATTCTCTAATTCCAGAACAGATTTTAGATGTTTGTCGTCCAGATGCGGAAATTATCAAAACCGCAAATCGGACTTTGGAAGAAATTGTACCATTGATGATTGATGCCGTGCGATCGCATAAATCTGTAGTAAGATTACACTCTGGTGATCCTAGTCTGTATAGCGCTATTCATGAACAAATGCAGCTATTAGCCGATGCTAATATTCCTTTTGAAGTCATTCCTGGTATCAGTGCTTTTCAAGCTGCCGCAGCTAAACTCAAGATAGAGTTAACTGTGCCTGGTTTAGTGCAGACTATCATCCTGACTCGCATTAGTGGTCGTACCCATGTTCCAGATACGGAAGAGTTAGCAGCTTTAGCAGCACATCGTGCCAGTTTATGTTTATATCTCAGTGTGACTCATATCACTGAAGCCCAAGGGAAATTGTTAGAACATTATGATCCAGATACTCCAGTAGCAATTTGCTATCGCTTAGGCTGGCCAGATGAAAAAATCCGGGTTGTGAATTTAGCACAAATGGCAAATTGTACTCATGAAGAGAAATTACGCCGAACGACACTTTATGTGATTAGTCCTGCACTATTACCAGTAAGTGGGCGCTCGCGCTTGTATCA
Organism: Dolichospermum sp. UHCC 0315A; assembly: GCF_008121535.1. Lineage (GTDB taxonomy): Bacteria > Cyanobacteriota > Cyanobacteriia > Cyanobacteriales > Nostocaceae > Dolichospermum > Dolichospermum lemmermannii. The sequence continues at coordinate 2,496,689 of NZ_CP043056.1, forward strand.
TCCTGAACATAATCATTTATTCCGTTCATCACATAGCCTTGGTTCAGATACAACAGAATTGAGGATGTAGAGGCAAAGTTTATCTCGTTTAAATTGACGAATTTTAAATTATCTCCACCGGCAATAAAACTCCTACTCTCCGTGCCTCTGCGCCTCTGCGTGCAAAAAAATCAACTCTGTATAACAGCATCCAATAGCAACCCAGCCCCAAACCGAATAGGATCTGTACAAGGTAACTTAGTTTCTGCTATAGTTTGAGCGATCGCATTTTTTGCCTCTACTTCCCCCAAATTCCGAGTATTCAAAGCAATTCCCACCACAGGAACAGGACGAAAAGCCCCCGCACCACTAGCAACAATTTCATACATCCGAATTACTTCCGGTAAAGCTGGAATCGGTATATGAGGATTATTACGGTTGTGAGTTTGTCCCGCTTGATGCACCAATATTAAATGTGTAGGCTGAGAACCCCGAATTAGCGGTAAAGTTGCCGTTGAACCAGGGTGTAAAAGAGAACCTTGCCCTTCAATTTGCAGAATGTCGTAATGTTGACCAAAACGCATTACCAACTGTTCCACCGCACCAGCCGCAAAATCTACCCGCACAGCGTCTAAAGCCACCCCTTCCCCCTCCAACATTAACCCAGTTTGACCGGTAGCCAAAAACTTAGAACGGATACCCCGCAATTTAGCCGCTCGATGTAATTCTAGACTAGTGGACATTTTACCAATGGCCATATCCGTTCCCACCGTCAATACCCGCCGACAGGGCAGATTTTGCGCCATTGCCGAGGCTACATCTAAATTAGCTGGTTCTTTGCGGACATCCCAAATTAATTGTCCTGGGTTAAGGAGGGCATTTAATTCCGGTATATTTGCCATTGGTGTATGTAATCCATTTACCAAAGACATTCCGGCTTTCAGGGCATCTTTGATATCAACCCAATAATCATCAGGAACAGCACCACCTTTGGGCGCAATCCCAATTACTAGAACTTCCGGTTTGTACTGTAATGCTGCTGTCACAGATACCACAATTGGCACATCTCGCTGAATACCTGTTAACTCTGGTAAAGATTTACCGACAGATTCTCTGTCAATCACGGCTACAATGGGCGACTCGCTGTAGCGTAAAATTGATAACCCAGTTTTTCCTTGAACTCCAGTAATTCCCTCATGAAGAAGAATTGCTATTTTTTGATTAAGCGACAGACGCACAATGTTTCACTCCCAAACCAGGTAAATTATTCGGTAAAACTCGCCCATTTTCTACCACAGCACCACTAAAAGGATCATCAATTAAATTCAAATGACTATCTAAATCCAAATAATCAGCCAGTGGTGCAAGTTGTAATGCGGCGGTATTAGCAAGACAACTATCAGAATAACAGCCAAACATGACTTGTAAATTGTGGGCTTTGGCTGTATGCACCATTCGCATAGCTTCGGAGATTCCCCCAGATTTCATTAATTTGATATTAATGCCATCCACATAATTAGCTAATTGGGGAATATCCCCACTGGTAAAGCAACTTTCATCGACAAAAATTGGTAACGGTGAATGTTTTTTCAATTCGGCTAAATTTGCTTCTTCACCTCTTACTAAAGGCTGTTCTACATACTTGATTCCCAAATCAGCTAACCAATTACACATATTTATGGCATCCGTTAAACTCCAGCCTCCATTAGCATCAACAAATACATCTTTTCCGGTGGCTTCTTCCCGGACTGCTAAGAGCATTTTTTGATCTGCTTCTATTCCCTCGGTTGAACCTAATTTTACCTTGAATAACTGCACGTCCATAAATTGTAACCAATCTCGCGTCCTTGCCCTTGCACCTGCTGGAGAATTAATACCAATTGTTACCGATGTTGGCACTATAACATTTTTATCCAGTCCCCACAGTTGCCACAATGGCAAATTCACACGCTTACCCAACCAATCATGTAATGCCATATCCACAGCCGCTTTGACTGCGGAGGAAATTTGCATTTGTTTTAATAGTGCCTCAATTTCCTGTCGTTGCCAAGGGCTATATTTTTGTAAAGCAGGTATGATTTGCTGTAAAGTTTCTTGGATTTTCTCGGTAGATTGCCTGTGGTTGCCTACACCAAAAGGTGATGCTTCTCCCCAACCTGTGATTCCTTCTGCGGTAATTTGTAACCAGATATTTGTTGTTTGTGCTGTTGTGCCGCGACTAATTGTGAGGGGAAATCGTTTGTTGACGGTAAAGGTTTGAAAGTTGATTTGCATAAATATATTCAATAGGGAATATGTATTTTACATGGAGTTGGAATTGTAAGCTACTTGATATTTTCCAGTTTTGTTAACCATTTATCGAAATGCTGACACTGTTTACGTATTGTATCCAATCCGATATCCATAGCAATTAAAGAACCATGTAACGGTTTATCATATCCAGGACAACATCGAAGAATACGTTTAGAAGGTGCTGTTATCGGACTATCATTAATATGTTCAGGTGAAGAAAAGGATTCACGTTCACGCTGTAGTTGTTCTACTATGTTTTGATCAAACCATCCTAAAAAAGATTGTGGATTACTATAGAGAAGTCCCTCAAACTCATGCACCAATAAATTAGGAATAAAATTTTGGACTCCAATATCTACACCCATTTGTTGTTCAAGATATTCAGCTTTCTCAAAAAGATTAGCTGTAGTGGGAATAGAACTTTTACCGGGAAAATCTTTTGGTAGTCCATACAAATCTAACATCGTAGTTACAAAAGCGGTGCTATCTTCAGAACATTTCCGATATAATTCTTTTCTGATTTTTCCATAAGTTACCGCACCTCCTAGAAGTATAGGGTTAACATATATGTTTTGTTGCAGAAAATGATTGTAAAGTAATTCTCTGACAAAAGTTTCTTCCGTTTGTCCTTCTACAAAAATGTTGACTCGAATCATCTTGAAGGTCTACCTCCAATAATGTTCTTTTTCCACAATTCTCCTAAAGTATAATCTTCTAACCACTCTTGTAAATCATCCTCATCCAATCTACGCAGTAATGATTTACCATCTTTTCTATCTACAATAATCACATCATTTGCTGTAAATTCATTTAATAATTCTACAGATTGAGTAGAAACAATTACTTGTTTTTCTCTAGAAGCAGCACGTATTAAAGATGCTAAAATAGTAATTGCATAAGGATGAAGACCTAACTCTGGTTCATCAACTAAAATAGTTTCTGGTTGTAAAACAGTAGGTTGTAAAAATACCGTTGCTAAACATATAAAACGCAGCGTTCCATCTGAAAGCAAATGAGCTTTAAAAGGAATATCTTGACCTTGTTCAAACCATTCTAACTCTATTAGATCCTGATTGTGTGGAGAAGGACGCAATAAAAAATCACCAAAGAAAGGTGCGACAAGTCTGATTGTTTTAACAATTTGTTGATAAGATTGGGAATAGTTATTTTTCAATAAATATAAAAAAGCCGCCAAATTGCGAGCATCTGGACGCAGATAAATATTATCATTAATAGGAGCAGCTTGTTTTACATAGGCACTATCGCTGGTGTCATGAAAATGATAAACTCGCCATTGCTGCATAGTAGATAATATATCTTTATCCTTTTTTGTCCCAGTTCCTTTAAAAGCCTGAGTTTCAAAATTACCACTACCTATTAGTGCTTGTGTTTGCATTATCGAGTTACCACTACTCCTCCAGCCAAAAGATTCTTTAGAAAACATCAGACGGTTATCTTGAGTTGGTTCAAGAGTGGCAAGGTATCTATTATTGCCAAAATATAGTTCAATCTCTAATTGTTCAGTTGTTTTTCGACCAAAATGCAATATTGTATCTGGTCCACCTTGACGACTAACAAAAACTTGCAAATGTCCATCAAGTATCTCTTGAACCATGCGAAAAAAGCTGATAAAATTGGATTTTCCTGCGCCATTGCAGCCAATTAGTATATTGAGTTGAGTAAGTTCAAGATTACATTCTGCAATAGATTTAAAGCCCTTCAAAACAATCCTTGATAGTTGTTTTTTATTAATCAACTTTGCCATAGTTTTTTATTCTGGTAAAGCATCTAAATCAGATAACTTAACTTGCCAGCTTGCTTTCTCAATTTTTTCCAAATACTCCTGTATTAACTTAAATTCTTGATAGCTATAATTTGAATTATCGCATTCATAATAATGGCTTTCATTAACTATTTCTTCTTCCGGATTTGAAGCACTTTTTTTATTTAAGTAATAATTAAAGTTGTCAAAATCTTGGGATACTCCGAACTCTACTACACAATCTCCAGCACTAGCCATTCCTCTTAGATTATAAACATAAGGACTGCTCTCTCTGCGAAATTTATCTTGAAATTTCCAAGTTTTTCTAATTACTCCATTGTAAATTTTCTCCAGTAATTTTTGTATATATTCTAAACGAGTAATTTTTTCCTCGTTCATCTTAAAAATCATTTGTTCCGACATATTTTCTCCTTGTTCATTATTTTGCAAAACTAAAATCTGTTGTTTAGCTAAGTTCAAAATCTCTTGATGATTTATTTCCGGTTGTTTTGTATTTTGTAATTCTAACCTTTCAACCAAATAACTATAAAGTTCTAAACATTTTTCATGATTCTCTGGCTGATTCCATAAATCATCACAAGCCTTTAAAGTATCTAAAGCAAATTGAAAATTTCCCTGTTCACAATGATGATAAAAAGCATCAATATAATCTGTTAAATCATCTTCCCAATCCCAATTTTCTAGCCAATCACCTTCTATATCATCAACATAAAGATGAATATAATCAGAACCATAAGTTTGTTTATCTAGCTGCAACTGTTGGGATGCTTCCAGATACTTTTCATCTACCTCGGAAGTTGACTGATTATAAATACTTACATTCTTAGTCATAATACTATCCAGGGAAGGGTATAACGTCAATAAAAGTGATGGGGCGATCGCTACTCTTTTTTAGTATAACATCTGCTAACTTGAGTAGATTATTGGGAGTGTTCACTTGAGCATCATGACTAACCAATAAAGCCCGTTTAATACCCCAACAGCTTAATTTATTATTCCATTTCTGCTGCTTTTTCAGAAAATCAGGGTTACGTTGTCCATCTCGAAGGATAGCAGTACCTGTAAGTTGAACAAACACAGGCTCAATTACACTAGGAACGTGACTAACAAGTAAATCTGTAGCCATAGATAAATCTAGAATATAACGGTTTGAAGCACTTCCGTCAGACCTAGCATTAATTGTTTTAGTTATAGCAATAATTAAATCTTCGTCACTACCAGTATACTCTTCTTGTATAAGTTTTTCAATCCAGTAAGAAAATTTTGGATCTTCTTGACTCAACCAATTAGGTAATATGACGCTATACCAGTAATACTCAGTTACAGATAGATTCTTTTGTTGGCAAAATTTTTCTATTTCTCCTTGAGGTAAATTTAAAATCGGTTTGATCTCATATATATAAGTTTGAATATCGTAATAAAATTCATTGAGAAAACCTATTAAAAACCGTTTTTTATCAAGGAGTTCATTTTTATATTTAGCTAGTGTGGCTAGAATTTCTTTAATCCTAACTGCCAATTCAGTTTCTCCTCTAAACAGAGATTCACGTTTTAAAGGTTGTAATCTGAGCTTAATCTCGTTTGCTTGTAATCTAGTCCTATATGCGGACAAGTTAAATCTCCATTCGGGGTTGTTTTGTTAATTCTAGACTATTGTGTATCAAAAAAAAGCATTTTCTGTCATCACCCTTTCTAAAGGTTTGTCCCAACTATCAACAGGTAATTGAGATAAATAAGCAAAATCAAAAACCACTCCTATAGTTGCTTTTGTCTGCCAACCTGGTGAATTTAACAAACGGTCATAATATCCCCCACCATAACCTAAGCGGTATCCTTGGACATCACAACCCACACAGGGGACAAGAATTAAATCTACTTCTTCAATGTCAATTATCGGTGCTTCGTGGTGAGGTTCAGTAATCCCATAAGCGCCGATATTAATTGTGTCTTTAGGTTGCCAAGAATGCCAAACTAGAGACTTATCAACACAACGGGGAAAACCCCAACGTTTGTTAGTGTTGGTATACAGTGAGCTAATATCAGGTTCTTGACGAAAGCTAAAAAAAGCGAGAATGGTATTTGCTTGATTAAATATAACCGAGTTTTGGATATTGGTGGTGAGGCGATCGCTCTTTTCTCTCCATTCTAATAATGTCATTGACTGACGTTGCTGGAGTAGAGTCCGTCGCAGTTCTTTTTTACTTAGCTGAGACAATTTTGGATTTTAAATTTTAGATTTTAGATTTCCCTCGTTCCCATACTCTGTATGGGAATGAATTAAGAAGGCTCTGCCTTGTGTGTATGCTAGAGTCAGAGACTCTATGAAGGCATTCCCAGTCGGAGACTGGGAACGAGATGAGGAGATCATCTATGCAGCGTTTTTACGCCACCAATCAATAGTATTTTTCAAACCTTGTCTAAATTCTACTTCAGCAGTGAAGCCAAAAGCCTGTTTTGCCCTTTCCGTATCCAAACAACGTCGGGGTTGACCATTGGGTTTGTCGGTTTCCCACACAAGTTCACCCTCATACTCCATCAATTCGCAAATTAAGGTGATTAAGTCTTTAATGGATATCTCGTAACCAGTTCCTAAATTGACGGGTTCAGCATCATTATAAAACTGAGTTCCCATGACTATTCCCCGTGCTGCGTCTGTAGAATACAAAAATTCCCGGGTAGGAGAACCATCACCCCACACAGGAAGTTGTTTTTCTCCCCTGGTTTGGGCTTCTTCCACTTTGCGAATTAAAGCGGGAATTACATGAGAACTGCTGGGGTTGAAATTATCTTCAGGTCCATACAAGTTCACTGGTAACAGGTAAATACCATTAAACCCATACTGCTGACGATAAGATTGTAGTTGGACTAAGAGAGCTTTTTTCGCTACTCCATAGGGGGCGTTAGTCTCTTCTGGATAACCATTCCAGATGTCATCTTCTTTAAATGGTACAGGGGTAAATTTAGGATAGGCGCAAATAGTTCCTACACAGACAAACTTTTCTATCCCCTGTTGATAAGCTGCATGGATTAACTGAGTTCCCATGATCAAGTTATCGTAAAATAACTCGCCGGGTTTTTCTCGATTTAGACCAATACCACCAACATGGGCAGCTAGGTGAATGATAATATCCTGTTGATCTGCTGCCCGTTGGCAATTTTCCCATACTCGTAGATCACAGTCGTGCGATCGCGTTACAGTAATTTTCTCACTGTTAGCACCATGCTGACATAATTGATCTATCACCTGACGGCCGAGAAAACCCGCCCCACCAGTGACAAGAATCCGTTTATTTGCTAATTCTAAGGCAGTCATATTATTATCCTTGATCTGAATTAAAAGTGCAGAGATCCTAATTCTTGACGGGTAGTAGCAATATCTTGAGGGTATTTTGCACCATTACCATTAGGGGAAGTACAACCCACAGCTTGTAAATCAGCTTCTACCATTAGCGCAACCAGTTCTTTAAATGTTACTGATGGTTTCCAGCCTAATTTTTGCTGTGCCTTAGTGGGATCACCAATTAATAAATCTACTTCCGCAGGACGTAAATAACGTTGATCAAACTCTACGTATTTCTGCCAATCGAGATTAACATAACTAAATGCTAACTCCAGAAACTCTTTTACTGAATGGGTTTCACCGGTTGCCACCACATAATCATCTGGCTGCTCTTGTTGCAACATCAACCACATTGCTTTTACGTAATCTTTGGCATAACCCCAATCTCTCTTGGAGTCCAAATTACCCATAAAGATATTTTTTTGTTTACCAGCAACTATGCGGGCTATGGCTCTAGTAATTTTGCGGGTAACAAATGTTTCTCCCCTTCTGGGAGATTCATGATTAAAAAGAATACCGTTACAAGCAAATAAATTGTAAGATTCGCGGTAATTTATGGTTTGCCAGTGAGCGTACACCTTAGCACAAGCGTAGGGACTGCGGGGATAAAAGGGTGTGGTTTCACTTTGGGGAACTGCTTGCACCAAACCATACATTTCCGAAGAACCAGCTTGATAGAAACGGACTTCAATCCCAGTGCGGTGCTGATAATCGCGGATTGCTTCCAATAAACGTAATGTCCCCATACCTACAGCATCTACTGTATATTCAGGTGAATCAAAGCTCACCCTAACATGAGATTGAGCGCCTAAATTATAAATTTCTGTAGGTTTGACTTCCTCTAAAATCCGCCGCAGTGTTGTTCCGTCTGTCAAATCACCATAGTGGAGAAATAGCCTTGCGTCCTCGTTATGAGGATCTTCATACATATGATCAATTCTGTCTGTGTTAAAGGTGGAAGTACGGCGAATAATCCCGTGGACTTCATAACCTTGTTCTAGTAAAAGTTCAGTTAAATAAGAACCATCTTGACCAGTAATACCAGTAATTAAAGCCCGTTTTCTTTGTGTCATGCTTGGTGATGCCTTGTTATTTTTAGTTGAAGATTACAAACAGTCTGATATAAACTAGCAGTTAATTGATATAACTGCCCAATAGTCAGGCTGCAAATATTAGTTGCTATTACAAGTTAAAGGTCAACAAATATTTTTGCTAAAAAACACTTTAACAAATAATTATAGGTTTAGTTCAATTAATATTTTTAATTTCAAGTGTATCAATTATTGCCAGTACCAGAAATTCCTTGAGCCGTATATATGCGTAAGAATAAATTTTATACCTTTGCTATCAAAAATAGTTTTTGGGGCATAATGTTGCCCCATAAGATGGAATTTGCGTACTTACTTAGTAAGCTCCTTTATTTTTGGGCATAATGACAACATTAACTGTTTTCAGGATGATCCACAAATCAAGCCAAAAATTCCTAAAATTGACATAATGGAGGTCTATTTGCACCCGGCGAGGATATGGAATATCATTACGCCCGGATACTTGCCACAAACCAGTAATTCCAGGACGAATCGTTAAAACATGATTGATATAATCACCATATTTGATTAATTCTTCCGCTACTAAAGGTCTTGGCCCAACTACACTCATGTCTCCTTTGAGAACATTCCAAAATTGGGGAAATTCATCTAAGCTGGTAATTCGCAAAAAGTGACCAATTTTAGTGATTCTTGGGTCTGTTTTCAGCTTAAAATTGTCTTCAAATTCTGCTCGGAGGTTAGGTGATGTAGCCATCATTTCGACGAGAATTTCGTCAGCATTGTTGACCATGGTGCGAAACTTAATGCAATTGAAGCTGCGGTAGTTTTTGCCCACCCGTTCTTGAACATAAAAGATTGGACCCTTTGAGCTTATGGCTATCAATAAGGCCAATATCATGTAGATGGGAGAAAACAAAATCAAGACCGACAATGAAAAAACTATATCAAACAGTCGTTTAAAAAACTCTCCGTATAAACCCTGAAAAGATAAACTTCTGGATTTCACCTTTGGCTGTTTAACTTTTTGACCACGTTTTGATAAAACAGTCACAGATGTACTGTTATCCTTCCGCGGGTATCGCTTGCCGGAGAGGAGTGAACTCTGGGCAGTCATCATACTCCTTTATAATCCACACCACACATAGTCCCAATCTTAAAGCTAAAAGGCAGTAATTTTGAGGAAAAATTTGCACTCTTCTGAGAAAATAAATACAAAAGGCCGATGTTTACTTTTGGTAAACTCCTTTTTCACGACATTCATTCACAAAACCTAGATAACGTTCTGCAAAAACCTGGCGAGAAAATTGATTAGCGTGTGTTTGTATATACTCGTAATTGTATAAATGCTCATGATCTACAAATTTTTCTACGGCATCTACTATAGCTCCTACTGTTTGGATTTTAAATAATATACCAGTTCCTGTATCAGGATGTGTCTGAATATCTCTCACTGTTTCTAATGCACCACCTGCACCATAGGCAATTACGGGAGTTCCACAAGCTTGGGCTTCAACTAGGGCAATGCCAAAGTCTTCGCAAGCTGCATAAACAAAGGCTTTGGCACGGGACATATAATTTTTGACGATATGATCGGGTTGCCATCCTAAGATTTGAATGTGTGGTTGGGCTATTTCCCGCAACTTGTTCATTTCCAGACCTGTACCAATAACTATCAAGGGTTTTTTGAGGCGATTAAAAGCCTGAACAATTAAGGAAACTTGTTTATAACTTACTAGTCGGGAAACTATCAGATAAAAATCCTCTTTTTGCGAGGAAAAGAGACATTCATCAATATTCACTGGTGGATAGATGACGGTTGCTTCTCGACGATAGCACCGCCAAATTCGTCTAGCTGTGTGTTGGGAGTTGGCAATGAAGTAATCCACCCGGTTGGCACTGATTACGTCCCATTGCCGCAAATTATGGAGGATTTGGCGGGTGATCCAGCCGATTGCTCCTTGCCCTAGTTTGCTTTGGTTGAGATAATCAAAGGTTAAATCCCACGCGTAGCGCATGGGGCTATGGCTATAGCAGATATGCAATTGATTAGGGGTGGTTAAGACTCCTTTAGCTACAGCATGAGATGAAGATAAAATAACTTCATATTGTCGCAAATCCAATTGCTCAATGGCCAAGGGTAATAGGGGTAAATATTTTTGGACTCCTTGACGGGCTTGGGGAAATTTCTGTAAAAACGTTGTGCCAATTTGACGTTTATACAGGTAACTTTCTGGATTGCTGGATTCAAAATCAATCAGGGCGTATAAATCAGCGTCAATGTGATTTAATATTTCCTGGACTACGAGTTCTGAACCTCCTGTGGCTTGAGGGGTTAACCACTCATGAACTAAGGCATATTCTAAGGACACGTTTAAGTTGAATGGGTGGAAGGTAAGTAGGTGAGCATTAAAAATTGTCGTTCGGAGACGGCAGGGGGAAAGATTTTGATCTCTCTAGATTCAATAGAAGATATAATCCTACCAAAAGATGTTCCTCTAGTGATACTACAACCTGATAACCTCTACAGATAAGGGTGATTTTTATTCAGGAATTAGAAAGTTATGCGGATTCTGGTTATTGGTGGAACTCGGTTTATTGGTGTGTATTTGACTCAACTGCTGATTAAGGATGGACATGAGGTGGTTTTGTTCAATCGTGGTAATCATGCTGCACCTTCAGGTGTAGGACAAATTATAGGCGATCGCACTAACTCAACTCAACTTCAAGAAAAGTTAGCACCAGAAAGTTTTGATGTCGTTTTTGACAATAATGGTAGGGAACTCACGGATACACAACCTCTGGCAGAAATTTTTCAAGGACGGGTCAAACATTTTGTTTATATGAGTTCTGCGGGTGTTTACCTCAAATCTGACCAAATGCCCCATTTAGAAGGGGATGCTGTTGATCCTAAGAGTCGTCACCAGGGTAAACATGAAACGGAAGCTTACCTCAAGCAGTTGGGAATCCCCTTTACTTCTATTCGTCCTACTTATATCTACGGACCGCAAAATTATAATCCTTTGGAAAGTTGGTTTTTTGATAGAATTGTACGCGATCGCCCGATTTGTATTCCTGGGAATGGAATGCACATCACTCAGCTTGGTCATGTCTGGGATTTAGCTCAAGCGATGACCCAGATAATTGGGAATGATCAAGCAATTGGGCAGATTTATAATATTTCGGGCGATCGCTTTGTCACTTTCGATGGGTTAGCGCGTGCTTGTGCTGTAGCTGCTGGTAAATCTGCCGATGATGTGAAAATCGTCCATTATGATCCGAAAAAGTTTGATTTCGGTAAACGGAAAGCTTTTCCGATGCGGGTACAGCATTTCTTTGCATCAGTGAATAAAGCACAAATAGAATTAAATTGGCAACCTCAATATGATTTGATTTCTGGTTTGCAAAATTCTTTAGTAAATGATTATTTAATCAATGGACAAGACAAATTAGAAGTTGATTTTTCTGTAGATGATGAGATTTTGAAAGCTGGGTAATTTCTGGCAGTTGCCGGGGTTTAGCATTGCTCATTGGTGTCAACTTAACGGTATAAGTAGGTTGGCGTTGAAAATTGTCGTCATAGCAAGGCAAGAGGCAAGAGGCAAGAGGCAAGAGGCAAGAGGGTTTGGGCGATTTTACTTTTCTTTACACAGATTGGTTTTATTGTGTTCACCTACTTAGATGAAGATTAGAAAAACAAAGAACAAAGAAATTCCCGCTTCCGTCTTGCGTCTTGCCTGTTTTCGTGGCATCACATAGGAATAGTTTTGAGGTTTTGTGTTATAACCCAGTTGTGAAAATGAACTCAAACGAAAGACTACTCTATGGAACCAGATAAGCTGGCACGATTGAAAGAGTACGGTGAATTTATCCTCCGCAAAATTGACTCAGTTCCCCAACGCCCTTCCCAGGAGGAAGATTGGGTTCCCACTAGCCTTGATGATTGTCTGCTGCGGCTGCGAGAGGCAGCAGAGAAAACTGTGGAACTGGCCAACTCACCGGTAAAAATTGGCATCATGGGGGAATTTAGCAGCGGTAAAAGTTTGCTGCTAGGAAGTCTCATTGGTTACGCAGACGCTTTACCCGTGAGCGAAAATCCGACAACCGGTAATGTCACGGCTATTCATATTAAACCCCAGGATGGTTTTGCAACTACCCAAGCAAATAATTATACGGTAGAATATTTATCCCATGAAGGGGTAAATGAGTGCTTACACTTCATGCTCAAAGAAGCAAACCGTCGCGCTGCGTCCGCTGGGGTGACACCTTTACAGGTAGCTAAAATTAAAACCGGTAAGGATATCAGTATTTGGTGTGAGGAAGTTTGGAAAAGTTCCAATAATTTAGAGTTGCGTTATTTGGTGCGGGAGTTAGTGTTATTTTTGCGGGCTTATCAGGCTTATGGTGAGGCTTTATGCGGTCGTCTTTACCCAATTGATGGGATTACAGCCCGTGAAGGTTTACAACTGGCAGAAATGCCTATGGCGATTCAATCTCTCAAATTTGAGGATTTACCAGCAGCGAATGTTCGCTTACCAAATGCGCCACAAAGGTTAGGAACGCAATTATTACAAACCAGTTTTCCCTTAATTCGTCGTGTTGATATTGATGTGAAAATATCACGAGAAATTTGGGATGTTACAGGTGCAGAAGAATTTGTCCTTTTAGATTTTCCCGGCTTGGGTGCAGCTAATTCTGGAACTAGAGATACATTTTTATCCTTGCGAGAATTGGCACAGGTACAGACAATTTTAGTCTTACTTAATGGTAAATCACCGGGGAGCGATCGCGCCAATAAAATCTTCACAATGATGCAGCAACAGCGTCCAGGACAAGACCTCAAGGATTTAATTCTTGTCGGTGTGGGACGTTTTGATCAACTGCCTTTAGAAAGTGAAGGAGGAGAAAGGGAACTAGATTTATTAATTGCTAATCAATCTGATTCTCAACCCTTACAAACAAATGCAGTTTTCCAAAAATTGAAAGTTCTCAAAACCATTATTGATGGGGCGGAAGCATTTACTTCTCAAAAAGATAGAATTGTCTTATTATCGCCACTATTAGGATTGTCTGAATTTGCCAAACGTTCTAGTCAAATTAAAGCAGGTTCTGAGGAATTTCTTGCCAATTTAGATTATCCTGATTATCTGGAAAGACCGAAAAAATTACAACAGAAATGGGGTGATTTAAGTGAAGCTTTATTAGCAGCAGATGGGAGGAATCAATTAGGAAGACAATTAGGTTATTTTGCTCAAGATGGTGGGATTAGTAAATTAAGAGAATTGATTCAAACTCATGTTGCTAATCATGGTTTAAAGCAATTGTATGAAGATACCCGTCGGGCTGCTGATGTGATTCGTCAACAACAAGAATATCTCAAAGAAATTATTGCCGAAATCCATGAACAAGGCATACCCACAGTTGATACTCCAGCTTTACTAGAATTAAGATCAGCCATAGAAAGTTTAGATAGAACCTACAGAAACTTTCAGAAAGATTTAGGTAAAGAACAACTGAAAGATAGAAGAGGAATTGTAGTTAGTGATGTCATTAAAGATGAACTAACTTTGAAAATTTTGAATTGGAGTCAGTGGACATTATTATTTAATAAAATTCAAAATGGCACAATTACCTTAGCGGAATTTAAAGGTGCAGCGGGGAAATTATTTGATAGAGGAAATCGAGTCAATACCTCCATAGCAACCAAGAGTGATGACTTTTATCCGGCTTTTGAAAAAACAGTGAAAGAACTGGAAAATTTTGCAAGCGATCGCATTCATCAAGCTGTGGTAGACTTATTAAGCTCATTGGCACATCAAATTACCTTAGAACGGGAAAAACTGCAAACCATTCTTATCCCAGAAATGGAACAAGAAATTGAATCAAAATTTGGACTTGAAGAAGCAGATTTATTTTATAAACTCTTACTAGGATCTGATCCTCGTCAATGGAAAGAAGCCATTATTACCGAAATCAATAACCATGATCAAAGTATCAAACCAGAAAGTATTTTTCCCCTAGCCAGACAAGATGAAAAACACAGTGTAGGACAAATTTTTGATTGGTCACCAGAGAGAAATCAAAACACATCAAGAAGCGCAAATCATCAACTTTTCGTTTTACGACTGCGAGATGAAATTACCGCTAGTGCTAGTCTTCACCTCGTGCAATATGTCAGTGAAAGTAATCAGCAAGTAAATATAGAAATCAATGGAATTTTAGATCAAATTATTCCCAGCTTGCAAAACCTGGCCAAAAAAGAAGCACTACTAAGATATATTGCTGCAAGAGATTCACAAACCGAATTAGCCATTCCAGCTTGGCTAGAAATCTTAACCGATATTGCCACAATTAATGAAGAAGAATTATTTACCTGCATTTAATTGGTAATACCATTTCTTTATGAGACTGCGCTGAATTTTGTAACCTTGTCTTTTCCTCCTCTGTGTTCTCTGTGCCTCTGTGGTATGGCTAACGCCACGCTTCGCTAACGTTCCTTTCTAAATTTGGCGCATCTTTCAAAATTGATATAACATCTAATAAAGTACAAATTCATCTGCGTTCATCTGCGTTTATCCTCCTCCATCTGCGGTTAAAATCTTCCTTATCTACCTCACTGAAATAGGAATTGATATAATCCGTACTCTTCTATTAGTTATCAAATAAATTTAGGGAAATGCACTATCAATGAAATATTAACAAACAAAAAAGGAACATCAAAAATGCCTGTGGAAATTCAGCTTCTACCTAGCTTTAAATTAGGTGTGAAAGAAAACACACAGTTGCATCTACCCACCATCCAAATTGTCCCTATTAAAAGCAACATACCGTACATTTCTCGAATTACCTGCATAGTTAGAGGTACACCAAATGAATTAGCAGCACAAATTCAAAAAAGTTATAGACAATTTCACACAGCCACACCCAAACAAATTTATAATATTTCTCAATTAGGACAAGATCCCTGTCAGTTAGATGCACCTTTAATCACAATAGTTGATTGTACCTTAAAGGTGATTGTCGAATATTTTGATTCTGACGCTGGGGGAAAACCAAATTTGTCCATATCTAATCATGTATGTGCTGAATGTGATCTTTGGTTTATACCCAATTTACAAAAATCATCAAGTTCATCTACAAAAAATCATCTACCCATGAATACTTCACAATTTGATCACTATTTGAATAATTTAAGTCAACAACTCAGTGAAAAACTCAACGAAAAACAAAGAAAAAGATTTCCTGGTTGGTTAGCGTTAGATTTTGGTACTTCCAACTCCACAGTGACACTTTTTGACCCCATAGAAGTCCCCATTGCCGAAGTTTTACCCAGAGAACAAGAACTGAGATTAAGAGAACGGATGGCGGAATGGTTCAATTCCTCCCCAGATTTAGCCTTACCAGATGTTAGTAGTGGTGAGTGGGAAAAATTTATAGTTGACATTAGCAAAAACTTAGCAATAGAATCAGATCAATTAAGTGAAATTTTTGAAAGTGATAACAAAGAATTATTTTTAGAAGCAATTCGCCAAATTGAATTATGTTTAGGAACAAGTGATAGATTTCGGCGGGCTGTTAGCAAGAAACTTTATGCTATATATCACGAAGTTTTCCGCGTTCCCACATTAGAATCACAAAATTTAATTCCCGTAATTTTAGATATTGATAGACGCAGTACAGAAATTCCCAGTGAAATGGAAGTATCGCAATTAATTCCCTTAAAACTACGCATGGGTAGAGACGCAAGAGATAATAGAAAAAAAGCCATAGCCCAAGGAACAACTGTTTCAGTTAAAGAAATTATTAGCAGATTTCATCATTCACCCAAACGCTATTTTGGACAAGATCGATCTTTCCCAATTATCTTAGAAGAAGATGAAGAAAACATTCAAGTTAATCGCCTAATTCAAGCAGCTTGGGCGCAATTAATTGAACTAACAGAAGATTATCGGCAACGGGCTAGACGGAGATTTTCAGAAGGCGATTTTTTAACAGCAGTTGTTACCTATCCCACCGTTGCCCCTCCCGTAGTTCGCAAAGAAATTAAGCAATTAGTCCAGGAATTAGGCATTGATGATGTGCAAACAGCCTATGACGAAGCTGTTTCTGTAGCTATCTTTTTCCTGTGGCGAGAATTTGGCGGAAATCTGAATATTGGGATTGAATCTTTTAAAACTCGTTGTCGTCAAAATGGGAATAAATGGTCACAAAATGTCCTGGTTTTAGATATTGGTGGGGGTACAACAGACTTAGCTTTAATTGAACTTACTCTAGAAGATAAAACTCCCTTCTTTGCAGATCATGAAGATAGAGGTTTAGGAGGACGTTACTATAAACTTACTCCCAAATTATTAGGTTCTTCGGGACATTTACAATTAGGTGGTGAATTAATTACTTTACGAATTTTCCGTTTGTTAAAAGTTGCAATTTCTGATTTTCTGCTGACCGCAGTTACCACAGGTGACATTGAAAGCGATAAATTAGAAGACTTAATTAACTCTGAATTAAATGACCGTTTTTTAGAAGATGGAAAATTTAAAACTGGTAGTTTATTAAAATGTATAGATAAAGAAAATCCCGAAGGTGACGTTGCTTTTAAAGATGCCCTAGATACAGCGGAAAAAGTCTTACCAACTCGTTGGCAACAAGCCACCCAACGCCTACAAACCTTTTACACATTGTGGGATCATGCTGAAGCTGCTAAACTCAAATTAGGGCAAAAACCACCCGCAGATGGTTCTTTATTAACCTTCACTTTAAATGAACAACAAATTGGTGAACTTCTTGCCCAAAGTGCGATTAAATTTCAAGTTAGAAGTTCTGAATCTATTTCTCTAACTTTAGATCATCAGCAATTTGAACGGGCAGCAACTTCTTCAATTAAAGAAGCCATTGGTATTGCAAAAGGCTTAATGGAAAGCCGTCTTAATTCAGAAACAAATCAAAAAGTAGATTGGTTAATTCTGTCTGGAAAAACTTGTAACTTTAATCTTGTTCAACAACAAATTTACGAAGAATTTAGTAAATCGCCTTATTTTGTTTGGAATCCCGAACGAATTACTTTTGTTTTAGAATTTACCAAAATTGCCACTTCCGCAGGTGCTTGTTATGCCGAAAAATTGCGTCGCTTTCGATTTGATCCAGAAGAATCTAAAAATCTGTTACGTAAAGGTGCAAATCAACTAGAAATTGATGTCAAAAACCTGTTTTATTATCTTCCTTGTAACTTCAAACGCAAAACCCAAAGTAACGAACCATTAGCCATTTTTAATGCTGGACAAGAACTATATCAACTTGCACCTTGGGATACTGTTGCTAAAGTACGGACACCTTGGCAGGGCATCCAATTAACGAATATTATCCATCGTCAAGATTATGAAAACGGAACTTTTCGCCTGTGGGGTAGTTTCGACGGTAAAATATTGATGGATAAATTGGGTATGGAAGAACAGGAATTTCTCAAAAAAATTAAAATCCAATTTGAGATTGACCAAGCTTTACAATTTAGCGTTTTACTATGCCGAGGTAATCCCCATTATTTAATAGATGTGGTTGGCATTGATATTAATTCGGTCATATCTAAATCTAGTGAAAATACCTTATTTACTGATGGTAATTTAAAATGGAATATCGCCATAGAAAACCATCAACACAACTTAAATGATGGTGATATTGCTGTTAATGTCTTAGAATCTGCCACAGTTGATCAACCTCATGCTTATCATTTAGTATTTGCAGTTGATAATAATGAAAGTAAATCAATGGAAACATTTCATTATTTACAAGATGGTGTCAAACAACCAGGAACAGGATTAATCAGTAAACCTTTGCCATCATTTCCCCAAAGTGGTCAACACACCTTCTATATTTATCAAACTGATAGTGATACAAATACTAAGAAATGGCTACGAATTGGCACACTCAGCAGACCGGATATTATCACAGATTATCCTTGTCAATATCATGTGACTCTTGATAATACAGGCATATTAAGAATGCACGCTGGGGCAGTTCCTTATTGGACATCTAATAATCAAGAATGTCTAGAACAAGAAGGATGTGTTTATCGCGCAGAATTGGAATTACAACCTAACGAAGTTGATAAAGAACGTGATCCTTTTTGTGGTATTCATTAGCTTTAATTCCGTAGGTTGGGTTGACGTAAGGAAACCCAACATTATCAATAATTTTATGGACTTTTGTTGGGTTGCGCTGTCGCTTAACCCAACCTACTTTTTATTTTCATCCTGACAAAATTATGCAGAATTTACATAAACTACTAAATACAAAAAACTCAGAATTAGCCAAAATATTACGGTTTAATTTATATGGATTAGCCGCAACTTTAACCAAAGCAAATCAAGAATATCCGCTTGATACCGGATTTCAGCTATCAGAAGAAATTCTCCAAGAACTTCATCAATTATTAGATCCCCGACTTATTGAAGAAGTTGGGGATCTAAAACAACCTCAGTTAATAAAATTAAAAGATGCTTTTAATGATGATTCAGAATTAAAATCTTATCTTGGTAATTCTTGTATTCAAAGCCAAATTGATGCGGAAATATGGAACGAAATTCATAGAAAACTGTTGCGAGTTCCTGAAGATGTAGCTACATTTTGGCGACATAAGGCTTTAGAATTAGCGCAAGAAGTAGGTGCAGTTGTAGATCATATAAATCTGGAGGAATTACCATTTGTCCGTGATGAAATTATTTATCCAGGGTTAAGTGGTACAGTTAAGTCCAAAGGATTATGTTTATCTCAAACAGCTTTGGTAAATTCAGGAATTGCCCAAACGCATCTTTCTGAAAATTTATATTTAATCGCCGGATTTTTACTTTTATATATTAAGTTTATTGAAATAGATCCAGACTTACATCATGCTTTAAAAAGTGTTTTTAGCTTTGATGTAGTTTCTTTACATTCTAAATTAGAACAACGTCATCAATATATTGACACATTAAGCGATCGCTTTCAACGCCTGCAAAAATCCGAGGAAAATACTGATACTATTTTAAATTTATGTGCCTGGATTGACATGGATGAAGCCATTCATTCCTTAGTATTTATCCCCCCGGCTGAACGTTATTCTTGGTGGGGAAAATTACAAAAAGAATCTCGTCGTCTCCTCAGAAAAGCCGCAGACAAAGCAGTTAAAGCAGGTAATGAAGTCCGACTTAAACAGTTATCAGGACTGTATGGTGATGTTTGTGAATTTTCTAAAGATGACTTGCAATTAGACTGTGGTGGTAATCCAGGTGAAGTATTAACTTGTTTGCGAGTCTATACCAAAATTAATCAGCAAGAGTATCCGGGAAGGGTGATATTTCGGACTTTAAGGTAAGAGAATAATTGAAAATCATTACAACTCTCCTTCGTGGTTCATCTATTTTTATGCTATATCCAAGAAACTGTTTGTAAATTTTCAACCTCCTGAAAATGAGTATCGCGTGTAACTAAAATTAGATTATATTGAAGACTTATTGCAGTAATCCAAATATCATTTTCAGGTAACGGACGACCTTTTAAACGTAGCTGGTTTTTTATTTCACCGTATATTCGAGATGTTTCTGTATTACATTCAAGTACAGTATTATTAGCGATAAATTCTTCAATCCGTTCTAGATTCTCTTTTGAACGTCCTGATTTTCTCGCACCATAACACAATTCCCCGACTGCAATACTGGGAATGAAAACTTCATTTGCTTGTACAAGGTTATTTTTTACTACTAATTCACTACCAAAGAAAGCAATAATGATATTAGTATCGAGCAAGTATCTACCATTCATTAACATCAACCTTTTCACAATCTTGTTTTATTGCTTCACTCATTAGCTGTAAGTCTTCTTTAGGTATTGAACCTGCAAAATGCAGTAATTGTTTACCGGGAACACCTTTGATTTTTGAACTTGTCAAATTGCGGGCAAATTCTAGGACTTGATATTGCAAGTCTTGAGGCATTATTTTTAATTGTTCAATAACTTGGTCAGCAATAGATGTAGTCATAATATTTTTTTCCTACCACCATTAAATACTATGTTATTGTAAAATCAAAGTCAGTCAAGGGTAGACCTTGCTACCACGATCTGAAAAAGTCAGACCTCTTGACCGCAATCATATTATAACAATTTTCTATAATCTAAATTATCTTATGTCAAGAAATTTACAGTATTATGTTTTAATAATATTTCATAAGCTGCTTTTACTATGCTCATCTTCTTTATTCATGGTGTCAGTACAAAAAATTCTACTTATGCTGAAGCACTTATAAAAAATATCAAAAAGGATAGCATAAGTTTATAATTTTTTCCTCGCATGAAATTAATGTCTTGCACTTGAAGCAACTCCTAACAATACTAAAAGATTAGTAATGATTATTTTAATTGCATTGTCATAGCTCTCTTGCTTGCCTTAAAACTTGTTCATACAGATTCTGATTTACCCAATATTGAGCCACATCAATCATCGCATCAAGTAACGGTTTGATTTCAGCAATAATATGTTTCTCCTTAGCTAATAAAAGAATACCAAGAGTACCAATTAATCGTAATCCTATACTTTGAGCTACTTTACGAGCATCTCGTTCATCTAACAGAATTTTATGTATACCTGTTTCAAGAGCTAAAGCAATAGCTTCTCGTTCTCCATCATCTAGTTCTGGGGAAATAATAGGGTCTATATTTGAGACAGTGCGAACTTGTAGCCATTCAGAAGCAACAGCTTGTAAAATAAATTGTGACCACAAAAATCCTGAAACTGTTGTTTCATCATAAACAGCTTGAGGAATTATAACTTGTCCAAACACCTCCTTCAAAATATCTAGACGATTGATAGCAGCAAAGTTAATTAGAGGTGTAGCATTACAAATAACAGTCACAATTATTAAAAACCTTCTTGAATAGTCTTAACATCTTCCAATAAATCAACTTCATTATAATGTCGTTCAATTTTCCTTTCTCCTAAAAGCTGCTGAAATTCCCAAACAGATAAATTAGCCAAACGTCGCGCTTGACCAAAAGTAAAAATATTCTGTGCATATAACTGTAAAGCTAAATCCTGACGAATAGCCGACTCACCCTGACTTAAAGAATCAGGTGATAATTGTAAATTAATCGAACTCACAAATTTACTCATTATAGAATGACGTTAGTTATTCATTACTTCATTATACTCAAATACCTGTTTACATATCTCCTCGTAATAGGACTAAATAAATATATCTTCCTCTACTTGACCATTTACCTATTTGTAACTACAATGTAAATACCACCCTATCCCCAAACACAAAAAATGGGTACAGCAATTAAAACCAGAATAGTCAAAATCGGCAATTCCCAAGGTTTACGCATTCCCAAAACCTTATTAGAACAAAGCGGAATTAACTCAGAAGTAGAAATAGAAGTTCACGGTAATCATCTGATTATTCGCCCAGTTACACAAATAAGAAAAGGTTGGGAAAAAGCATTTATAGAAATGGCAGAAAAACAAGATGATGTCCTATTAGATGATATCAACACAACAGAATGGGATAAAGATGAATGGCAATGGTAGTTAACAGATTTGATGTTTTCCTAGTTAATCTTGACCCTACCATTGGGAGTGAAATTAAAAAAACACGCCCCTGCTTAATAATTTCACCAAACGAGATAAACCACCATATTGCCACCGTCATAGTTGCACCAATGACAACAAAAGGGCAACCATACCCCACAAGAGTAACCTGTCAATTTCAAGGACAAAATGGACAAATTGTATTAGACCAAATTCGCACAGTAGATAAAACTCGATTAGTCAAACTTCTGGGTCAAATTACTACAGAAGAACAAAAAACAGTTCTGGATATCCTAGCTGAAATGTTCGCCGAATAACTCTTCTTCCTCCTCTTCCTTTGCGCCTTTGCTCCTTAGCGACTTTGCGCGAAACAAAAATAAAACAAAGACGCAGAAAACACCCCCCGTGCCTCTGCGTCTGTTGCGAGGAAAAAACCCTTAAACCATCTCAGCAGTTTGTTGCGCTTGAGGCTGGAACATAAACAGAGAATAAACCACATCACGGCGGATATTCACCATCATGTCCAAGAACAACTCATAACCCTCACTCTTATACTCAATGAGCGGGTCCTTTTGCCCATAACCACGCAAGCCAACCGACTCACGCAAAGCATCCATTTGTTGCAAATGCTCCCGCCACAAAGTATCTATGCGTTGGAGAATAAAGAACCGTTCCGCTTGACGCATTAAACCCGGTTGAATTTGGTCAATTTGCGCTTCCTTCATATCATAGGCAATTCGCGCTTGTTCATGGAGAAAAGCTTTAATTTCCATCATTCCCATATCCTCCAACTGTCCAGACTGCATATCAGCCAACAGGTAAACAAACTCCTTCACCTTATCCACCAACTTTTCTAACTCCCATTCTTCCGAAGGTAAATCAGGGTTGATGTAATAATCAACGATGTCGTCCATCGTTTTTTCTGCGTATTTTATCACCTGTTCCTTCAAATCCTGACCTTCCAACACCCGGCGACGTTCCGCATAGATAGCCCGACGTTGGTTATTCATGACCTCGTCATACTCAAACACCTGTTTACGGATGTCGTAGTAATAGGTTTCCACCTTTTTCTGTGCGCCCTCTAAGCTGCGGGTTAACATACCCGATTCAATCGGCATATCTTCTTCCACTTGGAAAGCATTCATTAAGCCAGAAACGCGATCGCCCCCAAAGATGCGTAATAGGTTATCCTCTAAACTGAGGAAAAATCTTGTCGTTCCAGGGTCGCCTTGTCTGCCCGCCCGTCCGCGTAACTGGTTATCAATTCGTCGTGACTCATGACGTTCCGTTCCAATAACGTGCAGACCACCTCTGTTGACAACGTCATCATGTTCGCGGACAGTAAATTCTTCATACTCGTGCTTAACCTGCTGGTAAGCTTCCCGCAATTTCTGAATTACCAGGTCATCTGTCGGGGCTTTTTCCGCCGCCACAGCTACCTTCTCTTCTGCTTCCAATTCCGGTAAACTGCGCTCACCATAAGCCTTCACAGCCACCTCTACAGCCGCTTTTAAAAGCTGTTCTGTTTCTTTTCTTAATTGGGTGGGGAAAATTTCTGGAGAAGCCCGCCAAGTTTTCACCTTTTTACCAGGAACAAAGCCTTGTCCACCACCGCTACCACCCATAGGTAGACCCGAAGCCCTTTGTACGCCAAATTCATCATCTTCAGGGCTAACAATGCGAGGCATAAAGTATTCCCGCAGTTTCAACCGCGCCATATACTCAGAGTTACCACCCAGGATAATGTCTGTACCCCGTCCTGCCATGTTGGTAGCGATAGTTACAGCCCCACTGCGTCCAGCTTGGGCAATAATTTCCGCTTCTCGTTCCACGTTTTCTGGTCTAGCGTTAAGTAACTCGTGGGGAATTTCCATTTCCTTGAGGAGTCGGCTGAGAAGTTCGGACTTTTCGACGCTGGTTGTCCCCACTAACACAGGTCTACCATTTTCGTGCATTTCGGCACATTCTTTAGCGATCGCTCCCCACTTCCCTGGTTCAGTCTTAAACACCATATCAGACAAGTCTTCCCGTCTTCTAATCCGATTGGTGGGAATAATCGTCACTTCCCGTTTGTATATCTTTTCAAATTCCACTTCCTCAGTTTTTGCCGTTCCCGTCATTCCCCCCAACTTGGGATAGAGCAAAAACAGATTTTGATAGGTAATTGTCGCCAAAGTTTGGGTTTCTGGCTGAATTTCTACGTGTTCCTTGGCTTCAATAGCTTGGTGTAAACCATCACTCCAACGCCGTCCTGGCAGTACCCGACCTGTAAATTCATCTACAATCACAATTTCGTCATTGCGGACAATATAATTCACATCTTTGAGAAATAATTCCTTAGCCTTAATCGCATTAAACATAAAATGCGCCCAAGGGTCTTCTGGGTCAAACAAATCGGTCACACCCAACTGATTTTCCGATTCGGCAAAACCCTCATCTGTCAAGAGAACGTTACGATCCTTTTCATTAACTTCGTAATGTTCATCCTTTTGGAGACTAAAAGCAATTTCTGCCGCTTGTAAGTATTTTTCCGTTGGTCTTTCCACCTGACCAGAAATAATTAATGGAGTCCGGGCTTCATCCACTAAAATCGAGTCTACCTCGTCAATTACACAGAAATTAAACGGACGTTGTACCACCTCAGCCATTGAAGTAGCCATATTATCCCGGAGATAATCAAAGCCTATTTCGCTGTTGGTGACATAGGTAATATCACACTCATAGTTTTTTTGGCGCTCGCTGGGGGTCATAGTGGACTGAATTAGCCCCACACTTAACCCTAAGAACCGGTGTACCTGACCCATCCATTCCGCGTCCCGACGCGCCAGGTAATCATTGACGGTAATCACGTGGACACCTTTACCAGTCAGGGCATTTAAATAACTTGGTAGGGTAGCTACTAAAGTTTTCCCCTCACCAGTTTTCATTTCAGCAATTTGCCCAGTATGCAGAATTATCCCACCCTGAAGTTGCACATCAAAGTGTCGCAATCCTAAAACACGCCGTCCTGATTCCCTAACCACAGCAAAGGCTTCCGGTAAAATATCATCTAGGGTGTCGCCATTGGCCAACCGTTGTTTAAACTCGACGGTTTTCGCTTTTAACTGTTCATCAGACAGCGGCTTAATATCTTCCTCTAAGAGGTTAATTTCTGTAATGTAAGGTTGGTATTTTTTAAGTTTACGAGCGTTGGGATCGCCCAACAAAAGTTTTAGCATGGCAGTTTATAGAATTAAATCAAGGGAAATGGAGATTTAAGCTTTAGCTATATAATTATAGACTTTGAATGTCATTGGTAATTGGTAATTGGTCAGTGGTCATTCGTCATTGAGAAAATTCTTCTTCCTAAACTCCTACCCCTACTTCCATTCTGGACTAAGGCTGCGGAAGTCGTACTTATCAGCATTAAAATGACAACTCACACAACTACCCATATTTATAGGAGTGGGTAATTTGACACCAGGATGCAAAGCCTTAAAATAACGAGAGTCCTTGAGACGCTAGGGTGTTGTTTCTTCCTGTAGTTGCACACGGGAAAAGGTGTAAAGATATTTTGATACTAAAAGATGTTCAAGTTTGCCTAAAGGCTTAATTTGTACGCTATAGTGCTGGGAGTCTTGTAAAAGGTTTTTCCAAGTTTAACTAGGAAATACAGCCGGTGGTAATGCGATATGACAAGATGAGCAGTTTTCTAGATACAGTTCTTGTCCTGGTTGGTATTGTGTTGGTACGACATCAACAGTCCCAATTGAGTCTACAGGATTTGCACCGCGAGCGCTGGTAGCGAATCCTAATATCCAGCCCATGGCCACACTCCAAGCAAAAATCACCAGCATGACGATAAGTAGTTGGCGTTTTAGTCGGCGGTGGGATTTGCTTTTTGCTACATTTGACATAAGGTTCTCAGTTAGGAGTTCAGGAGTTCAGACGGAAGAATTAGATCAAATTAGGAATAGTCTCGAATCTGGGAAGGTGATAGATTTTTGATGGAAGGGGGAAGGCAAAATTTTGATAGATGAAGTATGATTTTTTATCTAACTTCTCGCACTTCTCCCAACCGTGTAAATCGGATTTCAATTCGTCGTCGAGTGACATCCTCTTTCCGCGCTATCCCTGCAAATTTTCCATTTGGTAATATTAATTGTGCCGCAGAATAAGCACGAAATGATAGTCCAGATAGTTTACCTTGTTTTTTCTGGATATCACCCAGCACCTTCACAACTGACAAAGCCCGCATTAATCCTAAATCAGCATTAGAACCAGCTTGTAGTTTTCCTACTTGTAAGTTACCACTAGCTACATTTTCTAAATTTACATCTAAATTACTTGTTACTTTACTATTAGCTTGTCCGTCTGTATGTCCGATTATTTCTACTACATTAATCCCATATTGTTTAGTTCTAGCTTCTATTTCCGGTACTATTTGTTTCAATATATAAGTTGACATTTTCGCAGGAATTTCCGCACTACCGGAAGCAAATCTATAATCTCCTTGATCTTTTATGATTATGATTGGTGGTGTATCTGTTGATTGTTTTTCAGACTGTAGTTGTAGTTGTATTTGTAAATATTTTACTTGCTGCTGTAATTGTTTGATTTTTAAAGCTAACTGTTCTGAATTTTGAACACTTTGATTGATATTTTTACTAATCTGTGATTTATTGATTTGTGATATGATAATAGTTAAAAACAAAAATAAAACCAATATCATAAACGCATTAGACATTAAATCAGTAAATGCTGGCCAAACGTTTAGATCTTCATTATATTCTGTGTAGCGTGAACGACGAGCCATAATTGCAATGTTTTATTTTTGTAAATTTGTTAGTCAATTTAAACAGTAGGGTGTGTTAGCGCCAGCGTAACGCACCTTATGTATCGGTATTTGTGTCATCAAGTTTTTGTTGATATTTCTCAAGATTCTTGATTAATAGCTCCAAACCTTTAATATTAGCCTCAAAACCCTTTTTGTTTATATTGGTTTGTCTGTCAATTCCTTGAATAATGGTATTACTCACATTTTGATATTCAGAAATTAGTTGAGAATTATTATTCTCTAATAATTTTATCAATTCTGATTGAATTTTAGTAAATTCAAGACTAAATTTACGAACATAATCATTAGTATCATTCACAAATGTTTGCAGTTTTTGATTATTACCATCTATTTGGTTAGATGCTATATTAATAGTAGTATTCACATCCCTTGTATAGGTTTTCACATTTTCTAACAACTGCTCAATAGTTGTGATTAATTTATCAAAACTATTGACTTTATCGCGCACTCTTTGATCTAAATCATCCAGTTTATTAACTGCTTTTTCATAACTATTAGCTCCTTGCTGAAGTCCGGGAATAATTTCAGTGAGAAGATTTTGGTTATTTTGATGTAAGTCTAATACCTGAATTGAAGTTTGGTTCATAGCTTTTATCTCTTCAGCTAAACTAATTAAACTCTGACTAGAATTTTCAGTTTCCGTTGCAACTTTGCTAATTAATTCCGTTGTATATGTTTTCACATTTTCTAATAACTGACTCATAGCTGTAATTAATTGATCAAAATTATTGAATTTATCGCTCACTCTTTGATTTAAATCATCCAGTTTATTAACTGCTTTTTCGTAACTATTAGCTCCTTGTTGAAGTTGGGGAATAATTTCAGTTAAAAGATTTTGGTTATTTTGATGTAAATCTAACACTTTAACCGAAGCTTTATTTGTATCTTTGATTTCTTCTGCTAACTTAATTAAACTTTGAGTACAATTCTGAACCTCCGTTAAAACTATTTTAATCAATTCCGTTGTTGCTGCTAAACTTGTAGCTGACTCAGAAAATTTTTGTTGTGTATTACTCAAATCTACAACAGCTAATGATAATTTGAGAGGAAACTCACTTTGATTAAAAGTTTCAGCGGACTGTTTAAATATTTGAGATGTCCCATTTAATGCTGACATAGAATTTTGAAACTCATTAGCAGCACGAGATATAGTTCCAGCAGCGTCTGTAAATTTTTCATAAACCTGTCTAGCTAAATCTGTAGTTTCTTTATTCCCGTCAGCAATTTGTTTTGCGACTTTTCCCATAGATTGTTCTACAGCTTTTCGCACTGTTTCCCCAAAATTTGTTAAAAATTCATCTTGCTGGGATACCATTTTATTAACTATTTTATCAAGACGGGTATCACCCTGCACTTCAGGAAAATATACATTATCTAGATAATCTTCTAAAGAACTAATTAATTGATATTTTGCAAAACTAGTATTCCAGATACCATTGGATATTGTTAATATAGAACTCAAGCAAATTCCTATCAAACTCGTACTAAATGCAATACTCATTCCTTGTAATGGTTTCTTTAATTCAGTAACTAAATTACTAACATCACTAGCATTAGTTTGATTAATCGTTTGACTAAGGGTAGATAAATTAATAGTGATACCTAAAAAGGTTCCCAGTAACCCAAAAGCTAACAGTAAATTTGGCAGAATTCGACATAAATAATCTATTTGTTCACAGGTAAATCCCTTGATTGTTTCCTGACTATAAATCTGGTCTATTAATGCTCCTGTATTTACCTGTTCTAATTGTTTACTAGCTTGCTGAAATCTATCCTCCAATGTTTGGATAATTTTCGGTTGTTCTCCTCGTAATCCTGTCTTAATTAATCTTTGGACTTTATCAGTTAAAAGTATTAAATAGCGATAAAGAGATCTGCGAAGAAAAATAGTAACTATAGTAACTATAGATAGGATGATGAAAACTAAGTAAAGTAGTAATAGTGGCATAAAAATGACCTTTGGTAGTGCAAGAAGTTTGTGAGAATTGGGTAGATATGAACTAACCATGAAAAACTATAGTGGATATTGGAGAAAAATTCTTTGTTTTTCTCGTTCGTATTCTTCTGAAGTCATAAAACCTTCATTTAAATCTTGTTTAAGCTGCTCTAATTCTTGTCGTCGTCTTGAGCGATTATCAATATTATCTAGGGGAGAATTAGAAACTATTTCCCCCACAATAGCTTTTTGAGTTCCTGTATTGTTTCTTGGTAGTGGATTTGTGTTTCTGAATTTCGCTTCCATTTTCTTCAAAAAACGATTTATAACGCCCTCCTTTGTATTATCGTTAGTATTCCTTGTATCTGTATACACTCTTGTCTTATAGAGAGAATTAGGATTATCTTCGGAAATTCTGGTCAGCTTATCAGGAAATTGACGCAATTTGGGTAAATATTCATTTTCCCACAATGTTGGATTGTTTTCAATTTCTAAAATTGTATTATCTAAAATTTGCTTTAATGCTTCAGTCATATTGGGGTTACTAGCTAGATATTCCAAAGATTCTATCCAAATTCCACTCAAGGAAACAGTATCATAACTATTCTGAAAATGGTCATAATATTGAAACTCTAATTCTTGAGTATCATGATTTTCTGCTAACAGTTCTAATGCTAAACAAGGATAAAAAATATTTTCCACTTCTTCCATTTTTCCAGCATTAGGTGGCATAATATCAGGAAAGGATATACGATAATCATTATGCAAAAAAGATTTACCAGAATTTTTTTCTTTTAAATATGGGTTTCTCATTTTCCCCAACCCAATAATTAATCTCAAAGGAAACCCACCGTATTCATTCACAAATAAAATTTCATCATCTGCTTGCACTTCTTGTAAGTCACTTTGTTGTACAGATAAATCCTGTGTCAATAGACTTTTAAACTGTGCCACTTCTAATTCTTCTGTATCCTTGTAACCTATTAATTTACTACTTTTGCCCTTATCAGGTACAAAATACCTATCCTCCAAATCTAAACGTAAAAGTGGTTGAGATTCCTGGATAATTTGCTTTAAACGAATTGAACGTGCAGATAAAGAATATTTCTGCATGAAGCGTTTAATCACAGAAGTAACAATATTTCTACCGCGAAAAGCAAATAAAGTATTAACTTTCAGATCAATTTTCTCTTTTAGCTGAGAATAAGTAGTGCGTTCCATATTCAGGAAAAATCCCAAAGATGCCCCTCTATCGGTTTCTTCAGTAAGTTCTGAACTTGCTAATATTAATTGAGGACGACTATCATTTTCTGGGATCATTGTTTGATAGCAAAGTTCTATATCCTCAGTATCAAAAATTGCCTCTCCACTCATTTCAGCGAAATTCAATTGTTTTAATTCTCTTTCCTCTTTTTCATAAGCACTTTCTAAGTCCTCTACTAAACTACTAAAAGCTGCAATTCGCTTTTCTTTTTCTTGAACTTGCTTTTGTAATTGATTGACAATTTTTAAAGTTTCTTGCAATACAGTTAATTCAAAATTATGCTTGATAATTTTGTAAACTTCTTGCATTACTTTTTTGCACTCCTCCTGAAATGGAATGTTTTTGAAATCAACAAAGGGAATACCTATTTTATTTTCCATATCTTCAATTGTTTTTTCTGCATTATCCCATTTTCTTTCTACATCTTCTAAGCGCTTCATGCCTCCAAAATCGGTAATTTTCTCCTGTAAATCCCCTTGATATTTATGTAATTCGTGTCGCAGAGAATCTAACCAATTGCGTGTATTTTTAATGGAGAAATTAGGATCTACTGGTGTGAGTAATTGCATCACATAATCATCAATATTCCCATTAAGTTCTTTGGTAATCTTAGGAGTAGCTTGTATTAATTTCGTCAACCAATAACCGCGACTACTTTCTGTTTCTCCTGGTTGCACTGTGCGAAATTGTTTATAAAACTCTGTTGCTAGTTGCTGACGGATATTACTACGGTCATCCTTGTTTCTACATTCAGCAATTAACCGGGATAATTTATTTTGCCAAGTTTTAAGACTATTACTAAAGGTCTTATTAGATTCTTCTACAGACTCTGCTAATTTATTAGTTAAACCATCTCTTTTTCCTAAGTCATTATGCCAACTATATTGAATTAAAAATTGCTCAAGTAAGTTAATAGGATCTGGACTTTGACCTTTACCATTTAACCAAAATCTGACTAACTCTAAACCTACCTTTGTTAAAGCAATTTCGATAATAGTGTCACGAGGAAAATAAATTGCTGACAGTCCAAATGTTAAGTAGTTTTGGCTATTACGACGTGGATGATCATCGTACTTGGTTATATGTTCTTGTAAATTATCTCTATTTCTTTTCACAGAAGCTGCTAATTCACCAGAAAATTCCAAAGCAATCTTATGGGCAATTACATTACATAGTTTACCTTGAGTAAGTATTGAATATTCTGCTGTTGCTTCATTACTTATTAAATAAGTGTAGTTAAATGGTGGACGCTTTTCTACTACAGAAACTACATTTTGAGTATCATAAAGTGCTTCAAATTTCGTCCCAGGAGAACTATAATAATTCAGTTCTTGTAATGCAGCATAAGTATTAGCAATCATGCTAGTTGTATTACCATATAATTCTGGACTAATTACTAAATAACCTAAAATTTGAGCGCCGTCTTCACCATACAGATTTTTTAGGGTATAGCCAACATCTAAAAACATTCCGCTTCCTGTACCACCACAAAGAGAACCGACAACAAAAATATTTAGTCCCGGTTCTATGATTAAACCTGATTGTAGTAATAAAGATTCATGTCCTTTCGTGCGTTTTTCTGCGGATTCAATGGCTGCTTGAATTTTTCGGTAGTTGTGGAAAAAAGCCAATCTTCCCACAGGTCTAATCCCTTTTGCACCTTCTTCTACTGCTGGGATATTTTGCAATAATTGCGGAGGAAACCATCTCCGAATATGCTCATAAGGTCCATAATTACTATATTCTGAACTCCGTTCTAATTCTTCTACAAACCTGGTGACATCTCTTGATGACATGGTAGCACCGACTTTTTCAGCTTCTTTAAAACTTAAGTCAACACCATGATAGGTACTCCCTGTTCTAATCCCTGTGACTTGTGTTGCTGCTTTATCTGTGTCTATATGAACAAAACTGACAATTGGTAAGTTATTTAAGTCTCCATAACGGTCAACAATTAACCTTCTAATTCGCATTAATACATCTCTACCAGTTCCCCCTAAACCGATACAAATTGTCCGATTAATTCCTCTAGTTTGGTTTTCCTTTGCAGATGCTTGAGTCATGATGTTTTTCCCTATAAACTATTTCTTGATTTTGATAGATATTTCGTATTCTCTCTGGCGTGAATCTGGGCAATTTAGGGTAAATTTAGAAGTTGATATGAGAGTTCGTGATGTAACTTTTTTATTGTTAAGTTCAATTTTTGTATCTTCTGTGGGAACTAAATAAAGTTTTTCTCCTTTCCGTTCTAAATATGCTTGTAATTCTCCACCTCTAAAGTCAATAGAATGTATACAGCTAGGATCATATTCACCAATAGCAATTTTTTTATTATTTGGTAATCTACATATTCGTTCTTCATCTTCTCCATCATCTTCTAACTTAATTCGTACCTCCCATTTTTTTTGCAATTTAGCATATTTTAATATACCCCCTACCATTGATGCAAGTATGAATAATAAAATTAAACTTGGTAGCCATAGCTGTTTGAATAAATAAGGATTAACTAAACAAGTTTCTTGTCCTCCTGGTACTGGTGTGCAAACTTCTTGAACTGTAGGATTAATGTCTACTACAGATAATGTATAATCTTTATTATCTTGGTTTTTAATGATGAGCGATCGCTCTTTGAATGATAAAGCCTTAATCCAATTCTGTCTTTCTTGACTTTCCGGTGATGTCGCAATTCTAAAAGGACTATTAGCAGGAGTTTCTATCCAAACTTCGGAAGTAATTCCTGGTTGAGTAAATAACGGTGCATCAGTAATCCAAACAACCGATTGCGGCTTAATTAGTTGATTTTTGGAAACTCGATTTTGATTAATCTGGGCAATACCTTGATATACTATTAACTCTGCTCTTTGAATATCTGTTCCATAGCGGTTAGGGTCAGAATTAAAAGGAATTTTCGCTAATACTTTATTAATATTTTCCGAATTTTTATCTCTAAAATATATGGGTGTTCCTAATGGATTTTCAACAGAGATAACGGCATCAAAAACCAAATTTTGAGCAAAGGGAACAACATAAACAGAATCACCAGGTTTGAGACTGTCTTCAACTATTTGACGTAAATGAATCCGACCTTGATCATTTAAACCTACACTTTCCGTGATATCAATAGCTAAAACCACATCACGTTTACCCCCACCCCACAGGGATACTAACTGTAAGCCATTTCTTTGCGTATCAGTCAGTGGTTGTCCAGGGGTAATTTTTGTCAAAGTCACAAACCCTATAGCCCATTAAATAGTGTGTATCAGAATTATTACACAAAGAGTCTTAAAGTTTTCGTCTTTACGCCTTGACGCGAAACATAATTTATATAGCTA
Organism: Dolichospermum sp. UHCC 0315A; assembly: GCF_008121535.1. Lineage (GTDB taxonomy): Bacteria > Cyanobacteriota > Cyanobacteriia > Cyanobacteriales > Nostocaceae > Dolichospermum > Dolichospermum lemmermannii. The sequence goes on from NZ_CP043056.1 coordinate 2,530,053, forward strand.
TTATGTAACGCCGTCATATCATATCATGTATACTTCTTATTGATTATCAGTTAATACAAATCCACAATTGTTGAATCCTGCAATAAAACTTTACAATCTTTGCGTTTTACCCTCAACCAGCATCTCGTATTAAGACAACTTTACATATCGTTACATACCTTTGAATTTTTCTGTTCCCTGTTCCCTATTGCCTCTTTTAACGAGTGAATTTAATTTTGTCTGACAAAAGTTCATAGACTTTCTAGATAGCTTAAAAGGTCTGCCATTTCTTGAATACTGGGCTGGAATTTAGGCATAGGCGGAGTTTCACCGCTAGTTACTTGATGAATTAGTCCATAGCGGGATTTATATTTGGAGATTTCATGTAAACTCGGACCAACTAGTCCATTTCCTTCTAAACCATGACAACCAGCACAGTTGATTTGGAAAATAGCTTTTCCCTGGACTGGGTTTCCCTGGAGGGATAGAACACTTTTAACATAAGGATCAGAGGCTTTTACTATCTCAATCCCAAACAGGATTAATGGGAGGGCTATCAGCATCGCTACGGTGAACATAACGAACTGTTGAATTAGGGTTTCAGGTTTGATGAGCTGGTTATCCAAAAGGGTTGCTTTGACAATGTGCAAGTTTTCATTTCCTACACATAGCTTAAAATTTCTTGATGGTGTTCGCAAGTACAAATGATAATTTTTATAAGGGAAATGCCGAAAACCCTTGAAGATGTAGCTGACTAAGTCAGCTACATCTGTGCTTTAGACAAGGGATGAAGGCTAGAGGCTTTCCTTTATCCTGCATTGACATTAATTTAAAAATTTGAAATTATTTCAAATTTTCATCCATATTCGTGAGACAATTAAATTGTCAGCAAAGACATTAAAAACCTACCGGGGGACTCTCGGAAAGTTACGCTTGTCAGAGATGATTCTGCCAGTAATGGCAAACAGGATCAGGGCAAGAACCCAAATATTTAAGGAACCCTGCCTGAATCTGGGATAACTGAGAGATATAGACTGAAACTCTCTATAGAATCCCCGCGTCTTTAGACCGGGGAGTGTCAACTAGTATTTAGATTTAAAACTGTTATGGGATGGGGGATTATTGCCAAATTTGGTAAAATCAAAAACAGGACACGAATCTTTCCATAATTACAACAAGGAGCTTTACAGTGGTTGAACCCCTACTATCAGGTATTGTGCTTGGTTTAGTTTTTGTAACTTTAAGCGGATTATTCTACGCTGCTTATAGACAATACAAACGTCCCACCGAATTGGGCGGCTGATATTGATTGATGAGTTGGGAGTGAGGAGTCACCGAGTCAGGAGTCAGGAGTCAGGAGTCAGGAGTCAGGAGTCAAGGAAGAAGAAAGAAGAAAGAAGAAAGAAGAAAATTCTCCGTCTATTCCCTATTCCCTATTCCCTATTCCCTGTTCCCTGTTCCCTGTTCCCTGTTCCCTGTTCTTGATAAAATGTCAAAGCTGTTTTGCCATAGCTTTTTTGACGGCAGATTTCCCAGTTGTCAATGTTTGCTGGTTGCCAATTTCTGTAACGATGTTCGACGGCTATTTCTCCTTGGCAATCTAAAAGCTGATATTGAGCGATCGCTTGTAATACTGGTTCATATAATCCACTAGTATAAGGTGGGTCAAAATATATTCTGTCAAATTTTTGACCTGATAATTTTTTTAACTGTTGGGTGACATCTCCCCGTAATAGCTGAAATTTTTGGTCTGGCTTGGCTACCTGTTGCCAATTTTCTTGGATAATGGCACAGGATTGACTAGATTCTTCAATGCCGATAACGACGCTGGCTTCCCTGCACAAAGCCTCCGCACCCATAGAACCACTACCGGCGCACAAATCTAACCAGCGACAACCAACGATTGTTCCCTGCCAAATATTAAACAATGCTTCCCGGACTCGCGCACTGGTAGGTCTGGTATGTTCACCTGGTAAAGTTTTAAGCAGACGATTCCCGTAAATTCTTAGACTCATTACTTAATTGATCATTAAATCTTCAACTTTGAGCAAATAAACACCTGAAAATATTACAAACTTTTGTTAAGCAAAAAATTTTTCACGAACTTGAGCCACAAAATTAGATAGAATTTGCAATCCGACATTTGATGATTTTTCAGGATGGAATTGGACAGCCATGAGATTTTCATGAGCGATCGCTGCTGTAAAACTTTGATCACCATGAGTCACAGTTGCCGCGCGAACTTGGGGATTTGTGGGTTCAACATAATAAGAATGCACAAAATAAACCCAAGGATCGATAGGTAAATGTTCCCATAAAAGACTTTTTGGTTGGTTAAGTTGGAGTTGATTCCAACCCATGTGGGGAATTGTCATCCCCGGTTGAGAACGAAAACGGCGGACTTTTCCGGGGACAATTCCTAGTCCTGGTAACGTTCCTTCGGCGCTGGATTCAAACAAAATTTGTAATCCTAAACAAATACCCAAGAACGGTTTACCAGAAGCGATCGCATCTTTAATCGGTTGTTCCAAACCACGCGATCGCAAATGTTGTACCGCTGGATCAAATGCTCCCACTCCTGGTAAAACTATAGCATCTGCTTTTGCCAACTCTTGAGAACAATAAGTAACGAGAGGGGTCGCACCAGCTTTTTCTAATCCTTTGCAAACAGAGTGCAAATTTCCCATATCGTAATCAACAACTGCAATCACTGCCATTTAGCTGCTCCTTGTAAATTTATGAGGGAGGGCTTTTAATTATTCTAATTCTAATTATTATTTATAATGCAAAAAAAAATACTATTAACTTCTTTTGACATTTGGTTAAGCCAACAAGAGTCAAATTCATCCGATGACTTGTTACTCGGACTAGCCAAAATGGCTTCACTCTCCCATGATTTAAAATTTTTGCACCGTCTCCCTGTCGATGTGCAACTGGCAAGTTCTCTCGTCATTGCCAAAATTAATGAACTCCAACCTGACTATATTATCTGTTGTGGTATGGCTGCAAGTCGTTCCCAATTAAGCGTAGAAGTCCTTGCCAGTAGTACAAGCACCTTGCCAGTAGAGTTTACAAATTCTGCCGACATCTTGCCTCAAGAGTCTAGAAATTCCCCCGAAAATATTTTACAAACCAGCGTTGATCTCGAAAAATTATTAGTCGGAACAGCAGCAGTTGAGATTAGCTATGACTGTGGTAAGTTTGTTTGCGAGGGACTTTATTATTCAGTCTTGGACTATTTACACCAGTCTCAACTCTCAATTAAGTGTATTTTTGTTCATGTCCCAATTTTCAACCCAGAAAATTTGCCAAAGATAATTGCTGATTTTATTGTGATCATTAACAACTTGGCACTTCTCTAGAAATATTAACGTCTGTTTAAACAAATTTACTCAGTATTATGTTGCCACTATTACTAGCTTTAACTCTTGCTCAAGCTGTTCCTGCCACACCACCACCAGAAGAAATATTACAAATACAATCAGTCCGTCCTTTACCGGGAAAATTGGATTCAGTGCCGGTATTTAATAGCAATAGTCCAGAACTGGTATTAAAAGAAGGAATTTTACTTTCTACCTTTCCCGCAACGGGAAAAAAAGTCACATCAGCCCATTTAGATTTTCCCTTGCGTGGACAGTTTGATATTTTTGCCCATCATATTGCCAAAGCTGACCCACCGGAAAATTTACGTTCTTTGTATTTGGGCATCATCTTACATAATCCTGGTTCTCAACCGGTGACAGTAAATATATGGCAAGGTGCGAGTTATTTAAGTCAACCAGATGCCCCATTTAAGGAATTACCATCTTTAATCCCCAATGATTTAGGAACAGTTTTTGCAGGTCCAGGGAGTCGAGTCATGTCTGATATTTTGAGAGGAAAAAGACAAGATATTTTTCCCTCCCAAATTGTCATTCCCCCAGGGAAAAGTCAGATGTTATTAAATTTACCAATTCCCGTCCAAGGACTAACACCCCCTTTAAATGGTCGTTCTACATATCTGCGACTGCGAAGTAATGGTAATGTTTACGCCGCAAGTTTGGCGATGTTTGCCCGGACAAATACTGACGGTAGTGAGCGATCGCCTAATTTAGCAGAATGGCAAAATTTATTAGATAATGGTGAATTATCCACCCCTAGAGATAAAGTCCCCACTCCCATCACAGGAAACAACAAACCGACAATTTACGGACGTGTAGCGGGAGTATCTAAGGGTTCTCGATGGTTAGCAGATATAGTAGATACACCAAAAAGCAAGTATTTAACTATTCCTCAACCTGGGGCAGCGTTTTCCTACGGTTTGAGTACCTTACATGGGGGAACATTAGGAACAAATCAAATTCAAACCGCACCCATGTTAGTGCGCTATCCTGATACTGCTTATTACGCTCATGGTAATTATGGGATTCAATATAGTCTCAAGTTACCTTTATACAACAATACTCAAAATCAACAAACCGTAAGTGTTGCAGTCCAAACTCCCCTCAAAGAAAATCAATTAAGTAAACCTGGACTTCGCTTTTTTAAGCTACCAGCGCGTCAAATCTTCTTCCGAGGGACTGTGCGCTTACGTTATCAAGACCAGGGAAAATGGCAAAATAAATTTGTGCATTTAATTCAAAAGCGTGGTGAAACGGGAGAACCTTTGGTATCGTTGAATATAAAACCAGGAAATACATCTTTAGTCCAAGTTGACTTTCTGTATCCACCAGATGCTTCACCACCACAGGTTTTAACGGTATCAACTCAAGCTAAGTAGGTAAACAGCATTAAACTGTAGGGGTTTAGCAATGCTCATTGGTGTCAAATTAAGGGTAAGTAGGTGAACTGAAAAATTTAAAGGTATGTGAAGAAAAGTAAAATCGCCCAAAACTCTCTTCCTGTTCCCAGTTAAGAGTTCCCAGTTAAGAGTTCCCTTGCCCCAACGACAATTTTTAACGCCAACCTACTTAATTAATAATTGATGATAAAATCCCTATTTTCATCTAAATTCTTGTTGCAATTCTGCCCCATAATCAGCTTGACAATGATATTCGGATAATTCTTTCCAGTTAAGTACAGATTCTAGTAAGTCCTGATAACCCAGTGTATTCGGGTGCAGTCCGTCATTGGTAATCCGTTCACTTCTCCATCCTTGACTACGTTGCATCCATTGATCAAAAATATCTAAATAGGGAATTTGTCTTTGTTCACAAGCTTGCCGTGTTGCTTCTTTGTAGCGGTATTGGTCAGCGTGATTGTAGAATAAACAATCCAGAAAAGGCATTTTGGTTTCGTCTACGGGAACCATCCCCACAAACAGCACAGGACAAAGTTGTTTTGCTTGATCTAGTAATGTGGCGATTTCTGATTCAAACTGACTAAAATCTGTGTAGTTTCTGCCTTTGGGACTTCTTAATCGAGGTGTATCGTTCACACCGACAGATAAAATAATCAAGTCTGGTACACGATTGCGGATTTCTCCCCGGTGGCGAAATTCCACTTCTAAGCGTTGGGCAATTTGCTGTGTGCGATAGCGTAAGCGCTGCTGCAAGCAGTTCGCCCCTTACTCCCAAATTATAAAGCACATGACCCACACTATCCGGTAGCATCCACCACCGTCGCAGTTGTTCCACCCAACCACCTTTTTCTGGATCACCGTATCCATATACTAAGCTATCTCCCAAGGCGACAATCTTTAAAGGTTGACAAAGTTTTGGCGATACAGATAATTGCATTAAGGTAGAAGTCTGAAAACTTGACATTATGAACTACCCCATCTTACTTCGTTGAAGATGGGGTTTCTACATCCCCGTCAGTAAGTTGAGATTTTTGACGTTTCTTTTGACCGAGTTGCTTCATACTTCCAGCATTCTTACGTTTGCTAGTGTTTGAAGTAGAGCTAGAATCATCTACGTCTACGAGGCTCGTTCCCAGCCCCGGTAGATTATTTGAGTACCAAAGCAACATCACTTCTGCCGCTGCAATATCACGCTGTTGGGTATATCCGCAGTTATGGCAAACATGAATCCGTTGGTCTAAAGTTTTCTTCTCTTGATTTCCACATTGAGGACAAGTTTGAGATGGTTTTACCTTCTTTGTAGGAACTTCTACAAATAAGCCACCAATGTCTGATAACTTAGCTTTTAAGGCATCCTTTATCATCCCCATACCCACATCAAGAATTGATTTATTTAGACCAGCTTTTTGCTTTTTACGTTTACCCCTTTTAGCTTTGGCACTCATGTTTTTGACTTCTAGTTTTTCAGTAACTACCGTGCTATTACTGCTGATTATTCGTGTAGTTTCTTGGTGAACAAAGTTCTGTCTTTGGTTAGCAACTTTTCTATTCAACTTACTAACCAACTTAGTCGTTTTTTTCCACCTTCTAGAAGCCTTAATTTTCCTTTTGAAGTTAGGAGCGCGTTTTCTGCGTTTAGCTTTTCCTAATTGTTTATTTCTTTGTTCTGCCTTTCTGAAAAAACGAGGTGCCTGAACTAAACCATTTTCTGACCCATTTGTCCAAGCAATTGCATCGTTACAACCTAAATCAATTGCAATAATTCCGTCATCAGTTTTCCGGCTATTATGAAGTAAAACATCATCAATTTCTAGAACAATTGAGGCATACCATTTACCGTTGCGGTTGAGGATATCTAAGGCTTTAGGATGTCCCCAAAGTCTAGCTTGACCACGCATCTGGATTTGACCGATTTTTGATAATTCTAAATAGCCGTTATCACCTGTGCTATGTACTTTCCATCCAGTGAATGATGGATAAGTCCAACCTGAATAATGACGAATTGACTTGAATCTAGGATACTTTGCTAGTCCCTTGAAAAACCTTTGAAAAGCAAAATCAACCCGTTTTAAGGTAGCTTGTAATGCTTGAGAATTTATGGCTTTATACTCTATCCAAACTTCTTTAAAATCCGGTAAACAGTTCTGTTGTTCAAAGTAAGAAACAGATTTACCAAACTTTTTATATGAAGTAATACGGTTCGATATAGCTGCGTTATATAAGTCTTTATGCAGTTGGCGGTGGTAGGACAACATTTCACTGACTTGTTTATTTGGATATAGTCGGAAAGTTGATCTCCGTAATGCCATCATCAATCACCTCCTTGGTTTTTATAGTATACTGCTATTATCTAATTTCGGCACTGATGACAGTCAATAAAGACTTATGGTTGCTAAATTCGCTAACTTTGTAGAGAAATACATTGATAATTTGGCATAAATAAAATATAGTTGTCAACAACTCAACTGTCTGAATAATTTCTTTCAACTGTGTTGAAAATTAATTATCCAGACGTTTCGTTTTTGACTTGCTTACATCCCCACCCTATGAGTACATCGAGGGTGGGGAATTACGCAAAACTGTTAAAAAGTAATGTAATGGATATTTGCAGAAGATTCTATATATTTTTACACTATTACAGGAGTCAGAAAGAAGGAGTTCAGGAGTTCAGGAGGAAGAAGGAAGGAGTTCAGGAGGAAGAAGGAAGGAGGAAGAAGAATAGTTTTCACCAATCCCCAATCCCCAAGCCCCAATCCCCAGTCTCCAATTATAAACTAATGGGTAACACGCTATAACTACCAAAGATTTTCAAGATTTCTGTATAATTTTGTAACTCTCTTAAAGCAGATTTCATCATCTGTGCATTCACATCTGCTTCAATATCCAAATAAAATAAATATTCGCCCAAAGAGCGTTTTGTAGGACGCGATTCAATCCGACTGAGATTAATACCCAAACGAGCAAATACCGCCAATGCTTTCATTAATGCGCCCGGTATATTAGCTGGTACACTGAATGCTAAGGATGTATGAGTACAATCAATGGGATGATTTTCCTCCGTGCTAACCACCCAAAACCGAGTACAGTTTTCTGGGTAATCATTAATACCCTTAGCTAAAATAGGTAAATTATACAATTGCGCCGCTCGAATAGAAGAAATTGCCGCTGTAGTTACTTCCTGTTCTAATCTCTGTAATGCTTCAGTAGTAGAATTACTAGGAATTAAATTGACATTTGGTAAAAAACGTGATAACCATCCTTGGCATTGAGCTAACGCTTGGGGATGAGAATAGACAGTTTTAATAGTATCTAAGTTAGTTGCATAGGAAATTAATGTATGTTGAATTGGTAAAACTAACGCTAACTGAATTTTTAAATTATCCAATTGCCATAAGCTATCCAGTGTCATGTTGACACTACCTTCAATAGAATTTTCCACAGGGACAACAGCTATTTCTGTTTTTTTATCTGCTATAGCTTGTAGTGATTGAGCTATGCTAGGATAAGGATATAAATTAGCGATAATGCCCTGATGGGTTTTTAACCAGTTGAGATAAAAAAAAGCTGCTTGTTCGGTATAAGTTCCCTGTGGACCTAAATGAGCGATTTTCAGATTCATGCTTTTAAATTTGGCGAATTTAATTAATAATGAAATGAAAGTTTGATTTTTTAGCAATTTAAATTGTTAAAAAATATTACAATAAAAAAAACAAATGGTTTAATTTGCTCATGGTTACTAAGTTTATTGCCTCTCAATCGGTGGAAATTTCCGTTCCTAAGCAATCTATTCCTATTCAACACTACTTGCGTCAACCTCAACGTTTGGTCAATGCCTTAGCTGATAATACAAGAATTCAACAACTTTCTGACGAAGTTTTTCGGTTAAAAATGCGTCCTCTGTCTTTTATGTCACTGAGTATTCAGCCAACCGTAGATATGAGAGTTTGGGCAGATGCCAGCGGTACAATTTATTTGCGATCGCTCGGTTGTGAAATACTGGGTTTTGAGTATATTAACGAAAGGTTTGCGCTGAATTTAAAAGGCTATTTATCACCAGTTCAACTCAATGGTGAAACTCACTTGCAAGGGAAAGCTGATTTGGAAGTTTTAGTAGACATACCACAACCATTTTCCTTTACACCCAAATCAATTTTAGAAACTACAGGGAATGGATTACTCAAAAGTGTGCTACTGACAATTAAGCAAAGATTGTTACATCACCTCTTAGCAGATTATCGGCATTGGGTAATCTCGCAAACTCAAAATAACGAGATTGATCATAACATTCCTGATAGCGGTAGAGTGACCAAGCCATATTACCAACTTTGAATTTTGAGTAGTTTTAAGATGGAATTTGGCAAGGACGAAAAGAACGCCGATGTAAAGGTGAAAGTCCGTATTTTTGAAGCACCAGTAAATGACGCGGACTTCCGTAACCTTTATTCCGTTCTAGATCATATAAAGGGTATTTTAATGCTAACCGTTGCACCAAATCATCACGCCAAACCTTAGCCATAATACTAGCTGCGGCAATATTAAGCGATAGTTCATCACCCTTAACAATTGTTTCTTGTGGTATTGGCAAATTCTTCACCAACTGATTACCATCAATCAAACACAGTTCAGGCTTTACCTTCAACTTCAAAACAGCCCGCTTCATAGCTAATAGAGTTGCCTGTAAAATATTCAACTCATCTATTTCCGCAGTTGTAGCATAACCAATTCTCCAGTCTAACGCCAGGGTATTAATTTTTTCAGCTAGTTTAGTTCTGCGAGAGCTAGACAACTTTTTACTATCCTTAATGTTATCTACCATCAGGATTGATAAAGCCTCTACTGGTAATATAACTGCCGCTGCCACCACAGGACCAAATAAAGCCCCTCTTCCTACCTCGTCCACACCCCCAACTGCACCCTGCATATTTGAGTAGCTAGAAAACTCTAACCAACTCGAATTATCCCAGAGTGCAGGTTTAATTTCTCCCATTGTCTAAACTGTGATTTGTGTGATTTGTTTGATTCAGATGATTAGTCGTAACTATGATTTATGTAATTGATTTAAGTAAGTAAGTAGACGAAAATAAATCAAAGTAGATTAAGTAATGTAAAAAATCTGGAGATGATTTCGTAGTAAGGGCTTCAGACCTCAAATGAGGAATAAGTTCCTCACTACAAACTTTGAATTATTCAAGCCGTTCTACTTACTTACTTAATTAATTAATCAATCACATAAATCATGAAAATCATAGTCCGAAACCATCTGGATCTAAGGCTGATGAACGACGACGACGACGACGATTAGGAGTAGATCCATTATTAGTTTCAGCTTCTATTTCAATCTCTGTTTCTATTTCAGTTTTTCCTTCAGTTTCAGTTGCTTTTACTTGGGGAACTATTGTCAATTCTGGGAATATTGCTAATGGTGGGAAAGATGATTCTTCTTCTAGCTCAAAAGTTGGTTTCGGTATTTTAATGGTGACAACTTCAGGAATTGTCTTTTCCATTACAATTGGTTCGGGGATAAATTCAGTTTCTTCAATAGGTGATTGTCCTGGTTGGACAACATTAATAATCACCGATCTTGGATTTTTTCCCTCCCGATCTAACTTGAGTAAAGGAGAAATTCCCATTTCAGCAAATGTATCTTGTTCCTTTGCTGACATTTCCACATTAATAATCTCTGGTGGTTCTACCTTAATCGGTTCTAGTTTGACTTTTGCCCGTTCTGGCCTTTCTGTCCAACCGGATTTATTAATAGTAGGTGGAGCGATTTCTGGGATTGGTAATTCAGGTTCTTCTAAGTCTAAATCTGCATGATTGACAAAAGCTAAAGGATTGGTAGGTAAGCGGGATTCATCTTTATCATTAGCGCCATTCACACCAATACGACTACGACGAGTCCGGGTCCGGCGCTTATCATTTAGTTCTTGGTAACTAGGATGATTGATCAAATGGAGAGAGCTAAATTCTGGTTCAGTTTCAAAACCATCTCCAAAACCATCATAGGTATCGCGGGGTGTGGCTTGGGCTACGCTACCAATATCAGGAATGCGGGTAGGTGCAGGTGTCCGAGATTCCCTTTGTGGCATCGGTACAAACCGCTCTGGGATGTCCGCAGCCGGAATGGGTAAGCGGTTTTCCGTTTCTCCCGGTAATCTGACGGTATGTCCTAAACCGCCGCAAGTAGGACAAGTTTCGCCAAATAATTCATAAATGTTTTGGCCTTGACGTTTACGAGTGAGTTCAACCAAACCTAGTTCAGTCAGTTGAGCAATTTGGGGACGAGCTTTATCAGCTTTTAGAGCTTTGTTAAAGTGTTCTAAAACTTGCATTTGATCACGTCGAGATTCCATGTCAATGAAATCAACCACAATCACCCCAGCAATGTTCCGCAACCGTAACTGACGAGCAATTTCCGCCGCAGCTTCGCAGTTTGTCCACAGCACTGTTTCTCTAGCAGTTGCGGAACGAGTAAAAGAACCGGAGTTAACATCTATGACCGTTAAGGCTTCTGTCGGTTGGATGATGACATAACCACCTGATGGTAAGTCTACTCTCGGTCTGAGGGCTTCGCGGACAGCCGCATTGATCCGGAAATATTCTAAGATAGGAGAGCGATCGCGGTGATGATCAATTAGCAATCCTTGGGGTGTTTGTCCACCACTCCAATTTTGTAAATACTGCTTCACCCGTTTTAAGCCCGTGCTGGAATCAACAACAATGCGATTCACATCACCACCATACATATCCCTGAGAACGCGCTGAATAAAGTCATCATCACGATTCAGTAGAGCCGGCGCACGAGAGGTTACTGCTTCTTGTTGCACAAGTTCCCACTGCTTTTGCAGCACTTCTAAATCTTCAATGATTGCTTCTTCTGGCTTGCCTTCTGCTTCTGTGCGTACCAGCAGCCCCATTCCGGCTGGTTTTACTAGAATTGCCAAAGCTCTCAGGCGATTACGTTCACTTTCGCTCTTAATCCGTCTCGATAAATTTACTCCCCGTCCGTAGGGCATCAACACGACATAACGACCAGGTAAGGTGATGTTACCTGTCAGTCTGGGGCCTTTTGATCCCGTTGGTTCTTTCATCACCTGCACTAAGGTTTTTTGCTGTGGTGTCAACAGTTCTGTAATCGCTGCTGCACTACGTTTTAGCCTTAATGGACCTAAATCAGTGACGTGAATAAAACCGTTGCGTTCTGGGTCGCCGATATTGACAAAAGCCGCATCTATCCCAGGTAAGACATTTTCTACTACACCTAAATAGATATCACCAATTTGGTGATGACCAGTAGCTACAACGAGTTCTTGTATTTGATCTTCCGAAAATACAGCAGCGATTTGATGCTGCTCCGCGATGATAATTTGTTTTGGCATTCAATTTCCTCAAAAATTGGCAGCACCGCTGGGAATTACAAGGAAGTTCTCTGTTATCCCGCTTGTCCTGACGGTCGCTGCTACAAGACGCTACTAGTAATAAAAATTCGCAATTTGAGTAACTCTGCAAAGTTATGAAGAGCTAACTAATGATACCTTGGATGCGTTTATACGCCGGATTATTCCTGAATAGCTGCATATATTTTACAGACTTCAATCAACCGCCTTTGGCCAATTTTCCATACTATACGCTGCTATTTAAACTTTGGATATCCGTAGATATCTATTTCAAAGTTAACGCTTCATCAAGTAAAGTTGACTATATCTAAATAGCACACACTTTGTGGAAAACCTCCGCGTTTAGACACGGTTTTTTTTGGGTTTACCATCTGCTGACGGAGGGAAATCTGCCTTTAGCACTGGATTCACTATCCGTGTTTTTACTAGAAAGTCTAGCTGGGTGCAGATAACTCACTGAGTCATCTTTACAAGAATTTTGGCAGGTTTCTAATCTCTGTCAATACTTACGTGGTATTTTTGACAATTAAACACACTTGCATTTGTAGCAATTGCATAAAAGCCCGCAATCAAAGCAAGTCTTATTTAAGAGATAGAATGTATCAGTGAATGGAGAAGTTGACGAAAGCTATTGTTAGTGATTGATTCACAAGGTAGCCATAGAGAGAGTGGTTTGTAATCAGCAGCGGAATTTGTCTGGGATACAATCTTAGAAGTTACACTCTTATATTTTTGCCTTCGCTCCCGTGATGATCACAGGTAGTGAATCAATTGACATACCCACCGAACTGAAGGTGCGGGGAAACACTTGACACTTCGCCAGAACACGCCACAAGTGGTCTTATCGTCCCTCCATGTCCGTTTAAAGTCTCCCAATGCCCTATGGCGACTATGACCAAATTTTAACATAAAGCCGTCCTGGAAGGACGAGGCTTGTGTCCCGTCTTTTCGGTCATTCAAGGCAGCACCAGAAAATTTCTCTTGATTATCATTCTAACGCAACCTTGCGAAAAATCAATTCCCACAATGTCCTAATTTTTGGCAACTACTAGCAAGTTATCCAATAACTAGACGCTTGCGGTGGATATGCAAGAGGTGAAATTCTCCATTCGCCACTGTTTCCAGCATAGACAATATTTGCTCAGGACGCAAGATCACACCGTCGGGACGACAGACACCCAAATAACGCAATACTGCTGTTGAGTCTGATTCTCGGTTGGATGCTGAAATTAATTCTATCTCCCACAGGCGATCACGCAGATTTATTAATTGCTGCTTACCGGATTTAGTTGTATGTGCCGATAAAATCTCCTCTTGATTTTTAATAGTTTCAATCCAACCTTGCCATTGTGCCGGTTGTACCTCGCTTTGGGGTATAGACACTGTTAGTAAATACTCGGCTGCTTCTAGAGATTGGGTAGCAGAGGGAGACTTGATATCTACTTCTACCACATTATATATAGGGATGTCAGTAGGTAGCTGCTTAACCAATTGGGCATGAAAAGTTTCAATATCAATGGCTTGGGTCAACTCAAAATCAACAATTTCCCCTTCACTGGTAGCACCTAAAGTCAAAGCACTGGCTAGACAAATCCTCGGACCAGGATGAAAACCACCTGTGAATGTAATTGGTAAACTGGCACGGCGCATAACTCGATCAAATAGACGCATTAAATCCAAGTGACTGACCAAAGCCATATCCCCTTGTTTACCAAAGCATACTCGCAATCGTTGAGCTTTGGTGGTGTTGGGAACAAAATCACCGATAAAGCTGGGAATGGGTGGTGCAGCCACAACCACATTATGACCGAAATCAGTGCCACAGACTCCACAATGAGAACAACCTTCAAAAGAGCAGTCAGGGACAATTGCGGCTTCTAGAGCGCGTTGGAGGTCTTCTTGTAGCCACTTTTTATCAATGCCAGTATCAATATGATCCCAAGGTAAGGGAGTATCCAAAGGTGAGAGGGTTTCTGGTTCTTTGTTGTCAGCAGCAAACAGATTCCATTCGCCATTTTCAACTTGACGGTATTTCCAGTCTAGACCGGCTTCGGTAATGGCTGTTTCCCAAGCTGTAAATGCTGCATCTACATTATCATACCAAGAATCCATACCTGCACCCAGTTCCCAAGCGCTACGTAACACTTTCCCCAGAGTGCGATCGCCTCTACCAATAAAGTCTTCCATGGCGGAGATGCGAAAATCCGTGAAATTTACTTTCACATTCTTCATTTTGCGAAACTCTTGTCGCAGGAGATTTTGCTTTCTCGCAAATTCCGTTGTGGAGACTGAATGCCATTGAAAGGGAGTATGGGGTTTGGGGGTAAAATTAGAAATGGTCAAGGTAAAGTTTAACGATCTTCGGCCTTTTTCCCAACATTCCTGTTTTAACCAGTTGACCGTTTCCACAATTCCGATCACATCGGCATCTGTTTCACCGGGTAAACCAATCATAAAATACAACTTGATTTTATCCCAACCTTGTGACCAAGCTGTTTTTACACCCCGCAATAATTCTTCATTTGTCAAGCCCTTATTAACAATATCCCGCATTCTTTGTGTACCCGCTTCCGGGGCAAAGGTCAACCCACCTTGGCGCGTACCTCCCAGGATATTAGCAATATTCTCATCAAATCTATCTACTCTTTGACTAGGTAAGGTTAAGGAAATATTGTCATTTTTTAAGCGATTTTTAATTTCCATCCCCACCGCTGGTAGGGCTAAATAATCAGAACAACTTAAAGACAACAGGGAAAACTCATTGTAACCAGTTTCCCGCATTCCCTTTTCTATAGCTTCTACTACTTTTTCCGGTTCGACATCCCTCGCTGGTCTAGTTAGCATTCCTGGTTGACAGAAGCGACAACCGCGAGTACAACCTCGACGAATTTCAATGGTGAGGCGATCATGGACTGTTTCTACATAAGGTACTAAGCCAATAGAATAGGCAGGAATGGGCGTAGCTACTCTTCTCAGGACTCTTTTGGGGACATCTGGACGCAGGGGATATACAGCCCCACCAATACCCATTTCATAGAACTGCGGCACATAGACACCAGGAACTTGCGCCAAGTCTAATAATAGTTCTTCTCGATTCCAGCCTGTTTTTTTCCCTTCTTCTAAAACCAAGCCTATTTCGGGAAGTAGTTCTTCCCCATCTCCTAAAACGATGAAATCAAAGAAATCTGTATAAGGTTCGGGGTTAGATGTTGCTGTTTGTCCACCGGCAAAAATTAGCGGGTAATTTCCCTGTAACCGTTCTTCTCTAGTGACGGGAATTCCGGCTAAATCTAACATTTCTAAGATGTTAGTTGCGCCTAATTCGTAACTGAGACTAAAGCCTAAAATATCAAAGTCCGTTAACCACCGTTTAGATTCCACTGCAAACAGGGGTGTCTGCGTAGTGCGGAGTTTTGCGGCTAAATCTGCTCCGGGTAAGTACGCGCGATCGCATAATTGACGAGGTTGGGCATTCAAAATGTTGTATAAGATGATATGCCCTAAATTTGATGCTCCTACCTCATACACTTCTGGATAGGTCAAAACCCAACGAATTGTTGCCGTATCCCAAGGCTTATGGACTGCTAAACGCTCATTACCCAGGTAACGAGCAGGTTTTAAAATATCCGATGTTATTAATTGTTCAACTAAAACAGCCACTTGCTATCTTCTAGCTACCATAAATTACAGCTAACCACTCTGATACTAGCATTAATTAGAGATTTTAACTTGAGTTCAATAATTTTATCTTGCAAATTTGGTGCTGCATGAATTATGTTTCGCGCAAAGGCGCAAAGGAGCAAAGGCGCAAAATTTTAGGAATTATATTGAAATTATCATATAAGCTTTTATAAGTTTAAATTTGCATTTGATTTGAAGATAACCTTTTTTCTGACTTGGCTACAAGTTGGAAGTCTCTTTACTCAATCTTTATAGGTTGAGTGGGTTTATTTAAAGATTGTCATAAGTCAATGGTAAAGTGTACTTATATATACATTTTTTTTTAGCAAGTTAAAAAACAATCTACTTATGCCTTCTGAATGCAGATTAATCATCTGTCGCTATAGCAATACTATTGCTGAAGCTAGGAATGGAGGTGGTTTCAGTAAAATTTCTCTGTAGTTGTCAGCCATTATTTTTACCTTTGTCGCTGATAAAAACAGAGTTCCCGAATAACTGGTCTTGATTATTTAGTAGTGATCTAAATCACCGGGTCAAGATGTATAAATCACCTTTTATACCGAACATTGTCTTAGATAATGACTAGTAACTACAATTTGGTTTATTTGTTATGAAAACTCGATACGTGATTCGTCAGTTGGTAGAAAAAGCCCTGCATATCCGCAAATTAACGCCAGAAATCGAAAATGAGATTAACTCAGAATTAACAAAGCTTGGTCATATCTCTGATGTTGACTATGAAGCTTTAGAATTACTAATGGCAGAGATGGATGCTGGTAGAGTACAGTTAGTTCCTACCTGGGGATAAGTCTCATCGCACTGGGCATCAACGCTGCTTACCAACATCCTATGTTGCTAGTATTACCTATGCAATTAAGTCTCTTTATGTTTCTTGTCCTTGTTGATATGCTTGCCACAGTTGATGAATAAATAAATTAAATTGTTGTTTAGCTCCTAAATCAGGCTCAAATTTGAGTTCTTTGGGAAAAAGTTGCCCTAAAAAAGCAATAACTTCTGTATCTAGAGCCGGTCTAAATAAATCTAATGGCCATAACAAATCAGATACATTTCGTAAATCCATCACAAGTGGTAATTCTTGGGTAGAGTTCACAAGCAGTAAAGGACGCACCCAGCACAATTGACGGGAAACCACGATTTCAATAACTTCTGCATAAAGATTTTGATGACTATAATCCAAGGACACAATTTGTCCTGGTTGAAATTTTGAGCTGATATCCATAACTATCTAGAGTAGGAACTATGTTGCCGTTTCCTTGATTTTAATAATTTCTGTTGCTAGTGAGGAGATAGAAGGCAAAGAAAAATTTTCTCTGTCCCATTATCAATGCAAATTTCTTTTATTTGTGTTATGATGCTTTAGGAAAAAACTTCTTAGCAACGCCAAAAGTATTTCCAGGTGAAACCGCGGCAGTGCAGAAGTAAATAACTGTTGAGCAAATGCCTAACAGGACTGTATTGTAGTAAATCAACAATAAAAGAGCAAAGAATCGTGTCAGTCGAAACCATTGAGAAGCGTTCTACATCCCGCAAGCTTGCGCCTCAGTATCGCGTCTTGCTTCATAATGATGATTATAATCCGATGGAGTATGTAGTACAGGTGCTAATGACTACTGTTAATAGCATCACCCAACCGCAAGCTGTTAGTATTATGATGGAAGCTCACCATAACGGGTTAGCTTTAGTAATTAGGTGCGCTCAAGAACACGCGGAGTTCTATTCTGAAACCCTCAATAATCATGGTTTAAGTAGTACGATTGAACCTGACGAATAGTCATTGGTCATTGGTCATTGGTCATTAGCAGTATATTGTTGACTAATGATAACTGACTAACTTTATGAAAATTAATCTCACTCAACTTACCCAATATCCGGTTCCTGTGAGGCTGGTTTGTTTTATACTGGCCTTACTATTTTTATGGCTACCCCTAGCTGTACCAATTTATTTGCTAGTTGAAGATACTAATTTAGAAAGTATTTTGACGTTGGTGATATTATATGTAGAGTTTATTTTTCTGCTGAATATTTGGGGTAAGCAAGTTTATCAACAACCAAAAATATTCAGCCATTATGGTTTAGAATTTACACGCCTGAATGGGGTGAATGTGTTGCAGGGGTTGGCTATTGGACTAACTACTGTTTTAGTTTTATTTGGTTTGGAAGGTGTACTAGGTTGGTTGGTATGGCAACAACCACAAGTATTTTTAGGGAGAATAATTTTAGAAGGTTTATTAGTTAGTTTGGGTGTGGGTTTTGCAGAGGAATTATTATTTCGGGGTTGGTTATTGGATGAGTTACAACGAGATTATAAATTAAATATCGCTCTCTGGATAGATGCAATTTTATTTGCTGTATCCCATTTTATTAAACCTTTGGAGGCAATTATTCACACTTTACCCCAGTTTCCGGCTTTGGTGCTGTTGGGGTTAACGCAGGTATGGGGAAAACGTTGGAAACGGGGGCGTTTGGGTTTACCTATTGGTTTACATGGTGGGTTGGTTTGGGGTTATTATATCATTAATGTGGGGCAATTAACCCAATATTCGGGTCAAGTTCCTGATTGGGTGACTGGTGTGAATAATAATCCTTTACAGGGAGTTATGGGGGTATTATTTATGGGTGGGTTGGCTTGGTGGATAGGTAGTAAACAGCAGGTGACAGGGAAGAGTATAGAATTTGAACATAAAACCTGATTCAGAAAAAACTATGCGGTTCAAAGTAAACGCAGTTTAATTCAATATCACTAAAATCATCATTAAGACTTGACAAAGCTCAAAGCTTGAGTTATCCTTATGTTATGAGTGGAAAAGTGTGCGCCCATATATATAGACTTTTCAATCACCAATATAATTATTTTCCTCTTTATCCTATAAATCCTCAAATCCTGGATATCCTGATTCTGACAATTTAGGCTTGACAAAGCTCAAAGCTTGAGTTATCCTTATGTTATAGGTGGAAAAGTGTGCGCCCATATATAGACTTTTCCAAGACCAATATAATTATTTTCCTCTTTATCCTGAAAATCCTCAAATCCTGATTCAGACAATTTAAATTTTATTATGGCTTATTTTACCCCAGGGCAACTACTCAAAAAAGGACAATACGAAATTATTGATACTCTTGGACAGGGAGGATTTGGTATTACCTATTTAGCGCAAGATCATAAACGCAAAAAGGAAGTAGCTATCAAAAGTCTCAATGTCTCCTTTTTGAAACAACGCTATCGAGATAAATATGGGAATACAGATAGTTTTGGAGAATTTCTAGCCCAAGAACAGGACAAGTTTAACACCGAAGCGATGGTGTTAGCTACCTTTGATCATCCTCACATTGTCAAAGTGTATCCTGAACTGTTTCAAGAAAATGGTTTATCTTGTATGGTGATGGAATATGTCAAAGGCAAAAATTTAGAACAATATTTATACGCGAATGGTGTTTTTAGTGAAAGTGCGGGTTTAGAAATTATTAAAGGAATTGGAGAGGCTTTAAGTTATATTCATGGTCGTAATTATCTGCACCGAGATATTAAACCTGCGAATATTTTACTGCGAGAATCTGACAATAAAGCCATATTAATTGATTTTGGTTTAGCCAGAGAAGTCAACTTTGCCGAATTGATGAGTTTAACAAATGCCAAAACTCCGGTTTTTGCACCACCAGAACAATTTGAAAATAGAAGTAATTTCACTCCAGCTTTAGATATTTATGCTTTAGCAGCCACATTATATGTAATTATCGCCGTTCATGAACCTCCTTTCATTCCTCTGCCTAGTCCTTATCTGAATGCTAAGATAATGCTAGATATGAAAATGGCGATTGAACCACCGCAAAAATACAATTCTCAAATTAGTCAAAAGGTAAATGATGCTATTCTCAAGGGAATGGAATTAGATTATCAAAACCGTCCTCAGTCTATTACAGAATGGTTTAAATTTTTAGGTATTCAAACAGAAAAACCTAACCCCCCTAACCCCCCTTCCCTACAAGAGAAGGGGGATATTAAAGCCTCTCTTCTTGTAGGAGAGAGGTTGGGAGAGAGGTTTTTAACTAACCTGAAAACTTTCACTTTTGAAGTTGTCACAACCAACGCGAAAGGAAGCATTATCAACAAACGCAACCACTCAGCAAATTACTTTGTCGAAGATTTGGGAAATGGGGTGAAGTTGGAAATGGTGGAAATACCCGCAGGAACATTTTACATGGGTTCACCGGAAAATGAAGAGGGAAGATATGATAGTGAAAGTCCCCAACATCAAGTTACTGTTCCCAGCTTTTTTGTCGGTAAATATCCTTTGACTCAAGCACAATATCAAGCTATCATGAGAAATAACCCTGCTCATTTCAAAGGTAATAATCGCCCTGTTGAAAAAGTGAGTTGGAATGATGCAGTGGCATTTTGTCAAAAGTTAAGCCAAAAAACAGGTAAAAACTATAAGTTGCCCAGTGAGGCACAATGGGAGTATGCTTGTAGGGCGGGAACAACGACACCTTTTTATTTTGGTGAAAGTATTACTCCAGATTTGGTAAACTATGATGGCAGGTATCCCTACGCTGCTGCACCAAAAGGACAATATCGAGGACAAACCACAGATATAGGAACTTTTCCCCCTAACGCTTTTGGTTTGTATGATATGCACGGTAATGTGATGGAATGGTGCGAAGATGATTGGCATGAAAATTATATAAATGCGCCTATAAATGGTAGTGCTTTGATTAGTCTAAGCAATCTGAATCTGCTGCGCGGTGGTTCGTGGGGCAGCAATCCTGGAAATTGCCGTTCTGCTTGTCGCAACGACTACATTCTCGACTACAGCAACGGCGCTATTGGTTTTCGGGTTGTATGTAGTGGTGCGGCGAGGACTTAGTTGCCCTTTATACTCTTGCTCTTTTGCCCTCTGCTCTTTTTTCTTTTTTCTCGTTCCCATACTCTGTATGGGAACGAATTCTAGAAGGCTCTGCCTTCAATAACAGCAGAGGCAGAGCCTCTGTGATAGCATTCCCAGTCAGAGACTGGGAACGAGATACCATCATTTTGATCAATAACTGTCCGTAAATATGCAACAGCTTTACTGACTTCGTTAGCATCTGTATGTTCTTGGACTAAAGTTTGGGCGATCGCATGAGCAATTTCCCACTGTTTATCTGTTAAACTCATAATTTAGTACATTTCTGATGGTGCTTGTCTATCACTGGGATAACGTAAAATAGCTGCAAGTTGTTCTAATTGTTCTTTTTGAATCAACCCTGAATGTGCAGCCTGAATTTGTTTTTGGATAAATTGCTGTAATTTATCTCCTATTAAATCATCGTTTTCACTCACTTGATAGGATGAATAACGCTGTTTTAAATTCTGTGGTTGATTGATTTTATCAATATTTACCGTCATTGTTCCCATACCAATCGGTTTACCACCACCAACTTTTAAAGCAATGGGATATTTTTTATCTTTTCAATAAATCTGCAACTGATAAAGGTTTTTCTTGATAACCGACGAAAGGCTTCAGATTCATGTTATTAGATTTCCTTTTTCCAAGATTCTACGGTTTGAGTAAATAAATCATGTACACCGTTTTTATCATCACCTAACCAAGTTAGTTTAACACCAAAATTTAAATCCATAGATTCAGTAATAGCAGATTCACTATACTGTTTATCTGAATTAGGAAAATTGTATTTTTCAGCTTCTTTACTGTCTAAGGATTCTCCTACTCCTAATATAGAATTGACAGCCCAAGGTTCTTTTTTGTTACCAAAAATGTGAATATTTCCGTTTTTAAGTTCACAATCAGGATATTGAATAACTGCTTGATTTAACTTGACCTTAACAGTACCCAAACCGCGAGATTTAGCAAAACCTAAGCCAAACCAACCATCGTTTAAATCTCGTAACACTAAACCTATTAAACCTAACTGTGCAAGAGTAAAGTTTTTTCATCTCCTACTGTTCTGACAATCCGTTCAGCATGAGCGCGAATTGCACCTTTTAAAGGGAGCATCCCAATTATGCAGTAAGTATAAATGCTTAGAGACTTCAGAAAGAATAAAAGGCAAAATAGCCAAAAAGTGATGAAGAGAAAAAAAATGACCCCTGAAGAAACGCAGAAACTGAATGAACATATCAAAGGCATTTCAGAAATTCTCATCAATAATACAGCTATTGAAAATCTAAAAGACTTTGAAAGCATAGAATTGATTGTGCGAGAGCATATGCTAAACAACGTCAGTCCAGTGGTAGCCAGTTTTTTTTTGAAACAGCAACGGGAACAACTGTGGGAAGAACCAGGGTTGTAAATAGTATTATCGGAAAGGTAAAAATCACCTCTAAACAAGCCGGAGAACTGGGATTAGAGAAAAATAATCGGTTAAGTCCATATCTGGAGAAGTGCTGTTTAAGATTAGTAGCTAATGAATCTTTTGAACACGCTGAAGAAGATATAAAGATGACCACAGGGATGGAAGTCTCAGGGAGTAGTCAACATAGGTTGGTACAAAGATATGAATTTTCTGCTCCACAAGGAAAAGGAATCATAGAGGCATTGAGTGTAGACGGAGGAAATGTCAGGTTGAGAACACCGTTAGGGCAAGAAAGTATCTGGCAAAATTACAAAGCAGTCAGCTTGCATGGACAGATATGTGCTGCATTTTTTCGAGAAAATGACCAGTTATTATCTTGGACAAATTCCCAACCGTTAGGCAAGGTCATTACCTGCGTAGGGGATGGTCATGATGGGATCTGGAATTTGATAACGCAGATAGGGGATAGTTTTCAGCGAAGAGAAGTCCTTGATTGGTATCATTTGGTCGAAAATTTAAATAAAGTCGGGGGGTCAAACAAGCGCATCAGAAGAGTCGAAAGTTATTTATGGGATGGGGACATAGAAATGGCCTTAGCGGAGTTTAAAGGGTCTCAAAACAAGGCCGTGGTGAATTTCCAGAATTATGTCCAAAAGCATCGCCAGAGAATACCAGACTACGGTTTGTATCAAGATTTAGGAATTTGCATTGGTTCAGGGAGTGTGGAGTCGAAGATTAAGCAGATTGGAGCCAGGATAAAAATAACAGGAGCGCAATGGAAGGCAGAAAATGTTTCCCAGATTTTGAACTTGCGTTGTGCTTATCTCAATCAGGCTATTGCTTGAGTATTTATACTTATTACATTATTGGGATGCTCCCCTTTTAAACTGCTTCCTGGTAAATATATTGTCCGTCCACCAGCATGATAGGTTTCCACAAATTCCATATCTGGTTTTGTGGGGTCTGCTCCTTCTTTTCCTGATTTGATAAGAATTGGTCCATCAGGAATAATAGTTAAATCTATAGTACAGTGATTGACAAATTTTTTGTGCATAATATTAGGTTGGGAATATGAAGTTAAGCAGCAGCTAAAACTAAATTATTTAGCTGTAATTCAGATTGTTGGAATACAAAATTAACAACAGCAAATAATTTATCTAGTTCTTGAATTGTGTAATAAGTGCTATTTTTGGTAAATATTTCATTTTCTAATTTACCAAATTGCCATGTTGCACCATTAGAGACAATGCTAAAAATAATGATTTGATATTCGCCATTTAATCTTTGCGCTGCGATCATTTCAGCTAAACATTGCGCCCAACCTGTTTCAAAGTTGTCTTGTTTGGCTTCAACTAAGATAAAGTATGGTTTATCAAAAACGATTTTACCTAAAGGGGAACGTTTAGCTAAAATATATTCAGGAAATCCTGATAATTTTTCATCATAATTTAATGATTGATGACTCCATAAAACAAAGTGTTGACGGTAGGTTTTCCAAACTTCTTTGAGAACGGGATAAATGAGATTTTCACAGATAGCAAATTCTGAGTTATCAACAACAGCATCCCTCATCATTAATTCTAAATCTTCGCGGAAATAGTCGGGAATATTAAAAGCAATTTCGCTGATGAAATTAGCTTCTATATAGGTAACTTGAAATGCTTTGAGGACTTCACCGATGGTTTTGTAATTACTGAAAGCCATTTTTTACCTCTTTAAGATTGTGTTTGGGTTGCGGTTGTAGAATTATTGGGTATATTATCTCTCAAATGTTTGATGAATGCTTGAGTCCAAATATCTTTGAAATCTTTACCTTCTTGATAACTAGGTAATTTATCTCCTATTTTACTATTCGCGGTTCTAATTGGTTTCCACATATCTAATCCCCGCAAGGGGACTGAAACGCATATTTAATTCCTATAGATGATAAATACCACTTAAGTTTCCACATATCTAATCCCCGCAAGGGGACTGAAACGCATCTTTTTAACCCTTGCCAACTTTAACTAAATGGTTCGTTGAAATCTTTTGTCGAAGTGAGTGAACTTTTGGATCATTTTTTCGTTGGAACACTCTAACAAAAAAAGTGGTTCTGTCTCAGACAAAACCACCTCCTCAAGCAAAAATCAAACTCAAATTAACGAGCTTGTCCGTGAGCAGAAGCCGCATCAATAGGCTTCATCAGATATAATTGTAATAACTGCCAACCATGAGATAGATAGATTGGAAGTTTTTGGAAGAATTGCAGGAATTTAGGCGTATTAGAGCTAGAAATTGCTGCCAATTTTTCGTTATTCTGGACGCAAACATCTAAACGCTCATAAAATACTGGATTTTCAACATCCAACATAACAGGGAAGACTCTACCAGCGGTTTCATTGGTCTTCTTAATTACATGAATATCATAATCTCGCGCATTCAATCCCAAGGAAGCGTAGAAATCCTTGCGTTGAATATCATTGAGATACATAGTTGCAAATACTGACAACAGGAAGAAGCGACTCCAGAGTTTTGCTCTCCAGTCATTCAACATTTGTGGCTGCGCTCTCATAACCGCATCAAAGAAATCACCGTGACGGTTTTCATCCTGACACCAGTTCTCAAAAAAGTTGAAAATTGGATAAATTTGATCTTCAGGATGGGCTTCTAAATGACGATAAATGGTGATATAGCGCCAATAACCAATCTTTTCAGAAAGATAGGTAGCGTAGAAGATAAATTTGGGCTTAAAGAACGTATAACTACGACTCTTAGTCAAAAACCCTAAATCTAAAGAAAGATTAAAGTCTGACATAGCTTTGTTCAAGAACCCAGCGTGACGGGCTTCATCCCGTGACATCAGGTTAAAGCCTTCAGCTAAAAGGGGGCTTTTATCCTTTAAGCGACGGCCGAGTTCTTTGTATAACAAGAAGCCGGAAAACTCTGCTGTACAAGAACGTTCGAGAAATTCAACGAACAATTTGCGAGTTTCTCCGTCAATAGAGTCCCAAGATTGTTCAAACTGAGCATCCCGAACAAAGTGATGGCGGTTGTAGTCAATGCGGAATTCTGCAATAATAGCTTCTAATTCCTCTTCATTGACGGAAAGATCCATCCGCGCCATTTCATCGAAATCGGTTGTGTAAAACCTTGGTGTTAAAAGGGTTTCCTTGGCCGGGGACTTAATTCCAGAACGGATTTCGTCAAAGCCTGGTTTTCTGAGGGATTCTACCATGTTTTGATTTGCTCTTTTATCTTTCTTTTCTTGATGACACCAGAAAGCTGATTCTATGCTCTCACAAGGTGCAGGGAACAAAAATTATAATTTTGTATGAAATTCAGTGTAGCAATATCTAGCCCAAAAATCAGCAGATCAATGATTAATAGTTGCAAAAATCCACAAAAAACGATTTCCACTTGATTTAGGTCTGATGAGGATAATGGGTTTGATGCCGTCTTTGAGGAGCGAAACCTTAAATTAGCCAAAACCCAGGAAAATCATGTAAGCTGGGAAAATAACTGTTTGTCAGTTATGATTTCGCTTTCCTACAGTGCCAGCTAAAAAACCTGAATATATTAAACATATAGTTTGCAATACCTTGTCCAAATTAGAAAAAGCCTTGATTTGTAGGTTGGGTTGAAGCATGAAACCCAACAAATGCCTTGGGTTGCGCTGTCGCTTAACCCAACCTACAAGAAATGGACAAGGTATTGAGTTTGAAAACCTCGTATGTTCAATACCAACGAATTATCAAGCCATTATTGCTGGGGCTGGTAATATAGTCTTGGAAAATATCGCCAACAGTGATGTTTTATACTATAATGTTGAACATTCTGTACTGGTTACTCTGGTGGGACATAATGTTTTTGTTATTGAACATGAAAAATCACAATCAGGATTACAGTATTTGGCTGCACAATGCAATTCTTAACTGTTCAGGGAACAGGGAACAGGGAACAGGTAATAGAAAAACTTTTTTCATTCTTCTTTTTTCATTCTCCTTTCTGACTCCTGACTCGGTGACTCCTTGCTCCTTACCATTGTCCTGTAATTTCTGAATTATTGTTAGCTTAAAAGGATGTTAATTAATGCTCAACTTTTACTACAATTTCAACGCTGTCAGCGGCGACCTTTTTTAGATGTTCACGGTGATTATCTTCAGCGAGAGATTCCCAATGAGTTAGTGCTGAAGGTACAACAGGACAAAATTGCTCATCATCAGCGAATAGTCAAAAAGTTAAGTTACTATGAACCTGATTATCTGTCACGGGATTGGGAAGCAGGAGCAGCATCAACTCTAGAACTGATGCAGCAAGGGGTGAGTTATATTCGTCGTGGTGTAATATTAACTACCTACCGTGAAAAATATACTTTGCTGAGTCGCCCAGATTTACTGGTCAAACAGCCGGGAAAATCTCGGTTTGGGAATTGGAACTATGTCCCAGTTAATATTGAATTGGGTAAACGTCCCAAGCAAGAATATCAAGTAGTTATTGCTTTTCACGCCCAAGTTTTAGCCACGGTTCAGGATGTGATTCTCAGTAAAGCCGGGCTGATATTGCGGGATAAAGATAAAACTTATGTGGTGGATTTAGATAAATGGACACCACAAATGTTGGATATTTTAGGGGAATATATTCAAGTTATTGAGTCGGTGGAAGCACCAGAAATTTTTATTTCTCGGCAAAAATGTAGTCTTTGTCCTTGGTATAATTATTGTCATACCAAAGCGAGATATCAAGAACACCTTTCTCTGTTACCAGGTGTAACACCGATTCGCTATACTCAACTGCAAAATCTAGCTATTACTACTTTAGAAGCACTGGCACAGACCCATCCTAGCACTTTAGAAAACTTGACAGGATTTGATAGTAATGTAGCTGCTAAATTAGTTATTCAAGCCCAATCTGTATTCACCAAGCAACCCTTAATTCTTGCAGATTCCTTTTCTTTAGAATATCTAACTTTTACAGCCCCCATTGAACTTTATTTTGATATTGAAGCCCAACCAGATTTAAATTTAAATTATCTTTTAGGTGTTTTAGTTGTGGATAGAGTCGCTAATACCGAACAATTTTATGCTTTTTTAGCGGAACAACCCGAACAAGAACCACTAATTTGGCAACAATTTCTGAATT
Source organism: Dolichospermum sp. UHCC 0315A (assembly GCF_008121535.1). Taxonomy (GTDB): domain Bacteria; phylum Cyanobacteriota; class Cyanobacteriia; order Cyanobacteriales; family Nostocaceae; genus Dolichospermum; species Dolichospermum lemmermannii. The sequence continues at coordinate 2,557,320 of NZ_CP043056.1, forward strand.
TAGTTAATCAATATCCTCAAGCCCCAATTTATCATTTTTGTGCTTATGAAGTAGATACAGTCAAACGCCTTGGTAAATTGTATCGCACACCTTATGCCCAAATTCATCCCATCCTGAATCGGTTTATTGATATCTATGAACAATTAATTCAAAGTGTGGCTTTACCAATAGATAGTTATGCCTTAAAAACTATTGCTCGTTGGCTAGGATTTGAATGGCGTGAACAACAAGCCAATGGCGCTAAATGTATTTACTGGTATGATAAGTGGTTAGAAACAGGCGATCGCACCTTATTAGCAATCATTCAAGACTACAACGAAGATGACTGTCGCGCCACCCGTACCGTCAAAGATTGGCTAGTTAGCTTTTTTGAGGCTGAATCGGGTAATATTACCTTATAAAAAATTTTACTCCAGTTATTCTATGCCACGTCTCCCAAAACCTCGGAAACTATCCCTAATTCTCATCTTTATAATTCCACTAATTCTGATTGGTTTTCTGTTTAATAATTTCGCTTCTGCCTCTTCAATAATCAAAAGTATAGAATTTATTGGCCAAGCTACATTACCCACAGGTTTAATTTTCCAAAAAACCGAAATTGGTGGGTTATCGGGAATAACTTATGATGTCAGAAATAACCTATATTATGCAATATCAGATGACAGAGGGCAAAAAGCAACACCTCGTTTTTATACTTTCACAATTGACCTCAGCAAAGGTAAATTAACCAACAACGATGTTATTCCCGTAGGTGTCACAAACTTATTAAATACCAGCAATCAACCATTCCCTCCCAATACCACTGATACAGAAGGAATTGCTATCACCAATCAAGATACCATATTTGTTTCCTCTGAAGGTGATGTAGACAAACTTATCAATCCCTTTATTAAAGAATTTGCGCTGGCTTCTGGAAAAACAATTAGTACCCTACCCATACCAGATAAATTTTTGCCAGATTCCCAAAAGCAAAAAGGCATCCGTAACAACTTAGCCTTTGAAAGTCTCACCATTACACCTAATCAAAAATTCTTATTTACAGCCACCGAAAACGCCTTAATTCAAGATGGACCAGCGGCTAAATCCGGTGTTGGTACTTCCTCTCGAATTTTAGAATATAACCTCTTAACCAAGCAGCCAGAACGGGAATTTCTCTATCAAACAGAACCAGTTACACCTTTGTTTAATCCTACTGGTAAATTTGCCAGTGGCTTACCAGATTTACTAGCACTCAATAATCAAGGAAACTTTCTCAGTATAGAAAGAAGTTTCACCGGTTTGGGATTTACAGTTTTTCTATTTGAGATTTCCTTAGAAAACGCCACAGACATTCATAATTTTGACAGCATTGCCAAAATTGACCCTGATAAAATCAAGCCAGTAGAGAAAAAACTCCTGTTAGATCTACGAACTTTAGATGTATCATTAGATAATATTGAGGGATTGACCTTGGGTGCAAAATTACCCGACGGACAACCATCACTAATTTTAATCAGCGACAATAATTTTAATGGACTACAACAAACCCAAATTTTAGCCTTTAAGCTGAAAATAGAATCTCCATTGACTAGATTATTACGCCGCTTAAAAATACCTAACTTTTGAAAATAATGGTTCTAAGTAAGTAGACGAAAATAAATCAAAGTAGATTAAGTAATGTAAAAAATCTGGAGATGATTTCGTAGTAAGGGCTTCAGCCCTCAAATGAGGAATAAATTCCTCTCTTTCTCCGTCAATAACTCAGCCCTAAAGGGACTGAGCTTGTAAGAAATCAAGACTTACGTGTTTGACTAGCTCATTGAGACGTAATTTGGTACGAACTTCCAGATACTTCCCTAGTCTGGATTATCTTCAAGCTATCTTGTAATAGCGTTGGTTAAAGCCAAGACATCTTGATTGCGTTGAGCGAAGGGACATTAAACTTTACTCGAAGGATTATCTCTTTATGCGAGTACCCGTAATTTCAGTAGACAATACGCCATTAATGCCAACTAAACCAAGTCGAGCAAGACAATGGATCAAAGATGGTAAAGCAATCGGCAAATTCGACAAACTTGGCATTTTCTATGTCCAGTTATTAGCCGAACCAAGTAATACCGAAACGCAAGAAATAGTTATTGGTTTAGATCCTGGTAAACTTTTTTCAGGTATAGCGGTTCAATCCAAAAAGTTCACCTTGCAGATGCTACATTTAGTTTTGCCATTCAAAACAGTCAAAGACCGGATGGAGCAACGATCAATGATGCGACGTAATAGGCGCGGAAGGCGAATCAATAGGAAACTGTCTTTCAATGTCCGTAATCATCGCCAAGCAAGACTTGATAATCGTCGTGGCTCAAAATTGCCTCCAAGTATTAGGGCAAACAAAGATTTAGAATATAGAGTAATTAGTTTACTCCTCCAACTTTATCCAATTAAAACTATTGTTATTGAAGAGGTTGAAGCACGCGGTAATAAAGGCTTTAGTCCCGTTATGGTTGGTCAAAGATACCAAATTAGCCGACTATCAAAACTTACAAATGTCGTTTTGAAGAAGGGCTGGGAAACATCAAACCTTCGTAAGCATCTGGGATTGCATAAAGAAAAATCCGATAAATCTTTGCAAATACCAGAAACGCACGCTGTTGATGCAGTAACGTTAGCTTGCTCTGAATTTGTTAAATACCAGACATGGGAAGGAGCTAAAAATCATGGTGCATCTTGGGTAGGAGGCGTAGATGTCACTGAATCCCAATTCACTATTGTGCGTCGCCCACCAATTAGCCGGAGGCAATTACATTTAATGACCTTTAGTAAAGGTGGTAATCGTCGGAAATATGGTGGATCTACAACTCGTCATGGATTTAGAAAAGGTGACTTTGTGGAAGCAAGTCAGGGCAATAAAACATTCTTTGGTTGGGTTAGTGGAGATACTGAAAAACAAGTCTCTGTCAGTGACGCTAATTGGAAAAGACTAGGACAATGCACTGTTAAAAAAGTTAAGTTGATACGAAGATCAACAGGTCTAATTACCACTGCGGTTAAAACCGCCCGTGTCGCTTCCCTCTCAGCACTAAAGTGACTGAGTTTCCCACTTACCGCGAGGTCTTATGAGCAAATTCCCTGCAAAAATATTTTTTCTCAGACTACTTGACAAATAGAAAAAGACTAGGCATAATAGAGAGAGTGCAAGTTCAAACCGAACTCAAGGGACTGTAGTTCAATTGGTTAGAGCACCGCCCTGTCACGGCGGAAGTTGCGGGTTCGAGCCCCGTCAGTCCCGTTCTAAAATGCTGAATATTAAATAACGAGTTGATTAAAAATGCTCATACCTTTAATTTCAGTAGGTGTAATCATGATTTGTAAAAGAGAGAATCAACTGTGACCGTCAGAGTCCGTATAGCTCCGAGTCCTACCGGAAATCTACATATTGGTACAGCGAGAACTGCTGTATTTAATTATTTGTTTGCTCGTCACCATGATGGCAAGTTTATTTTAAGAATCGAAGATACAGATTTAGAGCGATCGCGTCCTGAATACACAGATAATATTCTAGCTGGACTCCGCTGGTTAGGATTGAATTGGGATGAAGGTCCATTTTTCCAATCTCAACGCCTCCATCTTTACAAAGAAGCGGTGCAAAAATTACTAGATCAAGGATTAGCTTACCGCTGCTACACCACATCTGAAGAATTAGACGCTTTGAGAGAAGGGCAAAAAGCCAGAGGAGAAGCACCCCGCTATGATAACCGTCACCGTCACCTCACCCCAGAACAAAGGGCTGAATTTGAAGCTCAAGGACGTTCTTCTGTAATTCGTTTCCAAATCGCCGATAGCCGAGAAATTGTCTGGAATGATTTAGTCCGGGGGAAAATGAGTTGGCGTGGTAGTGATTTGGGTGGTGATATGGTGATTGCTCGCGCAGCTAGTGATGGTACTGGTCAACCACTATATAATTTTGTGGTGGTTGTGGATGACATTGATATGCAAATTACTCATGTCATTCGTGGTGAAGACCATATCGCCAATACGGCTAAACAAATTTTGTTGTATGAAGCTTTGGGTGCGAAGATTCCCGAATTTGCTCATACACCCTTAATTTTAAATCAAGAAGGGCGCAAATTATCGAAGCGGGATGGAGTAACTTCCATTTGTGACTTTCAGGAAATGGGCTTTACTGCGGAAGGTTTAGTTAATTATATGACTTTGCTGGGATGGTCGCCAGCGGATTCTACTCAAGAAATATTCGATTTAGAATCAGCAGCTAAGGATTTTGGCTTTGAGCGGGTAAATAAAGCTGGTGCTAAGTTTGACTGGGATAAATTGGATTGGTTGAATAGCCAATATCTCCATAATATGCCAATTGAGCGACTCACAGATTTACTTATCCCTTATTGGGAAAAAGCGGGTTGTCAATTTACAGGTGGGAGAGAACGGCCTTGGTTAGAGCAGCTAGTGGGGTTAATTGCTGCTAGTTTGACTCGGTTGGTGGATGCTGTGGACATGACCAAAGTATTTTTTACTGATGGGGTAGAATTGACTGAAGAAGGCAGTCAACAACTACAGCAGGAGGGTGTTAAAACTGTACTGCAAGCAATTATTACAGCTTTAGAAAGTCAGCCAGAGTTGTCAGCAGATATTGCCCAAAGTATTATTAAGCAAGTTGTGAAATCGGAAAATGTGAAAAAAGGCTTAGTGATGCGATCGCTCAGAGCAGGGTTAACAGGGGATGTACATGGACCAGATTTGATTCAGTCTTGGTTACTGTTAAATCAGATTGGTTTAGATAAATCCCGCTTGAATCAAGCAATTAGCAATAATTAATTACCTCTAAGATACAAGGTTGGGTTGAGGTACGTTCACGAAGTGTGGCGTATCCCTGCGCTCGCCGGAGGCATCAGCCATAACCCAACATGAGCGTCGTGTTGCGCTGTTGCTTAACCCGACCTACAAAAAACCCAACTATAATATAATAATATGCTTTTAGTTTTATCCTAGATGCTATTTATCAGATATATTATTCATAATGGCTGTATGATAAGATTGAATTATATAAAATCAATAATACTTTTGATATTTATAACTTTTAGCAATTGCCTTTAGATTTTCTTAATAATTAATTGAGAATCTTTTTTATTTATCAACGAGGTTGCTATACTTTCAGCGATTTGCTATAATTTCAGAGAATTTCATAATTGGGCTACTATTGTCAATTTTGGATCTTTCAAAAGATGTTAGTCTCAAACCCTTTATTGACAGTAGTTTCAGAAATTAATTTCCCAGACTAATACAAAAATTTACAAATTAATAGCTATTCCCTCAACAATTTTAGCCATAAATTTGCTCAGAAATGATCTAATTTGAGCGATCGCAAAAATTCCCTATTGACAAATTGACAAAAAAGTGATATCCAACCTGTCAATGTTATTAATTTTAGTGATATTTAGGACTTACGCACGAGTCACGGAATAACGAACCACCCAGGCACAGAGAACGGAAATGAGGGTTTGAGGAATATTTTGCGTAAGTCCTGATATTACAGCGATTTCCAATCACATAAGGTACATCCTAGTAGTTTGTCAAGATAAAAATGATGGACTGTAGTGTGAGCGTCTCGCTCACGCGGGCAGGATGCTTGCACTACCTGTAGTGTAAGCGTCTCGCTCACGCGGGCAGGATGCTTGCACTACCTGTAGTGTGAGTGCCTCGCTCACGCGGGCAGGATGCCTGCACTACCTGTAGTGTGAGTGCCTCGCTCACGCGGGCAGGATGCCTGCACTACCTGTAGTGTGAGTGCCTCGCTCACGCGGGCAAGATGCCTGCACTACCTGTAGTGTGAGTGCCTCGCTCACGCGGGCAAGATGCCCGCACTACCTGTAGTGTGAGTGCCTCGCTCACGCGGGCAAGATGCCCGCACTACCAAAAACCCGTCAAAATAAATTTGACAGACCACTAGCCCCCCTACCCGCAAGCGATGAGGGGGTTGGGGGTGGGGTTCTTGTTCCAGGTTTGATGACAATTTGCTGTAAATCAACATGAATTACCTTAACTTCGATATATCCTAGGGGTTTAGCACTGCTAAACCCCTACATATCGCATCAATTACAGGATGGTTTAATGCTGATGTAGAGATTTTTCATGAAACGTCTCTACAACGTGGTTTGCCTAAGAGGATGTTTGAAAAGTTTTTAATGTATAAACCTGTCACCTCAATGATGGCAATAAGCACCTCTTTTTCAACGTGGCTTTCAGACTCTATCCCTTATGAAACAAGCTGTTTAGTCATCTTGTCACCCGTTAAGGCTGCACACTGAAATTATCTTCTCTGATTATGGGATCAATCATTCTGTGGACTTTTCTAAAGGAACTTGAGACTGTAAATTCATGTCTTTATAAGATATCTAGGAATCTTCTCTAATTGCAATGTCAAAAACAGCTTTTCCTACAGGAATCATAGTTGTACTCTGCGTTACAGCCGGGTTTAATCCAGTGGCTCATGCTCAAACAGCCTCGCCAATTTTTGGAGATGCGACTATTCAACATCCATTATCTTCAGATCCTTTGATATTGAGAGGAATGAGTGGTGGTGCAATACCGGGGAGCAAAATAGCAGGAAAAGCAGAAACACTACCAACAGGACCATGTAAAGGATTTATGGATGAAGCACCAGACCATACTGTGAAACTCACCAGTAAATTTGACTACCTGAAATTAGTAGTCCAAAGTCCTGCGGATACCACCATGATTGTTAAAGGACCCGGTGGAACTTGGTGCAATGATGATTTTGACGGCAAAAACCCCGGTATTGTTGGGGAATGGCTACCAGGTACTTATCAAATTTGGATTGGTTCTTACAAGGAAAATGAATCCCTACCTTATACATTGAAAATTACGGAAGGTAAGTAAATCATTCTTAAACTCTTACTCTCTGCGTCCTCTGCGCCTCTGCGTGAGAAAAAATCATACCTTCATTCACCAACGCCAAAAAGAGAATGATAATTTAATGGACAGGTAGGAATCGAACGATTAAGCCGTTTTGAACTCTTACCTTCGCTTCTTCGTTTCTTCGTGGTTCATACTCCATAACATCTGCGTTATATTGAGATTTGAAGCATGAATAATATAAATGAATTTGGTGATCCTGTGCAGTCCGGCATAAAATTAGTAATAGAGATAGCAAAATATAAATTAGCCCCAAATCCTTACTGGGTCTGATTTTGGGAATATTTAACTTTTAATTTTTAATTTTTAATTGGTATTAGTATGAGAATTAGGTTAAATTTAATTAAGATTCTAGACAAACTTCATGAATCTGCCATAAGCAAACCGACGTTTTATGGCTCAAATTACAAAATGGATTTATAAACATCCGTTACAAAAGCAGTCATATTAGTATCTAAAGGCAAATTAAAGATGAAATTCTCCTGGAGAGTCGTAGCACTTTGGTCAGTGCTGGCTTTGGTAATCGGCTTTTTCTTCTGGCAAGGGGCTTTTGCAGGCGCTCCTGCGGACACAGGCAAAAATGCCGCCAATACCCGTATGACCTATGGGCGCTTTTTGGAATACTTGGATGCAGACCGCGTTACCAATGTGGATCTATACGATGGTGGTAGAACCGCAATTATCGAAGCTAATGACCAAGACATCGAAAATCGCACCCAACGCTGGCGGGTAGATTTGCCCGTGAATGCTCCTGAATTAATTCAAAAGCTCAAAGAAAAGCAAGTCAGTTTTGATGCCCATCCTATCCGCAATGATGGGGCAATCTGGGGACTTTTGGGTAATTTAATTTTCCCAGTTTTATTGATTACTGGCTTGTTCTTTTTGTTCCGGCGCTCTAATAATCTTCCCGGTGGTCCTGGACAAGCGATGAATTTCGGCAAGTCCCGCGCTCGTTTCCAAATGGAAGCGAAAACAGGGGTGAAGTTTGACGATGTAGCGGGAATTGAAGAAGCTAAGGAAGAATTACAAGAAGTTGTCACTTTCCTCAAACAACCTGAGAAATTCACTGCTGTGGGCGCTCGCATTCCCAAGGGTGTACTATTGGTTGGACCTCCAGGAACTGGTAAAACTTTACTGGCAAAAGCCATTGCGGGTGAAGCTGGTGTACCTTTCTTCTCTATCTCCGGTTCGGAATTTGTGGAAATGTTTGTGGGTGTGGGTGCTTCCCGTGTCCGTGACTTGTTTAAAAAAGCCAAAGATAATGCTCCCTGTATCATCTTTATTGATGAAATTGACGCTGTAGGTCGTCAACGGGGTGCTGGTATTGGTGGTGGGAATGATGAACGGGAACAAACCCTCAACCAATTATTAACAGAAATGGATGGTTTTGAAGGCAATACTGGCATTATTATTATTGCTGCTACTAACCGTCCTGATGTCCTAGATGCCGCTTTATTACGTCCTGGTCGTTTTGATAGACAAGTAACTGTAGATGCACCGGATATTAAAGGCCGTTTGGAAGTATTACAAGTTCATGCTAGAAATAAGAAATTAGATGCTAGTGTATCTTTGGAAGCGATCGCTCGCCGGACTCCTGGATTTACCGGTGCAGATTTAGCTAACCTCCTCAACGAAGCCGCGATTCTCACAGCGAGAAGACGCAAGGAAGGCATCACTTTACTAGAAATTGATGATGCTGTTGATCGGGTAGTTGCTGGTATGGAAGGTACTCCCCTGGTGGATAGCAAGAGTAAGCGTCTGATTGCTTACCATGAAATCGGCCATGCTTTGGTCGGGACTTTACTCAAAGACCATGACCCGGTACAAAAGGTGACTCTGATTCCCAGAGGACAAGCCCAGGGTTTAACTTGGTTTATGCCTAATGAAGAACAAGGTTTAATTAGCCGTTCTCAGCTAAAGGCTAGAATTACAGGGGCTTTAGGTGGTCGGGCTGCTGAAGAGGTAATTTTTGGAGCAGCAGAAGTTACAACTGGTGCTGGTGGAGATTTACAGCAGTTATCAGGAATGGCTCGACAAATGGTAACACGGTTCGGAATGTCTGATTTAGGTCCTTTATCTCTGGAAAGCCAACAGGGTGAAGTGTTCCTGGGTCGTGACTGGACAACCCGTTCTGAGTATTCTGAAGCGATCGCTTGTCGCATTGATGCCCAAGTGAGAATGATTGTGGAAGAATGCTATAGCAACGCTAAGAATATCATGCGTGATCATCGTAGTCTCGCAGACCGTTTGGTTGATTTGTTGATTGAGAAAGAAACCATTAATGGTGACGAACTGCGGCAAATTGTGGCTGAGTACGCGGAAGTACCTGATAAGTCTCAGTTTGCACCTATGCTGTAAGGGTTGATTTTGCATCAATCATATCCCCGACTTCTTGAAGAAGTCGGGGATCTTGTCGTTTTATTATTGTTATTGCAAGATAGTTCTTCCTTATCAATTTTATGATAACATTTTTAAAATTCTTTGTCAATACCATAAATCTCTTTTTTTCGGTTGGCGTTTTTGCGCTTTTTGGCGAAACATGATGGGGTGATTATGTTAATGGGGAGGAAGCCAGGAAGCCAGGGAATAAATTCCCTGTCTTATAGCTAAAGTCGGTTAAAACCGACTAGTGGTCTGTCAATTTTCTATTTACAGCATATTTCGCTCTAATGAGGTATAAACTTGAATTATGAAACTCTTGTAGTGCGGGCATCTTGCCCGCTGGATATGTACCTCATAACACCGGAAAGTACTGTATGGATGAGGTTTAGAGTTAATAGCCTCTCTAATTTCCCTCAATCTCACAATTTTTAGCTTGACAGACCACTAGTACCGCAGGGCGGAAGTCAAAAGTCAAAAGTCAAAAGTCAAAACTAATATACAGTAGGCTTTTTGGCGATTGAATATGGTTGCTTTATTTACGCCGTGATGTACTAGGTAGATAAATTACCAACTAGTTAAATAGGAAGTTACTACCAAACAAATTAACATTCACATCAGCGTTATTCAAACCAGTTGTACTTGATAAAGTAATCAATAACTGTCCTGTGCCAAAACCAGTATTAGCAGCAATACCATCACCAATTCGGACTTCTGTATTTGCACCCAATGTAACCACATCAAGATTGGCAATACCTGTAAAATTCAGTTTATCGCCACCGTCACCACGCACAAATTGATAAACTGTGTCTGTACCATCACCAGAAGCATAGTTAACATTATCCACAGCATTATCATTTAAACCTAAATACAGGGTATCGTTACCTAAACCACCATTGAAGGTATCACTATTTGCACCACCGATGAGGATATCGTTACCACTAGTGCCTGTCAGAGTCAGACTAGAAGGATTACCGATTTTACCATCACTATTAGCATCTATGCCAAAAACAGTTTCCTTAGCCAAAGCATCAGCAGAACTTAATGCAAATTGTCCCTCAGAAGAAACCCAATTCCAGTTATTATCTAAATGCCAAATATGCAGATAGTTTACAGAAACGTTTTTCCAAAGAACTTGATTATCTCCATTAACGGTTTCTGCGGCTATAGTTTGCCATCCTGCGTAGATATTTTGGTAGATTTGTTGTCCACCGTTTTTAATGGCAATTGGGGTATTTGTTCCGGTTTGGGTAAAATATTTGTTTGTTGAATCTTTGACTAATTTGGTATTACCTGCTGATTCAATTGCAGTGTAAGGATTGCCAATGACACCATCACCATTAGCATCTATACCAAAGTTAGTTTCTTGGGTGAAAGCATCAGCAGAATTTAATCCCCAATTTCCTTCAGAAGAAACCCAATTCCAGTTATTATCTAAATGCCAAATATGCAGATAGTTTCCAGAAACGTTTTTCCAAAGAACTTGATTATCTCCATTAACGGTTTCTGCGGCTATAGTTTGCCATCCTGCGTAGATATTTTGGTAGATTTGTTGTCCACCGTTTTTAATGGCAATTGGGGTATTTGTTCCGATTTGGGTAAAGTATTTATTGGTGGAATCTTTGACTAATTTGGTATTACCTGCTGATTCAATTGAGGTGTAACCAATAACACCATCACCATTAGCATCTATGCTAAAGTTAGTTTCTTGAGTTAAAGCTTCCGCCGAATTCAATCCCCAATTTCCTTCAGAAGAAACCCAATTCCAGTTATTATCTAAATGCCAAATATGCAGATAGTTTCCAGAAACGTTTTTCCAAAGAACTTGATTATCTCCATTAACGGTTTCTGCGGCTATAGTTTGCCATCCTGCGTAGATATTTTGGTAGATTTGTTGTCCACCGTTTTTAATGGCAATTGGGGTATTTGTTCCGATTTGGGTAAAGTATTTGTTTGTTGAATCTTTGACTAATTTGGTATTACCTACTGCTTCAATTGCAGTGTAAGGATTGCCAATGACACCATCACCATTAGCATCTATACCAAAGTTAGTTTCTTGAGTTAAAGCTTCCGCCGAATTCAATCCCCAATTTCCTTCAGAAGAAACCCAATTCCAGTTATTATCTAAATGCCAAATATGCAGATAGTTTCCAGAAACGTTTTTCCAAAGAACTTGATTATCTCCATTAACGGTTTCTGCGGCTATAGTTTGCCATCCTGCGTAGATATCTTGGTAGATTTGTTGTCCACTATTTTTAATGGCAATTGGGGTATTTGTTCCGATTTGGGTAAAGTATTTGTTTGTTGAATCTTTGACTAATTTGGTATTACCTACTGCTTCAATTGCAGTGTAAGGATTGCCAATAACACCATCACCATTAGCATCTATACCAAAAACAGTTTCTTGGGTGAAAGCATCAGCAGAATTTAATCCCCAATTTCCCTCAGAAGAAACCCAATTCCAGTTAATATCTAAATTCCAGATATGCAGATAGTTTCCAGAAACGTTTTTCCACAGAACTTGGTTATCTCCATTAACGGTTTCTGCGGCTATAGTTTGCCATCCTGAACCGTAGATATCTTGGTAGATTTGTTGTCCACCATTTTTGATAGCGATTGGGGTGTTTGTTCCGATTTGGGTAAAGTATTTGTTTGTTGAATCTTTGACTAATTTAGTATTACCTACTGATTCAATTGCGGTGTATAGGTTAATAAATTCACTCACGTCAATAATCTTTAAGCCACCATTATCATCAGCCACATAAGCGTAGTTACCGACTACTTGCACATCAAGAGTATTGCCAGAAGTATCATAATTGCCCTTGAGGGTGGGGGTTGTGGGGTTGCTGATGTCTATGATTTGTAGTCCTGAAATAGAATCAGCAACATAAGCGTAGTTGCCTACTACTTGCAGACCCCCAGCATAGCCAGAAGTATCATAATTGCCCTTGAGGGTGGGGATAGTGGGGTTGCTGATGTCTATGATTTGTAGTCCTGAATACAGATCAGCTACATAAGCATAGTTACCCACTACTTGCACACCTTCAGCCCAGTCAGATGTATCATAATTGCCTTTGAGGGTGGGGGTAGAGGGGTTGCTAATATCAATGATTTGTAGTCCTGAATAACCATCAGCTACATAAGCGTAGTTACCCACTACTTGCACACCACTAGCGCTGCCAGATGTATCATAATTGCCTTTGAGGGTGGGGGTAGTGGGGTTGCTAATATCAATGATTTGTAGTCCTGAATAACCATTAGCTACATAAGCGTAGTTACCCACTACTTGCACACCATAAGCCCAGCCAGAAGTATAATAATTGCCCTTGAGGGTGGGGGTTGTGGGGTTGCTAATGTCTATTATTTGTAGTCCTGAATAACCATCAGCAACATAAGCATAGTTACCCACCACTTGCACACCCCAAGCATAGCCAGAAGTATCATAATTGCCCTTGAGGGTGGGGGTTGTGGGGTTGCTAATATCAATGATTTGTAGTCCTGAATCTCTATCAGCTACGTAAGCATAGTTACCGACTACTTGCACACCTCTAGCCTCGCCAGATGTATCATAATTGCCCACTAATGTGGGTGCAAATACTCCCTGGTAGCTGTTGAGGGTGTGTGCAATAATATCTGACAAATGTAGAGACGTTCCATGGAACGTCTCTGTAGCGGGAATATTAACCTCTAACTCCCAATTTCCCCCTAAAGCTGCATTTCCTGTTTTTGTGGCTGACGCGCTAATGGTTGCGTTGGTAATCTCATATAACTTTCTAATAAATTCTTCCCCAGCATCCCCCGCAGCGACGTTACAGCCATATAGTAAAATATTCTGACGTTGCCACTGTTGTAACTGTTGGGTGTAATTGTGAATATTGGTTAAGTTTAATTGACTATTGCCTAAATACAAGCATCCCGGTGAACCGTGGGAAAGGATATGAATGGTGGTGATGTGGGGATGTTGTTGTAAAATTTGGCTAATTTGCTCAATCCCGTCTTGATTTGGGGAAATAATAACTGATTTTACGCCCTCTACAATTCCTGTTTGTAGGGTGTGATAGTCGGAAACGGAGGCATCAATAAAAACAATAGTTGTCGCGGTTTGACGGAGAAAAGAGTTTTTTAACATATTTTTTTCCTTTTCACTTGGTAACTAAGCTTTCATACCCGCCCTGGAACTGAAGTTCCAGGCTAATAGCTAAAGTACGTTAAAACGTACTCTGATGACATCGAAATCAAAAATTATCCTATTTCTTAAACAAATACCGCTAAAATAGTCGGTTAAAACCGACTTGAGCTATTAGACAGGGAATTAATTCCCTGGCTCAAGTCTCTGATGACATCGAAATCAAAAATTATCCTATTTCTCGAATAAATACCGACAGAATAGTCTGTTTCAACCGACTTGAGCTATTAGACAGGGAATTAATTCCCTGGCTGGGAGGTACTTGACACTGTTGAGCAGTGGTAAACCTTTACAAATTCTTATCCAAACAGGTTAAATATGTATATGATGGTAAGATGTGTTATTTATAAACACAACCGTGATCTTTAAGTTATAAATAATCTTTTTGTGACATATACTTGGAGTCACACAAGTGACATATATGCAATTGAAAAGTTATACTCAACACGGCTTAATTATTTGATTCTCCCGGTAGGGGTTTAGCAATGCTTAATGGTGTCAACTTAACGTAAAACCCATGATTTTGAATCAATCAGATCCCCGACTTCTTTAAGAAGTCGGGGATCTTGTCGTTTTATTATTGCAAGATAGTTCTTCCTTATCAATCTCATGATAACATCTCTGGGTCAGGATGTGTGTATACCGTAGGTCTTTCTTGTAAAAATTACCCAGTCCCCTACTGTGGTTGCCGCATATACCTTTCCTGTCCTTGGGCATTATAGATAAATACAGGAAGTTGAGCATTTTGACTAATGGCTGTGAGAGCATATTTCAAGCTTTGGAAATGACTTTGTATTTGTGGATTATTGGCTTGAAATAATCGGTCATATTCAGGAGTTAAGCGGACACTAATTTTCTGATTCTTGATAGTAAAAGTACAAATCTTAATGGTATTGGTACAAGTGCTATTGAGTTCAGCGCGAGTTTGAGTTAAATCACCATAGAGTTGGAATTGTTCTTGTGCCTGTTTTAGAGATGCTGTATAGGTTTCAATCAGGGGTTCAGCTTGATTGAAATAGGAAGTATCTTGACCCACTTGTTTAACACTTTGTACAGCCTGTTCCCAGGATTTGACTGCTCCTTGCCATTGGTTTTGATTACTATAGGCTTGAGCTTGATTAGCGGCTTTTATAGCTTGTTGATAGGATGTGGCTGCTAATTGTTCTTTTTTAGCGCGATCGCGGGCTACAATAATTTTTGGTTGGTATTCTGCTAATAGCTTGCGGGCATTCTCAGTTTCCAAACTATCTATAGGGATAATCTTTAAGGTATTAATTGCTGTCTGGAAATCAGATTCTACCTTTTGCCATTCGGATGCAGATTTAGCAGTGGCTTGGCGTTTAGTAGCGTTTTCTCCTAAAGTTTTGGCATTGGCAATTTTTTGTACCCATGTTTCCTCTTTAAGCAACTGATCATTAACAGTTTTTAAAGTATTTTGATAATTTGATAAATTAGCTGTTACCAATCCATAGAGTTCATGACTTGGCTTAATTATCTTTAATGAGGTAATTGCCTCTTTCCACAACTTTTGTCTATTGCGTAACTCATCTACACTCTGAGGAGGAGTTTGAGTTTTTTTCTGGGCTGAAGATCCTATTTGTAAGGCTTTTAGCACCTGGTTGATTTTTGTTGACTGTTCAGAAAAACTATTAACCAATACCTGAGAGTCTTGATAACGGGGAGACCACTCAGGAATTTCTTGCAAATCTGCAACTACTTTATCTAGTTGTTGTTGCATTGTTAATAAGTCTTTTTGTGATTTTGTCCGTTTGATCTGCTGCTGATACTCACTTTTAAATTGCTGTGCTGTTTGTAATTCTTTACATTCAAAAATTACACAACCACGATGGAGAACGAAAGCACCACTACTGGCAAGGAGGGCGATAACTACAGCCGTACCAATCATTATTGGTACGGGGGGAAGTGATAGTGATAATTGTCTTTTTCTGGGTTTGTCTGCGATATTCGCAAAAGGAGCAAACTTTTCTTCAATGTCTTCAATTTTCTCAACTTCGTTTTCATCCAGAGATAAATGTGAATCTGGTAGTAAATAATCTGAGAAAGATTCTTCGGAACTGGGAAGAAATGAATCAGTAATGGGTTCGTCTTCGGTTTCTGTAATTGGAGATGATGGTGTTTGAAGATCAGCAGAAATAAAGAGACTGTCTCTCTCATTTTCTATGTTCACTGTTTCTCTTTCTCTGTCTACTGTAGGAATTGGAAATTCATCCTCAGTTTCTTGTTCTGAATCTATACTGGGAATTTGAAAATCTAGGAAATATTGAGCATAGGGACGCTTTTCACCGGCAATTCTCAAGAAAAATTGTACCCGTTGAGTTTGGTAGTTGAATTGCCATTGCAGTGCTTGTTCTAACACCTCAAAAACTTGCTGTATGTCAACTAACACATCAGCAGGATGTTGAGTTAAAATCATCAATTCATCATTTCTGATGGCGCATTTGACCTGGAAATCCTGACTATCAAGCAGTTGAGCCACTAATCTTTCCTGCAAGATATCGCTTAAAACTTGTAGATATTGTTGTTGAACTGTTGCTTCCATAAAGCGTTACTGCCACTCTTTCTATATAGTTTTGATTATCAAGGGGACTGGGAATTTAGGACTAGAGACTAGTACCGCAGGGCGGAATTAAAAATTAACAATTAAAAATTAAAAAAGCAGATGGTATAAGCTTTTTAGGGATTTTTTAATGGTTATCTTACTTACGCCGCAGTGTACTAGTAGTCTGTCAAAGACATTTTGACGGGTTTTTGGTAGTGCGGGCATACTTCGACCCTTCGATCCTTCGACCCTTCGACAGGCTCAGGGCATCGCTTGCTCAGGGCATCGCTTGCTCAGTATAAGTCTTGCCCGCGTGAGCGAGACGCTCACACTACAGTCCATCATTTTTATCTTGACAAACTACTAGTTTTACATCCAATAGAATCAGTTTCTAGCAGAAGGTTAAATTTGTCACGAAGAATACAGTCAAGGGTGATAATTTAGACTTCTATTTTTTTATACAGCTAGATTATAAATTAGACAATCCAATGACAAAATAAATTTTCAGTTAAGCAAAACCAAATTCTATAATTTTCGGTATTGGGCAAAATATCAGATAGCATCTAAGAAAGCGCGTTAGACTTGTCAATACAAGGTGTGTCTCAATGGATTTATTGGAGTATCAAGTTAAAGAATGGTTTGGTAAAATCGGGATTCCGGTCTTACCATCTCAAAGAATAGACCATCCCACAGATTTAAAACGGTTAAAAATTCGTTATCCGATTGTTCTAAAATCTCAGGTACAAGCAGGGGAAAGGGAAAAAGCTGGTGGAGTTAGGATTGTAGAAACTACGATTGATGCGATCGCGGCTGCACAGAATATATTTAATTTACCAATTTGGGGACAATTGCCGGAGGTTTTACTGGCAGAATCGAAGTATGATGCCCAGGAGGAATTTTATCTAGCTGTAGTTTTAGATACTGCGCTGTGTCGTCCCGTTTTATTGGGTTGTACAGAAGCCAATATTGACTGGGAGACAGGAGGGGAAAAAATTCAGCACGTGGTGGTAGAACAGGAATTTTCGCCATTTTATGCCAGACGACTGGCTTTGAAAATGGGTTTGCAGGGTGAGTTGATGCAAACTGTGAGCGATATTGTCGAGAAGTTGTACCAGTTATTTGTGCAAAAGGATTTGGATTTGGTGGAGATTCATCCTCTGGGTGTGAACTCTGCTGGTCAAGTGATGGCGCTCAATGGCAAGGTTAGGGTGAATAAACAAGCTATTAATCGTCATCCTGAAATAGCTGAAATGGCTACGAAACTGGTTGGTCTTCTTCATGGTAATAAAAAAGGGAGCGGCTTGTTGAGTAGCTGGGATGGGATAGAAATGCCAGGTAAGATTTGTATATTAGGTAATGGGAAAGGTTCTGTGTTAACAACTTTGGATGAGGTTGTTAATGCTCATGGTAAACCTGGTAAATGTGTCAATTTGCGCCATTCTTTTATGAGTGATACTAAACTGACAACTTTTGGCGATCGCCTGATTAGCAGTTTAACAAGTTTGGCCAGTGATGTGAACAGTCAAGTTATTTTAGTCAACTTTTTGGGGACTATTCCTCAAGTTGACCAACTCCCCGAAATTATTACCGAATTCCTCCATTTGGACAGAATTGAAATTACATCTCAAATGTCATCTTCCAATGGAAATAAAAATCAGCAACCATTAAATTTACCCTATTTAGTCCTCCGTTTGGCAGGTTCTGAATTTAATCATGTTAGAGAAAATTTAGTTCCACTACAAACCTCTAATCAATCGCTGATAGTTGTAGAAAATTTAGATGAAGCAGTTAAGGAAGCAGTTCGTTTAGCTAAGTTATCTGTGCAGAAAAAAGGGAATATGTAAAAAGCAAGATTTTTACCAATTACAACTAACAACTGTACGGGCGAAGCATTTGGAGAACTATTTTTGGCAATGACCGATAATTTATCTTCTAAATGCTTCGCCCCTACTAACAACTGTACGGGCGAAGCATTTGCAGAACTATTTTTGGCAATGACCGATAATTTATCTTCCAAATGCTTCACCCCTACTAACAACGAACAACTGTACGGGCGAAGCATTTGGAGAACTATTTTTGGCAATGACCGATAATTTATGTTCCAAATGCTTCGCCCCTACTAACAACTGTACGGGCGAAGCATTTGGAGAACTATTTTTGGCAATGACCGATAATTTATCTTCCAAATGCTTCGCCCCTACTAACAACTGACAACTGACAACTGACAACTGACAAAATATGAATTTAACAACAGAAAGTAAAGTTTTAATTCAGGGATTTTGTGAATTTATCTCAGCAACTCATATTGCTCAAATGCAGGCTTATGGCACAAATTTAGTAGCTGGTGTCAATCCTGGGTATGGTGGAAAACAAATATATAATCTACCAGTGTTTGATTTGGTAGAGGAGGTTGTGGCCAAATTTGGACAGATTGACACCACAATCATTTGTGTTCAACCTTATCAGGTTTTGGATGCAGCATTGGAAGCGATCGCCTCTAACATCCCCCAAATCATCATTACCACCGCTGGAGTCCCACCGCTGGATATGGTACAACTCCTTCGCAAAACAGAAGCTGGTGAGACTTTAATTATTGGCCCCAATAGTCCAGGAATTATCGTTCCTGGGAAAATTCTCCTGGGGACTCACGAACGCGAATTTTATATCCCTGGTTCTGTGGGAATTGTTAGCCGTAGCAGTACACTTACCTATGAAGTCGCTTGGGAATTAACAAAAGCGGGTTTGGGGCAATCAATTGGTGTTAGTATTGGTAGTGATGCGATTGTTGGTTCTTCATTCCTGCAATGGTTGCAAATTCTTGATGAAGATGAGACCACAGAAGCAATTGTTTTAATCGGACAACCTGGTGGAGAAAGCGAAGAAGCAGCAGCACAATATATTACAGAAGCAATTGATAAACCTGTAATTGCCTATATTGCTGGTAGACACGCACCAACGACACAAAATTGGCAAGAAACAGGGACTTTAGCCAGTGTAATTGGACGTTCTGCGAATTTTGGTACAGCAGAAAGTAAATTGGCTGCTTTTAAATCTGCAAAAATTCCTGTCGCTGATAGTCCCTCTCAAATTCCTAAATTGCTGAAAAATATTCTCATTCCCCAAAGTGTAACCACTAAATAACAGCTAAACACAAAATTAGTATGTATTTATACGATTTTGAAATTTTTTGGTCGTTATACTTATGATTAGGTTCTACCTGGGAATTGATGAAGTGGCCAGTCCACTTCATTTTTATTGTCAAAATCTAGATTTTTCAGTCATTAACTAATTCATCTCGCCATTTTTCACGTTTTTCTCTCTCTTCACGCACTTCTTCTTCCCGTTCCCGTGACCGCACTAATAGCCAACTTTCCCATGTCAGGGGTTTTTGTCGTTCTAAATGGTTAATAAATTGCATAATTGATAAATCTGCTTTGAGGGGAGTTTTTAAATCAAACTGCATGGTTTCTAAAATTTTATCATTAGTTTTGAGTAAGCGATCGCTAATTTTTTTCCCGATCTTTAACATCAATTTATTAATTAACTTTCCTAAAATACCTTGACGTTTTTTGCACATAAATAGGGTTTGACCTGCTGTTTTTCCCCCTGGTAATAACCGAGTTGTAAATATTATATGTAGCTGGGTAGAGTCATTAGTAAAGGAAACTATACTTGTTGTCCCATACCAATAGCAAACACTGTAATTAAAAGAATTATTAAAAAACCGTCGGTAGAGATTTAGCCAAAATGATTTTCCATTAATATTTGTAATCGTGCTAAAAATAATAGCATTTTGATTAAGTTCTTGTTTCTCCAAAACCATTTTTAATGGTAATTTATTAACTAAATTAATTTGTTGAGTATCAATACCCTGAAGAAGTAACACATTGGGATGACAATCAATACTAAATTGCGAACCGAGAGAAAAATCAAAATCTTGGTTTTCCCAATCTAAAACAAAAGGTAAAGGTTGCTGGGGAGTTTCCCCTGTCCAAACCCAAATCATTCCATATTGTTCTGCTGCTGGCCAAGTTTTAGCTTTAAGAGATACAGGTTCATCTACATTAGGAATACCAACACAAATACCTTCTGCATCAAATTTCCACCGATGTAAAACACAGCGTAATTCATTACCTTCAATTTTACCTTCAGCTAAACTCGTACCCATGTGAGGACAGTAAGCATCTAAAATAACTGCACGTCTATCTTTACCACGATATACGACTAAATCCTTCCCAAAAATTGTCACAGCTTTAATTTCACCTATCTGCAAAGATTGAGAAGGTAATACCCAATACCAACCTTCAACAAAACTCATTGATTGGTTGAAAATTTTAGGTTTACGAACCGAGTTAAGATTATCTATATTTGTGTTCATTTTTAGGGTTTTCACTTGCAGTGAAGCGGTTGATCTATTCCTATCATGAACAACTTGAAAAAACAGTTATTTTCAGTACCGTCAGCAGAAATGAATTAAAAATTAAAAATTAAAAGTTAAAAATTGAATTACCAATTACCAATTACCAAGGATATTTGGTTACAAGCCAAAACATGGTTCGACGTTTTTGTGCGTTGATACCAACATTTTCTCATTTAAAATGGATGTTTGAATGGTTTATCCGACACACTACCTTTGATTTTCCCACGCTTCAGATGTACGGAGCTTTTTCAAAAATCAAATATTAGTCCTATATCACCTCTTATAATTATCCCCCAGATCCCCGACTTCTTGAAGAAGTCGGGGATCTATACGATCTATACTTCACCTATTGGTGTAATATATCATTTTAATCAGTTTCTTGACTTTCACCTATCTTACATTGCGGATTCTGGATATAGAAATGTATGTTACAAGTTATTTATTCTGACGAATTTTTAGATCACAAAACGGGAATCTACCACCCAGAAAAACCTGAACGGTTGACAGCAATAGTCAATGCTTTAAAAGCTGCAAATTTTGCCGAAGAAATCACATGGAAAATACCTACACCCGTAACATCAAAACCATCTTTAATGTCTTGGATAGAAAATGTTCATTCTACAACCTATATTAACAAAGTTAAAGATATCTCCTCCTCCGGTGGTGGTTATTTAGACGGAGATACTCCCATTTCTCCCCGCAGTTATGATGTAGCATTATTGGCAGTTAGTGCTTGGTTAGATGGAGTAGATACAGTTCTTGATACAGCAAACAAAGCTTTTGTATTAGCGCGTCCGCCTGGGCATCATGCGGTAAGTGATACAGGAATGGGATTTTGTTTATTTTCTAATGCTGCAATTGCAGCTTTATATGCTTTGCAACAGCCTGGAATTCAGCGCGTTGCTATCCTAGATTGGGACGTACATCACGGAAATGGGACGGAAGCAATAGTAGAAACTCACTCAGAAATTGCTTATGTTTCTCTTCACCAGTATCCAGCTTATCCCGGTACAGGGAAAGCTTCTCAACAAGGTTCACATAATAATGTCTTGAATTTACCTGTTCCCCCTGGTAGCGATATTACCGTCTATCAACCATTGTGGGAAAGAAAAATCTTACCCTTTTTAACTAATTTTTCGCCAGATTTACTGATTATTAGTGCTGGTTATGATGCTAATACTAATGATCCTTTAGCGAGTGTAAATTTGCAACCAGAAGATTTTGGTTTATTTACAGAATACTGCTTAGGTATAACCAAAAAAATTATGTTTGGTTTAGAAGGTGGTTATGATTTACCAAGTCTGGCTGAATCTGTAATTGCTACTATTAAACCTTGTATATGTTAGTATTTTTTAGTTAGTAAAATTCAGAATTTTGTTTTTTACTAATTTTATATTCCACTATATTTAAGACTTTACCACTCTCGTTAATCAGATCATACTCTCTACCAATTTTACCTCCCATTTTTTCCGCAACCCTACGGCTGGCGGTATTTGCTTTATCCAAATCATATCTAAGATATTCATAATCTAAGTTTTCTTCAGCCCATAATTTCAGGGCTGCAATTGTTTCCGTGGCGTAACCTTGTTTATATGCTGATTTTTTCAGCCAAATTCCATATCGGGGGTATTTACTATTAATTTTATGTATCCCACTACATCCTAAAAACTCTTGAGAATCTTTCTTTAAAATCACAACTACTAACTCTTCTCCTTTTTCCATTTTTAGTAAAGATTGATTAATGAAAATTTCAGTATCCTGAATTTTTTCCGATGGTTTTGAAGATAAATAAGTCGTAACTTCCTGAGTAAATTCTCTAAAAATATCTGCCTTATATTCCATTGATATAGGCTGTAATAACAGACGGTGTGTAGATATCTTGAATTGGAGGAGTTCCATAGTTAGCACCAAAAGCTAAGTAATTATTAGAACAATCAAAATTACAACAATACTGCTATCAAAGTAGATCCAATTTTTACTTTCGGTGTTTTTCAGTATTGTACTTAACCGAATATAGTTAAAAGTTATCAAATTTTTAGTAATAAAATTTTGTCATCATGCCATGAAAGAGCTAAAGTTTTGTTAAGATCCGATTACAAGGAATTCAGTCACCTGGCTGTGAAGAAAAATTAGATAGTACCAGTAGCTGTATAAAGTTCAGAAGGTGAACAAATGACCACCTATATTTTTTTTGACCAAGCTCTTCAGATGCTTGTCAGTGCCTTTCTCGCGTCAGCTATCATGCTAATCGCCGTTTCAAGTATAGGTTTAGCCGTGATTGAAACCATTGAAAAAACAGGAGACAGTTAAAACTACGCTTCAAAGTAGGGACAGGGCTGAAAAAGTCAATAAGTGGTTTGTTCTGTTGGCGTTTCTGCCTTTTGTCCAATTTTTGGTTCTGTACCCGCAATTAATCGCTCAATATTGGTGCGGTGACGGATAATTACATATAAGCCGCCAGCAAAACCAAGAAGAATGTAGGCTAAAGGTTGATGAAAAATTACCATTAAAATAGAAACCGCTACAGCCCCAGCAATAGAACTTAAAGACACAATTCTCGAAATGGCAATTACTACCGCAAAAACCCCTAATGTTGATAATCCTACCTGCCAACTAATAGCTAACAAAATTCCCACACCACTAGCCACAGATTTACCACCAGTAAAGCCGAGAAAGATTGATTTACTATGTCCTAAAAGGGCAGCTAAACCAGCTAAAGTGACTAAATAAGGTTGCCAAATTTCGATATTTACAATTGGTGGAATTAAGTTTTGAGTAGTAGCAATACTAAATAAAGCGTAACCTAAATTTATTGCTAATCCTCCTTTCAAAGCATCAATTAATAATACAAATGCCCCGGGAATTTTTCCCAAAGTTCTCAGAACATTAGTTGCACCAGTTGAACCAGAACCAACTTCCCGAATATCAATTCCTTTTAATAGCTTACCTGCCAGATATCCAGTTGGAAAAGAACCAAAAAGGTAAGCTAATAAAATCACCACTCCACACAAACTTAACCAAAGAAACATAAATTTGTCAGTTGTTAGTTGTCAGTTGTCAGTAGGGGCGAAGCATTTGGAAGATAAATTATCGGTCATTGCCAAAAATAGTTCTCCAAATGCTTCGCCCGTACAGTTGTTAGTTGTTAGTTGTTTTGCCAATCACCAATCACCAATCACCAATCACCAATCACCAATCACCAATCACCAATCACCAATCACCAATCACCAATCACCAATCACCAATCACCAATCACCAATGACTAATTAAAAATCATCGTCAAAATTCCGATCTTTCATAGTTTTCGGGTCAGGGGCAAAAGCTAACCAGAGAGGGAATTGCAGTAAAGCTAAACTAATTTGTTCCTCAGAATCATCAATGATAATAAAAGGCATTTGATTGGCTGTAACTAATCTCTCGGCTTTTTGGGCTAAAGCTGTCGGTGCTTCAAATAATACCACTCCTCTGTCGGGGCCAAAATCAGGACGACCAATACCTAAACAATCTTGTAAACCGCGTCGCCATTCGCCTAAACGTTCTGGAGTATTTGCTAAAATCAGAGTTCGCACCCTGTCCCCATATAGTTGATGTAATATAGAAACTGCCGACGAAGCAATTAAAATATTCTGTAAGCGGCTACCCATTGTCCGCAAAGCACCCCGTCCACCTAAGGTAAATAACCAATTTGATAGTTTTTCGGCGTGAATTGGTTCAAAAGTCCGGCGTAACTGCCAGGGTGGTCCATAATAATCTGGCTGGTTACGATATTGGTCAAGCAAGCGGCGGATTTTTTTAGTAGTATCCTGAAACTGCTGTTGTCCAAGTTGTGGGGCTTCTAATTGTTCTTTAACAGGTTTTGCTTCTCCCTGTGGTGGTTTTTCCCGTTCTCGGACAGGTTGTACCAGTTGCATTTGTTCCGCCGCTGATGCCAAATCCTGTAAACTGCCTGTGAGATAGTCCTTAAAACCTTGTACCCGAATTGCTATATCTTGAGAAGTCCCCGCAAAAGTAGTCCGCATTTCATTGCGAATGCGTTCTTGACGACGTTCGAGTTGTTCTACAGAAATTTGTAAAGTTTGTTTGCGTTGTTCTAACTGCGATAATGACTCTTGGACAACTTGTGAAAGTGCGATTTGGGTTACACTTACTTGCTTCTGAAGGGTTTCATAAGTAATTTCCAATTGAGTAATTTCTGCTTTTAAGTCTGCTGACCTATGCTGCAACTGGATTACTTTTTGCGCTGGTTGTGTATATAGTGAATCTGCCGATTCTAATGCTGTTGTTTCTGTGGTTAATGACGTTACCAATTCACCAGATGCTTCAGCTTCTAATTCTAAATCAGCAGATGGTTTTTCTAGTATTTCATCTGTAGGAGGTTGCACTTCTATTTGTTCCAACCACTCATTTATGGTTTCTGGAGTTTGAGATTCTTCTGGGTTCATAAACAACAATATAAATTTTCAGACTTACTGAATTCAGCTATGAAATTCTCTTACTTTAATTTATGGCTGACACCGCACTATCAAAACTCTTCCCTTTGCGCCTTTGCTCCTTTGCGACTCTGCGCGAAACAACAAAATCTAATCAATGCGTGGACAACGTTCTTCTAAACAAGATTTTAAGGTTTTGGGGTCAAATAAAATTGGCAAAAAGTGAATACTATTCACTTCTTTAAAATAGAACAAAATGGGAACTCGATTCCAGAATATTCGCCAATTTTGCCATTCTTGGTAAGGAAAACGCTTAATTAACTTTTCTCCTCTATAAAGATCAAAATCGGTAGCGGTAAATTGAAAGCGTAGTGTTACAGCTTGCAACATCAAAAACAAACCCAATAACGTCAATATTCCTCCCAACCAAGGTTGTACTAATAGTACGGGAATAGCGCCCAAGACTAAGACAACAGGAATATTGTAACTTGGCTTTAGTTCTACTGTTGATATGGTGTTAGGTGTCAATGAACTGGTCAAAATCTTTTCTCCTACTTACATAATTCGTAATTCTTAACGACTCTATCTTGCCTCTAAATCATTTTACTAATCCACTACCCGGCCCCTGAAACATGACCCAAGACAGAAAGAAGTTGCTAATGAATATAACTAATAAGGCAGTGACAACAGCAGTTGTTGTTGATTGTCCCACACCTTTAGCACCTCCAGTAGTGGTTAAGCCCCAACTACAACCGATAATGGCGATTAATACACCAAAGCAAGCAGCTTTAATCATAGCACTGCCAATATCC
Source organism: Dolichospermum sp. UHCC 0315A (assembly GCF_008121535.1). GTDB lineage: Bacteria > Cyanobacteriota > Cyanobacteriia > Cyanobacteriales > Nostocaceae > Dolichospermum > Dolichospermum lemmermannii. The sequence goes on from NZ_CP043056.1 coordinate 2,583,028, forward strand.
CAGATATCGAGAAAGTCACGCGCTGAGTCTAGAAATACTGTATCTGAAAGGTTGTAAATATGAGTGGCTATAAGCATTCCCCCAGACATTCCTGTAATTAAGGATAACAAAGTTAAAATCGGCAGCATGATGAAGCAAGCCAGAAGCCGGGGAATGACTAGATAATCAATAGGATCTGTTTTTAACATTAACAGAGCATCTATTTGTTCTGTGACTTTCATTGTGCCGATTTCTGCCGCAAAAGCCGAACCTACCCTTCCAGCTAAAACTACTGCTGTTAATACGGGGGTAAGTTCTCTCGTCAATGCTACTGCTAACACGCCACCAACGAGGTTTCCTGCCCCAAAATTGATGAACTCCCTTGCTACCTGAATTGTAAATACTGCACCCACGAATATGGCTGTTAATAGGGCAATAAAGAAGGAGTCGGGTCCAACTATCGCCAATTGTTCTAGGGTGTTCCGGCGGTGAATTTTACCTTGGATTAGGTGAAATAAGACTTGTCCACCTAAAAATATCGCGGCCAGCAATCGCTGACTCCATGTTTCTAAACTGGATTTAGCCATTGGTCACTGGTAGTGGGGAATGGAATTAACATTACTAATATGCAAATTATTAACTTAGTTTACGACTAGTCTCATAAAATTGAGCGAGTTTTTACAGTGTTTTTACTTCTAGTAAACTCCACACTGAGATACAAACCCTGATTATTTCATGGTTTTACAGATTTGAAACATCAAAAATACTCAATGCACCTGGAGTAACTATTACCAGTACAATTTAATGAAAACTTAAGATTCTTGACGAAATAAATGTTTGGGAGCGATCGCCAGTATTGTAGAGAGTGGCAGATAAATTTTCGGCTATCTCTCAAGTTTCCCACTTACCGCGAGATCTTATGACTATTTTTAGTAACTTTTTTCGCTCTCTCATCCTCACCACCATTTTTAGTTTTCTTGTCCCTGTCTTCTTCATTGGGGGTTTGTTGGTGGTTTTATGCCTTTTTGGCTATGTCCCTGGGCTACAAGGGATAATTTCCGATGTCTCTATCCAAATTCTGCATTTTCTCGCCACTTTCGGCAGTGGTAGTTCCTTTAACGGTCTCTTGACAATTGGTCTGACTTGTGGCTTTGTCGGGGCGTTATTTGATATCTATGTTTATTACCGCTATCAAATTCTCCGCACTGACTCTTAAAAGTTAATAACGCATCAAATCAGTGTTGATGATTTACACAATCAAAAACAAGTAATCTTAACCAGTCGTGAATTTTAGCTAATTTTTCTAAAAGCTATTGGCCTTGGGCTGGAAAATTCTGTTTTTTAATGTCCTTATTTTCCCAAATGCTTGTGTAGTGCAGTGGTACGACACAATATTTTCAGATGTCTATATTTAGTAAAAGCAAATATTTTTCAATACTTGTCTTTTGCTCCTTAAACATACCAAATAAAACTACACATCAAATCTAAAAATTTCCTAAAGCTTTTCAATAATGATCTAGCTGCTAACTTTTATTCATAGCCAGGAGAGGACAAAACAATTCAAAATAAAAAATTGTTACTCCCTGTCCCCTTCCCAAGCCCTAATTCCCAATCGGATTAAAGGTAAAGCCCGTTAGCTTCACCCTAGGCGTTCTATATTAAAGATATTCACAAAGATTAAAAAGTTATTTGATTGCCCATGATTTGGCCATTTAAGCCCAACTTTCGGAAACAAATTGCGCGGATTGAAGTTAGCGGTGCCATCGCTGGTGCAACCCGTAGGCACGTCCTAGAAGCCTTGAAAACCGTAGAAGAAAGTAAATTTCCCGCTTTACTGCTACGCATTGATAGTCCTGGGGGTACAGTGGGAGACTCCCAAGAAATCTACAGCGCCCTGAAGAGATTAGCTAAAAAAACCAAAATTGTCGCCAGTTTTGGCAATATTTCTGCCTCTGGAGGCGTTTATATTGGTATGGGGGCAGAACATATCATGGCGAATCCAGGCACGATTACAGGCAGTATTGGGGTGATTTTGCGAGGAAACAACCTAGAAGTGCTGCTGGAAAAAATTGGCGTTTCTTTTAAGGTCATTAAGTCAGGACCCTACAAAGATATATTAGCTTTTGATCGGCAACTAACAGAACCAGAAGAAACTATTCTGCAAGACTTGATTGATTGTAGCTATCAACAATTTGTGGAAACGGTAGCAGAAGCTCGTTCACTAACTGTAGAAAAGGTAAAAAGCTTTGCTGACGGCAGGATTTTTACCGGACAGCAAGCCTTAGCGTTGGGCGTTGTCGACCGCTTAGGAACAGAAGAAGATGCACGACGGTGGACAGCAGAATTAGTAGGACTTGATCCTGATAAAACTCTTTGCTATACGCTAGAAGAACGGAAACCATTTTTGAGTCGTGTTTTACCGGGAAGTCGTCAAGCTAAATCGGTTATTGGTGCGGGAATCAATTGGCTAGAATTTGAAGTTTCTACAAGTGGTTTACCTATGTGGTTATATCGTCCATAGTAAAGTTGTCATTGGTCATTAGTCATTAGTCATTAGAAGTAGGAAACAACTGACAACTGACAACTGACAACTGACAACTGTACGGGCGAAGCATTTGGAGAACTATTTTTGGCAATGACCGATAATTTATCTTCCAAATGCTTCGCCCCTACTAACAACTAACAACTGACAACCAACAACTGACAACTGACAAAAGGAGGATTTTAGAAGTGGAATGGCAAATGCGAGCAATTCGGGGTGCAACAACCGTTGCAGAAAACAGCGTCGAAGCAATTCGAGATTCAGTGACAGAATTATTAGATGAATTGGAGCAAAGAAATCAACTCCAACCGGACGATATGATTAGTGTGACTTTTTCAGTAACAAAAGATTTAGATGCTATTTTCCCAGCAGCGATCGCTCGCAGTCGTCCTTTGTGGGATAGTGTAGCTATGTTAGATGTCCAACAAATGCACGTTGAAGGCAGTTTACCGCGCTGCATTCGCTTTCTCATTCACGCTAATTTACCAACTTCTACGCCAATTCACCACGTTTATTTACGTCAAGCGGCTAAATTGCGTCCTGATTGGAGTTTACCCCAAACGTTACAAACTTCACAGCACGTCATGGAGACGAAAGTTTAAAATTAGCAGGTCAATAACATAATTAAAAGTTAGCGCATTCATGAGCTATTACAGTGGTGACGCGGCTGCTCAACCTGCTGCTATTGGTGGGAGTATTTTCACTCATCGGGGTACTGGTGTATGTGTAAAGTTAGACGCTTTTTTGGATATTCTCACCAAGGGTGAAGAGCCGCTTGTCATTGTCACCAGTGAAGGTTATTTTACGAAAATATATAAGTATGTGACGGCGTATAAGGGTTTTGTGTTTTTCACAGAATCCTTAGATAAATTGGAATTTGGTAGCAATATTGAAGTGATTTACGCCCAGAGTTTAGGGACGGATATTTGAAGTTACAATTGACAAGGTAAAATATTGAAAATAACTATTTAACTGGAAAAAGTTGGTTGTCTTTCAATATCTGACTAGATTGGCATATATAAGACTAATTTTGAAAAAAGATGCCAAAAAAGATTAGAGAACTTAAACAAATACTTGTCCAGGCTGGTTTTACCGAACTACCAGGAAAAGGAAGTCATACGAACTGGATACATCACTTATATTATGGAAAGGTCACGATTTCAGGCAAAGACGGAGCAGATGCTAAACGCTATCAAGAAAAAGAAGTAAAACAGGCAATTGAGTCAATAGTGGATAAGAAAGAAGATGAATAAACTCAAGTACCAAATGATTATCCAGTGGTCTGAGGAAGATAATTGCTTTTTAGTAGGATTCCCTGACTTTCCAGGACAAAAATGGCGCACTCATGGGGATACATACGAGTTAGCAGTAACGAATGGAATAGAAGCCTTAGACTCTCTGATTATTGCTTATGAAGCTGCGGGTGATGCACTTCCAGAAGCAACAGTTTGTAATGCAGCATAGGCAAGCATTGAAGTAAAATAACCCAACAATGCTGGTTGGGTTTTCTGACCTGGTTTTTGGGTTGATTAAATCATATTATTACGTATAATTACTGTATGTTACCAAGCCAATAGTTAATACATTATACTCACTGTTGTTGTCTTAAATACAAAATCGGGCGATCCTTGGTTACAGAATCCTTAGATAAATTGGATTTTGGTAGCAATATTGAGGTGATTTACGTGCAGAGTTTAGGGACGGATATTTGATACAGCAGATTTCGCTCTAATGAGGTACAAACTTGAATTATGAAACTCTTGTAGTGCGGGCATCTTGCCCGCTGGATATGTACCTCATAACACCGGAAAGTGCTGTAAAATAAATCAGAAAGCATTCTAGTAAGTATATAAAAAATAATGGATGAAGTAGTTAGAAAAGTTGCTGCTTTAGGCTTGCCTGGTGTGTTACTTGTAGTTACAATGGCTACTACTGGTCTTGTAGGGGCTGCTGCTATCACAACAGCTTTAGCAACACTTGGTGGTCCATTTGGTATGTTAGGTGGTATTGGTTTACTGGGAATAGCAGCATTGGTTTCTGATGCTCTAGGTAAATATGGTATAGAAGCAATACTTATTGCAGTTTATAATGAGCGTCGCAAACAAGAGTCTAGAGAAAAGCTGTGTAGAGAAATTGATGGTTTAGCTATTTCTAGCGACTTAAAACGCAGACTAAAAGAAATTGTTGGTTGTTGTTTTCCACACTAGCTTTGTAGAGTGTGTTAGAGAGCGTTAAAACCGACAGTTTGTAACGCAGCAGAAGGAAAGCTTTACACTTTGTAGAGACGTTCTAGAAAACGTCTCTATTTTAAACAAATCAATGATGAAAATGAATACCTATGAAAACATCATAGACAAACTCAAAAAAGTCCTTCTTCTGCAATAACCCCGAAGTTTGCGGACTACCCTTTTCATCCAATAACGGCTTCATCAAATAATAAGCTGGCTGGTAATTATACCAAGGAATCGAAGGCCAGAGATGATGAATTAAATGATAATTCTGCCCCAAAATCAGGATATTGAGAACCTTACCAGGATAGACGCGGGCATTTTTCCAGCGATTTCGCTCCACAAAAGGACGGTGAGGTAAATAATCAAAAAATAAACCCAAAGTTATTCCCACCAAAAAAGCAGGAATAAACCAAAAGTTAAGAATATAGCCCAAAAAATGATATTGGACAGAAATATAAACAATAGTAATGACAATTAAGCGACTAATAAACCATTCTAGTAGTTCATAATTCCGCCATAACCGTCTTTGAAAGAAAAATACCTCATGGTACAAAAATCTCACCGCAATTAACCACAGGGGACCACCCGTAGAAACATAATGATCTGGGTCATCTTTGGGGTGATTGACATTACCATGATGCTGTAAATGTACTCGTGTAAATACTGGAAAAGCAAAAACTAGGATTAAGGCACTACAATGCCCTAAAATAGCGTTAACAATTCTATTGCGATGGGCTGACTGGTGACAAGCATCATGAATCACCGTTCCTGAACAATGTAGTGCTAGAGTATTGACACTAAAACACAACCAATGCGGCCATTCCCAAAGCCAATACCCAAAGTTAGACAAAACCAACATCATCACTACGACTAAAAACATCAATAGCGTCGGGTTAAAATCACCAGGAGGTGATAAAAGTTCTTTGGGGGGAATTGTCAGTGGCTTCTGTGCCTCCGACGTGAGCATTCTTAACTCCTTTAATAATCAATCTTTACGGATCATAGTTGTAAAAAATATAGACAAATATTTTTTACTTTGAAAGTTTTACCTTTACTGGGGAAACTACAATCCCCTTTATCCCATCAGCTTTCATCATTAGGGATTGCTTTTATTGTTTTTTATTCTCTGATTGATTATCTCGATCTGATGTGATTTACTTTTTAGTTCCTATAGATTCGGATTGTTTACCGACTTCGCACCCCAAAAGGACTTGCACCCAACACTCAGATGTCTTCGACTCTTGAGAATATAGTTTTATTTTATGGGCAATTTACCATGAATGATAAAATTTGGCTATAAAATTACCAGAAGTTTACCAATAATCTTAATACATTTATCTATATTTGGTAATGTCTGTTTATAAAATCAGTGAAGTTTACCAATACTATTAATGTTAGTTAAGAGTAAAGTTGTGTAAAGCAAGATTTATCCACAGTCCTGTTGAAGAATCCATAAATGAGGTTATGATTCTTTGCTAAACCAGGGCTTTTAGATAAAAAACCCTCCCAGAGGAAGCTTGCCAATCAGATTAGTGTACGATATCAAATCTATACCATGATCACCTCTCTAACTGCTTATAACATTGATATGGTAGTGACTGAAAAAGAGAGTCCGTTTAATTCATACCCATTTGTAAAATGATGACGATAAATGGAAAAATGATTTGCTGATACACTCGGTCTTTCATCATCCAAAATCTCAAATCTCAAATGGTATGAGACAACATGACGATAAATTCCCAGGTAGATCCCAAAAATCTTGAACCCAGCCCATGACGAAATTAAGAGATTCTCAGTGCCGAACTAAAATTGTTGCTACTATTGGACCGGCTACCAGCAGCCCAGAAATGCTGAAAGCGATTATCGAAGCGGGTGCAACAACCCTGCGGCTAAACTTCTCCCACGGAACTCATGCTGACCATCAGCGTAGTATTCGGTTAATTCGGCAAACTGCTTTTGAACTGAATAGACCAGTAGCAATTCTGCAAGACTTACAGGGGCCAAAAATCCGCTTGGGTCGGTTTGAAACTGGTTCGATAATTTTAGCAAAAGGCGATCGCTTCACGTTAACAAATCGCCTCATCGAAGGAACACAGCAAATAAGCTGCGTTACCTACGATTACTTAGCAGATGAAGTTCCCGTTGGTTCAAATATCCTCCTCGATGATGGCAAAGTCGAAATGGTAGTGGAGGAAATTAACCACGAAAAAGGTGATTTACATTGTCGGGTTACAGTTCCCGGTAAACTTTCCAACAACAAAGGTGTTAATTTTCCGGGAGTTTACTTATCCATTAAAGCCATGACCGACAAAGACCGCGAGGATCTGATGTTCGGTCTAGACCAAGGTGTTGACTGGGTAGCCCTTTCCTTTGTCCGCAATCCCCAGGACATTATCGAAATTAAAGAACTAATTTCTAGCACCGGCAAAAATGTGCCTGTGGTTGCCAAAATCGAAAAGCACGAAGCTATCGAACAAATGGAAGCAATTCTGTCTTTGTGTGACGGCGTAATGGTTGCCAGAGGTGACTTAGGGGTAGAATTACCTGCCGAAGATGTACCCGTACTGCAAAAGCGGCTGATTGCTACAGCCAACCGTTTGGGAATTCCCATCATTACCGCCACCCAAATGCTCGATAGCATGGTCAGCAACCCCCGTCCCACCCGTGCGGAAGTATCTGATGTCGCCAACGCGATTTTAGACGGTACGGACGCGGTCATGCTTTCCAATGAAACCGCTGTTGGTAGTTTTCCAGTGGAAGCTGTAGCTACTATGGCCAGAATTGCTGAACGCATTGAACAAGAAGAAACCCTGAACACCAACTCCCGTCTGTCACGAGACAAAAGGCGTTCTATTCCCAATGCGATTAGCCAAGCCGTTGGTCAAATTGCGGAGAATTTGGGCGCGGCGGCAATTATGACTTTGACACAAACCGGGGCTACAGCCCGCAACGTTTCTAAGTTCCGTCCCAAAACCCCAATTTTAGCCATTACACCTCATGTCAATGTGGCGCGACAGTTACAGATGGTATGGGGAGTAAGACCGCTGTTGGTGCTAGAATTACCTTCTACGGGTCAGACGTTCCAAGCGGCTATTAATGTTGCCCAGGAAAAAAACCTCTTAACTGAAGGTGATTTGGTGGTCATGACTGCTGGTACACTTCAGGGCGTTTCTGGGTCAACGGACTTGATTAAAGTAGAAATAGTCACTGCCGTACTCGGTCAGGGAATTGGTCTAGGACAAGGTTCTGTAAGTGGCCGCGCTAGGGTAGTTCATAATGCTATGGATGCCAGTAATTTCAACCCTGGTGATATTTTGGTGGCATCCCGCACTGGTGTTGATTACGTAGAAGCAATTCGCAAAGCCGGGGGGATTATTACTGAGGAAGAAAGTCTCACAAGTCACGCCGCTGTTATTGGTTTACGTCTTGGTGTGCCTGTGATTGTGGGTGTCAAGGAAGCGACACAGGTAATTAAGGATGGGGCGATTTTGACTTTGGATATGCAGCGAGGTTTAATTTACTCTGGTGCTGTGGGAACTTAAATTCAATCGCTAATCTAATAGCATTAGCACTGCCCCGACTATGAAAGAGATAAGTGGAAGCAGTGCTTTTTATTGACACTCTGCGGTCTAAAGACACGCAGATTCTTTAAGACTTGCTTAAAAAGGATAGTCAATTATCCTCCTAGACGCTCAAGGCAACTACCAGTACGACAGGTATTGCAATTGCGCTTACTTTTGATTTTTTTTTGCTGCTTTTGTGAGTCCATCAATTTTTAATGTTAAACGCTCCATGATTTACCATTGCTTGTTTACCCAGGCTACGGCTATGCCGAGACGAGATAAATCAGGGGTTTCTCCTTAATAAAACACTTCTTTGCGCTGATGGTTATTCCTACTTGCTAATTAATTCTATCATGTCACCGCGAATAAATTCGCCGTTGGCACTTCCTCCACTGTCTAAGAGGATGTTTGAAAAGTGGTATTCCGTAATTTTCATCACATTGCTACCCCCCTTTCCCCTTGTAAAGGGGGGAAACAATAAAAATCCAGTTCCCTCCCCTTTACAAGGGGAGGGTTAGGGTGGGGTAAAAAATATTTGATACATCAACCATAACTTTTCAAACACCCTCTAAAGCCAAGTGGCTTCCGTGCCTTTCGTTCTATTTGGTGATACTTTTGTGATGGAGTCCTATTGAATTGACGTTCTTAATTCTTTGAGAACTTTAGCAATACCAACGAAACCGGTATCCTTATAAAGTTTCCTGAGATCTTCTGCCTCGCTGGTGAGAATAATGCCATTGTAGGCAACAATGGCATCGTTCAGCTTGTTGATATCTACATTTATTGCTGCACCAGATTGAGCAATAACAAGAATAGGTTTCAAAGCTTTATTACTAGCTACTAGCTGTCCTGATGTTGCTTGAGCTATAGGCAGATTTGATAAGGAAGCTTTAGTAGAACCAAACAACCCATCCAGGGCTGCGACTAATGCCTGTGCTTTTTGTGGGGAAATACCCGCAGTAGTTAAACTGTCTGTCAGGGCAACTGCTGCTGCTTGTGATCCAGCACCGCCTGTCAGCAGTGAAACAACGTTAGCACCACCACCACCTGTTGTACTAAGAGTCTGAATAATAGCAGCAGCCAACTGATTCACAGCAACCTGAACTTGCGGTGGAAGAGTGATCACAACAGAGTTTCCCGTTGCACTGTTTGTCACAGTGACGCTACTTGAAGTTGATGCTACGGTCGCTGTTGAAACTGGAATCGTTGTACTAATTGCCGATAGTTCACCTGTTGTGGAAACACCAGTAGTAATGCCGAAAGAAACACCTGGTACTATGGTAGAAGTGATGGTCTGTTCTGTTGGTGTTGATATTACTGGAGGATTGGAGACAGTGCTAGTTTCTGCAACCCCAGTAATAGCACCACTGTTAGTGCCGGCTGTACCACTGGTATTTTGGGCTTGGTTTGGTAATTGCCAAGCCAGTGCCAATAGAGGACTGAGACTGAGGGAAAAAAGGAAATTTCTGATTGTCAACATGATGATTAAGTAGGTGAACACAATAAAACCAAACTGTGTAAAGAAATGTAAAATCGCTGAAAACTTCTTTACTCTTGCCTCTTGCCTCTGGTTACTGAGCGAAGTCGAAGTATTGCCTCTTGCCTAGTGCTATGACGACAATTTTCAACGCCAACCTACTTACTTAAATATTGAGGTGTTTATTTAGGTAAAAAATTGAAACCATAACCTATGCTTAAGGCAAAAACTGTGCCACCAGTGCTGTTACCTGTTAGATCAGCACCTTGGGCTGTAATTGTTAAGGGTAAAGTCGGTACAGGAATAAAGGAAGCCCCAATGTTCAAACCAACTCCACTCCAACCTAGACCCACACCTACTTGGGGATGAACTTGCACACCGACTCCAGTAAATACACCCGTACTGTCATCACCTTGGCGGAAGTCGCCGCCCCCAACCCCTAATGAGAAGGAGATAGGCATTTTATTAACAGGATCATTAGGCTTTAACAGGGAGTAAGTTGTTACCACACCATAGGCGGTGGACGGTCTAAGAGGTTCAGTACTAGCTTTAGTCTTATACTGAGCAAAAGCTCTCCAGCCGGCAGCTACAGCAACTTGATTAGTTCCTTTGGCATAGACAATGCGGTGAGCTTTGAGGTTAAAACTGCCATTGCTACCAAATCTTTTGATACTACCGTTGTTGAAGGACAATTCCAGACCAACTGTTTTTTGGGAGTTACCTAAACCAACACCGAGGCCGATACTTCCGTCTATATCTCTTAGACGGTTACCTCTCGTACCAGCGGTTGCCCCTGTTGCTCCTATGAAAGCGTCACCTATATTAGCTCCGAAGGCACTAGTACCGGCAAAACTGAGTCCTGGTGCGTAAGTTGGCTTAGGCTTGACGATTTTAGCCTTGATTAGGGGTTCAACTAATAACTCTTGACGGATTTTATTGAGATCATTGGTATCACTGTCAGCATTTTGGGCAATTAGTTGTTTTTGCCCAGGAGTAGATTCAACCTTTGGTTTTAAGTCTGCGGCTGTGAATACTCGTTTGGTATCGGCTAAAGAAGTGGTTGTTGCAGTTTTATCTGTAATTAAGTCATTATTGAGATTTGCTGCTACCATGTCATCTGCCGCAGATGCGGAATTAACTGAGATAGTTGTTCCCAGCAGTAAGCTTGGTAAGGTTAGCCATAAACTCAAGTAGACAAAATGTCTGAAATAATTGACTAGCCTAATAGAATGCTTTTTTATCTTCAAAATATTACTCCTCACAAGATATTGTCTGTCAATCCAAAAATGACGGGTAAAGGCAAGCAGGGGGAAAAGAGGGGCAGGGGGAGTAGGGGAGGGAAAAACAGAAGTTTTTTCCGATCATTACCTGTCAAAATAAATTTGAGGAACTACTAGGTTCGCTTTGGGTACTTATTCAGCAAACCCTAACTAACTATTTTGTGTATAAACCGACAAAGACTTGAGCAGACACTTGTGATTATACAGGGAATGTAACTTTAAAAGCAAGCATTAGATACTGTCCGTTTGCTGATTTTGAGATCCAAAGGGGAATTAAAGCCTTGATGCAAAAGGAACTCAGTGATTTTTAAGTAATTCGGTAATTATCGGTAAAATTTATGACTATTGCAGAAGGCTTTCAGAGGCGATTATTTAAGGCACAGGGATAGCATAAATCATAAAATGGTGAAAATCCTACAAGGAATAGAAAATAACATTTATAGATTGTTGTTTACGGAAATACCCTCAATAATCTTTACAATTTAACTTGTGCTAAATGACTACGGGGGTTATAGGTACGGATAGCTCGGATTTTTTCATAGTATTCCCGCTCTTGGGGTGTGAGGTCTTTTGGGGGAGCGATCGCTACTTTCACAAATTGATCACCACGTCCGCCTTTAGCTACAGGCCAACCCTTACCACGTAAGCGCAGAGATTGACCAGAACGGACTCCCGCAGGTAATTTGACACTAACATTACCATCGGGTGTAGGCACATCTATCGCTGCACCTAATGTGGCTTCATCAGGGGTAATTAAGACTTCGCAAACCAGATTGTCCCCTTCAAGTTGGAAAAAAGTATGGGGTTGTAATTCTACCTTTAAGTATAAATCTCCCCGTTGTTGACTCATGGGGTTAATTTGGCCTTTTCCTTTCACCCGTAGACGAGTCCCAGTTTTAGCGCCACCAGGAATACGCACATCAATAGTTTCGCTGCCTAAACTAAACCGTTTTTGAACACCGGAAAATGCTTCGGCAAAAGTTAAAATAATTACAGCTTCTGTATCTTGTGTACCACCAGCAGCGCCATCTTGAAGACCAAAATCGTTAAAACCGCCACCTGGTCTACCTGGAGAAGTTCGATAAGAGTAACTTTGTCGTCCGCTGCCAGGACCTGCACCACCAAATAATTCAGTTAAGAAGTCATTAAAACTGCCGTATTGACCAAAATCAACTCCGCCCATATCCCCAGGACCACCACCGGGAAAACCTTGACCGGCTTGTTTCCAATATTGACCAAATTGATCGTATTTTTTGCGTTTATCTGGGTCTGATAATACTTCGTAGGCTTCATTAACTTCTTTAAATTTGGCTTCAGCCTGTTTGTTATTGGGGTTAACATCAGGATGAAATTTACGGGCTAGTTTGCGAAAAGCTTGTTTAATTTCTTCTGAAGTGGCAGTTTTACTAATTCCTAACATTGCATAATAGTCTTTAAAGTCGGTTGCAGCCATCTACTAGCCTCCTGTATAAATTTAGGTTATGTTTTTTTTCTAAGATATGAAATTTACTATTAATCAACCTTTGTGGGGGCTGAGTTTTTTCTGTGGTCTGTTTCCTTTTATTTGGTCTAGTACAGCACGGCGCAAATAAACCAACCATTCTTAATCGCCAAAAAGCCTGCTGAATATTACTTTTGACTTCCTGCGGTACTAGTAGTTTGTCAAGATAAAAATGATGGACTGTAGTGTGAGCGTCTCGCTCACGCGGGCAAGACTTGTACTGAGCTTGTCGATAGCGCAGCGTGGCGTTAGCCATAGTATGCCCGCACTACCAAAAACCCGTCAAAATAAATTTGATAGACTACTAGCGGGCAAGATGCCCGCACCACCAAAAACCCGTCAAAATAAATTTGATAGACTACTAGCAGGCAAGATGCCCGCACTACCAAAAACCCGTCAAAATAAATTTGACAGACTACTAGTGCCAGGCAAAAGATTCTGATGTTAAACTAACAAACAATTGCCAAAATTAAGTGTGGTTCTTGCTGAATGTACTGGCGCAATTCCCGTACTCTTGCCATGATGAACAGAAAATAAGTTCATCTATTCCTTCTTCTTTACTGGGGGGAGCATCCCGGAGTTGACGGGACATTCGGAGAATTATCTCTTCAGGAACTTGGCGAATCCGGCTTTGATTCCTTGCTAAACATAGCCAAACTGGAGTTCTCACCCAAATCCCCATAATATAACTAAAGCCACAATTACGGGCTAGGGTAATCACTTCCCGGCGATTTTTCCTTTGGGCGTTGGTAGCATCGAAAATCACCCCTTTATCTGCGGTTATGGCTGTTTGCAATTGTTGTTCCAGTTCCCGCCAAATTAGCAGCCAAGGTCCTTGAATTGCTTCTGAACCAAAAAGCTGCCCCCGGATAGCATCTGTGGAAATTAGCTGCATCTGGGGGCATTCTGTCAATAATTGTTTTGCTAGGGTTGATTTACCGCTACCAGGAAGACCAATTAGCAAAATTAATTTAGTCATAGGGAATAGGGAATAGGGAATAGGGAACAGGGAACAGGGGACAAGAAAGATAAATCATCCAATTACCAATTACCAATTACCAATTACCAATTACCAATTACCAATTACCAATTACCAATTACCAATCACTACTAACTAAATGATTGTACCATCAGGAATTACAGCATTTTTGAGAACAACAACAATGCCGCTACGGATGTAGAAGCCTTGCTTTTCTCGTTCTGCTTCTTGGATATTGTCTTTATTGATAATTTTCACATTGTGACCAATGCGGGCATTTTTATCAATGATGGCACGGCGAATAATGGTGTCTGTACCAATACCGACGGGAATATCATTTTCCTCTAAACTGCATTGTCTTTCAACAGATGGTTGATAATAGTCAGCGCCCATGATCAGGGTTTCTTCAATTACAGATCCTGATTCTATGCGCGATCGCACTCCCAAAACTGAATGTTGAATGCGACAATCTTTCAAAATACAACCGTCACCAATCATAGATTCTGTGATTTGGCAATTCAGCAGTTTAGAAGGTGGTAAATAACGAGCGCGAGTATAGATTGGTGCTGCTTCATCGTAGAAGCTAAAGGGAGGTAGTGGTTGCTTCGTCAGGGCTAAATTAGCCTCATAAAAAGATTCAATTGTCCCAATATCTTCCCAGTAGTCATCAAATAAGAAGGCTTGAACGTTGTGATCTTTAGCGGCTTCGGGAATAATCTCTTTACCAAAATCAGTTTGTTCTAAAGATTGTTTCAACAACTTAATCAAAACATCTTTTTTAAAGACATAAATCCCCATGGAGGCGATATATGGCTGTAATGCGGCTTGTTCTTTTGTCAATCCCAATATGGTGGTATCAACACGCATTTGTGCTAAAGCTTCACCTTTGGGTTTTTCGCTAAAATCAATTACCCTACCTGAATCATTAATTTTCATCAAGCCAAAATCGGAGGCTCGACGATCATCCATGGGAATTACGGAAAGTGTAATATCAGCATTTGTATCTCTATGTCGCTGGATAAACTGCCGGTAATCCATGCGGTAAAGGTGATCACCGGAAAGAATCAGAAATTCTTCTACATCCCAATCTTGTAACATCCAGATGTACTGACGCACAGCATCAGCCGTCCCTTGGAACCAGTTGGGGTTTTCTGGGGTTTGTTGTGCTGCTAACACTTCTACAAACCCATCACTAAACCCACTGAAGTTGTAAGCACGGGCGATGTGACGATTCAGAGAGGCTGAGTTAAATTGAGTCAGGACGTAGATTTTGAATATTTCGGAATTGATGCAGTTGCTAACAGGTATATCTATGAGACGATATTTCCCGGCCACTGGTACTGCTGGTTTGGCGCGGAGTTTAGTTAACGGATAAAGTCGAGTCCCCGCACCCCCACCCAGAATAATTGCTAAAACTTTTTTCACAAAATTTCTCCCAACTGCCTTTCACTCTCATCTCCAGTTTAGGACTGTATGTAACAACTGATAAAGGGGGATCAAAGAATCTTAGGGATGAATTTTTCCTTTACCCAGAAATAGCGATGGCGAAAAACTGTATTTGGGGCTTGACAATTGATTTAAAATTTGTTATCATAAAATTGATAAGGAAGAACTATCTTGAAATAAAACCAATTATTCGTGAGGTTTGATCGTGGTTATTACTCAAACCAGTCCCCCCAATATTACTCAGGATATAACAACAACTCACTTCACTCCAGATGAGTATCGAGTGATGGAGGAAACCGCAGCCGAAAGACATGAATATTGTAACGGAGAAATTATTGCAATGGCTGGAGGTTCAGAAGTTCATAGTGCGATCGCTAGTAACCTATTAATTTATTTGGGGTTTTTGCTCAGAGATACCAATTTTCGCTTATATAATAGCGATTTGCGCGTTTGGATTCCCGAATACAACTGTGGGACTTACACTGATCTAATGGTAGTAGATGGACAACCACAATTGAACGGTGAGCGCACCGATGAAATTCTCAATCCTCTGGTAATTGTAGAAGTTTTATCACCCTCTACTGAAGGTTATGATAGGGGTGATAAATTTAGAAAGTATCGCTCCCTTCCTAGCTTTTGCGAATATCTACTAGTTAGCCAAACTGAACCCTATATTGAGCATTATCACAAACTTGATGATAGTAGCGATAGCGTTCGCGGAGCGTCCCGGAGGGAACTAGCGCTGCTGCAAGCAGTTCGCTGGCAATGGCAAGTTTATGATCATCTTGATCAGTCTATATTAGTACATAGTTTAAATGTAGAAGTTCCTCTTGGTGAAGTTTATCGCCGCATTAATTTCTAAAAGCCGACTCACGATTTATATAGCGGTAATCTTTAAAGCTGGTTCGTTACAGTTAATTAAGCGTTCAACAAATTCTCATGCTTGAGCAATATTACCCAAGCGAATGGCGTTGGCTAGTTGTAAACTATTAGCAGCACTTTCGGAGACTAATTCTTTCACCATAACCCCATTGACTGTTTTACCCAAAGCATAGGTTTTGAGCTTTTCTAGTTCGGTGAATATCAGTCGTGTATTATTGCCTGTGTAATCAATCAATACTGTGTAAGCATCGGTAGTGAGTGTTACACTTACTTCGTCAGCTAAAGTACGAGCTTGCTGTATTAATGCTTGGGTTTGCCATTGGGGAATGAGAGGAAATTCCTGTACCTGTGCGTATTCAAGTAGGAGTTTGACTGATTTATTTCTCGCGTCAGGTTTGTGAGTGTTGGTGATCAGGAGGGTATTTGTTGAGGGAATTTTGGGGAGTATGGACTCCAACTGCAACAAAATTTCTTTTGAACAAACTTCCAGTAATGTGCTGTTGGGCAAATGTACTAATCGTCCTCCACTCCCAACTGGTGGTGTCATGAGATCGGATAATGCTTGAGGAATGGTTTCTTTAGATTCTGGAGAGTATTCTGTATAGTTAAAGTCTGCCCATTGTTGATCTAGAGTGTGGGTTTTTAGTTGTTTGATGGTGCGAGTTAGAAAGAATTCGTTTTCACCAAAGTATAAGTATGTTGGCATGGTAGTACGGCAATATAATTGTCGTACATGAGCGTTAGCTCTAAGCTCAGTATGATTTTGTCTGCATCGGAAAGTAGTCATTCAAAGAAATGGCACTTTTGTGTAGACTGGTTTCATCCTTATTTATCGGCATACTCGAATTTGGGGAATAACAACAAACCTGTCCTCCAATATATCTCCTGTTACCTCATCTATTTTAGTATGGTTATAGATATACCTAACTGTTACCTCCCCAAACTGAAATTCAAATTGTCCAGGGTGAATACCTTTATCACGAAGAGATTGTGTTCCCCCCCGTGATAAAGCACCAATTTCATCATTATTCTGTGTAAAAATACTCCAACCATTGCCCTGATAATTTGTTCTTAATATAATCGAAGTTCCTTCAAGTAAGCGTCTAATAATACCCTGCCTATTTCTTGTGGATGGATGCCCAAGATTTACATCAGCAGGAGTTAAATCAAAATAGTGCATCAACGGAGGAATTTTACTTGGAGTGTAATTAGTTATTTGAGAAGTTAAACCAGCTTGTTGTATGAATAAGTTTTGCTGAGTAGAACAGAGAATTAATTCTTCTTTAGCACGAGTCATAGCAACATAAAAAAGCCTTCTCTCCGATTCTATATCCTGGGAATTAGTCTTAAATCCATTACTCAAAAGTATAACTTTTCTAAACTCTAACCCTTTTGCACCATGACAACTTGTAACTAAAATTGAGTCATTTTCTAGGAAAGTTTCACCAGTTTTATTGGACTCAAAAATAGCAGTCAAAATTTCATCAATACTCATAGGTAATACTAAATCTTCAGAACCATGTCCTCGTTCTTTATCTAAGTCCTCGGCAATCTTCAGTAATGTTTTAACTGTAGGTTCTAGCAAATTTCTACCAGCACGTCCAAAAAAATTTTTAAACCTTTCTAAAATTGATTCTTCAGGATCAGTAACTAAAGTAATATTCCCTTTTAGAGCATGAATTAATAAACGAGTGGAATAATTATTTACGAGAGAAATACTGGTATTGTTTAGTGCATAACTTGGTATATTCTCTCTTTCTAAAAGCAAACGAATAGGACTTATATAATCCCATTCAGGAGCTAAAATAGCAATTTCATTGTGTTTAATCCCCGCGTCTATCCATGACTGAATTTTATTTTTAACCCATGCGGCTTGTTGTGATAGACTGCTAAATTTGTAAGCTAGTACAGGCTGCCCTGTTAATCCTATCCTCTCTTGATTAATCCGAACTTGATCATCTGGGTGCTTTTTGCAACGTACCTGGTTATGCTGAATGAGACAATTAGCAGTTTCAATAATACTTTCTGTTGATCGATAATTTTCTACTAACAGAAATTGTGTGGCTTTATATTCTTTTGTAAATTGAATAATGTACTGAGGGTTAGTACCTCTAAAACGGTAAATGTTTTGGTCATCATCTCCAATAACACAAAGATCAATTTGTACTGACCTTGATTTATCTTCTGATTCACCTAATCCCGCAAGTAACTGAATCATTCGATATTCATCTTCAGCAACATCTTGATATTCATCAACAAAAATATATTCAACATTTCCTAAGAGTTGAATTCGTCTAGCTTGCCTATCTCCATCATCTAACTCATCTCCATTACTAATTAACTCACAAACCTCTTTTAGCAGTGTATTCCAACTGTCTTCAGTATTTTGTCTAGAACGTCTAATTTCTCCTGCTGTTCTTCCTAATAAAGCAAGTGCTAGACCATGAAAAGTAAATACTCGCAGTCGAGATGCCAATGTCCCAATAAGATCGAATAATCGTGTTCTTAGCTCTCTCACCGCATTGCGGTTATAAGCCAGTACCAAAATACGGTTTGGGTCTACTCGCTTAACTTTTACCAAATATGCAATACGACGGACAATAGTGCGAGTTTTGCCAGAACCAGGACCAGCGATAACGGCGATCGCAGAGCTTTCTGAGAGGACAATATTTTTTTGAGATTCATTTAAACCACCTAAAATTCTATCATAGTCAGATTGAATAACAGGCTTTGTACCGGGATCAGAATAAAGTTTATAAAATTCTGTAGAAGGCAAATCAAAATAATTTTCAACCAACTGCTCACGCTTCAGATAATCATTGATTTCTCCATATTTGAGCATAATATGAGTTCGCCGTGCCTGCTCTTCGTAGTGAGGTATTATTTGTTTAGAATATCCCGGTGAAATAGAACTTTTACTTGCATCTTTAATAACTTTAACTTTTAAAGATTGATAAAATAGATTAAGTCCCTCAGTAATTCGGATCAGTTTTTGACGATGTAGCCACATTAATGCTTCTTCTAAATGAACTTCTCGCAAATCTTTGTGCTGGATTTTCTGAGCTACATCTTTTAATAGTTGTCCTAGTTCATACTTAACTTGAAATTTGCCTTTTTCTTTACTTTCTTGACTAAGCTTTTGGTAAATAACCTCAATAACTCCCAAAGTTATAGCTTGAGTAGCTTGATAAGCATTTAATATATTTTCATTAGTATTTAACCATTTTAATCGGACTGTATCTCTATCTTTTCCAGTAATAGTTAATTCTACCCATTTTTGGTTAGCCCAAGTCTCGATCAGAGATTTTAAAGTAGCAGCCCTAATCTTTTGAGTGCCATCATTATCTAAGCGAGAAGCTAAACGAGAAGCTAAACCTTTTAAATTTAATTGGATGATACTGTTTTCAGTTTGAACTTCAAAAATACTTTTTAAAAGCTCTTCTTCTAACTTTCTAAGACGCTGATGATTTTTTCTTGCATCTCCTGTTACTGCCTTATTAATGAGTAAATTTAGAGGAATTTCAAACGTACAAATACCAGCTTCTTCTAAGATTCTAATTTTGGCTTGTAAATCCTTAATACTAATTCCAGATTCATCTGTTAGCTTATCAATAGTAATAGATTCGCCTTTTCGATGATAGTAAGATTTAACGATGTGCATTGCTTCAATTAGTCGATTTAATAGTTCTATTTCATGAATATGTAAACATTTTGTATGGCTATATTTTTTAAACTTAGATAAAGATTCTTGAGAATTTGAACAAAGCAATTCAAATTGAATAAAAGTTGATACATTTTCAGCCCTTTCAATTAATTTAAATTGTTCTAAATAATATAAAGCAACTTTAATTTTAGTATCACGCTGATCATCTTCACTAGCAAAATCATCATCTAAATCACTACTTTGGTAAATTTCATTGGTAGTAATCCATAGCCATTCTTGTGAAGCTTTTTTTCCACGGATACTACGTATAGCAATAAAAATATTTTTTAGGTCTGTTTCATTAAGTTGATTGAGACTTTGCAAGAAGAAAATTGTATCAGCATCCTCTGGATTAAATAATAAACTACAAATAGCAGGTTTTTCATCTCTTCCAGCCCGTCCAGATTCTTGTATATAATTCTCCAAATTAGCACTCATACTATGGTGAATTACAGCACGAACATCGTCGCGGTTAATTCCCATACCAAAGGCACAAGTTGCTGTTACTACATTTAATTCTTTTGATTTAAACTCTTGTAAAACTTCTTCTTTTTCATACTTGGGAATCTTACCGTGATAATGTCGAGCTTTTATACCACATTCATTAAGTTTAGCAGCCAATTTTTCAGCTTTCTTGCGAGTTGTAGTATAAACTAGAACACAACCATCTTGTTGAGTTAAGATTTTTTGAACTTGTTTAATAATAAAAGTCTCTTTTTCAGTCTCACTGCTAACCGGACGAACATCATACTTAAGATTTTCACGGATACTATTATTATCTAATTCTTGAATATTTATCTCGTAATTAGACAAAAGTTGCTTAATATCTTGGCGAACAGCAACAGTAGCTGTGGCTGTCATTAACGCTAGTCTAGGCAGAGGTAAAGGATATTTATATAATTCTTTGATAAATTTAGGAATATAACGATAATCAGGACGAAAATCATGTCCCCACTGACTAATACAATGGGCTTCATCAATAACCCACAAAGAAGGAGGGCGTTCTTCAAATAAAGAACAAATACTGATAGAACGTAGCTGTTCTGGACTTATATATATTAAACCTATTGTTCCGTCTATAATTTGTTGTATACGTTCATATCGTTCGGAAATTTTCAAATTTGCATTAATAAATGTTGCAAAGTTTAGACCTGTATTTTCTAAATCAATCACTTGATCTGCCATCAATGCTTGGAGAGGAGAAATTACAACTGTTAATCCTTTTTGTTGTTTAAAAAGCATAAGAGCAGGCAATTGATAGCATAAAGATTTGCCGCCTCCTGTTGGCATAATTAACAGTGGATTTTGATTATCGAGAATACTTTTAACAGCTTTTTCTTGATTTGCACGGAACTTATCAATGCCAAAGTAATGTAGAAAACTTTGACAAGAAACATCTTCTTCAGACAACGGTATTACACTTTCACTATTTAACATATTTTGCTATCCTTTGCTTTATCTAACCCAAGTTGCTAGTTATAGGGAAGGCGATCGCCCCCTCAAATCCCATAGACGATCGCTCATAATTAGCATAACTCCCCACTCAAAACAGACTCAACTGCTTCCCCACACTACCTTGAGGTTCAACAACCGAAAGTAACTCATCTCGTTTTTTAGTCATCAACTCCAAATAATACCCACTAGAATAGCCTTCAGAATTAGTCAATCCCCTAATTCCTTGATAAAACGTCACAACATCCCCAGTATTACCCAGAACCAAAACAGCCTTTTCACCTTTCTTAATTTTCCGAGTAACCTGTAACTGTTCCACAGGAAAATCACCACAACGAATAACCTTAGTTAATTCCTGGTAATATTGTTCTGCCTTAGCCTTTGACAGAAGATATTGTGTTAAGTAGTTCAAAGGAAACTCCTTTTCCAGACGAGAGCGGTCTCTTTTCCGCCATGAACCCTTAGTAGTAATTTTACCATCTTCATGCCAGATAATATAATTCTTAGCTCCTCTAGAGGGAACAAACATCGCTTTAGCAAGAATTTCCAACTCGATATTGATACCAGTAGGTAAAGCATTTTGCAGCTTTTCAAATATCAGCAGAGGTTCAGAGTGGGAGAAGAACACACCATCAGTATCACTTTCAACCTGGATACCTCCCGCTTTTTCAATCACATCAATCATGAATCGCAGAATCCGTCTACCATAAGCTGTAACCAGTGCAGCAGCTTCTATATCGTTAAAACCAACACCAGAAGTCCCATAAAAGCCAAACAACGAGTTGATTAACACTTTGAGAGCAGCCTCAGCTTGTTTAGCAGCTTTCTTTATTAGGAATCAGCCCTACTGTATTTCATATATTACTCCCATTCCCGTAACTGCTTATGTACTACGGCTAAATACCACATATAATCATCAATTTTATACTCATCAGCCGCTTTAACTATATATTCCTGCGCTAACTCTAAATTATTCTCAGCTTCATAATATAAACCCAAATACAGATGACTGTAAAACTTACCTTTTAATCCTGCCAATTTTCCCACATTCAAAACATCATCTGTTGTACAATTACCTGCAAATAAATCATAGACAGACTTCATGATTTTTCGCGGATCATTTTTCACAGGTAATAAAGAATTACGAGCTTCTGTCACACCGGATAATCTAGCTATGCAAAGATATCTCCAGACAGTTTCTTCTACATCTTGAGCATTAACAGTTAAATCAGTTTCAAACTGTTTTGCACCTTCAGCAAATCGTTCTGCATAATAATAACTTAACCCGCGTTGCCAAAGATAAGGAGTAATTTGAATATCTAACTTTTCTGCCTGATCAAAATCTTGAATTGATTCGGTAATTTTTCCTAATTTAAAATAAACCATGCCTCGACGAACATAGGCATTAACATTACTTGGTTGAACGTTAATGGTATTGTTACACGCTTGAAGTTGATTTTCTAAGGAATTGGTAAAAAACATTTTGGTAATGAAATTTGCTACTTTTAATCTAGTTCTCTGCGTCCTTCTAATGCTCTGGCTAAAGTTAATTCATCAGCATATTCTAAATCACCACCGACAGGTAAACCAAAGGCAATACGAGTTACTTTTGTAAATGGTTTTAGTAATTGACCGATATACAATGTTGTGGTTTCCCCTTCGATACTGGGACTAATGGCTAAAATCACCTCTTGGGGTTTTTGTTCGCTTACTCGTCTGACTAAAGCTTGAATGGTTAACTGTTCTGGTCCAATACCATCCATAGGGGAAATTACACCACATAAAACATGATATTTACCTTTAAATTCACGGGTTTTTTCTAAGGCAATCACATCACGGGAATCTGCAACTACGCAAATAGTTGTATTATCTCGCTGAGGGTGACGACAAATTTCGCATACTGGGTCTGATGATAAATGAAAGCAAACTTGACATAAACCTACTTGTTTTTTTGCGTCAACCAGTGCTTGGGCTAAGGCTTCTACCTCTGCTTCTGGTCTTTTTAAGATGTGCAAAGCTAAACGTTGGGCACTTTTGGGACCAACTCCAGGGAGCCGTTGCAATTGTTCGATTAATTTGGCTAGGGGACGTGCGTAAACCGTAATTCTACCTCCGGGGTTTTTTTCTATTTTACAGTTAAATTATGTTTCGCGCAAAGGCGCAAAGGAGCAAAGACGCAAAGTTTGAGGAATTTTAACCAGTAAATATGATTAAATACTCCGGCAAAAACTGACTAACTATGTATTCTTGGTTCTGGGTGTAAGGTTGATAATAATTGACTTTCTACCTCTGCTAATTCGTCTAATCTGTCCATGACGATTTTTCGGTCAAAATAGGTGTCAGCTAATACCCAATACATCCCAAAATGTCGGGCTTCTGATGCCATTAAACTGCGGTAAAATGCGGCTAATTCTGGTTCTGGACAGTTAGCAGCTAGGAGTCCTAAGCGTTCATGACTACGGGCTTCTATTAAGCCGGTGACGAGTAAGGAGTCTAAAAATCTCTGGGGTTCTTGTCCCCGAACTTGGGATTTTAACCCTGCACCGTAGGGGGGTGCGGATAGGGCTGCTAGTTTGATGTTACGGCGTTCTAGCCATTGATTGACGAGTTCAAAGTGTTCTAGTTCTTCACGAGCGATCGCTGTTAACTCTCTCACCATTTTAGCATTAGAGGGATAGCGAAACATCATATTTAATGCTACTCCTGCGGCTTTGCGTTCACAGTGGGAGTGATCTAGTAAGATAATATCAAGATTAGCGATCGCTTGCTCTACCCAAGCATCACTGGTAGGTTGTTTGAGGGCGTTGATTGTGGGTAAAGGTGAACTTAACACAGCGAAAAACTCCAAATTGAACAATTTAGCTCATTAATTTTAATCTTAAATCAGCGATCGCTAACTGGTGATTAGACATCTCCAGAAAAGAATGTAGAGACGTTCCATGGAACGTCTCTACAAGGGTTGTAAGTCACGCATATTTAATTTTCACCAGATGTCTAGTTATACTTTGAACCATCAGGCATAATCGCACCTTTGAGGAAAGCACTACTCAATTCATAATCGCTGACTTTAGAGGTTGTTTGAAAAGTATTATATCAAACCAGTAATCTCCAAAAACCTAACCCCCCTACCCCCCTTCCCTGCAAGGGAATGGGGGTTTTAAAGCCTCTCCCCTGCAAGGGGAGAGGTTTGGAGAGGGGTCAGTCTATACATTCAAAACTTTTCAAACACCCTCTTAGCGTTTCTTAATGTTTTACTTTTGAATTCCGTTCTCTGATCCTATCAATTGTGTTTATTAACAGACACAAACGGTAATTTTAATAAACTGATAAAATTAAGATCTCTGGTTTCTTCCGATATACCTAACTGGATGCTTTCTGGTTGGGGCGGATAATAACGAGATTGAAAAATTAGATCCCATATAGTTAATAAACTTGTATAATTACTATTTAAATATTTTGTTAATTGACAATGATGAGCGCGATGATAATTAGGTGTAACAATAAAATAACTCAGGAATTTATCTATTTTAAAAGGTAAGGCAAAATTACTGTGATGAAAAACTAATGATACCGCAAATAAAGATTCATATAATATCCAAGCATTTGGTGTAATTCCCAACAGATAAATTAACCCAATTTTGGGAATATTGGCAACAATAACTTCTCCTGTATGAAAGCGGTAAGCTGTGGATATATTCATCCATCTATCTGTATGATGGACTTTGTGAAAACGCCAAGCAAAACCCCAAGTGTGGATTAATCTATGCCACGTATACATATACAAATCCAGCAATAAAAAAGAGAGAATAAAATGTAACCAGGGTAAATTAATATCATAAAATAATCCCCGCCATAAAGTTGGTT
Source organism: Dolichospermum sp. UHCC 0315A (assembly GCF_008121535.1). Classification (GTDB taxonomy): domain Bacteria; phylum Cyanobacteriota; class Cyanobacteriia; order Cyanobacteriales; family Nostocaceae; genus Dolichospermum; species Dolichospermum lemmermannii. The sequence continues at coordinate 2,607,927 of NZ_CP043056.1, forward strand.
TCCAGAGAGAATTTAAGATTAAAATAACAGTTAAATTAACCACCAAAAAATTTATTAACCCCAAAATTAAATTGTGAATAACTCTTTTAATGGGATTTTGACGATATTGAAAGAAAGGAACTAAGGTTTCCAGAATTCCAAATATAACGATACTACTGACAATAGCCAGAGATTTATATTCCATTTTGTTTGATGTCCTGATAATTCTGGCGTAGATGGTTCATTTTTTTTTCTTTCTTCATGAATTTTACCATGAATATTTTCTTCAGGAACAAGATACCCGACTTCTCTAAGAAGTCGGAGATCTGAAACTCTCAAATTTAGGAAAACTTGGTTAAAAATCCCAATAATTGCTTAGTTTTTGGTGTGAGTAAAGTCTTGCGATAAGCGTCGGCGGCTTTTTTAATGGCTTCCGCTTGAGTGGGATAAGGATGAATTACACTACTCAGTTTACTTAAACCAATATTATTAACAATAGCTGTAGTAATTTCCGAAATCATCTCTCCTGCATGATTAGCAACTATGGTTGCACCGAGGATTTGATCTGATCCTTTTTTGTGATGAATCTTTAGAAAACCAGATTCTTCATGATCTGCGATCGCTCGGTCTATACTTTTAAAAGGAATCTTAATAGTTTCTATCTTTATACCTAATTTTTCTGCCTCATTTGCATACATCCCCACATGAGCAATTTCCGGGCTGGTATATGTCACCCAAGGCATAACCAAACTACTGAGTTTAGATCGTCCCCAACCAAAAGGCGAAAATAGAGTATTCTTAATCACAATTCGCGCTGCCGCATCTGCCGCGTGAGTGAATTTCCAATTCATGCAGATATCACCAGCGGCATAAATTTTGGGATTTGTGGTTTGTAAATAATCATTCACTTTTACACCCCAGGTTTGATCATATTCTACACCCACTGCCTCTAAATTCAAATTTTCCACATTTGGCGCCCGTCCCGCACCAACTAATATTTCATCAACTGTCACCGAATCTCGTTCACTATTCACAGAAAAATATAGGCGTTTTCCTTCCGTAACTGTAACAACTTCTTCTAATTGACAATTTAATACTAAACGAATACCTTCATCAATTAAAACTTTTTGCAAAATCTCCGCTGCTTCTGAATCTTCCTGATTTAAAATATGTGAACCTCGATGAAATAATGTCACTTCACAACCCAAACGCTGAAATGTTTGTGCTAATTCACAGCCAACAGGTCCACCACCAATTATTGCTAATTTTTCGGGTTTCTGAGTTAGGGAAAAAACAGTTTCATTAGTTAAATAACCTGCTGCTTCAATTCCCCGAATTTTCGGTTTAACAGCCCTAGCACCAGTAGCAATGACAGCTTTTTTAAATTTTAATGTTTGCTGATCAACTTCTATAGTATTCTTGTTTATAAATTTACCATCACCTAAAAAAACATCAATTCCTAAACTTTTAAATCTTTCCACAGAATCATGATGACTAATACTCGCCCGAATGCGTCTCATTCTCTCCATAACTGTGGCAAAATCCACATCAAATTTCTGAGAAATATTAATCCCTAAATCTTTGGCTTTTCTGATTTCTTCAACTACACGAGAAGAACGAATTAAACATTTAGAAGGAATACAACCAAAATTTAAACAATCTCCTCCCATGAGATTTTTTTCAATTAATGCCACTTTTAAACCCAAATCTAATCCCGCAGCCCCCGCAGCGACAACTAAACCCGCAGTTCCCCCACCAATTACTACTAAATCATAACAATCAGCCGTTTGGGGATTTACCCAATTATCTGGATGAACATTTTTGAGGAGTTTTTGATTATACTCATCCATAGGACGAATTGTGACTCTTGGAGATTCTGAAGTTGACATTAGTATTACCTCTGAATGGTTAAGTATAAACTATGTTTTTGATTATATGATCTGTTATTTATAAATACATTATCATCAGAAATTTATCGGTTTTATATTTAACAAAATTACTAAAATTATTGAGAAATAAAAAACAAAGAATTTTTATAAGTTCTCATCTTTTAAAGCTTTCTTAGCTATCTTCGTGACATAAACTGTGACAGCAATTGTTGCTATCAACCCCATGATTTGAATTACCCAGTGGAGAATGATGTTTCCAGGTTGATTTTTACTGCCAATTAAGGCTATATCTCCTACTAAAGATCCAAAATAAACATACATAATTGTTCCAGGAATCATCCCCACTGAACCAATTAAATAGTCTTGAAAAGAAACACTAGTAATTCCTAAAGCATAGTTTAATAAATTGAAGGGAAAGAGGGGAGAAAGTCGAACTAATAGGACAATTTTTAATCCTTCTTTACTAACTGCTTTATCAATGATGGCAAATTTTTTGTAACTAGATATTTTTTCTTTTACCCAACCTTGCGCTAAATAACGTCCTCCTAAAAATGCTGCTATAGCACCTAATGTAGCCCCAATAAAGACATATATAGAACCCCAAATTACACCAAAAATTACCCCAGCACCCAATGTCAGCAGTGCAGCCGGTAAAAAAGCTAAAGTAGCAATAATATAGATACCAATAAATACTATTCCTCCTATAGCACCAAGGCTATTAATCCACTGTAAAGCATTCTGTAAAAATTCTTGAAGATTGGGAGAAGATACTTTAACAGATTCTTGAATTACAGCAAAATCTATTTCTGATAACAAGGTAATAAGCATAAAAATTCTCTATAATTTTGGGGAAGAGTACCAATTACGAATTTGGGTTGGGGAAATACCGAGTAAATAAGCAATGACAATAATTTGATTCAAAATAGTAGTTTGGATAATTCCTTTTTTTAACCATCTGCGAGGTGAGGTAATTACGGATGTTGGTAATAGGTGAATTTTGCCCAGAGTTTTTAATTTTCTCATTATTGCAAAGTCTTCCATAATTGATATTTGCGGGAAATTACCAACTTGCTGAAATACATCTTTGGTGAGAAAAATAGCTTGATCACCATAGGGCATTTGCCAAAGATGCGATCGCCATTTTACCCCAAATTCTACCAAACGCAACCCCCAATTAGGGGCATTTATCCGTAAAGCAAACGCACCAGCCACAATTCCCGGTTTTGCTAAGGTTGTGCGAATCATCTGCTCAAAATTAGTCGGTAAACGGGTATCAGCATGGAGAAATAGGAGAATTTCCCCACTAGCAGCCATAGCACCTGTATTCATTTGATTAGCACGTCCGGGAGGAGAAATAATTACCTTAACATTCAAGGATTTAGCGATTAATAATGTTTCATCTTTTGAACCACCATCAACTACAATTATTTCTACATTACTACTAGATTGACTGCTAATAATTGCTTCTTTAATATTATCCACTTCATTGAGAGTGGGAATAATAATAGAAATTTGAGCATTCATGTTGACAAAAAGATTTAAATTAACTATTCTGTGATTTTGTGCAAAACTCCACTGCGAATCATCATCTGCGGCCAAATTAACAGAAAAAATCCCATCCAAATCAATAATGGAATAGCAACTAAAATTGTTAACCAAATAATTTTGAAGATTAACCAACTACCGCTGATTAATGTTAAACTGGTTAGGATAATTGACCAAGGTTGACACCACCAAGGTTTAGATTGCCAAGGACTAATGGTTTGTTGTTCAGACATTTTTTGATTTAATCAGTAAACCTATACCTTACCTCATATCTTGCACTTAATCAAGAAACAGGGAAAATGCAAATATGAAAATTGCTTCTGATCCTTACAGACGTTATTAGCAACTGTCAAATATTTAAACAAGGGGAGAATCTCGACAGTTCTGAATTTCTCAACTATATTCATCATCAACATAAGATTCATATATTTCAGGCGTTTCAGTGGAAGTAACAGAATCAGATAATTGAAAACTATCATCTGTCATGCGGATGATTTCCCCAGAAAAGAACTTTGCTAGACTTTCCGCAGCTTTAACCACACCATCATGATCCCAACTTGATGGCGATGGTTGCACTGGTGCTGCATTGGTAACAACAGGGTCAACTCGGACTGGTACGGGTGGTGGTGCGGATACTGTAGCTACTGGCTGTGGTACGGCTGAGGGTGGCTGTGGTGTGGGTTGCGGGGCTGGAGGTTGGTAATTAGATGTAGGTTGGGGTGGTTGGTAATTAGATGTAGGTTGGGGTGGTTGTTGATAAGATGTAGGTTGGGGTGGTTGTTGAACGGGAGTGGAATTTTGTGGGGGTGGATTTCGCTTAGTTGATGTGGCGTTGGCAGTGGTAGCTTTTTCTAAGGTAACTTGAATTTCCTGCTGGAAGGTTTGTCTAAAGGCCGTAGTGATGATCGGTAGATAAGATTTCACTTTGTCATACCAAACCGCTTTTACACCTACACGAGCAACTACACCATTAAATTCCATTAAATGGCACATTTGACCCAATAATGCTTGTGTGGGTAGCTGCTGAATATGTCCACGGACTTGTTGCCAAAGTTGAGTTAAATTGTATTGTGAACCTTCTCCTACTGGCTGTATTGGTTCTGGTTGATGGTTAGTAGGTGGTGGTGCATATACAGGTTCTGACGTGGGTACTGGTGCAAAATTAACAGATGAGTGGTGATTTGTGGGCGGATATCCTGGTGGTGCAGCAGCGGGAGGATAAGCTGGAGTGACAGCAGTTGTATTAACTTGCTGAGAAATATTTGCAGTTTGAATTTGAATATTGGCGCTGGGTAATAATCCCAGTAATGTTACTTCTAACCATAAACGGGGTTGAGTGGTGTTTTTTAGTTGTAATTCTGCTGTTCTCAGGTGTTGTTGTCCTCGTAAGATGGTACTAATATCAAATTTTTGGGCAAAGTCAACTAATGATGTCCAGGTTGATTCAGTACAAGCAACTAAATCTTGACGATTGGGAGCGGTTTTAGCTATGAGGAAATCTCGATAAAAAGCGGCGAGATTTTGGAGAATGATCAGGGGTTCTCGACCTCGATCTAGGATTTTCCGGGTAGAGTCTAGGACTATTTCGGCTTGATCTTGAGCGATCGCTTCTAATAGTCCAAATAGGTCTTTTTCGCTGACTGAACCTACCAAATCCCAAACCTTATCCGGTGTCACTTCCCCAGTAATTAAAGCTAATTGATCAAGTAAACTTTCTGCATCTCTTAATCCTCCTTGGGCAATTTGTCCCACCAGAGTCAGAGAATCATGAGAAATATGAATACTTTCCTTAGCGGCAATATACGTTAAATGTTTTACCATTGCCTCTAACTGAATCCGTCGAAAATCAAACCTTTGACAACGAGAAATAATTGTTGGTAATACCCTTTGTGCGTCTGTTGTAGCGAGGACAAAAACAACATGCTTAGGTGGTTCTTCTAAGGTTTTAAGTAACGCGTTGAACGCTGCGGTACTTAGCATATGACATTCATCAATCACATAAACTTTATAACGACACTGCATCGGGGCAAACTGCGCCCTTTCAATCAGTTCACGGATATTATCAACACCCGTATTACTGGCAGCGTCAATTTCAATCACATCAGTAGAATAGCCTTTAGTAATACCCTGACAGATTTCACAAACACCGCAGGGTTGGGGGGTTGGCTGGTTGCCTTGGAGACAATTGAGAGATTTAGCGAGAATTCTCGCACTGGAAGTTTTTCCTGTACCTCTAGGGCCAGTGAACAAATAGGCAGGGGCGATTTTCGCTGAGAGAATGGCATTAGTTAGGGTAGTAGCGATCGCCTCTTGACCCACCAGTTCAGCGAAACTCTTTGGCCGATACTTATGGTGCAGTGGTTCGTAAGACATGGAGACAGGTTTAAATCCGTATATCCCAGGTAAATTTTAGGGTTTTACCATTCTAACAACTCATGGCAATTTTGCCTCAGACATAGCCGCTAGTACCGCAGGGCGGAAGTCAAAAATCAAAAGTCAAAACTAGTATACAGTCAAAATAAATTTGACGAACTACTAGTCACTCACACCGTTAAAATTTTAATAAGCAACATCAATGGTGCATCAAATGTTTAAGCGGCTAATTCAATGGCTCAAAAAATTTTTTCGGCACTTGTTTGGTGGTAAACAAAATCTTACCCCCAGTCGGGAACAAGTCCCCAAAGCAGTAGTTCCACCCCTCACTGACACAGATTTAGAATTTCTCTTTACAGAACTACTAGAAGGAGTTCATCAGATCAAGGGACAAACTTGGGCGCAAAAATGGTTACATAATCTTGAACATCGTGTTAGCACCCAACAGTGGCTAGAATGGTTAAATCGTTTTGGTGACAGATTATTAGCATCTTCTAAACCCCATAATGAATTAGCAGCCAGATTAGTTCAACTTGGTGAGTTAGGGGTTGGGGAAATCAGCAATCTGTCCTACGATATAGGCATGAAAGTCTTAACAGGCAATCCAGGAGAACCAGTTTGGGAATACGAAGGTCCCGATGCAGTAGAAAATAATCTTTTAATACCTGCCAACACGGAAGAAAATTTACCAGAAGGGGAATATAAAACTGTCAGCCTAGATGAATTGTTGATGATGTTGCAGCAGGATGAAGCCCTATGCGAGCAAATCTCCCAACAACTAGGAGTGGAAACAAATAATCCAGAAGAAATTATTCAGGTATTAGTTAGTCAGTATAATGAAGCGAACGAGTCTTCTGAATCACAAGGATAAATCCCAGTGACCGAAAAGACGGGACACAAGCCCGGTCCTTCCAGGACGGCTTTATGTTAAAATTTGGTCATAGTCGCCATAGGGCATTGGGAGACTTTAAACGGACATGGAGGGACGATAAGACCACTTGTGGCCTGTTCTGGCGAAGTGTCAAGAATTACCGCACCTTCCGGTCGGTGAGTATGTCAATAAGTTTGATTTGTGCGGTGTAGCTATCAATATTTTTACAGTATTACCCGGTAAGCGTAAAGCTCAGTCACAAAGCGTGCTGAGATATAAGCGACACGGGCGAAAATATTTAGCCTAACTCAATAACAGTAGATGTGATACAATGTAAACAATTCTAGAATTTAAGTATAACTAAACGACGTAAAAACTTAACTTATTTGGTTGAGTGCGTAGTCATACCTAACGGTATTGCTGTTTAGGAAAGCTAAATTTGGTGAAAAATGAAATGCAAAAAACGAGTACGGTAGGGATACGGTCATTAACGCTTTAGGAGAATCGACCTCTGTTTTTGTTGGAGTAATCCAGCAATTGTAAGTTGGCTCATTGATTAAAGAATCGAGCGCGTCTAAAGACGCTGAGAGTGTCAAGTGGGTCTATTTGGTTTTCTAGTCCATTCCGTAATTAATAATTTTTTTTGACACAAGGATAGCTACAATCTAGAAGAAAGAAAATCCCATAAATTGGCAGATGTTCAGGTGGCTCTTGCAGTGGCTTAACAAATTTTTACAGTCCCCCTTTGACAGTCTGGGAATCACCGATTCCCAGGATAGTCAAGGCAATCTGGTGGCAGATCAACCACCAGAACTCGCGAATGCGGATCTAGAGTTGTTATTTAATGAACTACTAGAAGGTGTGCATCAAGCGCGCGGACAACAGTGGGCGTTGAAGTATTTGCAGCGGATGGAACCGAGAATTACAGTTGATCGGTGGATAAATTGGCTGTTGATATTTGGGGACAAATTATTAGCTTCTCCTGCACCGAATCTTCCTTTAGCCAAGCGCATGGTGAAACTGGGTGAGTTAGGTATTGGTGAGGTTAGCAACCTGGCCTATGATATTGGGGTGCAGCTATTGCGGCGCAACCTCAATCAGGAGTATGAGCGCAAGCAAGAGTCACAGGAGTTGGAAAGTTCCATCCCCACAGCAGAGGAGTTAGATACTCCTGGTCAGGAATTGCTCCGCCAATTTGGGGAACAAATCTGGCAAGATCAGAATGTGGAAAGTGTGACTAATCCATCAGTATCCCAAATGGTTGAGGATCTCTTCACTGGTCAGTCTGTAGGGTTAAGTAATGGGTCTTTAGCTGAGAATGCAGCTAAGACAGAAAATGACTATCACAGTTATGAGTATAGAATTCAGGAATTTTCCCAGAATGCTGCGGAAATAATTGCCGATCCAGAATCTCCCAGGGAGAAAAGCTGGAACGAGTCTTTGATGAATATAGAACCGCAGTTAGCATCCACTTTAGATGAGTTGGTGGTGCGGTTGGAGCAAAGTAGCAATCTTGTCCAGCATTTAGCGTCGGAATTGGCAATTCGTGATCGGCAAATTGTCCAGCAATCAACATCACAAATAGTTGTTACTAATCCGGCGGAAAGTTTATTTTATCAGGGTTTACGGCAGGCTAAAGCTGGAGATTTGTTAAAGGCTTTGGCTTTATATGAACGGGCAAGTCAAATCCAACCTCATGTTTATGAGTATTGGTTTAATCAGGGTTTAGCATTATTTTACTTGCAACGGTTTTCCGAAGCGATCGCTGCTTATGACCAAACACTGGCTCTCAAACCGGATTTTTATCAGGTTTGGTATAGCCGAGGCGGTATTCTGGGCGAGTTGGGAGACTTTGATGCGGCTATTGCTTCCTTTGATCAAGCGATCGCTATTAAACCAGATTACCAAGCAGCTTGGTCTAGCAGAGGTTTAGCATTACTCAAGTTAGGTTTAATTGGGGAAGCTATTGATAGTTATGATCAAGCCCTGAATTTAGAACCCCAAGATTCTGAAACTTGGTACTACCGGGGGATAGCTTTGGCTGTGGTTGAGCAATATGCAGAAGCGATTGCTAGTTATGATCAAGCCCTCAATCTCCAACCCAACTATCATGAAGTGTGGATTGATCGGGGTGTGGTGCTATTTAATTTAAAACAATGGTTAGAAGCAATTGAATCATGGGATCAAGCCCTGGCCATTCAGCCAGAATTTTATCTAGCTTGGTATAACCGGGGTGTGTCCTTTGAACACTTAGGTCGTCGGGAAGATGCAATCTCATCCTATCAACAAGCGATCGCCATCAAACCCGATTTCCACCCAGCCTGGTATAACCAAGCCGTAGCCCTATTTTACCTAGACCGTTCTGCCCAAGCTATATCCGGCTATGACAGGGCTTTAGAAATTAAACTAGACTACTGGGAAGCTTGGCTAGGAAGGGGTGCGGCGGCTGGTCATCTCACCCCCCACCAATCATCACTAATTGTAGTTAGTAGCATTTCTGCATCCAATCCTGCCCTTAACTTAGGCGGCTATGAAGGTAAATTAGCAAGTTATCAGACAGGTTTGAAACATCTTCGCCCGGATACTCACCCAGAAGGTTGGGGAAGATTACGTATAGCTATTGGTAATACTTACTACGAGCAAGCGAAAAAAGCCACCACACCTCGTGATTATTGGCATCATGCCATGTCCGAATATCAACTGGCACTATCTACGCTGACACCAGAAGATTTTCCAGAATTGCATTTGGATATTTTGCAATCTCTGATGAAAGTGCTTGTCTGTTTGGGGGAAACAGTAGCGGCACAGGAATTACAAAAATGGGGAATTGAATTATTACAACAATTACTCACTCAGCCGAATCGGACTGATGAAAATAAAAAACAACTGGTACTAAAATTTGCAGGTTTAGGACAACTAGCAGTTGATTTAGCTGTAAATACAGGAGATTTAGTAGAAGCTTGGGAAATGGCTGAACAGGGGAGAAATAACTGTTTACAGTTGTTAATGCCTGATTTGAATTATCAACTTGAGTCAGGAGATTATCGCTCTATTCAACAATTACTGAATCCTACCACAGCCATAATTTATTGGCATCTTAGCCCAGCCGCTTTACAGACATTTATTATCAAAGATCAAGCCCCAGCTCCGATTTTACTGTTTACACCCATCCAAGAGACAGAAGGAATTCCCGAAGCAATAAAACGCTTAATTGAATTTGAACATTGGTTAGCAGATTGGCAAGAATCATCAACACTATCAAAACTATTGCAGTTGCAAAATATCTTGAATATTTCCACAATTACTCAAGAATTGGCAGGGATAGATACAATAATTTTAGTTCCCCATCGGGACTTGTATAAATTACCTTTGCACAGTTTATTTAATCTGTCTTTTGCTTCAGTATCTTCTGTAAATGTGGCAAATTACAATATTACCTATTTGCCTAGTTTAGCTATGGGAATTTATTTACAATCTCAATCATTCTCCAATGGGCATCAACATCATGGTCTTCCGGCTTATCCCTTACTCAAATCTGATAAATTAGCATCAGAAATTATCAGCGAAACCTTGGCTATTTCTCAGGATTTTCTCAGTTATTAAAAGATGATTGTTAACAGTTGACTGTCAAGGGACTTTCAAAAAATAAAATCCCCAATTAATGATAATGATCATCATTGGTAATGTCTTTTAATTCTCCCTCTTAGAGGTTGTTTGAAAAGTATTATATCAAACCAGTAATCTCCAAAAACCTAACCCCCCTACCCCCCCTTCCCTGCAAGGGAATGGGGGTTTTAAAGCCTCTCCCCTTGCAGGGGAGAGGTTTGGAGAGGGGTCAGTCTATACATTCAAAACTTTTCAAACACCCTCTTATATGTTTAAACTTTAAGAGGGCTAGACTATTCCCATACACCTCTATATCTTTACTCATCGGAAATCATACTTAATATCCATTCTATCCATCGTCTAACTGTGCTAGAACGTCTATCAGCAGTTGTATTACTTAAATTTGAATTACAGGATAAAATTATTTTAATAATTTCATTTTTATCCGGTATTTCACCATTTGAAAGGGTAGATTGAAAAGTTTTATAAAAAACCTCATATTGTAAAATTTTTCTTATAAAATATAGTATTTTTATTTTATGCCTTTTTTTTAAGTATTCTGTAGTTTCATCAGTTAATTTAAAGTTGATTTCTTTGGTATTTATGTCTTGATATTTATCAACAAATCCAAGATATCTAGCAGCATCAGTATAATAAGTAGTCTGTCGTTGATCAAATTGATAATTTGCTGTAATCTCTTCCTTTGTAAGCTCTTTATTTAATAAAATTGTGAGTAAATCTATAATTCTTGCAAATGTATTTGCTTGTGGAAGTGTAATATTTGTTGGTTCAGGAGCTATCGTAATAGATTTAAATATTTCAGATACATCATCATGAGTTATTATTTCGGGTGCTATAACATAATTTTTTTGTTCTACCAACTTTATAGAATTGTAATCTAATAAATTCTCAAATTTATATATAAAGAAGCTAAATATATTACTAGAATTAGAGTAAGTCATTAAAACTGGAATTACCTCTTTTGTTCTAATTTTATTAGACCATAGTTGATATGGATAATAAAGCTGCCTAATTAAAAAATTATCCACATCATATAATTTAGCTTCCACTAATACAAAATAATTTTCACTCTCAAACCCTGCATCTATTTCACACTGAGAATTATCAACTTCAATTTGATACTGTTTATTATCTACTGTATCTTTTATAAAGAATTTAAACTTACCTGTAGACATGCGACCATAAACAGTTTGTTTAAAAACTTCTCCATCACTATTGATTAAATTATCTATAATATCTATATTGAAAGCACAACTTAAAGCTGCACTTTCTGAAAAGAGATTACAATAATCTATACTTTCTATACTGGAAGGAAACTCAACAGGAGTAGGTTCTAAACAAGCGTCATAATCAACATTTAAATAAGTATCAAATCTGCCTATTATATATTTTTTTCTGGAAATAGGTAATATAGATAGCTTATTTTGCTCAAAAATTGTAGGCAAAGTATCATAATGGTCAAACTTAGCCATTAACCTACTTTCTCGGAATTCATTAATGCTATTTGACTCTATCTCAAAATAGCCTATTTCATGTATTTTTTCTAGAATAGAGTATTTTTCAAATAGCACTTCCCAAGCAATATCATTTTTGGTTTTTGGTTTTTTAATATTTTTATTACTCATAGTTTTTTACTAAAATTTCATCCACTTTACCTCTTTTCTTACCATTACAATTTATCGCTCTTATAGCTGAGATTTTTGTGTGCAGATAATCTTTATATAGGTCTTCGATAAATTCTGTACAAGCATTGCTTAATAAAATATGACAACCCCTACTATTTAGATCATCAAATACCTCTTTTAATCTTCTCTGTTCCTGTTTATTGAAACCGTTAACATCGTAGCCAGTAAAAGAAGCAGTTTCGGAAACTGGATCATAAGGAGGATCGAGATATATAAAATCTCCTCGTTTTGCATCTTTAACAGCTTCTTGAAAATCAGAGTTTAATATTCTAACTTGATTTTCATTTAAATATTTATTAACTGCTTTTAAAACAGCTATATCTAAAATATTTGGATTTTTATATTTGCCAAAAGGTACATTAAATTGACCTTGAGAATTAACTCTAAATAACCCATTATAACAAGTTTTATTTAAGAAGATAATTCTGGATGCTCGTTGAACTTCTGTTTTAGACTTAAAATTCTTTTCTCGATCCCAGTCTCTAATATCATAATAATAATATTCATTATTTTTGTGATTTTTTAAATCCTCAATTAGTTCATCTAAAGAATTTTTAATTATTTTGTAACAATTTATCAATTCAGCATTACTGTCATTAATAACAGCTTTTTTAGGTTGCAAACTAAACAAAAGCGCACCACCACCAATAAAAGGCTCGTAGTAGGTTTGAAGATTATAATTTTTAGGCAGGTGATTGGCTAGAATTGTCGGCACAAGCTGTCTTTTTCCTCCTGCCCACTTTACAAAGGGTTTGACTAACGGATTAACTGATACCATTTTATGACCTGTAAATTATTAAGTGACAATAGTTTATTGATACTATTGTACTATATAATTGATATTTTCGTCTAGAATCCAGATTATACTATATTTTTTGGGAAAATCTGGATTTTTGAGAATTATTGGATTATTCCCAGTTTAATTGACATTCATCTTGATCAAATTCCCAATCAATACATACATCAGATATGGAGTCTATCGAATTTATCATATTAAAAACTTGAAGTTTATCTTCTTGTTGATATAAGCTAACAGCATATAAAATAATAGCAGCTAACCAAGCATCAAGTCGTCTAGCAAATTCAAGTGTCCAATCATATCTTTCTTCAACAGTAGGTTGATAATTAATCACAGAAGAATCTGTTGATTTATGTGATGGAGGGTAAGGGAGTTGAATCAATCCAGGTAAAACACCTAAAATATGAAATTCAGTTTCATTATCACTCACATCAATTAATTGCCACTTAGTATTATTTGAGTATAAAGGCATATTAAAAAATAAATAATTTCCTCGTTCGTAAGTGTTACATATATTCCATATATCCCAAGATCGTAAAGCTTTTACTAGCATTTTCTGCCATCGGATATAAACATCAGGTATTTGCAATATATCAATTGATAAATTTAAACTTAGTAAACTTTCTCTATGATTATAAAATTCTGATTCCTCATTAGAAATAGCTTCTGGTAATTTATTCCATTGAATTTTAGAGTCATCTTCAGAAAATTGTAATGATTGGCAAACGTCAAATAATGTAGGATGAGCATTTATATTTGCAATGAGATTTAGCCTATCTTGTTTTGAAAGGAGATTAGCATCATAAATAATAGCAGCCATTAACCAAGAATCAATTATTCTAGAAAAGTTTAAAGTCCACTCGGATCTTTCTATGGGAATAGGCTGATATCCATATAAAGGTTCTGGATATCCATGTTCCTGCAATTGATTTACTCTGAAAGCTGGTGGAAGAGGAATTAAGTAAAGTATTTCATGAGATAATAATGACCAACTTTCTCTAAACTTATTAAGTTCAATATTTCCCCAGTTAAACCCAGAAATGAACTCTGTCGGATTACTAAAAAATAAAATTTCTCCCATTTCATCAGTATTGCAAGTATTCCAGAATTTTTGTGAACGAATCTGCTCTAGAATACATCTATGAGAATCCACATATTTGTTAAAAATGATATTTTGTAACTGTTTTGAAACCATGATCTGTTATGTATTATGAAATTTTAGAACATCAATAATAATATTATAGGATTATTGACCATCCTGTAACAAAATATCCAACTTGTTCAATAACCATTGCACAGCACTTTCCACATCTGCAACTTGTTCTCCTGGGGGTACAGGTGGACGATTTACCATCACCACCTTTATCCCTAGTTTCCTAGCGGCGATAATTTTGGGATATGTGGCACTACCACCGCTATTTTTGCTGACAATGGTATCTATATTGTATTTGAGGAGAATTTCTTGTTCGTTTTCTAAACTAAAGGGACCGCGATCGCATAAAATTAATCCAGGTGGAACGACAACATCAGCATTTGGTGGATCAATCATCCGCATTAAAAACCAAATTTCCTGTAAATGTGCAAAAGTCGCAATTTCTTGTCTACCAATTGTTAAAAATACTCGTTTAGCTTGATTTGCTAAAACAGCAGCAGCAGCCAAATTATTTTCTACTTCTAACCAATAATCATCCTTGAGTTTTTCCCAAGCTGGACGAATTACCATTAATCGGGGAATACCGACTTCCTGAGTCGCTGCGGCTGCATTTTCCGAAATCTGATTAGCAAAAGGATGAGTAGCATCAATTAATATATCAATTTGCATTTCTCGCAGATAAGTCACCAATCCGGCTACACCACCAAAACCGCCTATTCGCACATTACCAACAGGAGCAGCAGGTTCACGGGTACGACCGGCTAGAGAGGAGATAGCCTCAATACCAGGAATATTTGCTACCTTAGCAGCTAATTCTACCGCATCACCAATTCCACCGATAATTAAAACCCGCAACATATCAATTTAAGACAAATGGGATTGAAGCCAGCAGTTTAAGTTTAACTAAGTAGGTAAACAGTTTCTCTGTGTTCATTGACTAGTACCGCAGGGCGGAATTAAAAATTAACAATTAAAAATTAAAAAGCAGATTGTATAAGCTTTTTAGGGACTTTTAATGGTTATCTTACTTACGCTGTACTGTACTAGATTCTAAAGTTTTAACTTGATTTTGGAGTTTTTCTAAAGTCTGTAAATGGGATTGGTGCAATGAATTACCTAGCCAAATTAAACTTCCACTAAATAAAGTTACTGTAATAACTAAAATACCTGTTAACAATTTCACTTGTAAATGCAGAAGTTTTATCTGATTAATTTGATTTTCCTCTGGAAGCTGAGAAATAGAAACTAAATTGAGATTTTCATTTTCTGTCATCACCTCTAATCTCTTTTCTTCTACTCTTATAAATGTAACTTTACCTTGCAGCCATCCAGTAATCAAATCAGGGCAATTTTTCTTAAACCATTGCCAAGCCAGTATTTTAAATGCAGGTTTAGATATTTTAGTCATAAATTTTAGAGTTTTATTGAGAGTTCCAAACTTAAATTTTTGATTTACTAAATTAGTTGAACCAACATCATAGAGACAATCCATGATGGATTTAATTGTAATTTCTTCCTGATAAATCAAAGTTCTTACTAATAACCTAAGTTCATTAATTAGTTGTTCCTCTTTCTCTTTCTCTTGAGACTCTTGTGTTAAATGATTTGATATTTTTATTGATTTAGACATATTTCAATAATAAATTTTGAAGTTTTCCACGTTTTCCTCATACCAAGTCACGTTAATCCAGGAAATGAGATAGGACTGACAAAACGACCTACTTATCTACCCTGATTTCCTGTTCCTCATTCCCTCCCTTAAAAGCTAGTACCGCAAGGCGAAAGTCAAAAGTCAAGCCTAAGACGGTATAGGCTTTTGGGCGATTTAGAATGGACATTTGACGTAGCTCAGTTGAGCCGTTGGTTGATTTACGCCCTTGTGTACTAGTTAATATCCTGGCAAATCTAAGGCAATTAATAACGCTTGCTCCAAATGTGCCATGACAACTTCAGAAAGTATTCCTCTTAAACGCAAAAAGCGGGTTTTAGATAACACCCGTACCTGATCTGCCATGGCGATTGAGTCTTTCTTGAGTCCGCCATCTGGTGATAAAATTAAAACTTGAGTAGGGTAAACTCGCTTTCCGTCTTGATAGGTGGTACAGGGTACTGCTAAAACGACTGGGCTGGATAGATTAATTACATCGCGACTAACGATAATCACTGGGCGAGTTCCTCCCTGCTCCGAGCCTTCAGTCATTTCTAGACGCGCATCATAAACCTCACCCCTTCTCATCTTGGCGATTCCCCTAACTGCAACGCCTCCCACTGCGCGGTAGCAAATTCTACCTCTAGTTTTAAGACCTCTGCTTGATAATCTGGATCATTAGCCATTTCTGCCAATGCGGCATCAATTTCGGATCGCTTTTGTAAGGCTAGTTCCCTTCGTAAAGCCTGAGCGACAAAATCATTCCGACTTTTAGCTTTCCCTTCCATAACTGCCTTATCTGTAGCTTCTAGCAGTTCCCTGGGAATGGTTAATGTCGTGCGAACGGTTTCTGTTTTCATAGAGCGTTCATTATTTGATGACTGAAGTGATGTCTTATATCATATCGTTTTACGCATCAATTTAGTAAATTTAAGTTGGTCATTAGTCAGTTGTCAGTAGGGGCGAAGCATTTGGAAGATAAATTATCGGTCATTGCCAAAAATAGTTCTCCAAATGCTTCGCCCGTACAGTTGTCAGCATTTGGAAGATAAATTATCGGTCATTGCCAAAAATAGTTCTCCAAATGCTTCGCCCGTACAGTTGTCAGCATTTGGAAGATAAATTATCGGTCATTGCCAAAAATAGTTCTCCAAATGCTTCGTCCGTACAGTTGTCAGTTGTCAGTTGTCAGTTGTTAGGTTATTTTTTGATTTACTTTTCAATTTAGCACCTAAAATACCCCAAATTGTGGCAATCTGAGAAGTATAACCGCTGGCAATCTGATATTTTAGCTACAGAAAATCTACCTATTTAGATTATGCAAACTCTGCCGACTTTGGAAATTACCAACACTACATCTAGTCAACCAACCTTTGATACCACCATCAAACGCCGCAAAACCCGCGCTGTACAAGTGGGAGATGTCACCATTGGAGGAGGATATCCAGTGGTGGTACAGTCAATGATTAATGAAGATACTCTGGATATTGATGGTTCTGTCGCTGGCATTCGTCGTCTCCATGAAATAGGCTGCGAAATTGTCCGCGTCACTGTTCCTAGTATTGGACACGCTAAAGCACTGGCGGAAATTAAACAAAAATTAATTCAAACTTACCGTGATGTGCCAATTGTAGCCGACGTACATCACAATGGCATGAAAATCGCCTTGGAAGTTGCCAAACATATCGAAAAAGTGCGAATTAATCCAGGTTTGTATATATTTGAGAAAGCAAACACCAGCCGCACCGAATATACAAAAACTGAATTTGACGAAATTGGCGAAAAAATCCGCGAAACCTTGGCACCGCTGGTAATTTCCTTGCGTGATCAAGGTAAAGCTATGCGAATTGGCGTAAATCATGGTTCTTTGGCGGAAAGAATGCTATTTACCTATGGTGACACCCCGGAAGGGATGGTGGAATCTGCCTTAGAATTTATTCGCATTTGTGAATCTTTGGATTTTCATAATGTCGTAATTTCCATGAAAGCCTCACGAGTTCCTGTCATGGTGGCTGCATATCGGCTTATGGCTAAACGCATGGATGATTTAGGCATGGATTATCCTCTTCACCTAGGCGTGACAGAAGCAGGTGACGGGGAATATGGCAGAATTAAATCTACTGCGGGTATTGCCACATTATTGGCTGACGGTATTGGTGACACAATCCGCGTCTCTTTAACAGAAGCACCAGAAAAGGAAATTCCGGTTTGTTACAGCATTCTGCAAGCTTTGGGTTTGCGGAAAACAATGGTTGAATATGTGGCTTGTCCTTCTTGCGGACGGACTTTATTTAACCTAGAGGAAGTGCTGCACGTAGTCCGGGAAGCTACTAAACATTTAACAGGTCTGGATATTGCTGTGATGGGTTGTATTGTGAATGGACCTGGCGAAATGGCCGATGCTGACTATGGATATGTTGGTAAAAACCCTGGTTATATTTCTTTATATCGTGGTCGGGATGAAATTAAAAAAGTTCCAGAAGCCCAAGGTGTAGAGGAATTGATTAATCTGATTAAAGCCGACGGACGTTGGGTAGATCCTTAATTAATAAAATTTTGACTTCTGTCTCTCCGGTGAATTACTTAATTTTTTATCTGACCGCGAATAACCCAAAGATAGAAAATTAGTAATTTTGCAGGAGACGGAAGGTTTATCGCAGATGAAGATTTAACTTGAACGGAACGCCAGCAATCTTGAGATCAGGGATTCTAAAATTTTTTCAAAAAACCCCTTGCTATTTTCTTTAGTCTTGTGATATATTAAGAAGAGTGACTTGATAAATTTTAGATGGACAATTTTGGAATCATCCCCACTCCAAAAGTCTAAAATCTCAAGTTCACACTTACGGGACGTAGCGCAGCTTGGTAGCGCGCCACTTTGGGGTAGTGGAGGTCTAGGGTTCAAATCCCTACGTTCCGATTTATGGAAACTTTAATCATGGCACATTCTTCTCCTTCAAGTAAATGTTTGTGCGGAATACTGCTTTTGATGGTTGTATGTCTCCAAATGTGGGGATATTTTAAGTACAGGCTATTTCATGCAAGCTATTACAAATCTAAACTGATTGCTATATATGTCTGATTACAACTGGAAATTTGTAAGACTAATTTTGTCTTGGCAAGGTGTATTTACTATAATTATTGCTAGTTGCTTATTAATTCTCAACTTAGTTACCGCACCAGCTATTGCTCAAAAGGGACAGGATTGTCAGGTATCATCAAAAGCAACTCAAGAAAAAGAAAAATTACGTTTATTAGCTTTTAAAGGCAATAAAGAGGCAGAAAGTCGCTATCAGAAATTACTCAAACAGCATACACAAGAATTAAAAACCTGTCGTAGTCAGACTTGGCCACAAACTCAAGCTATTTGGTTGCGCTTGTATCCCTGCGATATCCAGCCGGGAGTAGTTGATCAAATTATGGACCGCATTGTCAACCAAGGCTATAACCAAGTTTATTTAGAAGTATTTTATGATGGCCGGGTACTATTACCAGCCGCAGCTAACCCAACTGTTTGGCCTGCTGTGGTTCGCATTCTTGGTGCAGAAAAATTTGATTTATTGGCATTAGCAATTAAAAAAGGGCAACAACGCGGGTTGAAAGTTTATGCTTGGATGTTTACGAATAACTTTGGTTATACTTATGCTCAACGGGCAGATAGACAAAATGCGATCGCTCGTAATGGCAAAAATCAAACCAGCTTATCCGTAGTAGAAGATAGTTCTCAAGTCTTCATTGATCCTTACAACACTCAGGCTAAAAACGATTACTACCGCATGATACAACAGGTTATACGCCGTCGTCCAGATGGTATTCTCTTCGATTATGTTCGCTATCCTCGTCAAATTGGTAATGATTCTATTGCTACCAAAGTTCATGATTTATGGCTATTTACCCCTGCTACCCAAGAAGTCTTATTTCGTCGCGCCAAAAATTCCAAAGGATTAGAATTAATTCGCCGTTTTCTCACCAGAGGATATGTGAGTGCTGGTGATATAACAGAAATTGATAAACGCTATCCTCAAGAAGATGAACCCATGTGGGAGGGGCGCATTCCCCCAAAAAAACAGAAATCTTTGCCTTCCCCAGCGGAAAAACAGCGGGTTTTGCAATTGGATTTATGGTTATTCAGTGTTGCTCATGCTATGCAAGGTATCTTAGATTTTGTGGCTTTAGCAAGTTACCCAGCCAAACAAAAAGGTATTCCCGCTGGAGTGGTATTTTTTCCCGAAGGTAATCAAGCTTTAGGACAAGGGTATGATTCCCGTTTGCAACCTTGGGATAGGTTTTCTAGTAACTTGCAATGGCATCCCATGTCCTATGCAAATTGCGGTAATGTTGATTGCATTGTGGCACAAGTTCGACAGGTTTTGAAGATGGCACAACCAGGGACAAAAGTGATTCCGGCTTTAGCTGGTAAGTGGGGAGAATCAATTAGTAATCGTCCCTCTTTAGAAGTGCAAATGCAAGCCCTTCATCAATTATTTCCTCAAATTAAGGGTGTTAGTCATTTTGCTTATTCTTGGCAATATCCTCAAGATGATAATGAACGCAAATCTTGTAATGTTCGCTAAATCGTTATAATTCAGTAGGGGCGGGGTTTCCCCACCCAAAATTCAAGAGTTAACAAACCACGTTCGCGAAGCGTCCCGCAGGGATAGGGACGAAGGACACGAAGGAAGAAGGAAGAAGAAGAAAGAAGGAGTAAAATTGGGAAATGTCTACTCTCCTTTTAAGTTTAATTTAAATTTTTAATTCTCCAGTTTTGTTGTATTTTTGCAATATTCCCATGACAACTGCTGGTATTTCTAAATGGGGAAGAATTCCAGTGTCGGGTATTTCATGAAAGCCTTTAATTGCACCAGGATTTAAATTTGCTAACCGTCGTCCTAATTGCATATTTGTAAATTGGGCTTTTTCTCCCCACAACATGACAGTTGGGACTTGCAGTTGCTGAATATATAAACTCAAATCAAAATAAAGATTTCCGCGTAAGAAGGACAAAGCCGCAAACTTGGCTTGATATTGTTGTGCAGAACCTAAATAAGCTGATACCATTTCTTGGGTAACTCTTTCTGGTTTAGCAAACAGAAAACTTTGCAAAAAGTTCCTAACTGCAATTTCATTTTCTGCACCTAAAGCATAAATTAAATTATCTACCAACGGTGTATTAATTAAAGAAAGTGGTAATCTCCTTCCTGCACCTTCTCCAAAATCGTTAAAACCCGAAGGACAAGCTAAAAACAAAGCTTTAAATAAGTCTGGATAACTAACAGCAAGACGAATAGTTAAAGCCGCTGTTAAAGAAGATGCTACTACAGTTACAGGTTGATTACAGGTTTGAGTAATAAACTCAAGAATCGTCGTTAAATAATCTTGAATTTGATAATCTCGCACGGGGTGAGCAGATTTTCCCCACCCAATTAAATCTGGGGCTAAAATTCGATATGTTGACGCATAAGCCGGGTAGATTTTCGACCATTCATAAGCAGATGCACCACCACCAAAATTATGTAAGAATAATAATGGTGGTAAATCTTGATCTTTGCTATTTTCCCAAGGGGCGCTAATTTGGGTATAGTAAACCATTGCCCCTAAAGATGTATGAATGAATTTACTACCAAACCCAGGAGGTTGAAATTGCAGCATAATTATGAAAGTGAATCTTTGGTAATTTGTACAAGTTGATTTATATTATCACTATTAATATTATAGGCAGCCCCAAACCCAATGACAAAACGTCCGGTATTCGGTGTAAGTTGCAAAATCCGAAAATCGGGTAAACTGCGTAATGTCGTAATCAATTCTCCAAAACGAATTTCAAATTTATCAACAACTTCCTGCCATTTCTCTGTTTCCCTGGCTATCAAATTTGCGGTACAATCAAAATTTAACCGCCGACGGGCAAAAATCTGTTGAGTTTTAACTTCGTCGTCAATAAATAAAACACTCACAAAAGGATGATTTTGAATATTTTGGGTGTGAGTAGCTAGTCCACTTACATAAATATAGATATTTTTATCATCGTCCATAATAAAAGGAGCATAACTAGCATTAGGAGTTCCTTGTTTATTTACTGTACTAATGATAATGCTAGTAAATTCTGTGGGAAATTTCTCATATTCAGCTTGGGCTTTTTCAGATTGATTCATCGCAATTATCCTAATTTATAAAAATTATAATACCATTTTTAAGAACAATAAAAATTCCTCCTTAACCTCTTCTCTCTGTGTCCTCTGTGCCTCTGTGGTTAGATAAATTACCTTTAAACCGCAGACGAGATATTTCTGAAGTTACATCAAAAAGGCTGTATAGCAATACTATTTGAGTTTAAAGAATATTCTTTTTAACCAACCACAGAGGCACAGAGAGCGCAGAGAAAGAGGAAAATGAATTATATCCAGGAGTTGATATTTTATCTACTATATACTCGAAAGTTGATACAATAAGACTAAAATAACATGATTAAATCGTAACTATGAGTAACAATGATCGTTCTCAATGGGATTTATGCAGGTTTATCAAAACCCTAACTTACTTTGAAGTATTTCCGGTTCTTAACTGGATAGAGAAACTCTTTCAAGGTAGTCCAAAAGATCATCAAGATATATCAAAAGCAGGAGGAAATATGGCTGTAATTCTGGTAGCTGGGGCGACGGGTGGTGTGGGTAAACGAGTTGTCAAAAAATTGATAGCACAAGGCTATAATGTCCGTTGTTTAGTTCGAGATATTGCAAAAGCGCGGACAATTCTGGGTGATGATATTGATTTGGTAGTTGGGGATATTACGAAATCAGAGACTTTGACAAATTTAGTTATGGCTAATATTCAAGCTGTAATTTGTTGTACGTCGGTGCGTGTTCAACCTGTGGAGGGAGATACACCAGATAGGGCAAAATATAATCAAGGGGTGAAATTCTATCTACCGGAAATTGTGGGAGATACACCAGAAAATGTTGAATATCAAGGTGTGAAAAATTTAGTTGCAGCCACTGCAAAGTATCTGGTTTCTGTGGGTGAAAAACCGATATTTGATTTTACTAAACCATCAGATGAAATCAAAAATATCTGGGGTGCTTTAGATGATGTAGTTATGGGTGGTGTCAGTTCCAGTAGTTTTCAAATTAGGGAAAA
Source organism: Dolichospermum sp. UHCC 0315A (assembly GCF_008121535.1). GTDB lineage: Bacteria > Cyanobacteriota > Cyanobacteriia > Cyanobacteriales > Nostocaceae > Dolichospermum > Dolichospermum lemmermannii. The sequence continues at coordinate 2,630,630 of NZ_CP043056.1, forward strand.
TACAGCAGTATTCACAGGTAATGTTTCAACTGCTAATTCTGGGGGTTTTGCTTCAGTAAGAACTAAGAATTTTTCACCATTAGTTGATTTATCTGGTTATCAAGGTGTGAAATTGCGGGTTAAAGGTGACGGTCAACGTTATAAAATATTTATCCGCACAGAATCAACTTGGGACGGTGTTGGTTATAGTTATTCTTTTGATACTGTTGCTAATAATTGGCTAGATATTCAGATTCCTTTCACAGATTTAGTTCCGGTATTTCGTGCCAAAATTGTTAAAGACTGTCCACCAATGGACGTTAGTAAAGTTTGTTCTTTGCAATTAATGTTGAGTAAGTTTGAATATGATGGTGCTTTAAATCCTGCTTTTAATCCGGGGATTTTTGCGCTGGAAGTTGCATCAATTCAAGCCTATGGTGGGGAAACTTTACCTCAATTTGTATTAATCAGTTCTGCTGGGGTAACTCGTCCAGGAAGACCAGGAATTAATTTAGATGAAGAACCTCCAGCGGTAAGGTTAAATGACCAATTGGGAGGAATTTTAACTTGGAAGTTGCGAGGAGAAGAAAGCTTGAAATCTAGTGGAATTCCTTATACAATTATTCGACCTTGTGCTTTGACGGAAACAGCAGGAGGGAAGGAATTAATCTTTGAACAAGGTGATAATATTAGAGGAAAAATTAGCCGTGATGATGTTGCGGAAATTTGTGTACAAGCAATTAAAGAACCAAAAGCCAGTAATCTCACTTTTGAAGTTAAGGAAAGTGAAGTAATTGCTGATAATTTAGATTGGAAACGGCTATTTTCTTCTTTGCAAGTTGATAAATAGAACTTTAAGTAATTAGTGAATTTGTTGGGTTTCCTTTGTCAACCCAACCTACAATCAGAGTTAATCAACTGGAGAAACTTAATGTCAAGTAAAGATAAATCTGTTACGTATGACGGTGGTTGTCATTGTGGTACGGTGCGGTTTCGGGTAGTAGTTAATAATCACAAAGTTGATGATTGTAATTGTTCAATTTGTGCTAAAAAAGGATTTTTGCATTTGATTGTCCCCCAAGAAAAGTTTAGTTTGCTACAAGGGGAAGATGTCTTAAAAACTTATAAATTTAATACGGAAGTAGCACAACATAAGTTTTGCAGTATTTGTGGAATTCATTCCTTTTATATTCCCCGTAGTCACCCTGATTGTATTGATGTTAATGTGCGGTGTTTAGACGGAAATATAATTGGCAATTTTGAAATTGTGCCTTTTGATGGTGTAAATTGGGAAGAAAATATTGATAAGTTACAAAGAGGTTAAATGATAACTATGATGGAAACTCAAGCACAGCAAACAGAACAAGGAAATTATTCTTCACCACAAGATAGTTTATCTTTTTCCGGTGAAGATAATCGCAGTTTACCAAAATTACCTGCTGCTAAAGAATCTGAATCCCAATGGCAGCAAATTAGTAGACAAATTCTTGAATTCTTAAATCAACTGCCAGAGTATTTAGGCAGTATTTTTAACAACAATAAACAGGGTTTAATCACCCTAGTTTTAATTTTATCAGCTTTGGTAACAGTTAAGGTAGCGATCGCATTACTAGACGCTGTGAATGGTGTACCTTTGCTACAACCGATTTTCGAGTTAATTGGCATATTTTACTCTCTCTGGTTTGCTTTCCGTTATCTCCTCAAATTTGAGTCTCGGCAAGAATTATCCCAGAAATTTAACTCTTTCAAACAACAATCTTTAGGATAAAGATTTTTTATCAAGCTAATAAAATGTAGGTTAGTTCTAGACTAGCTTACATTTTTTTATTTTGTCATGGAGGATGTCAAATATATCTATAGATAGAGAATTTTAATCAAAGTATTTTTATTAATTATATCCTAAGATAGTGTATTTATCTGCTAGAAAATTCTAAGCTAGTCCTGGTAATCCTAGAAAAGTACAAGGGGTTAATTGTATGAATGAGAAGATTACCGCAGATACTTATGATAGAGGCATAATTCCCGCCGAAACAGCAGCCCGAATGAAACGAGAGGGAGTAAATTATAAACACTTGCCGACGGAAGAGGATCTTGCCAGTGCTGCCACTGATGACCAAACTGATATTTACAGTATTCGGACAACGGACGGTTATACTGTGGATAAAGAGGGGTTATTGAATAATTATCCAGTTGAACCGGAAATGTATTATGAAGTTCCTGGTGATGCGCGGGAAATAGCAGAACAAGAAAAAGCTGAACGAATACAGGAATTGCGAGAAGTAAATGCAGATAAAACAGGTTTATTAACAGAGGATTTTGATAAAAGAGGTAAAGGACCAGGAATGATCTAATTTACCATTTCTTTGATTTTCTCCCGAAATCCTAAAGCCGCATCTAAAGGGTCATCTGCTACTACATATTGCGCCAAAATTGACAAATCTAAATTTGGCAATAATTCACTTTTTGCCACCAATTCATAACTTTCACCGCGCAGATGATAAACGGCAAATTGATTGTTTTGAAAAAACCAAACTTCTGCCACGCCTAATCTTTTGTAAACTTCTAATTTATCAATTCCCCCACTGGTGACTACAACTTCAATGGCAAGATCAGGAACTTCTTTTTCTATGCCTAGACAGTAGGATTCATCTGGTTCTACTCCTCCTCTTTTCCCTTGTTTACGGAAGGTGGTAGAACCAAGGGGAAAATAGCGAATGCGTTTTTCTTGAAAGTAAATTTCCAGCAAAGATCCAATAATTGTTTTGCGAATTTCATGACGGCGACTTGGTGACATTAATTCTATGACTCCATCTAAATATGTAACTCTATATTCTAAACTGTCACCCAAATCATTGAGTAAAGCTTCATAATTTTCCCAATTAACCCCGGTGATGGTTTGCCGTTCTTCTGGATCTTCGGGTTTTAATAGTTCAGATAATTCTGGAAGTAAAAGCATAGAATTTCCTTAAAACCGAATTATTGCTAACTTGATTATATTCTAATTTCCAGATCCCCGACTTCTCTGAGAAGTCAAGGATATATTTCAAAAATTGTAAATAAATGTAAAGCTACTAGCAAATAAAATCTTCACAGAATTAGGTTAATCTAATCCGGTACGTCACTCCCTGCGGTAGTCTAGATAAATGTTAATTTATCGCCTGGTTTGACAAATAGTTTTATGACTTCAGTTTCCAGTCCTGCACGCGTTATTCGTATTGGTTCACGTAAAAGCCAACTAGCTTTAGTTCAAACATACTGGGTACAAGCGGAACTCCAGAAAAGCTTTCCCCACATTACTTTTGAAGTCCATACCATGTCTACCCAAGGGGATAAAATCCTGGATGTAGCATTGGCTAAAATTGGCGATAAAGGACTATTTACCAAGGAACTGGAATTGGGCATGATCAATAAAGAGATTGATTTTGCTGTGCATTCTCTCAAGGATCTTCCCACCAATCTACCAGAAGGGTTGACACTGGCAGCGATTACAGAACGGGAAAACCCCGCAGACGCGGTGGTATTGCATGAAAAGCATAAAGGTCTGCAAATCGAGACTTTACCCGCAAATGCGGTAATTGGGACTTCTTCCCTGCGACGTTTGGCACAGTTACGCCATAAGTTCCCTGATTTTACCTTCAAAGATGTGCGGGGAAACTTGATCACACGCATGGCAAAACTGGATGCTGGTGAGTATGATGCTTTAATTTTAGCAGTAGCTGGTTTAGAAAGATTGGAAATGAGCGATCGCATCCATCAAGTTCTGACTCCTGAAATCTCCCTCCATGCCGTTGGACAAGGCGCTTTAGGAATAGAATGCCGGGCAGATGATACGGAGGTAATTAGCTTACTGAAAGCGATTGAACACCCACAAACACGCGATCGCTGTTTAGCAGAAAGATCATTTTTACGAGTTTTAGAAGGTGGTTGTCAAGTTCCCATTGGTGTAAATACGGTAATTAATGGTGACGAATTAACTCTAAAAGGTCTGGTTGCCAGCGTTGATGGTCAACAAATAGTTAAAGATACCGTCACCGGTACGGCTGCTGATGCTGAAAAATTAGGCGCACAACTAGCCAGTATTCTCAGGGAACAAGGCGCTACAGAAATCTTAGAAAAAATCTTCACCGAGATTCAACGAGGATCATAGGGTAATAGGTGACAGGTTACAGGTTACAGGTAACAGCCAAGAGAAGAGAGTTTAATTACCCAATCACCAATTACCAATCACCAATTACCAATTACCAATTACCAATTACCAATTACCAATCACCAATTACCAATTACCAATTACCAATTACCAATTACCATGAGAATTTTATTTGTAGCAGCGGAAGCTGCTCCCATTGCCAAAGTTGGCGGTATGGGGGATGTTGTCGGTGCATTACCCAAGGTCTTGAGAGCAATGGGTCATGATGTACGGATTTTCATGCCTTACTATGGCTTTGTACCCGACAAAATGCCAGTTCCCAAAGAACCCATTTGGAAGGGAGCAGCCATGTTCCAGGAGTTTGCAGTTTACGAGAGTGTACTGCCTGGTACTGATGTTCCTTTGTATTTATTTCAACATCCATCTTTTTCACCTCGGCGGGTTTACGGTGGAGAAGATGAAGATTGGAGATTTACTTTATTTTCCAATGGGGCAGCGGAATTTTGCTGGAATTACTGGAAACCGGAAATTGTCCATTGTCATGATTGGCACACAGGAATGTTACCTGTGTGGTTGAATCAATCTCCAGATATTACCAGTGTATTCACCATTCACAACCTCGCTTATCAAGGTCCTTGGCGGTGGTATTTAGAGAAAATTACCTGGTGTCCCTGGTATATGCAAGGACACAATACAATGGCAGCCGCAGTCCAGTTTGCCAATAAGGTAAATACAGTTTCTCCTACCTATGCGGAGCAAATCAAAACACCTGCCTATGGTGAACAAATAGAAGGGTTATTATCTTTTATTGGCGGCAAATTATCAGGAATAATCAACGGCATAGATACGGAAATTTATGATCCTGCCAATGATAAATACATTAACCAAACCTTTACCATAGATACCCTTGATCAACGCAAAGCTAATAAAATAGCTCTGCAAGAAGAAGTAGGTTTAGAAGTTAATTCTAATGCCTTTCTCATCGGCATGGTGACAAGGTTGGTAGAACAAAAAGGGATGGATTTAGTATTACAAATCCTTGACCGTTTTATGGCTTATACAGATGCTCAGTTTGTCTTGTTGGGAACAGGCGATCGCTATTATGAAACCCAAATGTGGCAACTCGCATCCCGCTATCCAGGACGCATGGCCACTTACCTGCTGTATAATGATGCCCTTTCCCGCCGTATTTACGCGGGTACAGATGCCTTCTTAATGCCTAGCCGCTTTGAACCCTGCGGAATTAGCCAAATGATGGCTTTGCGTTATGGTTCTGTGCCTATTGTTCGTCGGACAGGGGGATTGGTTGATACTGTCAGCCACTTTGATCCAGTCAATGAAGCAGGTACAGGTTATTGCTTTGACCGCTATGAACCCTTAGACCTTTTCACCTGTATGATTCGCGCTTGGGAAGGTTTCCGTTTCAAACCCCAATGGCAAGAATTACAAAAACGGGGGATGAGTGAAAACTTCAGTTGGTATGAATCCGCTAAAGAGTACGATAAACTCTATCGTTCTATCTATGGTTTACCAGAACCGGAAGCAATACTAGAAGTAACGCCAGAACCAACGCCAGAACCTACACTCAAACCAAAACCCAAATTAGTTTAAGGTGTTGTAGGAAGTTGGAATTTTAGACAATATTGATGGGGTATTTATCTGGAATACCCCTTTTTAATACACGATAGTATAGAATTAAAAAAAGATGGATTGGCTAGAGCGCGTCGCAGAAATTCGCAAAATTTGTAACGTGCCAGCACCAGCTCGAAATGTTGCTATTGCTAGAGTATGGGTAGATGAGACGTTTTCTGAGCTATTTGCTTTTAGTGGTAAGCTGTTGCGAGAAGGAGCGGTTGGTTTACCCAGTCAACCGATGTTTCAAACCTTTGACATTGCTGGACACCGAAGAGACTTAGACTCAGAGTACAAAATATTAGAAGCGATCGCCGAAAAATATACAAATAATAGAGAAGTAAAGGGTAAAATTGAATTATTTACTTCAAAGAGCCATGTGATTCGTGTGAGTATGTCATGAAGCAGTTTAGGCAAACTTTCCCGAACATTCAGCTAAATGTACATCACGGAAACATTGCATAAAGGAGTCGGTATAAATGTCAATTTGCAATTTACCCGCACCACTTAATCTTATTTTTCATGAGAATCATCTTTCCCCATGTTCAGATTTAGAAATAATTCAACTTGAACGACAACAAGGTATTAATCTGCCCAGCACTTACAAAGACTTTTTGAAGATAATGGGGCATGGGGCAGGTAAGTTTTTACGTGGTTCAGATTGCTTTTATCAGCATTTGCCACAAATTCAAGAATGGGCTAAACAGCTTTTAGTAGAAAATGATTTTCCTCAAACTTTACCGGAGGATGCTTTTGTATTTTTCATGCACCAGGGATATCAGTTCAGCTTTTTCAGACTTTCAGAAGGTGATAACCCACCAACTTATTCATATTGTGAAGGACAAGAACAGCCTTATTTTGTCAAAAGTCATGATCAGTTTAGTGAATTTCTATCTGTGGAAATCAATCTTTATTTAAAGTCTTTGATGCTGATAGCGAATTAGATATTAGCTAGATAAACAAAATTATGGTTCAGAACAAAGGATTTTAGATATGCAAAATAATGAACTATGATATAATAGTCAATGATTAATAATCAAATAGCAGTTACTTATGTCCTATAAAGTTAGTATTGTCATTGAAAAAGATGAGCATGGCTATTATGCTTATTGTCCTGAACTGCCTGGATGTCAATCTGAAGGTGATTCTTTAGAAACAGTACAAGCAAATATCAAGGAGGCTGTTGAATTATATATAGAAACATTATCAGAATTTGAAAAACAAGCACTTCAGCACAAAGAAATATTAACTATGACTTTGGAGGTAAAAGTTGCCTAAACTGCCCCGACTAACTGCCAAAGAAGCTGAAAAATTACTATTAAATGCTGGTTTTATGCAAATAAGAAGCAAAGGTAGTCACAGAATTTATTTTCGAGAAAATGTTAGAGTAGTGATTCCTTTTCATTCAGGTAAGGTCTTACATCCGAAAACGGTACAACAGGTTTTTACTGCTATTGAAAGTTTTGAAATTGAGAAAATAGAAGAGGAAATAAATCAAGACGAAGAAGATATTTAAGAGGATGTTTTAAAGGTATTTTCTGTCAGAATCAGGATTTCCAGGATTTAATGATTTGCAGGATGGTAATTTTTATGATTAAAGATGTAAGTTTTTATAAAAATGCCCAAATCCATGTAAAATACACCAAGTAAACTGGCAAATAAAGTTATATTATATAAATGATTTACCAGAATAAAATATTTTTAACTAGGTTTGTTATTTCATGGAGAAACTGCTCGAACTATGGCAACAATAAAATCTCAACGGAAAGTGCTATTATCTCATGGTGAAGATGGGTATTTTGTTGTCAAAGTACCAAGCTTACCCGGTTGTATCAGTCAGGGTAAAACTCGTGAGGAAGCTTTAGCTATAGATTTTTTTATTTATCAACCTCACAGCAACAAAGTTAAATTTTCTCATTACCATAATGAACACATCAACCACACCATTAACACGCTTAGATTTTTACTATCAGCAAATCAAGACAATTATTTTAGCGCGTCAAAACCCGATTACTGGTTTATTACCAGCGAGTACCGCTATTACTGCTCATGGCGATTATACAGATGCCTGGGTGCGAGATAATGTGTATAGTATTTTAGCAGTTTGGGGTTTAGCCCTAGCCTATCGCAAATTAGATCATGATCATGGTCGCACTTATGAACTTGAACATAGTGTTGTTAAACTAATGCGTGGTCTATTGTTTGCCATGATGCGACAATCTCATAAAGTTGAAAAATTTAAACATACACAATCTTTATTAGATGGACTTCACGCCAAATACAATACAGCCACAGGTGATATTGTTGTCGGTGATGATGAATGGGGACATTTGCAACTTGACGCGACATCTATCTTTTTATTAATGTTGGCACAAATGACCGCCAGCGGATTATCAATTATTTTTACATTGGATGAAGTTAACTTTGTCCAAAACCTAGTTTATTATATTGGTCGAGCTTACAGAACACCGGATTTTGGGATTTGGGAACGGGGGAATAAAATTAATCATGGTAGTGCAGAATTAAATGCTAGTTCCTTGGGAATGGCTAAAGCAGCTTTAGAATCTATAAATGGATTAAACTTATTTGGTGTTCATGGTAGTCAAGCATCAGTAATTCATGTTTTACCAGATGAAATCGCTAGAGCCAGAATTACTTTAGAATCATTATTACCCAGAGAATCAGGTTCTAAAGAAGTTGATGCGGCGTTATTAAGTATTATTAGTTATCCCGCTTTTGCTGTCAAAGATGAAGCATTGCGAGAACGCACCTTTAAAGAAATTATTAGTAAACTCGCAGGAAAATATGGTTGTAAACGGTTTTTGCGAGATGGACATCAAACAGTTTTAGAAGATACTGAACGTTTACACTATGAACCGGGTGAACTGAAACAATTTGAGCATATTGAATGTGAATGGCCATTATTTTTCACTTATTTAGTTCTTGATGGATTATTTCGCGGTGAACAAGCACAAGTTCAGAAATATCAAGAACTTTTAAAATCATTGTTGGTAGAGCAAAACGGGTTACAGCTATTACCGGAAGTTTATTATGTTCCTGAAGAAAATATAGAAGCTGAGAAATTAGATCCTCAGTCTCAGTTAAGATTACCCAATGAAAATATTCCTTTAGTTTGGGCGCAAAGTTTATATTATCTGGGTGAAATGTTAAGTGAAGGTTTAATATCACTAGGAGATATTGATCCTTTAGGTAGACATTTGAATGTCGGCAAAAACCGCAATTCCTTAGTTCAAATTGCTTTAATAGCAGAAGATGAAGCCCTACAAACACAATTAGAAGTATATGGAATCGAAACCCAAACTCCTACCCAAATCGCACCAATTCAAATTAGGAAATCTGAAGAACTTTCCCGAATTTATACACAAATTGGCAGAAATGATCAACTGGGTTTAACAGGCCGTCCCTTGCGACGACTGAGAAGTTTGACGATATCAAGATTCTTTCGGATTAGAGATCAAACAGTTGTCTTTTTACCATCATTTCTAGATTCTCAACAGTTTTATTTAACTCTTGATTATCATTTTTTGGTAGATCAAATTAGAGGTGAATTGGCTTATATCCAAAAATACTGGAGTGATTTAGGTCGTCCGACTTTAACCTTAATGATTACTCGGACAATGCTAGAAACTGGGTCAGAAGCATTATTAGAATTAATGCAGGAACTCAAGGATGGTATTTGTCATGGAGTCCAGGTAAAATTAGGAAAATTGAATCAATTAATGCTGACAGCAGCGATTCAAAGAATTGATTTTTTATCAGATACAGAATTATCGCAATCCTCAGTTGCAAATCGGGGAATCCGTTGTTATTACCTGACTTCTCATTTAGAAAAAAGTTGGTCTTTGGGACATACCCAAGAATTCCAAATGGAATGTGAAACTAACTTAGATTCATTATTAGAATATTTGCGCTCATCAGAAAATATTTATGAGCAAATTGAATTACTGCAAACTTTAACGCGGTTACAGGGTTTAGAATTTGATACAGGATATGCTGGGCCAACTAATGCTGTCACTGTAGCGGATTTACTCGATGAAGTCTATACCAAAGCCGGAGATTTAGGGCTGTGGGCGGTGGTGCGACGGGCTGCGGGTTTACGCCAAATGCTCGACATTGGCTTATCAGATGCGATAACGAGTATTTTGGTTCAAGGTAAGCAAATTGCAGTGGGGAGGGCTTATAGTCAGGCTTCTTTGATAGTTGTTCCTATCTCTGGAAGTGAGATTACTGAGAAAATTAATAACTTCTGTCGTGAGGATATTCGGGATAGAGTTTTAACGCAAGAAATTCTTATTTATCTCGGTGTCTTAATCAAATCAGAACCAGAATTGTTTCGCGGATTTTTAACACTAAGAGTTGGTTATTTAATTCTTTTAATTACTAGCGATATAGCCAGAGAATTCATCCTCACCCAAGATGAAGCTTATGAAAAATTAATGCAGCTTTCACCTTTTGAAGTGAAAATGCGTTTACGTCAAGTGTTAACTGGATATAGTGGCGTAAGCAATTTATTACGTCAACAGGAATCATTGCACGTCAAACAAAAAGAAAGTGATATTGCTTGGGTTGTGCTACCTGTAATTAGTGAAGAAACAGAAGTTCCTCTTGATGGTTGGCGCAGATTTCGTCAAAGAGAAGGTGCATTAAATCGTGTACCCAAAGACTTTTTTAAACAAGTTTGGCTATTAATGCAGCATTGCAAAGGTTTAGTCATTGGTGATAAATTAGAACGACGGAATCGGTTAGAAAGTGAAGTCATGCTTTCAGAAATGACCGCAGGAGAAAGAAATTTTGCTTTATTAGTTGAACATTTGCTGAATAAAATTGAAGCCCCAGAATATCGCCAAGTCAATGTAGAAGCTTTGATGGAATTGGCTACAATCGTGGCTAATAACCCTAAGTTGCAAATTGAAGAATATATGGTTTTAGATGTGTTAATCGGTCATGCAGTGCGGTTAGCGTGGTTAGAAAATCACCCCCATCGCCGCGATTATTATGATGAAGATAAAGCTACTGCATGGCCATCATTTTATAATAGTTCTCCTCAAGATTGTGCTAATTATATTTTGAAAGCGTTTAGGTTCTTAACGGAGTTTGTTCAAGATGTTTAAAATTGTAAATAGCAATACAGTTCAGTTAAGAAAATTGTAGTTACTAATTTTCCGGTTGCACCTCTATACAAAGTTCCGCAACTCAATCAAAGCAATAATAATTTTTGCTCAAGCGCTTTCATACATAGAGCAACACGGGAATTAATGTCTTTTTGCTCAAATTCATCAACACCCAATTTCACTTTCAGATGTTGGATATGATTCTGCACAACCCTCAGTGATATATGAAGACGTTCCGCTATTGCTTGATCTGTTAAGGATTCATGACACAATAGCCTGAGAACTTCCAACTCTTTCTCATTCAAGTTTAATTCTTGACGTAATTCTCTAGGCAGTTTCAATTCTCCATTCAAAGCACTTTCAACCCCTGCTAAAAAATATTTGCGTCGTTCCATTTTATTCACAACCACAAACCCACCGTAGTGATGATTAATGAATTTGACAAGTTTTATCATCCAACTGGGTTCACTGCTATAAATGAGGATATTTAAAGAGGAATAAGTGTTAAAAATTAACTCTAATAATTCTAAAGAAGATTTAGCTGACTGAGCGCCAGAAGGTAAAGCAAATTGTAAATCAAGGACAATTAAATCTGGTGTTTCTATTTTTAGACGTTGTAGTGCTTCTTGGGGAGTAGAAGCGATGGTACAAATAGCAGAAGAATCGAATTTTCTCAAAAAATCACAATTATTTTGGGCTACTTCTGGATGATCTTCTACCACGAGAAACCGCAGTGGCTTGACATTCATTGTCTTGGGTAATGATTAGATACGTATATTTTACATTAAATACGTATACTTAATCAAGACCTAGATCTCCGACTTCTTTAAGAAGTCGGAGATCTGAATAATGAATAATAATTATCAGACTACAATTATCTGAGCAAACTTACGATTTTCAGGTTTAGGTTTAACTGTAATCTCTACATCACTACCTAACTTGTTTAGATAGTCCATCAATCTATCAGTTGAAAAACCACTTAATCTACCTCTAATTAGTAGAGAAACTTTTGGTTGATCTATGCCTAGAATTTCGGCTGCTTGAACTTGTGTTAAATTTAGATTAGTAATGATTTCACTGATTTTACGGACTAACTCGGCTTTCAATAATCTTTCTTCAGGATTAGATAAACCTAAGTCAGCAAATACATTTCCGCTACTAACCTCAACTTGATTTTCTTCTGGCATTTTTTTACTCCATTTTTTCGGTAGTCTGCTGTAAATAATTTTCTTGAGCGATTTTCAATCTTTTTTTAACTAATTCTATATCTTGTTTTGGTGTAGCAATACCATGTTTTGATTTCTTTTGAAATGAATGTAGTAAGTAGATAACACCCTCGAATTTAACAGTATAAATTGCCCTATATGTATCCCCATCAAAATCATCTACAATTTCTAAAACACCTGCTCCAGAAAACCCGTGTAAAGGTTTTGCGTTAGGGTGTTTTTGACCGTGTTGTGCTAAATCAAGAGCGTAACCCATGACATCCTGTACATCTTCAGGAAACTTCTTTAAATCATGAAGGGCGCTTGCAATCCATCTGAGAGGCTTTTCTTGTTTTTCATTCATCTAATATTAAGTATGCTAAAACTAGCATATTATGTCAATAAGTAATTATATGGTATTAATTATAATCTTGGTAAACTAGATCCCCGACTTCTTTAAGAAGTCGGGGATCTGAATACTAGGATCGCCCAAAATCATCCTTTTATAGAAAGAGCGATAGCGAAGCGCGACCCAGGAATCGCTCTGAAGGAATCGTATATCTAACTAAAATTGAGATTGGAAGTCAATAAAAGAATATCTATCCCTAAAATAGTAGCAGATTGAGCTAATTTATCATCTGCTGTCACCAGAGAAAAATTATTAATGCTACACACTGCTAAATGTAAAGCATCCAAAGTTCTTAAAGGCAGATCAAACTTGGATATCCAATCTCTAGCTAAACGATAATGTTGATTTTCCAATAAAACAAGACGATATAAACTTTCATTAAGGTGATTCTCAAACAATTCTGTAATCCGTCTAGCGTCATTTTGGGAAACTTCACCCATTCTTACCCTACGAGATAAAGCAGAAAATAATTCTACCTCAACTAATTGACTAATGATTGGTTTATCTTCTTGTTTTTGTAATAGTTGTTCAACAACATCACTTAATTTTTCAGGCACATAATAAGGAACAATGGCGCTAGTATCTAAATAAATCAATATCTTTCGTTCTCTCTTTCTTCTAATATCGTGGTACTCATTGCATTTCCTTTTAAAACTATTGATTTTCTAAAAGAGTTTAAACTAGGAAATACTTTTTTTTCCGATTGAGGAGGAAGAAGACGAGCAATTTCTTTGCCTTCTTTCATCAGCACAAATTGCTCACCTTTAGCCACTTGTTCTAGAAGTTTATATAGATTTTGAGTAGCTTCTTCAATTGTAATCTGAGTCATAAGTTTCTCAATATTTTACAAATGTATTATAATTATATAACAGAGATAGATGTTTTGTAAATAGGGAAACCAGATCCCCGACTTCTCAAAGAAGTCGGGGATCTGAAATATCAAAATTATCCTTTCATTAAAGAGCGATCGCCTAAAATCACCCTATTCTCAAAAGAGCGATCGCTCAAAAACACCCTATTCCCAAAAAAGCGATCGCTCAAAAACACCCTATTCCCAAAACAGCGATAGCCCAAAATCATCCTATTATATTCTACACCACGTAAATTCTAAATCATTTAATGCAGTATCATCGCTCTCACCTCGATTAGATTCTACCTTAGCTCGGACACCACAAATAGCAACTCTTTTGTAACTTCCTTGCCAAGCTCCCCAGTTTCCCCAAGGTGTAGTACCTGAAGATTCGATTCTACTGCGATTACCACAGGTAAAAGCAACAGAATTTGCAGCCGTATCATCTCCTGATCCCCGGTTGCTCTCCACTCTTAGCTGAAAATGTGTCATAAAAACACCTTGGGAGCAATTAGAATCTTCAAGCCAATTACCCCACATCCCTGGATCGGGCATAATACGATCTACATCTCGTCCATTGCGATCGCGGCAGTAGAGAGTAATAGCATTAAGCCCAGTATCATCACCCTCACCTCGTTCAGGTTCTACCCTCATCGTGTAACCAGCTGCCCATGAACCTGGTGGACAGTAAACAGGTTTAGTCCAACCACCCCATTGACCTCCATTGCCAGACTCTCTCGTAAAAACTTGATCATTACGAAATGTATTTTGTGCAAATGCTGGTTTAACAGGAACTGCACCAATATTAATTAATCCTAAACTACAAAAGTGGGGCAAGGTCGCTGCACTAAAACATATTGCAAGTCTTAACAACTTTTTCATTTTTTCACCTAAGCATTAACTATCAATGTTTCATTTTTGATAATAACTATGTAAGTGCTTCCATATCAATGTGTATCCCCGCAGAAAAATGTGCGAACTCCCGCAAATAAAATTGCGAACTTACGAACCCATCTAAAAACCCAAATCTGATAAGTGTGAGAACATCATTTCTCCACCTGTTCAGACAGCAATTATGAAATTCCCTATCCAAAAACTGCATATCATCCTCACAGCGTCCTTACTGTGGGGACTCAGTTCACCCGCTTTAGCTCAACAAATTTGGTCAGGAACAGGTAAAATTGTCAGTGGTGCTGGTGAAGGTGGCACAGTTGGGTTAAAATTGGAGATTACAGACAACAACGTGCAGTTTCTCTCAGGTCCATCAAAAAATGAACCACCATTTCAGCTAAAAAACTCTACAGATATCAATGAAACTGTAGAGACAAAAGCCGGAACTTGGCAATTTTTCCAAACAGGGAAAGAATTAGGAATCAGCTTGTCTCAAAATCATCCCTATCGGATTATTCGCTATCGTCTATTTCTCAAGATGTAATCGCTCATCAACAAAATGTTAAATTAATCTTTTCATCCTTAAATCAAATTAAAATTAAATGACTCGTTTTATCCACGACCAATTTGCCAAACAATATCTCACAGAACTATTAATATCTTATGGTCAAATAGAAATGAGTAAAGATATTACCTCAGAAGTTAGACAAATTGACGTATTATTTACACCTGCATCGCCATTTCCAGATGGTATAGAATCACTAGGATTGCTAGGAAGAATGGCGAAAAATTCAAGTTATACTATATTTGAGCCATTTCGCAATGCTGTCAGTAAAAGTGAAATTCGCAGTTGTATGGGTAAATTATTTGACATCCATGCAGACCTAGAACGACAAACTAAACGCAATAATACGCGAATAAATGAAGAAGAATTACCATATTTATGGATTTTTACTCCTACAGCATCAGCAGACATTCTAGAAAGTTTTAATTTTACTTTAGATGAGGAGAATTGGGGAAAAGGAATTTATTTTTTAGGAAAAGCATTAAAAACTGTACTGATTGTCATTCATCAACTACCCACTACACCAGAAACACTGTTTTTGAGGGTATTAGGTAGAGGAAAAGTACAAAGACAAGCAGTAGAAGAATTAGAGGCACTATCAGAGAATAGTCCTTTCCTGACGAATATAATACAATTAGTACATGACCTAATTGCTGTGTTATCTGCACGTCAAGAAAAAGAACACGATATTGATCAAGATGATCAGGAGTTGATTATGAAATTATCAGAAATGTATGAACAACAATTAGCAGAAATTAAAAAACAAGAACGAGAAGAAGGTGTATTAAGAGAACGTCGAGCTATGATTGAAAGTATCCTACAAGTACGTTTTGGAGAACTTGATTCAGAATTAGCCACGATTATTGATCAAGTAATTGCTATGACGAGGGAAGAATTTACTCCTTTGCTTTTGCAATTATCTCGTGAAGAGTTATTAGCAAGATTTACAAATTAAACTAGAACCCCGACTTCTTAGAGGTTGTTTGAAAAGTATTATATGAAACCCATAATCTCCAAAAACCTAACCCCCCTCCCCCCCTTCCCTACAAGGGAATGGGGGTTTTAAAGCCTCTCCCCTGGTAGGGGAGAGGTTTGGAGAGGGGTCTGTTTACACATTAAAAACTTTTAAAACATCCTCTTAGAGAAATCGGGGTTCTGAATGAATACAGATGTCAATAAGTAATCAAATGTTGTGGAGAAAAAGTTCGCAAATTAAATTTCTCAGCTTAGGAATAACTTGCAGTGTATTCTACAATTTCATCTTTTCCCAAATTCCTGTAGTTCAGAAATTGGAATTACAACTTCAAGATACTTTCCTGAGATTGAACCAGCCAAAAACTCCACCACCAGAAATTATATTAGTAAAAATTCAACCCCAGGATTTAGCGAATCAAAAGCTATCTTTAGGAAGATTATTCTATGCAGATTTAGTAGAACATCTTTTAAAAGCAGGTGCTTCCGTCGTCGTTTTGAATCTCCACAATGACTGGGAAGAATCACCAGAAATTGAGTACCCAGTCAAAATCACTGAAACAATAAATAAACCTTTAAAAAATCTCGTAAAAAATCATCATAAGCAAATTGTTTTAGTCACACGCACCAATTCAATTACTAATTCTAAAAAACCAAAATTTTTCATTTACAATCATCTTCTCCCTTTTGATAGTGAGCGACTTAAACCTTTAATACCTCCTGAGACTATTCAGGGATTTTTTGAATACGAACCAGAAGCAGAAGCACCCACACATTTAGGTAGTACAGCTCGAAGTTCCCATTTAGTGAGTCCGTTCTTTCTCTCAGAAAAAATTGACCAAATTCAAACCTTTAAATCCAATACCCTTCTAGTTTTGGAAAAATGGGAACAGCAACAGCAAAAAGTTAATTTTTCCTCACGACTTGCGAAAATTACAACCCCCGTAGAAATCAAATTTTGGGGAAAGTCGGGAACTTTTCCTTTTCTAGAATTAACATCTATTTGTCAACCTAATAAAGATAAAAAATGTCTAGTTGCGTCTCCTCTCAAACTCTCTCAACAAGTCCGCAATAAAGTTGTTTTTATTGGTTTTGTAGAAGCGAACAACGTCCAAACAATGGCCATGCTGTCACCGTTCGGTGATAGTATGGCTGGGGTAGAAATTCAGGCTAATATCATGGCTAGTTTAATGACAGATTCATTTTTACAAATACCATCAAAATGGGTTGAGTTTATAATTGTTATTTTGGGAGGATTTTTAATCAGTATAGGTGTTTATAATTATCAAAATTGGCGTTTATTATTAATAATATTTGCGATATTTAGCGGTTACTTAGGATTATGTTTAATTGTTTGGAAATGTAAATGGATCTTATTAATTATTCAACCTTTATTTGTGTGGACAGTAACAGGAATATCTATTTTTATCTACTTAATTTTTGGACGACAAAAAGAAGTTATTGCATTGCAAAACTATCAAATTACCCAACTCAAAGCGGCTGAACAAGAAGCGATTCTTTCCCGTACTCGCAAAATCCTCAATCGGATTGCTGCTGATATCCATGATGGGGCTTTACAAGAATTAAAATTGGTAATGGATAAAATTGAATTAGAATCTGATTTAGATATAGATTTAATTTCAGATAAGTTGACAGCTTTGGGGCAAGAAATTAGAAATAAATTGAGCAATATTCGAGATTTAACCGAAAAAATGGCAGTAACTCCCATACTTCAAAAAGGATTAGATATAGGCATAAAAACCACATTAGAAGAATTAGTGAATTCTGGAAAATTAACTCTACAAGTAATTACAGAAATTCAGCCGCTTCAAGAACCACAATTCAACAGTATTTGGATTGAACACAGAGAAGAAATTTACCGCTTTTTCCGTGAAGCATTGAATAATGTCATCCAACACGCTCAACCACCTCACGGTACGGCTACCCAAGTATTTGTTAGTTTAGAGCAACAGGGAGATAAATGTACTTTAGTAATAGCAAATGATGGAGCTATTTTAGCATCTACTTATAGACCCAAAAAAGGCGGCTATGGTACTAAAATCATGGATACTATAGCCAACGAACTTCTAGATGGTGTATGGGAAATATCAGTTTTACCCAATGGAGAAGTGCGAGTTACACTAAGTTGGCATTTACCTAACTGAACAAGTGACAACTAAGGCAATTCTACAGAATTGGGTTTAGCAATATGTGGTAAACCCCAACCGAGTTTTTCCCGCAGAACACGGAAAAATTCCGGTGACTGGAGACGAATAAACCGGGCGCTATAGGGCGATCGCTCTAAATATACCCGATCTTCCGGTAAAACATAACATCCACCATTACCATCCACCACCATTACCAACCGGGGAATATTAACAGGATAGATATTAACTGGTTCACTATCAGGAAACACCAAAGCCCTAGAAGCCAGAGAATGGGGACAAATTGGGACTAACTGCAATACAGGGACACCAGGAGTAATTACTGGACCACCTGCGCTTAAAGAATAAGCTGTAGAACCCGTTGGGGTAGAAACAATAATTCCATCAGCCGCAATATCCACGGGTGAATGTCGCCCCACTGCGATTTCAAAATGGCACATACAAGTTAAAGGTTCTCGATGTAGCACCATTTCATTTAAACAGAGGGCTTCCCACTTTACCGTATCTCCCCGCATAACTTTAACGGTGAGCATAGCTCTATTTTCAACCTGATATGCACCCGCCATACACTGTTCTAAGGCTTGGGGCAATTGGTTAAGATAAGCTTCAGTCAAAAATCCCATGTGACCAGTATTTACCGTCAGCATGGGGATACCAGAGGGGGCTACCAGGCGCGATGCTGCTAATACAGTTCCATCACCTCCTAACACCACAGTAAATTTCATATCTGAGTCAAAGCCAGGGGGCGTAAGACCTTCAATGGGGGTGTGCAAGACAGGACTATCTGGTTGAGAATAGCCCAATATCCCACCGATACTCGCTGTGATGTATACATCCCAACCAGCAGCGGTGAGCTTGTCTTTTAGTTCGATAGCGACACTACTCGCTATCGGCTTAACATCGTTGTAGATAATGCCTGCTTTCGGCACACTCAAATATCCAAGTTTAAGGGATGATTTTTCTGTATCTAATAGTTACACATTTTAGCCTAATGTCACCATTCGGCTGACATTTATTGACTATTGGCTTTGGAGGATTGTTTAAAGGGAGTCTTTTTACTTTTAAGCTTTTTACTTTTGGCTTTTTCGTAATCTAACTGTTTCAGCTTATTCATAATCCGACTGAAGTATTCTTGTAGATATGCTTCTAAGGTGGTAGTTTCTTGTTTGTCTAAACCAAAAACAGTATATACTTCGTCCATATTTTCTGAGTTTAGAGCTTTACCACCAGCTAGGACTTCCGTAAAAGCTAATCTATCAGCAACATTCCATCCCCATTGAAAGCAGCGCAGTAAATTTTGGACAGCCCGTAATAAACTGATAGGCATTCGTGTAACTTTTGCATCTCTATCAGATAAGCGTTCACAAAGATTAATAATTTCCTCAGCACTCCAAGCACGAGTTCCCACGACTGGGAAAGCTTGCTTTTCTGTTTCTGTCACAGTCAAAGCCCGCACCGCGAATTTAGCAATATCCTGAGTATCCATATAGCCAATAGGTGAGGATGTTCCTGTTACCCATACTGGTTGTTTTTCTAAAATAGGTATGCCGTACTGACCAATTAACCCTTGCATAAATCCAGCTAAACGTAAAACTGTGTAGTTTAAACCAGACTCTGCTAAATATGCTTCTGTACATCGCTTAATTTCCATCAGCGGTACATTGGGATATTTATCAGCATCTAAAATTGAAAAGAAGATAAATCTTTCTACACCAGCAGCTTTAGCGGCTTGAATTAATGCTACTTTGCCATCCCAATCCACTTCTTTAATAGTTAGTGAATCTGTGGCACGAGATGTAGCAGCATCAATAACTGCGGTTACACCTGTTAATGCTTCTGTCAGGGTTTGTGGATTACACAAGTTTCCCCGTACCAGTTCTGCACCCCATTCTTTGAGAAAAGCAGCTTTTTTAGGACTCCGAACCAGACAGCGGACTTTATACCCTTCATCAATTGCGCGACGAGCCACTTGTCTTCCCAAAGTGCCAGTTGCACCAACTATTAATAATGTCATGGGGTTGGTTATATATCTTAATGTTTATGAAAAGAATCTTAACAGAATTTAGTTATCTAAATAAAACTTTACATCTTTTTAATAAAAGATAGGAGTCAGGAGTCAGGAGTCAGGAGTCAGGAGTCACCGAGTCAGGAGTCAGGAGTCACCGAGTCAGGATGAAGAATTAATTTTTCTTCCCCTACTTCCCCTGCTTCCCCTGCTTCCCCTACTTCCCCTACTTCCCCTGCTTCCCCTACTTCCCCCGCTTCCCCCTGCTTCCGTTCTATTCTTCTGCGCCTTGAATTTTGAGTAACAAAGCGCCAATTGCCCAACCTACGAAGATTAGACCGAAAGATAGCATCGCTGCATTTAACATTTCGCCGCCCATTTGCTGTAATGCTCCTTTGTGGATTGTTGATTTATCTGAGACTGCTGAATTTGATTTGAAGGCTAAGATCTCATTTTCAACTCTAACAACTCAGGTACAATAGGTCTATCAGAACTATTTGGATTAGACCTATCAATAATTCTAAACCAATTTAGGGATGTCATCGGGAATGAGTGGAGATAGGCGGAGAAACCCCGCCCCTACAAAATCATGAGTAATCAAAATAACCGTCCGCGTTTGGTGCTGACCCTGGGAGATCCTGCGGGTATTGGTTCTGAGGTGATTTTGAAGGCTTTGGCAGATCCTCAAGTTACTCAAAATTGTGATGTGATGGTGGTAGGGAATAGAACTTTATTAACTAAAAGTTATGAAAATATCAGTAAAAATATTGAGAATTCTCTAGCTTTGGCTAATCCGGTTGATTTGTCTATAGTTGATGTCCCTATTGCTGGTGAAATTATCACAGGTGTGGGGAATGCAGCTAGTGGTGCAGCGAGTTTTGCTTATATGGAATATGCCATATCTCAAACTTTGGCAGGTGAGTTTGATGGAATTGTCACCGGACCTATCGCTAAATCTGCTTGGAAAGCCGCTGGTTACAACTATCCGGGACAAACGGAACTTTTAGCCGAAAAGGCTGGTGTTGAGCTGTTTGGGATGTTGTTTGTGGGGCGATCGCCTTTTACCGGTTGGATACTCCGCGCTCTACTTGCTACCACCCATATTCCTTTATCTCAAGTAGCTGCGACTTTAACACCGCAGTTGTTGACAAAGAAATTAGATTTATTGGTGGAGTGTTTAGCAAATGATTTTGGGATTAAACATGGCAGAATTGCGATCGCCGGGTTAAATCCCCACAGTGGAGAAATGGGACAACTGGGAACAGAAGAAATAGATTGGTTAATTCCCTGGTTGGAATCAGAACGCCAAAAACGCCCGCATTTACAACTAGAAGGACCCATGCCCCCAGATACAATGTGGGTAAAACCAGGTATTGCTTGGTATGGTAATTCCGTGATCAAAAATCCTGCTGATGCTTACTTAGCACTTTATCACGATCAGGGTTTAATTCCGGTGAAGTTGATGGCTTTTGATCGGGCTGTCAATACTACCATTGGTTTACCATTTGTGCGAACTTCCCCGGATCATGGAACGGCTTTTGATATTGCGGGTAAGGGTATTGCTGACGCAACAAGTATGAAAGCAGCTATCCAGTTAGCGGTAGAATTGGTGAAGCAGGGGTATAGAGTCTAGTCGAAACAATGCCTAGAAGTACAAGTTATCACGCCAAACTAATTAAATACTTACAAGATCCTCTAGAAGCCGCAGCTTATATTGAAGTAGTTATAGAAGAAGGTGATCCTATTATGTTAAATAAAGCACTCAAAAATGTAATTGAGGCTCAGGGTGGAATTGATAATTTTTCCGTAGCAGTACAGCAATCCTACGATAAATTTGCCCAAATTCTTGCTGAAAAAGGAGAAATTGAATTTTATTCTTTGACTAATGTACTTGATGCTTTAGGATTGCAGTTAGCCGTAACCGTGAAGTCAGCTTGAATTATGCAAATTAGAAAACTGTTAATTTCACAATCACTGGAAAATGGTCAGAAGGCCATACCCCTTCCCACTGTTCACGGTCAATAATAACTTGTTCTACGGGGAAAGAGCGATCGCAATATACAGTATCAATAGCATACCCAGCCTCCCCTGTAAAATCGTGAAAGGTTTTTTGTTGTTCTAGAGGCAGAGTAGCTAAAGGATCTTGTAATTTTTTGCCATTAGCTAAAGGTGATAGAAAAATTTGCCGTTCTGGAGTATCAGGATTGGCGTTAAAATCCCCTGTGAGAAGTAAGTAGTTTTCTGGAGGAAATTCCGCCAACCGTTGACTAATTAAAGCTGCACTTAACTCTCTAGATTTGGCATTTTCGTGATCTAGATGGGTATTTAATATAGTTAAAGATAGACCAGGATTAGTAACTTCAAAATTAGCCCACGTGGTCATCCGTGGTAAACGAGTTCCCCAAGTAATACTACCAGGAATTTCTGGAGTATCACTGAGGTAAAAATCTTGTGTTTCTTGAAGTTTAAAGGATTGGGGATTATAAAAAATTGCACAATGTTCACCGGTTCCTGTACCAGTGCGATCGCCCCCAATAATGTTATATTCCGGTAAGAGTGCTTGTAAATCTGCCAGTTGATCAGATTTACCCTCCTGTGTACCCAGTAAATCCGGTTTGTAGTGTTGAATTAAAGAAGCAATCGCCCCTACACGCTTTTTCCACTGACGCACCCCAGGATCTGGTTTGTCATAGCGGAGATTAAAAGTCATCACAGTAATTTGCATAGATATTTTTAAACTGATAGTTTGGACAAAACCAGAGAAGATGAGAAATACTCTGAGAATATCCTGTAAAAGAGAAAAACTAAAGATTTTATCCAAGCCCTAAGTAGATACAATTCCCTGACTGACTTTAGCTCCAATATCTACCAATTAATCACCTTAATCATCTAATCAAGCCTCAATATCATCACCGAACTAATTAGTAGATTTGACTAAATTGTTCAGTTATCCAACAACCCTTTTTTCAAAATTTAACTTGCGGTGTTGTCTGGTGGATCAAACTTATAACCATAACCCCGTACCGTTTTAATATACTCCGGCATACTAGAATCAACTTCCATTTTCTTCCTAAGTTGGCCAATATGCACATCAACAACCCGTCCATCTCCTACATAATCACAACCCCAAATCTTTTGGATCAGTTGGGTACGACTCCATGCTTGTCCAGGGTGGGTAGCTAGAAAATGTAAGATATTAAACTCCAAAGCAGTTAAAGCTAAAGCTTTATTATTGAGTGTTACCTCTCGCGCTTCTGGGTTAATAGCTAACTGATTGAAAGTGAGGCGTTGTGACACACTGGACTGGATATAGCGAACACGTCTTAATAGGGCTTCTACCCTAACTTCTACCTCAGCTAGACTAAATGGTTTGGTTAAAAAATCATCAGCACCAGCAGCCAAGACTTTAATTTTATCAGCTTCATCATTGCGACTGGTAAGCATCATGACTAACACATTGGTACGACTTTGCATTTCTTGGCAAAGTTTATAGCCATTTGCATCTGGTAAATTCCAGTCGAGAATCACTAAAGCGGGATTAAATTGCTCAAATAAGACAAGAGCGGTTTTACCATCTGCTGCTGATTCTATTTGATATTTCCGACTCAAAAAACGCTGAATCAGGTTACGGACACTAGAATCGTCATCTACAATCAGAATCTTGGAATTATTTGTGGAAAGCGTATCCATAATGGAATTTATGATTGTTTTGGCAATTTGCTGTGATGATAGATGCTGCAAAAGTAGTATTTTTGAAAGTAAATTTACCGTTCTATAAAACTTACCCAAAATTACCAAAGTCTAGACACATCTGGACAGCGATAACCTTAGTGTTTACTTCCTGCTTCATCACGGTCTTAGAATGGCTTCTAAGAGGTTTTTCCGCTCCACAGGCAATCTCGGTAGAACTTACCGTTTCTGACCGTAGTTCCTAAAAGGAACCGCTACGCTACAGGGATAAAAATATCCACAAACCATCGGTCAATATTACGCGCTGCATTTAAGTCCCTGTCAGCTTTATAGCCACAATCAGGACAAACATAAACGCGGTTTTTTAATGGCATTTTATGACGATGATTACCGCAGTTAGAGCATATTTGCGAACTAGGAAAAAATCTATCTACAAGGATTAGTTCACTCCCGAATTTCTCAGTTTTGTACTCTAATTGCCTTTTAAATTCATACATCCCACAATCTGCAATTGCACCTGCTAATTTGTGGTTCTTCAAAAATGCCTTAACGTGCAAATCTTCTATCTTAATTATGCTGTGGTTTTTAGCTAGATAGTAGGTTAATTTGTGAATAGAATCCTTGCGAATATTAGAAACTTTGGCGTGTAATTTAGCTAATTTTCTCACAGCTTTTTTACGGTTATTAGAGCCTTTAATTTTCCTGCTCACACTACGCTGTAAACGTTTCATGCGTTTACTCTTATGGCGGTAGGCTTTAGGATTCTCGAATACTTCACCATTACTGCAAACTGCTAATTCTTTGATACCAATGTCAACACCAATGGTCGGTCCGTCTGCAAGTATAGGAGGTTTTTCAACTTCGTATTTAACAGAAATAAACCATTTATCAGCCTGTCTAGAAATCACGCAATTATGAGTTACTGTAATCGGTAAAGGTATGGCTAATCGTACCCAGCCAATTGACGGTAATTTAATTCTTTTACCATCATTTTTAATCGCTGGTTTCGCCTTAGTTCCTGATTCTAAATAGAAAGAATCGTGTTGTCCTTTTTTCTTGAATCGTGGTTGTTTTGATGTTTTTTTGAAACACCTATCCCAAGCCTGGCGTAAATCAGCTAACGCCTTCTGAGGGATATTTTTATTAACTTCGTAATACCAAATATGCTCAGATTTTACCTCAGCAACTAACTTTTTATGCAAGTCAATCGCTGATGGTAATTTAAGTTTTTCGCCTTCTTTTTGAGCAGCTAAAATATCCTTGATTTGAGCATTTGCCCAGTTGTAAGCGTGTCTAGCGACTCCAGAAGCCTTGCGAAAAGCTGTAATCTGTCGGTTATTTGGAATTAGTGCAGTTTTGAATGATAAAAGCATTGACTCGACCTTCAATGTTGTGCTATGATATCTAGTATATCAGACATATTAGGATTTGGCAATGCCTCGGATTAAATTTAAACCACAAAATCAGGTAGCGTACGATAAATCACCTTTGCAGTTTAAGGTGTTGCCTGGGGTCAGAGAAAAAATTAAAACCGTCCCTAACACAGCAGCAACGGTTAAGGGAATTTGTTGATCAACTTATTGAAGACTTGGACAAACAGTAATATATGGATAGTTATGGGTAGAAATTATCAAGCTGTTTCTACCCCTCAATTCTGTTAATTAACCTCACCTACCTGGAAACTGCTATAGCTAAATTCTCCATGAAGTTTATGCAAACTTTAGACATCTTACTTTTTAAAAGAAGTATAAGTAATAGACAATTTTGGTATTTTTTAAAGATTTTTTTGTATAAATTAGATACATAAATCAAATTATATTTCCATGTATTAACTATAAAAAGATACCCGAATCATCCAATAAATCGGGTATCTTGTTGTTGAGATCAGATTGGGGATAGTTAGAGGTTTTTCCCAAACATTATCAACAATCCCGCCCAAAATTATTAATACTGAGGAACAGAAGCGTCTACTTCTTGACTCCAAGCATTAATTCCCCCTTTCACATTTGTGCCAGTAATTCCCGCTTCCTTGAGGATAGCCAAGGCTTTCGCCGAACGTCCACCCAGTTTACAATGAGCAATTAAACGGTGTCCATTGAGTAAGTCCTTCACCTTAGCCACACCATCACCATTTTCAATATCTGGTAAAGGGACTAACACAGAACCAGGAATTTTAGCAATTTGGTACTCATGAGGATTACGCACATCTAGCAGCACAAAGTCCTTTGCACCACTATCTAATAACGCCTTCAATTCCTTCACAGTCATTTCTTGAACTTCCATTTGCTGTTTCGCTTCTTCGGCTTGGGCTTGGGGAATCCCACAGAATTGTTCGTAATCTATCAGCTTGTCAATAACTGGACGGATGGGGTTAGGACGCAGTTTCAACTCCCGGAATTTCATATCCAAGGCGTTGTAAAGCACTAGTCTACCACTCAAGGTAGTACCATTCCCCAGAATAATTTTCACTGTCTCTGTGGCTTGAATAATCCCAATCATTCCCGGTAAAATTCCCAGCACTCCACCTTCTGCACAGGAAGGAACCATTCCTGGTGGTGGTGGTTCAGGATATAAGTCACGATAGTTAGGACCACCTTCATAGTTAAAGACGGTAGCTTGTCCTTCAAATCGGAAGATAGAACCGTAAACGTTGGGTTTATCTAACAATACGCAAGCGTCGTTGACTAAATACCGCGTTGGGAAGTTATCAGTGCCATCAACTACGATATCGTAAGGCCGAATAATATCGAGGGCGTTTTCGGAACTTAAACGAGTTTCATACAAATCAACCTGACAATGGGGGTTAATTTCATGAATCCGGTTTTTTGCTGATTCAATTTTGGGTTTACCTACCCAGGATGTCCCGTGAATAACTTGACGTTGCAGGTTAGAGGTGTCCACAACATCAAAATCAACAATACCAATTCTGCCTATACCTGCTGCTGCAAGATATAACAGTAATGGTGAACCTAGTCCACCTGTACCGATACAGAGTACACTGGCGGCTTTTAGGCGTTTTTGCCCTTCCATGCCCACTTCTGGCAAAATTAAGTGGCGGGAATAGCGTTCGTAGTCGTCTTTTGTCAACTGGATTTCATCCAGATTGGGATTTAGCATAGCAGTTGTAGGAATCAGCGCGGAGTATTAATGTTAACTTAAATTTGCTAATTTTATCAGTTTAATTGTCTCGGCTGGAAACTGGTGGTTGTCATCAAGACTCCAGCTTTGCAGTTTACCAGCTTGAGTATTTAACTTGTAGGGATAATATCACACAAGAGTATTCTGTCCAAAGGTAATAGAATACCGAAAGATTCTGGGTTTGTTCTGACCCGTAACATCCAAATACCAGTTATGGCTAAAAATAAATAGGCTAGTACCGCAGGGCGGAAGTCAAAAGTCAAAAGTCAAAAGTCAAAAGTCAAAACTAATATACAGTAGGCTTTTTGGCGATTGAATATGGTTGCTTTATTTCCGCCAAGCTGTACTAGTAAAGATAATCCCATTGACCAAGCGGCTATTTTCCATAACCATAGAAAGGAAGGTAGGTGCATAAAACAGTTCAGTTCAGGAAAGTTACCTATTGAGCTTAACAGGACTTCAGCTTTTTTTTATTTTTAGTTGTCCATGTTTTCTGCCAAACTACAAAATTCATAAATCACTATCAACGTAAATCAAAATTATGGCTGGTTCTAGAAATGATTGGTTTCCCACGTCTGTTTGGCATTTTTCCCTAGAAAATTATCAACAATTAAATCCTCCACTCTTAGAAACTATCTATGCAGAAGAACGTCGAGATAGTCAGGGTGAGAAATGGTCTAATATATTAGGATGGCATAGTAAAGATAGGTTGCATGAGAGGGATAGTTTTGACAACCTTATACAAATCATTAATCAAAATGTCTTAGAAGTTGCTACATTTTTGCAATGGGACTTACAAAAATTTAGCCTCAAAATTACAACTTGTTGGGCAATTATTAATCGTAAACTTGCCTCCAACTCTGTACATAATCATCCCAACTCAATTTTAAGTGGAGTTTATTATCTGAAAACTCCTGAAAATTGTGGTGGCATATTTTTCTCTGATCCGCGACCAGCTTCACAGATGATCGTACCACCTTCCATAGAGTTTAATCTCTGGACTTTCCCCAAAATCACTTATAAAGCTCGTGAAGGGACAATGTTAATATTTCCCAGTTGGCTATTACATGGTGTGGAAATGAATATGAGTAATGACGATCGGGTATGTATTAGTTTTAATATTGGCATAGTACCTATAAATAGATAATCTTTAATTAATCAAAAATTAACTTTTAGCAGGATTTTTAATCAAGAAATAGCCAAATCATAGTGCCTTCTTAACCTCTGCGTGAGATTCTACTGAAAGGTAATATTCATATTCGGTAAGTATAGGTTCTCCTAAATTTACCAAGCATTGATTCAGTAAGCATTACAAAGAAAACTGAGGGATTTTATGGCTAACACACCATTCGATACAACCCAACCGTCTCAAGTAAAAGGATTAAATGGTTACACCGTTGACCCTATTTTTACAGTTGGTGACAAAATTGGGAACTATGTTGCTCCTGGGATTCTTGACGGTATTGGCGCTTACTCACTCAACGACACAACCGTTCGTGTATTAGTTGTTAATGAGGTAGCGGCTACTGA
This sequence comes from Dolichospermum sp. UHCC 0315A, assembly GCF_008121535.1. GTDB lineage: Bacteria > Cyanobacteriota > Cyanobacteriia > Cyanobacteriales > Nostocaceae > Dolichospermum > Dolichospermum lemmermannii. Next base: position 2,658,940 of record NZ_CP043056.1, read on the forward strand.
TGGTTATAAGTACACCCTGAAAAACGGTACTCAACTCCCCGGTGCAAGAGTTAACTATTTTGATGTTGACAAGCGGACATTGCAAATCGTCAATGCTGGATTAGCCCATGACACCATCATCAACCGCAAAGGTGAAGTTGTTGATGCTGCTGCTGACTTAGAATTTGGTGGTATTCAGCGTTTTTGTTCTGCTGCTTTGTTTGAAGCCAACCAGTTTGGTGCGGGTATTGGTTTAGCTGATCGTATTTTCTTCTCTGGTGAAGAAACCAGTAATGGTACACAATTCGCCTTAGATACACAAACAAATACTTTATATGCAGTCCCGGCATTTGGTCGCGCTTCGTGGGAAAACGTCACAGAACTAAATACAGGACGCACTGATAAAGTTGCCTTTTTAATTGGTGATGATAGCAGTAACGCGCCTTTATATCTCTATGTTGGCGATAAAAAAGCTGGCGGTTTCCTGGAACGCAATGGTTTAGCACAGGGTAAACTATTCGTATGGGTGGCTGACGATCCTGCAAATGCTACTGATGCAATTGAAGCTAATCCTAGCCAGTTCAAAGGCAGTGGTAACAGCACAAACGGTCAATTTGTAGAAATTTCTTACTACGATCCCACAAAAGCAAATACTACAGGTTATGACGCTCAAGGTTTTGCTACACAAACAAAACAAAATGAGTTAGCTACCGCCGTTAATGCCTTCAGATTCTCTCGTCCTGAAGATATCGCTACCAATCCTTTCGATGGTACTCAAGCTGTTTTAGCCTCCACTGGTATTACTGCAGGTCCTGATGTTTGGGGTACAACCTACAAAATTGATGTTGACTTTAGCCAACTTCTTTCTACTACTGCTACTGTTCCTACAGCAGAAGACACTGCACCCTTTTTACTACCAACAGGATTCACTCAGACAGAAATTGTTGACCGCAACAAAGCTAATCTAGATCCTCAATTTGCTGCCACCTTTGGTAACTGGGACATGGTGGCACTCGATCCCACCAACCGCTACATCTACATTCCGATGGAAGTAGGTCAAGGCGCTGGTTTAGCTCGCTACGACACCCAAACTGGTGACTTTGTTTCAGCCTTGACTGGTCAAGCGGCCTTACCCTACACCACCAATCCTACGGTTTGGGATAAGAATAATGATGATTTTGGTCCTTTTGACCCTGCTGTATATACTCCTTACGGAACAGTTCTTACCGCCGAAGAAAGAACCAATGGTCGTCTATTTGAGTGGCTTAACCCCTTGATGGCTGCTGGTGATCCAGCCAATGTGGTTTGGCGCAGCAATATTCCTGCGGTTTCCCATGAAGGATTGAAGTTTGACACCTCTGGTACTTTGTACTTTATTGATGAGAGCAACACTGGTTCTATCTACAAGTTTGTACCTAAGACTGCTAATGATTTGAGTGTTGGACAAAGTTTTGTCTTGAAGGTAACTGCCTTTACAGGTAATGCTTCGGAAAACTGGAACTCTACTGCAAATGCAGCTACTACTCGCACTGGTGCAGCTACTTGGGTGGCGATTACCGATGCTAATGGCGTGAAAACCACCACTGCCGATCCCTTTGACTTTAGTAGCACTACTACGGGCGGACGGGCAGCAGCGGATGAAGTTGGTGGTACACCCTACGGTCGTCCAGAAGACTTAGAAATTATTGGTGACATTCTTTATGTAGCTACAACTAGCGAAAACGCAGTTTATGGCATTAACCTCAAAACTAATGAAGTTAAGCTTTTTGCTAGTCGTAGCACAATTGATGGTGGTACTGGTTTGGCTGCTGGTACCAACCTCAATAACCCTGACAACTTGGCTAGTGATGCTGCTGGTAATCTTTACATTATCGAAGACAACGGTCCTGGCGATATCTGGAAGGCATCTGATAGCAATAAGGATGGTGTAGCTGAATCAATTACTCGTTGGGCTAGTTTGGGAGTTCCTGGATCTGAACCTACTGGGTTGATTTCTACAAACAATCCCAATGAATTTATCGTTGCCATTCAACACCCCACATCTGGAAATGATGCTCTGTGGAAGATTACAACTGCACCAGAAATCACTGCAAAAATTGACATCCTTTACGATGGCAACGACGCTGGTAAACAAGATTTCGGTATGCGTAGTCCTGATAACCTCGACTGGGCTGATAATGGCAAAATTTACTTACAAGAAGACCGCGCACTAGGAGCAGATATCTGGGGTGCAACTTCTAAGCAAGAAGCCTCTATTTACGTTCTTGATCCTGCTGCTGCCAATCCAGCGGATAGCTTAACTAAAATTGCACAAGTTGATCGCTCGGCTGTTCCTTCTGGTCAAACTGATTCTAGCCCCACTGATATCGGTAACTGGGAAACTTCAGGTATTCTAGACGTTTCTAGTCTTTTTGGTAACGCTCCTGGTACACAGTTTGTCTTTGATGTCCAGGCGCATAGTATTCGTTCTGGAACAATTATTACCGCCACAAATATTGATGGTAATGGTGATGGCACAAAAACTAGACAAGAAAACCTGGTTGAAGGTGGTCAGTTATCTTTCTTGACTGCGCCTAATGCCAATTTGATTCAGGACACACAATTCTTTGCTGGTACACCTAATGCCGATACGATTGTAGCCAAGCAAACTCCTGGCTTTGGTGGTATTAAGGATGTCGTGTTTAGTGGCGCTGGTAATGACGAGGTTGATAGTGCGGCTGCGGGCGCTCTTGCCAGCAATAACATTATTGACAGTGGTAGCGGCAATGATACCGTGTTTTTAGCCAATGGCGATCGCGCTTTTGGTAGTGCTGATAACGACACATTCTTTGGAGATGAAGCCAGTAATTTCCGTGCCTCCGGTGGCGCTGGTAATGATCTGTTCTTCCTGGGTAATGGTTCTAATGGTCGTGCCTTGGGTGGTGATGGTAATGATACCTTTGAAATCGGTCTTGGTGGTGGTCACACCCTATCTGGTGGTGCTGGCGCTGACCAATTCTGGATTGTTTTTGGTGAATTAACCAAAGCTACTAACACCATTCTAGATTTCCAAATTGGTACTGATAAAATTGGTATTTCTGGTGCTGCCAGTTTAGGTATCACTACAGCCAATCTTACTTTGACTCAAGTTGGTGCTGATACTGCGGTTATCTTTGGTGGTCAAACTTTAGCCACTTTAACTGGTATTCAAGCCAGTGCTTTGAGTGTGGCTAATCCTAATCAGTTTGTCCTGGTTTAATTAAAGCCAGCATTTAATAGTAATTACTTGTAACTAAATACCTTGGCAGGACTTGATATTTTTACAAGTTTTGCCAAGGTTTTTTATGATGGTAGGAGTTAGGAGTCACCGAGTCAAATGGGAATTATTTGTAGGTTGATTGATTTGAGTTGGGGATAGTTTCACAGCCACAATTATTACAAGTGGGGTGTTGTAGGTAATTTTTACAAAAGTTTAAGTAATCAAATGTAGGCTTTCGTTGAACCATAGCATATAGTTAGTTCATCTTTGGGAAGAAGTTTAGTAAGAAAATAGCACTTTTCAGCAATATCTACTTCTTCTAACATACCTCTAAGATACAAGGTTGGGTTGAAGTATGAAACCCAACAAAGCAGAAAATGGACAAGGTATTGTCACTAAAAATTAATTTTAACCCCAATTTTTTAATCAAAAAATTGTTAAATCATAGGACTAGCTTAACCTTTACGTGAAAACCTCAAAAATATTAACACTCATACTCAGCAAATTAGATTTACCTAAGTTTGCCAAAACAGGACTTATTAATTCAGTAAGCATCATCAAAGGAATTGAAGAGTTTTATGGCTAAGAATACAATTATCATGATCGGCGACGGTTTAGGCTGGGAAATGGCTCGCGCTGCGGCTATCTACCAACAAATCAGTGAAGGTAAGACTGGTACAACCCTCAATGACTTTTATACATCTGGCAAGGGAACAGGGCTTAATTTCCAAACCTTGACAGGTTATACACAAGCAACTACCTACGGAACTACAATTGCAGGTAGTAACGGTATATATAACGTATCAAACTCAGCCCTCAATGGTAATACCTTCACTAATGTGACAGGTACAGCACCTATCCGTCCTGGGTTTGAATTTAATCCCACATTTAACCCTGGAACTACCCCTAATGGAGGAGCAAACGCTAACAATGGTGTTGTTGGCAACCTTGTGGGTTACGATCCAGTTAGAGGTGGTATAAATCCTTGGACGGCAGGTATTGATGCTGAGTATATTAAGTACAGCTATCCTGACTCTGCTAACACAGCTACCACCCTTTATTCAGGGATTAAGACCTATAACGCCGCTATTGGTGTTGATATTTTTGAAAATCCTGTTGAAAGTGTGCTTTCTAGAGCGGCATCTCTTGGTAAATCAACTGGTATAGTGTCATCTGTTCCTGTTGATCATGCTACTCCTGCTGCTGCTGCTGCAAATGTCAATAATCGCAACAAGTTTGATGGTGAATTTCCTTCACTAGATAACATCTTGCAGCAAGAACTCCGCATTTTCCAACCAACTGTACTCCTTGGTGGTGGTCATCCTCTTTCTACACCAGGAAATCCTTTACCAGTAGGTGTTGAACCAGATTCAATCAGAACCAACACTTACATTACACAATCAACCTATACAGAGTTACGTACCAAGCCTACCAGCAACATTTACGACTACACCTTTTTGGAACGTGGTGCAAATGCGGCTGAGGTATTGGCGAATACTGCGGCTCAACTTGATCCCGAAAAAGGCGATCGCCTCCTTGGTCTCTATGGTGCGCGTGGACAAGATGGTAACTTGCCCGTTAGTTCTGCCGATGGTGACTACAGCACCACTGGCTTGGGAATGTTCACCGTCTACTCAACCAAGGGTCTAAATCCAGATACCCTGAGACCTCTCAATCCTGGTGAAACAGATACACAGTTCATTGCCAGAGAGACTGACGAAAACCCAACTCTTGATGACCTAACTCAAGCAGCTTTATCCTTATTAGGTAAAGATCCTGATGGTTTCTGGTTGATGGTTGAAGCTGGTGATATTGACTGGGCTGCCCACGACAACAACCTTGACAACCTGATTGGCACAATTTTAGACTTTGACAAAGCGATTGGCTCTACCATTGAGTGGATTAACCAAAATGGTGGTTGGGCGGATAACCAACTGATCGTTACTGCTGACCATGACCATTACCTTACCCTTAATGGCGACTACCCTACCTTAGTCAGAAACCTCGGCGCTGAACAATTAACTACCATTGACACAATCTCTGGTTCTGGACAATTCTGGGGAACTAGCGCCACCGATAAATACGAATGGGGAACCCATACCAACCGTCCTGTCCCTGTTTATTATCAAGGTGTTGACTCTGAAATACTAACAAATTCAATCGGCCAAGGTTTTGAATCCTACGGCTTTAAAATTCCTGGTCTTGCTAATGGGGTAGATCAAGTTAACATTGCTCAAACCATGTTTGCCTCAGTAACTGAAGTCAATCAGGAAAACTTCGTTACTGGAACTACTAGCGCAGATACCTTAATTGCACTTCAAAATATAGATGGGGTTCAAGACACTGTATTTAGTGGTGCAGGAAACGATGAAGTTGATTTAGCATTCAATAGCAATGCTCGTAACAACATCATTGACACTGGTAGCGGTAACGATAAAATCTACGTTAGTCGCAACGACGTAGCCTTCGGCAGTGATGGCAATGATGAATTTGATGCTAGAGATGGCAAAGGTGAGAATCGGATATCTGGTGGCGCTGGTGATGATACCTTCTATTTAGGTAGCAATGACCGGGCATTAGGTGGTAGTGGTAACGATAAATTCTTTGCCGGTTTAGGTGGTGGCAACCTTTTATCTGGTGGTGCTGGTGCTGACCAATTCTGGATTGTCAACGCTGAACTACCAAAAGCCGCTAACACAGTTCTAGATTTCCAAGTTGGTACTGATGTGATTGGTATTAAGGGTGCTGCTAGTTTAGGCATCACTACCGCCAATCTAACTTTGACTCAAGTTGGTGCTGATACTGCGGTTATCTTTGGTGGTCAAACTTTAGCCACTTTAACTGGTATTCAAGCCAGTGCTTTGAGTGTGGCTAATCCTAATCAGTTTGTCCTGGTTTAATTAAAGCCAGGATTTAATAGTAATTACTTGTAACTAAATACCTTGGCAGGACTTGATATTTTTCCAAGTTTTGCCAAGGTTTTTTAACTTTTGAATATTGTGCATAAGTTCTAGTATTTGATATTTTTTTACTTAAACCACTAGTTTTGCATATAGATAATGCATTAAATGTTGAATTATGATGATTAGAGCCAGTAAAAGTAAATAAGTATGATAGAAAGTTTTAATATACAACCCAGTTGCCATAACGTAATTATCGTATTAGTAGAACCAGCCGGACCATTGAATATAGGTTCAGTGGCCAGAGTTATGAAAAATTTTGGCTTATCTAAACTAATATTAGTCAATCCTCAATGCGATCGCACATCCTCTGATGCTATAAAAATGGCAGTTCGTGGCAAAGACATTTTAGAATCTGCGATCATAGTAGATACATTATCAGCAGCATTACAGGGCTGTGTCCGTGCCATTGCAACCATGGGACGGGACTACAGTGGAGAAATTCCTCTAGAAACCCCTCGCACCGCTTTACCCTGGTTATTAGCAGCAGCAGAAAAGCCTGTAGCTTTAATTTTTGGCAGGGAAGATAGGGGATTAACTAATGAAGAATTAAATTATGCCCATAAATTAGTTTTTATTCCCACTAATCCAGAATATCCATCTTTGAATTTAGCTACTGCGGTTTCTATTTGTTGTTATGAATTGTCACAATCTACAGAATTATTTATAGATGAGAATATACCTGTTTCAGAAATTGCCCCGTTAGATGCGATAGAAGCATACTATCAACAATTGGAATCTTTATTGCTGTCTATTGGTTATCTTTATCCTCATACCGCAGCTAGTCGCATGGAAAAATTCCGCCACCTGTATAATCGTGCTTATCCACAAACTGCGGAAGTGAGAATGTTAAGGGGGATTTTACGACAGATAGAATGGGCAATTAACAGGCAAAAACCTGAAAAACGTGATTTATTATAGTTAGGATTTTGCAAAGTGCGCCCTGCTGGAATCGAACCAGCCTGAAGACGAATTATGAGTTCGTTGCCTCCCCAATCGGCCAAAGGCGCTTATTTACTTGGATTTTAACCCTGTAGTTTTAGTTTAGTCATTGATTTATGACTTCACTTCAACAACAATACACTATTCTACCATAATTTGGCAACCTGTAAACAATTATCAACAAAACCACTAATTTCACTAAATCTAGTGTTCGGCGAATATTTCTGGTAATTCTGTTTATTGACACCCCCCGGTCTAAAGACACGGGGAGTGTCAAACTAACGCTACTTGAATTCTGGCATAAACTTTTACAGCTTTCCCATTTTTAAACTGTGGATTTTTGACCTTTATGGCATTCAAGGCATTAAATTTTACATTTCTTATTATTTGTTGACACTTGTCGGATGATTTTAATCATTCCATTCACCACGAGGGGGAACGGGTGTGCGTAGGGGTGTACGTGTTAACTCATCATCTCTGGTGAAATCACCGCGTAACCATTGACGGATAGCCACTTCAATCACTTTACTGGGGTCATTAGTGAGATGTTGGATTTGCTCTATTAATTCAGAATCTAGATGCAGAGCGATTTCTGTCTTGTCAGCGCGTTTATTATCTGCACCGTTAGGTTGTTCTTGCATATTCATCGTTTTAAATACTCTGAAATAGTTTAATTGAAAGCGTTGTCAAGCAGTTATGATATTTATAATTTCAGTCTATTTAATTGTAAGCTGCTGAGTCATCAACACTAGGAATTATAAATAGACTTTACACCCTTTCCAGGTAAGCGTAAAGCTCAGTTGCTTAAGTCCTAGTATACAAGCAAAACTTCTACGTAGTTGAGTAACTACTCTGAGACAAGTGGATTGGTGTTAAAATGGATTCAGGATAATTATAAACAACAAGGTATAAAATCTTTGGCAATGTCGGCTTTAGGTTGTGGACTTGGTAATTTACAATGGCAAGATGTTGGACCATTGATGTGCAAGTTTTTAAAAGAGTTAGATATTCAAGTTTGTATATACTTACCCACTGATGGAAAAATCGCTGATGAATTTCTGACAAAAGAATTCTTGCTTTCATTAAAATGAATAAAACATTTAATAATTCATGTGCAATATACATTTTTACTAAATTATGAAAACTTACGACTGGATTATTATTGGTGCGGGAATTACTGGGGCTGCACTTGCTTATGAATTAACAAAAATTGGATTTTCTGTACTTTTGTTGGAACAATACCAAACACCCCAAAATGCTACCCGTTATAGTTATGGTGGCATTAGTTTTTGGTCAGCAACAACAGCAATTACAAAACAATTATCTACAGAAGGGTTAACCCGTCATCGGATATTATCAGAAGAATTAAATGCAGATACTCAATTTCGGGAATTAGATTTATTAATGACTATTCCTGTAGATATTAATCCCGAAACAATGGCTAAATCTTATCAAGACGTTGTTATGCCTCCGCGTTTAATTAGTATTCAAGAAGCTTGTGAATTAGAACCTTTATTAAACCCCGAAGCTATATCTGGTGCATTAACTGTTAAACATGGTCATGTTCACCCAGAAAAAATTACTCAAGCTTACATTCAAGCAATGGTAAATTTAGGAGGAGAAATCCAATTTGGGGAATTTATAGAATTAATCACTACTCCCATAAAAAAATGTACAGGAGTGAAAACAAATACTAATACTTTTCATAGTGATAATGTTGTGATTTGTGCTGGGGGAATTACTCGTAAACTACTAAAATCAATGGGTATTGCTGCGAAAATATATTTTTCTCATGCAGAAATCATTGAAATACCATCTACAGATATTCAATTACATAGCTTAGTATCACCCGCAAATCTGCAAAGATATGAACTAGAAGCAGAATCTACTCAAATTGATGAATTATGGGATAACCCGAATAATGAAATAGTATCACCAATTTTAGATGCTGGTGTGGTGCAATTTCTGGACGGGAGTTTACGCATAGGTCAAATTAGCCGGGTTTTAACAAATCCGCAAGCGGAAATTAACTCAACAGCAAGTGAACAATGGTTACGAGAAAGTATTACGAACATATTACCAAGTTTAGGAAATTTACCAGGAACATGGCATCATTGTTTAGTGGCATTTACTCAGGATAAATTGCCTTTAATTGGTGCTATTTCTGAATTTTCAGGACTACATATATTTTCCGGTTTTAGTAGTCCTTTTCTCTTTGTACCACCTTTAGCTGTCCGGTTTGCTAATTTTGTATCTGGTCAAAAAGATGAGATAATTAAACAGATGTCTCCTGACCGTTAGAATTAGTCATCATATTTTCTGGATCTGATTTCATGAGTTTAGCAGCTTCTTGTAATAGTGCTTTTTGTTCGTTGTGAATAACTTCTAAACGCTGGGAAATTTCAGCTAACCGTTGCTGTTTACTTTGAATTTTACCAATGCCGAAAATTCCCACTTTAGGAAATGTTATCCAAAGAGATTTTAATAATTTTTGTAGTAATATAAAAGGAATTTTAAAAATTGACCAACTGGCAGTTTCTATAATTCTAACAATTGCTTTAATGATACTCCAAATCACTGCAATTGTAAATAATAAAATTATTCCACCCCTGACAGGGTGATTTATTCCCCATGTGAATATTTCTAATACTTGGAAAAACCAGGGATATTGTGATAAAAAATCATGCACAGATGTATTAATAGTTTTTTGAATTACTCCTGATGTATTATTAGTAATTTTCTCGACATTGTGCCAATTATTTTCTAAATAATCTTTAGTATTATCAGTTGTTTTTGTCGCTTGTTGTTGTATAGATTGAGTGAAAGAATCTAAATTTTGATTAATACCATTTTTCAATATTTGCCAACGTTGAGTAACTGTTGCTGATAAGTTTGAATTTAGCTGCATAATCTTCAAATATACTAAATTTCAGATCCCCGACTTCTCAAAGAAGTCGGGGATCTCATATAATTACTAATTAGCAAATAAGTCCAAATCTGTTACTGCACCCACACTACTGGAAGCTACAAGTTTGGCATATTTTGCCAGTACCCCTTTGGTATATCTGGGTGGAAGTGGTTGCCAATTTGCGCGACGAGTAGCTAATTCTGCCTCTGATACATTCAGTTGCAACAACCGGGCATTGGCATCTATGGTAATGCTATCACCTTCTACTACTAAGGCGATGTTACCACCTACAGCCGCTTCTGGGGCAACGTGACCGACTACCATGCCGTAAGTACCACCGGAGAAGCGTCCGTCGGTAATTAAGCCTACAGAGTCACCTAAACCAGCCCCAATAATAGCGGAGGTGGGGGCTAACATTTCTCTCATACCGGGTCCGCCTTTTGGTCCTTCGTAGCGGATAACTATAACATCCCCAGCTTGGATTTTTTTGGCGAGAATTGCCTCTAAACAGGATTCTTCCGATTCAAATACTCTCGCGGGTCCTGTAATTACAGGCTTTTTGACTCCGGTAATTTTGGCTACTGACCCTTCTATGGCCAGGTTGCCTTTGAGAATGGCTAAGTGTCCTTGGGCATACATGGGGTTATGCCAAGGACGAATTACGTCTTGGTCCGTCCGTGGTTCTGCGGGGATATCTGCTAAGACTTCGGCGACTGTTTGCCCGGAAATGGTGATACAATCACCATGCAGCAAGCCATGGGCTAATAGCATTTTCATGACTTGGGGAATACCGCCGGCTTTGTGTAGGTCGGTGGCTACATATCTACCACTGGGTTTTAAATCACAGATGACGGGAACACGACCGCGAATGGTTTCAAAGTCGTCTAAAATTAGTTCAACACCAGCAGCGCGGGCGATCGCTAGAAAATGTAATACTGCATTGGTAGAACCACCCACAGCCATAATCACGGAAATGGCGTTTTCTATGGATTTGCGGGTGATAATTTGCCGAGGTAATATTTGTTTTCGTATAGCTTCAACGAGGACAACGGCTGATTTTTCGGTGCTGTCGGCTTTTTCTGGATCTTCAGCAGCCATGGTGGAGGAGTAGGGTAAACTCATGCCCATTGCTTCAAAAGCTGAAGACATGGTATTGGCTGTAAACATCCCTCCACATGAACCCGCACCGGGGCAAGCACCGCGTTCAACTGCTAACAGTTCATTTTCGTCAATTTTACCAGCACTGTATTGACCAACGGCTTCAAAGGAACTGACAACAGTTAAATCTTTACCCTCATAGTGTCCGGGTTTGATTGTACCACCGTAAACAAAGATAGCAGGGATATTCATCCGCGCCATGGCTAACATTGCCCCTGGCATATTTTTATCACAGCCACCAATTGCTAATACACCGTCCATACTTTGCCCAGTACAGACTGTTTCTATGGAATCAGCGATAACTTCCCGTGAAACGAGGGAGTATTTCATCCCTTCTGTTCCCATGGAAATGCCGTCACTAATGGTAATTGTCCCGAAAACTTGGGGCATTGCACCAGCGGTTTTAATCGCGGTTTGCGCCCTTTGTGCCAGTTCGTTTATCCCCATGTTACAAGGGGTAATGGTGCTATAGGCATTGGCTACACCGACAATGGCTTTGTTAAAATCTGCATCTTCAAAACCTACAGCCCTAAGCATGGCGCGATTAGGCGATCTTTGTACCCCTTGTGTGATAGCTTTACTTCTAAGATTTTCTGACATTTATCTTTTTCCCTTCTGTGCCATTATTGCTTGTTAGTTAGTATCCTAAGTTAAGACGAAGCTGCATAGAACAAGATTTTCATAATCATTAACCGCAGATAATGATAGATTAATGAACTGGGTATTAGAAGGGCAAAAATTGTAATAAGACTGAACCTAGACTACCCGCAAAATCCATAAAGCTAGGTTTACCTGTATTCACTGTTTCTGTGTAAGGGGTTTTTAATTCTAAAATAAATGCTTTGGCTGTTTGTGTTCCTTCACTATTCTTTTCTTTTTCAAATAGTTCTATTGCTTTTTGGGCATCTTCTAAAGCGTTTTTTCTATCTAAACTTTGGTAACTAGCGACACCACGGGCTAAATATGCCCCAGCATAGTCTGGTTTAAGTGCGATCGCTTGGCTAAAATAATCAATAGCTGGTTTAAGATTCCCCTTTTCTGCTGCTGCTACACCCCAAGCATAAAAATCTTCTGATTTAGCAATTTGCGAAGGTATTCCTACCGCACCTTGAAAATTTGTACCTGTAATATTCGCACCTTTCAATTCAGCATTCATTAAATAAGTATCTCTTAAATCAGCACCGCTTAAATTTGCACCACTAAGTTTAGCCTCACTTAAATTCACGCCAAATAAACTCGCACCGCTTAAATTTGCACCCCGCAAATCCGCACCAGCCAAATTTGCCCGACTTAAATTCGCACCCGCAAGATTTGCACCGTTTAAATTTGCCCCAGCTAAATCAGCCATTACTAACCCAGCATTACCAAGAAGACATTTTGGACATTGTTTATTTGCTAATAACTGTCTAATATCTTCATAATTTGCAGCTTGAACTGCACCTGATAAGCTCATACTAAGTAAAAATACAGATGTTAGCAAAATTTTACTGTTCATAATTTATTTTTGTATTAATCTAAGTTTCTGGTTTAGTGTGGTCAGTTGTCAGTTGTCAGTAGGGGCGAAGCATTTGGAAGATAAATTATCAGTCATTGCCAAAAATAGTTCTCCAAATGCTTCGCCCGTACAGTTGTTAGTAGGGGCGAAGCATTTGCAAGATAAATTATCGGTCATTGCCAAAAATAGTTCTCCAAATGCTTCGCCCGTACAGTTGTCAGTAGGGGCGAAGCATTTGCAAGATAAATTATCGGTCATTGCCAAAAATAGTTCTCCAAATGCTTCGCCCGTACAGTTGTCAGTAGGGGCGAAGCATTTGCAAGATAAATTATCGGTCATTGCCAAAAATAGTTCTCCAAATGCTTCGCCCGTACAGTTGTCAGTAGGGGCGAAGCATTTGCAAGATAAATTATCGGTCATTGCCAAAAATAGTTCTCCAAATGCTTCGCCCGTACAGTTGTCAGTGGTTGTTAGTAATTATTTCCCTCTGCCTCTGCCCTTTACTCAGCCAAATTTAAACCAATAATACCGATAATTATAAAAGACATAGAGATAATTTTTACCAGCGTAAAAGACTCATGAAACCAAATCACGCTAATCGTAGCAATTATCAGAGTACCAAAACCTGCCCAAATAGAATAAACTATACTCACCGGAATTGTCCTGAGAGAAAGAGTTAAAAACGTTAAGCAAAGTCCATAAAATACAAAAATAAAAATTGAGGGGATAATTTTGGTAAATTCTTCTGACAGTTTCATACAAGTTGTACCAGAAACTTCAAAAATAATTGCTGCTATCAGATAAAGCCAACTGATTAACATAACTGTTATAGCACTCCTATTCGATTGGGATATTTACTGATAAATTTTGTCCAGAATTAAATTCTATGTAAACTTTAATTTAAAAAATGTATATTAACTAAAGGCATTATTTCAGAAACTTGAAATAATTGCTGTTTTATCCGCTACTTGATAAAATCACATTGCTAGTGCTATACCTTGAAAAAAAATGTTCAAAATTTTGACTCATTTCCGAAATTTAGCAATTGTTAGCTTGATCGGCTTGATATTAACCTGGTCACTTCCTGTCCAAGCTGATACCAAAATCAACCCCCAACTAGAACAACAAGTTTTAGAAATTATCCGCAAAAATCCCGAAATCATTATTAAATCTGTAGAAATATACCAGCAGCAACAGCAAGAGAAACTACAACAATCACGACAAAAATTTATCAATGATTTTCAAACAAATCCTCAATCTGTAATTGGTGATTCTCCCACAATTGGTGCAACCAAATCAAAAACCTTATTGATAGAATTTTCAGATTTTGAATGTCCTTATTGTGCCGAAGCCCATCAAACACTCAAAGATTTATTGGCAAAATATCCAAATAAATTCACCTTAGTTTATAAGCATTTTCCCCTTTATCAAATTCATGATCAAGCATTACCCGCAGCTACAGTAGCTTGGGCAGCATATCAACAAGGTAAGTTTTGGGAATATCATGATGCCTTGTTTACCAACCAAAAACAATTGGGTGAGACTTTATATTTAGACACTGCTAAAAAGCTCAATTTAAACCTCACAAAATTTGGCAATGATCGCAAATTAGCTAATAAATCCATCCAAAAAGACCTATTATTAGCCCAACAATTAGGATTGGGTGGCACACCATCTTTTATTATGACCAGTCCAAATTTTGCTGGACCGGTAAAACTCACAGAAGTGGAAGAAATATTGCAAGGTAAACAATAAAATCTGATGGTTAAGCAATAATTTATACCAGTTTTATGGTTGTTGCCAATAAATCTGCACCTTTAGCTAGAGGTGGCACGTATTGGTTAACTGTTCTAATTGCAATAAGTGTAAGGAGTAGTCTTATGAGAAGTGATGAGGATAACTTTTCGCTTCTCAATTCCTATTTTGACAAATCATCAGTTTATTTACAAATAACCCTTTACATTTAATAACCAAAAATATTACAACAGGTAATAGGTAGTTATCCAAAAAGATTACTACTACAGTAAACAAGAAAACGGGGTCATGAATGCGTTACCTGGGATTTTTGATATTATTACCTATTACGCTGGCAACTACTTTTTCTGATCAATTACTAAAACCTCCAGAATCTACCATTCAACTGCTTGCTAATAAAAATAATCAAACTTCATTAGCACAAACAAGTTATCTGTCCACCTTGGAAAAACAAGTAATTGCGGAAACTAACAAAGTCAGAACAAATCCTCAATCATATTTGCCCATTTTAGAAAATTATAAACAGCGGTTCCAGGGAAATCGCGTCAAAATTTCCTATAATACCTATTTAATCACCCAAGAAGGCGTAAAACCTGTTGATGAGGCGATAACTTTTTTAAAATCCGTTCGTCCCGTCAGTGCATTACGTAGCTCCAAAGGAATGTCTTTAGGTGCGCGAGATCATGCTAAAGACCAAGGACCAAAGGGAGCAACAGGTCATAATGGTAGTGATGGTAGCAGACCTGACACTCGCATCAATCGTTATGGGAAATGGCAAACTACCGCTGGTGAAAATATCAGTTATGGACCAAATACAGCCCAAGACATTGTCATGCAACTAATAATTGATGATGGTGTACCTTCCCGTGGACATCGGACAAATATTTTTAACCCATCTTTTCGGGTAACTGGTGTAGCTTACGGTTCTCACAAACAATACAGAACTATCTGCGTCATTACCTATGCCGGTGGTTATATCGAAAAATAGAACTTACAATCAGGATTTATGGCTGTACCACTTAACTTCTACATCCAAGGTCAAGGATTTCCCATCCTTGGTTTACATGGTCATCCTGGTTCGGGACGTAGCCTCTCTATCTTTACCAATCATCTATCAAAACGCTACCAAACCATTGCCCCAGATTTGCGTGGATATGGCAAAAGTCGGTTTCAGAGCAAATTTGAGATGCAAGACCATTTAGACGACCTAGAAGCCCTATTAGACCAATTGAAAATAGAAAAATGTTTATTATTGGGATGGTCGCTAGGAGGCATTTTAGCCATGGAACTGGCCATGCGCCTACCGCAACGGGTGACAGGCTTGATTTTAGTAGCCACAGCCGCTAGACCTTGGGGCAATCATCCCCGAATTTCTTGGCAAGACAATATTTATACAGGCATTGCTGGTATATTGAACTATATAAAACCCAGTTGGCAATGGAATATTGATACTTTCGGCAAGCGATCGCTCTTTCGCTACTTAATTCAACAACACACATCCACAGCATACAATTACATAGCTAGGGATGCCCTACCAGCCTACTTACAAACCTCATCAGCAGCTACAAACGCCCTCTACAGTGCCATGAGAGCAGGTTATAATCGCACCCCCGACCTTTGGCAAATCCAATGTCCTAGCCTAGTGCTTGCTGGTGAACAAGACCGCCACATTACCGCTGATGCCAGTTTAGAAACAGCCCGACACATCAAAAACTCTCAATGGCAATGTTACCCCAACACAGCCCACCTCTTTCCTTGGGAAATACCCCAACAGTTATTAGGAGACATTGATAGTTGGTTAGCCACCAATCCCCAAATAATCAAAGTTTAAATCAACCATAATTCGTTCCCAGGATTAGCCCAGGAACGATAACAGCCTCTGGAATTGTTGATTAGACTAAATTTGACCGCTAAAGACAGGCTTTACTTTACGGTCAATCCATTCCCCCAAATCTTCAGCAATTGTTAAAACAGTAGGTTTACAGCGTTTGATATTCACTATAATTCCCTGCGCTCCTTCAATTTCCAAATCTTCTATATAGCCATTGCTGGCTTTAGTAGCTTCCACAGAACTGAAAAATGGACCAAAGTAGTATGTACAACTGGGATTTTGTGTGACAATTTCTACCCACCAAGCAAGGCCGAGTCCATTGAATGTATTAATCAACCCCTCTTGGAAGTTATGCCAAATCGTTTTCATGGTTTTCGCCGATTTATAAACGTGTGACTGGATGTGTGAAAATAGGTTGGATTTATTGTCTTTTACATTGTTTATATTCACTGATTTCGTGGATATTTGTCTACGAAATCAGTAACTGTACTATTGTTTTTTCAAAGCAATTGTCTGTAGTTTATCAAGATACAGTGTATTTTGAGATTTTTGGCGATAAATTTCGTAAAGTGCCATACCAGTTGCCACCGAAGCATTGAGGCTAGGAGTCTTGCCCTGTAAGGGAATGGACACCAAAACATCACAAGAACGTTGTGTCAACATCCCCAGACCTTCGCCTTCACCACCCACGACTAAAACCACAGGTCCGCTAAACTTAACACTTTGTAATGGTTCGCTACCTGTAACCGCAGTTCCATAAATCCAAAAGCCTTCTTCTTTTAACTGTTCTAAAGCGCGACCAAGGTTGACAACTCTAGATACAGGAAAGGTTTCTAATGCCCCTGCTGCGACTTTCATCACCGTAGAAGTAATTCCCGCTGCCCTTCTTTGAGGAATCACCAAACCGTGAGCGCCAATCGCTTCTGCTGTGCGAATAATTGCCCCTAAATTGTGGGGATCAGTAATACCATCAGCAACTACAATTACAGGATCAGTCACAGCTTTAGCGTTGCTAATCAGATCCTCTAGTTCAATATAAGAATAAGGAGCAATTTGAGCCGCTATTCCTTGGTGATTTGCCCGACCAGTAATTTGGTCTAACCGCATTGGTTCAACTTCATCAATAACTGCGCCATTATCTTTGGCTTGCAAAATCAAATGATGAAATCTGGGATCATAACGGAGACGAGTAGTAATCCAAAGACGGTTGATACTGTGTTCATTTTCCAAGGCAGTCAAAACTGGATGACGACCATAGATTAGATCAGTTTCTTCTGTGGGTGTGATTTCTGAGGATTGCTCGGAAAATTGGGAAGAGGGACGATATCTAGCAGTGAAGGATTTACCGCCCGTTGGTAATGCGATTTCTGAAGATTGTTCAGAACCGTAGCGAGATGTGCGGGGTTTCACGGAAAATGACTTACTTTCTCTGTCTACTCTCACTTCTGAAGATTGTTCAGAACCGTAGCGAGATGTGCGGGGTTTCACGGAAAATGACTTACTTTCTCTGTCTACTCTCACTTCTGAAGATTGTTCAGAACCGTAGCGAGATGTGCGGGGTTTCACGGAAAATGACTTACTTTCTCTGTCTACTCTCACTTCTGAAGATTGTTCAGAACCGTAGCGAGATGTGCGGGGTTTCACGGAAAATGACTTACTTTCTCTGTCTACTCTCACTTCTGGGGATTGTTCAGAGCCGTAGCGAGAGCGAGGTTTAGCAGAATAGGATTTACCTTCTCTATCTACTTTCACTTCTGGGGATTGTTCAGAACCGTAGCGAGAGCGAGGTTTAGCAGAATAAGATTTACCTTCTCTATCTACTTTCACTTCTGGGGATTGTTCAGAACCGTAGCGAGAGCGAGGTTTAGCAGAAATGGGTTTACCATCACTTTTGCCTTGATTACGGCTAGGTTGAGGGACAACGCGTTTGCCCTTGATTTTCACTGGCTGACCACGTTTTGGTTGTCCGCCAGAATTACTTTTCTTTGGTTGACTTGTCATAACAGTATTGAGGTTTGATTTAAATGAGGGAACAGCCCGATGACATCAATTTAATGAACAATTACAAATCAGTAACAATCGCCAGATGTAGCTTCTCACTATTTCTCTAGGGGAAGTTTTTGTAATAGCTCGGTTAAACGGGGGTAATCAGTAAGATATAAGTAGCCAACTAGGGTTTCTAAACTAGTTGCCTGTTGATAAATTTCGGGATTCAGTCGTTTATGACGACTCGTAGCAGAGTTACGACCTCTGCGAACAATTTCTAATTCGTTACTCCTCAAGTAAGGAGTTAACATTCGCAAATGTAGCGCTTGTGTTTCTGCTCTTACCTGATCCACGACGGAACGATGGTAGTTGTCTAGTCGTTGTTGTGGCCACAGATAAAACATTCTAACATATAATTCATAAATTGCATCCCCCAAGTAGGCCAAAGCTGAAGGAGATATCTGTTTTATTTGGGCTGCGGATATTTGCTGGGGCAGTTGCGTCGCATTTACCAACCACGGGGAAATATCTGATGAATGCTGTGTAGCGGTTTCATCTTCTTCGTGTTCGCCTGTTTCCTCCTTGGACTTCACAGATTAATCATTCCTTAAAAAAGCACTACATCGGGAGACAATTTTTGCCGGCATTATCTAAAACAACTTAAATTATATTTAACTCTCAACATAATACATTAAATAAGGGTTATTCCCTGATATAACAGTATGCACTTAAAAGACTTTCAACTCCATTCCCTACTATATCCAAAAATTAGGCTATCCAGATTTGACATCGGACAGCCTAATTTAGATTTTCCATTTAAGCAATCAAGCCGCAGAGGGGATGTTTTCTAGGGCTGCTTCAACTGTAAGTTGTAAGGAGAGAAATTTTTCTAAACGAACAAGCTTAACCGTTTGGGTTACACGGGCATTACTGACAATTTGGAAACTGCCTTCACCATCTGGTTCAGGTTTAGCCAGTTTGGCTAGTCTTACGAGCGCACCTAAGCCAGAACTGTCCACAAAGTCGATCTGTGAAAGATCCAAAATGATGTTTTTTGGACCGTCCTCAATTTTACTGCCGATTACTTTAATGAATGTTGGCTCAGAGAAAGCGTCTAATAAACCTGTGAGGCGGAATAGCTGACAGCTATCGCGGACTTCGCGTGTACCTCTCAGGCTCACGGTTAGATTCAGTGGTTCAGCTATGATTTTCTCCTCGTTCTTTTTACTAAAAGTAAACGTTCTAGTGTAGATGGTTTTTGAGCAATTTGTCTATGTTGGGGACTGGCAAAAATTTTTACTAATTACCAATATCCATCATGACGTTTTTATCCTCAAGTTAGGCGATTGCGCCTTGACGTGCTGCTTGCATTTTTAGTACAAACTGCTCAAACAAGTAATCAGCATCATGGGGTCCAGGACTGGCTTCTGGGTGATACTGAACAGAAAACACAGGTAGGGTCTTGTGACGGACTCCAGCTACTGTCAGATCATTGAGGTTCAAGTGGCTGACCTCGACTGTAGCAGTTGGTAAGGAGTCTGGATCAAGAGCAAAACTGTGATTTTGGCTGGTAATTTCCACTCTTGTTTGTAAACCAGCAGGTTGATTTAAACCCCGATGTCCAAATTTTAGTTTAAATGTTTCTGCACCGAGAGCATGACCTAAAATTTGGTGTCCCATACAAATGCCAAATATGGGTTTTTGGCTGTCTAGTAAGGCTCTTGTGGTGTTGATACCTTCTGTGACGGCGGCGGGGTCTCCTGGTCCGTTGGAGAGGAAAATACCATCTGGATTGTATTTGAGAATTTCTTCTGGTTGTGTATCGGCAGGAACAACTATGACGCGACATCCATAACTGGCTAGACGACGCAAGATATTCCGCTTGACACCAAAGTCTAGGGCGACGACGGTGAAGGTTTCGCCAATTTTAGCCACTGCTGCGGAATTGAATTCCCAAGGGGCTGTTGTGGCTTCCAGCCATTCGTAAACGGTTGGTGTGGTGACATCTTTGACTAGGTTTAAGCCTGTCATGTTGGGAGCAGCTTGTACCATTTCTAACAATTCTGCTTCGTCGAGAATTGCTGTGGAAATGCCGCCATTCATCGCCCCAAAGGTGCGAATTTTCCGGGTGAGGGCGCGGGTATCTATGCCGTAAATAGCTGGAATTTGGTGCTGTTGGAGGTAGTTGGGGAGGGATTGGGTGGAACGCCAATTGCTGGGTTTATGACAAATATTCCGAGCGATCGCTCCCTTAACATGAGGTTGATTTGATTCTTCGTCTTCGGGATTAATGCCAGTGTTACCTAATTCGGGATAGGTAAAAATGACAATTTGACCACAGTAACTAGGATCGGTTAATACTTCTTGATATCCGGTCATACCAGTGTTGAACACGATTTCGCCAATGGCAGTTCCTGTCGCTCCGAAAGACCAACCGCGATAAATAGAGCCATCTGCTAGGACAAGTAGAGCAGGTATTGCGTCAGATAGGGGCATAGATTATTTGTAATTAGTAATTGGAGAGAAGAAAGGGTTTTATATCTTCTATAAATTATTTTTTTAGAAGACAGCAAAGGTATATCTTCTCATGGTTTATGAAGGTGGAGAATCTACATCTACAATATTCATTTCTTCTATAATTGCAAATTGCTCTTTCAATTCCTGGTCGCTAGGTCTTTTCGGATATTCTTCATGGGTATAAACCCATATAGGATAGACAGAACAAGAAGCTTGATGAACAACATACATAAATCTGCCTTGACGAGAAGCACCTTGAAGTTCCGGCATTAAAAACCGAATTTTTCTAAATTCAAAATCTGGTTTGTAAGCACCCTTAGGAAAATTCTCGCTATCTGATTCATCAAAAAGCGGATCTTTTGCAAGAGTCTCTATATACTTTTGTATCAAAGTCTCAAATGAATCTCTAGCTCTTTTATTTTTTTTGTAGTGAGTTTTAACAAGTTTAACAAGACTAATCTCAAACTTCGGCAATGGCCTTATCGAATATATTTCGCAACCAGGCACTACTATCCTCCGGCTTTACTTCTGGAATCCGTTCGTAATTTAAACGCAATTCCTCTAAAGTATCAGATAAAACAGCCTGATAGCCGGGATCATCTTGCTCAATACAATCAAGAATTGTATCAACCAAGAAATCAATAGCATCAACACAAGCATCAAAAGATTCTCTTTGGGAGGTAAGATTCAAAAAAAGCAAATAAATTTTTGATTTGAGGATATCCAAAAACCCTGTAGCTTCCTGCGTTGGTTCAATGAAAGAGTAGGCAAAATCTGTTAAGTAATCACGTTGTTCAGAAGAAAAATTGTTCCATTCAGTCTTGATCTCTCTTGATGCTTTTTTTAAACGTGAAGTAATTTCATCAAATTTTGCAGCAGAAGCAACCTTGTTGCCTCGAACTTGATAAATTTGACCAAAATCAATTAAAACTGCGCTAGACATGGTTAATACCTCTACTTGTATATAAAGGAAAGCCTCTAGCCTTCATCCCTTGTCTAAAGCACAGATGTAGCTTCCTAAGTCAGTTACATCTTCAAGGGTTTTCGGCATTTCCCTTATAATATCTGGTAATGCCAGACAGACAATATATTCATATTGTTGATCGAAAACTCAGAACCTTCCCGTAGTTACTATACAATTTTTCACAAAAAAAATCATATAAATCATATATATGTATATAAAATCACCAAAAATTCTTCATCAAAACTTTAATTTTAAAATGATTCAATAGTCACGCATCTTTAATTGGGTGGGAGGAGTACACTTGGGAAGAGCAGCCAGGGCGGTTAAAACATTCACTATGCTTCAGTCTTTTTTGTCCCGGACAGCCCTCATTTTTTGTTCCGTTAGTTTAGCGGTTTTGACTGTTGCCTGTGATCAAGATCAGCAGACAACGACAACTGATGAATCTAAGCAATCTTTGTCAACTGGGAGTTTGGCAGCCATCCATTCTCCCCGTCAACGTCAACAATTGTTAGCTAGTCCGAAATCAACGCCACGAGAATCTTCTCTCACCCAATTAAGTCCTTTGGCAATGGCACTAGATAAAGCTGCTGGTGCTAAAAGTATCAGCCAATCTGCTGTGTCTGTGGATGATTGGAATTTGGTAGTGAGTCAGTTGCAAGATGCGATCGCTCTCATGAAGCAAGTCCGCCGTGATAGTGGCAATTTTGCCTTTGCTCAACGCCAAATCGGTGAATATCGCCGTCAAATTGCCTTTGCTCGTCGCAAAGCCTACCCCAAAAATTTAGCATCTTCTTTAACTCAACCGCAATCGGTTGTCATTGATGTTCCTCAGCCACAGAGTCATGGCATAGTTCCCCCCCGTTCCTCTGTCAAAACCCTAAAACCATCCTTATCTAAGCCTAGTTTCCCGTCATCAACTATCCTCCCCCGCAATAATGAGGTATTTATTGCCCCAATTAAGCGGCGAATTGGTGGTACACCAATTATTGAAGTTACCTTCAACGGTACACAGCGATTTGAGATGATTGTGGATACGGGAGCTAGTGGGACTGTAATCACCCAAAAGATAGCAGCGGCTTTAGGAGTGGTAACGGTAGGAAAAGCTAAAGCGAATACGGCCAGCGCTAAGGCTGTGGAATTCCCCATTGGCTATCTTGATTCTATGGAAGTTGGGGGGATGACGGTAAATAAAGTCCCAGTAGCGATCGCTGGGACAGAATTAGACACAGGACTTTTAGGACATGACTTTTTCGGTAATTACGATGTAACTATCAAACGTAACGTTGTGGAATTTCGTCCCCAAGCCCACTCAGAAGCTAATCCCCCAGGAATTCCACTAAATGTGCCAACTTTGTCCAAGGGCTACCGCTTTGTAAAATTTCTTTAGCTAAAGTCACTCCTTGAGCATGATTTAGCCAGGGAACTGCACCTGCTACTTGCAATGCCAGGGAAGCATTTAACGCCACTATATCCTGTTGCGCTTGTGTTCCTTTCCCTTGCAAAACTTCTTTCAGAATCACCGCATTTTCTTGAACGTTACCACCTTTGACGGCGGTAATGGGGGCAGGTGTGACACCGACTTCTTGGGGATCAACAGTAGTTAACAATACTTTACCATCTTTTAAGATCGCCAAATCGGTAATATCGCCTAAACCAGCTTCATCTAATTTTTCTCTCCCATGGAGAACCATTGCTGTTTGCGTCCCCAAGAGATTTAAGGCTTCGGCAACGGTTTCTATCAGTTGGGGATCAAAAACACCAATTACCTGACCGGTGGGATTCAGGGGATTTACCAAAGGTCCAAGTAAATTAAACACTGTCCGCACTTTGAGATTTCGCCGTAATGGGGCAACTGCTTTCAGGGCTGGATGCCAACCAGGGGCAAATAAAAATGTAATTCCTACCTCTTGCACTGCTGCTTGGACTTTTTCACTCGCAGCAGTCAAGTTTACTCCCAGTGCTTCTAAAACATCGGCGCTGCCTGTAAGACTGGAGGCTGAACGACTACCATGTTTAGCGACAGGTACACCAGCAGCAGCCACTACAAAGGCGACAGCGGTGGAAATATTAAAGGTTGATGCTCCATCACCACCTGTACCACAAGTATCAATTAACGGGACAAATGGGGTATGCTCACGTTTGTTTATGGGTACGGAAGACAGGGATTTTAAGACTTCGGCCATTCCTGTTAATTCTTCTGCACAAACGCCTTTGAAGTTTAAGGCCATTAAAATCGCCCCTGATAGTTCTGGGGGAATTGTTTCATTTATCCATCCTTGCATCAATTCTGCGGCTTGAGTGCGGGATAATGATTGACGTTCTAATAATTGTTTGAGTAAGTTAGACCAAATAGTAAAATCCATTGTTCGGGCTTTTTATGATGTTCCATGTGATTTTACCGAAAAATGGCTTTTTATTTCGCGCTATCGCTGTTAGTGGATATTTTATGGAATGAGAACGAACCGCAGAGGCACAGAGGTCACAGAGGTAGAGAAGGAAGAGATTTTTCGGGTTTTGGTTTTATTTCATAATTACTAATGAATAGTTCTTTACCTTTTTCGGCTTTTTTTTGTTTATAGTTATTCATGCCATATTGTAATTCCCATTCAATGATATTTGCCCATTGAAAATTTTCTCTAATTTCTGGGCAATCATCATAGGTTATTAACCAGTTATGGGGACATTGCTTTAATATTTGTGCAAGTCTTTGATGATCAAATCCTATATGTAAATCTCCTTTTTTACCATACAATTTAGATTTTTCGGCTTTAACATAAGGAGGATCTAAAAATATAAATACGTCTTTTCCTGGTTCATTAATTAGATGACTATAATCTAAGTTGGTGATTTTCACATCTTGTGTTAGTATATGTTCTAATTTTTCCAGTCTATCTATTGATGAGTTAGTAAATCTTTTATGAAAAGATTCTAGGGAGAAACCTCCTGATTCTATAGTTCCCGAAAATGTAATTCTGTTAAGAACAAAAAAGCGCACTGCTCTTTCTAAATCAGATAAGGTGTTAACATCTACATGAGCTAATTTGGCAAAGAGTAATTTTCCATCTTGGGAGGTTTTTTTAATTTGCCAAACTCCGGAAACTAATTTTGATAAATCAGATTTTACAAAATGCCAAAATAGATATAATTCTGGGTTTAAATCGTTAATAGCAATCTGGAGATGAGGAAATTTTTGTTTAAGATAGATGAAAACTGAACCACCACCAACAAAGGGTTCTCTAAATTCAGAAAACTTTTTTGGGAGACATTCAGCGATGCTTTTAATTGCTCTTGATTTTCCACCAGGATAACGGAGAGGACTTTTGATATTCATTTTGTTCAATGTTCAAGAAGTGATAATATATATTTTACATTTTAATATTCACAACAAAATTACCCTTCTTCAAACTTACTACATCAATCTATGAACCGTTCAGCCCCCTATCAACCCTTGATTCTACGAATTCTGCATGGTATAAGCGGGATTTTAGTCATTGGCGCAATTATTAGTGGATTCTTAGTGTACAACACTTTTGATAAAAGATTTGGATATATCCCAATTCCTAAAATCAATCCTATACAGGATATTCATGGGACATTGGCAGTATTTTTCTTGATTTTACTGCCATTTTTTGCTGTTTATAGTTTCCATGCTGGGAAAAGACGACTATTACAACCAGACTCTATCCAAAATTTAACTCAATTTGGTAGACCAATTTGGTGGGTAAGTCTACAACGTTTAGCAAATACTAAAATGTTACTCGCTGGTGTTTTGGCGGTAGTTTCTGGCAGAATGATGAAGGAAGAATGGCTACCTATAGGAGAACTTGATCATGTTTGGTATTATGCTCATTTAATAGCCTGGTTAATCATGATTTGTTGTTTAGCAATTCATGTTTTGATGTCTGCTAAAGTTGGTGGTGTGCCATTATTACTGTCAATATTATCATGGAAATTCCGTCCAGAAGATAGCCCTGCTAACTGGTATGATCGTTTACTTGCTTGGTTCAATGATTTTTCTAATAATCTTAGAGAAGAAATTAATCAATTTATGGCAGTTGGTTTATTAATGAAAATAATCGAGGTGATTGTATTGGCGGGAATTATCACAGCATTTGTTTTACCTTTATTTTTTTCTAGTGGTGAATCATAAAAGGAGTTATTATTCCAGGTTTTAGTAATTTCTTAAGAAGATGATTTATTAATAAAAAATTCTGATAATCAATTCTCAAGTGAAGAATCTGAAACTTTGGACAAATTACTAGCACAGATTGATAAATTGAATATTCTCAAATTGAAAACGTTATTTTGTAACCTATTACTTAAATAATAATTTATTATTTAAGTAATAGCAGCTTCTCTATTATCCGAAAACCCCACTTTAAATAAAAAATCACATCCTGTTAATCCTTAAATCCTGGTTATCCTGATTCAGACAGTCTAAGCAAACGCTACTCAAATCCCCGACTTCTTGAAGAAGTCGGGAATCTTAATTTCACGATAACGGAAATTAACCGAAATGTTTGATGATTGCGTCAGCAAATTCAGAACATTTTAATGGTTGTACAGGTGGTTCCATTAACCGCGCTAAGTCATAAGTGACTTGACCATTGGCTATGGCATCACCTAATCCTTTTTTAATTAAATCTGCGGCTTCTTGCCAACCCATATATTCCAGCATCATCACACCGGAAAGAATTACAGAACCGGGGTTAATTCTGTCTAAACCAGCGTGTTTGGGTGCTGTCCCATGGGTAGCTTCAAAAATCGCGCAGGAGTCGCCGATATTTGCCCCTGGACCCATGCCTAAACCGCCAACGATAGCAGCAGCAGCATCAGATAAATAATCACCGTTCAGGTTCATTGTCGCCAGAATAGAATACTCATCTGGTCGAGTTTGAATTTGTTGAAAGATACTATCAGCAATGCGATCATTGACCATGATTTTCTCTTTCCATTTGCCATTGCCGTGGCTTTCCCAAATTGTATTCAGAACTGTTTCTACTTCTTTGACAATTTGCGCTTTTTTCTCTG
Organism: Dolichospermum sp. UHCC 0315A; assembly: GCF_008121535.1. GTDB lineage: Bacteria > Cyanobacteriota > Cyanobacteriia > Cyanobacteriales > Nostocaceae > Dolichospermum > Dolichospermum lemmermannii. Next base: position 2,685,707 of record NZ_CP043056.1, read on the forward strand.
GTGTCAAGGAATCAAAACCAGGATCAATTTCATGGGCGTTTTGTTCTGCGGAAATATTGGGATTTTTCTCTTTATTTCCTAATATCCAAGATTCCCGTTCGGTCACAGTTTCTTGACGGAATTCCGTAGTGGCTAATTCATAACCCCAATCGCGGAAAGCACCTTCTGTGTACTTCATGATATTGCCTTTATGCACCAAGGTGACTTGTTGCTTATTTTTGGGCAATAATAAGGCGTGTTTAATAGCACGTCTAACTAAACGCTGAGAACCAGTTTTGCTGATGGGTTTGATACCGATACCAGCGTCGAGGGGAATTTGCTTTTTACCGTGTTCTGGGGTAGCGGGTATCAATTCTTCATTTAAGAATTTTATCAGGCGATCGCCGATTTCACTACCTTGCTTCCACTCAATCCCCAAATAAATATCTTCCGTATTTTCCCGATAAACAATCACATCCAGTTTTTCAGGAGTTTTGTGGGGAGAAGGTGTCCCAGCGTAATAACGACAAGGACGCACGCAAGTATAAAGGTCAAAGATTTGGCGTAATGCCACATTTAAAGACCGAATTCCACCACCAACGGGAGTAGTTAGAGGTCCTTTAATTGCTATGCCATATTCTTTAATAGCCGTCAATGTATCCTGGGGCAAATACTGATATGTGCCGTACAAATCACAGGCTTCATCACCAGCATAAACCCTAAACCAGCTAATTTTTCTTTGACCATTGTATGCTTTAGCGATCGCAGCATCAAGCACTTTTTCCGTCGCCGGCCAAATATCTATACCCGTACCGTCACCGCGAATAAAGGGAATAATGGGATTTTCAGGAACAACCGGTTCACCATTTTTGAAGGTAATTTTTGCGCCGGTGGTGGGAGGAGTAATCTTTTCGTACATAATTCACAAATTCCAAATAGAAGAAATTCACCGGGTATGGAGTCAGGAGTCATAATTTCTGTAACTCCTGGATTCTGTAACTCCTTACCTGATAAAGTATTGTGGGCTAGGATTTCGCTAAAGCCACCGTGAGTGATTTTTTCAAATATATACTCAAGGGCTTGCCAACTTTACCCAAGATTCGGAGTAAACTACTTTTCGCTATTCGGCTTTCATTTTGTAGAATAACCGATAGCAGTAGATAGTTTATTCACGCTCACGCTAACACGAGTAACGGCATGACAGACCCAATGATTGTATCAGGCACTACAAATGATCTCGACTCCCTCCGCCAAAAGTTAATCGCTGGGTCCGAAAAAGTCCAACAACAAATCATCCCGCAGTTAGCTGACTTGGGTAATGATGGGTTAGATGTGTTGAAGGAATTTTTGCTGAAACGTCGTGATACCCCAGCAACTTGGATTGATGGCAAAGTCTACCAAGTCATCTACAATACTGATGCACCGACAAGTCAAGGATTTCTACAAACTAACTTTCCTGAAGGAATTGTACCTCTAAAATCGGACTGTGGGATCAGTTACAATTCTTTGCAAAAGCTACTTGCAGATCAAGATTTTCAAGCCGCGGACCTCTTGACAATTCAAAAGATGTGTGAAGCAGCAGGTCCCCAAGCGGTAAAAAGAAAATGGCTATACTTTACAGAAGTAGAAAGTTTACCAATTCAAGACTTACGCACCATTAATCAACTCTGGGTAGTTCACTCAGAAGGTAAATTTGGCTTTTCCGTGCAGCGCGAAATTTGGTTAGGTTTAAGTAAAAATTGGGTCAACTTGTGGCCAAAAATTGACTGGAAGAATGGTAATAACTGGACAAGATATCCTAACGGCTTCACCTGGGATTTAAGCGCTCCTAGAGGTCATCTACCCCTCTCTAATCAATTGCGTGGTGTGCGGGTGATGTCTTCTCTGTTGTGTCATCCTGCTTGGAATAAGTAGTTAGATCCCGTTAGATCCCCGACTTCTTTGAGAAGTCGGGGATCTGAAATTAACCAACTGCAAAGCCTGTATATTGTCTCATCAAAGGCTCATGAAAAGCTAAGACAATATCTTCTTTTGGTACACCCAATTTAACTAATTCATCTGCTATACCAATCTCCGTTCCATCATGTTGTATCCAAATCTTGTTGTTTTTAATATCAAGATGTAAAACACAACCATGCTGTCTGCGTCTGTTCTTCCAACCAACATACATTAACTGATAATGATTACCAACGGGATCAAAAATCAGTTGTTGCTCAATCTCATCTTTCTTTGAACCTATTTGAGCATACTCTCTGATAACTTGTTGAACATAATTTTGATATTGCTTTAGTTTTTCCATTCTAGAATCGCCTCCTGAATCGGATCATAAACAATGATTTTAAGTTGATAATGTTCGACAACTGTTTTGATAAATTGCAATTGAAAGAAAGCGTGATAAACACCCAAAGGAACAGCTAAATATAAAACTCTTTCTGATTCTTTTTGTTCTAATGCGAAACGATAATTAAAGAACTGGCCAACTGCTGTATGAAATTGAGAAATATTAGATGTACCAGTGAAACTCTTAATTTCAACTGCTATTTTTTCTCCAGTTCTTTCAGCAGCTAGAATTTCCTCACCCCCAAGATCAATATACATTTCTACATCACCAACTTCAATCCTCAAAGGATCATCTGTGATTACCCAACCCTCTTTTTCTAATCCTTTCCTAACAGCATCATGAAAAATATCTTTAGCTGGCATTAGTTTAAAATTTAGTCTTTTTATATATTATTATATTTTACTATAGGAATCATAAATGATATTTGAAAAATTTTAAGTAGTGTAGGGTGGGCATTGCCCACCAAAATCCCCCTACGGTGGGCAATGCCCACCCTACGTATATTTCAAAAATCAAATATTAGTCCTATATATCTAACTTGAAATTTATTTTCTAGTATTTTGTACATAAATAAAGCACACATTTTAATACTATTGTGTGTGTTTTTACTCACCATTATATACTGGATCGAGATAAAATAGGCTGTATTGTACTTACTTAAACAATCTCCTAATTAATCTTAGGTAATTTTACGAATTTTTATATAGACAATATATTATTAAAAATAGTAAAATTATATATATTTGTATAATTTTATTGCAAAGTTCAATGGCCATTAGTAATCACGAGCGAATTAATAGAGCTTTAGCTACTCTATCTCAAGGATTATATTCCTATATAGAAAAAGAAATGCGAATAGTGCATGGTGATCGCTGGTTAGTAGTTGCAAAATCTTGTATATCTGAGGATCAAACACTTAGACGAAATTTAGAAGAAACTTTACAAGAAGATGTTTCAGTTCTACTAAAATTAATTATCAAGCAGTGGGATAATGTTTTCAAGAAAAAACTCAGTAATGCTGAACGTGCTTTAGTCAGTGAGTTAATTGACGTGAGAAATAAATGGGCGCATCAATCAAGGTTTTCCACAGATGATACTTATCGCGCTCTTGATAGTATGACAAGAATTATGAAAGCAATTTCCGCATCTGAACTAGATATTATTGAACAGCAAAAGCAAGATGTTTTGAAAATGTTGTCTCCAGAAAAAGCGGAAGAAGCTCGTATTAAAGAAAAACTATCTGATGTACACAAACTTCTGATATTTTCTAACGAAAAACTCCTTCGTCAAGCACTCACTCACCGTTCCTATGTCAACGAGAACCCAGGAGAAGGAGAACATAACGAGCGCTTAGAATTTCTCGGTGATGCTATTCTCAATTTTTTAAGCGGTGAATATCTCTATGAAAAGTTTGCTGAAAAAGGAGAAGATGAATTAACTCGTCTTCGTTCCGCATTAGTAGAAGAAAAACAACTGGCAAAATTTGCTATAGAAGTAGGTTTAGACTTTAGAATGAGATTAGGAAAAGGAACAATTAGAGATGGCGGTTTTCAAAATCCTAACTTACTAAGTAGTACATTTGAGGCTGTAATTGGCGCTTACTATTTAGATAATAATCGTAATGTTGAACCACTCCGTGAGATTGTTAAAATATTATTTAATGATGCCTCAAAACACATTGTAGAAATCCGTTCTAATGTAGATTCCAAAAATCGGTTTCAAGAATTGGTACAAGCTAAAGGTATCACAAATCCCCCTAAGTATGTAACGGAACAAATAGGGGGACCATCTCACGCGCCAGAATTTAGAGCTAAAGTATTAGTAGAAGGTAAAGAAAAGGGAGAAGGTAAAGGAAAGAATAAAAAAGAAGCCGAAAAAGCTGCTGCTGAAGATGCGTTAGCGAAATGGAAAAATCAGGTTTATTAGATTGATAATTGTTGATTTTCTGCTTGATTTGGCGACTAGAAGTCGCAGCTACATAGACAAGACCCAGCTACGTGGGTTCAAAGGTCTTGATTTTTAATAAGTCCACGCAGGTGGACTTTGTTTGTGTAGTAGCGATTTATAATCGCTGGAAACTAATATTCATGACAACTACTGATGTTATTACTGAATATAAATGTTAATATTCTGTCGTTATTCATAATTGAGTAAGTCAGCTTAATCCAGTATATTTCAGTTAATAGTGCTGGAACGGAGGAACCGAATTGTGGGGCGTATTTTTGTCTTGATTAATTTAGGAATTTGAGCTTTAAAAATCAAATCAAATCTAAAATTGAGCAAAAAAGGGTATCTCTCAACCCTAGCCCGTCAGCTAACTTCGTAGGCATTGAGAGGAGACTGAAGAGACAGAATTTTAATTATTTTCTGATCTTATCAGTGTCCAAGGTTGGTACTAGTTAATATTTGCGTACCCAAGCTTAACTCTGCTGAGGTGAAATAAATGATATTGCAACTAAATATAGCTGCCATTTTTGCAGTTGCGGGACAAACTGTTTGGAGAAAAGCCAAACTTGTAATTTTTCAAGATACTTTTTTATTCCCAGCATTAGGCTGTTTAGGAATTATTTTATTGTGGTGGATAGTAGCATTAGCTAATCATGAATTAATGCCCACACCACCAGAAGCTTTAATTGCTAATTGGGACTATATCTTACATCCATTTTATCAAAGAGGTCCCGGTGATTTAGGAATTGGTTGGTTATTATTAGCAAGTTTACGGCGGGTAATATTAGGATTCGGTTTGGGTGCATTAGTCGCCATTCCCTTGGGATTTTTGATCGGAATGTCCAGACCGGCAATGCTGGCTTTTAATCCCATTATTCAGATTTTTAAACCAGTATCACCACTGGCTTGGTTGCCCATTTCTTTATCTCTGTTCAATTTAGCAGATCCTTCCGCTATTTTTGTGATTTTCATTACGTCGCTGTGGCCAACTATTATTAATACAGCGTTGGGAGTTTCTAATGTTCCTAAAGATTATTTAGATGTAGCACAAGTCTTGGGAATGAACCGCTGGGGACAGATTACCAAAATTATTTTACCTGCTAGTTTGCCCTATATTTTTACAGGTTTGCGAATTAGTTTGGGGATAGCTTGGCTGGTAATTGTGGCTGTAGAAATGCTCACTGGTGGGGTAGGAATAGGATTTTTTGTTTGGGACGAATGGAGTCGTTTAAATCTGAGTTCTGTATTTTTAGCCGTGTTTGTAATTGGCTTAACTGGGTTGATTTTAGATTATGGTGTGGGAAAACTTCAAGAGTTAGTTACTCACCGTCCTGGAAATTAATGATTTAAACGCTGATAGAAGATGATGAACGCGGATAAACGCAGATGAATTTGTACTTTCATAAAATCCCAAATGATAAAAAGCCATGACTGAAAATTATTTAACTCGCAGGAATTTCATTACGGGAATAGGGGCGACAACTGCGGGAATAATATTATCATCCTGTAATGTTTCTGGAGATAGGTCTGCTAGGGGATTAACAGAAGAAGCTTTAGCGGTGACACCTGTAGTTAAATCCCAAGATTTAGAAAAATCGGACATTACTGTGGGTTATGTTCCTGTTAATGATTGTGCGCCATTTGCGATCGCTTGGAAAAAAGGATTTTTCCGCAAATATGGTTTAAATGTCACACTCAACCGCGAAGCCAGTTGGGCTACTTCCCGCGACGGCTTAATTTTTGGTCGTCTCGACGCTTCCCCCGTCGTTTCTGGTGCTGTTACCAACGCTAGAATAGGGGCTGAAGGGGCGCGTCATGCTCCCTTGTGTGCAGCAATGACCATTCACCGACATGGTAACGCTATGACCATGAGTAAGGATATGTGGGATTATGGCATCCGTCCTTGGTTTGAATATCAGCAAAAATACGGTGATGGGGCTTTGGAAGCCTTTGGGCGGGACTTTCGCGGCTATTTTGACAAACAACCCCCGGAAAAGAAAGTTTGGGCTGTAGTCCTCAGTTCTGCCATTTATGAATACTTTGCTCGCTATCTTTCTGCGGCTGCGGGTGTTGATCCTTTAAAGGAATTTCGGGTAATCATTGTTTCTCCACCGCAAATGGTGACAAACATGAGAATTGGGGCAATGGAAGCTTACATGGTTGCTGAACCTTGGAACACTAGAGCAATTACAGGTAATGAAGGTATCGGTTTTACCTTTGCCCAAGGTAAGGAAATTTGGCAAGGACACCCAGATAGACTCCTGGGAGTAATGGAATCTTTTATTGTCAATTATCCCAAAACTTACCGTTCTTTGGTGAAAGCAATGATCGAAGCTTGTCAATATTGTGGAAAACCCGAAAATCGCCAAGAAATAGCCGAATTACTCACACAACGTTCTTTCACTGGGGCAAAACCTAAAAATCCCGGTGTTCCTATTACTAAGTTTACTGGACCGGGAATTATTGGCAATTATAATTATGGTGGTTTTGATGGTAAAGACAGAACTATCAAAGCAGATGATACCACAATTTTTTATGATCTTCCTAATAGTATTCCCCATGAAATAGGAGAACATTCCACATTTTTATGGCGTTCTCGCAGTCTTTGGTTAATGACTCAAGCAGCCCGGTGGGGACAAATCAAAGAAATTCCTAAAAACGCCAAAGAAGTAGCTGCAAAAGGTTGGAGAACCGATTTATATCGAGACATAGCCGCAGAAATGGGAATTAAATGTCCCCAGGATGATTATAAAGTTGAACCTCCTGAAGCATTTATAGATAAAAAAGGATTCGATCCTAGTGATCCTGTAGGATATCTCAATAGTTTTGATATTCGTGCTAACGCTCCTTCTCAGTTTTTCATGTCTTAAAAATAGCTAATTATATCAAAGGAAATTAATCATGGAATATACGGTTTTAAAAGATCATACCTCTCCAGAAATTTTGCCCCGTAACGGATTTTTGGAAGTAGAGAATTTAGTTAAATCTTATCCAACCCAGGATAAAGGAGAATTCACAGTTTTAGATAATGTTAATTTGACCATTGGTGAAGATGAATATATTTCTGTTATTGGTCATTCTGGTTGTGGTAAATCCACACTATTAAAAATAATTGGTGGTTTTGAAAAAGCTACATCTGGTTCAATTCGCTTAGATGGTAAAGAGATTCGGAAACCAGGGGCAGATAGAATGATGGTATTTCAAAATTATTCATTATTACCTTGGTTAACAGTCCGTGAAAATATCCGTTTAGCAGTAGATGAAGTTTTGAAAAATGCCAATCGGGCTGAAAAAATTAGCATTGTCAATGAACATTTAGCAATGGTGAACTTGACCCCAGCAGCAGACAAATATCCTGATGAAATTTCTGGAGGAATGAAACAAAGAGTGGGTATTGCCAGGGCTTTAGCAATTCGTCCCAAAATGTTATTAATGGATGAACCTTTTGGGGCTTTAGATGCCTTAACTCGTGGTAAATTGCAACGTCAAGTATTAGATATTTGGGAACATCATCGTCAAGCGGTAATGATGATTACCCATGATGTGGACGAAGCAATTTATATGTCTGACAGAATTATTTTGATGACTAATGGACCATCTGCAAAAATAGGAGAAATTTTAACAGTTCCTTTTGAACATCCTAGAGATAGAGTGGCCATGCGGAACTCTACAGAATATTTTGAACTTCGCAATCATGCTCTTAATTTTCTGGATCAGAATTTCACACCAGAGTAGGGACAAACCCCCCGTGGTTGCCCAGATTTGCTGAGTGAAAGTATGATTTTATTTGGCTTCGCTCCGCTAACACGCTCCAGAGGCAGAGGCTCAGAGAGTCAGAGTTTGAGAGATGGAATTTTTGAATTTTATCCCTCAATTCAGCAATTTCAAGTCTGTAGTCTTCAAAATTTCAGTATTATCTTTTCTCACTATTAAAGTAGAAGTAGAATTACCATCTTCAGTTATCGGTTGTTCTAAAATGTAGACATAATCCCCATTTTTCCAACCTGTAACACATTTACCATCTCGACAGGAAACTTTACCACCTGTTAACTTGAGACATTTACCATTAGTATCACATCCTTGATAATTCACATTTCCTGTACCATTAACCCCATTCCAAGAATCAGTATTACTCAAAGTAATTGTCCATTTACCATTACTTAAAGTTTGTGAATTACCACTTTTTGAATTATCGCTTGAGGATCTTCTTTCTGAACCTTCACTGACAACTTGCATTTTTGTAATGATGGATTCTTTGCGAGTTTTACCACAAGGTTCTGCACTTTCACAATCATTAACTGATTGTATTTCATAAACAGCACGGACTTTTTTATTGACAAACTTCTTCTCGTCAGCACAAATATCAAAACTCGCACCAACATTGTGTTCAATGCCTTTTTTATCTACTAAGGTAACGTAGCACATTAAATCACCATTAACTAACTCCTTTACTATTCCTAATTTTGGTTTTTTACTTCCATCTCTTTTAGTATTTTTATCCAGGTTTTTACGAACAGGGGTTTTCTCCTCTTCTTTATTATTTTCATCTTCTTGAGTTTCTGATTCTGGAGAAGATTCTTGTTTATCTTTTTGTTCCCTTGGTGCTACTGAAGAACTTTCCCTTTGACTTTGTGTGACAGTATTACTCGAATCTTCTTTAAACATATCCTTGGGTGCGTTACCACAACTTACCAGAGATATGCAGCTAAGAAATAAAGAAATTGTGAGAATTAATTTTTTCATGGTACAAATTACAATAGTTGAGAATATTCCTATATTCTAACATAGACCTCATTTAATCAGATTTACAGCGGTTTCCGCTCTTATGAGGTACAAAGTTGAATCATGAAACTCTTGTAGTGCGGGCATCTTGCCCGCTAGATATGTACCTAATAACACCGGGAAGTGCTGTATTCTATATTTTCACTTATCAGAATTATTCGCAGATAAAATCTGAATTAATTGATAATCTTTAAAACTACCAATAATCCGATAAGGTATTGGTAACTTAACAAAACTTGGTTGATAAATCCAAGCATAACTAAAAATAGGTAACTGAGAAATTGAATCTACACTTTTACCATGCTGGGGTGTGTAAAAGTAAATTAACAGAGATTCTTTATCATTAAATCCTGTTCCTTTGACAAAGTTAATAGGATGATTATGCAAAATTTTATTAATTGATTCTTGTTGATAAAATACTCTAAAATTCGGGTTAAAATCACCTAATAAACCTAAATTACCCGCTGTAGCTAGAGATAACCAACAACTAATTAATAATCCACCTAGCCAATAACGAGAAGTCAAAAACTTGTGGTGATAGTGAAAATTACCTATCCAGATTAATGGTACAATTAAGCTGCCAAAACCAGAATATATTCCTAGAATTGCATATTTGTGAATATCTACTTCACCCCAAATTAAAATACCTGTTCCAGCTAAAACTAAAATAACGCCTAATATTCCCCAAGCATAACTAATATTTCTGGGTAAATAAACTATCTTGTGAGATGAATATTGATCATCAAATCCTTTTTGGTAAAGTTTTCCTAACCAATCTAAACCCACCGCAGCTAGAAAAGCAATAAATGGATAAATACCAAGACTATAATGAGAGAAACGAGTAGAAAATATACTCAATTCAGTAAATAAGACAACAGGAAACCCGATTAATATTAATGGATATTTAGAAATTGAACGCCGTATGACTAATACTAAACCTAATAAACTAAAAAATAACCAAGGAAAAGATTTTAAAGCTAGATTCCACACATAAAAGAAAATGCCATTTTTATGTTGTTCATGACTACCTAGTTCTATGACAAATCCCAATAAAGCCCCAATACTATCGCTACCATAACGCAACCAACTAAAATAAAGCCAAATTAAGCTAGGAATTAAACCCACTAAAAACCCTAAATACAACATGGGGTTAGTTAAATGACGATGACGGCGATGATCTATAATTAAATAAGGTAATAATGCTATCATTGGTAAAAAAATCATTAAGCTTCTCATTAAAAAGCCTAAGCCAAAACTTAACCCAGTTATAAAACCATAAAAATATCGTTTTCGAGGATCTATGTCAGATTTTAATAGGGAGAAAATTCCCATAAATACTAATAAGATAGTTGGGACATCTGGTGTGGCTAACCGACAATATTGTAACCACAAAAATGCTACATTTAAAATCATAATTCCCAAAAATGCTAATTCTTGAGATAGTAAAATTTTCCCAACTTTATAAATAACAAATATGCTCAAAATTCCCGCCATCATTGTCGGTATTCGCGCAGTTGTATCACTAACACCAAATAGCTGATAAAAAATAGCAATTACCCAATAAAAACCAGGGGTTTTATGATGAGGATTACCCCAAGGAGATACCCAGTCACCAGTTTCAAACATTTGTCTGGCTCTTAACGCATAAAGGGTTTCATCATGAGCCATGAGACTGGTTTCCCCAGAAGTAAATAACAACAAAGGAAGTAGCCAAATTAACAACTTGGGATATGGTAATTGCCAAAATAGCCGAATTAATTGGATAATCAAAATAATTAGGGGTGATTTAAAAAACATTTATGAATAGTAAATATAGTATTTACTCATGTAGAATAAGTTAAGTTATCAAAAATAACTTATCAATTAGAATACTATTCAAAATTTTCCAATCGGGGAAAAAAGACGTTTATGCTCCTGCAACCAAGTCAACGCATTAAATTAGATGAATCGGATGATCTGTTATTCTATAGTTACCCTCGCTTTGTCACTCATGTAGATGAGGGTTTTATTCAACAATTAACTGATTTATATCGTCAGCGACTGCAATCAAATACTCGTATTCTTGATTTGATGAGTAGCTGGGTATCGCATCTACCCACAGATATAGATTTTGCTCATGTAGCAGGACATGGACTAAATGCTGAAGAATTAGCCCGGAATCCCCAGTTAAATCATTACTTTGTCCAAAATATCAACACAAATCTCCAGTTACCTTTTCCAGATCAAGACTTTGATGCTGTTATTAACTGTGTTTCTGTGCAATATATCCAATACCCAGAGGCTATATTTTCGGAAATACACCGCATTCTTAAACCCGGTGGGATAGCAATTATTAGTTTTTCTAACCGGATGTTTTTTCAAAAGGCAATTCAAGTCTGGCGAGACGGTTCGGAAGCTTTTAGAGTAAAATTGGTCAAGGGCTATTTTGCCTCAGTTCCTGGATTCACCACCCCAGAAGTGATTTGCTCAAAGTCAGCAGCACCAGGTTTTTTACAGTGGTTGGGGGTACCAGGAGGAGATCCTTTGTATGCGGTGATAGCTCAACGTCTTGCGTAGTATTATTTAAAAGTAAATTTCTAGTTTGTAAATGGCAAAATAGTTGATAATTGCCTCACAAGCTCAAGTATTAAGGAGAAGCCAAAAATGGTGAAAAATCATGGGCGGAGAGTTTTAGCTGCTGTATTGCTATCAATCGTACTACTAACTACAGCCTGCTCGACAAAAGCACCTAGTCGTTTTGATCAAGTACAACAGGAAAGTACCAAGCAAAGAAGTGGACAGGCAGTAGTTAAAAGTGCAACTCAGGGTAGTAAATTAAATAAATTCTTCCCCAGTAGCGAAGATGGCTATGATCGTGTCTATACCCAAGAGAAAAAAGGCTTTTCTGAAGCAAACTTGAAAAAAGGTGGCAAAGTAGTTGCTCAACTCGCTATTTCTGATACTAGCAGCATACCAGGAGCAGCAGCTAAATTTGCTAACAGCACTGAAAAAATAGGCGGTTATCCTGCGGTAAAAGTTGGTAACACTCAAACTTCGGTTTTGGTGGATAAGTACCAAGTCAAGGTAATTTCTAAAAGTCCATCATTTACTGCGAGCGATCGCGCAGCCTGGATAGAAAAATTTAATCTCGATGGTTTAGCAACGTTGAAATAGTTTAATCGCTTCCCTAACTAACAACCGACGTTAATACAAAACATACACAAGGAGACTTTTGTGAGTAAATCAATTTTCGAGTTAGTTGACGAATTACCAACCAGTAACTTGACTGTTTCCATGTTGAAAGCTTTGGATTTTGTTGCTCCTGGAGAATGGCAAAATACAGTTGGTTTTGTGAATACCATTAAAACTGTTACCGGGGAGACTGACGAAGAGTTAATTCAACAAATTGGTGAAAGAGCAATTTATCTATTTAATGATAAATCCCAAGGATATCAAACCGCCCTCTGGCTGTATCAAACTGTTGATGGTGCAGATAAAGCTTTGGGTGCAGCAGCTTTAGCCAACAAAATTGGGGAATCAATTCCCCTGCTTGGTTTTTTAAACTCTCTGACTCCCAAACCGGACAAAGCTCAAACCATTGACTTAACCCTGAAATTAGTAGCTGAAGTAGTCGCTTTTTGTCAAATTAACGGTATTCCTGGGGACAGCATTGGCGATTTTGTCGGTGCTTTAGGTGAGTATGGTGGTGAGTCACTTATCCGCATGGTGGCATTAGTTTGTGTTGATGGTTTAATTCCCCTCGGACCCGACTTTATTCACAAGGCCTTATCTGGAATTAGTCAAATGAGTCCCCAAGATCTAAACCAAAACTCGACTTTCCAAACCATCAAAAATACTATTCCTGGCAATAACGATGCTGGTAAACTCAACTTTATTGGGGAAAGTTTTCAATCAGTTAGCGGTTGGATGAGTGGGCTGGTAACAAGCCATAATTTAACCCCTCGAAAAGTAATTAGTAATTTGCAATCTTTTACGCAAATTGCTGATGACAAGCTGGACTATCTGGCAGCATTTATAGATGTGTCTACAAATTACTATGAACACACAGGAACTCAGACTTTAGCAAGACGTTTAATTGAACGAGCAGTAGCTGAAATCTAGCAGTTAATTTAATCTAAAAACAACTTAGGGGCAGGATAAACTCGCCCCTAACCACTGCATAAATTGTACTTGATATCATTAGTAACTACTTGTAATTTGTTTCAATTAACAGGAAATCCGTCGGGATTTCCAGTTGCAGCAGACAAGACTAAAAACTTATCGTTTGAAGCGAGAACGTTGTTGACGACGTTGTTTGTGTCTAGCTATAGCTTTGCGCTTTTCTTTTTCTAAAGGTGTCTCAAAGTGACGCTTTTTCCGCATATCTTGGAAAATTCCCGCTTTGGAAACTTCCCGCTTAAATCTTCGCAGTGCTGATTCAATTCCTTCATTTTCACCTAAGACCACTTGTGTCATTCCTGTTCCTCCGTAGTTTAAATTAATATTTGAGAACTAAAGTCAAAGTAAAATATTCCAGCGGCGTTTAGTCTAGGACTGTATCTGCTGGATACTCTAGATTTTAATTTTTTTTACTGGACTTAATAGCGATTGCGATCTCAACCGAAAATAATCCTCACCTCGCCCATTATAACACTATATGAGAATATTAACCCATGACGAGCAAAATTTCCCCACAAAACTTTGAGCATTGTTAGGGAATTTGCCCCGATCAATACTATTTTAGTTTGAAGCAAACCGTGTGAGAATGCTTTGTGCTTCTTGACATAGTTCCTCATGATTTTGAGCATTACTCGCCAGTAATTCCCCCCATTGATGAATGTCGCCGGTGTTGTATTTTAATGGCGTGCAGTCAAAATGGGTAAATTTGCCACCTGCTTCCGTTAATATAAGTTCGGGAGCAGCCATATCCCAGTCTTTCGGTGCGGATTTACCGGCAAGGGAAATATAAACATCTGCTTGCTGTTCAACTATTGCCGCAATTTTGCAACCGACGCTACCAATCGCTTTTTGATTTTGACAGGGCAAGTGCTGTAAGAGATATTCTAACCTATCGTTGCGGTGTGAGCGACTAACAACCAAAATTAGATCTTGGATATTTTTATGGGAGTTAAGTCGCACAGGCACAGAACCAGTTGTGGTTTCGATAAAAGTCCCACTGCCTCTGGTGGCATAATACAACTTTTGTGTCTCTGGAACTGCCACGACGGCTAACATTGTCTGTGTTCCTTGCACTAAGGCAATATGAATGGCATATTCTCCAGTTTTGTTGATAAAGTCTCTTGTCCCATCTAATGGATCAATTATCCATACCCACTCAGCGGGATTTTTTCCCTGTTCTGATTTATGAGTTTCTTCGCTGATATATCCAAAGTCTTCATTCCCGAAAGCGGCTTGTAGCTGTGACAAGATATATTCACTAACAGCCAAATCTGCAACTGTAACGGGTTCATTGTCTTTATATTGAATATCTAAATTTGGTGCAGCGATAGTACCATGATAATAAGAACTGAGGAGACTGGCTGCACCCCAACCAACTGACCGCGCAATTGTTAATATTTCGGATAAGTCTTTCATTTGAGGATAAATTTGGGTGGAATAGGAAAAATGAACATCAAATATTTGAATTTAGCCAAGGGCGCGTACCGAAATATTTACACGCTTCCGTAGCAGTATTACCAGCTAGTGCTAATGCTTCTATAAAATTTGTTTCCAGGATATAGTGACAGAAAGCACCGTGAAAAATATCTCCTGCTCCTAGTGTATCAACGGGCTGGATTTTTGGCACATTTACCACACCAAATTGACTACAATTTAAGTATTGAATGGGATTTTCCCCTTGAGTAATGGCAATGTGAGGAATGTTAAAATTTTGCAAATAGGCAAAAACATCTTGCTGATTTTTGCAGTTAGGGGGATAGAAATTAGCAGAACAAATAGCATAGTTTACAAAAGGTAATATTTCTGCAAATCCTCGTTTCCAGCTACCACCATCAATGACAACGGGAATATTTTGTTTTTTAGCCATTTGGGCAATGATTTTGCTAACTTCTATTTGATGTCCGTCAATTAAGACAATATCAATATTTTGTAAAATATTTGCGGGGATAGAGGTAATATTTGCCTGAGTTTTGATGGCATTAATAGAAATTACCGCTCTTTCTCCTGTAGCTTGCGTAACAATAATTGAAGAAACGGGTGGTGGTGTATGGCGATGGGAGTCTAAGTCAATAATTGCGACTTGGTAATTCTCTAAATCGCTACGAATTAGCTGTGTAATATCGTGGGAACCCAATACACCTAAAACTGTAGCTTGGTTGCCTAAATGACTCAAGGTGACGGCGGCATTTGTTGCTGGTCCTCCTGCTGCTACAGTATAGTCAGTGGCAACAAGTTTTTGATTATTTTGGGGGGAAGAGTCCGCGAGATAAATTAAATCTAAGGTAATTAAACCCACAAATAAGCCAGATTTGCTCATTGCTAATTGGTAACTTGCTCAAAGTATTAAGTAAATTATAGGAAAGTTTATGAATTTAATGTAGGGGTGGTACCCTTACATAATTCATCGGTTTAGGTATTTTCAAAATGTTTAATTATTTTTGCTCATTTACTTACCTATGATGATAATTTTTATGCAAGGAATCAAAAAAAGTGTAACTTTTGAGAATTGGAAATTTTAACCTGGATTGTCTTCATTTTTTCAAATTTGTTCTTATATCTTAACAGAGATTAAGTAGGTTGGCGTTAAAAATTGTCGTTATAGCAAGGCAAAAGGCACTCATGCAAGAGGCAAGGGTGAAGAAGTTTTCAGCGATTTTACATTTCTTTACACAGTTTGGTTTCATTGTGTTGACTTACTTAGTAAAATACTGTTAAGTAAATTCGTAAATCAAATAGCACTGACGTATAATCAATAAAATCATAGTAAAATTAATTTGCTTAGAGAGTAAAAGATCATGTTCAAAAATATGGCGATGGATGCACTAGGTTTGAGTGATATTGGTGCTGTGATCAAACCAGAAGATTTTCATAAAGTTGATAGTGATGATTATGTGATTCATGAAGAAGGGGAAAAGATCTATTTTTTAATTAAGTCGAAAACTGATGAATATTGTTTTACTAACCTAGCGTTAATTCATCTAGATGGAAATTCTGCGGTTAGTAAAAAACGTCTACTCAAACGTTTTAGTTATAGTCATCATATTATTAAGGATGTGAAGCTAGAAACCGCAGGAACAATAGATATGGATATCGAAATCAAGTTAATAATGGGGGATATATCCTATTCTATTGATGTTGCTAAAATTTATATTCATCCTTTGAAAGACTTGTACAAGGCTTTACTGAAAATTGCCTCAATTCAACGAGAAAATGCTCTTTATCATCAATATGCTCAAACTAGTTTAAATACAGCAGCTAGTACAGTTAGTCGTTCAACAACTACATCAACTTCAGAAGAGCAATTTAAATCAATTAATCAGTATGCTTTTAATTGGTTAAAATATGCTCATGAAACTTATGTGCGGAAAGATTTTGGTGAGGTGTTTGAGAAGTTTATTAACAACTAGTAGTTTGTCAAGATAAAAATGATGGACTGTAGTGTGAGCGTCTCGCTCACGCGGGCAAGACTTGTACTGAGCTTGCGATGCCCTGAGCCTGTCGAAGGGTCGAAGTATGCCCGCACTGCCAAAAACCCGTCAAAATAAATTTGACAGACTACTAGCTGATAACTTCTTTCCTGCAAATTACAGATTTCACAGATTAAATCATCTCAAAAATCATCTAATCTGTGAAATCCTTTAATCCGTTGAATCCGTGTTCAAAATTAATATGCAAACTGAACCAAAACCAGGAACACTTTATATTGTCGCTACACCCATTGGTAATCTAGAAGATATGACTTTTAGAGCGGTGAGAATTTTGCAAGCAGTGGATATGATTGCGGCAGAAGACACACGCCACACAGGCAGATTACTACAGCATTTTCAGGTGAAAACTCCCCAAGTTAGTTACCATGAACATAATAGTCATAGTCGCATTCCTGAATTATTAGAGCATTTACAATATGGAAAAGCGATCGCTTTGGTAAGTGATGCGGGAATGCCGGGAATTTCTGACCCAGGATATGAGTTAATTAAGGCTTGTATTGATAATGGTATCACTGTTGTGCCTATCCCCGGTGCAAGTGCTGTAATTACGGCTTTGAGTGCGGCGGGATTACCCACAGATAGGTTTATTTTTGATGGTTTTTTACCGGCTAAAAGTCAACAACGCCAGAAATATTTGGAATCTTTGCAAGGTGAATCCCGAACTTTGGTTTTTTATGAATCACCTCATCGATTGCGGGATACTTTAGCCGATTTGGGGACAGTTTTAGGCAGCGATCGCTCTCTAGTAATAGCACGGGAGCTAACTAAATTATACGAGGAATTTTGGCGAGGAACAATTGCCGAGGGGATTACCCATTACCAAGACAAAGAACCCCAAGGAGAATATACTCTTTTAGTAGCTGGAAATCCACCTAGTAAACCTCAACTCACAGAAACTGAATTAAAAAACGAACTATTATCAATGATTAAACAGGGTATTTCTCGTTCTCAAGCTAGTCGTGAGATAGCAAAGGATACGGGTTTATCTCGTCGCTATCTCTATCAACTAGCTTTGACAATTGAACTTAGCGGCTAAGTACAGAGACGATGATCATGATCTAGAATAGGACAAACTAGACGACCGCTCCAAAAGAGAAAACCGCATCATTAAAATCGTAGTCACTTACCCCCACACCCGCAGGTAGATCTTCAAAACCAAAGGTGTTATTCCCAAAACTTCTCAAATGAGCCGCACCGTCCGGGTTAGCTACCCCAAAGCTAAAATAGGCTACAGGTAAAGTCGTGTAATTTTGGGCGGTAGCCGGGCTATTATTAGGGTTCGCAGCAAAGAAAGCATTAATCGCTTGTTGAAGATTACCAGAGAAGTTACCACCATTGGCAATCACAAAGGGAGAATAGATTTTACCACCACTGACAACGACATCACTCGCAGCACCACTACTTGAACCCCCTACCCGCACAATAAAGTTATCTACTACCTTACTCAAAGCGGCTTTTGCATAACCGCTTTCCCCGGGTTTAATGCCATTTACAGACCCCGTTGCATTGTCCACCTCATAAAGACCAAACAGATTATTAAAAGCTGCGGTGGTCTGATTTAGAGCATTTTGCAGAGAGTTTTTGACAAGGGATGGGTTGTAGTTATTAGGAAATTCGTAGCCCAATTTATCGACAATACCAGTTAATGCACCTGCTTCCTTGGGAATCAGTCTATCAACAGGAGCAATTGAGATTAGCTGAGTTGGTGCTACAGTAGCAGTTGTAGCTTTACCCGTAACCGTCACACTAACATCAGCACTTGCGGAAAAACCACCATCAGAGACAGTGTAACTAAAGACATCATTGCCCAAATAATTGCCATCTAACAGCGTATAGGTCAAATTATTGCCATTGATATCCACTTTGCCATGTTTACCGTCGGTTTTGCCGGTGAGCTTTAAACTATCTCCTTCAGGGTCACTATCATTGTTTAAAGGGTTGATAGTTCCCGCACTTCCTTGACTGACAGATAATTGATCATTTTGTGCAACGGGAGGATCATTTACCGGAGTCAGATTGATTGTGATTGTAGCAGGATCAGATTCTACTTTTGGAGTACCATTATCAATCGCTGCTACTGTCAATGTGGCAACATTACCATTAGCATTAACAACGGGATTATATCGCACATTAGCTAGGTCATTAACTAATATCTCTTGATTCTTAATCACTTGTTGACCATTGACAAAAGTTAGGCTTCCAGAGGTTGGTAAACTTATTACCTTAATTGCCATTAAATCATTATTGTCTTCGTCTTGGTATTTACCCTTGTCTTTGAAGTCTCCAATACCAAAACTTATTATTTGATCTTCTTGTCCACTTTGGGTGAAGCTTTGCAGATTTGGTTTTTTGTTATCATCCGTTGGGTCATTGGTAACATTAATAGTCACATTCGTAACCTGGGAAGTAGCCTCTGCTGCATCTTTAGCAATAATCCCTAATGTAAAACTATTAGGACTGCGTTCAAAGTCATTGGCTGCACTGGTCACTCCCTTGTCCGTCAGGGTGATTATACCTTGATTATTAATGTTAAAGAAACCAGAATCATTTCCACTGGCGATCGCAAAACCTGTTACAGCTATGTCATCCGTAGCCAAAACAGTTCCTACTTGGAAATTTGCTGTTTTGTTTTCAGTGTAGCTAAAGATTTGATTTGGTTTGACTTCGGGAGCATAATTTACATCTGTTACCGTGAGAGTGAAGTTGGTAAAAACATCAGGAGTATTACCTACGGTGGTATCATCAACATTGACTGTTACACCATAACTGTTCTTGGTTTCATAGTCCAACTTTGTGTCTTTTTTGATGTAAAGAACTGTTCCTTCTACCTCAAAACTAGCAGCATCTACACCTGTTAAAGAGATAGTATTGCTTCCTAGTCCATCATCCGTAATAACAATATCAGCTACTTTGAGCCGTGCTATGGTACTTGTCCCTTCAGGAAGGTTTGTAATTGAATTTTGTAGAGTAATATTTGTGGGAGCTTGGTTTATAGGTGCAGCATCATCATTATTAATAGTCCCTTTCGCTGTACCATTATTAGGACTGATAACTGCACTATTTGTAGGATTGCTTAAACTAACAGTGAAAGTCTCATTGCCTTCAAATAGGCTATCTTGAGTTGTTTGGACAGTAAAGGTTTTGCTAGTTTCTCCCTGTGCAAATGTGAGAGTCTGAGTATTTGCAGTTAAGTCACTGGCACTAGCTGTATCATCAGTACCAATAGATGTGGCTACAGTTACGTTTTGTGGTGCTTGAGCATCTCCCGTGCGGGTGACAGTGAAATTAATGGCACTTCCTTCTGTTGCAGAAGCCGCAGCAATACTAAATACAGGTGCAGCATCATCATTGTTAATTGTTCCTTTCGCTGTACCATTTGTGGAACTGACAACTGCGCCATTATTAGGATTGCTTAAACTAACAGTGAAAGTCTCATTGCCTTCAAATAGGCTATCTTGAGTTGTTTGGACAGTAAAGGTTTTGCTAGTTTCTCCTGTGGCAAATGTGAGAGTCTGAGTATTTGCAGTTAAGTCACTGGCACTAGCTGTATCATCAGTACCAATAGATGTGGCTACAGTTACGTTTTGTGGTGCTTGAGCATCTCCCGTGCGGGTGACAGTGAAATTAATGGCACTTCCTTCTGTTGCAGAAGCCGCAGCAATACTAAATACAGGTGCAGCATCATCATTGTTAATTGTTCCTTTCGCTGTACCATTACCATTTGTGGAACTGACAACTGCGCCATTATTAGGATTGCTTAAACTAACAGTGAAAGTCTCATTGCCTTCAAATAGGCTATCTTGAGTTGTTTGGACAGTAAAGGTTTTGCTAGTTTCTCCTGTGGCAAATGTGAGAGTCTGAGTATTTGCAGTTAAGTCACTGGCACTAGCTGTATCATCAGTACCAATAGATGTGGCTACAGTTACGTTTTGTGGTGCTTGAGCATCTCCCGTGCGGGTGACAGTGAAATTAATGGCACTTCCTTCTGTTGCAGAAGCCGCAGCAATACTAAATACAGGTGCAGCATCATCATTGTTAATTGTTCCCTTCGCTGTAGCGTTGGTGGAACTGACAACTGCACTATTTGTAGGATTGCTTAAACTAACAGTGAAAGTCTCATTGCCTTCAAATAGGCTATCTTGAGTTGTTTGGACAGTAAAGGTTTTGCTAGTTTCTCCCTGTGCAAATGTGAGAGTTTGAGTATTTGCAGTTAAGTCACTGGCACTAGCTGTATCGTCTGTCGCAATAGATGTGGCTACATTGACACTCTGACTAGCTTGAGCATCTCCCGTGCGGGTGACAGTGAAATTAATGGCACTTCCTTCTGTTGCAGAAGCCGCAGCAATACTAAATATAGGTGCAGCATCATCATTATTAATTGTTCCCTTAGCTGTACCATTTGTGGAACTGACAACTGCACTATTTGTAGGATTGCTTAAACTAACAGTGAAAGTCTCATTGCCTTCAAATAGGCTATCTTGAGTTGTTTGTACAGTAAAGGTTTTGCTAGTTTCTCCCTGTGCAAATGTGAGAGTCTGAGTATTTGCAGTTAAGTCACTGGCACTAGCTGTATCATCAGTACCAATAGATGTGGCTACAGTTACGTTTTGTGGTGCTTGAGCATCTCCCGTGCGGGTGACAGTGAAATTAATGGCACTTCCTTCTGTTGCAGAAGCCGCAGCAATACTAAATATAGGTGCAGCATCATCATTATTAATTGTTCCCTTAGCTGTACCATTTGTGGAACTGACAACTGCACTATTTGTAGGATTGCTTAAACTAACAGTGAAAGTCTCATTGCCTTCAAATAGGCTATCTTGAGTTGTTTGGACAGTAACGGTTTTGCTAGTTTCTCCCTGTGCAAATGTGAGAGTCTGAGTATTTGCAGTTAAGTCACTGGCACTAGCTGTATCATCAGTACCAATAGATGTGGCTACAGTTACGTTTTGTGGTGCTTGAGCATCTCCCGTGCGGGTGACAGTGAAATTAATGGCACTTCCTTCTGTTGCTGAAGCTGAAGTAATAGTAAATATTGGTAATTCATAATTTTGATTTTTAAGAATAGCCAATTGTGTACTATTGATACTGATCAGGGTGTCATTTCCCTGGGGTACAAAACTGAGTTTATCTAATGTAATGCCATCAAAAGCAATTTGCAACCGATCTTCTGTGGGATTAAAGTCTGTAATGATATTTGGACTGATGGGATATTCGGCATTAGTCAGCCAGAATGTATCGTTACCTGTGCCAGCAGTTAAAGTATTGCCACCGCGACCACCAAAAATTGTGTCATCACCTGCGCCGCCTAAAATAGTATCATTACGGTCAGCAAAAATAATATCATTACCATCTCCACCATCTAAGGTATTGCCACCATTACCCTCAGAGTGGAGTTCATCATTTCCTGCTTCTCCAAAGAGTTTATCATTAGTATAGGCAAATAACTCATCATTCCCGTCACCACCTTGAAGGATATTATTTCCCCCTCCAGTTAAGGCATCAAGAATATCATCGTCTGCCGTACCAACTAGGGTATAGTTTGTGTTGCCTGCTGGTACAAATGATGTTGCCATTGTCATGCTCCTGTTCAAAAATTAGTAGATACTGGTTTAAATTTGTTTACTTATTTTTATTAAAGAACGCTAATAAACTCATGGGAAATCTTCAAAGGAAAGTTTCTACAAAAGTTTATCATTGTTATTAAAATTATTGCATTTGAATGTTTCCATTTTTGCAATTAGAGATTTGTTGTTGCTTATTCCCCTAGGAGGATTTTAGTTTTCTTGAGATTTAAAAAGAATGGCTAAAGCTTTAACTACAGAGCAAACTTATCCCAGATTGTTTAAGAAATAAATAATTCAGGGTTAAGAAAAAATTAAAGAAAACTAAAGTTACAGTTTGCGTCAACCCTATCTGGACTTCTTTAAATACAGTAACGGATAACTTGGTTTTTCAGTCCAAAAAAAGATTTATCAAAGTTTGGGGGGAACGAAAAAGTACGACGATAAAGTTTGGCAGTCCTTATGCGACACAGTAGGATGGAGGAAAGACGGAAAGTGGTTGTATTATAAAAATATTGGTTTTGACAAAACAGCAACTAAACAAAACCTCAAGGCACACCTCCCTGTAGCATTTGGATATGAGGGGGGGTGGTTTCTCTTAGGTTTAGGCGGTTTGGGCGGTGGACAGGGGTGGGTGGAAGTCTTCTCTCGTCTACATACTTGTATATCATCAGCGCATTAAGAAAAATTTTCCCATGCTTGGGCAACCAACTGACTTAACCAGCGCCTTTGTTGCCTATCTAACATTTTATCATCCGCTAATACCTGGGTAGTTAATTGATCTAAAGACTGACCCTGAGCGCGAACTACTCTAATTACACCAGCAATTACCGCAGCCACTAATTCTTCATCAACTGGCTGTTTTCTTAATGCAGATATTTCTTGGGGACTGTCTGGGATAGGATAATTCATGGCATGGGTTTAGGAAATTTACAACATGAACAATAAAATTGATAAATCATTAAAATTCTTTATGGAATCTTTATGAAGTTAATTAGCGCAGAGTTTAACCTAGTTTCTGCCTTTTTTTAATCTGTCTGAGTGAGTAGATTCGTTATGAGATATCAGAACAATATGCAAGAACTTCTTTATTTAGAAATTCCTACACCCGATACAGTATCCGTAAGCAAATGGCTACAAACAGATTTCGTTGTCGAAAATAGTCAAAAATTCATCACCCCAGATGGGTTTCGGCTGGGAAGTGCGGCTAAAAGTACCATTGCCAATAGCGTAGAACTATCTGTATTTGTGTGGTCGGTGCAGCGGACAACTTACCTAAAAGTATTCCGTTGGGGAGATAAACCTTTTCCCCAGGAGAGACGCATTCTCCAATCTCTAACGCGGAAAATTAGAAGTCGCTTTCCCAATTACTACCCAGAACCACCTGTCATTGATCCCCAAAAATCAATTTTCGCAGAGTTAGAACCCTATTATCCTCTAACTGTCAAGTATTTTCAGAAAATGCCTAATGGAGAATATGACCTCAAGCGCGCTTACTGGTGGGAGCAAAGGTGGCGAGAAGGGGTAAGAAATCCTCAAAAGCCTCGTCAAGTAGTATTTTATCAAGGGAATAGTCAGGAAATATCACCTATCCTCTCCCCTGCTGCTAGTCCTCAGTATGACCTCATTTATATTGGTGGTGCTTTGGGGTCAATTCATGCCGCAGTCATGGCTAAATTGGGCTATAAGGTGCTGTTGGTGGAAAGATTACCTTTTGGTAAAATGAACCGAGAATGGAATATTTCCCGTGATGAAATCCAAAGTTTAATAAATTTGGGTTTGCTCACCAATGCTGAATTAGCAGAAATTATTTCTAGGGAATATAAAGACGGTTTTAATAAGTTTTTTGATGGGAATAATCCCTCTAATTTGAAATCCTCTGTTCTCCATACTCCCACAGTCCTAAATATAGCTTTAGATTCAGAAAGGTTACTGGCATTATGTGGGCAAAAACTTCAAGCTGCTGGTGGTGATATTTGGGATGAAACGGAGTTTTCCCAAGTGAATATTAGTCCTACACAAGTTACGATTAACGTTAAACATTTGCCTACTGGTAATGAACAGCAGGTGAGTGGACGTTTATTGATAGACGCAATGGGAACGGCTTCACCAATTGCTTGGCAATTAAATGGTGGTCGGGCTTTTGATAGTGTGTGTCCAACGGTGGGAGCAGTGATTGAAAAGGGCTTTGAGCCTGGGGTCTGGGATTCTGAATATGGGGATGTTCTTTACAGTCATGGGGATATTTCGAGAGGTAGACAGTTAATTTGGGAGTTGTTTCCTGGTGTTGGTGAAGAATTAACAATTTACCTATTTCACTATCATGAAGTAAATGAAGAAAATCCTGGTTCTTTGTTGGAAATGTATGAGGACTTTTTCACAATTTTGCCAGAATATCGGCGTTGTGATCTAGATAAATTAGTCTGGAGGAAACCAACTTTTGGCTATATCCCAGGACATTTTAGCGCAGATAGTAGCGATCGCACAATTGCAGTTGATAGATTAATTGCCATTGGTGATGCTGCTTCTTTGCAATCTCCGCTAGTTTTTACTGGTTTTGGTTCTTTAGTCCGCAATTTAGACCGATTAACTACTCTGTTAAATATTGCCCTTAAACATGATTTATTGAGTCAGCAGCACTTAAATAAAATTCGAGCTTACCAAAGCAATGTGGCTGTAATGTGGTTGTTTTCTAAGGGAATGATGGTTCCCACGGGCAGATTTATCGCCCCCCAAATGATAAATTCGATGCTGAATACTTTCTTTGGCTTATTAACAGATGAAACCCCAGAAGTAACTGATAATTTCATTAAAGACCGTTGTGATTGGTTCACTTTTAACCGTCTAGCTTTGAAAGCAGCTATGAAAAATCCGGCTTTATTATTGTGGATTTGGCAATTAGCTGGTTGGCGAGATTTATTACGTTGGGTTGGGAATTATGTCAGCTTTGCTCGTCATGCTTTCATCAGTGTTATTTTGGGGATATGGTTGCCGCAATTTTTGAAATGGAATCAATCTTGGTTAGAAAATCGCTTTCCAGGATTATGGTTACAATTGTTAGTAATTAACTATGCAATTACTACAGGTAGACCACGATTACCGCCGGCATTGCGTTAGTTTCATATATTATCAAGGAATTGGGGATTTTGGAGTCCTAAAACTTCTAAAATCCTTAATTTCATAACTTATTCGGTTTCAACTCCACTCTATCCCTCTTCTATGAACCGTAGATACAAAAAACGTTTGCAAACGTTCATCAGCTTCAGCCTATTTACCACCTTTCTCATCCCTTATGCCGTCACCGCTACCCCTCCACGTATCCCAGATAAAATCGTTAACTGTGAGCTTCTCGTTGTGGGTGGTGGACTCTCAGGAGTCGCTACAGCTTATGAAGGTTTACTTGCAGGACGCACAGTTTGTTTAACAGAAATAACCGACTGGTTAGGGGGACAAATTTCTGCTCAAGGAACATCTGCATTAGACGAAAGACCAACTCAACGAGATAAACAATTCTATTCGCGCGGTTATTCCGAATTAAGAAACCGTATTGAACGCAAATATGGCAAACTTAACCCTGGAGATTGTTGGGTAAGTGATTCCTGTTTTCTGCCTCGTGATGCCCACAATATCATGACACAAATGCTCAAAGATGCCGAAAAAAAAGGTAAAGGAAAATTACAATGGTTTCCCAATACGGTAATTAAAGATCTACAAATTAGCAAAGATGGCAAAATTATTAATAACGCCATAGCAATTCAACATCAACCAGCAAAAAATCAACCACCTCTAAATACTAATCCCTTATCTCAAACCATTGAAGATGCTTATAGTTATAAAAACTCATCTCGTTTGAGTAAAACTATTATTCAGTTTCTCCCCAAACAATCTCAAAATAACCCAGGAAAATGGTACATTATAGACGCAAGTGAAACCGGGGAAATTATCGCTTTAGCAGATGTTCCCTATCGTCTAGGAATTGATGCCCGTTCCTATCTTGAACCTTCATCTTCTAGCACTACAAATGATCCTTACTGTACCCAAGGTTTCACTTATACCTTTGCAATGGAGGCAACAAAAGCAGCGCAGCAACAAACAATGCCCCCATTTTATTTACAATATTCACCATATTTTAGTTATGAATTAAAACGATTAGCAAACTTTGATTTAGTCTTTACCTATCGGCGAATTTGGAGTCCCCAAAAAGGACAACCAACTACATTTAATGGGGTGAAGTTTACTGCACCCACACCAGGGGATATTTCCATGCAAAACTGGACTTGGGGAAATGATTACCGTCCGGGAACAGCCGCAGATAATCTCATTTATACTCGTCAACAATTAGAAAACTCTGGACAGCTAAAACCAGGAGGTTGGCAAGGAGGACTACGCACAGAAACCCTGCGTAAAGCTGAAGAAAAGGCATTTTCTTTTTTTTATTGGTTATATGCAGGAACTACAGATTCTCAACTAGGTAATGGTGTTAAACAACCGCAAACAAATATCCGTTTCTTAACAGGTTTAGATTCGCCCATGGGGACAGTTCATGGGTTATCTAAATACCCCTACATGAGGGAAGGAAGACGGATTATTGGCCGTCCTAGTTGGGGACAACCAGACGGTTTTGGCATTTGGGAAGTTGATATTTCTCGTCGTAATTATAATGATCAATATTATCGAAAAACTCTGCCAGCAAATATGTATCGCAGTTTAAAAGCAACTGTATCAGGTTTGGAAGCAACATCTGTAATTAGGGGGGAAATTTCCCCAGAAAAAGCTATGCGAAGAACTCGTTCCACAATTTACCCTGATGCTGTGGGTATTGGTCATTATGCCATAGATTTTCATCCATGTATGGCAAAAAGTCCAGTAGAAGCACCTGGTAATAAGGAACGTGTGGGAGAAAGACGCGGTGCAGGACAAGCTTATCCTTTCCAAATTGCCCTACGGGCAATGATTCCCCAAAAAATTGATAATTTATTGGTAGGAGGAAAAAGTATTGCTACAAGTCATATTGCGGCTGCTGCTTATCGAGTTCATTCCTTTGAATGGTCTTCTGGTGCTGCTGCGGGAACTGTGGCCAGTTTTGCATTAAAAGAAGGAATTGCACCCTATCAATTGGTTGATAATTTACCTAAACAAGAACCACAATTACAAATTTTAAGAAGGCTGTTGGAAGCAAATGGGAATCCTACGGCTTTTCCTGATACTTCTATTTTTAACGAAAATTGGGACAATTGGTGGTAGGTAAAAGATACCCGACTTCTCCAAGAAGTCGGGTATCTGAAGCTTAATCTGGTAGAAATTCAGAATTGAGGGTTTGTTCACAAGTGTAAGGACATATTTCGGGAAATACCTGTTGACCTAATTGGGTTTCTCTCATTGCCAATGCTAAACCTAATTCGTAAGCGGTGAGAAATACTTCTTCTAAATAAAGTTTTAAACTGGGACTATCTTGTAAAAGTAGTTTGATTTGAATCCGTTGTTCTCGAATTGTACTCAACCAACTACTACTCCGTTTTTCTGCTTGAAATTGCCATTTTAATAGATGTCCTAGCAACACAGCTAATCTATTTCTGAATTCTTGTCTTTCTTTTCTTCCCAAGGTTTCTAATTCTTCAATTAGGTTGACAGTATCTAATGTATCCCATTGTTGAGTTTTGAGTAAATTAACCTGTTCTTGAGTCCAAGCATGGAAGTCGCTTGTATAGAGGAGAAAGGTGTTCATTTTCGCACCTAATTATAGGTTTATATATTCTTAGTTCAATTGTATTCTATATCTCATATATGAAGTTCTTAAAAGGTAAAATGTCAATTACTTCATAGATATAAACCGCGTTTACTTTGAAACCCATAGTTTTTTCTTAATTGGGTTTTATTCCCCAATCCTATACTCTTCCCCGTTCCCTGTTCCCTGTTCCCTTTTGAAAAACTCCAGTTTTCAACTTGGACGAGGTTTAAATTAATATTTTTACACATTATCGGCTTGTGTCTGACTACTAACTCAGTCAGCAATGGATTAAACTAGTTATTTCTAATGTCAGTTTGTACAACGTCGTTTTTGGCTGATTTTTCTATGGTGACAAGACTTGCAGATGTGTACAGTATGGCTTCAGCACCGACTGTGACACCTGACCGAGTTAATCAAGTGACTCGGAAAACCTATCCTAATTACAAGGTAATTGTATTGAATGATGATTTCAATACTTTCCAGCACGTAGCTGAGTGTTTAATGAAGTATATTCCGGGAATGTCGGGGGATCTCGCTTGGGATCTCACTAATCAAGTCCACCATGAAGGACAAGCAATTGTCTGGACAGGACCCCAAGAACAAGCGGAATTATACCACCAACAACTCCGTCGGGCTGGGTTGACAATGGCTCCCCTGGAAGCAGCCTAATCATTATGTCTAAACCCACCGATGGTAGGCTAGTTTGGAATCACTCTACCCATATTCCCGGTCTAATTCCTATTTTAGAACGTTTGTGTCGAGAGGATGGTATTGGGACGGTGACACCTGCGGTGATTGGTAGAGCTAGAGGTCATGCACCAAAAATGCAGTTGCGTGTGTCTGTACCTATTCGCGGTGGTTATAAAATCATTGCTCGTCAAGGCAAAACTGTGCAAGAGGTATTTATCCTTACAACTTTACTCCAGGAACAACTCGAAGGTGCGATCGCTATTGCTATGAGAATTGCCTAAATTATGAATTTACAATAGCAAGGTTGGAGCTAAATATAGTTCTAACCTTGACTTTTGATTATTCTTCAATTTTATGAACTGCAAATTTATGTAACGGCAAACTCAAGATACAAGAAAATGTTAAGAAATATGACAAAGCTGTAGTAATTCTCAAAGTTATAATTACAGCTTCCCAATTGAATAAAAATACTCTTTCCATCCCAAAGGCGATGCAATACACTAACCAGTAAGCAAAGCTCATTGTTAAAAGACTTTGTTCTGTTTCTTGAAAATCATCTATAGCTTGATTGTGATTCTTGAGTAACCATAGACCGACAATACAAGCGACGGAGGAAATAGCAACTACAAACTCATGGCAACATAAATTTACCGTAGGCATTTGTCCTAGTCTCCATTTTCAATGTTTTGATATTCCTATGGAAACCTAGTCTAAAGGAATATGCCTCAGAGTTATCCAAAATAGTTACAAAGCGCAATTCCTCAACAACTTTCTTCACATACAGCAGATTTCGCTCTAATGAGATACAAACTTGAATTATGAAACTCTTGTAGTGCGGGCATCTTGCCCGCTATATATGTACCTCACAAAACCGGAAAGTGCTGTATCCCAATACTCACCTCGGAAATAGGCTATTGACTTTGTGTATTTTTGAGTGATATTTTTCATACAATGCTAACTACTTTGACAGGAATGACTGATAATCAAGGATAGTCAATCTTTTGCTAGTTCTAGTTCCATAGGTAATTCTGCTGGTAAAGGAATAGTAGCACCATCATAGAAAACAGCAGCTTTACCTTCACTTCTAGTCCCATTAACAGCGGCTTTCAGCTATTTTAATAAAATGCCAGGAACGAGACTTGAACTCGTGACACGAGGATTTTCAGTCCTCTGCTCTACCAACTGAGCTATCCCGGCAGGGGGCTTTTTCTTCACCACCAATATTGAATTTAGCATAGAAAAAAAGATAAGTCAAGGGGTTATTTAAAATAATTTTAGCTAACCTTCATTGTCAACTTCACCCAGGTAAACACAGTCACAAATACCAGAAACTGCACAAAAACAATACTCGGACCAGAAGCTAGATTAAATAACCCAGAAACCATCATTCCGGCGATACTACTGCTACAGCCGACAACCACGGATAGAATCAGAAAGCGGCTGAAATGGTGACTCATAAGTTTGGCTGTAGCAGCCGGAATCACTAAAAACGCATTTACTAATAACACACCAACCGCTTTAATCGCCACAGCTACAGCGAGGGAAAGCAAAACAACGAAAGCATAACGATATAATTGTACAGGCACTCCTTGTACTTGAGCAACATCGGGATTAAGAGTTAATAGAATCTGTTGTGGCAGAGTTGATAATAAAAAAAAGCTACTACCCACAAGTACCAATAGCGTCAAAATTAAATCTGTGTTATCTATAGCCAAAATATCGCCAAATAGTACCCCCATTAAGTTACCGCGATATCCTTTAATAAAACTGGTGAGAATTACACCAATTGCTAACGCCCCAGATAGCACTATACTGAGAACGCTATCACTAGCCAAATCAGTCTTATCAATTAGGTAGAGAACAACAACCCCAAAAATTAAAGTAAAAGGGAGTAACATCCAAGTAGGATTAGTGTTGAGTAACACCCCTAACGCCACACCTACCAGGGCTGCATGACCAACGGCATGACTAAAAAAGGATAATTGTCGTAAAGTCACAAAACTACCCAATAAACCGCCTAAAATGCCCATTAACACAGCACCCATAATGGCACGCTGCATAAAGGGAAATTGTAATAAATTCAGCAAATCATGATAGTTAATGGTCATATAAGAGGAGTCAGGAGTCAGGAGTCAGGAGTTCAGGAGGAAGAAGAAAGAAGAAAGAAGGAAGAAGAATAGTTTATTACCAATTACCAATTACCAATTACCAATGACCAATTACCAATTACCAATTACCAATTCCCTAATGATGATGTTCATAGCGACTAAAACCTGGTCCATAAGTAGCTAAAAGATTTTGTGGGGAAAGGGCTATTTCCGGTTTACCAGAACAGACAAGAGTTTGATTTAGACAGATGACGCGATCGCAATGACGGCTTACCATATCAATATCGTGGGAGACTTGCAACACTGTCCAATTCTCTTCTCGTTTTAATTCATTTAACAAAGCATAAAAATCCGTTGTTCCTTGAACATCTACCCCTGCAAAAGCTTCATCCAATACTAACAATTTTCGCGGTGTTACCAAACAATAAGCTAATAATACCCGTTTGAGTTGACCACCGCTAAGAGTGCCAATAGCCTGATTTCGCAAGCGATAAGCATCAGTACGGTGTAAAGCTGCGGTGACTGCTGCTGATGTTTCCAGTTTTTGTTGCCAAAATTTCGAGAAAAATGAATGTTTTCTATTCCCTATTCCTAAAGCTACTAATTCACTAACCGAAATTGGAAAACTGCGATCAAAAATAAAGTTTTGTGGCATATATCCCAACTGATTCTGCAAATTTCCTAGTCTGGAAATGGGGCGACCAAAAACTTCAATTGTTCCCGCATTTCGGGGAATTAAATCTAAGATAGCTTTGATTAAGGTACTTTTCCCAGCCCCATTTGGACCAACTATAGCTGTATCTGTTCCTGCTAATAATTCAAAGGAAACATCTCGCACAGCTAAATAACTACTTTGGTAGACTGTTAACCCAGAAACTTTTAATATTGGTAATGTAAATTCTGCTTGTTCGTCAGTCATGGAATTTAGGATTTGAGATGCCAATAATTTATCGTGATAGATGGGAAATAATGAGATTTGAATTTTCCTGCTACTTGCATCCAGCGGCTAAACTCTCCAAATTAGTTTTCATTGCCTTAAAATAATACTCTGGATTGGTATCACCCGTTTCTAAAGAATCCAAAGTCCGCACAGTTAACCCCAAATCCTGGGAAATGCTGGTGAGTAATTTGTTATCTAACCCTGGTTCGCTAAATAGGGCTTTAACTTGGTATTTTTTGACTGTATTCACCACTTTTTGCACATCTGTTGGGGAAAGTTGCTTTTCAGGAATTTCTACTACTGCTAATTGTTTAATGTTATAACGTTTGGCAAGATAGGGAAAAGCATCATGAAAGGTGATAAAGGTGCAGTTTGGTGTTTGTTTAATAGTCTGCTGAAATTCATTATTTAAATTATCTAATTTCTGGATATATGCCGCTGCATTGGTCTGATATTTGACTTTATTGACCGGATCTGCGATAATTAAACCATCTCGAATATTGATAATTTGCTGTTTTGCTAAAACTGGATCTAACCAAATATGAGGATTTCCAAATTGGTGTTCGTGATCATGATCATGTTCTCCTGTTGCTGTTTTATCTATGGGGGAAGTTTTATTAATAGCTTGAATACCTTTACTAGCATCAATTTCCACTAATTGGGAATTTTCAGCATTTTTAATTGTATCCACTAAAAACTCCTCTAAGCCTAAACCATTTTTGACTAATATCTTGGCTGTAGCGATCGCTTTTACATTGGCAGGTGTCCCTTGATATTCGTGTATCTCTGTACCAGGCTTAACTAAAATCTCTACATCTGCAACATCTCCAGTTACCGCTTTAGTAAACAAATAAACTGGTAAAAATGTGGTAACTACCTTAGTTTTTGGTGATTTTTGGACTGGGGCTGGTTCTGTTTTTACAACCTCCCTACTGTTAGGATTGTTACATCCATAAACTGCTGACAAAATTATTAAGGTAATCAGCGGTAAAAAATTTCTGGTTTTTCTATCTATTTTAACTTCTCTAGAACTTCTCATGGTTTGAGGTTGACAATAAAACTTCATTGGCATTATATCTTATAATGAGATCCATTCTCATATAAGTCATCAAAAAATGCTACTGTATCAAGAATTACAGAATATTTGGAAATTTCAGGTAATACTGCTGTATACTGAGGATATTTCCAGTTGATAAGGATTTCTTAACTTTTTATTGTGATCAACTTAACTTAGGACTGTAGTATATTAAAGATCACTATTAATAGCTGTACTAATTCAAGTGTAGCATTATCAACTTTAAACACGGGTGTGAGGAAAAATGCAAAAATTCTGGACTTATCTAATTGCTAGTTCAACAGTTGTGAGTGGCATATTATGTATGAATGCTGCTGCAAAGGCAGAAGCATTACCAGTACCAGCAACTAATTCAGAACAACAAGTTAATAATAGCCAAGAAGAGACAGTATCTCAAGTTACTTCCGTATCTCAGTTATCCGATGTTCAACCTAATGATTGGGCATTTCAGGCTTTACAATCATTGGTAGAACGCTATGGATGTATTGCAGGTTATCCCAACGGGACTTTTCGGGGTAATCGGGCGTTGTCACGATACGAATTTGCGGCTGGTTTAAATGCCTGTTTAGATCGAGTCAATGAATTAATTGCTACTGCTACCAGTGATTTAGTATCAAAGCAAGATTTAGCAACAATCCAAAAGTTGCAAAAGGACTTTTCAGGAGAATTAGTCACCCTCCGGGGGCGTGTGGATACAGTAGAAGCCAAAACTGCTGAATTGGAAGCTAATCAGTTTTCTACCACCACTAAGCTACAAGGGCAAGTTGTAGCAGTTGTTAGTGATGTGTTGACAAACAAAACGGTTAATAATGCAGATATTACTGGTAAAAACACCACTTTAGGTTCAAGGGCGCGGATTGAATTGGTAAGTAGTTTTACGGGGAAAGACACACTGTTTACCAGAATCCAAGCTAATAACATCAGCAGTCCTAGCATTAACACTAATGAGGGTAACTTATTTTTTGCTGGTACTACTGGTAATACAACTGCTTTTATAGATGCCTTGTACTATGCTTTCCCCCTGGGCAAAAATACTCAAGTAAAACTAATTGCTAATGCTGGTGCAGCAGACGACGTTACCAATACAGTCAACTTGTTTGATGGTGATGGTGCGTTTGGGGCTGTGTCTACTTTTGGCACAAGAAACCCAATTTATGGACAACTGGGCGATAAAGGTATAGCAGTTAACCACCAGTTTGGCGATAAGTTAGCCCTCAGTTTAGGCTATTTAAGTAGTACGGCTAATGACCCTACCCCTGGAAACGGTCTATTTGATGGGAATTATGGTGCTTTAGCGCAGTTAACTGTCAAGCCAAGCGATCGCATTTCTCTTGGTTTAACTTATATCAATTCCTACAATCAACCACTACTCACTGGTAGTAATAACGCTACATCTGGTGTCGTCTCTTCTGGTGAGAATTTTTCTAGCAATTCCTACGGTGTCCAAGCATCTCTAGGTATTAGCAAGAAGTTTGTTCTTGGTGGTTGGGCTGGTTATACCAATAGTAAGGTTTTGACGACAAAGGGAGAAGTTGACACTTTTAACTATGCTGTTACCCTTGGTTTCCCTGATTTGGGGAAAAAAGGTAATTTGGCTGGTGTCATAGTTGGTATGGAACCAAAAGTCACAAGTTCTAACGTTGTTGGAGTTACGAAAGATCCAAATACCTCTTATCACATTGAGGGATTTTATCAATACAAACTCAGCGACAATATCACCCTTACTCCTGCTGTGATTTGGCTAACAGCCCCAGATCACAATGATAACAATGATAATGTAGTGATTGGTGCTTTAAGAACTACCTTCAGCTTCTAATCAAAGCAATCAAATAAATCTCACAAATCATAGTTCAGATATTGTTTCTGTTCCCTTTGGGGAAAGATGTCTGGACTGTGATTTTTGTGATGAGTGTGATTTTGAGAATGATAACAAAAAGACCAACCCCTCCCACAGGGCTGGTCTATAAAAAAACGTTGTTCGAGTTGTCTTCTCAGTAGAGTCAAAACCAAATTGCGCGTTCCCAAAATTCAACGGGCAACTTTTCTTAACAAGATTGTAACAGGCAGTACAATTTTTTCATGAAAATATCTCAAAAAATATCTGTCTTTCGATGAGTAAGTTTTCTGTTCAAGGAAAGATGAGGGAAAAGGAAACAGGGAACAGGGAACAGGAGGCAGGGGGCAGGGGGAATATTTCTTCCCAATAACAACTGTACGGGCGAAGCATTTGGAGAACTATTTTTGGCAATGATCGATAATTTATCTTCCAAATGCTTCGCCCCTACTAACAACTAACAACTGTACGGGCGAAGCATTTGGAGAACTATTTTTGGCAATGATCGATAATTTATGTTCCAAATGCTTCGCCCCTACTGACAACTGACCAATTGCGGTTTCCCCCAAATAATCGTTTCTTGTTTATAAACCACAAGTCCTGGTTTCGCGCCTTTGGGTTTGTAGACGTGCTTGAGTTGGGTGTAAACTACTGGTACTTGGTCACTTTGACGGGCGCGACTGAAATAACCTGCTAGATTGGCTGTAAATTGTAAATCAGCTTCTTCTGCCACTGTACCCGGTTCTAGACGCAGGAGAACATGACTCCCAGGAATTTCTTGGGCGTGAAACCACAAATCATAGTCTCCAGCGACACGGAATGTCAGTTGATCATTTTGAATATTATTGCGACCAATGAGGACTTCAAAGCCACTGGGACTGCGGTAACGATGAAAATTAGTGCCGGGGGTGTCGTTGCTGCTACGGCTGCGGTATTCCAAGTTTTCTAGATATTTTTGCCCAATGAGTTCATCACGGATTTCTTCTAAGGCTTGTAAATCTTCTGGATTTTGGTATTTGTCTATTTGGGAAATTGCCGCTTCTACTTGTTCGAGATAGTCAATTTCGGCTTGAACTGCAAATAGTAGGGGTTCAACAGCCGCACGGGCGCGTTTGAGTTTTTGGTGCTGTTTATAAAGCTTTTGGGCATTTTGGACGGCGTTTTTATCGGGCAAAAGAGCGATCGCAATTGGCTGTTCGGTTTCAAAATCTGGTAGAATAATTTCCTGCATTCCTGGTTGCCAATGGTGCAGGTTAGCCATTAATAAGTCAGCTTTTTGACGATATTCTTCAGCTTGATCTGATTGTTGCAGGCGATCGCTAAAAGTTTTCGCTTTGGTGCGTAATTTACCCAAAATATTCAATAATTTCTGACTTAACTGATGACGCAGTTGCCCAAATAACTGTTCATTCAGTTGATCAGAATAATAACGGTAAAGTAACTCTTGGATATTCTTTGTGGGTGCAACTCCACCCCAACCCATCACAGTATATCCGGTTTCTGTCCAAGCAGGTTGAAATTTACCTAAATCTAAAGCTTGTAACCATTCTTGCCAACGTTGAAATAAATTTTGCCAATCTTGGGGAGTAAGTTCGTCAGTATTCGTATCTGGGATGATATTTGCCGCTAACAGCATCGTGTCTAGCAAAGCCGAACTTAAACCACTATAACTTTTGAGTAATTGGCGTTTAATTCCCCCTGAGACCAAACTTACCCGTTCTTGCCAACGTTCTAGAGATTCGCTTAAATTAGGGACTTTTCCCGTCAGTTTCGGTGGTGTTTCGTAATTTTGTCCAGTTTGAATCGGACGAACACTAGATTGTTGCTGACTAACTTGATGGGCAGCAGTGATAATTTCATTACTAGCATCAGTTAAAATCACATTACTATATTTGCCCATCACTTCCGCATAGAGGTGATACAGGGCTGTTTCTTCAGGACGACGGGCAAATTGTAAATCAATTACCCGTTCCCAAGGGGAAATCGCTTCAATTCCTACTAAGGCCAACCCACCCAATTGGTGTTTTAACTGTTGACTAAAAGTAAAAGTATCTGGGGCGCGTGGTGGTGGTTCACTAATACAAATATGGGCGGCTTGGGGATGCCAGGAAATATCCAGCCAACCCCGTTGATTTAAGGTGCGTAAGGCAATGGCAATGGTAAAGCGATCGCGCTGATATACCTGTTCTATGCGTGCAGGCAACCAATTAGCGCGGATTTCGCTACAAGCGGCGGTTAAAGCGGTAAAGTCCAGGGGTTGCAAAACAATTACCCCTTTTTCCCGACAAAATTACTTTTTTCTTGATTATTTTCTTGGTTCATTAAATAAATATTTTTCAGCTTGCTAAGTCTATGTTCTCTGATTTCAGACAAAAATTTTGAATAATGAATCTTATCCCTGTTCCCTGTTTCCTGTTCCCTGTTCCCTGTTCCCTTTTTTTGTAAGATTCACTCAAATCTAGCTAATAATTCCTCACGAGACAATTGTAGAAGCAAAGGCGTGAATTCTTCTCTGGACATTGCAATTAGAGGGTTGATAATTGTTGCTAACTGTGAATCAACTGCACCAAAACGTACTTGCAATATACTTTCAATCATAGCGCGTCTTTCTCTTTCTATACCTTCTTGTCGTCCTTCTTGTCGTCCTTGTTTTTTTAGTTCTTCTAATTGTTGTTGATACATTTCCGATAATTTCATAATTAACTCCTGATCATCTTTATCAATATCTTGTTCTTGACGCTGACGAGCCGATAACACAGCAATTAGGTTATGTACTAATTGTATAATATCCGAAAGGAACGGACTATTATTGGCTAGTGCTTCTAATTCTTCTACTGCTTGTCTTTGGACTTTCCCTTTGCCTAAAACCCTCAAAAACAGTGTTTCGGGTGTACTCGGTAGTTGATGAATCGCAACAACTACGGTTTTAAATCCTTTTGGCAAGAAATAAATACCTTTTCCCCAGTTTGTTTCATCCAGAGTCCCATGAAAAATCTCTAGGATTTCTGGTGATACTGTAGGTGTAAAAATCCATAATTGAGCTAATTCTGCTTCATTTATTCGCGTATTATTACGTTTTGCTTGCCGTTCTAGGTCTGCATGAATGTCAAACAATTTACCTATACAACTGCGAGTTTCACTTTTGCTGACGGCATTACGGAATGGTTCAAATATGGCATAATTTGTCACCATTTTCCCCAGTATTCCTAGTGTTTCTAGACTTTGTGTTGGTTGGGGTGAAGGAATAAATAATACGTCTATTTGTCTGACTTCTGCGGTAATATCTTTGCTGGTTTCTACTTCTCCATAAGGCGTTAATAATTCCGTTAGATATTGTTTAGCAAATTGATCATGTATAAAGCGAGTCATTTACATTAATTTAAAGACAGAATTATTAATTTAACATTTTTTGGGTGATGGCGATAACTTAGTAAAACGCAGGGGTTTAGCATTGCGCTTTACCCCTACATATCTAGGTTGCTCGTAATCTTGTAAAAGTTCACATCTCAACCGTCAAGAGTATCATCCAAAATCCAAAATCTAAAATCTAAAATTCACTCATCCTTGCCAGGGTGAAGGGATAGGTGTAGTGGAAATCACCTTTTCTGCCATCAACCTCACGGCAGTTTTCCCACAACTTGGGCATTCTACCTCTAAATACTGTGAAGATGATACATCTACCTCACATAATATCCCTTGTTTGCAGTGCCAACATTCACAAATTACCCTGCATACTGGTTCGTTGCAGTCAAGGATCTTGACGTGCTGAAAATTTTGGGATTCGCTGTCTGGTTTCCTGGGCTTAGGGAATTTTTTGATTTCTTGAACTTCCATCATTTCACCGTCTAACTGCAACTATGTTTAGAGCTTACTTGATCTTTCCTATCTTACAACTATGTACGAATTGTCAGTTGTCAGTTGTTAGTAGGGGCGAAGCATTTGGAAGATAAATTATCGGTCATTGCCAAAAATAGTTCTCCAAATGCTTCGCCCGTACAGTTGTTAGCATTTGGAAGATAAATTATCGGTCATTGCCAAAAATAGTTCTCCAAATGCTTCGCCCGTACAGTTGTTAGCATTTGGAAGATAAATTATCGGTCATTGCCAAAAATAGTTCTCCAAATGCTTCGCCCGTACAGTTGTTAGCATTTGGAAGATAAATTATCGGTCATTGCCAAAAATAGTTCTCCAAATGCTTCGCCCGTACAGTTGTTAGCATTTGGAAGATAAATTATCGGTCATTGCCAAAAATAGTTCTCCAAATGCTTCGCCCGTACAGTTGTCAGTTGTTAGTTGTCATTGGGAAGAAATATTCTCCCTGCCCCCTGCCTTTTCTGGAGTTCCCTATTTAATTGCTAATGCGGGTTCTTTAACAGATTGTTGCAACAGTTGGGTATATAGTTCATCTAACTGACTCGCTACACCATGCCAGCTAAATTTATTAATAACACGCTGTTTAGCAGCTTTTCCTAGTTCTTGCTGCCATACAGGATTGCCAAGAATCCGATCAATAGCGTGGTTAAAAGCTGGGACATTTTGCGGTGGTACTAATAAACCAGTTTCTTCATTGACAACGGTAAATTGTAATCCACCGACATCACTAGCGACTACAGGTGTACCGCAGGCCATGGACTCGATAGCTACCAATCCAAAGGGTTCATAGTGGCTAGGAACAACACAAATATCCGCAGCGGCGTAATAAGCTGGCAATATCTCCCGACTCAAACAACCGGGAAAAGAGGTACATTCATTCATCCCTAATTCGTTGACAATGCCGGTAAGGCGATCGCGTTCTTTTTCATCACTATTTCCCGGTGTGCAACCACCACCAATAATCAACTGCAATTGTTTGGATTCATAAAACTTAGATTCTCGCATTGCCCTGATCAAGGTTTCTATGCCTTTTCGGGGGTCAAATCTACCTACATATAACACCACTTTAGCTTCTGGATCAATTTCTAAAGTAGCCCTGGCAGCTTGTCTTTCCACTGAACCAAACTGCTGAATATCTGTCCCACAGGGAATAATATCAATTTTGCCTTTTTGGGAAACAAGCGATCGCATATGTTCCAGTTCTTGGGGACTGGTAGCCACAATTCTTTCCGCTGTTTCCAATACTTGTTTTTCGACTATTAAACGTTGACTAGCCACCAAAGGAATATTTTCTATGGTCTTATATTTAATCACCCCTAAAGAATGGTAGGTATGAACCTGTTTAGTTCCTTGTCTTTTCTTTAGTTCCATCCCTACCCAGCTAGATAACCAATAATTAGTATGCACTAAATCATAATTAATCCCAGCTTCTTTTTGGAATTCTATTAACTGAAAGACGAAATCTGGCAAATATTGAAAACCCTGATCTCTTGGCACAAATTCCACCGGACCTGCGGTTAACCGAATAGTCCGACAATTAGGGTGATGTTGCACTATCCTTTCTTGATCAGCACTGACTCTCCGACTAAACATATCTACTTGCCATCCTATCTGTGCCAGGGTTTCACCCACTTGGCGGACATAAACATTTTGTCCTCCTGCCTCTTCTCTGCCTATTTCAATTGCTGGATCGCCATGAACTGAAATTAAAGCAATGTGTTTTTTAGTGGTAGCTTTCATAGATTTTTTTGTTTCTGATTTCAACAAGGTAGGAGTGAATTTTTAACTTGCGCTTATTAAACTTAAATCTGTGTTTTTCTGGGGAACTTTGCATAATTAATATTTATTATATTTTAACTATTACCAAAATATTGGTTAATTTTCCCCACTTTCTATATTTATGTTTAA
This sequence comes from Dolichospermum sp. UHCC 0315A, assembly GCF_008121535.1. Classification (GTDB taxonomy): domain Bacteria; phylum Cyanobacteriota; class Cyanobacteriia; order Cyanobacteriales; family Nostocaceae; genus Dolichospermum; species Dolichospermum lemmermannii. The sequence continues at coordinate 2,726,119 of NZ_CP043056.1, forward strand.
TACCTTCGATAGATATTTTTCTCTATCTTTTTATAGCGAAAAACGAATATTATCTATCATGATATATGAGTTAATTCATGATAAAACCTATCTGAAGTAGCAAAGCCACATCCTAAGTTAGATATTTACAATTCATTATTTACAAGGTTCAAGCAATCAAAATTATTTCCATGAAAGTAAATACATCAAAATTAAATTGCCGAAAATATCACCTTAATTACCATCATTTTCAAAAGCACTGATTTAATCAAGATAATTGTATTAGCTTATACTATTCCTACATTGTCAGAATTTTTGTTAATTTAGATACAGTTTTCCTAAAAAATCACAAATTTTGTGTAATTGCACCGTCAAACCTCAAAAATTGCCAAAACAAACAGTGCAGATAACCTGATGTGGCTACCTGCACTGCTTGTTGATTGGATTTGAAAGAAATTTCTAACCGCTGAAACTGATATCGAAGCAGCTTCAAGAATCACTCTCAAAGCACATTGATTGAATAGACAATCTAGTTGGTAGTTTGTGCTTCCAACATCTGTCTGAGCTTTTCTAAATCCGCTGCCCAACGGGGATCTGGACGAAAAGCTTCGTTATCAACGTTACCAACAGTCTCACGCGCACCACCACCACCACCACGGCGAGGTTTTTTAGTTCTCTCCCGACGGTTGCCTTCTTTGTTGCTGCTAGGAGCGGGGGAACTACTACCTTGGATGACTGGTTTAGGGATCTGTTGTTGTGGTTGTTCGTCCCCTTCCTCACCTTTAGTCCGTGGTAAAGCTTTTTCTAGCTTAATGGGTGTATCTTTGAACATTTGACCATTATATTTTTCAATAATTTGATCGGCTTGTTCGTCATTGTTCACCGTTAAAAACCCAAAACCACGGCATTTGCCTGTTTTACGGTCTTTAATTAGTTTAGTGGTGACAGCATCGCCTTCTTCTGCAAATACAGCTTGCAAATCTTGACGATCAATTTCTTCTTTGGGCAAATTTCCTATATATAGGCGAATGGACATGGAACATACCTCCAAATTGGGATTAAACAGGGCAAGACAAAAACAATCAATTGGCTTTGGTTTTTGAATAGATACTATGGACTAAAAACTGCCACAAACCAATTTCTGTAATCCGATAGTGTAGCGTGGCGTAAGTCATGCTATCAACTTATAGAATACAGTTTTTTATTGGGATCAAGCTTATTTGCCACGAAAGCACTTATGCACTCGTGGGCTAATATCACTTTAATTTTCGGAATTGTTAATTTAATAGCCAACTATCCACCACAGTAAATTCATTCTTCTTAATTCTTGCCCGCAGAACAAAATACCATTGTTTAACATTATCATGGTATTTCCTACGTAGCTAGTTCCGCAGAAACTTTTCCGCCAATAGCCAATAGTATGAGCTTATCGTAACATAAAACACATTTTTAAAGCAAGAGGCAAAACAGGCAGGGAGCAGGGGGAATATTTCTTCCCACTGACAACTGTACGGGCGAAGCATTTGGAGAACTATTTTTGGCAATGACCGATAATTTATCTTCCAAATGCTAACAACTGTACGGGCGAAGCATTTGGAGAACTATTTTTGGCAATGACTGATAATTTATCTTCCAAATGCTTCGCCCCTACTGACAACTGACTAATATCTAAGAACCTGTGAGCATAATATAAGCACCCCAGGCTTGGGCAACAACTGCGATGACAGTGGAGCAGATAGGATGAGGGCTATTAATTTTTTTGCCACCTTTAGTTTCTAAAGTTTGGATATCAATCCAAGGAGTTGCCCCCCTTCGTAACCAACCTGTAACAGTGATTTGTCTGCCAATCAAGTCTTGAGGATTGAATGACTTTCCTAACCAGGGAATATGATGTAATTTAATTAAACCTTGGCTAGATTGCAGGATTAGGTCTTGTGCTAAACAATTGCCAATACCAGGGCGGCCTAATAGCTTACCAGTAAACCGAACTCTAATGCTATCAATTGGTAAAATAGCGGGATTTGCTAAGAGGTTGGTAAAGTTTTCATCTTTTTGAACATTGACAGGTGTAATATCGGGAAATAAAGCATTTATCCGCATAACTGTGCCAATGCTAAAGCCAATCAACATACAACCGCCGACAAAAGACCAATTATCATAGATCCACTTGAGGTTTAACAAGTGTAAGGTGTATGCTGTTTGCCAAATTAACCAAGTTAGACAGGCAAATACAACACCGAGGGGGATTCCCAACCAAGGGGCAATTTGTAAATAGAAGGATTGGGGCTTGATGAGAATGGGTTGTGATGGCTTTGTTTGATATAATTCGGTGTCTAAATGCCAATGACGGGCTATTTGACAAAGGCGTTCGATGCGATCGCCTATTGTTGGATGACAACTATTAATTGTAAACCATTGCCGATAGGGATGAAAATTTTCCCACTTTAAAAATGATTCAAAAGGTAGATGACCGGCGGTGCTACCTAAAATTATGCTGTGTTGATATGCAACTGGCGAGAGGAGATTCAGGCTTTCTAACTGCCAACAGGTTTGTTCTTTGAGGCTGATATCATGGGCTACACCAATGGATATTTTCAGTAAAGCGCGAATTAGTCCATTAGGATTACCGGTGATTTCTGCGGCCAGGCGATCGCTATGGTAAAGCCGCAATTGGCAATTAAGTAAGGCTGTACCCGTGAACAGACACCAAATTGCATAGTTGATGGCTGCTAAAACTGTACCTGGCCAACGCCAAATTTTACTGTCATGTTGATTTCCCCAAACTGACACTTGCTGATATATTCCATAAAATGGCATGGCCACGAGTAAAACTAGGGACATGACCGCAAAATCCCAACGCCCAATTTGTCCTAAAGATAAAGCATAGATGGCAGCTATTTCGTCATCTGCCAGTTGTTCTAATAAACCTTGACTAACAGTTATTCTCGCTGTGCGGGGGAGGTTGCCATAACTGATAATCATCGGGGCGGAAATTGGTAAGATTCTCAGTTGAGGGGTTGACCAGTGCCGCTGTTGGCAAGCGCGTTGTAATACTCTGGGTGTTTCCCGGCTGTAGGAGTTTAATTTCTCTTTGGTTAACTCTTCTTGACCGGAAAATCTTGTTAGTACCCAGTCGAGCAACCAAGGAGACGATGCCATGAAGATGATCAACAATCCCAACATCAAGGAACTAGGATCGCTATATAAAATCTGGATGGGTTCTAAGTAGGGCAGTTGATAGAGAATTTGATTGATTAAACCCAATACTAATTTAAGCACTTCTCGACAAGTCCAGAACAATGCCATGAATGTTCCCAGAGCAAGTAGTCGAGAGGGAATGATGTTAGGCTTGCCTAGGGGTTGCCACACTTTAGCGCGTCTAGCATTGCGCCAATAAACGCTAACGGGTTTGATAGTGTTGTTACCATCAGTACCAATATAAGCTGTTTGTAGCTGTGGTTGGGCAGGATTTAAACTAGAAACAAGTCCAGTATTGGTTTTATGGGATTTTTTCTTCTGGTTTTTGCGTTTATGCAGGTGTTCAAGAGCAAGTGTTGCCCACTCTTGAACTTGGGGATTACTATTAGCAATCAGATTTTGACACAGAGCGATCGCCTTAGAGACTTCACCCGTGCGGGCATAGGACATCACTAACCCAACTTGCGCCTGTAAACAAATCCTTTCTTGACTTTGATCTTTGGCTAGTGGTTGAAGGTTAGCGATCGCTGTGTAGTAATTCCCCTGCTTGAGAGCAGCTAAACCAGCCTCTAAACATGATTCAGCGTGGGAAGGCATACAAACTTTGGTACTCCAATCTGTTCTAGGTGACAAATAGCACGCTTATTGAGATACCCTGATCATTGGTCATTGGTCATTGGTCATTGGTCATTGGTCATTGGTCATTGGTCATTGGTCATTGGTCATTGGTCATTGGTAATTCTTGCCTTTTGCCTTTTGCCTTTCGCCTTTTGCCTTTTGCCTTTTGCCTTTTGCCTTTTGCCTAACTTTCTGCTGATTGTTGATGGGAAAAGACGGGAGCGATGGCACTTAATTTCAACTCCGGATGATCACCCTCCAACTGTTGACAATTCCATTCATTGCGGAATAACAATACTGGTCGTCCCATGCTATCTTTAACAGTAGTGGTATTGAATAAACGTCCCACCTGCTTTAAAGCTTCCCAACCACCTTCAACCCAACGGGCGACACTATAAGGTAATAAATCGAGAATAGTTTCCACACCATACTCATTTTCTAAGCGGAACTGGACTACTTCAAACTGCAATTGACCAACCGCTGCTAAAATTGGCTCCCGCTTGGCTTCATCGGTGGAGTACATAATTTGGACAGCACCTTCTTCTCGCAATTCGGAAACGCCTTTTTGAAACTGCTTAAATTTCGATGGGTTGGGGTTTCTCAACGTGGCAAAAAGTTCAGGTGAGAAATAAGGAATTCCCTCATATTCTAATTTTTGTCCTGTGTAAATTGTATCACCAATTGCGAAAACACCTGGATTATTTAAACCAATCACGTCCCCTGGATAAGCGACATCAATAGATTCTCTTTCCTGGGCAAATAGTTTTTGCGGACGTGATAGACGGACAACTTTGCCAGTTCGAGCGTGATTTACTGTCATATCTTTTTCAAACTTGCCTGTGCAAACCCGGACGAAAGCCACCCTATCTCGATGTTTCGGGTCCATGTTGGCTTGCAGTTTGAAAATAAATCCGGTAAATTCTGGATAGGTAGGAGGAATATCGCCGACAGTGCTGCTATGTGTACCTGGTTTGAGGGCAAAGTCAAGGAAGTTCTTGAGGAATAATTCCACCCCAAAGTTAGTCATGGCACTACCAAAAAATACTGGGGTCATTTTGCCGGCGTGTACTAAGTCTAAATCTAGTTCTGGACAAACTCCTTCTAAGAGTTCTAACTCGTCTTTAAGTTGGTGGTATAGTTCTTTTTCTAGTAATTCTTCAAGTCGCTGATCGCCTATATTGAGGATAGTTTCCTTTGCTTCTTTACTACCATGAGAACTGCGCTCAAATAAATGAATTTGCTGCTGTTGGCGGTCAAATACGCCTTTAAAGCGATCGCCCATCCCAATAGGCCAATTCACTGCATAAGTCTGTAATCCCAATTCTTTCTCAATTTCATCTAACAAATCTATGGGTTCTCTGCCCGGACGGTCGAGTTTATTCACAAAGGTAAAAATTGGGATACCCCGCATTTTACACACTTCAAACAGTTTCCGCGTTTGGGGTTCTAGGCATACCGGAAGCTACGCTACAGGAGATTTGCCCTCTTGGGCGATTGGTGCAAACCTGTCGTCTAACGGCGAGTCTGTGAATGTAGAATCCCCGTGTCTTTAGACCGGGGAGTGTCAAAACAGTATAGTGGAAATCTGTGCGCCCATATATATAAGGGTTGAATTTTTCCGAAAGTATTAATCTCTAAATTCACCGAACATAGGCAAAAACCTTGTGAATATCAACTGCTCCATGATAGAAATGTTGATAAATAACCATTTCATGCAACAGTGGTCTAAAATAGAGTTTCACAGACAATGTCTTGAGATTTTTAACAAATCTACAACTGCAAATTTTGTGTAACCAAAAAAACAAATTTATTCTAGCTATTGCAATTCCATGAAAGCAGAAGTGATTGAATTAATAACAACGGTTTTCCATGTTTTACAAGTTAATCTGCGGTGGATGACTTGGAATTTATTTTTGGCTTTTATTCCTTTAGCTTTGAGTGTTTGGCTATTTCGCCGTCAGCGCAGTGGTTCATGGGTTTGGTGGCTAGGATTTTTGAGTTTCTATGCTTTTTTACCAAATGCGCCTTATTTATTAACTGATGTCATTCATTTGATAGATGATATCCGGCGAGTTCAGTCAATATGGATGATTACATTAGTGTTGATACCTGTGTATTTTGTTGTCATTTTTGGCGGATTTGAAGCTTATGTTATATCTTTAATAAATTTGGGTTACTATTTACATCGAACGGGTAAAAGTCAATGGATTTTTCCTGTTGAGTTAATCACTCATGCTCTTTCTGCTGTGGGTATTTATTGGGGACGATTTTTGAGATTTAACAGTTGGGATTTTATTACTCAACCAGATGCCATAATCACAAAAGGTGTAGAGGAAATTCTTGGTAAACAACCCTTGATAATTATTACTCTCACTTTTATAATCCTTTGGGGTTTGTATTGGTTTATGAAACGAATTACTTTGGGTTTTCTGAATAAGGGTGTTAATTCACAAATAAATGATCATCATATTCACAATATTAACTAATGACATTAAATTAAAATCAAATATCCCCGACTTCTTTGAAAAGTCGGGGATATATTTTTTGAATATTTAAGATTAATCGTATAATTTAGGATTTAGAATAGGAAAGCAAATATAAACAGCTATAAAAAGTGAAATTGGTTAAACAGCGATTAGATACATTATTAGTAGATTTGGGATTATGTCCCTCCCGTCAGCAAGCACAACGGCTAATTCAAGCTGGAGAAGTGACTGTAAATCAACAAATGGTTGATAAAGTCGGGACTGAAGTTGATATTACCGCAGAAATTCAAGTTAAAGAACGTCCTCCTTTTGTTTCTCGTGGTGGTGAAAAACTGGCTAAGGCTTTAAAATTTTTTGAGATTTCTGTAACTGACAGGATTTGTTTAGACGGGGGAATTTCTACTGGTGGCTTTACTGATTGTTTATTACAAGCCGGTGCAAAACAAGTTTATGGTGTAGATGTTGGTTATGGACAAGTTGATTGGAAAATCAGAAATGATCAACGAGTAATTTTAAAAGAACGGACGAATTTACGTCAACTACAACCAGAGGAATTGTATGCTGAAAATGCCATATTTCCTAATTTGATAGTTGTGGATGTTTCGTTTATTTCTTTAACCAAAATTTTGCCGGCGGTATGGCAATTAACACAAGCTCCCAGAGAGGCTGTATTGCTGGTAAAACCACAATTTGAGGTTGGCAAGTCTCGCATCGGCAAAAAAGGCGTTGTCCGCGATTCTGATGACCAAGGAGATGCAATTTTTAATGTGATGAAAGGGGCATTAGAGTTAGGATGGAAATATCAGGGTTTAACTTATTCACCAATAACAGGACCTGCGGGAAATATTGAATATCTTTTATGGTTGGGAATGGACAGCGAAATCATACCCCCAACTTTAGCAGCAATTCAAGAAATTACTAAACAAGTCATGCAGGAGTTTGGGAAAAAATGATGAGTAATCAAGGTTTTAGTTGGTGTTTTGGGTTGGTACTTACTTCGCCTCTAATCTTGTCATCATCGTCACCTTCTCCGCAAAGTTCTAGAGCTAACAAGGCTTTTAACTTTACCCCAATAAATCCAAGAAATACTTCATTTAGAATCAGGAGATAGATTAATTTTAACTCTGGAAGATAATGGAAAACTCCAATTAGTAAGCCTCAAACAACAAGTTAAAAAATTAAGAGGTTTATTAAAAGATAAATCACCTGATAGAAACTTGGTAGATGAACTTATCCAGGAACGCAGACAGGAGTATTTAAGTGAATAAATCACAGCTTACCAATCAGTTTGTCATACTCTGTGTGTGTTCCAATCCAAAACCAAGAAATGCCGTTTTCGACTTCAACACCCAAAGCACGATAATTTAAACCTGCTCAAACTGACCAATATTTGTTACCTAGCTTTTTAAAATGTAACGATGGATGAGATTTATCAGCCTTGAGCAACTCATAGCATTGATCAGCCGTTTGCTGTACACTTTCAGGGAGGGCATTATAATATTTCCAGAATCATTGTGTTGTATAGTGCATCAGATTTCGCGGCTATGTCCTGCTTGAAACTCAGCGATTCCTACGGAGCGCTTCGCTATCGCTTCTGCTGCTAATGCTTCCAACTTACCATCTGCAATATCACGTTCTATCTGCTCATCCCAAAGTTCATAATCTAGGTTTAAAAACCATTGTCTCAGTTTCTCAAAATCATGAGATGGAAGTGAGAGAATTGCAGTTTCAATTTGTTCAAGCTGTGACATAAATAGTTTTTACCTCTTTATTCTTGAGAAAATTATAGCTTTATTTTGTCCTAGAGTTTAATCCTTGATCTCAGTGTATTTATTTTACTATACTATTAATAATTCTATTTGCACATTTATGACAACTACTAAATTTCCTGAGTATCATTGTATGATTATCCTACCCCCCAATTCCCAAAGAGCGATACATTTGCTAAAATTGCAATCATCATAACACCAATTAATCACTATGTACTCCACTAATCCACACCAAGAACTCTTACAAGCGATCGCTAACCTTAGTGATCAACAAATCCCACTTGTCTTGCAATTTATCTCATCCCTAGAAACACCTGTTAACAATTATCCAACTTCAGCTAAAACAGTTTTAGAACGAATGGGTGGTTATCCCAAATTTTTACTAGAAGGATCAGGAGATTTGTCAGATAGAGATGTACGCAAAAAAGCGATCACTGACAGAATTCAAGCAAGACATCAAACAAGAACTCATGAATAATTATCCCCTGATTTTAATTGATACTGGAATTCTTGTTGCCTTCTATGACCGTAAAGACAAGTATCACCAACAAGTTATTAACTTTTTTAGCACCTGTACCAGTCAACTCATCACAACAATTGCCTGTGTTACAGAAGTGATGTGGTTACTTGCTCCAAATACAAAAGTGCAAAACGAATTTTTATCTGCCTTATCAATAAGAGTTTTCTTATGCGAACATTTACTGCCATCAGACTATCAAAGAATCCAAGAACTTAACACAATTTATCAAGATTTACCCGCAGATTTTACCGATTTATCGCTTATTGCCATTTCCGAAAGATTAAACATTTCTGCTATTGCCACTCTAGATAAAGACTTTAATATTTATCGCCGCTATCGCAAGCAACCATTTAATCGCATATTTTTACCTTAATTAGACGAGCAAAATTAAACTTGTATTGCTTTGAGATAAAGGGCGATAGGGCGATCGCTGACTTGTCAATTCATTTTTTGATTTGTGATAACGGAGTGCGCCACTTCCAATTATTTTACCTCTACTATACCGAAATTATCTCAACCAAAATCTGATTCATAATTTGCTGTTTCAACGAATCCGCCGCAACTGAAGCAATCATTTCCCAATCGTTTTCTGTCAACATTACCCCAAGCAGTTCCCGCAATACCTGATGATTAGAAATAAACTCCTCACCAAAAAGTTCATCCCTCTGCAACACAGCTTGAATATATTCTTTAACAGTAGATGTAGGTAGCCTGAATCTTTCCAGCAACTTCTCTCTGGCGGTAGCAGATGCTATAGAAGTCGCAGTTCCTAAATTCCAATCTTTAAGCAACAAACGCACTTCTCGATTCAAAGAAATCCGCAAAGTTTTTAAACGATAAAACAATTCAGGATTAAGTAATAATTGATCAAAACTAGAACCCCAATCTAAACCAGCACCAATATTACCTCCTACTTCTTCCTCAGCTTGAATGCTTTTTCTCAACCATTCTTTGTTAAGTAATAAATCCATCGGGTTTGCTAATTCTTGGTTAGAGGTGAACGGAATATAATTAGATTCTTGCTGACTCATTACTTACCCTCACTGCTTTTGTTATAAGAACGCCATACACCGTACTCAAAATAAACCAGATCATCGTAATCTTCATCTTGCCCTAAATCTAGCATTCCTTGATTATCATAGAATTTTTCCGTTCCTGGTAAAGAATGCAAGCCTACCCTACCTTCATAACCTAGCTCGAAACTGCGGGTTCGGGCAAATACCAAAAATACACTCCCAACACCTTTGTATCGTGGTGGGCGTTGGACATCCTGGCGATTCCAAGGTGCTGTAGCAATTCCATCAAGATATACTGAGCGTTTACCCTCTGTGATGCGTGATCCGTGCATCTGAGTTTCCATCAGCATCAATCCTTGGGTTTCACCTTCGCACTCAATGGCATAACCTTCACGGTTTGAACTGCTGGCAATAAATCTCAGTTTAAACTCCCAGTCCCAAAATTTATCAGCTTGTACGTATAAATTTAGTCGGCTTTTCCACAGCGATAGATAATCATCAACGTGCTTTTGTGCCAGTTCCACTAAATACGCATTTACAAGAGTGCTATCCTCACCACGAATTAGCTGAACTTGCAGTTGCACTCGTTACTCCTTGTTGGTGAAAATGACTGTGGTAACAAACTAAAATAGTATCATTAATATAGGACTCCGGTTTGATTCCTGATAGGATAGCGTGGCGTTAGCCATATTTTCCTGCGTAGGAAGGCAAGAGGATTTGAGAATATGAAGGTGTACCGAGTTTTGTATGGCTACGCCACGCAAGCTATCAAAAATTAAATAGGAGTCCTATCTTTAAATAAGAGAAGTTCATCTTATTTCTTTAAAATGAGAATTGCTGCTGATCTAAATCAAAGATCGTAAATCAAACACTCCAAAGCATCTGGATACATTTCACAGTATTCTTCTAAGGCTGTTTTGCGGTGTTTTGCTTGTTTTTGATGGGCTTTTTCTGCTTGCAATTCTTCGACAATATCCCAAGCTACTGCACAATTAGCGGAATTATTACCATTTTCTGTACAGGTTGTCCGCGCTTCTGTAATGGCTTCAAGAATTGCTGCTTCAATGGGTTTTTTACCATTGATAACTTCGTTTAGGGAGACCATGATCATGTTACCTTTTTTGAGGGAGATAAAGGTTAATTAGGAATTTTAAGGATTGCTAATGAAGAGAATTACTCATAGTTGGTAAACTCTTTTTCAGAGTAACAATTCAAATAATTATTTTTAGTTAATTTATATACTTTTTGATTCTATGATGATATAATCATGACTTAATTATTCACTAATGGAGTTTTAGCAATGCTAAATTATTAAATAATCCAAATATTTTAGTTATAATTTAAACAGAGTATCTGTAACTTATAATTATGCGTGAATTAGCACTTCAATCTCAATCTTTACGTGAAGCCTGGGAACAAGGGTTACAAGAAGGTTTAACTCAAGTTGCACTCAATATGCTACAAGAAGGTATTGATTTATCTCTAGTAGCTAAACTAACTAATCTACCACTTGAAAAGATTCAAAATTTGCAAGTTAGTAATGTAGATGATTTGGAAATTTTAGTAAAAGATTTTCTTGAGTTAAGTGAATCATCACTCAATAAAGTTTGGCTTGAACCAGAAGAAGACGAAGCTTGGAAGGATTTATAGAATTTATGCTTATGGAAAAATTTGCTAAAGGTGACGTTATCGGGAGCATCCCAATTATGCAGTAAGTATAAATGCTTAGAGACTTCAGAAAGAATAAAAGGCAAAATAGCCAAAAAGTGATGAAGAGAAAAAAAATGACCCCTGAAGAAACGCAGAAACTGAATGAACATATCAAAGGCATTTCAGAAATTCTCATCAATAATACAGCTATTGAAAATCTAAAAGACTTTGAAAGCATAGAATTGATTGTGCGAGAGCATATGCTAAACAACGTCAGTCCAGTGGTAGCCAGTTTTTTTTTGAAACAGCAACGGGAACAACTGTGGGAAGAACCAGGGTTGTAAATAGTATTATCGGAAAGGTAAAAATCACCTCTAAACAAGCCGGAGAACTGGGATTAGAGAAAAATAATCGGTTAAGTCCATATCTGGAGAAGTGCTGTTTAAGATTAGTAGCTAATGAATCTTTTGAACACGCTGAAGAAGATATAAAGATGACCACAGGGATGGAAGTCTCAGGGAGTAGTCAACATAGGTTGGTACAAAGATATGAATTTTCTGCTCCACAAGGAAAAGGAATCATAGAGGCATTGAGTGTAGACGGAGGAAATGTCAGGTTGAGAACACCGTTAGGGCAAGAAAGTATCTGGCAAAATTACAAAGCAGTCAGCTTGCATGGACAGATATGTGCTGCATTTTTTCGAGAAAATGACCAGTTATTATCTTGGACAAATTCCCAACCGTTAGGCAAGGTCATTACCTGCGTAGGGGATGGTCATGATGGGATCTGGAATTTGATAACGCAGATAGGGGATAGTTTTCAGCGAAGAGAAGTCCTTGATTGGTATCATTTGGTCGAAAATTTAAATAAAGTCGGGGGGTCAAACAAGCGCATCAGAAGAGTCGAAAGTTATTTATGGGATGGGGACATAGAAATGGCCTTAGCGGAGTTTAAAGGGTCTCAAAACAAGGCCGTGGTGAATTTCCAGAATTATGTCCAAAAGCATCGCCAGAGAATACCAGACTACGGTTTGTATCAAGATTTAGGAATTTGCATTGGTTCAGGGAGTGTGGAGTCGAAGATTAAGCAGATTGGAGCCAGGATAAAAATAACAGGAGCGCAATGGAAGGCAGAAAATGTTTCCCAGATTTTGAACTTGCGTTGTGCTTATCTCAATCAGGCTATTGCTTGAGTATTTATACTTATTACATTATTGGGATGCTCCCACGTTATCTCTGTACCTTTTCCATTTTCTGACGCATCTGCTACTAAAAGAAGACCTGCCTTGATTATAGCAGAATCAGATAGTAATAATATTATTCTCTGTCCTATTACCAGTAAACCAGGTAGAGAATATGAAATTAAGTTAGAAGACCAGGATTTTATGTTTGGTAAACTTAATTTAAGTCCCTGTTATATTCGTCCTAACATCATTGCAACAGTTGACAAAAGTAATGTTATTAGGAATATCGGAAAATTAAGGGATGAAAAAATAAATCAAGTTATTGCTACCATTATTGAAATTTTACAAAAGCCTTGTGAACCCTCACATAAACCTCCAGCAATAAAAGCATGGGAAAGAGGTAAAAATCCCAAATCATAAAGTTTGTGATGGTTACTTAGAGGTTGTTTGAAAAGTATCAGATGAAACCCATAATCTCCAAAAACCTAACCCCCCTGCCCCCCTTCCCTACCAGGGAATGGGGTTTTCAAAGCCTCTCCCCGCGTCGGGTAGAGGTTTGGAGAGGGGTCAATTTATACATTCAAAACTTTTCAAACACCCTCTTAGATTCAATCTCTCAAAACTCACCAAAAGTACCGCCTAATTCTTGCTGTAAGCGATACAAAATAGTATTTTTATCAACTTGTGACAAAATTTCCTGAATGACGGTGTTAGCGCCCAATTGTCCCCAAGTACAGCCTTTTTCTAGATATAACTGGGCGGCTTTACCGACTGTATAAGCACCATAACCGGCAATTCCACCTTGGGCGAACTGACAAGTCAGCGCTTGCGCTATCGCACTCCCGAAAAAAGTAGTAATATTAAAGGGATTATCACCACTGCCTATAGCTGCGGCACTTTTACCTAAGCCTAATATAAAACTGCTGCCAATTTCACTTAATAATAAACCACCAGAACTAAATAAAATTGTTTTTAATAATTCACTAGCTTCATAGCCAGTCATGGGTAAACCATACAATTTAGCTAATGCCCGAATTAAAGCTAAATCGGTAATTAAACCACCTATTATATCTAAGAAAGCAATAGGATTTAAGCCAATGGCTAGGGCTTTATATTGGCTAAACCTCCAAATTATATCTTCTGCTTCTTTTTCGCGGATATGAACGGTTTTTTGAGCGATATTTTCTTCGGATTCTCTAGCTTGAATAAGTGCATTTAAAGCTAAAAGAGATCGTCCTTCTCGATTTAATATATTTAAGATTGTTTGCTTTAATTCATCTACTTGCGGTGGTGGTGTTTCCCATTCAGAAGTGATGCTTCCATCTGCATATTCTACTCTCACTTCCATTGGTGCAGGTTCAGCCGCTATCATCACAATTTCATCAGGTAATAATGGCTGATTTTGGATATTTCCTGCCCCTAATTGTTGCAGATTTTTATAAATTGCATTTTTATCTGTATCGGGATATAAATCAATTTTATTAAATACCAAAATTAAAGGTTTTTGGGCTTGACGTAATTCTAATAATCCTTGATATTCAGTTCTCGTAATATCCCCAGAAACCACAAACAAGATTAAATCAGCTTGACGCGCTACATCTCTTGCCATTTGCGCCCGTGAATCGCCTTCAATTTCATCTAAACCGGGAGTATCAATTAATTCGACTAATACCTTATCTCCTGGTTTCCAAGGTACAGAACGCGGCCATTGAGTGACACCATTTAGGGGTCCGGTTTGCAGAATTTTTTCTCCCAATAAAGAATTTAATACTGCTGATTTTCCCCGACTGACTAAACCAAAAGCCGCAATTCTGATGACATTTGCATCTAATTTATTGAGTGTGGCATTTAAGGTTTCTATTTCTGGTTTTAGCAAACTTGCTAATTCTGGATTTGCTGCCATTTGTCCCGATTTACGGAGATATCCATACCAAGATAATGCTTGTCTAAGACTAGCACGGGCGCGGTTTAAATGAGTTTCTTGTAGGTTACGATTCATAGGATTCTGGATTTTGAATTTCCAGATACCCGACTTCTTTAAGAAGTCGGGTATCTAATTAAGCTGCTGTTAATGACTTGCCGATAATTTGCGGTTCGGGTATTGGTTGTCCGTCTTCTAAATAAGATGAAATCAGCATTTCTAAAACTTCTTGGGCATTTTTCAAAGCCTCTTCATAAGTATCTCCATGAGTATGACAAAATTCTCCCCATTCAGGAAGACTTACCACAAAGCATTTATCTTCTTCTGACCATTGAATAATGATTGTGTAATGATTATTCATTTTGTGCTTCCTCTTGAGCTTTTTTTATTTCTTCTATTCTTTTGATGGCGTTACTAACATCTTTCTCTTGGTATTCTTTCGCATCTTTTCCGTCTTTACCTGATATAGTAACTCGTCCAGATAATAAAGGATGATACCAGTTAGTGTGACTACCTTTTCCAGTCCGACAAGTAAAACCTGATTGCAGTAATAAATTTTTCAGTTCTCTAATTTTTTTGGGCATATCTAATATAATATCATTGTCCTAAATATGCTTCTAAAACTTTGGTATTATTTTGGATTTCTGTAGGGCTACCAACGGCTAGATTTTGTCCTTCAGCTAATACCCAAACTCGATCACATAAGGACATAATTACGTCCATGTTATGTTCAATAATCAAAAATGTCATGCCGTCGTGACGATTCCACGCTAAAATGCGATCGCATATGTCATCAATTAATCTGGGATTTACGCCAGCAGCAGGTTCATCTAGCAATATTAACTTAGGATTAGTCATCAATGCCCGACCGATTTCTAAAAGTTTCCGCTGTCCCCCAGATAAACCACCGGCATAATCAGCGGCTTTTTTTTCTAAGCCTACAGATTCTAACAAAAACATTGCTCGTTCTTTTAATTGCTTTTCTTCCTTAGCAATAATGTGGGGTTGAAATTGCACTTGCCAAAAATTCTCACCAGTTTGTTTTTGCGCTCCCAAAAGCATATTTTCTAATACTGATAACTTCGACAAAACCCGGGCAACTTGAAAGGTTCTCACTAATCCCTGTTGGGCAATTTGGTATGGTTGTAATTGATGAATGGGTTCACCATCAAAAATCACTCTACCCTTATCGGGACGAATAAAATTAGAGAGTAAATTAAATAAAGTAGTTTTCCCAGCCCCATTTGGACCAATTAACCCAGTAATGCTACCTTTGATAACTTCGATATTCGCTTCCTGAACTGCTTTAATTCCGCCAAAATTTTTACAAAGTCCAGTTGCAGCTAAAAGAGGTAGTTGGGGTGATGCGATATTATTTACCATTATAATTTTCTTCTCAACTTCATTTTTAGGTTTTTTGTTGGTTTTTAATGATTGTTATGAAATAAAAATTGTCGGAGTTCATCAAATTTCATCCCTGTAAAACCTCAGCCACAGTTAACTTTACATCACTAAATAGAGGCGAACAAATTATATCATCTTCCCTATAAACCTGCTCCTCATAAAAACCCTCCACCCATTCTAAAACCGTCACTTTTTGCCCAATTGGATCAACAATCCAATACTCAGTAATTCCCCGCGCCGCATACTCAGAACGCTTATAACGATAATCACGATTTTCCTGATTTGGACTCACTACCTCAACCACCAACAAAGGCAGCGGCATATCCATTAAAATCAGCGAGCGTGTAGCCCCCTGCATCACTTGAGCTAATTCTTCAGAAAACACCGTCAAATCAGGAACACGCACCCCCACCTGCCGACTATTCACAGCAATTTCTGTTTTCATACTCAAGCGGTAATAGGGAATACCCAATTGCAGAAAATAGGCAACTAAAAACATTGCTATGCGCCGATTTAGCTCACTTTCTAAAGGCATAGGAATTAATTCTCCGTTCTCAAATTCATATAAATTATCTGTCCCATCGTCATAATTAAGAAATTCCTCAAAAGTCATCTTGTTAGCAGTTGCAACTATCATGGCTATTCCTCCCATAAACGGCTTGTATCAACTATTTTAACATCACAAATTTCTAATTATTTACCAAGAGTCAGTTCCTCCTTTTTCCCTAAAATACCTTGAGGTCGCCAAATCATCAATACCATTAAAAGTAAGCCAATAAACATGATCCGAAACGCACCAATTCGTTCTACATCTAGGGGAACAATTTTGGGTAAAAATTCCCTAGTGAGGGCATCATAGGTAAAGAAAATGACTGCACCTAAAATAGTTCCCAGATTGTTGCCAGAACCACCTAAAATTACCATAATCCAGGCATCAAAGGTAAGTTGGGGTTGGAAGTTATCGGGGTAAATTGCGCCTAGTTGCCAAGCAAAAAATGCTCCAGCAATCCCCGCAATTGCCCCACCTAACATTAATGATTGTAGTTTATAGGAAAAGACGTTTTTTCCTAAGGCTTTGGGAATTTCTTCATCTTCACGAATAGATTTTAGCACTCTTCCCCAAGGCGATCGCACTAAAATTTCTAACCGCCAAAAGACAAAAGCTAAAATCAACAATATGAGCAACATTAACCCGGCTTTGGGATTATAATTATAGAGTCCAATCACACCAGAAATATAAATTGCAACAGCTAATAACCCTAAAGCAATTCCGACTATTAACCGAGAGGTAAATTCTTGTTTAAGACTACTATTTCTAACTATACTATTACTTGCAGAAATTTGAGCAGTCCGTACCCAACGCCATAGGGAAAATAATGTGATTCCTGCTAATAAAGTTAATACTCCAATCATTACCAAACGGAAAAATAAATTGGGAGTTGTTGATAAAGGGATAACATAACTTTGCACACCGAAAGATCCCGATATCCACGTATTACCTACAGGTAAATCCTGGTTATTGACTATTAATCGAATTAATTCACCTGTACCAATGGTGACAATTGAAAGATAATCTTCGCGTAACCGCAAAGTTGCAAAGCCAATTACTAAACCAAGCATTGCGGCAACAACTGCTCCGATTCCCGCCGATAGCAGTAACGGTACGCCCTTGAGACTTAATAAAACCGTCGTATACGCACCCAAAGTCATGAAAGCAATATGACCAAAGTTAATTAAACCAGTAAAACCCCATTGGAGATTGAGTCCTAGTCCGAACAGGGCGAAGGTGGCGGTAGAAATAGCGAGAAAAATCAGGTATTCGATCATAGTTTAGCTAGTTGTCATTGGTCATGTTTGAGTTGTCAGTTATCAGCCGTTAATGTAACGCAATGTAAACTGAAACCCCTCTATATCCGTTATTCTATTAAAAACTGTATAAGACAAAGCAGGGATCGCCAAAAGCATACATTAAACTTGTGTTTGACCAACACTTTATTTGAGATTTCCCTATGGATTCTAGGGTACTTTGGCAACGATACCAGGACTGGTTGTATTTCCATCCAGGATTAGGACTATATCTAGATATTAGTCGAATGAGGTTTGATGATGGGTTTGTGGCATCATTGCAACCTAAGTTTGACAAAGCGTTTGCGGATATGGTGGAATTAGAAAAAGGGGCGATCGCCAATCCCGACGAAAACCGCATGGTAGGACATTACTGGTTGCGGAATCCAGATTTAGCCCCCACCCCCGAACTCACCCAAGAAATAGTTCAAACCTTAGAACAAATCGAAGCATTTGCTGACCAGGTACACACCGGGGCAATTCATCCCCCCAAGGAATGCCGCTTTACAGATATCATTTCCATTGGTATTGGTGGTTCAGCCTTGGGTCCCCAATTTGTCACCCAAGCCCTATCCCCCGACGTACCACCCCTACAAATTCACTTTATAGACAATTCCGACCCCACCGGAATTGATCGGGTTCTTGCCCAACTTGGCGATAAACTAGCCACAACCTTGGTATTAGTCATTTCCAAATCTGGAGGCACACCCGAACCTCGCAACGGCATGATTGAGGTTAAACAAGCCTACACAGCCAAAAAATTAGACTTTGCTAAATATGCAGTCGCTATTACCGGACAAGATAGCAACCTGGATCAAGTCGCCAAAGCTGAAAATTGGTTAGCCCGGTTTTCCATGTACGATTGGGTAGGTGGACGTACCTCAGAAATGTCCGCTGTAGGGCTAGTACCTGCGGCATTACAGGGCATTGATATCCGTGCCATGCTGGATGGTGCAAAAGAAATGGATGATGCCACCCGCGTCCCCAATCTCAAAAACAACCCAGCCGCTTTATTAGCCCTTGCTTGGTATTTCTCAGGAAATGGCAAAGGTGAAAAAGATATGGTAGTCCTCCCTTACAAAGACAGCCTGTTGCTATTTAGTCGCTATTTGCAACAACTGATCATGGAATCTTTGGGTAAAGAAAAAGATTTAGATGGGAACACTGTATTTCAAGGGATTGCAGTTTATGGTAACAAAGGTTCTACCGACCAACACGCCTATGTGCAACAGTTGCGCGAAGGTGTCCCCAATTTCTTTGCTACCTTAATTGAAGTTTTAGAAGATCGTCAAGGAAAATCCACAGAAGTTGATCCTGGAGTCACTTCCGGTGATTATCTTTGTGGTTTCTTGTTAGGAACTCGTCAAGCATTGTATGAGAATCACCGCGATTCGATTACAGTCAGCATTCCTCAAGTTAATGCTCGCACAGTTGGCGCATTAATTGCATTGTATGAACGGGCTGTAGGTTTATATGCCAGTTTAGTAAATGTCAATGCTTATCATCAACCAGGTGTGGAAGCTGGTAAAAAAGCTGCCGCTGTGATTCTCGATTTACAAAAACGAGTTTTAGAAGTGTTGCAAACCCAGAAAAAAGCACTTTCTATTTCTGAACTTGCAGATATGTCCGGCGCTACTGAGGAAGTGGAAGCAATTTACAAAATTCTCCGTCATTTACACACCAATAATCGGGGTGTGGTGTTAACTGGTGATTTAGCTAAACCTGGAAGTTTAACTGTTTCTCTCGGTTAAAAATTTAGATCCCCTTAATTTAGATCCCCGACTTCTTAAAGAAGTCGGGGATCTTGTTTTGTGGCTATAAATTATCAAAAATATTAAAAGTATCATTAGATAGAGATAAAAAAATAACATATTAGGTAAATATGATAGATACGCTAATAACTTATTTAAGCAAGAAAAAAGAATTTTTAATAAATTCAGTAAATTCAGGAGATTAAATTATGTCCAATATTGTAAAAATATCCAAAGAAGATATTATTTATCACCTCAAAATATCTTGTCAAATCCCTAGTTTGTTAGAAGCGATCGCTACCAGAACCATTATTACACAAACTGCTAAAAAAGAAAATATTACCATCGAAATAGCAGAATTACAACAATCCGCAGACAGTTTACGATTAGTTAATAATCTACTTAAAGCAGAGGACACATGGCAATGGTTACAAAAACATTATCTTTCCTTAGATAACTTTGAAGAAGTAGCAAATCTCAATCTCCTATCAGCAAAATTAGCCCATCATTTATTCGCTGAAAAAGTTGAACCATTCTTTTATGCTCACCAACTTGATTACAGCGGAGCAGTTACCTATGAAGTCATATTAGATGATGAAGATCTAGCTTTAGAAATATTTTATGCTCTTCAAGAAGGAGAAATTAGTTTTCAAGAAGTAGCTCGTCAATATATCGAAAATCCCGAAATTCGTCGCGCTGGAGGATATCAAGGTATCCGCAAACGTAGTGATTTTCGACCAGAAATTGCTGCCGCAGTTTTTGCAGCTAATCCCCCAGAAATTATTAAACCAGTCATTACACCTAAAGGAGTCCATATCATTATAGTTGAAGAAATTATTGCCCCCGAATTGAATGAACAAATGCGCGTAGCAATTCTCGGAGATTTATTTACCAATTGGTTAAAAGAGCAAATTAATAAATTAGAAATTGTTGCCACATTAGGAGATGAAATAAATTCTCCTCCTTCTCCCATAGAAATATTTAGTGAAGCTAGTTAAAACAGGAGATAATTATGCTATTCATTGATATGGAGTTTATTTTTAGTTGTCAAGACGTTTTATGCAACGTCTCTACAGAATTTATTTGAGTCTTATTGATCGGATGTAATCGGTTTACCATTTAAAGTCATTGTAGGAAGGCGATCACAAAGACTAAGATTAGCTTGCCAGCGAGAAGGGAAATCTGGATCAATGAAGGTAATTTCAAATCTGCCCCAATAATAAGTAGGTTTACCATTAGCACCTTCTCTATAGGTATCGCAACGTACCGATGAACGATCACGATCTTGTGCCCAATAGCCGCTGTATGAACCCCGGTTGGTGGTGACTCCTGCTAAACCATCAATAAATATAAGTCTATTGCGGCCATAACTCCAGATAGCAGTTTTGTTACGATCTGTTTGATAGATCACATTATATTCCTTCGTTTTCCACATCTCATCTGCTAGAACTTTTTGGGGAGCGGCAAAACAAGCCAATAGGGCTAAAGTTAGAAAAACATGGTTATTTTTCATACAGTAAAGTTAACCTTGATAAATTTACAATCTGCGTTAGTTGCACAAATCGATTTTATCATGATCTTAGACATCGGAGATTACCAAACTCGAAGATCTTAATTAACAGTAGCCAAAAAGCTAATAATTACTGTCTAAAAAATACTTGAGATCCCCGAATTCTTAGAGAATTCGGGGATATTGATATTATCAATCTAAAGTCGTATAAATATCATCTGAATAGCCATTAAGATAAGGATATCGTAATTTGATTTTGTGTAAAGTAAATTGTTCCAAAATAGCTGTCATTCGACTTTCAGGATGATTATTACCCGCTTGCCAAGCAGCAATTAAACCATTAGCAATCATTTGACAACGATTAGTCCCAAAACTTTCTTTTTCTGCCAACTTATTGGTTGGTTCTTCAGCACAACCTAATCCTGGTGCTAGTTGCTTAGTAAACAACGGTACTTGTGGAAAAAAACTATCTTGATTTTCTGAATATACCTGTTGTAACATAGGATAAATTGTTTTATATTGATGTTTATTAAAGTAAAGAACTGCCGAATCATAACGTCTATATTCATCAGGATTATATAGAGCTTTAAATGAGAAAGAAACTTGCATATTATTGAGTTCTGTAGTCACATTCTCCATCACTGATACCGCCCCATCAGGTGATACATTAAAGTAGATTCTAACAATATCTTGATTATCTTGAGTGCCTAGATTAGATACTGCCATATAAAATCCATTCTGGACTAGATTTTTAGGCATTTTAATTGCCACCAAATCACCAACATTAGCTGATTTATCAATTTCTGATAAATATAAATCCCGCTCAATATGCAAAGTCAACCCATTTTTTTGGACTGCTAAACAACCATCTTCTTCTTCATTAACTACTAACCAATTTTTACTCCAATAACCTCCACCTGTATTACTCGTATGGAGTCTTTCATAAAACGCCAAATCCATGCCAAATAAGCTATTATTACTGAGGTTATTTATTTGATTGTCATCACCAAGAGAATCATGCCAAGAACCATTGTAATAAGCACTATAGAGAAAATTACGTAAGTGAATACGCAAATGCTTCTCTTGAATATCTAAGGATAGATTTTTAAACCGAGCGATTACTGATTCTGGCAATTCTAATAATTTGTAATCTGGATGCTTAATAGAATAAAATGATTTAATTTCCAGATGATCAACAATATTTTGCAGTGCTATTTGTAATTCTTTTGGAAGTTGAAAAAGTTGACTATAGACAGAATCTAATACTTGCATATAAGCCTTCCTTTTCTAAACAAGAGATAAATTTTTAGAAGTTATTGTTGAAAATTCCATCCCCAAAATTGTGGAAATAGATGCTTGGGGACGACATAATAAACTTTTAGCAACTTGGAGCATACAAATACCTGAATTATCAAAGGTTTTTTCATGTTGAAGTCTAGCTTGAATAGCTCTAATTAAAGCTAAACCGCTAAACTGCATCACTAATTGTAAGAAATCTGGACGCAATTCTAAAATTTCTGGAAAAGTAGTTAAATAAGCAGTAACTAATGTTGATAAAGAAGGTTGAATCATTGATAAGGGAATCGCAGCTAAACGCAAACATTCCTCAATTGGTATGGTTTTACTAGAGACTATGCTATATAACCAAACTTGCAGATAACTAGCAATTATTGTGCCTAAATCATTAGCAGGATCTCCCCAATTACCTTTTTCCCAATCAATTAGTCGGATGATATTTTTATTTTCAGGTAATTTATCTTCTATGTCTGTTTCCCAGTTCAAAGATACAAGAATATTATTAAGTTTGAGATCATTATGGGTGAGACAAGCAGGAGTAAAAGCCTGATTTAATTGTGTAATTGCTTTTCCTAAATTATCGTAACGTTGATAGAGAGTAAAAAACTTTAAACCATCAGCCGGAAGTTGACCAAATATTTCTGGTGTAATTCTATCTAATCCTTTGTTAATATTTTGAGATTTTAAAGAATTTTCAAAGAACTTTTGATAGTTATTATTGTCTATTGTCATGCGATGAATAGCTGCAATAGTTGTGCCAACTACCTGAGCAATTTCCTCGGGAAATTCCTGATCTTTGGCGTAAAATTCAGCTAAGTCTTGATATTGATTTAGATAGTTAAAAACAATGATAGAGTTTTCTAAATCAAAATGAATTGCTTCTGACAAAGATGCTCGTAAATGAGTTATTTCTGGGAATTTTTGCCAAAAATCATGAACTCTCCACTCATCTATAAATTCACCTAAAGTTTTACCATTTTGATCATAACGCTCTTGTTTTACTAATAGTTGACGACCATCTGATAAAGTGATTAATAGGTTAAAGTTTTTAGCAGATTTTAATTCGATTTTACTTAGGGACTCCTCTTGTGGCTGACAAATTTTGTTTTCAACAAGGTAATTGAAAACATTTGCAAAACTTATTAAGAATGGCATGATTTCAAATGATAATAATATATGTGTGTGAAATTGCTATTGCTCAGTTAATTTCAGTTTTAGTAAAATCATTAACTTGATAGGTTGGAAATTATTTATTTTCTAAATGTCTTCGTTAATAGTGAAATGGCATCTATAGCATAAATTACTAAGACAAATTCTAGAGCCTTAACGCCATAATTAAGTATTTGACTAGCATTATTATATTCACCTCCAAATACAGATACTGCGTCTAAATTACTTAAATTAATAATAAACTTTTTTTCATCAGTATTCTCTAGATTAGAAATCCTAATGTTTGCCATTTCTTACCTCTAGAAAGATTCGATTTTTGTGGATGCAATTTTATTAACTATCCAGGATTATTAGTAATCAATCTCATGTAAGTAACATAGATTAGTTTTTACTTTTACTCCTGGATAGTTATATCGGCTTTGTAGTTGACTACAAAGCCAAGTAATTAGTGTCCGTAGTGAGAATCATTGCTGAAGGATTTAGCGATATGCTTAATACTAGCAATCGCATAGCCATCAACTAAGAATTCTAGATATTTAACACCAAAGTCACCATAAGCACTAAAACCGCTGAAATCGCCACCACCACCATTGATTGATACGGAAGCTGCATCATTCAATTCATTAAGATAGCTTTCAGAATCTGCAAATAATTCAGAACCAGTTGTATTTAGTTGAGAAAGGGTAATAGTTGCCATAATTTCCTCCAAGAAGATTTGTTTTTGTAAGTTAGAATTTGTGAGTCGGTTAAGTTGGTGTTTCCTTAACCGTTACTCCTATTTTTATTCATAAAAAATAGAAAAATCAAGGCTTTGAACCTAGTAAAAAAGACACAAATATCTGAATTCTGTCTTTTATAAAAACTGCAAACTATGGAATTAACCTCCATAAAAAATCGTGTATCTTCAGGTTAATAAATCTGAAAACACACGAAAATAAGTAAAATATTGAATTTTTTCACAGCAGATATTAAAAATCGAATTTGCTTCTTAGACTATCTGTTGTATCTTTGAGGCTGATTTTCCACCTTTCCATACTACTGTCTAGTTCTTTGAATACTGTTGAAAGATCAGTTGTATTGGTTATATTGGTTGTTGGCGGATTTCTTCTGTCTTTTCTCATCACGTAACCACCTTTAAGAGTCTTCATTTCCCAAGGTGTTAGTTGATCCAGAATCGGTTCTGCAAGCCTAAGTTCTAATTCAGAAATTGTAATTCTCATTGTTGATTCACCTCCTTGAATACTCCATTTATATGGAATCAGGCTATAAATTTATCCTGCTCTTATATTCTGGAATAGTATCTGACAAAATAAATGATTTGAAACTAATTTATTAGACAGAATCAAGGGTATTTTGTCTATGGAAACAAAAAAAGCAAAGGAAGTTTCATAAAAGTAACTTCCCTTGCCTTAGATGAATTAAAAACTATCTACCTCTATCAAAAGGTGGAAGTTTCTTTCTAGCTTTAGTAATTAACCAACAAATGCTAACCGAGGTGCGACTTCAGCAGGACGTTCTACACCTTTGAGGTAAGCAAGAACGGTATCAGCATCAGATACTTCAAAAGGATCACTACCACAGTTATCTTCAAAACCTGGTTCAATGAACATTTTTTCAATTTCGCCGTTATTAACAACCATTGCATAACGCCAAGAACGCATTCCAAAACCGATGTTAGATTTATCAACTAACATTCCCATTTTGCGGCTAAATTCTCCACTACCATCTGGTAACAAGAAAACATTTTTAGCGCCTTGTTGTTTGCCCCATTGGAACATTACAAATGCGTCATTAACTGACAAACAAATGATTTGATCAACACCTTGCGCTTTGAATTCCTCAAACAGTTCTTCATAGCGAGGCAAATGAGTAGAAGAACAGGTAGGAGTGAAAGCACCAGGAAGCGCAAATAATACTACTTTCTTACCGGCAAAAATTTCTTGTGTGGTGACATCTTTCCAAGTGTAAGGATTTGGTCCACCGATAGATTCATCCCGCACACGAGTCTTGAATACTACATTTGGAACGTGAGTAATAGCAGTCATAAATACCTCTTTTTTAGATGGAAGATTTTAACTCGTGTTGCTGCTTTTGCTTAGAGCATCAGTAGCTTATCTCATAAATCAGAATAATTCTGATTTAGGAATTAGTCAATAGTCATAAATACTTATTTTATAATGTATTTATTAAAAAATATTAGTTCTTAAAAATGAACGTTATAATAAGAGATTATATTTTTATATAGCTAAGTAAATCCTATGCAGCAAAAAGCTAATGATATTGTCAAAACCTTGAAAACTAGAGGGTTGCGAGTCACACCCCAGCGATTTGGCGTTTATGCCAACCTCTTAGCCAGACGAGATCATCCGACGGTTGATCAAATTATGAGAGACTTGAATCATGAAGCACCCACTTCTTCTCAAGCAACCGTATATGCGGCGCTTCAGGCACTGCGAGAGGTGGGTTTGGTGCGAGAAGTGCTATTAGAGGAAGGTGTCTCCCGTTATGATGCTAACGTTGCCCCCCACCATCATTTTCGCTGTAACTGCTGTGGTGCAATTGAAGATATCAACTGGAATACTTTCCCCGATATTGATGTCAGTCAATTGCGACAGGGGTTAAAAGTGGAACGGTATGAAGTGACAGTTGAGGGAGTGTGCGATGTTTGCAGCACCCATGTTTGATATAATAATTAACTAAAATTGCATAGGAGTAGACAATGTACGACAGCGATAAACGTAAATTATTATCAGCATTGTGTCATGGGGCAATTTTTTTTAGTACCACAATTGTCTCCGTTGGCTTACCCATAGCCATACTATTTGTATCAGATGATCCTGTTGTCAAAGAGAATGCCAAAGAATCTATCAATTTCCATTTTAACGTTTGGTTATATGGAGCAATTCTGGGAGCATTGTTTTTTCTGTTTGGTTGGTTGATTTTACCATTATTCATCTTGTTTCCACTCGCAGGTTTAGGTTATATCCTCCACTGGGGATTGACAATTTGGGCGCTAATTGGCGTTTTTAGTGATCCTAATCAACCTTGCCGTTATCCGTTTATTTTTCGAGTTTTTTAGCTCATATCAGGAAAGATATGGTAGGTTAATTAATCATAGACTTTTGATTAAACAACTTACCAAAATTAACTCCATGATTTTTTAAGATTGTTTTTTGCAAATTTGTTATAAGCAAATGTCTATCAAGTTGTAAAATATAAAATTGCCCCACAGCTTCATCAACAGTAGGGCAAAAGACAGTTACGCACTGCTTGTAGTTTGTCTGAATAGAGCAAGTTAAAAACTTGCTTTTGTGACGCTTTATTCTGTGTCCATTGTATTATTTTGTCTGCACAAAATTTATGTTTCCTATACATCGCCCTCGTCGTCTGCGTAGCCATACCCAATTGCGTCGGATGGTACGTGAAACCGTTTTAACTACTAACGATTTGATTTATCCATTGTTTGCAGTACCAGGAGAAGGTATTGCCAAGGAAGTCAAATCTATGCCCGGTGTCTATCAACTTTCAGTAGATAAGATTGTTGAAGAAGCTAAGGAAGTTTATGATTTAGGAATTCCGGCAATTATCTTATTTGGAATTCCGGCAGATAAAGATATAGATGCTACCGGGGCGTGGCATGATTGTGGCATTGTCCAAAAAGCAGTAACCGCCGTTAAAAATGCTGTTCCTGATTTAATTGTTATGGCTGATACTTGTTTATGTGAATATACAAGTCATGGTCATTGTGGTTATTTACAAGTTGGTGATTTAACTGGAAGGGTTTTAAATGATCCAACTTTGGAATTATTAAAGAAAACCGCAGTTTCTCAAGCTCAAGCTGGTGCAGATATTATCGCACCTTCGGGGATGATGGATGGTTTTGTGCAAGCTATTCGCGCAGGTTTGGATGAGGCGGGATTTGAAGATATTCCCATTATGTCCTATGCTGCTAAATATGCTTCGGCTTATTATGGGCCATTTAGAGATGCGGCGGACTCAACACCACAATTCGGGGATAGACGCACTTACCAAATGGACCCGGGTAACGCTAGGGAAGCGCTAAAAGAAATTGAGTTGGATATTGCTGAAGGTGCTGATATGCTCATGGTAAAACCAGCTTTGGCATATATGGATATTATTTGGCGCGTCAAGGAAGCTACTAATTTACCTGTGGCGGCTTACAATGTCTCTGGTGAGTATGCGATGGTGAAGGCTGCGGCTTTAAATGGTTGGATTGATGAGCAGCGCGTTGTTATGGAAACCTTGACTGGTTTTAAACGGGCTGGTGCTGATTTAATTTTGACTTACCACGCTAAGGATGCGGCTCGGTGGTTGTAATAAGATAATGTCTCACGCTGGCGCAAAGAGTGTTTTTGTGTTTGGGCGTGAGGTTTTTTGGTATATTTTACAATATCTTGTCCATTTTTTGTAGGTCGGGTTAAGCGACAGCGCAACCCGACGCATTTGTTGGACAGGAAGCCCACACTGTACCGTCAGGTCAGTTTGGGTAGTTCACCCTTTAATAAATCACCTGGCAGAAAAGCCCCATTTTCCGTAATAATGGCGGTAATTAAATCAGCAGGTGTGACATCAAAAGCCGGGTTATAAAATTCCACTCCTGGAGGTGTGAGAACAGTTTCACCTATTTGATATATTTCCCTTGGGTGACGTTCTTCAATGGGAATTTGACTACCATCAATTAATTCAAAATCTACTGTAGATAAAGGTGCAGCGACAAAGAAAGGAATATTATGAGCTTTGGCGACAATAGCTAAACTATAAGTTCCGATTTTATTGGCAGTGTCACCATTAGCAGCAATTCTATCAGCACCCACAACTACAGCATCAATTAAACCTTGTTTCATGCAGTGGGCAGCCATATTATCGGTAATTACTGTCACTGGAATGCCTTCTTGGACACATTCCCACGCGGTGAGTTTTGCACCTTGTAATCGGGGACGGGTTTCGTCAGCAAATACCCTGGCTAAACGCCCTTCTTTCCACGCAGAACGGACTACACCTAATGCTGTCCCATAACCGGCAGTGGCTAATGCCCCAGCGTTGCAATGAGTGAGTATAATTAGTTGGTCTGGGGTTTGCGGTAATGCTGCCAAACCATGATCACCTATAGCTTGACAGGTTTGTAGATCTTCGGCATTGATCTTTTGGGCAGTTTCTAAAAGAGTTTGTTGAATTTCTGCGACTGTTCCCACGGTTTCATAAGCCGTTTTCATCATTCTGCCAATGGCCCAAAACAAATTTACCGCAGTGGGACGGGTAGAACGCAACAAATTAGCGACTGTTTCCAATTTAGTCAAAAACTCTTGGATATCGCTTGTTTCAATTTCCCTTGCACCTAAATACATTCCATAGGCCGCAGCCACTCCTATCGCCGGCGCACCTCTCACAATCATGGTTGTAATGGCTTGTGCCATATCTTCACTGCGGTGAATCTCCACCACTGTATATTCATTAGGTAAGCGAGTTTGATCAATGAGTGATACTGAATTATTGCGCCAAATAACGGGATAAACCATATTGTTAGTTGTTAGTGGTTAGTAGGGGCGAAGCATTTGGAAGATAAATTATCGGTCATTGCCAAAAATAGTTCTCCAAATGCTTCGCCCGTACAGTTGTCAGTGGTAATGGATGAAAGGGAACTTTTAGATATAGTAATTATCAATCATTATTCAACAAATTCATGCTCTTTTGCCTGTTCCCTGTTCCCTGTTCCCTCTTTCCCAAATTAAGTTAAAAAAGAAAGATGAAAATTACCAAAAAAATCAACAATTGGCTGGAAACCCATGCTGCTGCACCTGCTTATGGTGGTTGGGTATTGGCGGGAATTTCTGTGTGTTATTTGGGTGCAGGGATTAATACCATGGCTGGCTGGCTGTATGTGATTAGTGGAGTCAGTTTTGCTCTTTTGGGTGTATCCGGTTTTGTTGCACCGCGATCGCTTGCAGGTATAATTGTCAAACGTCGTCCCATTGAACCAGTAACCGCAGGTGATGACCTAAAAATTGAGATAGAAATTCACAATCAGAGAAAACAATCGGCGACTTTATTACAAGTTAGAGACATTCTCCCATTTATTTTTGGTCAGCCAGTCCAGCAAAGTATTGAATCTATTCCACCACAGGATAGTTATCGCTGGGTATATTATCACCCTACCCAACAGCGAGGCCTTTACCGCTGGCATACGGTAGAATTAGCTACGGGTGCGCCTTGGGGTTTGTTTTGGTGTCGTCGTCCCCGTCAGTGTGAAGCTAGGGCAATTGTTTATCCCACCGTCTTACCCCTGACTACCTGCCCTTTAATTGATGAAATCGGACAAGATGACAGCCAACGGGGAGATCCTCGTGGTAAACCTTTACAAATGGCAACAACGGGATTAGTGCGATCGCTGCGTCCCTATCGTATAGGTGATCCTACCCGATTGATTCATTGGCGGACAAGCGCCCGTTATGGAGAATTACGAGTGCGGGAATTAGAAGTAATTACCGGGGGACAAGAAATTATTATTGCCATAGATAGTTCCTTCCAGTGGCAACAAGAATTATTTGAACAAGCCGTAATTACCGCTGCTTCCTTGTATTTTTATGCCCAACAGCAACAACTGCAAGTACAATTATGGACATCAGCTACAGGTTTAATTACAGGCAATATCGCAGTTTTGGAAACCTTAGCAGCCACCAACCCTATCGAGAAAAACAGCTTACCACCGGATAACTGTCCCCTAATTTGGCTGACACAAAACTCCTTTACCACATCCACCTTACCCCTGGGTAGTCGTTGGGTACTCTGGCAAAATTCAGATTCAGCAGCAGAAACTGTCATTAATCGGGAATATCCCGGTATCATTATCCAAAACGAACAAGAGCTACAACCCCAATTGCAAAAAGCTCTTAATTTATTTTCAGGCGATTTCTCGCACTGAGCCTGATGTACAATGCAATGAAACATTAAAATTTATCAACAGCACAGCCCATGGTGACATCAGAAGTGAATTCACAATCCAGCGATAAAAGCCTAGAAGCAATGCGGCATTTTTCCGAACAATATGCCAAACGGACGGGAACATACTTCTGTTCTGAACCTTCTGTTACCGCAGTTGTGATCGAAGGACTAGCCAAGCATAAAGATGAAATCGGTGCGCCTTTATGCCCTTGTCGTCACTACGAAGATAAGGAGGCCGAAGTTAATGCCGCTTTTTGGAATTGTCCTTGCGTCCCCATGCGCGAACGCAAAGAATGTCACTGTATGCTATTCCTTACCTCTGATAATGAGTTTTCCTGCGACAAACAAGAAATCTCTATGGAGACTATCAAAGAAGTTCGGGATACTATGGGATGAACGAAACCATGTCTGAAGAGTTTTGGCAAGGTGTAGAACAGTTCAATGCTGGACAGTTCTACGCTTGTCATGACATTCTTGAAGCACTCTGGATTGATAGTATCGAACCAGATAAAACTTTTTATCAAGGTATTCTCCAAATTGCCGTGGGACTGTATCATCTGGGTAATCATAATTTAAGAGGAGCAATGATTCTTTTAGGTGAAGGTAGCAATCGTCTTCGCCGTTATCTACCCAGCTACGGCGGTATTAATGTGGAAGAATTATTTACTGAAAGTGTGGATTTGTTAAAGACTCTACAACAAGAAAGTCTACAACCAATGGCAAATAATAAATTGGCTGAAAATCAAGCTCGACTTTTACCCAGTATTTCCCTGTCTAAACTATGATTTGTGGGATTTTGATGATTTATGGGATTTATTTGCTTAAGTAAGTCGGCCCAATAAAATCGATATATGTTTAGTTTTGTAAAAACCGTGAAACACCCTATTTATAAGGTATTCGTTAATTTATATTTCGTTACATAGATTGATTTTTTAACGCCGACCTACTTAATTTTTGGTGGGTGTTTCCAACTTGATCATTGTCTAAACTATGATTTGTGGGATTTTGATGATTTATGGGATTTATTTGCTTAATTTTTGGTGGGTGTTTCCAACTTGATCATTGTCTAAACTATGATTTGTGGGATTTTGATGATTTGTGGGATTTATTTGTTTAATTTTTGGTGGGTGTTTCCAACTTGATCATTGTCTAAACTATGATTTGTGGGATTTATTTGCTTAATTTTTGGTGGATGTGTCAGACTTGATAATTCGGTAACAATTAACAAATTTTTGCCAGTTGTGAGCAAAGGTTCTGGAAGCGAAACTTAAAGTTTAAAAAACCGTCCATTTTTGCTATAGGACTCATATTTGATTTTTATCTCCCTGTTCCCCGTTCCCCGTTCCCTAATTACTATGATACCTCCTTATCAATTGCTAAAATCACAGATCCGCCGCTTAGGATTGGCCTTGGTACTGCCAATTTCCCTTTTAGGTGTAACAGGATTACCTACCCAATTGCCACCAGCTACAGCCCAATCTGGGGGGAATCGTCCCCTGACTATCCGCTCTGATACTCAAGAATATGACGCGAAAACCCAAGTAATTACTGCCCGTGGTAATGTGCAAATGGTGTATCCGGCTCGTCAAATTCAAGCCACATCTGCTCAAGCTCAATATTTTAGTAAAGAAAAACGGATTGATTTCAGTGGGAATGTTTACATTTTGCAACAAGGTAGCAATAGTATTCGCGCGGAAAAAGTCACTTATTTAATTGATGAAGGTAAATTTATCGCCTTACCCCAATCTAATCGTCAGGTAGAATCTACATATATGGTGGAGGATGCCAATCCCAGTAGACAAACTACTAAACCGGCACCAAAAACTCCAGCCCTAAAACGTTCTAATTAGTATCTACAACCTAGATAAAACCTCATAGTGAAAATTGTTTTAGAGAATATTCACAAATCTTACGGTAAACGATTAATTGTGAATCGCGTTAATCTTTCCGTTAGCCAGGGTGAAATTGTCGGTTTACTAGGTCCCAATGGGGCTGGGAAAACGACAACATTTTATATTGCTACAGGTTTAGAAAAACCCAATCATGGTAAAGTTTGGTTAGATAATTTTGATATTACTAATTTTCCTATGCACAAAAGGGCTAGATTAGGTATTGGTTATTTAGCTCAAGAACCAAGTGTATTTCGTCATCTTTCAGTGCAAGATAATATTCTCCTAGTATTTGAGCAGACTCAAGTTCCCAGGAGGGAATGGAGACAACGACTACATACTTTATTGCAGGAATTTCGCTTAGAAAAGGTAGCTCTTAGCAAAGGTATTCAACTTTCTGGTGGGGAACGACGACGCACAGAATTAGCAAGAGCTTTAGCCGCAGGTAAAGAGGGACCGAAATTTCTGTTTTTAGATGAACCTTTTGCTGGAGTTGATCCCATTGCTGTATCTGAAATTCAGGAGATTGTCAGCCAATTACGCGATCGCGGTATGGGCATTTTAATTACAGATCATAATGTCCGCGAAACCCTGGCCATTACAGATCGGGCTTACATCATGCGCGAAGGACAAATTCTCGCTTTTGGTAATGCTGATGAACTCTACAATAACCCCTTGGTACGACAATATTATTTAGGTGATAATTTCGCAGTTTAAACTTTGCGCCTTTGCTCCTTCCCGTCTTTGCGCGAAACATAAATTATGATATATAAACAGTTTAAACCCTTCTCTAATTTCATTTCCCTATTTTCATTTTCCATCATGGATCGCTACTTGGCGATGCAATTAATTTCACCATTTTTATTTGGTGTCGGTGCATTTACTTCTGTAGTTTTAGCAATTGATAGTTTATTTGAATTATTACGAAAAGTTGTAGAATCTGGACTACCGCTGAATATTGCTTTAGAGATTTTCTTATTAAAGCTACCTTATGTCATGGTTTACTCCTTCCCCATGTCCACTTTGTTAGCTACTTTAATGACCTATAGTCGCCTGTCTAGCGAAAGTGAATTAATTGCTTTGCGTGGGTGTGGAGTTAGTGTTTATCGGATGGTTTTTACGGCGGTAGTGTTAAGTTTTGCAGTCACGATCATGACTTATATATTTAATGAGCAAATTGCCCCTGCGGCAAATTATAAAGCTACTATTACCCTAGCACAAGCCCTCAAGTCAGACCAACCTTCCTTTAAACAACAAAATATTTACTATCCTGAATATCGAGAATTTAAAGAAGCAGATGGTAGTAAAAATAAAATACTTTCTCGCTTATTTTATGCTGACCAATTTGATGGTAAGCAAATGAAAGGTTTAACAATTATAGATCGTTCTCGCGGCGGAGTTGATCAAATTGTTGTTTCCGAATCAGCTAAATGGAACGGTCAAAAACAAGTTTGGGATTTTTACAATGGGACTATCTATTTAGTAGCAACAGATCGCTCTTATCGGAATATTTTACGCTTTGAACATCAGCAATTACAACTCCCGCGCACTCCTTTAACCTTAGCCGAAAATAGCCGAGACTATGGCGAAATGAATATTTCTCAAGCCCTAGAACAACTAGAAATAGAACGTTTGGGTGGTAATGATCAGAAAATTCGCAAGCTACAAGTGCGAATTCAACAGAAAATTGCTTTTCCCTTTGTTTGCGTTATTTTTGGTTTAGTTGGCTCAGTTATGGGTAGCATCCCTCAACGCACTGGACGCGGGACGAGTTTTGGTATTAGTGTGATTGTGATTTTCAGTTATTATTTACTATTATCTGTTTCTGGAGCTTTAGCACAGGCTGGTATACTTTCTCCCATAATTGGTGCTTGGTTGCCCAATTTATTTGGATTAGTAACGGGTTTATTTTTATTAGTCCGAGTGGCCCAGAGATAATGTAAATTTATAAGTCAGTTATCTGGATATTAAGTTTTTTTAGTCATAATTTCATCAACAAAAGGCTATATATTATTTAATATCTAGCAGCATTTCGATATGAGTAAAATTCGCATTGTCGTTATTGAAGATCATTACCTCACTCGCTTCTCTATTTGCAAAGCATTACAACAAAAAAACGAAATTGAAGTAGTTGGAGAAGCTGGTAATGCCCGTCATGGTCTAATAATGTTAAAGAAGCTACAGCCAGATGTGGCAATTGTGGATATAGGTTTACCAGATCAAGATGGGATTGAACTAACCAAGGAAATTAAAGCGATCGCTAATCATCGTCAATTATCAAATACAAAGGTATTAATTCTAACGTCATCTGATAATAAAGCATCTGTACTTGCAGCCTTTAGCGCTGGTGCAGATTCCTACTGTATGAAAGATATCCGGTTTGATAATTTACTCGAAGCTATACGGGTAACTGCTGATGGTAATCCTTGGATTGATCCGATGATTGCTCGGATTATTTTAGAAAAGGCACAGCAGAAGACACATTTTGTCCAATCCAATGATAATAAACCACCTGTTAACTCTAGTATTCTCTCAGACAGAGAATTAGAAGTGTTAAAATTGATTACCAAAGGTTGTAGTAATGATGATATCGCCAAGAGACTTTATATTGTAACTGGAACTGTGAAAACACACATTAGCAATATTATGAATAAATTATGTGCTAATGATCGTACAGAAGCAGCAGTAATTGCTCTGCGTTCTGGCTTAGTTACATAATTATTAAATTAAGGACATCTTGCCATTCAAAGATGTGGAAAGTTGAGTCAAATTATGACTGATAAAAAGTTAGATAAGCTCAAGCTCATGGTGGTAGATGATGAGTTAGATAACTTAGAATTACTCTATCGCACATTTTGGAAAGATTTTAAAGTCTATAGAGCTAATAATGCCAGTGAAGCCTTGGCTATCTTAGAAAAAGAAGGTGAAATGGCTGTGATTATCTCTGACCAGAAAATGCCCGACATCAACGGTAGTGAATTATTAAGTTTGACGGTTGAGCGTTTTCCTGATACAATTCGGATTTTGCTAACTGGTTTTACTGATGTGGAAGATTTAGTAGATGCAATTAACTCTGGTCGCGTATTTAAGTACATTACTAAACCTTGGAATCCCAACCAACTTCAATTATTAGTTAAGCAAGCTAGTGACACATATCGCTTAGTTAAAAAACGGGTAGCAGAATTATCTCAGGCATTGCGACGGGAATCTTTATTTAATGCTATGACAAAGGCAATTAGAGAATCTTTAGACTATAACAATATGCTGCAAAAAGTTGTTGCCACGATGGGAGAGACATTTGCGGCTCATAATTGTTTACTCAAACCAGTAGAAGATGATTTATTAATACAACAGCCATTTTGCTATCAAAATCCTCAATCTGAAATCTGTAATTTACTTCCAGAACCTAGTGAGTTAATTGCTGAAGTTTTCCAAACCCAACATTATCAAATAACAGAAAATTTTTATAAAGATATCCCTTATCAATACTTGGTTATTCCCCTCATTTATCAACAACATTTACTAGCTATTGTTGCTATTTGTAAGTTAGGAAGCGATCAGATTTGGCATCAAGAAGATATTCAACTAATTACAGATGTGTCCGAACAAGCTGCTTTAGCAATTTCCCAAGCCAAACTCTATCAAAGTCTGCAAGAAAAACAACAACAAATTCACCTGGAGTTGGAAGTAGCTCGCCAAATTCAACATAATATATTACGGCAAACCCTACCGGAAATCACAGGTGTAAAAATCCAAGCTTGTTGCTATCCAGCAAGAGAGGTTGGGGGTGATTTTTTTGAGGTATTTGTCCATGCTAATGGTGATTTGTGGTTAGCAGTTGGTGATGTTTCTGGTAAGGGCGTGCCAGCGGCTTTATTTATGTCTAGTACGATTTCTCTGCTGCGTCGGGAACTATCTCAAGAAGTACCTGTAGAGCCAAATGTGATAATGCAGAATCTGAATTATGCTCTGAGTGATGACTTAATCATCAGTAATTATTTTATCACGATGGTTTTAGCCCGTTATCACCCAAGCACAAGAGAACTTGTCTATGCTAATTCTGGGCATATTTATCCTTTTATGTGGTCACAAAAAACAATTTTTAATGATTCTCCCCATTATCTGAAAGTTCGGAGTATTCCCTTGGGAATATTACCTAAATGGCAAGGAGAATCTGGCCGTTTGATTCTTGCTCCCGGAGATACATTACTGCTGGCTAGTGATGGAATCACGGAAGCAACTGGATGGGAAAATTTAGACAATCCCCAAACAACTAATCGTTCTATGCTCAATCAAGCAGGTTTGTGGCAACTGATTAAAAAACAAACTCAATCACTTAATCTGGATAATTTATTAGCTGTTATTCAAGCCAATAATGATCTCCAAGAAGATGATCAAACTATACTCTGTTTGGAGATTTTATAGGTTATGAAAAGTGAACTTCATGTTCCTAGTGACCTGAGTTTTATCAATATTGTAGAGAACTGGTTATTGGGATGTTTACAATTGCATCTAGGGGAATCTGTTGATTGGACAAAACAATCAAGTCTGTTACGATTAGTTTTGATAGAAGCATACTCTAATGCTGTTCGTCATGCTCATAAAGAAAAGCTAAATTTACCAATTTTACTGCGTTTAGAACTGAAAGACCGAGATTTATCAATAGAGATATGGGATCATGGTGAAGGTTTTGATCTGTCTACTTATTTTCCACCCAACCCCCTTGACAGACAAGAAGGTGGTTATGGTTGGTTAATTATGAATCGGTTGATGGATAAGGTAGAGTATAAATTACAGGTAAATGGTGCTAATTGTCTGAAGCTAGAAATGACTCTCACAGAACTATTGCCTGATGTTTTAAGAGATTGACAATCTCAGGTCTAAATACACTGAGATTGTTTAATCAAAGATATGACTTGCTCTACCAAGTTTTCACTAGTAGTCTGTCAAATTTATTTTGACGGGTTTTTGGTAGTGCGGGCCGAAAAGCCCGCGTGAGCGAGACGCTCACACTACAGTCCATCATTTTTATCTTGACAAACTACTAGGTAAAGTAAAGAAATCAATTCAGAATAAGTTGCAGAAAATTATTTGCTAATACCAGGAAATTCTGTAATTTACACACCATATTTAAATAAAATGATGGTGAGATGGGCATATTGCCTGTCCAAATTTCATCTCATTAAGAATCTTCTGGAAATACCCATTTTGGTGGTTCTGTCATTTTTTTCCGCAATCTTTCTTCAGCTATTTCTAGCATTTTGTCTAAAGAAGTTTCTTCAATAAACTTTGAAGTTGATTCTCTAAACTCGATATTGGGACATTTATCACCTAAAACGCAACCGTTAACACAGGCTTCAGCACAGTTAATTTTTTGCTCCACAATTAATTCCTCTCTAATTTGGGTGTTGTCACTTGGCAAATAAATTTGCCCTAATTTGTTTCTTAAACTAGTGTACTGTAGGGGTTTAAGATTGCGCTTTCCTCCTACTTCTAAATTTGTAGAAAAACGGCTCATGTCGGAATTATTAGCTAACACTGGAACTATTGCGGCGATCGCTACTGCTGTTGTCCCTCAGCAAGGTAGTGTAGGTATTGTGCGGGTTTCTGGTGATCAGGCAATGGCGATCGCGCACACTCTATTTTACGCCCCAGGGCGACAAGTTTGGTCAAGTCATCGCATCATTTATGGTTATATTCGTCAACCCCAAACTCAGCAAATTGTTGATGAAGCTTTATTATTAATAATGAAAGCCCCTCGGTCTTTTACCCGTGAAGATGTAGTAGAATTCCATTGTCACGGGGGAATTATGGCGGTGCAACAGGTATTGCAACTATGCTTGGAAAATGGCGCAAGATTAGCTCAACCGGGAGAATTTACATTAAGAGCATTTTTAAATGGCAGATTAGACTTAACCCAAGCGGAAAGTATAGCAGATTTAGTGGGAGCAAAATCACCTCAAGCTGCTCAAACGGCTTTGGCTGGATTACAAGGTAAATTAGCCCAACCTATCCGCAAATTACGGGCTAATTGTTTAGATATTTTGGCAGAAATTGAAGCCAGAATTGATTTTGAGGAAGATTTACCACCTTTAGATCAGCAAAGAATTATTGCAGATATTGAGCAAGTGACGGCGGAAATTAGCAAATTATTAGCCACAAAAGACAAGGGTGAATTACTGCGAACTGGTCTAAAAGTGGCGATAGTGGGGCGACCAAACGTGGGAAAATCGAGTTTATTAAATGCTTGGAGTCAGAGCGATCGCGCCATTGTCACCGACTTACCAGGAACAACCCGCGACGTGGTAGAATCTCAATTGGTTGTGGGAGGAATCCCCGTCCAGGTATTAGATACAGCGGGGATTCGGGAAACAGTAGATCAGGTAGAAAAAATCGGTGTAGAGCGATCGCATCGTGCCGCTAATGATGCTGATTTGGTATTATTTACCATTGACGCGGCCTCCGGTTGGACACCCGCAGATCAAGAAATTTATGAACAAGTAAAACACCGTCCGGTAATTTTAGTAATTAATAAAATTGACCTAATTTCATTAGCAGAACAGGAAAACCTGAAATCCAAAATCGAAAATCCAAAATCCAAAATTCTCACAGCCGCAGCCATAAATCAAGGAATTGATAATTTAGAAACAGCGATTTTAGAAATAGTTCAACAGGGAAAAGTTCAAGCCGCTGATCTGGATTTAGCAATTAATCAAAGACAAGCAGCAGCTTTAACAAAAGCCAAGATTGATTTAGCACAAGTGCAAATGACAATCACCGATAAATTACCCTTAGATTTTTGGACAATTGATTTAAGAGGAGCAATTCAAGCATTAGGAGAAATCACCGGAGAAGAAGTTACAGAATCGGTTTTAGATCGGATTTTTAGCCGCTTCTGTATTGGTAAATAAGATCATTTATTGTTTGCAGTCCCCTAATAATATCTCAAAATTGCAGTATTTTAGACCGTGATGATTTCTTTGATGATCACATAAGGTTCAACAATCAGAGCATTAAATCGCTTCTCACGGTTGAGATTCCATTCTCCCACTTGATCTATTGTCGGTTTGGCTAATAATTGTTCATCTATCCAATGTTGCACTGAAAGAATATTATCACTAGCGATCGCTTCTCCCACATCTAATAAGTCTAAATTCTCCGCTACCAAAATCACCGCATCTTTTTGGACATGGGGAATTAACCACTCCCATTCTGCTTCATCGAGATTTTGCTGTAATTTTTCCCGTAATTCCGACATAATTCCCCACTTTATTGATTATTACTTTAATTTTACAATATTAGAAACCAATTTTATGTGAGGCTACACAGAATCATAAAATCCATGAATTCATCCGTCTTCATCTGCGTTTATTTGCGTTTATCTGCGTTCAAATCTTATTCTATTTAGTATTACAATCATTTTAATGTCAAAGCCGAGATTATGTCCTATTAAAAAAGCATCTTGGATAAATTCTAGAAACTCTGTAAATACATCAATTGCATTTTTGCCATTTGCTGCTAAAAATTCATCACTATAACCGTGTATTTGTGCTGAATCTCCCACAGAAACAGTATTTTGAATATAAGCATGAGATTTTGATTTTATCTCACCATTGATTAATTTAATTGCTGCAATTTCAATTACTTCATCTTTACCAGCTAAAAGTCCTGTAGTTTATACATCAAAAACTACAATTGTTCCCGAATTATAAGCGGTAATTAAATTAATATTAATAATGCTCCGTTGACGTGGTTGATGATTTTTAGTTGTTCGGGGTTGAGTTGAGTTTGTGACATAGGAAATATGACAATTTAGACAGTTAACAACGAAACATCAGATATGTGATATTTATTTTTATCTTGAATATACATGAGCAGAGATTTAGCAACATATTCTGCTAACTTAATAGGTACAGCATTACCAATCATCTGTTCTAAATCTGTTTTTGAACCTGCAAAAATAAAATTATCAGGGAAAGTTTGAAGATAACTTCTTTCACGAGTAGTTAATGGACGCAAATCTGGTGTTAATGGTGCAACATCTCCGGGGTGTTGTTGATAAGTTTTAGGTATTGGCCTATTCACACCTCTAATAGTTGGACTTGGTTCATCAATACTAAAAATAGCTCTTCTTTGATAACTTCTAGGATGACGATAATAATATTCAATTCCTAAACTATTCCCTAAATAATCTCTAATAGTTGTCGGTTTTTTAGATAAATTAGCTTCTAGATAAGTCTTGAGATTATCATCTTTACCACCAAGTTCTCCTATGCAGAAAAATCTCTTCCTCTTTTGTGGTACACCACATAAACTAGCATCTAATACCTTTTCGGTTAAACCATAACCAGCAGATTTAAGAATTTGCTTAAACTCTTGATATTTGTGAGATTTTCTAAACAATTCTACATTTTCTAAAACAAACCATTGACTAGAAACACTAGCTACTATTTCAGCAAATGTAATACTTAAATCACCTCTCCCTAAATCTTCATTCCGCTTACCAGCACTCGAAAAATCTTGACATGGTGGACCACCAATAATTACATCAGGTAAAAATTGTTTAAATATTGAATAATTATTATTTACCTGACTCAAATCATATTCAAAAATCGGATGATGAAAGTTTTGCTGATAAACATTTATGGCAGATTTCCAGTTTTCAAAAGCAGCGACAATCTCAAATCCACTATTTTGAAATCCTAGTGATAACCCACCACAACCAGAGAATAAATCTATGACTTTTAAGGAAGAGGATTTCATTTGTATATTTATTCGTGTAATACCAATTTTATGTAAGGCTGCACAGAATAAAAATTATCCGCGTTTATCCGCGTTTATCTGCGTTTGATTATCTTTTAAATCTTATTCTATGCAGCTTCATCTCAATTTGGTGCAGAATGTCTAATTGCATTAGAATGTTTTTGATAATATACTTAGATAATAACGCATTTATTATGTATACTGAAAACTCTTGTGGGGTAGGCATCCTGCCTGCCCTATAATAAATTCTTACCTACCCAAATCGTGCATTGCATTAATTGCGTCCGCACACATTTGAGTAACTCTTTCCAATTCCTCCTTCTTAGTAGAAATGGGAGCATCAATTAACTTCCCAATTCTCAAAGTCAAAGGTACAGAACGGGGTACAGAAGAACCGGGTTGTAAAATCTTCTCACTTCCCCATAAACACACTGGTAAAAAAGGAGCTTTGGCCTTAGCTGCGAGGAGGGCTGCACCTCTTTTGGGGTCATGAATGCGACCATCGGTCGTGCGTGTACCTTCCAAAAACACACCTACAGCCCAACCATTATCTAAATATTCTAAAGCGGAACGGATAGCATTGCGGTCAGCACTACCGCGACTTACAGGATACGCACCGTATAATTTAATGGCTTGTGATAAAACAGGAACT
The DNA here is from genome assembly GCF_008121535.1 of Dolichospermum sp. UHCC 0315A. Taxonomy (GTDB): domain Bacteria; phylum Cyanobacteriota; class Cyanobacteriia; order Cyanobacteriales; family Nostocaceae; genus Dolichospermum; species Dolichospermum lemmermannii. The sequence goes on from NZ_CP043056.1 coordinate 2,767,699, forward strand.
TTAAATAATTCTTCTTTAGCCATATAAGCAACTGGACGACGCACAGAAGTAGAAACTATCGGGGGGTCGAAGTAACTAGCATGATTACTAACTACTATGACCGGTCCAGATTGGGGGACATTTTCCGCACCATAAATCTTGCCGCGAAAATATGTGTGCAGCAAAGGGCTAATTACCGACCACTTCAAGGCGTGATACAGTGCTAAACTAATTAAGGGTTCACGAGTTCTAGTCACGGAAGATAATATAAATAAAATAGAATCCAAAAGTCAGAATTCAGGAGTCAGAACTTATTTTAACCTCTAACTCCCAAATCTAACCGCTGATTTTGCCTGTATTAGTTTCCTAACGTTAAAGCCTGTTGTCCTTGAGGTGAACTAGCATAACCTAAAAATGCTTGAACTCCAGCACTAGCAGGGTCTTTATAGACATAATACAGTGAACGTTTGAAAGGATAACTAGCCGCTTCTGGAGTCAAGCCTTCAATAGCCACGACTCGCACGGTTTGCTGATTAGCAACTTGAGCAAAAGTCGCATAGCCGATACCATCTTTTTTCAAAGCTTGAACTAAGGGAGTTGTGGCATCTTGGGGTAAGGTCGTAATATTGGGTGTAGTCCCAAAATTAGCTCCTTTTAAGACTAATTCTTTAAAAGTTTGATGTGTGCCACTAATTGCTGGACGATTAATGACGCGGATAGTTGCGGCTGAACCACCTACGGCTGACCAATTATTAATTTTTCCCTGAAATATATCTGCAACTTGACTGCTGGTTAATCCTCGGTTGAAAGGATTGGCTTTACCGACTATCAGAGCGATCGCATCTTGTGTTACAGTAACAGCCTTTAATCCCTGACTTTGTTCCTGTGTTGTCAATGGTCTAGAAGCTGCCGCAATATCAACTTTACCAGCCAATAGATCATTAATTCCCTTATCTGTCCCATTCGCTACAGCATCTACTTTTGTACCGGGAAACTGTTTCTCAAAGCCATTTTTGAGATTTTGGTTAATTGTCACCATACTCGTAGAACCGTCTATTTTGACAGTAGTACCGCTGGCTACAGTTGCGGGTAGTGGGAAAGTCCCCGTCGTGGTAGTTGTTGTCTCACCACCGGGAAAATTATTACCTGGCTGTGTAGTTATCGTTGCAGGATTACGCATGAAAAACCACCAGTAACCACCACCCAAAAGCCCTAAAAATAGCAAAATAAAAACAATAGGAGGCGGTCCGCTTCTCTGACTCATAAATTACCTAATTATTCTGGTAGTTGTTTAGGTTTAGAATCCTGTAACCTTTGTAAGCGACGGGCAACTTCGTCGTCTAAAGTCATATTTTCGATTTCAGCCTGGAGTTTTTCCGCTGGATTTTCCGACAATTCTGCTAAAGCTTCTGTCTGCAAATTCCGACGTTCAACCGCACTTTTAGCCTTTTCAAAATCACTTTTAGCCGAACCAATGTCAAATTCATTATTGACTTTAGCAATCATAGCCAGGGCTTCATTTACCTCTGACATATCCTTGATGTTCTGCATATCAGATTTGTAGGTTTCTAATTTTACGCGCTCCCGGTTGAGCCTATCCTTAGAAGCTTTGACCGAAGTTTCTGCTTGTTTAACCATTTCCTCCAGTTTGGGCAAAATTTGCTCTGTTTGAATTAGCTTACTCATGGCCATTCGCGCAGCTTCTTCATTACCACTACGTTGAGCAATCATAGCTTGTTGCTCTAGAGTTTTGGATTCTGTAATTTTTGCCTCATATTTGCGCTTAGCAGTCTTATATGCGCCCTCTTGAGCCGCAACTGCTGCCGCTAGTTTCTGAACGGCTTCTTGCATTGACTGAAGGGATTCTTCAGCAACTGCTACAGCCACTTTACCACCAGACTCTACAGGCATTCCCCATAACCAGTTCCAAATCCCAACTATGGTTCGTCCTGCCCTTTCACCCATTATCCAGTAGACAGCTTTTTTCATAACTGAAAGTTATTGCAGTAAGGATGGTTATGGTAATATTTTTACCTTAAACTTGACATACATCCCAGTTGTATGTCAACTTTTTTCATCATTTTTGATTTACTTTAACAGTTTTGCGTAATTCCCCACCCTCAATGTACTCATAGCTTGCCTGGGAATGATAGCGCAGCGTGGCGTAAGCCATATTCCCAGTCTGATAGCAAAAGTTGTCTTTTGATGACTAAATAAGCAGAATATTTTTTAAATTGTTGAGTTTACTTTAGTAAACTTTGGTTATAAAACTTCAAATCTCAGCCGTTTCGGATATCCCTACTTACTATCATCACTTAGATGATTTGTGCATAAGATTGGACAATCTACAGATTTGTTTCCCGACCAATCTGTGAAGATATTATCATCTTTGTAATGTCTGGGTGTTTGCAGCATCAATTCCCATACTTTGCCAGCATTCAACAAATTAAATTTCTCAGGATAATGTGTTTGTAATAGTGCTTGCACCATTGGCGCATAATCTGAATTTATGCCGGGAAAAATGTGATGTTCTGTATGGTAAGAAAAGTTTAAATGTAAAAGATCAAATATTTTAGGAACTCGAATAGAGAGACTATTGATCAGCACATCATTTACACTTGTCATGGGACATAACATATGATTAGTATAGATATAAAATATCAACCCTGCATAGCCTATCCAAATGGGTAAAAAGTAGCTAAGAAGCAGTTTGATGGGATGGAATTCCAGGTAGGTTAAGATACTCGCATGAATGCCGACAATCATTAATAATTCTAGTGCTATTGCTCGTCGTTCTTTCCCACTAACTCTAAAAGCCACCACAGGATATTGGGCTTTACCATTATTGAATAATAAAACTGAGGTGAGATTACGAAATGCGTGAACTCCCCAAGCATGACCCATTCCTATAAATAATAAAATAGGATTTACCTCAGCCGAAGGCACAAAAGCATTCTGAATCCATTTACCCCAATTTTTAGGTTGACTGTCCAAATAATTGCGATCTGGATCTTGTAAAGAATTTGTTTTATTGTGATGTTCTCGATTGTGTATAGCCTTCCATAAAGTTGGTGGCATCCATAACATTGTAAGTCCCAATAAACTAATTACTTGTCTTAACCAGGGATTTTTAACCGTGCGGCTGTGCAGCAAATTGTGGGTGCTAAATAGGAGAACAATCACACTATTAGCCATCACTAATGCTAATGGCAAATACAGCCAAAGAAAATACCAATTCCAGTCATCAAGATGATTGGCGATTCCCCAGCCCAGAATCATAATTGCTAGATTAATTAAAAGAATCCAGAGTTTATTAGTATCAGGAAGAAATGCCTCTGATGGTAGTAAAGGACGCAGCTTTTTAGCATATTCTGCTTGGGTCATCCAAGTTTTTTGTGCAAGTGTATTCATGAATCTTTGTAGTTTTCTTTACAGGGTTATTAGTCCAAGTTTTGAGCAATTTTAAGTAGGGTTTGCTGAATAAGTACCCAAAGCGAACCTAGATGCCACACAGTGCTAAAAATGGTGGTTTGGGAGATTGGTTTCCAAATTCACCCCCTGATTTTCCATAGAAATGCAAGGATTTTGAGGCTCTAAATGCCATATCCTTGCACTTTTTTGTTGTCAAAATCCGCGAAACCCTTATTGAGAAGCGGTTCTAGCTTTACTCAGCAAGCCCTAAGTACAAGGTTGACTTTTTGGCGTTATCTTACTTTAATCCTGACAAATTAATGAAGTTCATCAAATAAATTTTGAGACAATAAAAATAGACATCATAGAAAGGTTATGTTGCCAATTTCATCTACATAATGACTTATTTAATTGTGAATTAATTTGTGCAATTACCTATTCAGGTAACTCCTCAGCATTACGAATGTTCTCTAAAATCAAGCCAGTTGCAGTCCGTTTAATCAAACCTGTTAAGACGTTCCCAGGACCAATTTCCACAACTTTCTCAATGCCATTTTCTGATAATTGCAAAGAAATTTCTCGCCAACGCACAGGACCTGTCATTTGTTGAGAAAGACGCTGTTTTAAAGTTTCCGCTGCTACCGCCGGAATTGGATCTACATTAGACAAAACTGGGACGGTTGCTGACTGAAAAATTACTGAATCGAGAACTTGTTGAAATTCCGTTGCTGCTGCTTTCATTAAATGGGAATGAAATGCGCCCGAAACCTTTAAGGGAATAGCCCGTTTAGCTTTGACTTGTGACATGACAGCCTGTACAGCTTCGGGAGTTCCAGAAATAACAACTTGGGCAGGACTGTTATCATTTGCTAAAACTACATTAGGTGTTTCGCTAATAACTTTTTCTAATTCTTCTCGGTCAAAGTTCATTAGTGCGGCCATCATTCCCCCAGCAGCACTATCCATTAATTCTGCCCGTCGTTTTACCAAATGTAACCCAGCAGACCATTCAAACACACCAGCCACATAAAGGGCTATATACTCGCCTAAACTATGACCCGCAACTAAGTCTGGTTGCTGTCCTTTTTCCCGCAAAATATCAGCAATAATACTTTCGATTACATATAAACTAGGTTGGGTATAAAGTGTCCGTGATAAGGTTTCAATATCACTTTGGCAGATATCTGTGACAGACCAGCCCAAAATTTCCTCAGCTTGAATAAATTTTTCTTTGGCAGATGGTAGATTTAACAAGTCTATTCCCATTCCCAGCGATTGAGAACCTTGTCCGGGAAACACCCATGCAGTTTTAGTCATTTGTTCTTTGTTAGTTGTTAGTTGTCAGTAGGGGCGAAGCATTTGGAAGATAAATTATCGGTCATTGCCAAAAATAGTTCTCCAAATGCTTCGCCCGTACAGTTGTCAGTTGTTCGTTGTTATTAATTTTCTGATTTTTAATTCTCAATTTTGAATTGTTTATCTTCCCCATTTAAAAATGGCTGCACCCCAGGAAAGACCGGCACCAAAACCAGATGCAGCAATAATATCATTGGGTTTGATTTTCCCGGCTCGCACTGCTTCATCTAACGCCAGGGGGATAGATGCGGCGGAGGTGTTACCATAGTCGGATACATTACTGATCACTTTATGTTCGGGAATCTCTAAGCGTTCAGCAACGGAATTGATAATTCTTTGATTTGCTTGATGTAATACCAGCCAATCTATATTTTCAACTTTGAGATTAGCTGCAAACAGGGCTTTGTCTATTACTTCTGGGACTTTTTGCACAGCGAAGCGGTAGACTTCTTTGCCGTTCATGGTAATGGGGTGATATTTGCCTGTAGATACATGAATATCTGGTGTCAGTTCTGTGGTAGAGGCGTTATAGGACAGGTTAAGACAATTGTTTTGAGAACCATCGCTTTTGAGGCAAAATCCTAATAGGCGATCGCTCTTATTAGCCTGTAATACCACTGCCCCAGCCCCATCACCAAATAACACACAACTACGTCTATCTTGCCAATCTACCCACCGAGAGAGGATATCAGCCCCAATTAAGAGTACATTTTGATAAACACCTGTTCTGATGTATTGTGCGGCTGTAACTAAACCAAAGACAAAACCAGAACAAGCGGCGGTTAAGTCAAAGGCGACTGCTTTGGTAGCACCTAATTCACCTTGAACACGGCAAGCAGTGCCGAATAGGTCATCAGGGGTGGATGTGGCCAATAAAATTAAATCTATGTCTGCTGCTGTGATCCCGGCGGCAGCAATGGCCTGTTGACTAGCCGCAGTGGCCAATGATGCCAGTGAGTCAGGGGGCAACGCTAACCGTCTTTGACGAATTCCTGTTCTTGAGGCAATCCACTCATCTGATGTTTCTACCAGTTGAGTTAACTCTTGGTTGTGTAAACAAGTTGCTGGGACTGCTGAACCACTGCCTGTAATTGCTATACCACCGTTAAAAAAATTTTGCACTTCTTTTTTTCCTCAATTGTCAATTGTCATTTGTAAATTGTCAGTTGTCTTGTTTGTAAGCATTAATAACGAGTACCAATGACAATCCCAATTTTAGATTTGAGATCAAGAACAATAGATTTATAAAAGTAATTATGAATCTAAAATCCGCAATCTAAAATTGGATGACAAGTGACAAATGGCTGTTAGCGGAGGATCTCTACTTTTGAGAAGTAATAGTTAACTACTTTCATTTTGGAGAATTTTATATTGGGATTGAAGTCTTTCTAACACCTGATTATCTACGGCTTCTTTAGCCATGCGAATGGCACTAAAAATAGATGGTGCTTGGGAACTGCCATGACCAATAAAACAAATACCGCTGACACCCAAAAGCAAAGCGCCTCCATGTTCAGCGTGATCCATGCGCTGTTTAACGCGTTTTAAGTTGGGTTTTAAAATCGCTGTACCGATTTGACCGTGTATCCCTTGGGGTAATTCTTCTCGGAGAATTTGCAGAATTACTCCGCCAACTGCTTCGGCAAATTTTAATAAAATATTACCCACAAAGCCGTCGCAAACAATCACATCAAATTCACCGGACAATACATCACGCCCTTCAGCATTACCAGTGAAATTAATTTGAGTATTTTCCCGTAACAATTGGTGGGCGCGAAGAACTACTTCGTTACCTTTAGTATCTTCTTCGCCAATATTCAATAAACCTATTTTGGGATTTTCTGTTCCCAAAACATACTGACTGTAAATTGAACCCATGACTGCAAACTGCTCTAAAAACTTAGGGCGACAGTCTACATTAGCACCGACATCCAGGATCATTACTGGCTTGCCGGCTTTGATGGTGGGGAATACTGTGCCAATTGCTGGGCGGTCAATTCCCGGTAATCTTCCTAAGCGTAGCAAAGCTGAGGCCATGGCTGCCCCAGAGTGTCCAGCAGAAAATACAGCATCTGCTTGTTGATTTTTAACTAAATCCATCGCTATGTTGATGGAAGATTTCCGCTTGCGTCTAACTGCGTTGAGAGGATCTTCATCCATAGCGATCGTTTCCTCGGCAGGAACAATCTCCAAATCCGCCATAGTTGTCTTTGGCGGCATTACAGCCTCGATTTGTTGGGGATCTCCAACCAGTAATATTTTTACACCCAATTCCTCTCGCGCCCGCAGTGCGCCGGCGACGATTTCAGCGGGTGCATGATCTCCCCCCATTGCGTCAATTGCGATCCTTACACCAGTCGATCCCATTGCTCAGAGCTTATAGAAACCTTACAAATTTTATCAGATTGCAATACTTAAAAATTTAAAATTCTCAAAAAAGCATAAGAAAATCTACTTTTTCTCAAATCAAGAGAATTAATATACTTAATTTCGTTAAAGTCCGCTTGCTAATACTTACTTATAATTATATTTACTAGTATCCAAAAAAAATCAAAAATTTAGATTCCCGACTTTTTCAAAAAATCGAGAATCTGGAAAAACCTTATAAACTTCTGGGAAGGTGTGTATCTAACCAAGTAACTAAATCAGATATTCCTGAAAAATCTAAAAACTCTTCTCCCAATATTTCTAACTGTTCAGTAGGTAATAAACGAATTCGTTCAACTATAAATGAATCCATTTCTCCAAACCGCCGATTTAATTGACGATTCAGGAAACGGAAAGCTTCTTTTTGTTCTCCCTTTTGCAAAATATCCTGATAAATTACAGATTCTTGCATAATATCCTCACTCAATAATTGACGAATTAGATTTTTATCGAATCGTAAACCTGCTAAAATCTCCGTGTAAGCAGCAGTATTCTGTCTGGCTGGTACATCTGTAATTTTAGCAATTTCTGTGGCTACTTGGGATAATAACCCTGGTGCGGAATTTGTTCTTGTTAATGGTGCTAAAGGTAATAATGCTGGGTTATGGAGAAACAAATCTGAATCTTGTTCCCACATTCGGATGACTCGATAGCGATGATTTGTCATTTCATCAATATAAGCCTCGGTAAAAGCGATTTCATTACTTGTTTCCTGCAAGAAAATCACCACTTGGGTAACAGGTAGATTATATTGTCTAACTAATCTGACAAAATAATCCAATATTCTTAACGGAATGGGAGTTTCTGATTTGGTGTTAGTTTGAAATTCTAGATGTAGGATTCTGTTCTTTGTTTGCAGCAATATAACCGAATCTGCGCGAATTGGTTCAATACTTAATTCGGCTTTTAAGACTTTAATTTTTTCGACTTCTTCAGGTAATAACCAGTTGGCAAAATCAAGGGGATATTTTTCCGCTAGGATTTTACAGACATTATCAAAACTCACAATTCACACCCTGATTCACAATTTTTTAATTTATGGTAAGGGCGGGAAAACCCCGCCCTGTTGAGATGAAATTAAACTAACTTAAAACCCAGCTAACCAGTGTTCTCACACCAAAACCAGTTGCCCCAGCACCATTGTAGCCATGTTCCTTATCAGCCCAAACTGGTCCGGCAATATCTAAATGCGCCCAAGGAGTATCCTTGACAAACTGCTTGAGAAATAAAGCCGCAGTAATTGAACCGCCATAACGAGGTCCGGTATTTTTCATGTCAGCAATACCCGATTTTAACCCGTCAAAATATTTATCTTCCATCGGCATCCGCCAAATTTTCTCACCAGCACTATCAGCGGCTGTTTGCAGTTGGGAAGCTACCGCATCATCTGGTGTAAATAAACCAGCGATATCTTCACCCAAAGCTACCACACAAGCACCTGTGAGAGTAGCTAAATCAACGATCGCATCCACACCCAATTTATCAGCATAAACCAAGGCATCAGCCAAGGTTAATCGCCCTTCAGCATCGGTGTTGTTAACTTCGATGGTTTTGCCATTTGATGCAGTTAAGATGTCTCCAGGGTGCATAGCCTTACCGCTAATCATGTTTTCGGTGACGGCGGAGATAAAGTGAACTTCTACATCTGGTTTTAACTGCCCAATGGCTTTAGCAGCGCCTAAAGTTGCGGCTGCACCACCCATATCCATTTTCATGGTTTCAATGCCGCTACCAGCCCCTTTAATGTTCAAACCACCGGAATCAAAAGTTACACCTTTGCCGATAATTGCCAGTTTTCGTCTCGGTGTGGTGGCTGGTTTGTAGATGAGGTGAATGAATTTTGGTGGTAAATCAGAAGCTTGGGCAACTCCCAAAAATGCGCCCATACCGAGGTTTTCACATTCTTCCTGTTCGAGAATTTCCAGTTCTAACCCGTGTTCGTGAGCGATCGCTTGGGCAGTTTCTGCCATAGTAATAGATGTAACCGCGTTAGCTGGGGCTGCTACTAACTGTCTCGCCAAAATCACACCAGAAACAATTTGATTAGCACGGGCAATAGCAGCTTCTTGTCCTGCTAAACCAAGTAAATCAATAGTTTCGATCTGGGGATTTTTATCTTCTGGTTCAGATTTAAAGCGAATATCTTGGTAAAGTGCTAATTCTATGCCTTCAGTCAATGCCTGGGCTGTGGCGGCTGGATCATTGTTCCACAGTGGTAAACTGATTCCCAGGGTTTTGGTTTTTTGCTTTTTGGCGGTTCGGGCTACAGTAGCCGCAACCCGGCGTAAATTTTCTAATTTCAGCGCGTCTGGTTTCCCTAAACCCACCAAAATCAGCTTCCGCACGGCATAAGTCGCACCTAAGCGAATGACGATGATGCTATTTGCCTTACCTGTAAATTCTTCTTCGGCAATAACTTCTTGGAAAATTCCTGCATATTTATCATTTAAGCTGGCAAGATCACCAGTTAACTCTACTGCGTCTTCAAATAAGCCAATGGCTAAAGTATCACCAGTCCAATCTAATAATGCTGTATTTGTAGGTTGAATCGTCATTTTTGTAAGTTCTGTTGATCTTCCGTCATGTACCAGTATTGCTCAAATTTTCTGAATCATGGGCGTTTGACGCAACGTCTTGACAATCTGGTAGAATTAGAAACGATTTACAATTGTCCAATTTACAAAGTTTTATCTGTTTTTTAGAAATCTGCTGCTTGTAAAAATTATTAATATGTCTAAAGATACAAATCAACCCCAACTACCACCAACTAGTGCCATTGAGAGTGTAACTAATGTTGCATTTGAAAATTGGTTTGAATATCCAGTTAGGGCGCAACCTCACCACACGGACTATGCAGGTATTGTTTGGCATGGCACTTATTTGACCTGGATGGAAGAAGCACGGGTAGAATGTTTGCGTTCTATTGGCATTGAATTTGCTGATTTAGTGGCGTTAGGTTGTGATTTGCCTGTGGTGGAGTTATCAATCCGTTATCATCGATCAGTGCAGTTAGGGATGTCAGTCTTAGTAAAAACACGGATGGCTGAGGTGACTGGAGTGCGAATGAACTGGCACTATACCCTTGTTTCTCCTGATGGTCAGGATTTATACATTACTGCTCAGGTGACGTTAGTGGCTTTAGATCGGGAAAAGGGGAAAATTATGCGGCAGTTACCACCCGCGTTTCAAGATGCTTTAGCGAAGATTTCTGGATCTCGGAAGATTGGGTAATTATTAAAAATGAAAAATTAGATTTTTTAGGGCAATATCCAGGTTGAAATTGCCCAAAATTATCTACTTTTGTCTATCTAACCAAGTGACTAAATCAGATATTGCTGAAAAGTCTAAAAACTCTTCTCCTAATATTTCTAATTGTTCAGTGGATAATAAGCGCATCTTTTCAATTATTGGTAAAGATATTTCACCAAACCGCCGATTTAATTGACGATTCAAGAAACGAAAAGCTTCTTTTTGTTCTCCTATTTTTTCTCCTTTGAGTTCACCCTTTTGCAAAATATCCTGATAAATTACAGATTCTTGCATAATATCCTCGCTCAATAATTGACGAATTAGATTTCTCTCGAATCGTAAACCTGCTAAAATCTCTTTTTACAAACATTATCAAAACTCACAATTTACACCCTTTGGGTAATGGTTACAATTCTGACTATCACCCAAGGATGATTTTGGGTAACAACTGGTTTTATCATGGTGAATGTCTCCTTATTTTAGGAAGCCGGAAGTCAGCAGGAAGCCTCGGAAACTCATTTGCTGGCTTCTGACAATATTTGTAGTTTTGTTGATGGGTTTCCATAGCCTCTATCATAATAAATGTCACTTTTTCACTGGCGTTTGGGAGAAAGTTTGAGCAAATTGGCTGATTTGCTGCCAAATATCTTGGGGAGTAATACCGAAGCCAAAGTATAATAACATGACAACAGTGGCAGAGATAATGGCCGTTTTAATCGTGGTTTTAATTAGTTTCCAGAGAATGATAAAAACTATCCAAGCTACTAATAAGGTAATAATCATAGAATTAAGAAACAGGGAGTTGATACTGAGTTTTTTCCCAAATTAAACAGTAAAATCAGGATAATAAACTATTCTGGGGAAAAATTGCAACCTTCCTGGGCTAGTAGTCTGTCAAATTTATTTTGACGGGTTTTTGGTAGTGCGGGCATACTTCGACAAGCTCAGTACAAGTCTTGCCCGCGTGAGCGAGACGCTCACACTACAGTCCGTCATTTTTGGATTGACAGACTACTAGATGCTTCTAATATATTGGTAAAGTGTAACTTTTACGCCAAGCTGTACTAGCTAGAAGCATGAACTACGAAATAGCTATTTTTTTAGTTATACATCGCTACTTTAATTACTTTCCGTGCCTTCATATCCATGAATACCTGTTCTAAATCCTGTAAAGGTCGGTGTTCACTAATAAGTAAGTCAAAAGGAATTGTACCACTAGCGATGAGCGATAAGGCTGCTTTCACATATTCTGGTGTATTGTGAAATACGCCTTTGAGAGTAAGTTCACTATAGTGCAATTGTTCGGTATTGACAGAAATTGTGGTATGTCTTGGACAACCACCAAATAAATTGATAGTTGCACCAGGACGACCGCAAGCGATCGCCGTTTCCCAAACACTCGGTACACCAGTAGCCTCTATAACTACATCTGCACCCCAACCAGCGGTTAATTCCCTAACTGTGTTGGCAATAGCCGTAACTTGATGATAATTGAAAGTCTTTGCCGCGCCTAGCTTTTTACCAATTTCTAACCGTTGGTTATTCCCACCCCATAATATTACCTCAGTATATTTCGCTAATACTGCCACAAACATCAAGCCAATTGCGCCATCACCCAAAACCACTACTTTGTCATGGGGTTTGACACCAGAACGGCTGATACCATGTAATACACAAGCCAGCGGTTCAGTCATCGCCGCTAATACTAAGGGTAAATGTTTAGGAACTAGTAATAAATTATGCTCAACTATAGGAGCAGGAATTTTCAGATATTCCGCAAATGTCCCATTATTCCAAGTTAAATGGGGACATAAAGAATATTCTTGGCGTTGACAAAAGAAACATTTCATGCAGGGAGCAGAATTATTTGCTACCACGCGATCGCCTACCCGCCAATTCGTCACCCCAGCGCCGACAGCTACAATCCGTCCCGCACCTTCATGACCAAACAGTGTCGGCGGTGTCAACATTTTAGCATGGCCACCACGTCGCCATACCTTCAAATCTGTCCCACAAGTAGTGGCTGCTTCCACCTGAATCACCACCTCGCCGGCTTCGGGAGTCGGGTCAGGAACTTGTTCTAGGCGTAAATCCTCTTGTCCGTAGAGTAGTGCTGCTAACAAAATTTTTCACCCATAAAAAAGAAGTATGGCTTAAACCACGCTATCAAAACCTATTAAATACGCTTTTATACCATACTTAATGACATCGGCATATATTTTGTATTTAAAATTAGCAATTCCTGCTTTTACCTAAATTTATGCTGATGAGTTTTCTATTCCCCATGTTCAAAAATTCAAGAACTCAAAGCCGTTTGGGGTAAAACTTCTTGATTACGGGTTTCCAACTTAGATAGTAGATTAGATCCACTACTTGTATTTAAAACTGGTACTTCTTGTCTACAGGAAAGACAAAACCAATAAACCTCATGATGACGGACATGACGCAGAACCGAACCACCACAGCAGGGGCAGGTGTTAACTATGATACTCATACAATGTCCTCCTTTAAAAAAAATTAAACCCTGGCAATGTTATGATTGATCTCGACATCACCATTAAACAATTGAAAATTCTAAATTTATGGTTTATTTAGTAACATTCATTTTTTATAGTTTTTTATTCCCCCATTCGCAATTCTCAGATTTAGAGAAATTGGTGGTAAAAACCTATGAATAAATGCTAAATTAACCAGCTTTATGGGGTATTTATCCAAGCTGATTCTTTGATCAAAACAATGAAAACCTGTGAGAACATTATCAAACTATAAACTAGTATAGTCCTTATTCATCTATCTTAGGGATCATAAATATATAATTTTCATGAGACAATCACTTTACCATTATTTTGCAGTCGTTTTAATAATTAACTCATGAAAATTGCTACTTGGAATGTGAATTCTGTGCGGACACGTTTAGAACAGGTTATCAATTGGTTAACAGAAAATCCGGTTGATGTTTTGTGTTTACAAGAAACCAAAGTCATAGACAAGGACTTTCCTAATCTTGCGTTTGAAAATTTAGGCTATTATCCGTATATTTCCGGGCAAAAATCTTATAATGGTGTGGCTTTAATTAGTCGTCAACCTTTGACAGATGTAAATGTGGGTTTTGGTGCTATTTTGCCAGAAATAGCATCAGCATGGGATGAACAAAAACGGGTAATTTCTGGTATAATTGAAGGAGTAAGAATTGTTAATCTTTATGTTCCCAATGGTTCAGCTATCGGTAGCGACAAGTATGAATATAAGTTAGGCTGGTTAAAAATTCTCAAGGAATATTTACAGACTTTACTATTATCAAATCCTACTATTTCTATGTGTGGTGATTTTAATATTGCCTTAGAAGATATAGATATTAATGATAAGGTAAAGATAGATAATCACATTATGGCATCTGCATTAGAACGTCAAGCGTTACGAGATGTTCTCAGTTTAGGTTTTGGAGATGCTTTTCGTAAATTTAACAACGCAGGAGAAAATTATAGTTGGTGGGATTATCGGACTGCTGCTTTTAAGCGTAATTTAGGTTGGCGAATAGATCATCATTATCTTACACCAACTTTGTATGAACGCGCCCAAAGTTGCACTATTGATATTGAACCCCGGAAGTTAGTTCAACCTAGTGATCATACACCAGTAATTCTGGAATTTTAACAGATTTTAGATTTCAGATCCCCGACTTCTCAAAGAAGTCGGGGATCTAGTTTTTCTTGTTTTTCAATTATCTCCCTAACAATAAACCTCTAAAGAAATAAATCATATTTGTGAATATCTGTTCTATCCATAATATAGACTGATCTAACCATTCCAGAATTTGTTCTAATGGGTGTTTTTCATAACCTAATGATGTGGCAGAAATATCAATCCAGTCAGGCTTAAAATTAAATCCTTGGCTGGTTTGACTATCTATTTCTGGAAATTCCTCATTTTTGGGTTCGGTTGCTTGCTGACCTATTTTGCGGTGAATCTTAGAGAATTCTCTTTTTGCTTGAGGTTGCTGTACTGATTCCTCAAGTTTGGTATTTGTTTCACCAAATAAATCATTCCATGTCAACCAATTATCTCCTAAAGAATCACGAGAATCTAACTGATTATTTGATGATAAAACCTTTTTAAAATCAGATTTATTTTGGACTTTTTCTGGAGAAGAATTTGAGTCAAGTTGATAATTATTTCTACCTCCAAAAAAGTAATTTATCGCGGCTGCTATTAAATCAGAAATTTGTAGTTGCGGAGATTTTAAATCATCGTGATTAACTGCTAATCCATTAACCTGATTTTGGAAATGATTGACAATTTCCTGGCTATGTTTTTGGACAGGAACTAAAGTCGTAGTTTCTAAATTAGCAATTAATTGATCGAGAAATCCAAAAAGTTTAATGGGATTTAATAGAGATTTTCGTGCTATGATAGAATCTTCGTCAGTTAGCTTATTCAGCAGATGATCAATTTTGGGCAATAATTCTTTTTGCTGGTAAGCAATTAATTGTAAAGAATACCGATATTCGCTAATTTCGCTATTAATTCTATCGGCTAATTTGACGTTTTGCTGCGGTGTAAAAACATCGAAAATCCGATTATCAGCACTGACTAAGACTAAGTTTCGGGTTTGTAATTCTATAGCAATTCCCTGTACCGTGGGTATATGCTGTTGGAGAGTATTTTCTGAAGTTGGAAAATTCGGTTTGGGAAAAATTTTCTCCCACAAAGATCCTAAAAATGTGAAGGGATTTGTTTTTGGGGAAGTTGGTAAATCAGCATCTCCAGGAGGAAGATTTTTGACAACATCTAATATAATTTGAATTGGTGCGTCACTAGAGGGGGGAGTTGATGAATGTAATTGTTTTGCTGTGCCATTTTGTTGCCATAATTGGTAAAGTGGATAAAGTAGAGAACCTAAACCCAACCCAGTAGCAACTTGCAAATTTTTGACGGTGTTTTCCCATTTTTGTGTCAACCGTCGAGAATGCTGGTAGACAAAGTTAAAGAGTTTGCTTTGATAGCGGTTTGAAGAATCGGAAGACATGGTAGGTAATTATGTGTAAGTTGTAGGGTGAGGTTATGAAACTCCCAGCAAGTTGTAAATTTTCGTCAGTGTCAATTATTTATATTATTTTATTGGCAATATGAATCTTCCTGTATCCTCATTAAATACCAAATCTATATCCACAGCAATTGAAAATTTGCGTTCTTGTTGTCAAGTTGATATCCAGTCCACCTGGAGATATCAGGAAACTGACGAGGTAGTTACTGATTTTATCCCATTTAGTTTAACTGATTGGCAACCTGTTGAGCTAAATGAAAAAGATCATATTTTCTGGAAAGGGGGAAAACAGGTATTATGGTTAGGACAAAAATTTTCTGTTCCTGAGAATTTACACAACTTTCCCTTAACGGGTTTGTCTTTGCGCGTGGCTTTGGTATGGTGGGCAGATTTAGCGGAAGTATATGTTAATGGTAAGTTAGTATTGACGGGAGATTTGTTTGATTCTTCACCGCGAGTATTACTCAGTTCTAGTGTAACTCCTGGGGAAGAGTTTACCATAGCTTTGCGGTTGGTGAGTCCGGGACATTGTGATGGGGCGTTGATGCGATCGCTTGCAATTTACGAGTCAACAGATTACAATCATCCTGATGCTGGTTTTATTGCTGATGAATTAGCAGTTACGGAAATTCTTATCCAAAACTTCGCACCAGAAAAAATTCCAAATTTAGCTGGGGAAGTTGAGAAAGTTACAAATCTTAAAGACGCAGAAAATCAAGATTGGAAAACATATTTGGTGAATTTGCGAGAAACCTATTTGGGTTTATCCGAATTTATCAACGCCCAAAAATATAAAATCAATTTATTAGGTCATGCCCATTTAGATTTAGCATGGTTATGGCCTGTAGCCGAAACTTGGAAAGCAGCACAAAATACTTTTGAGTCAGTTTTACAACTCCAAAAAGATTTTTCTGAATTGATTTTCTGTCATACCACACCAGCGTTGTATGCTTGGGTAGAAGAAAACCGTCCCGACTTGTTTAGAGAAATTCAAAACCAAGTTAAAGCCGGAAAATGGGAAGTTTTGGGAGGTTTTTGGGTAGAACCGGATTTAAATTTAATTGCTGGTGAGTCTATAGTTCGTCAGTTATTATATGGACAAAGGTATTTTTTGCAGAAGTTCGGAAAAATATCTGCTGTAGTTTGGGTTCCCGATACCTTTGGTTTTTGTGCGACATTACCCCAATTTTTGGCAAATGCGGGAATTGAATTCTTTGTGACGCAAAAACTCCGCTGGAATGATACAACTAAATTTGATTATGACTTATTTTGGTGGCGATCGCTCGATGGTAGTCAAACATTAAGTTTCATGTCCGCACCTATCGGCGAAACCATCGAACCTGTTAAAATGGCCAAGTACGCTTGTGAGTGGAAAACTCAAACAGGTTTACAAGATTCCCTTTGGCTTCCTGGTGTTGGTGATCATGGTGGTGGTCCAACTCGTGATATGCTGGAGACTGGAAGACGTTGGGAACATTCCCCAATTTTCCCCAAGTTAGAATTTACAACTTCGGAAAAATATCTTCAGCAAATAAAATCCGCAAGTCAAAACTTACCAGTTTGGGAAGACGAACTTTATTTAGAATTCCACCGCGGATGTTATACTACCCACGCAGACCAAAAACGTTGGAATCGCAAATCTGAACATCTATTATATAGTGCTGAGTTGTTCGCAACTTTAGCAAATATTCTTTGTGGTGCGGAATTTCCGCAAACAGAAATAGAAACCGCGTGGAAAAAAGTTTTATTTAACCAGTTTCACGATATTTTACCCGGTTCTTCCATTACCCAAGTTTACGCAGACGCAATACCCGAATGGGAAGCGGTGGAAAAAATGGGAACGAAAATATTAGAAGACTCATTAATCGGAATCACATCCAAAATCAGTATACCACAACCTCCCAATTCTGAGAGTATCCCCGTCATAATTTTTAACTCTCTCAACTGGGAACGGTCGGAAGTTGTTACAGTTGACTTATCAAAAATCATCACCCCAAATTATCCAACCTGGAAAGTTGCTGATATTGAAGGAAAAGAAATTTTATCCCAAAACTGCGAAAATTCAACTTTATTATTTTTCGCAACTATCCCCTCTATAGGTTACAGCATTTTCTGGATTTCTCCCTCTTCCCCCCAGCCGAAAATATTCCCCAAAAACTGGATATTAGAAAACGAATATCTGCAAATTCAAGTTAACCCCGAAACCGGAGATCTAACCAGCGTCTTTGATAAAATTAAACAAAGGGAAATTTTAACCGGTGCGGGAAATCAACTTCAAGCTTTTACCGACAGCGGCCAATATTGGGATGCTTGGAATATAGATCCCGATTATAACACAAAACCCCTCCCTCCAACCGAATTAAAATCAATTCAATGGCAAGAATATGGAGAAATTCACCAACGGTTGCGAGTAGTGCGTCAACTGGGAAAATCGGAATTTTGTCAAGATTACATTTTGGAACTTGGTTCACCAATTTTGAAAATAACTAATACTGTAAATTGGCAAGAAAATCAGGTATTAGTAAAAACAGCCTTTCCTCTCAATCTCCAAGCCGAATTTGCCACTTACGAAATCCCCTGCGGTGCTATTCGTCGTCCCACAAACCCCCAAACCCCCGCCCAAAAGGCAAAATGGGAAGTCCCCGCTTTACATTGGGCAGATTTAACCACAGATACAGAAGTCGGAAAATACGGAGTTAGTCTCCTCAATGATTGTAAATATGGTTACGATGCCCAACCTAGCCAACTGCGTCTGACTTTGCTAAGAAGTTCCCATTGGCCAGACTCCCAAGCTGATAGAGGAATACACGAATTTACCTATAGCTTATACCCTCATTTGGGCAGTTGGGAAGAAGCAGAAACTGTAAAACGTGGTTATGAGTTAAATGTCCCTTTTCAAGTATTAGTAAATCCAGATAATTATCAATGTAATTCAGATGGTTGTCAAAGTCAAAGTTTTCTAGATTTATCAGCGGATAATTTGATTTTAATGGCACTTAAACCCAGTGAAGATGATTCGGAGAAATTCATTCTTCGCTTTTATGAATGTCATGGAAAAACAGCGAATTTATCTTTGCAAAGTCAGATTTTAAATTTAGGAGAACCAGTTGATTTATTAGAGAATTGTATTAAACCAGAGGAAAATATTCAACCTTGGAAAATTGTGACATTTCAAGCCACATTAATTAATTGTTCTCAGGATTTAGCTAAAGATAAATGTTTACCATTTTCTTTGTAAATAATTACTGTAAAGGTGCGAATTTTCATAAGTTTTATTGCTGAATTTCCTCCTTTTCTGTATTGACAAATACTGATGCAATCTAATAAAATGGAAAGGGCTAATCTTTTTCAAAAATAACTTATGGGAATTGAAGAATTATTGCTACCATTTCGAGAACAAATATTAAAAATTGCCACTAAGTATGGTGCTTATAATCTGCGAGTTTTTGGTTCTGTTGCTAGAGGTGAAGCAACACCAGATAGTGATATAGATTTTTTAGTAGAACTTAAACCACAAAGTAGTTTATTTGATTATATTGGTTTAATGCAAGATTTAGCAGCATTGCTAGGACGAAAAGTGGATATTGCTGAACCTGGTAATTTACATGAATTAATTAGAGATAAAGTATTAAGTGAGGCTGTACCTTTATGAAAGATGAGAGTTGAGACTAAAAACAGCTATAATAAATTAACCATAGGTATCTAAAAATGACAACTATATCTATAGAATTACCAGAAAGTGTTTTTTCTAGCTTGGGAAAAGAACCGGATGAATTAGCTAGAGAAATGAAAATAGCTGCTGCTGTTAAATGGTATGAATTGGGAGAAATATCTCAAGGTAAAGCGGCAGAAATAGCAGGTTTAAATAGAATTGAATTTATGGATGTTCTCATTCGTTATAAGGTTTCTCCATTTCAATATACTGCGGAAGAATTAGCTGAGGAAATTGCTTCTTTAGATGAATAGACATGAATAAAATAGTTATTAATACATCACCGTTAATTGTGCTATTTAAAAGTCAGCTTACCTATTTACTACCACAGTTATTTACAGAAATTATTGTTCCTACTGGTGTATGGAGTGAAATTGTCAAAGCTGGTAAAATAGATATAGCATCTCAAGAATTACCTAATGCTAATTGGGCAAAACCAGTTACTATTTCGGAAATTTCTGCTTTAATTGTACCTTGGGGTATAGATTTGGGAGAATCAGAAGTTTTGACATTTGCTTTAGAAAATAGTGGTTATCGCGCAGTTATTGATGATGCTGCTGCTAGAAAAGTGGCGAAAAGTTTAAATATTCCATTTATGGGAACTTTGGGAATATTGATTTTAGCGAAGAAACAGGGATTAATAACTTCTATTGATGAACCAATTCAATCTTTTAAAAAAGCTGGTTTATGGTTATCTAATGATTTAATTCAGGTTCTTAAAGAACAGGTTAATGAATAAATCATGAGATAGTAAGGTAGGAGTTTAGCATTGTTAAACCCTCAACTTTCATTTATAAATTATCATTGTTGTTATAAAAGATGATCGGTTTAACTATAATGAACTTTTTATAGATTTTCTATAAATTCTTCAGGAGTAATTTGTGCTTGTTTAAGAACACCGCTTAATGTACCTACTTTTAATTCTGGATGTAATGGTACAACACAACCAACTTCTCCATTAATTGTTTGTTTTTTCATGATTACATGACTACCTGTTTGTCTAATTTGATAAAAACCCATACGTTCTAATGTCCGAATTGCTTCTTTACTAGAAATTCGTGGTAATTTAGGCATAAGTAACCTCTATGCTAGTCACATATCTAGGAGAGGTTTCTGGTAAAGGAAATTCTTCTAAATAAAGTCGTGTTGCTTCTTTTAAACCTGTTATTGCTTGTTCTATAGTTTCTCCTTGATCTACAGTACCAACTTCTGGACATTCAGCGATATACATATCATCTTCTTTGTAGATTATGACTGTAAAACTGCGACTTTTCATAGTTTTTATGAGGTTTATATTTAGGTTTATTTTAACATTAATTGTCTACTTATTAGAAATAAATCTTTTCTCTGTCTAAATATTCTTCTTTGATATCCAGTTTGAATGTAGGAAAATGATACTTACGTTTTTTGATGGGAATGATGACAATTTCCACTTCATCACCATTTTGTAAGGTATCGGGTAAACTGTCTTGGAGAATAATTGTTTGATTTTGGATATATCCTTTCATATTTTTGAATAAACTGATAAAGGACTTTTTTGTTGTACTCTATTATAACGTAAAAATCAGGATTTAGCATTGCTAAACCCCTACAGATGAAAATGCTTTAGATGCAACTTTTAAACTAGCAAGACGGGAAGGTTTAGCTGCTGATGATGCTGCTTATTTACAGTTAGCTTTGCGGTTAAATTTACCATTAGCAACTCTTGATTCTCGGTTAGCGGAAGCAGCTAGTCCTTGTGGTGTTAGTTTGGTCGTTTTTGATTAGGGTTGGTTAATGCCTGGGTAGAGGATAGAAGGTAAAATAAAGATAATGGTAGCTACAATTTATTCAATACTTCTTGTACTTTTTGAGCATTTTGTGTATTACCTTGTTGTTGAAATAGTTGTTTTGCAGTTTCTAAATCTTTAATCGCACCTGCTTTATCTCCTGATTCATATTTAGCAACTCCCCGGTTGTAGTAGGCTATGGCTAATTGAGGATTAATGGTGATAGCTTGAGTATAATCTTTAATCGCACCTGCTTTATCTCCTGATTCAGATTTAGCAACTCCCCGGTTGTAGTAGGCTTCGGCTAATTGAGGATTAATGGTGATAGCTTGAGTATGATCAGCGATCGCACCTGCTTTATCTCCTAAATCATCTTTAGCATTTCCCCGGTTGCTGTAGGCTATGGCATATTGAGGATTAATGGTGATAGCTTGAGTATAATCTTTAATCGCACCAGCTTTATCTCCTGATTCAGATTTAGCATTTCCCCGGTTGCTGTAGGCTATGGCATATTGAGGATTAATGGTGATAGCTTGAGTATAATCTTTAATCGCACCAGCTTTATCTCCTGATTCAGATTTAGCAATTCCCCGGTTGTAGTAGGCTTCGGCATATTGAGGATTAATGGTGATAGCTTGAGTATAATCTTTAATCGCACCAGCTTTATCTCCTGATTCAGATTTAGCAATTCCCCGGTTGTTGTAGGCTTCGGCATATTGAGGATTAATGGTGATAGCTTGAGTATAATCTTTAATCGCACCAGCTTTATCTCCTGATTCAGATTTAGCATTTCCCAGGTTGTTGTAGGCTATGGCAAATTGAGGATTAATTGTGATAGCTTGAGTATAATCAGCGATCGCACCTGCTTTATCTCCTAAAGCAGATTTAGCAAGTCCCCGGTTGCTGTAGGCTTCGGCTAATTGAGGATTAATGGTGATAGCTTGAGTAAAATCAGCGATCGCACCAACTTTATCTCCTAAATCATCTTTAGCATTTCCCCGGTTGTAGTAGACTTCGGCTAATTGAGGATTAATGGTGATAGCTTGAGTAAAATCAGCGATCGCACCTGCTTTATCTCCTAAAGCATATTTAACAAGTCCCCGGTTGTAGTAAGCTTCGGCATCTTGAGGATTAATGGTGATAGCTTGAGTATAATGTTTAATCGCACCAGCTTTATCAACTAAATTAATCGCAATACCCCAACTATAATTACCCCATTCCTTTAATGTTTTCTCATCAGGTTGTTCACCTTGTAAATAGCGAAAATCAGTTTGTAAAACCGGGTGAGCAATTTTACTATTTATCCCCACTAAATAACCTTTTTTATTAATAATTGCTTCTCCACTCATCCCCTGTTGAATATCATTTAATTTTGATTCTGATAAAGTCCCTGGTTTGCGTGCGAATACGGAAGAACTACAACCAATGATAATAATCCCAGAAGCGGGAAATAAGAGAATAAAGAAGAATAATAAATGGGATAATTTGTGTAATTTCATAGATGGTACTCCTGGTATTTGATAATTTGGTAATTGGTTAATTTTCCATTTATTTCATAACCCGTCGGGGAATCAATTCCCCGTCTAATAGCAGAAGTCCGTTAAAACGGACTAAAAAATTCTTCCATTCAGTCGGTTTCAACCGACTTTAGCTTTTAGACAGGGAATTTATTCCCTGGCTTTAAGCTATTAGTTGATCATTAGATTTGGGTAATATGGACATAACAGCCATAACTACACCGATAATCAGGATAATTCCTGAAATAGTGCCAAGAATTAATTTCCAGGGAATTGGAGGCGCTGGAGTTGCTGGAGGTACTGGAATTGGTTGACTTACTGTTAATGCTTGTAAGAGGGTGTTTGAAAAGTTATGGTTGATGTATCAAATATTTTTTACCCCACCCTAACCCTCCCCTTGTAAAGGGGAGGGAACTGGATTTTTATTGTTTCCCCCCTTTACAAGGGGGGACTAAGGGGGGTAGCAATGTGATGAAAATTACCAAATACCACTTTTCAAACATCCTCTAAGGCTTCTTTCGCATTGTGAAAGCGTTTTGTATAATCCTCACAAATCATTTTATTTAAAATATCAGCAAATTCAGGAGTAACACTTGCTTTTGTTTGCCAATTTTCAGCTAATAAAGGTGTATAACTGGGATCTTCTCCTGTGATAGCAAACACCCCAATCATACCAATAGAATAAATATCACTGGCAAAAGATACTATTCCCAATAATATTTCTGGTGCAATATATCCTTTTGTACCTCCCAGAACTGAACCTACTTTTATTCCCGGAACTGTTACTTCTTTCGCTAAACCGAAATCAATGATAACTAATTTATTATCACTACTTCTGCGAATAATATTATCTGGTTTGATGTCTCGATGAATAATTGCATAACCAGGATTATTTTGAATATATTCAAAAACTTCTAGAATCTCAATTAATAAAGATATCGTCTTTTGTTCTGATAATCTTTGATTTTGTCTGACCTCTTGACTTAAAGAATGTCCTTCAATATATTCTTGTACATAAAATTCCTCTCCACCTTCTGGAAATCGTTCATAAATTGTGGGAATTTGTTCATGTTTCTCACCAAGTTTACCTAATGCTTGCGTTTCTATTCTGAACAGCCTTAAATATTCTTGCCAATATTGATTTAATATTTCTTGCTGTTGTAAAATAGGTAAATTTTCAATATCTAATTTAGAGGTTGTTTGAAAAGTATCAGATGAAACCCATAATCTCCAAAAACCTAACCCCCCTGCCCCCCTTCCCTACCAGAGAATGGGGTTTTCAAAGCCTCTCCCCGCGTCGGGGAGAGGTTTGGAGAGGGGTCAATTTATACATTCAAAACTTTTCAAACATCCTCTTAGATGCGGTAGGTTTTTTGAGTTGTTTTAAAATCCGAATTGGTTGATTTGGATGATTAAGATCTTTAACTTTATAGGTAATGCCAAAACCAGTATGATGAGATAAAAGATCGATAATTTTGTAACGTTCTCTCAGCAAAGTCCCTATTCGCAAGATATTATTCATAAATTATCTAAATTCAATATTGAATAATATACACCAGCAAAGCAAGAATTAATACTGAATCACAACCGGATGATCTGTGATAAACGTCTCCTAATACCCAATAACCAATTGACTTAATATTATGAATCAAACCTATACAACAGATGTCCTAGTAGTTGGTGGAGGCACAGGTGGAACAGCGGCCGCTATCCAAGCAGCACGACGGGGTATAAAAACCATCCTCGTGAGTGAATTTTCCTGGTTAGGAGGAATGCTTACCTCCGCCGGTGTATCCGTACCAGACGGAAACGAATTACAGTCCCTTCAAACTGGTTTATGGGGAGCTTTTTTACAGGAATTGCAACGCAGACAACCAGGAGGATTAGATCATAGTTGGGTCAGCTTTTTCAGTTATGATCCGCGGATAGGTGCAGAAATATTTGCCAACTGGGTGCGAGAATTACCGAATCTTCAGTGGATTTCCGGACAAGTGCCATTAGCAGTGTTGCGAACCCAAGACTGTATCACAGGTGTCCGCTTTGCAGATTTCACCGTCAACGCCAAAATTATCCTTGACGGCACAGAATTAGGAGACTTATTAGCATTAGGAGAAATCCCTCACCGTTGGGGTTGGGAATTACAGTCAGAATGGAGAGAACCCAGCGCCCCAGCCAACTTCAACGCCCTTACTCAAACTTATCCAGTCCAAGCACCAACCTGGGTAGTAGTCATGGAAGACTTTGGCGAAAATACCGCCCCAGCAATTCTTCCAGCCCCTAACTATGATCCCTCCCAGTTTACAGGAGCTTGGGATAACTATAGTCCAGAAAAATTTTTGAACTATGGACGCTTACCAGCAGATCGATTTATGATTAACTGGCCTATTGCGGGCAACGATTACTGCCAAAATGCCAATCGGTTGCTAGACTCAGTGAAAAAGCGCGAATTTGTGCAAGAATGTTATTGGCACAGTCAGAATTTTGCCCATTTCATTCAAACCCAGTTTGGTAGGCGTTACGGATTAGCAGAAAACCTGTTTCCCCATCCTAACTCCGCCTTTGCCCTCCATCCCTATTATCGGGAAAGTCGCCGTCTAGTAGGCTTGACAACTGTTTGTGAACGGGATATTTTGCCTTTAGCCAACAGTAATACCGCATTACCATTTTCTGATGCTATCGCTGTTGGTAACTATGCCAACGATCACCATTATCCTGGTGTAGAGTTCTCACTGCAACCTAAATCTATCCGCTGGGGTGGAAGATGGACAGGAACACCCTTCACTATCCCCTATCGCGCCCTGGTTCCTGCTACTACAGATGGTTTGCTAGTTTGTGAAAAAAACATTTCCGTTTCCCACATCGCTAACGGCGCTACTAGACTTCAACCAATAGTCATGGGAATTGGACAAGCGGCAGGTATGGCAGCTTCTCTTTGTATTGTGCTAGAATGTCAACCCAGGGATTTACCAGTGAAGAGTTTGCAGGCTGCATTATTGACAGACGACGATGCACCTAGCGTAATTGTTCCCTTGTTTAACTTATTAACTAATCATCCTGATTGGTTGTACTGGCAAACTTATTATTTAGACCACCCAGAAGCTTATCCTGCCGATGGTAACTGTCCTTGTATTTTAGTCGATGAAGATAATAAATTAAATCTCGACTGCTTTACAGGCAAATTCCGACGACTGGGTGAGCAAAATTACCAATTTAATATTACAAATCACACCAATTTAACTACAACAAATTGGCAACTTGTGGCGTTGAAATCTGATATAGACCAACAACTGCAAGCTTTGACCCCAGAAAAAATACTCAAGATTTGGGGGCGGACAAATTTCTCTGGAAATTGGTTACTTGTTGACCATCTTGAAGAAGTATAAAATGAACATTTATTCAGTAAACTACAATACTTTTTCCCGAATTTTCCGGACAGACATATAAAAGTTAAGTATTAGTGAAGTAGAGAGTTCTAAAATAGACATCTACTATGCGTGCTGCCATTTCACTTTTAGTATCGAGTCTGGTCCTTGGCTCCTTAGCTTTTAACTGCGAAGCAGTACAGACTCGTTTTTCCGCTCTGTCAATGGCTAAGTCCGATTACCAGCTTTCACCTTTGGTGTTAAACCAGAGTTTCAACCTGGCTGATAACTCCAAACCTAGCCCCAACCAACCCGAAAAACCCAATCCTCATCGAGGTAGTGGTCGCAGAGGCTTAGATGGATAAGTTGGCAATTTCAGTTCTGTTATTGAATCGTTGGAGCGCAAGACCTGCCAACCCAGAAATGATATTACCGGATTATTGGATCTTTTAAATCCTGCATACCACTTCTTGAATCGAAACGATATAGACAGTTACAGCACTACACTTGTTTGATTCTATCGTTTGTAAATTTCCCTTTCACTGACACCAGATATAGATAGTTACAAGCACTATATCTTTTATCAGTCCCACGGCTACTGCGTCATCACGCAAGCTATCAGTATTGCAATTTCTCTGCTAAAAACATAGACAGTTACAGCACTTCATCTCTCGAAAATTGTTCAATATTTCATCAAAACATCCGGTAATTACTCAAACCTTGGCGTGTATTGGTGATTAAATCACTAATACACGTACCAACCTCGCCCTTCACAATCGCTTCTGATCACAGTCATGGTTTAATATTTGGGCGTTAACAGGTAAAAATAATCACCGGATTTCAGGAAAAAGCAAACTTTTGGTTAAACTTGTCAACTCATCACTTTAGATAAAGTTTCTCTCATTAACTTTAGTGTTTGTCCACTACCACAAGCAACATCTATGACTCGGAGTTGTCCTTGGGGAATATGGTTAAAAGCTATCAGTTGGGATTTGAGAAGAGACATTTCGCTAAAGTGATTAATAAATCAAGTTTCTAAACTTTGTCTTCACGGGTTTCAAAAGCAAAATCCCAGTAATTATTGTTCAGAGTTTTCCACCTATTTTCTGAAAAAAAGTTAAGTTTTGTGAAGGATTCTGTCGAGTTCACTAGCTCGTCCGAATTTTTACAGCCAAAAAAATGGAAAATGTAAATCATTCATCACAATTTTTACCTGTTAATAGGTGTGAATGGTTTATTTTATGGACATACAAACCACGACAGTCGCCCTCCTAGCCTTCTACGTCGCCTGGAATTTGGGTGCAAATGATGTTGCTAATGCGATGGGAACTTCTGTCGGTTCTGGGGCTATTACGCTCAAACAGGCAATCATTATTGCTGGGGTGTTAGAGTTTCTGGGTGCTGTCTTGTTTGGACAAGAGGTAACATCTACCCTTGGCACGAAAATCGCTAATCCAGCCTTATTTGTGACGACACCACAAACTTTAGTGATGGGAATGATAGCGGTACTGCTAACGGCTGGGATATGGCTACAAATTGCTACAGCTAGGGGTTTACCTGTGTCTTCGTCTCATGCCATTGTGGGAGCGATCGCTGGCTTTAGTTGGGTAGCTTTAGGAATAGAAGCAATAGATTGGTCATCCATTGGTTTAATTACCATTGGCTGGATTTTAACACCAATAATTAGTGGCGCGATCGCCGCTGGGTTTTATAGTCTGATTCAACATTGGATTTTTAACCAACCCCAGCCCCTATCCCAGTTACAGGAATGGATTCCCTGGTTAAGTACATTGCTATTGAGTGTATTTGGCATTATCGTTCTCCCGACAATCACTCAACCTCTGAGTCAGTTCTTACTCACAGAGGGAAAATTGAATATTCCCCCCCATGACATCACCCTATTCATCGGTGGAATGGCTGCAACTAGCTTGACTTTGATCAGTTGGCGACAATTGGCAAATAGTCAAATTGACAATAAAATTCAAGGTTTATTTGCCAAATTTCAAGTTTTGAGTGCTTGTTTCGTGGCCTTTGCTCATGGTTCTAATGATGTTGGTAATGCGATCGCCCCCCTAGCAGTAATTTCCTACATTAATCAACAAGGTAAAGTCCCCAGTGATCAACTCACCATTCCCCTCTGGATTCTAGTTCTCGGTGCGATGGGGATTGTCGCAGGTTTAGCAGTTTGGGGTAAAAAAGTTATCGCTACCATCGGCGAAAATATTATTTCCTTAGAACCTAGTAGCGGATTTTGTGCCGAACTGGCCACAGCCATCACCATCTTAATAGCTTCCCGCTTAGGTTTACCCGTTTCCACCTCCCACGCCCTTGTCGGTGGAGTTGTGGGTATTGGACTGGTACAGAACATTAAATCAATAAAATTTGCTACTATCCAAAATATCGCTGCGGCCTGGTTAATTACAGTCCCCATCAGTGCCGCCCTGAGTGCCACTATTTTTACCCTCATGGTAATTTTCTGGCAGTGAACTACCTACACTTCCCTTGCGGGTAAGTA
This sequence comes from Dolichospermum sp. UHCC 0315A, assembly GCF_008121535.1. Classification (GTDB taxonomy): domain Bacteria; phylum Cyanobacteriota; class Cyanobacteriia; order Cyanobacteriales; family Nostocaceae; genus Dolichospermum; species Dolichospermum lemmermannii. Next base: position 2,796,040 of record NZ_CP043056.1, read on the forward strand.
TAGGCTTCCTACCCAGTTAACAGCTTTTTGCTCTTCGAGAACAACAAGACTTATGTTAAGGCGATAGGCTGACCCCTCGTTCCAAAGGCAAAATCAATGGCAACTATCAATCAATAGGTATTCCGCACTGATTTGATGCTTGTAGTTAGGTATTCATTTGTAAGACTTTCATCACTATCATTCCTGAAAAAAATGATAGATAATAATCTTGTAATAAGTTAATTAAATTTATAAGTTCAGTGAAATTGTTCAGTTTCCTGTCTTTTCTCAAGGAAACTTAATACAGATGTTGGTCTGGTATCCGGGGCAGCAACTTAATCATCAAGGTGTTAGAGGCTAGAAACTGATGGGGCGATTTGAGAAGCGACCAGAAAACCCACGCATTAGAGGTGAGCTATCCAGAGCCGCAGAAAATGCCCTATGGGATGTAGTTGAGGATTTAGAAAATCTTCAACAAAATCTATTGAGGTCGTTACAGGAAGACGTAAAACGCTTAGAAATTGAAAAAACCAGACTATCTACCGATATTCAAAAGTTAATTGAGGAAAAAGAACAGTTACAACAATCACGGCAAATTACGGAACAGCAAGTATTAATCCGTCAATTAGCAGAAGTTTTAGCCAAACACATATCTTCCCAATTACAATCCTCACTAAAAACTTTAGCTACTCAAGCCGTAGAATATAATCCCTCTGATCTAGTCACGTTGCAAAATGCTCAAATAAATAATAATACAGTTAATGAAATCGGACAGAATGTCACTAATATGCTAGACAGTCTGGATGATAACGTCACTATTGCCTTTAATTCCCTATTACAAGAACTCAAAAACTATCAAGGTGATCTTTCCCAACAGTTGTCACGGATGTATAGCCAACAACAGCAAGGGGAAGCAATATTAGCAGAATTTGTAAATCGTCTCCGCAGTGAAGTAGAAAAAAATCGAGATGCAAATTCTCTCAAGGTAATAACAGGGGGCCCACCCACAGTTTTACAACTAGCTGATAGTCTGCGTGGTGAAGCCATAACTCATCAAAATGGAAATGGGGAAAAATCCTCACAAAGAATCATTGTCGAACCAGTTACTTTAATTCCTCACCAATCTCCACAGGGTGATTCTACATCAGCAGCCAATGCGGTTATATTATCTTCACCAACAGAGAAAACCCCTGAACCCAGTTCTTTCGTAAATCCAGATTTACCAGCAATACCAGAAAATCAAAGCCCTGAACTCAGTTCTTTCGTAAATCCAGATTTACCAGCAATACCAGAAAATCAAAGCCCTGAACCCAGTTCTTTCGTAAATCCAGATTTACCAGCAATACCGGAAAATCAAAGCCCTGAACCCAGTTCTTTCGTAAATCCAGATACATCACTGGAAGACAAAAACTCTGAACTTAGTGCTGTTTTGACTTCTAAAGTATTAACAGCACCATCATTAGGAGAGACAAAACCTGAACCAGTTTCTGTTTTAACTCCTAATTTATCAACAGGACGACCGCCAACACCAAAATTAAGGCGCGAAACAACATCTAAACAAAAAACAACGCCTAAACAACCAGCAACTCCTCAGCAACCAGCAACTCCTAGACAACAAAGATCCCGCACCTCTCCCAATTGGTCACAGTTGCAAATAGGTTTCCTCTTGATCTGTTTGTCTACAGTGGTTTCGTCTCTTTATAATGTAGCAATTAAAGCAATTTTCTTTACAGCTTCTAACCCCTTGGGCGGATTGCCAACCCAACAGTTAATCTTTCCCACATTGGGGAATATTTTCTTAATTTTGATGCTACGTTTATTAGTGGTTGTACCATTAATGTTACTTTTATCGCCGATATTACATCCTCCTATTTGGCAAGAGCTAGAAAATTTATTTGCTTCATTACGGGCAAATGCAACTCCTGTTCAGAACAAAACTAAACAGTCCTTATTTTTGTCAGTAATTAGCGGTTGTTTATTATTTTTATCCCAGGTATTTATTTACATTGCTATCGGTGAAGTCACAACAGGAATGGCGATCGCCCTCTTCTTTATCTATCCAGTGATGAGTGTGTTCCTATCCTGGGTTCTATTTCAGGAACGTCCCAATTTAATGGTAACAGGGGCAATGGCAGCAATTTTTTGTGGTGAATTATTAGTTTTAGGCAGTCAGTCTGGAGGGGTGAATAATACCTCACTAGGAAGCACCACGGCCATTCTGTCCGGGATAGCATTTGCAATTTATGTTATTCTGACGAGAATATGCGCTACTAAACTCAAACTACATCCAGTATCTTTGACTTCAATTAACTTCACTACCATGTTGTTATTAAGTTTGATTTGCTTAATCATCCCTTTACCCAGTAATTTAGGTTTAGCAATTAGCTCATCGAATATCCTGGAATTGGTGTTAAGTGCTTTTATATTAGGTGTTTTGACTTTGTGCGGTTACTTATTCAATAATTTTGGCATTCGTAACCTAGGCACTCCCGTATCCTCTTTAATTGGAGCTACAGTCCCAATTTTAACCGTAATTTTTGCTGGGGTAATGTTGCAAGAATCCCTAAATATTGCCCAAGTTATCGGAGTTATCTTGGTTACGGTAGGTGCAGCAAGTATTAGCTTGAAAAAAACACCTAATCAGCTACAACCTAGTAAATGAGTGGGGGAGGTAGGGGAGTGGGGGAGGTAGGGGAGTGGGGGAGGTAGGGGAGTCGTGACTTTCAGTTGTCTGGATTTTTATCAGTAAAATTTTTTTAACCAGCCATAAGTGGTATTAAAACTTCTCCGCAATAAATTTCCAGAAAAATTCTTAGAAAAATATCTAGATATTTCAGAAATAGGCAGTTATAATGGTTTGATAGATACAAAATGCAAATCATCTGCCGTTCCTCCTGCTTACTCTATACCCCTGTATCCCAACACCCTGAGTATCTAAAGTCTTCGAGTCATACCAGGGGAGGGGGTTAGTTAGTCTGACGAGAGAAACTACCAATTTACACCCCCAACATTTATCACCTAAAAATTCCCGAGTCAAACAGTAATTTTAGGTTTAGATTTAAAATATTTGTATCCAACTGGGTGTATAATTCGTAGTTTGATTTGAATATCACACCTGTAAACAAGCCATTTATCCGTCTGTAGAATATGACCAACGACATCGATCTGATCAAGCGTCTTGGACCTAGTGCGATGGATCAGATCATGCTTTATCTTGCCTTCAGTGCCATGCGGACAAGTGGCCACAGGCATGGAGCATTTCTAGATGCAGCCGCAACAGCAGCCAAGTGTGCAATTTACATGACCTATCTAGAGCAGGGGCAAAACCTGAGAATGACTGGGCATTTGCACCACCTTGAGCCGAAACGAGTGAAAATCATTGTTGAAGAAGTAAGACTGGCTTTAACTGAAGGCAAACTTCTCAAAATGCTGGGTTCCCAAGAACCGCGCTATCTGATTCAACTTCCCTATGTCTGGATGGAAAAATATCCTTGGATACCAGGAAGATCCCGCGTCCCCGGTACGAATTTGACCAGTGAAGAGAAAAAACAAATTGAGCAAAAGCTGCCAGACAATCTTCCTGATGCCAAGTTAGTTACCTCATTTGAATTTATGGAGTTAATTGACTTTCTCCACAAGCGATCGCAGGAAGAATTACCTGCTAATCATCAGATGCCATTGAGTGAAGCATTAGCGGAACACATCAAGCGTCGGCTATTGTATTCAGGAACGGTAACACGCATTGATTGTCCCTGGGGAATGCCCTTTTATGCTCTCACTCGTCCGTTCTATGCTCCAGCCGATGATCAAGAGCGCACGTACACAATGGTAGAGGATACGGCTCGGTATTTCCGGATGATGAAATATTGGGCAGAGCGTAAACCAAACACGATGCGGGCTGTGGAAGAACTGGATATTCCGCCGGATTGGATTGAGCCAGCAATGGAGGAACTAGACGAAATCATTCGTTCTTGGGGAGATAAATATCACCAAGAAGGCGGAATACCGATGATCTTACAAATGGTTGTTGGTAATAAAGATGAATAGAAAACAAAATTTTTATGTTGGGTAGGGTGGCATACTTACCAGCCCTACCGTTATGAATCTATTTACTCATGGGAGTTGAGGGGCTAAAGCGAAAGTCTATTGCTGGGAGTTAGAACCCAATGGCTTTGTAGACACCGCGCCGAAACCGCTAGATCCTTCACTGGCATCAATACAAGTATTTAATGCTTGAGTAGGACTTAAATCAATTTCTCGACGTAAACCAACTACACAATCAGCAAAGGTTACTGGTAACAAACTGCGACCACAGGATGTTAAAGTAGCTGAATTTTCTGAACCCTGATAACTTTTACTAATGCTAACTACACAGGTTGCTAGATCCTGTGGAATACGAGCCTGACGACAGGAAGAAAGGGCATCCACAGGTGTGATTTGTGTAAGCTTATGAATTTTTGCTACACATGAGGATAACTCTCGTGGTTGGAGTGCAGCGGCACAACTTTGAGATGCCGGTTTAGCTGTGATACCCACGCTCAAAAGTTGAGCAGCACAAACCCGATAGTCATTTTCGTAGGAATCGGTAACAGCCATAGTAGGAAAACTACTGGCTAGTAATCCACCTATAGTTATCAATGATGCTGTAAATCCTCTGAAGAAATAATTGGTTTGTTTGTTCCCAAAGTTACTCATTTTTTTCGCTTTTTAAGATAACCGTTTTCGATTCCACCAAGGTTATGCTACCGTAGAACTTAGTCCCAATCTTCTACCATCCAGGAATATCGGTGCTTTTCCCCATAAATCCACCGAAAATTGGTGAATTCAACGGATTGATTTCTCTGAATATTAGCGGTAAATAAAAGGCAATTTAGCTATAAAATGTCTATGCTTTTGGGAACTATGCCATAATGGTAGGTCTGAATAAAATTTTAGAAGGATTAAATTAAGGAAACTCATGTCCCGATATAGAGGACCCCGCCTCAGAATTGTCCGTCGTTTAGGCGAATTACCAGGCTTAACTCGGAAGAGTGCTAGACGTGCTTATCCCCCCGGACAACATGGTCAAAACCGTAAGAAGCGCTCTGAGTATGCTATCCGTTTAGAGGAAAAGCAAAAACTCCGCATGAACTACGGTTTAACTGAAAAACAAATGCTCCGTTATGTTCGTAAAGCCAGACGAGTTGCTGGTTCTACTGGACAGGTGTTGCTGCAATTGTTAGAAATGCGCCTGGATAATACGGTTTTCCGCATGGGTATGGCTCCGACAATCCCCGCCGCCCGTCAATTGGTAAATCACGGTCATGTAACTGTTAATGGCAAACCAGTAAATATTGCCAGCTATCAATGCCGTCCTGGTGAAGAAGTCGCTGTGAGAAACAGAGAAGCTTCTAAGAAGTTGGTGGAAGCTAACTTGCAATATCCCGGTTTAGCTAACCTTCCTAGTCATCTAGAGTTTGATAAAACTAAGTTGTCTGGTAAGGTCAATAGTGTGATTGAACGGGAATGGGTAGCTCTACAAGTTAATGAACTACTTGTGGTGGAATACTACTCACGTCAAGCGTAGTAGTCAGTGGTCAGTGGTCAGTAGTTAGTGGTTATTAAACAACGAACAACTGACTAATGACTAACCGCCAATATGCGACATGGTACGGGTGTAAGTGCCGACAGTACCAGGGTCGCGTTGCTTAAAGTTTATTTCTGATTTGATATTTAATATTTGTCTGACTTGTGCTTGTAATTCGGTGGTGCTAATACCAGCACGTAAGGCGGTTTTTAAATCAATTTGACCTGTTTCGTTTAATAAGCAGGGACGTAGCCAACCATCGGCGCTCAGACGCATCCGGTTACAGCGATCGCAAAAACATTCTGACATTTGGCTAATAAATCCTATTGTGCCTTTAGCCCCAGGAATTTGAAATACATCAGCCGGTCCATTACCACAAACTTGGGATTCTGTCAAGCCCCAACGCTCACGGATGGATTGACGTAAATTTGCGGAAGATACCCAACCGCGATCGCTGAATAAGTCTCCGTTGCCAATGGGCATAAATTCAATAAATCGGACGTGCCATTGTTTATCAATGGTTAAAGCTGCTAAATCTAAAATTTCATGGTCATTAACGCCGGGAATGACGACTACATTTAATTTTAATGGGTCAAATCCCACATTATACGCGGTTTGAATACCTTGCCATACTTGTTGCCAGCGTCCACGTCCATGATTACCGATAATTTCTGCAAATATATGTGGATCTAAAGAATCTAAACTAATATTAATTCTTCGTAAACCTGCATTATAGAGATTTTGGGCAATAGGAGCGAGTAAAAACCCGTTTGTAGTCATTGATAAATCTTCGGTTTGGGGAAGATGAGCAATTTTGGCGACTAAATCAACTATATGGGGACGGAGTAAAGGTTCTCCACCGGTTAAGCGAAAGCGGGTAAATCCGACGGGGATAAATACTTCTTGAATGAGGGTAAGCAGTTCTTCATCAGTTAATAATTGCTGTTTGACAATATAGTCCAGTTCTGCGCCTTCTGGCATACAGTATTGACAACGAAAGTTGCAGCGATCAATTAAACTGATACGGAGGTAATCCACCTGGTTTATAGTTTCGCTGGTTGTCATATTTAAGGGTTATCTCTAACTATGTTTTTTTGGTAACTATGCCGATAACTTCTAGTGAAATTATCGTTTAATTTGCTTAGGAAAGTCAGGAACTAACAAAGATTGTGATAGTTCACCTTGTTCATTATAGAATTTTATTTGACCTTGTTCATTACATAACCATACTTCAATGGCTTGAGATTCTAAATATAATTTTTTCTTAAATTCCATTTCCTCAAAGGTATTACCAGTGGATTTAACTTCTATACAAATTTCTGGGGCTATAGAAGCTGATATTTCATCTTGAATTTGATCAAATCTTTGGTCTGAACACCAAACTACATCAGCAACTTTAACGCCATCTGATGTATTAATTGCACATTCTGGCATGACTTCACCAGTTTTCAATAAAGATTCTAATAGACGTTGGATTCTTCCTTGATAAAAAGAGTGTTTAATCTTTACTGGACTCATGACGATTTGCCCCCATTTATTCAATTCAATCTTGAAGGGTAAATCTTGTAATTGTTTATGTTCACAAACTTCTTCCCATTTCATAGTCAATTACCTAGAGTGATCAGAACAATATTATCTTAACGGATTTTTTAAAGGAATAAAACAATCAAAGTCATCATTGAATATACAAGAACCTAAACCGAGTCCTGGCTGTCGTAATCCTTTATTTGGCATAGACTGAGGTTCTTTATTAATCTTTACTTCTACCCATTGCAATAACTGTGTGGCCAGTTGAATTTGCTCCTTTTCATCCAGACTTTTGAGAAGATGTTCAGCAAGCATCGCTCTGTATAGAGGAGGTAAGGTTAATACTGCTCCAAAAATTTCATCGTAAGTAACGTTAGCCATACAGAAAACTCTTTACAGAGTACAGTAATGGCATTTTAGCATAAATGCGCTTAACCCACCCTACGGACTAGGGGTGATAATTAAGCGTGTGTCAATATATCCCCATTAGAGACTCACGCAAATGGTAAGTCTCATAAGGGAGAATATGAACTGAAATCAAGCTTCAAAAATATGCTTTAGACAGCTAACCTCAACTGTTGAGGTTGTTGTTGCAAGATTAAGTTGATGACTTCTGGACTCCATTTCAGGTCTCGACTACTGAAGTCTGCAAACTGCTGACCTTGAATAGTGGGTTCCCATTGCCAATAATGCCTTTGCTGGTACTTCATAACTTCCAGCATTTTATTAACACGCTGAGAAGTCCATTTACCTCTAGTGCTTCCTCCATTAAGATGGTAGGCTATCCCTGCAGGAATGAGATATTCCTTGGGAAGAGTTTGTTTAGTGAGTCTCAAGTCTACCTCGAGTATGAGTTTTAGATTTCCTGAAACTTTAAAATGAGGTAGTTGCGAATATTCGGTATTTTGTGGCATCATGAAATAGACTCCTCTGTTTTAAACAAAAAAGAAATTGATTGACTGATATAGACCGTCAGTTAAGTTTTAGCAAAGCAGGTGTCAGCAAAGCTTTGGCGAGCTTATGCTGACATTTAATGTATGGATGTTGAAAAACAAGCTTTTTACACCCACGTTATTAATATATAACACTAACTTGGGTGATTGGCAAATAAAAATATTTACAGTTAGCCATAGTAATATATATAGCACCTTATTTTTAAGTTTGTCAACAGTTTATAAAACAAAAATAAATCCCCGACTTCTTAAAGAAATCGAGGATCTAGCTTTCAATTAATCACAAGTATTAAATTAAACAGCAGCTAATTCTGGAGTCGGACGCTTACTGTTACGGATATTGGTAATCGCCTCAGCATAATCAGGAGCATTGAACACAGCCGAACCCGCTACAATAGCATTAGCTCCAGCTTCTAAAACTTGCCAAGTATTATTAGCTTTGAGTCCCCCGTCAACCTCAATCCAAGGATCTAAACCGCGTTCATCGCACATTTGACGCAACTTGCGGATTTTAGGAACTACGCTAGGAATAAAGCTTTGACCACCGAAACCGGGGTTAACGCTCATAATCAGCACTAAATCACACAATTCTAGGACATATTCAATTAACTCCAAAGGTGTACCCGGATTGAGTACAACTCCAGCTTTCTTACCGAGTTCTCTGATTTGTCCCAAGGTACGGTGCAAGTGCGGAGATGCGTTATGTTCTGCATGGACAGAAATAATATCAGCACCAGCTTTAGCAAAACCTTCTACATACTTTTCTGGTTCCACAATCATCAAGTGGACATCCAGCGGTTTGGTTGTAACTGGACGAATCGCCTCCACAATCAGAGGACCTATTGTAATATTAGGGACAAAACGTCCATCCATTACATCAACGTGAATCCAATCTGCTCCCGCTTTGTCTACGGCGCGAATATCGTCACCCAGACGACTAAAATCTGCTGATAGGATAGATGGAGCGATAACTATAGGTTTTTGAGATGAATTTTGGGTCATGGCTAGTGGGTTTTAAGCGTCTTCGTCTGTAAGTATCGTAACAAAATATGGAGAAATTATTAAAAATTAATTCAAAACTCAAATTTTTCAGAAAACTTCCCCCTCTTCCCTCAAAATATGCACAAAAATTGGATACTTTTTTGGAGTTTAGGTTTTTCTGGCTTGACTTTACCAGTCTTTGCTGGTGTCAAGGTTGCCAATTTTTTAGGTGCTAACGGCATTGATGCGCTGAAACTACATCAAGCTCCTTATAATTTGACTGGGCGGAAAATTGCTATTGGTCAAGTCGAAATTGGTCGTCCGGGGATGTTTGGCTGGGATAAAGCCGTATCTAAAAATCGGTCTGTATCGCCATTTGCAGTGTTTTCACGCAATGTTCCCGCCAAGTCGAATGTTGGTGTTGATCCTCATGCCTATAATGTTTCTGGTGTCATGGTGAGTCAAGATAAGGCTTTTCCTGGTGTCGCACCAAATGCTCGATTATATTCTTCTGCTGTCGGATCTACAAAAAAAATCGGTCAACCAGAGGAATGTTTATCAACACAACACATTGCATTACAAAATGGTGGTGATGTGCGGACGATTAATTTTAGTTTTGGTGAACCTCTGGAACGTGATCCCCGACCAGAAGCTATGTTAGATGGTAATGCTTTACTAACATTATGTATTGACTGGTCTAGCCGGGTTCATGATGTTGTATATTCAATTGCTGGCAATCAAGGCAAAGGCGGGATTCCCATTCCTACAGATAATTTTAACGCAATTAATGTGGCTTTTTCCTCAGAACGCGAGGGAATTTTTAATAAAGTTCACGTTTCTAATTTGGCGAGTATTAATCAAGGTATAGAAAATCGTTTAGCTGGGAAAGAATTTAATATTGGGGGGAGAAGTGCAATTAATATAGTTGCTCCTGGGACTAATATTCCTTTACTTAATCCTGATGGTAAGTTAAATAAATCTACAGGTACGAGTTTTGCCGCCCCACAAGTTACGGCTACGGTGGCATTATTACAGGAATTTGTGGATAGACAATTACGAACTAAACAACCAAATTGGACTATTGATGCTCGTCGTCATCAAGTCATGAAAGCAATATTACTCAATTCGGCGGACAAAATAAAGGACAGTGGTGATGGTTTACGGTTGGGAATGACGAGGACTTTAATTGATAAACAAAATCAAGATTGGTTAGCAACGGACGCTTATAAAAATCCTAAAATTCCCCTAGATGCTCAAATGGGAGCAGGTCATTTAAATGCCTTTCGAGCCTATCAACAATTGAATGGTGGTGAATGGAAACCTAATGCAACTGTTCCGCCTATTGGTTGGGATTATGGTATTGTTAATGCTAATTCTTCTAGGGAATATGCTCTACAAAAAGGTTTGAAACAAAATAGTTTTGTGGCTATTACTTTAATTTGGGATCGTTTGGTGGAGTTAAATGATAAAAATAATAATCAGGAATATGATATAGGGGAAACATTTATAGATAAAGGATTAAATAATCTTGATGTTTATTTAGTTAAGGAAAATGGGAAAAATAATGAAGTTGTGATTTGTGATTCTGTGAGTGAAGTTGATAGTGTGGAACATATTTTTTGTCCAGTTCCTACTAGTGGGAATTATAAAATTCGGGTGCAATTTAAAAAGCAGATAAATGAATCTACTCAACCTTATGCTTTGGCCTGGTGGACTGTAGGTGAAAAGTGATATACAGCACTTCCCGGTGTTATGAGGTACATATCTAGCGGGCAAGACTTGTACTGAGCTTGTCGATAGCGCAGCGTGGCGTTAGCCATAGTATGCCCGCACTACAAGAGTTTCATGATTCAACTTTGTACCTCATAAGAGCGGAAACCGCTGTAAGTAGTCGGGCAAAATTAATTGAACATTTTAAAAATCCCTAAACCAATTAATTTTGTAGGGGGCCTACCCCTGTGGTTGCCCCAAATACCGGGGTAGGCACGGGGGCGCTACCCCTACATTAAATCCAAATCTTTTATGCTTTAAATATGCTGTAAAAACTCAACTTCTGGTAATAAAGGATCATTAACAATGCCTACACCAGCAAAACTCCAACGTTTGATTAAACTACCTATTTGGGAACTAGCAAGAGATTCTACAGTCAACCGGCTGGCTAAATCAGCAGCATGAGTATTGAGATAACTCAAAGCCTCGAAATCTTCTTTAAATAATAATAAATATCCTGATGTAGCATCATCAACACGGGCTGTGAGATATTTACCATCTGTTCTTGAACGAATAATATAATAAACCATTTGACAACTAACAACTGACAACTAACAACTAACCACTGACAACTAACCACTGACCACTAACAACTGACAACTAACTAATTCAAATCTTCTAACTTAATTCGAGGATCTGCTGCTTTTAAAATTAAGTCAGCAATTAAATTACCAATAATCAATAATACTGCACTCATTACTAAACTCGCCATTACCAAATATTGGTCTTTAGCTAAAACAGCTTGTAAAGTTAACTTTCCTAAACCCGGCCAGTTAAAGAAATTCTCCGTAATAAATGCACCACCTAACAAACCTGCTAATTCAAAACCCAATAAAGTAATTAACGGATTAATAGCATTTCGCAAAGCATGAACATAAATCACCCGATTTTCTGGAAGTCCTTTAGCGCGAGCAGTTTGAATATAATCTTGGCGTAAAACATCCAATAATTGACCACGCATAATTCGTTGCAAACCCGCAAAACTGGTAATACTTAAAGCAATTAGTGGTAAAACTGAATGCCAAGCGATATCGAGAATTTTACCTAACCATGTCAGGTCTGCATGATTAATACTGGTCATATTACCCACCGGAAAAAGTGGAGTAGTCAGTTGAGCAAAGAATAGTAGAAATAAAACAGTAATAAAACTGGGAATACCTTGACCAGCATAACTGACTATCTGTAAAACTTGGTCAGTTCGGCGATTTTGTTTGACAGCAGCGAGAATACCTAAAGGAATGGCGATCGCCCATGTGATAATTAAAGAAGCGATCGCTAATAACAACGTGGCTGGAACTCGTTCCCATAGCAGCGATGATACAGAACGTTGATAAACAAAACTTGTACCAAAATCACCCCTTGTCAAAATTTGCTTTAACCAAAATCCAAACTGTTGTGGCCAAGATTTATCTAAACCAAATTGTCGTCTAATTTCTTCAATCCGTTCTGGTGAAATTTTCGGATTTTGCCGCAGGGTATCTACATAATCTCCCGGAGACAACTTCATAATAAAAAATGACAAAGCAGACGCTAAAAAAATTGTCAATAGCGCCTGTAAAAGCCGTTTTATCACATAAATAAAAGTTTCATCCGTAACTCGCCTAATTAGCCAGTCTCGACTTATATCCAAGGAAATTTTTGTATTTGTCATTAGTCATTAGTCAGTTGTCAATTATGTTTTCTAATATTGAACCAGCGAGATAATAGGGACATCAGGTAAATATTTCCGTCCTTGCAAATCCATTAGTTCGATGATAAACCCAAACCCTATCAGTTCACAGTCAATCTTTTGTACCAACTTAGCTGTTGCACTGGCAGTGCCACCAGTAGCAATCAAATCATCCACAATTAAAACTTTGCTACCTGGCACTAAAGCATCTTGATGTACTTCTAATGTATCTGTACCATACTCTAGTTGATATTCAATTGAGTGAACCGCTGCCGGTAATTTCCCTTTTTTCCGAACAGGAATAAAACCAGCACCTAATTTATAAGCAACAGGCGCACCAAAAATGAACCCTCTTGACTCCATACCAATAATATAATCTACTTGAAGTTCAATTTCAGAACATTTTTGTGCTAAAAAATCAATAGTATAACGCAATCCGTCCGGGTCGCTTAATAGAGTAGTGACATCTCGAAATAAAATTCCCGGCTTAGGAAAATCCGGTATATCACGAATCAGAGATTTTAAATCCATATTATTTACGTAAGTAGTTAGTGGTCAATGAAGAAACAAAGGGCAAGAAGCGAAAATTTTCCTAATCTCTGCCAAATCCTACCCTATAATGTCATTGACGATCACCAAGAATTTGAAAATTTAATGTATATGCAAATATTTGGGTAGAAAAACTAAGTAATGTATATAATTGAACTGCCATATCGCGCCAGCAATTAGCGGTGGACGGATAAGTAAATCAGTTTATTGGAAACGTATAAGGTATTTGATAGAATGAACGTCTCTGCTAGTGTCACATCTTTAAACATCCCAAAAGCTCAGGGAATGCCCATGATTTTGGATACTTTACCAGATCCAGCGATCGCTGGTCAGGTATGTCCAGCCAGAACTAGATTACAAATAGATTTGATGTTACTAGCCATTGAAGCCTTAGAAATAGGCGGTTCTGAAGCCATTTTATCCTTTGCTGAAGAATTAGACCTCCAAGGGATCATCAAAAACCGGGTAAACTTATGGCGGATGCGAGCATCTAACCCCATGCGGAGAGCGCATAGTCGCCGGCCTTTAGATATTTTAGAAGCCAAAGCGTTAGTAGTTATTGCCTGCTACATTTCTCGACGCTTAACAGTTGTGATCCGCCAACTACTAACCATATATCAACAATTGGCTGAGAAGCAGATTCCCCCAGAACAAAATTTAAGATTAGCTAATTACCTAGAAAGGTTTAGAGCGCATTTTAAAAGTCGGATGAATTCCCGTCGTTCCAGTGTCCTAGCATTAACTTCTAATGAAAAATTAGATGAACTAGCTATAGACTTATTAGGAAAATTACTATTTTGTACAGGTACAGCGGGAATGCAACGGTACTGGATTTCTCTTTTTGACGGTGAGGTAGAATAAATAGAAATAAATACTGCAAAATCATTCACCGCAAAGATGGCTATGATTACGCATTTTAAGATTGACGGGGATTAAAATCCCTTGAGTCGCGGCTGGTGAGCCATGTCGATAGCGTAGCGTGGCGTTAGCCATACTATCCCTCTGGTCCCTAAAGGGACTGAGTTTCCCACTTCCCACGAGGTTTTATGAATATCCAACGTAAATATAGTTTGCCTAATTGTACCCTGCTCCTAGAGGGGTTAAGTGACATGACACAGACTGCTAACTTTCAAGAACTGCGTCCCCAACTATCTATATTAGTGAATGCAGAATGCTATATATCTAGTTATACTCAACCCATTGTTGGTGGCAGGGAATTTTTTGAAAGCTTAGTTAGAGCAGTCAGCGCCTACGCCCAAGAAGTTTTAAGCAATATCCCCAACCCTCAAGTTCAGAATCATAATTCAGAGTTAGTTGAATTACAAAAAATTAACAGCAACAGCCACAGATTAACTGTTCACACTGAAATCACAGGAGACATGGGGGGAAACACCAGCGAAGGACAACCCATTCAAATTGTCCTGAACACAGTCCAATTATTTGATTTAGTTGAAGCCGTAGATCAGTTTTTTGCTGACAGCCAGACTTTACCAGAATTATCCCTAGAACTACACCCAGTTAATCGCAGTTATAGTGGTTCAAATCAAACCTTACTCAAACAGGCAATCCCGGCTACCATGGGCGTATCCAGTCTAGCCGTAGCTGCACTGGCTTTTAGCTTAATTCCTGCACCTCAAATCAGTCCACCTCAAGTCAACTCAGAGGTTGAGTCCAGCACTTCTATTCCCACGCCCACAGTAGCAGTAACCCCCACAACTACACCCACAACTACACCCACAACATCAGCAACCCCTACCGCAGTTCAAGATTTAGAAACACTTTTAAAGACAGTTCCAGAAATAAAAGATCCATCTCAATTACGGGCATTAAATCGCCAAGTTTATAACCAAATTCATCCAGCTTGGGTAAATCGCTCAGAATTGCCAGAGGATTTAGTCTATCGTTTAGGTGTCGCCGCCGATGGTAGTATCGTTGGTTATAAAGCAGTCAATCAGAAAGCTAGTGACGCAATAGATAAAACACCACTACCTAAACTGCTCCATAATCCTGCTAATCGCGTCCCGAATGAACCTATTGCTCAATTCAAAGTCGTATTTACCCAAAAAAGGTTTTTAGAAATTAGTCCCTGGCTAGGATACGCCAAAACACCAGAAGTAACTGGCAAAAAAATTACTGACACCAGTAAAATCAAAGATCTAAATCAAAAGCTGTATAGTACAATTCGTCAAAATTGGAGTGTGACTCCCACCTTTGCCAGCAACCTGAAATATCGAGTAGCGGTGAATAAAGAAGGTGTGATTGCTGACTATGAACCACTCAACCAAGTTGCTTTTGACTACTTCCGGGAGACACCTTTACCCCAGATGTTCCAATCAGTTTATGGCTCAAATGTAGCTGCACCCGATAATAAAGAAGCACTAGCTCATTTTCGAGTAGTCTTTACCCCTAAAGGTGAATTAGAAGTCAAACCTTGGAAGGGATATAAGTAATTAAAAATGCAAAATTAAAAATTAAAAAAGAAGAATCCAATTTTTTAATTTTTAATTATTAATTTTTAATTATTTAGTAATTTTCCCCATATAATTACCCCAAAGTTGTGCCGCTTGGGCGCTGCTGCCAGATGTAGGGGAATTATTATCATTTCCTAGCCAAATGCCGGTAACAAGTTGACGACTGGGAATAAAACCAATGAACCAGAGATCAACATTATTATTCGTTGTCCCGGTTTTACCTGCTTCCCCTAAACCAATAGCGGCGCTACGACCTGTACCATTAGTAATTACTCCCCGCATCAAAGTAGTCATTTGATTGGCAACTTCTTTTTTGATAACTCGTTTGTTACCATTTGGATCGGTATCGAAAGAGTAAATTACCCGACAGGTTTGTAGATCTTTAAGATCCTTACAATCACTACTGTCTCGAATTTTACTAATAGCATGAGGAGGATTCCACACTCCACGATTGCTAATTGCTCCAAATGCCCCGGTCATTTCTAAAACATTAACGACACTTTGACCTAATATCAAGCCTGGAACTGCCTCCAGATCAGATTTCACACCCAACCGCTGCGCCATATCTACTACTTTATTCAAGCCAATTTCTTTTGCTACCCGCAAAGCAATGGGGTTTTCTGAAAGTGCCAAGCCAGTTGCTATATCTAAACTACCACCAGCGCCAGACCGGCAGGGTCTATAAGTAAAACCTTGCCAAGTTAAAGGACTACAAGAATAACTTCTATATGGGGAAATCCCTTTTTCCATGGCCGCAGTGTAAGCAAAAATTTTAAACGTAGAACCTGGCTGACGTTGGGCTTGCACAGAGCGATTGAACTGGCTTTTTCTGTAATCAGTCCCTCCTACCATTGCGACAATACCCCCAGTTTTCGCGTTGAGAGTCACCATTCCCCCTTGGGAAAAACCAAAATTCGAGCCGTCTTTGGTGATGGAATTTTTTAACTCTGTTTCCGCTTTGGCTTGGATAGCTGGATCAAGTTGGGTTTCAATGATATAGTTACCTTCTCTTGCTGCTGCCGGACCTAGTCTTAATGTCAGTTCTTGAAAGACGTAATCATAAAAATAGGGCGCAATGGTTTTGGCTTGTCTTTCACAAACTTTAGGGCTAATTTGGACGGTAGAACGACGGGCGCGGTTGGCTTCTTCTTGGGTGATTTTACCCATTTCCAGCAGTCGCTTAATGACTCGATTCCGATAATCGGCTGCTCCGAGTTTCCGCGGACCACTGCCACAAAAATCAAAGGCATTGGGAGCAGGTAAAATCCCTACTAAGGTTGCTGCTTCGGCCAGAGTTAATTCTTTGGCTGATTTGTTGAAATAATATTTAGCTGCATCTTCAAAACCGGAAGTATCTGCGCCTAAAAAGACTCGATTTAAGTAAGTTAGTAAAATATCATCTTTACTGTAAAAAGTTTCTAACTTGAGGGAGACGACAGCTTCTTTTACTTTCCGTCCTAAAGAGTCTTGACTACCTACATATTCACGGAATAAACTCCGAGCTACTTGCTGGGTAACTGTACTTGCTCCCTGTTGGACATCGCCGCTACGACTGTTAATCAGTACGGCTCGCAACACACCCAAGGGATCTACCCCAAAGTGCCAATAATAACGACTGTCCTCGGAAGCTACAACAGCAGAGGCCAAATATGGTCCAAAGTCAGATATTTTTTTCAGGTCTGTGTGAGCGATATTTCGCGGCTCACGCAGTGGGGTTGAGCCATCACGGGCATAAACAACCACAGGGGCTTTAGTCGCTGTAGGTAAGGGTCTGACAGAAAATTTCATCCATTCTACACCTATGGACAAGGCAATCAAAACTGTAACACCACCGATCCCATAGGCTGTCCAAGTAGCAGCTTTCACATACCAATCTGGTGGGTCTATGTATTGCACACTCACAGAAGCAGCTAGTTGAGGGGGTCCCAGGGTAATAACATCACCATGACGCAGTTCTAGAGCATTTATCCGCCTTTTCCCCAGATAAATACCGTTGGTGGAGTTTTCATCCTTGATGGTGAAAGCGGGAGTGTTTTGGGTGGAATCCCGCGAGAGTGAGAGGTGAATTGCGCTGACAACTTGGTTCCGGACGACGAAATCACAAGATTTAGAACTACGTCCGAGAATATGGCGATCGCCTAACAGATTATGTTCTTCCCTTGTATTTGCCCCGGCATCATGCACTAACAGTTTTGGTACTTTAGCGTTGGGTTTGAGCTTTATGGAAGAACTTACTCTAGCTTGAATGGTACTTACTGCTTGAGTCACTTGACCAAGTAGAGTTTTTGGTTTTTGAGGAGGTTGGGGGGAACTCATAAAAAATTTTAATTACTTGGTGTTTGTTGCCATGAAGCAATTAACAGACAGACAATGCCAATACTAATAAAAGAATCAGCCAAATTAAATACGGCAAAATTAATTAATCGAAAATCGAGAAAATCAACGACGTACCCTAAGGCAAATCTATCAATACCATTGCCCATTGCTCCTCCTAAAATCAAACCATAACCCAATTGCTCCCAAAAACTTAACAATGGTCCTGATAATGCAATGGTCATTAATACTAAACTTACACCTAAAGATAGCCACCGTAACCACTCTACCTTGCCACTTAATAGACTAAAAGCTGCACCTGTATTAGTAACATAGGTGAAATGAAATATCCCCGGGAGTAAGGGCAGTGTTTGTCCTGGGTTAAAGGTTTGCACTACCCAGTATTTTGTCAATTGGTCTAATAAAAATGCTATCAAAGCAGCAATCCAGAAGAAGCGATTTTTTATCCGCATAATAAATTGGTTAATTGTTCTTTGTCAGTTGTCAGTTGTCAGTTGTCAGTTGTTAGTTGTTAGTTGTTCTTCTTTGCTACTGACCAATGACCAATGACCAATGACCAATAACCAATGACCAATGACCAATGACTAATAAAACATTATATGTCGTAGCAGATAAGCTACTATGGTGACAGCACAAACAACTACTAGTTGCCCTGGTAGTGCAAAGCAGGAGTATTTGAGGATAGCTTGAATTAGGGATAAATTTTCTGTTCCTTTCCAAGGCAGAATATAACTAATAATTAAATAAGCAATACCGCAGATGTGAACAGTGAATAAGCCACAAAAACAACTAAAAGCCAGAGTTTCTAGCCGAGGTCTAGCTTTAAAGGCTAAATAACCACAAATCCAAGCTCCGGGAATAAAACCCAACAAATAGCCAAACTGAGATAGCTTAACATAACCGATACCGCCGCCTTCGGCAAATACTGGCAGTAAGGTTAATCCCATGACTAAATAGGCAATTTGCGAGAGCGCACCAGCATTTTGACCTCCTAAACAGCCTACCAACAGCACTGCACCAATTTGATAGCTGACACCTAATGAAAGGGTCCCAATTCCGTGCTGACTCCAGTTCCAAGGTGCGGTAATACCATAGGCTTCTAGAAAAGTACCACCCATTGTGAGGAGCAAGCCTATCATAGACCATAGCAGTTGATTTGACGCAGCAAACATTTATTAGGTGCAAGGGTTAATTAACGGTAGACGAAAAGCTAAAAATTACAACTACAAAACTATATTGGCATTTTTTTGATAAACAATAAGGTGTATCTCTAGAGTAACCCAAGAAAATAGATAAAATATAATCCTACACTAATCCTATTCGGTACAGTGTAGGATTATGCTAACTTTTAACCAACAGAAATTATCTGTGGTTGAGTTGCTACCTTTTTCATAGCTGTGAAAACTTCTTGTCTAGCCCATTTATCAGCATTTAAAATGTCATCTAAAGAGGGATTTTGTGTGTTATCATTTTGATGGCGATCGCAGACAAATTCAATACAGCGAGCAATATCCAAATAGTGAATTTTCTCTTCTAAAAATAACGCCACAGCTTGTTCATTAGCCGCATTCAACACCGCCGGCATAGAACCAGCAGCCTTACCTGCAGCATAAGCCAAACCCATACAAGGATATTTGTGATGATCTGGTTCACGGAAAGTTAAATCACCAGATTTAACTAAATTCAATCTTTCCCAATTAGTGTAAATTCGCTCCGGCCAAGATAAAGCATAAAGTAAAGGTAAACGCATATCTGGCCAACCAAGTTGAGCTAAAACAGACGTATCTTGTAATTCTATTAACGAGTGAATAATACTTTGAGGATGAATGACAATTTCGATGTTATCGTAATCTACTCCAAATAAATAATGAGCTTCAATTACTTCTAAACCCTTATTCATCAAAGTTGCCGAATCTACCGTGATTTTTCGCCCCATTGACCAGTTAGGATGTTTAATAGCATCAGCAACCTTTACCTCTGGTAACTTTTCCACAGGCCAATCTCGAAAAGCACCACCGGAAGCAGTAAGTAATATTTTCCGTAAACCATCTTTAGGAACACCTTGCAAACATTGAAAAATAGCGGAATGTTCGGAATCTGCTGGTAATAGTTTCACCCCGTGTTTTTCCACCAAAGGTAACACCACAGGAGCGCCAGCAATGATGGTTTCTTTATTGGCTAAAGCAATATCTTTCCCAGCTTCAATAGCTGCAATAGTCGGTAATAAACCCGCACAACCAACAATACCAGTTACAACTGTTTGCGAATCGCCATAACGAGCAACTTCTATGACTCCCGCTTCCCCAGCCAGTAAAATGGGCTGAGGATTTAAGTCTTTAATGGCTTCTTTGAGTTCCGGTAACTTTTCAGCAGCAGAAATGGCAGCAATTTGGGGACGAAACTGGCGAATTTGCGCCGCGAATAGCTCCACATTCCGTCCAGCGGACAATCCAACGATGCGGAATTTATCGGGGTGTTCAGAGACGATATCTAAGGTTTGCGTCCCAATTGAGCCAGTAGAACCCAGTAAAGTAATAGCTTTCACAATTTTTTAAGCATTAACAGATAATTTCAACTATAAATGGCTTGGGACTCGTTGATAAGAGCAATTCCGACAATCAATTAACTCCAATCAAAACTTTTGCTATTTTGGCCATAAATGCGTAACATTACATAAACTACCCCATCTTACTTCGTTGAAGATGGGGTTTCTACATCCCCATCAGTAAGTTGAGATTTTTGACGTGGGGTACATCAAATGTTCCAAAAAAGTATAGAAGAACTAATGCGATTTAGCCGCTATCGTTTGAAGGATTACATCAAAGGGCAAAGAGCTATGGAGCTTGCCTTATCTACCTTCTAGCTATCTTGTCCTCCTGTCAGGGAAATTGTAGAGGCTATCAAATTGGTGGATCTTACAGTTCCTCAACAGTCTATTTAGTTTGAATGCTCAAAAAGTTAGTTTGAATGGGAACTAGCTTTATACCAAATAGATTTTCCTACACCAATTTCCAGTATGCTAGATATGAAACCAGAAACCCAACTAACCAGATTTATGGAAAACCAGATTTATGGGGAAAAAGATTGTTACTAGGACTTACGCACTGTACAAATTAACCATGATGTGCATGAACGAAAATCCGTCGTTTCAGGCTTTTGGCGATTAACAATCCCCTGTTTTACCAGAAACATCAACCCCAAATGGCAATAACGGGGGGCAAATAGATTCTGTTGAGGATGGCACACCAGCTATGGTAACACCAGAACCAGCAGAGGAAGTTGTTAACAACGCGTTACAGAGCGCGTTTGTTGGGAATGGCACACAGCTAGATCCAGTTTCAGGAGAACCACTGCTTCAAGGTAGTAATAATGGGTGGGTAAGTGGCTCTGTTGATAATTTAATACCGGATACTGAAATACCAGAACCTGCACTCCGAAGTGTTAATTATGGGCAAGAAAATACCTTTGTTGACAATTCTACTGCTGATGAGGACTTAAGAATCGAGGAACTCAAGCGGGTAACAAATTCGTCTATATCTCGACTCAACTCGGTCTAAAATCCAACCAGTAAGCTAAATACTGAATTAACTCATGAACTTAACACGAACAGAACAGTATGACTTTCTCCCTCGTTTCTACCGTCTTGCGATCGCTAATATTCTTTCAAACCTGATGATTCCTCTAGCGGGTTTAATCAGTGTAGCTTTTTTGGGTCATCTGCAAGAAATTGATGCCTTAGCAGGGGTTTGCATAGCTAATATCTTGTTTAACCTCGTCTATTTGATTCTTGAGTTCTTACGTATGGGAACCACTGGGTTAACCGCTCAAGCTGTGGGAGCAGATGATCAAGAGGCTGCACTGCTAGTGGGACTACGCAATGGCTTAATCGCCTTGGGATTAGGTATCGTACTGTTAATTTTGCAGTATCCTTTGCGAGAGGTAGGTTTTTCGCTCTTGAGTGCTGATATTGATGTTAAAGCTGCCGGCATTGACTATTTCAATGCTCGCATTTGGGGAGCGCCTGCTGTTTTACTGAACTTCGTTCTCATTGGTTGGTTACTGGGACGAGAGGAGAATAGTAAGGTTGTGGTACTTTCAGTTATTGGCAATGCAGCCAATATAATTTTAAACTACTTATTTATTATTCAATGGGGTTGGAATAGTGTAGGGGCTGGAGTATCTCAAGCATCTAGCCAATACTTAATGTTGTTTATCGGCATCCTCTTAGCTAGTCGGAAAGTTCAGTGGCAAGAAATCCGCGCAGTTAGCCCACAAATCATGGATTTTTCAGAGTTGAAAACTATGTTGGCTCTCAATAGAGATATCTTGATTAGAACTATAAGTGAGATGTCTGTCTTTACTATTTTTAGTAATCTGAGTGCCATGATGGGAACGATACTCTTTACCCAAAATTCTTTATTAGGACAGATAACACATCTAAATGTTTACTTAACTAACGGAATGGGATTTGCTACCGAAACCTTAAGCGGAAACTTGAAAGGTAAAGATTCAAAAGAGAAATTGTTACCCTTGCTGAAAGTTTCAGTTGCCAGCAGCTTATTGATAGGACTCACTGTAGCTACAATTTGTGTTTTCTTTCCCCAGGCTGTCTTTGGCATATTAACCAACCATACGGAAATTACTGAACATATTGATACCTATATTTGGTGTTTATGCTTCATACTTATATTCAATTCTGTTGCCTCAATGCTGGAAGGATATTTCTTAGGATTAGCAGAAGGGAAAATTGTTCGTAATGTCAGTTTGATCTCTGCTACTTTGGGATTTATCCCATCAGCTATAGCAGCTTGGTATTTTCACAACAACTATCTTTTGTGGCTATCCATTATATTATTTATGTTTGCCAAAATGGTGACAATGCTAGTGTATTTACCAAAATCTTTGAGTAGTGATACTGAAGTTAATGCAGTTTCTCTGACAACTGTTGAAAATTAAATCGGCTTAAAGAGGGAAGTGAGTTATACCAATTTTATGTAAGGCTGCACAGAATCATGAAATCCATTAATTCATCCGTATTTATCTGCATACCCTATGGCTGATGCCTCCGGCACGCTACCGCGAACGCCACGCAAGCTACGGGAAGCCGCTAACGCGGTTACATCTGCGTTTATCTGCGGTCAATTATTCTTGAAATCTTATTCTATGCAGTTTCATCTTAATTTGGTATTAGTGAGTTAATTACCACTTGCTGTCCTTCTTTTTGACCTTTGATGAAAACATTAAAGAATAAAGATTATTTTTCTAATTTTAGTTCTTGATCATATAATAATTAAAGTTTATTAAATTAGAGTTAAAATGAGAGAAGCGCCAGGGGCTGACATAATTATTCTCAACAGTCAGCAGCAAGTTTTACTTGTACTTCGAGATAATAAAAGCTCTATTCCTTTTCCTAACACTTGGGCATTCCTGGGAGGATATATAGAGAAAAATGAATCTGCAGAAGCAGCTATTCGCCGAGAATTAGTTGAAGAAATGGAACTGGAATTAGGCGAAATTAAATTCTTTAAGTCTTATTTTTGGCAAGAATGTGATGAACACATTTTTTGGACTCGGCTGGATTTAGATATTTCTCAAATAACCCTACACGAAGGACAAAAATTAGCCTATTTTAGTCGAGAGGAAATTAATCAGCTTGAATTTGCCTCTCACTATGATCAAATTCTGGCTGAGTTTTTTGATTTCTTAGCAATTAGTTTAAAATTAAGTATTGGTTAAAGCTAATGAAAAATTCAATTGCAGAAAATTTAAAGAATACACTACCAACAAATATCGCTCAGGGATTGGAAAGTGCTTTAGCTTATTTACCTGGAGGTAAAACAGCAACAATAGAAAAACCCCAATCAGAAGGATTATTTAATCATATCTTATTGATTACAACAGCCACAGATCGCTGCGTTTTTCGTGCCAGACGGGATATTTCCACTGAAGCTGGTGATGCTTATATGCAGTATATGTATGAAGCCACTGGCTTTATCCAAAATGGCGGTTCTTTTAAACTCAGAAATATTGGAGATGAAGTTGATTTTATCAAACGGGCATTAGCTGTTGGCTTACCAGTTCCTAAATTAATCCATGCAGATCAAGATTGGATGCTGATTGAATATGTAACAGGGAAAACTTTGTTGGAATTTCTAGAAACTGGAGAAGTCAAATTTTTGCCGAAGGTTCTACAAGAAATGAATTTAGCTCACAGACAGGGAATTATTTATGCTGATCGCTGGACTGGGAATGAAATGATTGATACCCAGGGAAATGTGCGAATGATTGATTTTGATATTGAATGGTTTTATCAAGGAGGTAATGATGGTACTCTGGAAGCATTAGAAATGGCATGGACTATTTTTAATGCCATGAGAGTAACTAGCAAACGAGATGAATTATTAACAATAGTAGAAACGGAAGTTTTACCATCATTAAAAGCATGGGATTATGACATATCTAAGATGAAACAGTTTGTCGAAGGTTTATGTAACTTTTATCTAAACCCCAATAAGCCTAGTAATAATTGGTCTTTTCCCACAACTTTGTATGTGGCGATGGCTGAACCGGCGAATCGCTTAGTTGCGATGTTTACTGAAGCTGATTAGGGGTTGCTTTGAGTGAGATAATTTAAACCCCGCCAAATCATCAATGATGGCGGGGGTAGATATTACTTGAAGTTAATTTCCTTCATCACTTTCACGTTATAGTAACGACTATCTGTGAGAGAATTGGGAATTTGATTAGCTTTAAATGCTGAAGCTAAATCTTCGATCGCTTCCTTTATAGTATGTGCAGGGACAAATCCCAGTTCTTGCTTAATTTTTTCTGAAGAAATATGGTATGAACGCAGATCGTCGGTGGGTGTAGTCATAATTTCTACAGATTCTCCCACTACTTGACGGGTCATCTCGGCAATTTCCATCAAGGTATGATTTTCATAGCCAGCGTTAAATATTTTACCGTCAATCGCTTCATCTGACCATTGTAGAGATTTTAGATACAGATCGGTCATATCTTCAATATGGATATTGGGACGTTTTTGCTGACCACCAAAAACTGTAATTCTACCATTATTAATTGCGTGGTTAGTGAGAATATTCACCACTAAATCTAGTCGCTGACGGGGGGAATAACCGCAGACTGTAGCAGGACGCAAAACTAAGGTAACAAAACCTGGTTCTCGTTTACTCAATAAGACTTCTTCGCATAAAGCCTTATAACGAGAATAGTCTGTTAAAGGCATTAAGGGTAAGTCTTCTGTGACATTTTCTATTTCTTTGATGCCGTAAACACTGGAGGAAGAAGCATAAATAAACCGCTTCACTCCGGCATC
The DNA here is from genome assembly GCF_008121535.1 of Dolichospermum sp. UHCC 0315A. Classification (GTDB taxonomy): domain Bacteria; phylum Cyanobacteriota; class Cyanobacteriia; order Cyanobacteriales; family Nostocaceae; genus Dolichospermum; species Dolichospermum lemmermannii. Next base: position 2,821,175 of record NZ_CP043056.1, read on the forward strand.
TTTGGCAACGTCTACTAAGTCAAAAAAGGCATCATAATTAATCGAACGGCCTAAGTCTGGATCTAATTCAAAGCTGGGATCGTTGGAAATACAAGCTAAATGAATGACAGCATCACATCCTGGCATGATTTTTTCTAGAAGTTGGCGATCGCGGATATCGCCTTCAATCTCTTCTAAATGAGGATGATCTTTAACGGCATTTAATACATCTTTGCCATAAAGATACAAGTCTATTACCTTAACTCCATATCCAGCTTGCAGAAGTTTAGGAACTAAAATAGCTCCTACATAACCAGCACCACCGGTCACTAAAACTTGTTGAATTGGATTCATTGATTTACTCCTTAATTATCTTTTAAAATGTGGAAATTGTTTTAGCAAACTTTAATAAGCGTCCCTTGTCTACAGGCTTTTCATTTCCTAAAACATTGGCAGCGATCGCTCCGGCCAAATTTCCTAAAAATGATCCTAACTGCACAGGCAAATCTAACTTAGCACTCAAACTGGCTAGGGCAAAAAAGGCATCTCCAGCCCCGGTGGTATCTTTGACTTGTTGTGTCATGGCCGGAGTAATTTCCATCTCTCCATGAGTATTAATTCCCAAAGAACCAGCAGATCCTAAAGTTAACCAACCTTGTTGCGCCCCTAAATGATATTGCAACCGTTTTAGTAACTCTTCTCGATTACCATAACGATTAGAAAATGCCAGACGAATTTCCTGTTCATCTACACAAAATGTATCGGCTCGCTTATATTTACTAATTAGGTTATAACCGTAATTAGCACTATTAGTTTGACAGTTTAAGGCTAAAAATGGTGCTTGTGATTGAATTAATTCAATTGCTTCAGCATCAATTAATCCATGACCATAATCCGCCAAAACCACTAAATCGCAGTTTTTTAACAGTTTTTCCCAAGCATCTAAAAGTTTTTCTCGTTCTTGGGGTCCTAGTCCTTCTTCGTCTATGGAATTAATCGCAAATAATTGGGTATAACCCTTGGTTTTCCCTTGTTGTTCAATATAACGACACTTTGTTACTGTAGAATATTTTTCTACACAATGTAAATTAAGATGCAGCGTACTATCAACATGATTAGCAATCAAATGATGTACATCTGGTTCATCACCAATGGTACTAGCTAGGGTGACAGATTTGGCAAAACTACTGAGATGGTTAGCGATCGCAAAAACTCCCCCCAAATGTTGTTCTTTTTTCACAAAGCGGGTTGATGGCGCTCTTCCTTTTGAGGTTAATCCCTGAACTGTACAGTGAACAAACTCATCAATAATAATATCCCCCAACACCAAAACATTGAGATCCTGCATTGCTTCTATCGCATTTCTAATATCCTCAAAAGCATATTGTTGACTAAAATCATTGGCATAACGTTTTAATTCTGGAGGGATAACATCAAGATAATTATTAATCAGTCGTGTAGAGCTAAAAGTAATTTCTTGAGTATAGCGAATGTCACCTCCGTAAGCTCTTACTTGAGCGATTTCTTTATCAATATTGTGGGTTACATCTTTCTCTGTTTCCGCATATTCATCTCCCTTGCAGTAAATATGAGGACGCACTTTCTCAATTACTTCCAAAGCTGTGACGGCGGGAGTTAAAATTACATAATCAACACAAGCTAAAGCAGCTATAGAATTAACACGCAACTCATCAGAAAATATTGGTCTTCCTGGTCCTCGGTTAATATAAGGAGTAGCAGTTAGGGAAATTACTAATAAGTCTCCCATTGCTTTAGCCGCTTGTAAATGAGCAATGTGTCCGGGATGTAGTAAGTCAAATACCCCATTACAGAGAACGATTTTCCGTCCTTTTTGATGGTAGACAGTGAATACTTCTGCACAAGTTTCAAAGTCAATAATTTTTTCTCTATATATTTCTAATTGCATCTTTATTTCATTGCTAATCTTGGTACAAAAGTTCACAGAAAAATCGAACAATTCAGAACTAGAACATCATTATTTACTTGATGATTCTAGGTTTAGATATCTGACAATTTTTGAAGAAAGAGGTCTACAATTCTAGTTCTTGTCACATATATTTAATATGCAATCATTAAATCTTGTTGTTTACCACAGATAGAATTTCTTCTATATATAAATGGGATGAATATTTTAGGATGCTTTTAGTTCATTTAAACTGAGATAGTTATCCACATTTGCACTAGGTAAAGCACCTTCTACCAAGCCATCAATAATGCAGTGACAAATACATAAGTGCATGATTTCTGCAAAACCATAGGACATCGTGGGAACATAAAAATTTAGATGTCCAAGTTGACGTAAGGGGTTGTTAGGTTGAAAGGCTGAAAGTGTAATCACATGACAATTCATTTTTAGTGCTTGGTAAACACCAGCAAGAATATTTTGTGATTGTCCAGAACTACTAATTGCAAACAAAACATCTCCAGACTGAGCAAATGTAGAAATGGGTTTGCTAAAAACTTGTTCGTAGCCAAAGTCATTACTAATACAGGTAACCAAAGCACCATCGTTAAAGCAAATTGCGGGAATATTACCATTACGCCAGTAGTCAATAGCCTGATGACTAGCTACGGCTGCACTTCCTCCATTACCGATAAATATCACTTTTCGACACTGCTGATTTTGCTTTTCTACTAAAGCCGCAGCCATATCAATTCCTTCTGAATTAGCAAAAGATTTACCTTGATGATCTGTGACTTGAAATTTCTCACCCAGGGTAGATAGTTGCTGGAAGTAATCATTAGAAAATGGATGAAGTCGCTGCTGTACTTTATTCATAAACACTATCAAGTAATTAATGTCATTGTTTTATGTATACCTAAGCCTTGCTACAAAGCGGTCTTTTCTGACCCAGGTTGGGACGGTCTACCACTTCTTCTCACATACCTCTAAGATACAAGGTTGGGTTAAGCGACAGCGCAACCGATTTGTTGGGTTTCATTCTATTGCTTCGCAATGCTAACGTTCCACAACCCAACCTACGAATCAAGACTTTTTCTAATTTGGAAAAGGTATTGTTCATGTATACTATTTTTTCTATTTTTGAAATCTAAAGAAAATATAAAGAATATCTAAAGAATAAATTTTTATGACTTACTCAATTAATGCCAATTAACATTATTTTCAGAAAATCTTTAAAGAATATTAAGAAAACAATAAAGTAGTAATATTTTTGTATAATCAACTAGTAAATTTTAAATAAGTAGATTGGCGTTGAAAATTGTCGTTATAGCAAGGCAAGAGTAAAGAGGTTTTGGGCGATTTTACGTTTCTTTACACAGTTTGGTTTTATTGTCTTCACCTACTTAAATGTACAGTTTAAAATATTAATAACAATAATAAAGGTGGCAAAATTTTTATTTGTGACTGATTTAGATCAGACTTTAGTTGGTGATGATCTAGCTTTAAAGAAGTTAAATCAGTGGTTAAGTAAACAGCGCCGCATTGACGGTACAGTTATCTGTTACACCACAGGGCGATCTCTCCCGCTCTATCAACAACTGATCGCTCAAAAAGAACTCTTAGAACCTGATATACTCGTCCTGGCAACGGGTACAGAAATTTACTACCCAGGCAGTGAAACCCCCGATTCTGAGTGGACAAACAAAATCTCCCTGGGTTGGGATAGAGAACAAGTAATAGAAATAACCAGCCGATTTCCTTGCCTAGTCCCCCAATCTCCCTTAGAACAAACGGACTTTAAGGTTAGTTATTATACTAATACTAAAGGATTATCAGTAACACTTCCGCGATTAAAAGCTATTTGGCAAAATCATGGTTTAGCAGTACAAATGATAGATAACTTTGGGGGTGCATTTTTAGATATCTTACCAGCATTAGCAAATAAAGCTGCATCTGCTCTTTTTCTGCAACAACGGTTAGGTTTTACTAATGAACAAACTCTTATTTGCGGAGATTCAGGTAATGATCTATCTATGTTTGAAAATATGCTTTGTCCCGCTATTATCGTTGGTAATGCCGAACCAAAAATATTAGATTGGCATGAAAATTCCCCACCAGGGAATCGCTATCTGGCAAAAAGTCACTTTGCAAATGGCATTTTAGAAGGATTAAAATATTTTGGATTTTACAGAGAATAATTGATATGAAAACCATTGTTTATCAATCCTATCGGGGAAATGAAACACCAAATTGGCTGGAAACTTGTATGCAAACAGTCAAAGATTGGGCAGAATTAAAAGGCTTTGACTACCGAAGAGTAGACAACTTTTTTGACTATGTTCCCGATTGGTATATAGATAAATCTCAAGGTAAAATTAACGTTATTGCTGATTTAGCTAGATTAGAAATAGCGAAAAAATTTTTAGAACAGGGATATGAGCAAACTATTTGGATGGATGCTGATGTAGTAGTTTTTGATCCCGATAATTTAAACATTGAAACGACAGAAGAATATTTAGTTTGTCGTGAAGTTTGGTTGGATACAGAAGATGATCAAAATTTGGGTGAGGGAACTTTATTTTGTACTGAAAAAGTCACTAATTCCTTAGTTTATTTTACTCAAAAAAATAGTTTTTTGGACTTTTATATATATGCGACTAAATCAATCTTGAAAAATCAGACCGGAAGGTTATCCAGATTAGCAGTTAGTACGAAATTTTTAAGCAGACTTTATGAGATTATGGAATTACCTCTTTTTCCAAATATGGGGCTTTTTAGTCCTATTCTAATGCACGCAATTGTAGAAGATAAAACTGAGATTATCGAGTTATATACAAAAGCCTTGAAATCTCCTATTTATGCGGCTAACTTGTGTTTATCTTTTAGAAATCAATCTCATAAAGGCATCATGGTGACAGATAAACTATTTGAACAATTGATTGATAAATTGTTACAAAATAAAGGAGAAATGATTAACCGATATTCTTCTCCATAATTAAATTCTCATTCCTCATTGGTAAAACACGAGGAATGTAAGAGGATGTTTGAAAAGTTTTGGGCGAATATAATTCACTACTACACAAGCAAAGTCCACCTGCGTGGACTAATGAAAAATCGAGGGTTTCAAACCCACCTCCGTGGGTTTTGTCTGTGTGCAAGATGAACCGCGACTTCTAGTCGCCAGGATTAGTATGAATTAAGACTTTTCAAACACCCTCTAAGCTATAATCAGCAAACCACAATATTTTTTTGTAAGAGGTAAGGTTGTCACAAAATGAATAAAAGCCCAAATATCGCATTTTATACTTGTTGTAACTCTGTGTCTTTTTCTAAGGTACAACTCTTTTTGAGATCTGCTAAAAAACAAAATATAGACGTTAAGGTGCTAGGTGAAGGTCTCGAATGGTCAGCCAATTCTCTAAGACTTCCTTTGATTTTGAAGGAACTAAAGGATGTGAAAGATGACACAATAGTTCTTGTTACTGATGCTTTTGATGTTCTGTATGTACAGAATGCTAACAGTATATATGAAAAATTTATTCAAGGTGGTTATAAGATATTATTTGCAGCAGAGAAATGGTACTCTCATCAGTACGAAGAATACAAAGATTTTTACGATAGCATTAAAGTTCCCTATGATTATAAATATCTGAACGCAGGGACTTTCATGGGATACAAAAAATATGTCTGTGAGATGATTGATAATATTCTTTCTTATCCGAATTTTCATGAAAACGGTAGTGATCAAAGATTGTATGGAAAATACTGTTTTGAAAATCCTGAAACAGTAACCTTAGATTATTGCTGTGATATTTTTTGGTGTACAGCAGGGGAATGGGAAATTTTACCAGAACTGTATGAGATACACAATGGATTTGTCTTAAACAAATTAACTGGCACATATCCTGCAATAATTCACATACCATACTCTAAAAAGTATTATAATGTTCTGCTCAGGTTGGCAGAAGATCTGGGTGATGTTGTATCGCGGTAAAGAATAATCAACAACAATGATGAGGTTAATGTTTCAGAGATCATGACAAGTTTCTATACGAAGATTAATACACCTGATTGGGTTAAAAACGCCGTTTTTTATCAAATATTTCCTGATCGCTTTTCTCGAAGTATTCCCACTGAACAAAAGTGGTTACTTAATATACCCTTAGAAGACTGGAATACTACTCCTACATTTCATGGTTATAAAGGCGGAAATCTTTGGGGAATAATTGAAAAACTAGATTATTTACAAGATTTAGGTATTAATGCAATTTACCTTAATCCTATTTTTACATCTGCCAGTAATCATCGTTATCATACTCTTGATTATTATCAAATTGATCCCTTATTAGGCGGTGAAGAAGCATTTACCAATCTCCTTAAAGAAGCTCATCATCGTAAGATTAAACTTATCTTAGATGGAACTTTTAATCATGCTAGTAGAGGCTTTTATTTTTTCAATGATATTCTCGAAAATGGACAAAATTCTCCTTGGTTAGATTGGTTTAAAATTACAGGTTGGCCTATCTCACCTTATGATAATTCTCGTCCTGCTAATTATGCTTCATGGTGTGATCTTCGTGCTTTACCCGAATTTAACACTAATAATTTAGGAGTGCGCGAATATATTATGCGTATAGGTGAATATTGGATTAAACGTGGTGCAGATGGTTGGCGTTTAGATTCGGCAGATTACATCAAAACTCCTGGATTTTGGCAAGAATTTCGGGAAAGAATCAAAGCAATTAATCCTGAAGCCTATATTGTGGGAGAAATTCCTATGAATGCAACTGAGTGGTTAGATGGCACACAATTTGATGGCGTGTCAAGTTTACCCTTTCTTAATGCTACCACTGCCTTTATTGTCGGCGATCGCCAGGTAAAAGGTCATTTTGCTGAATATGCACCACCACCACCAGCAGATGCGGCTAAATATGGGGAAGAAATTAATCAATTACTGCAACTTTATCCTTGGGAAATTCAACTAACTCAACTTAATGGTATTAATAATCATGATACAGCTAGGTTAATTGATGTAGCTGGAGGCGATCGCCCCAGTTTATATTTAGCAACGTTACTATTATTTACTTTTCCTGGCGCACCTTGCATATATTACGGCGATGAAGTCGGTTTAAACGGTGGTTATGATCCAGAATGTCGTAAAGGATTTCCTGATAAAAAACAGTGGGATCAAGATATTCTTGAATATCATCGTCAATTAATTAAACTCCGTCTTTCTCATCCAGCATTAAGAATAGGTGAATATCATACCTTGTACGCTCAAGGACAAGTTTATATTTTCGCTAGAAGGTTAGAAACAGAAATTTTATTAATTGCGGTAAATGCTGGTAATGAAATAGCAATGGCGAGTATTCAACCATCATGGCAAAATCAACTCAAACAAACATTATTTACATATCATTCCAGTCAAGAAAACTGGACTAAAGAAGCCGAATTTATTAACTTTAAACTTCCACCCCGTAGCGGATTAATTATTGGTTAATTAAGTCATGAAATATCAACAATCACTACTTTTAGCAACTGATTTAGACGGCACTTTTTTAGGTGGTTCTCAACAACAACAATCTGAATTTTATCAATATATTGAAAAACAACGCGATCGCCTACTTTTAGTATATGTCACCGGCAGAGAACTGGACTGGATCAGCAACTTATTAATAGAAAATCCTCATATTCCTAAACCTGACTATATCATTGGTGATGTGGGAACAACTATTGTACATGGTGAAACATTTGAGCCAATTTATCCTGTACAATATTGGATAATTAAACAATGGAATAATGCTAACGAAAAAATTAAAACCCTATTAGCAAATGAACCAGGATTAAAACTACAGGCAGTCAATCCTAAGTATCGTGTATCTTACTATTATGATTCTGAAAAATTGCAACCTAACACCATCCAAAAAGTAATCAATGCCGGATTTGATTGCATTATCTCATCTTATAATAATATCTATTTTTATTTTGATGTCATGCCCAAAGGAGTTTCTAAAGGACCAACTCTCTTGAAATTTTTGGAGGAAATAAAGTTTAATGCAGATGAAACCATAGCTTGTGGAGATACTCTCAATGATTTATCCCTATTTGAAACAGGATTAAAGGGAATTGCTGTGGGAAATTCTCATCCCAACTTAGTTGATAAAATTCAGACAATGGATAATGTTTACCATAGTCCTTATCCTGGTGTGATGGGTATTTGGGATGGTTTGAAATTTTACGGCAAGGATTAAATGTCAAATATATAGGACTCCTATTTGATTTTTGATGGCTTGCGTGGCGTAGGCATACAAAACTCGGTACACCTTAATATTCTGGAATCCTCTTGCCCTCCTACGCAGGAAAATTCAAGAATCAAACCGGATTCCTATATCAATACCTTAGCCATTTTATGCTTTGTTGGCTTAAACGACAGCGCAACCCATCTACGAATCAAGGCTTTTTTCAATGTGGACAAGGTATTGTTTGTACAATGCCTACCCTAGATATAATTTCAACAATCAAAAGGAACAAAAAAATGACTTTAACAACTCTTCGCTTTCCTATTGATTTGGATGTTTACAAGTCTTTGAAGTTAGACCCGACTAATTCAACTTTGACTAATGAACAAAGAGAAATTCTGAAAGCTAATATTCAACTTTGTCGAGATACTATTGTTTTTTTTACCGCTGTAGCAGCAGCCAAAGGTGTGGGCGGTCATACAGGAGGAGCTTATGATACAGTTCCCGAAGTGATGATTTTAGATGCTTTCTTTCGGGGAGTAGCAGATAAATTTGTGCCAATTTTCTTTGATGAAGCAGGACACCGCGTTGCTACACAATATTTAATGGCAACTTTACAGGGTGATCTTGATGCAGAAAATCTGCTGCATTATCGAGAAGCCTATTCATTACTACTTGCACATCCAGAACGAGGACGCACTCCTGGTGTAAAATTTAGTTCGGGAAGATTAGGACACCTCTGGGCTTATGTGAATGGAGTAGCGATCGCACATCCTCATCAAGTAGTATTCTGTTTGGGTTCAGATGGTTCACAGCAAGAAGGAAATAATGCCGAAGCCGCCCGTTTAGCTGTGGCTAAAAATCTCAATATCAAATTAATTATTGATGATAACAATTCCACCTGTAGCGGATATCCAACAGATTATCTCAAGGGTTATAACGTCGGTCAAACTTTAGCTGGACATGGATTAACTGTATTAACTGGAGCAGGGGAAGATTTAGATGATTTATATACTCGTCTCTGTCAAGCTGTCACTATTAATGGACCAGTAGCAGTAATTAATAAACGTCCTATGACTCCCGGTATTGTTGGAGTAGAAGGCACACCTTTAGGACATGATGCCCTATCACCAGAGTTAGCGATCGCCTATTTAGAAACTCGCGGACATACATCAGCCGTCAATTACCTCAAAAAAGTTATTCCCCTCACACATACCTACTCTTTTACGGGTTCTAGCAGCAAAACACGCCATATTTTTGATGCTACCGTTGTCTCTCTTCTCAGTCAAATGACACCCACAGAACGGCGAGAAAAGGTAATGTGTATTGACAGTGATTTAGGAGAATCCTGTGGTATCAATAAAATTAGTCAAGCCTATCCAGAGATTTTCTATCATGGCGGCATCATGGAAAGAGGAAACTTCTCTGCGGCGGCAGGATTTGGCATGGAAGCAGGAAAACAAGGCATTTTCAGCACTTATAGTGCCTTTTTGGAAATGTGTATTTCTGAAATTACAATGGCACGGCTTAATAAATCCAACGTTCTTTGTCAATTTTCCCATAGTGGGATAGATGAATTAGGAGATAACACCTGCCATTTTGGGTTAAATAATATGTTTGCCGATAACGGTTTAGAAGACGCTTATCAAACCCGTCTCTATTATCCCGCCGACGGACATCAAATGAAAGCTTGTGTGGAAACTGTATTTGATCAACCAGGGTTAAGATTTCTCTTTTCTAGCCGTTCCCCAGTACCCGATATTCTGGATACAAATAGTAAACCTTTATTTGCAGATGGTTATACATTTATTCCTGGAAAAGATGACGTAATACGAGAAGGAACAGCCGGCTATATCGTTAGCTTTGGAGAGGTACTTTACCGCGCCTTAGAAGTAGTAGAAAGCCTGAAAAAACAGGGAATTAATGTCGGTTTAATCAATAAATCCACATTGAATCTAGTAGATGAAGAAATCATGGCAAAAATTGGTTCAACACCCTTTGTTTTAGTAGTTGAATCCTTAAATCGGCGTACAGGTTTAGGTATCCGTTTTGGTTCATGGTTACTAGAAAGAGGGTTTTCTCCCAAATATGCCTATATGGGAACTCATCAAGAAGGTTGTAGCGGAATTTGGGAACAACTCCCCCATCAAGGTATTGATACTATTGGCATCATGAACAAAGTTGAGGAAATGTTAAAATAAGAAAAAAATCCCCGAATTCTTCTGTGATCATCACCATAAATTATCAGATGATATCAGAAGTCGGGGATCTGAATCTAAAGGAGAATAATTACCAGTGATTAAAGTGGCTTTTCTTGATCGAGATGGAGTAATTAATATTGATCATCACTATGTTTTTAGATGTGAGCAGTTTGAATTTAATGATGGCATTTTTGCTACTTGTCGTCTACTACAAGATTTAGGTTATAAGCTAATTGTGATCACAAATCAATCAGGTATTGCTCGTGGTTACTATTCTGAACAAGATTTTTTAAGTCTTACTGTCTGGATGTATGAGCAATTTAATAACCAAGATATAACAATACTGGATGTGTTTTACTGCCCACATCATCCCCAATCAACTATATCTAATTACCGTCAAAACTGCCGATGTCGTAAACCGTTACCAGGAATGATTGAACAAGCTTGTCAGAAATATCCTATAGACTTGCAAAGCTCAATCCTAATTGGTGATAGAATATCGGATATGCAAGCTGCTAAAGCCGCAGGAATCGGTAAATTTTATTTACTCAGTCCAGAAATTTTTATTCCTAAAGAATTACAAGTTTCTGCTCGGTTGGATAATCTGGAAGCACTAAAGTTTTTTATTTAATGAATTTGAGAATATGTTTATTAAATATTCATTAAATTTTACTAAACTTTTACTAAAAAACCAGCAAATTATTTTGCTGTCCCATACAAAACAAAGAGATCTACAAGCAGATGAATAAAGTTTGGCGTTATGTTCAAGAATTGCTAATATTTAAACTCATATATCCCATTCTATTGAGATACATTGACGAAAATCTCATCACGATGACTGAGGAGATGGAGAAAGATAAAATGGAGAATAATATTCCTAAATTAGAAGTGGAATATGAACAATTACCTATTCTCAAATTGATTTATTCAATTTTATTTAACTATCTACACAGCAATTTAATTACTAGAGTAGATTTACTCCAGCAATGTCAAGCAGAGAATAATCTTTATCAGTTAAAATATGATGAAATTATTCAAATTGAACCAGCTATAAGTTATCAAGAAATTCCCGCAGCATTTAGAGAAAAAGAAGGTAGCTTTGAATTTACTAATCCTTTTGCTGCGGTTGTCAAAAACGTGGAGTTATTGGGAATTTATGGGATTGGTTTTACTGAGGATAAGAATATTATTTTAGAAACAGTTTTAGATAGAGTAGATGTCTTAGAACACACTACTATTTCTACAATGAAGGCTGGTTTCAATTCTCAATATATTACCCCCATAGATAAAATAGAACATTTTGATTTAGCTTGTTCATTTGTTAATTATTGGAGTCATTTATATGCTCATTGGATATATGAAGCTTTAACTCGATTAGAAGCCATTGAATATTATTCTCAAAAAACAGGTAAAAACCCAGTCTTAATAATTGATAGAGATATTCCTAGTTGGAAAATTCGCTCTTTAGAATTGATGGGTTATGGTCTAGAAAATTATATCCAATGGAATGGATATAGAGCTAAAGTTAATGAATTAGTTATTTGCTCTAAAAGACGTGAAGGAGGACGTATTTCTATCAAAGCTTGTCATTGGGTAAGAGAACGTATTCTTAGTAACGTAGATACTTATGCAAATCCAAATCTGGTTTTGAGTCCCAATATTTTTATTTCTCGTAAAAAAGCAAATGCTCGCCGCATTTTGAATGAAGAAGAAGTAAGCAATACTCTCGATAAAATGGATTTTGTACCTTATGTTCTAGAAGATTTAGATTTTGCTGACCAAGTAAAATTGTTTGCTCAAGCTAAATTTATTATTGCTCCTCATGGTGGTGGAGTAACAAATATTATTTTCTCCCAAAATTTAACTTTAATTGAACTTTTTGGTCAGAAAATTAGCCATTTCTATTATACAGTTGCTAAAGGATTAGGATTCGATTATGCTTGTATGTTTTGTGAGGTAAAGAATGAAGATATCATTGTCAATTGTGAAGAATTAAGTAGAATGGTTGATAAAATGACAAAAAATAGAATTTGATAATGTAAATTAGATGATCATAAAGCTTGATGAAAATTTAAATTTTGACTAACAGATTATTAATTTTGTATGAACAGTAAATTAAATTCTCCTAAACATTGCTTAGTCACTGGTGCTGCTGGTTTTATTGGTAGCCACTTGTGTGATCTCCTCCTCAAATCAGGTCATAGTGTCGTTGGTTTAGATAATCTGGTGACAGGAAGAACGGCTAATTTAAAAGTGGCTCAAACCTATTCCACATTTACATTTATTGAGCAAGATGTTGCTGATATTTCCCCATCCATATTAACAGATATTGACTGGGTATTTCATTTAGCAGGATTAGCTGATTTAGTTCCCTCAATCCAAAATCCAGGAGCATATTATCATGCCAATTTACATAGTACATTCGTCCTTTTAGAAGCTTGTCGTACTGCTAAAATCCAAAAATTTATCTACACAGCTTCTTCCACTTGCTATGGTATTCCTAATCAATATCCCACATCAGAAACCTATCCTTGTCATCCTAAACATCCATACGGCTTAACAAAATATTTAGGTGAACAATTAGTCATGCACTGGGCGCAAGTTTATCAACTTCCAGCCCTTTCTTTACGATTGTTTAATGTGTATGGACCAAGATCCAGAACCACAGGAGCTTATGGTGCAGTATTTGGCGTATTTTTAGCTCAAAAACTAGCGAAAACCCCTTTTACTGTTGTAGGAGATGGAATGCAAACGAGAGATTTTACCTTCGTTAGTGATGTAGTAGCAGCCTTTATCAAAGCTGCTGAATCGGATATTACCGGGGAAATTATTAATATTGGTTCTGGTAAATCTGAAAGCGTTTTAACACTGGTGAAATTATTAGCAGGAGAAATTACTCACATTCCCAAACGCCCAGGAGAACCGGATTGTACTTGGGCTGATATTACTAAAGCTACGACTCTTTTAAAATGGCAACCTCAAGTACCTTTAAGTCAAGGTGTAAGTGAAATGTTAGCCAATATTGAACTTTGGCGAGATGCTCCAGTTTGGACACCAGAAACAATTCAGCAAGAGACAAAATCGTGGTTTGAGCATTTAGGAAAGGAATAAAAATGACCAACTCATCTATAAGACTTGACCAACAATCAATCAAGGTACAAACTACTGGTAAATCTCTATGTCAAATTACGCCCCAAGTCCAAGCAGTCATTACAGAATCAGGAATTACAGCAGGAATTTGTAACCTTTTTATCCGTCATACTTCCGCCAGTTTATTGATTCAAGAAGAAGATGCCAAACCCGACGTGGAAACCTTTTTTGCGAAGTTAGTTCCCGAAAATGGTCAATATCTTTTAGCCGGACAAGGTTTAGATGATATGCCGGCACATATTCGCTCTGCCCTTACCCATACCTCTGAACAAGTTCCGATTGCTCAAGGTCTTTTGCAGCTAGGACGTTTACAAGATATTTATATCTGGGAACATCGTCAGTCTGGTTACATCCGTGAAGTCGTTATCAATATATTGGGATATTAAAAATGTCACAACTATTAACCATTAATCAAATACCCTTCGTTAATCTTAAAAGTCAACACGCTGCCATAAAGTCTGAGTTACTAGCAGCAATGGGTGAAGTCCTTGATGATGGCAACTTTATTTTAGGCGAGCAAGTTGCAGAGTTTGAGCGTCAGTTTGCTCAATTGTGTGGCGTTCGTTATGCAGTTGGTGTTAATTCTGGGACAGATGCCTTAATTTTTGCACTCAAAGCACTTGGTATTCGTTCTGGTGATGAAGTTATTACTGTCCCTAATTCTTTCGTGGCTTCAGCTACCTGTATTCGCATACTTGGTGCTAAACCTGTATTCGTTGATGTGGGCGATGATTACAATATTGATCCAACTAAAATCGCCACAGCTATTACTCCCAAAACAAAGGCAATTATCCCTGTACATCTGACGGGAAGACCTTGTAACATGAAACCAATTTTAGATATTGCCCAGGAAAATGGAATAGCTGTAGTGGAGGATGCCGCCCAATCTGTACTGGCTGAGTATCAAGGTCAACGAGTAGGTTCTTTGGGAATAGTGGGTTGTTTCAGTTTACACCCCCTGAAAAACTTAAATGCTTGTGGAGATGGAGGAGTAATAGTAACGGATGATTCCGAACTGTATGACCAGTTAAAAATTATGCGGAATATTGGTTTACGAACTCGTGATGACTGTGTGATGTGGTCTCATAATTCTCGCTTAGATACTCTACAGGCAGCTATTCTGTTAGTTAAATTGCGTTACCTCCAGGAATGGACACAGCAACGTCAAGAAAATGCTCACTATTACCAAAGTCAACTTGCGGGTATTCCCCAAATCATAATGCCATGGGAACGAGAGTGGGAAAAATGCGTTTACCACACCTTTGTTATTCAAGCTGAACGGCGTGATCAATTGCGTCAATTTTTGAGCGATCGCGGTATCGGTACAGCAATTCATTATCCAGTGCCAATTCATCTATCTACAGCAGGTAAAGAATTAAGCTATCCAGCAGGGAGTTTTCCTATCGCAGAAATGCAAGCAAGCCGCATCCTGAGTTTACCTATTTATCCAGGACTAACCGTTCAGGAACTTGAGCAAGTTTGTGAAAACATTAAGTTATTCTATCAATAAATAAGCCTCAAATTTTCTTCACTTTTGACTTGCTGTTGTGCATTTTGAATGCACGACAGCTTACCCTCTAAGCTATACACATCATTTCTAAAATCCAAAATCTAAAATATGCTAAAGTCTAACATTAATTCACTAAATATTGGCTGTGCTGCTTGGGGCTGGAGAGAAGTGGAAATACCTGAATATTTCCACTGGATAGCTAACCAAGGCATTCGTTCAGTAGAAGTGAATGCTCATCCCCAAGCACCCAAACATCTTTTACATGATGGTGATGATCAAGCAGTATCTAAAATTGCTGATTGGGCTAAAGAAGCAGGAGTAGATATTATTTGTATAGCAGGAAGAAATAATTTTACACTCTCAGATGCAAATGAGTTAGAAACAGAAATTAAAAGAGTAGAGCGTTTTGTTGATAGTGCTGAAAAATTAGGGGCAAAATTTGTCAGATTATTGTCTGGTGATCACAGAAATGATTATATTCTCCCAGATGTTTTTCCTCTGTTGCATTATGCTTTTAATAAAATCGGTGATTACGCCGAAGAACGAGGAATTCAAATAACGATTGAAAATCATGGTGGACCAACTGCAACCGGACAAAGAGTGGCCAGAATGATGAAAGGTATTAAAAGTCCTGCTGTTGGTATTAACTATGATCCCGCTAATTTTTTGAATCAGGGAACTGATCCTTTGATGGCACTCCGCTATATTCTTCCTTGGGTAAATTATAGTCATTGGAAAGATGTGCAATGGGTTAATGGTAGTCCTCAATTCTGTGCTTTTGGAGAGGGAGAAATTGTCTGGGAACCGATTATTAAAGAACTATTAAATGCAGGTTATCAGGGATATTGGGTGGTTGAATATGAAGAAACATCAGATGTTGAGCAGGGAACGAAAGAGAGTTTAAATAACTTGTCTCAAGTATTACAAAAATTTGCCGTTGTCTAAGTTTATTTCATTATTTTCATCAGGGGTTAGCAATTAAATGTCATTTTCTTTAGATGGTCATGTGGCCTTAGTTACAGGAAGTTCTGCTGGTTTAGGGAAAGCGATCGCTCTCAAATTGGGACAAGCAGGTGCTAAGGTAGCAATCAATTACAGCAATAACGAATCACGGGCTAAACAGGCTTTAGCTGAACTTGAACAACAAGGTTGCCAAGCTATTTTGGTTCGTGGGGATGTTACCCAAGAAGAAGATGTAGCAGCAATTTATGAAGCGATCGCCTCTCAACTGGGTGCAGTAGATATTTTGGTGTTAAATGCCACAGGAAACCAACCCCAGATCCCCTTTGAGGAATACACCTGGCAAGATTTCCAAACCATGCTGGATTTTTTTATCAAAAGTCCCTACTTATTAACTCGTATTTGTTTACCCTCCATGAAACAAAAACAATGGGGACGAATTATTAATATTAGTAGTGACGTTTGTTTCCGCTCAGTTAATAACTTCAGTGCTTACGTTACTGCCAAAAATGGACAACTGGGATTTACACGCAGCATGGCCACCGAATTAGCGCCTTTTGGTATTACAGTTAATGCAGTTGCTCCCGGTTGGATACCCGTAGAACGCCATGAAAACGTTCCTCAAGAAAAAAAAGACGCTTACCAAGTCAGAATTCCCATGCAGCAATGGGGTAATCCACAGGATATTACCGAAGCAGTGCTTTATTTCGCCAGTCATGAGTCCAGATTTGTTACAGGGCAATATTTATGTATTAACGGTGGCTTTACTCTTATGTAAATATGGTTAAGACTGATTGAGTTATAAACAATTCAGCTTTTTCAGGATTACACAAAAAATACCAAAAATATGGCGTTTCATAATTGCGGAATGTGGGATGTAATATATCAAACATTCTGACCCATGACTCTTGATTATTTAATAAGTGTTTTCAATACAGATAATATTCCTTTAGCATATTCATTTTCTGCTATTTGAAAATGTAATTTCCTAGCTTCGCTGGTTGCATTTCCAACTAAATAACCATGTCTAACAGTTTGCAGCATTTCAATATCATTACCACTTTCACCAAAAGCTATGGAGTTTTGATAGCTTACATTTGTCTGCTGTAAAATAAAATTAACTATATGTTTTTTACCTGTCCCTGATGGGATAAAATCAACATCATAGCAATTGTTTGGATCTCCAGATAAAGGATTTGCTTGACTAATATTTACTTGAATACCAGCTTTTTTCACTAACTCTTTTATCTTCAAAATTGCCTGATTATCAATTAGATCATTTTGTTGATGGTAATAGTAATTTTTTAAAAAAGGACAATCTGCTATTTGAGGTTGTGGTGTCAAATGTATATTATCTAATTTTAAAAAACTAACTAAGTTATTAACTAAATTCTCAGAGAATCCAGTTTTCATAAGATTGTTTTCCCATATTTTATCTTTTTCAGCGTATTGGTTTTGATTGAAGTAGATTAGTTCAGTCCCTAAACTACTAGCAATAAAATGAGGTAATAATGTCAAACCACATTTATTTATTTTATCAAAAACTGAAGTTAAACTACTACCAGTAACCCAACCAAAAAAGATTTGTTTCTGATATGTTTCATTTAATAAATACTCCTCAAGTTCTTTGAGATCATTTTTATAATCCTCTCTATTTTGATGAGCAAGATAAGTTTCATCAAAATCTGTAAAAACAACGTATTTTGGTTCTGGGACAAAAGGTAACAGTTTTATATTATGTTTGCAATATTTCATATAATGCTTATATAGGACTCATATTTGATTTTTGAAAAACACCCGGTACACCTGAATCGCCTAGAATCCTTTTACCTCATGCCTTTTGCATCTTACCTACCTACGCAAATAATTTCAGGACTCAAATATTATTCCTATACATATTATTTTATTTTTTGTGAGATTCGGGCGAAAAGACTTTATATTTTACATCCTATTATAGCCCACATTCACTATAAACTTTCCTTTAGTCGTCTTGAGACGACTTTTGCTATTAGACATGGCTTCGCCACGCAAGCTATCAGAATTCATTCGGAGGCGGGTTAAATAAGAATGAAATAGTCCTGGGCAAACATGGGTTCTTGCGGCTAAACTCTTCTTTTCTTGATGCCCACATTTTGGACAAGTTTGAGATGGTTTTACCTGTTTCTGACCCATTTAGTTCTGTTGCTCAAAGCAAGAAACAGATTTACCAAACTTTTTAGATGAAGTAATGCGGTTGGATACAGCAGCGTTGTCCAAATCTTTGTGAAGTTGGCGGTGGTAGTGCAACATTTCACTGACTTGTTTATTTGGATATAGTCGGAAAGTTGCTCTCCGTAATGCCATCATCAATCACCCCCTTGGTTTATCTATAGTATACTGCTATTATCTAATTCCATCACTGATATTCTCAATACAGACAAATGGTTGCTGAATCTGCTGACTTTGTCGAGAAATACATTGATAATTTGGCATAAATAAAATATAGTTGTCAAAAACTCAACTGTCCAAATAATTTCTTTCAACGTGTTGAAAATTAATTATCCAGACGTTTCGTTTTTGACTTGCTTACATCCCCACGATATCAGTACATTGAGGGTGGGGATGTAAGCAAAACAGTTAAAACTAACATTGTCATTATCTCAAAGTCAGAAAAAAGCATAAGCCTATGGTTAAAGCGCAAATGGCGATATCTACGCTCGTCGCAGCCATCACCAAATTTATCTGGACAGATGATTTCTTATTTCCTGCGTCTATGTGGCTTGTGAGTCGCATATTTATTGGGACTGCTATGTTATTGATTGCCCCCAATTTACCAGCATTACAAGATGGGATTACGCCTCATTTTGGCTGGGGAATTTTTGATGCTTGGGATAGTGTCCATTATCGAGCAATTTCCACTGAAGGTTACGAATTTATTGATGATGGCAAGCAACATAATTTGGCATTTTTCCCCCTATTTCCTGTCAGCATTTTTATCTTCATGAAATTCGGGTTTCCTTTTGAATTAGCTGGATTAATTATCAATAATTTAGCATTTCTAGGAACACTTTATTTTTTATATTCTTGGGTGAAAAAACAATGTGGTATCAGCGCAGCCCATTGGACAATTTCTGTCATGGCTTACTGTCCTATGTCTCTATTTACGGGGGTAATTTATACAGAAGGATTGTATTTGTTATTGAGTACAATGGCTTTACGTGCCTTTGATCAAAAACAATATGTTTGGACAGCAATTTGTGGGGCAATGGCCACAGCAACACGTCCCACAGGTATGGCATTAATTTCCGCATTTTTAATTACTGCTTGGAAACAAAATAAACCATTAACTGCCTATATTGCAGGTTTATTATCTGCCACAGGGTTGTTAATATTTAGTGTCTATTGTAAATTGAATTTTAATGATTTTTTAGCCTTTATTGCTGCACAAAAAGGATGGCGGCCTTCCTTAGGTTTTGATTGGGAAGGTTGGTTAAATATGTTTATGCAAATTCCCTTTGGCAACAATTGGTATTTTGGTTGGGTTGAGAATGATGAAGGCGGGATTAAAGATTTTTGGTATCCGCTATTTTTTGGTTTAATTGTAATTAGTTCTTCTTGTTTATTGTATTGGCGAAAATATTTCAATCCATTGATATTCTATGCTGGTTATGCGATAATCATATTATCATTAATAATTGCCGATCAGGGATTAATAAATAATTTACTGAATGTATCTATGATATTAGGTAGTACCTACCTTTTATGGTATTTCCGTCAGCAACTAACTCCAGTTATGGTAGTTTATGGTTTTTGTGGTATTGGTTTACTTTTAGCCTCTGGTGGCACAATTTCTTTAAGTCGTCTTGGTTATGGAATCGTTCCTCTGAGTGCAGCTATTGGTATCTGCTTATCTCGTTATCCGCGTCAAGCTTATTTAGTTATGGGTTTGTTTATCACCTTACTTGGTAAATTGGCAATAGGTTTTGCTCAAGAAATTTGGGTAGGATAGGAGGAAATATTTAAAGTGGAGAATATCAGGATGTAGAATTTTCGACTGCGGATTTTATATGAGGAAATTTAACTTTATTATATAAATCTTGCAAGGAAATCTCAAAAGATACCGTTTCCAAAGATATGTTTTCATCTTCTTCATCATACTCACGCAAATTCCATCTTTTTTTCCCAGTTTTGGAAAATTGTTCTCCATGAATTCGGTTTTGATCAATTAACAGATATTCTTGAAAAGTGGAAATTGTCCTGTACGCTGCAAATTTATCTTCTCTGTCATAACTTTTGGTAGATTTAGATAATACTTCTATAATTACCTGGGGATTTGTAATTGTATCTGTCCGATTATTGAAAAATTCTGGCTCATCTGCAATAATAATCACATCTGGATAAGTGTATATTAATCTTTGGGGTATCCATAGACGCATATCACTGTTGAAAACCTCATATTTGTCTTGTTGTTTAAAAGCAAAATTTAGTGCAGCAGAAAAATTACCTGTAATCCGGTTATGATTTATAGATGCACCAGCCATAGCAGTGATTTGTCCGTCAATGTATTCGCTTTTGTAGTCAGCAGTTGCTTCTAATTCCAGATATTCTTCTGGGGTGTAATATTGCTTTGCTATTAATTGCATATTTTTGATCAGAAAGCGATGTTTGTTAGTTTAACATATCAGTAATAATTATTGATTCAGTTTTTATCTATTAAGTTTCTAATACTTTTCATCTGTTGCATCAGAGATTCAACCAAAGTATGGTAAATTTTACTAGGTTAGTAAGATAATACGTAAAAATTAAATTATCAAGTTATATGGAAAGAAAAATAATGACTATAGGTTTATTCAGAAATATAAATTTTTATTGGGAAAAACTCACTCAAAACAGCATTTTTTTTAGTAATATTTTCACTACTTTATTTTTTCTAATTGGCTTACCTGCTATTCTTAATCATGCTATGTGGCGCGATGAATTAAATGTTTGGCTTATTGTTAGAGATAGTCAATCATTATCTGAATTATTTCATAACATTCATTATGAAGGACATCCTTTTGTTTGGTATATTTGTTTAAGTATTTTAAAACAAATCACAAGTAACCCTGTGATTATGCAAATATTTCATCTATGTTTAGCTACAGCATCTGTTTATTTATTTACCCGATATTCACCATTTAATTATTCACAAAAGTTGTTATTTTGTTTGGGATATATTCCTTTTTATGAATATTTATTAATTAGTAGAAATTATGCAATTGGGTTATTATTATGTTTTTTATTCTGTACTATCTATCCTACCCGAAAACAGAGTTATCTTAAACTTGCAATAATTTTATTTTTAATGGCTAATTCAAACGCTTATTGTTTATTATTAGCTTTTGCATTCAGCATAACTCTCGCATTAGAGTACATTTTACAAACACCTTTAAATCAAAACCTTTTAGCTAAGAAATATGATATTATTTTAAGTAGTTTAATTGTTTTAGCTGGAATTACTATCTCCTTGATTCAACTGATTCCTCCTCAAGATAGTAACTTAGCTGGAGGTTTATCAGGAGTTACATTAAACTTTGATTTTAACCACTTGACTAAAACTTTAGCCAGAATCTGGAATAGTTATATTATTATTCTAGTTCCAGGTGAATCTCAACAATTAAGCCTATTTTTCTTTTCCATTATTTCATTAGCATTTTTCGGATTTTTTACAATATCATTTATCAAAAAACCGATTATTCTTTTTCTATACTGCTTTGGAACAATTGAAATTCTTGTTTTCACATACATTAAATTTATAGGCGCTCCACGTCATTATGGACATTTATACATTTTACTGATTGTATGCCTTTGGCTTTCTAGTTATTATTCTAAAACATCTTTATTTTTACAATTATTTCCCCGCAGTTTGAAAACTCATATTATCCAAGCTATTAAATGGACAAAACCTTATTATTTACCTGTGATTATGTTCATTTTATATGTGCAAATGGCAGGAGGAATATTTGCTTTTAGTAGAGACATGATTATTCCTTTTTCATCTAGTAAGGAAACATCTGTATATATTAAAGAGCAATATAAAGATAATTTAAATGATATTTCTATTGTCGGTAGTAGAGATTATACAATGTCCCCCATTTCTGGTTATATTAATCGCAAGATTTATTATCCAGAAATACAAAAGATAAGTAGTTTTGTCTTATTTACTACTCAACGTCAAGAAGTTGATCATGGGGAAATTTTAAGCCAACTTAGCCAAATTATTAAAAAACAATCAAAACCTATCCTTTTGATTTTAAACAGCCCATTAAAAATTAATCATCCTGAATTAAAGATTTCTCCTATTAAGGAATTTAAAAAAGGCTTTAATTATGATGAGCAATATTATTTATATTCTGTTTCCAAACAATCATTATGAGAAAAAATTATAAGTTTCCCATTGCAATGTGGCTATCTAGCAGACTTCTAATATTAGTTGCTATGTTAATAATTGCCCCTTTAATTCCAGTCCCAGAAAATGGTATAGCTGTCACATTTAGTTGGGATGTTTTACACGCATGGGATAGTTCTTGGTATGAGAAAATTGTGACTTCTGGTTATGATTTTTCTAGTGATGTCAAGCAAATTCATACAGTAGCATTTTTTCCTTTATTTCCATTATTAACTCGTGCGGTAATGACTATTGGTTTACCTTTTAAAGTTGCCAGCACTTTGGTGAACAACATAGCATTTTTATCAGCCTTAATTGTACTTTATTTTTGGGTAGAGGAACTTTATGGTCAAAAACCAGCCAGATGGGCAACAGCGACCTTAGCATGGTGTCCTTATTCCCTCTATGGAACCGTAATTTACACTGAAGGGCTATTTTTATTGTGTACCATAGCCGCATTAAGAGCTTTTGAAAAAAAACAATATATTTGGGCAGCTTTTTGGGGTGTATTATCTACTGCCACACGAGTACCAGGAGTGGCACTAATACCAGCTTTTCTGTTTGTTTCTTGGAAAGAGAATAGAGACATAAAAGCCTATATTGCCAGTTTAACTACTGGTTTAGGTATTATTCTTTATAGTCTTTATTGTCAACTTAAATTTGGTGATGCTTTAGCTTTCATTCATGCACAAAAAGCATGGCGTGGTGATGCAACAGGTTTTGCTTTGCAGGGTTGGTGGAAAATGCTAATGCAAATTACGGTAGGTTTTACTAATTGGGAGTTTGGCTATATTAAAGAGCCTTTACATCCATTGTTATTCTTAATAATTATTATTTGTGGCTGTTTGTTATGGCACTTTCGCCTGAAACTAGGTAATAGGAAATTCCGTTATGGATTATATTTTTTATGGCTATTGCTTTGGTTATTAACTGGTGATGAAATATTTAAAATAATACTGGTTTTTGGTGGGATTTATTTACTATGGTTATCACGGAATAAAATTCCCCTGGTTACGGTTGTTTATGGGTTTTCTTCCTTGGCATTAATTTTAAATACGGGGATTACAGCATCTGCGGAACGCTACGCTTATGGTATTATATCGCTGTCAATAGCATTTGGTTTATTACTTGAACGTTATCCTCGTTGGGGATACCCAATTATGTACTTTTTTGCCATCTTGTTAGGACACTTCTCCGTGCGTTTTGCGCGGGATCTTTGGGTGGCTTAGAGTATCAACTAAAAACTTATTTTAATTAATGGTGAAACCAAAGTTTATTTATTTACAAAGCAGTAAAAAATATGGCTACTTGGTAAAATTAATTAGTGGTAATCAAGTTAAAACCCTTGGCTTCCCCTATGATTTTACTCTGCTTTAAATTCATTTTCTGCAAATTCTCATTATCCACCAACAAATAAGATTTATGAACAAACTTATCCTGTAAATCGGCAATAGATGCAGGAATA
Source organism: Dolichospermum sp. UHCC 0315A (assembly GCF_008121535.1). Classification (GTDB taxonomy): domain Bacteria; phylum Cyanobacteriota; class Cyanobacteriia; order Cyanobacteriales; family Nostocaceae; genus Dolichospermum; species Dolichospermum lemmermannii. The sequence goes on from NZ_CP043056.1 coordinate 2,845,009, forward strand.
ATTTTACAATCACTATAAAAGTCTAAACTAGGACGACTATCAGGAAAAGAAGTATAAATCTGTGTTCCTGGTGGCACATTATCCTTAATTAATGTTGCCACTGGGACAACAGGAAATTTTTCATTTAACTCCCAAATCCATGATTGAGAACTCATCAATAGTGCTAAAACTAAATACATTCCCGTCAATAAAACAGAAATAAATTGCCGATTATGCTGATTAATTAACCATGATGTTATTACCATAGTTATTGCTAAAATAATACTCATAACAATTAACAATGGCTGTTTATCAAACATAATGAAATAAACACAACCCGCTAAACCAACAATAATTAAAAATCCGAGAAATCCCGTCAAAAACTTACTTCTAAACTTCCCACCCTGCCAAATATAACTTAAATTAGCCCCAATTGCTAAAGCTAAAAATGGATATACTGGCATAATATACCAAGGTAATTTCGTTCCCATTAAAGAAACTATGGCAAAATAAACAATTGTGCCAATCAGAGTTAAACAACCCCAAGCAGTATCACGGTTTTTCCAACTTAAATATAAACCTCCTGGCAAAAACAATAACCAGGGAAAACCATATTTTATGACTTCAAGTAAATAATACCAAACCGGACCAGTATTCCCTTCCACAGCTTTTCCCAGTCTATCAAAAGCTTGAGATTGAAAATGCACTTCTAAGAAAATATTGCCATAATGTTGCCATTGGGCAAAATACCAAGCAATAGCAGGGAAATTCCCTAACAGCATTCCTATCCATAAAAATGGATTTTTTAATAATGCTAATTGTTTATTAGCAAGAATAAATAAACCTGCTATTCCTGCCAAAACTACCACCAACATTCCCTTTGTGAGAGTAATTAAACCCAAACAAAACCCGATACCAAGAGCATATTTTTTATCATGACGCGCTTTGAGAACACAAAATAATAATAATAAGAAAAAGGAAATAGTCATCCCATCTAACATTGCCAATCTACCATGACGGACAACAGGCAATAATGTTAAATAAACCAAAGCTGAACATAAAGCTGGTAAATTTTCTCTAAAAGCCAAACATCCAATTAAGTAAAGTAAAGGAACTCCTAAAGCTGTTAAAAATGCTCCCGGAAATCTGGTCGTAAACTCCTGCACTCCTCCTATGTGATAGCAAATAGCAATTAACCATTGCATTAAAGGTGGTTTTAATAAAAAAGGATCTCCTTGTATAGTAGGATAAAGCCAGTTACCCGTGCGGTAAATTTCTCTAGCGACTATAGCATAAGTGCCTTCATCCCAATCTCGTAAAGGTAAATTACCCAAACCTATCAACCATAAAATTAAAGATGCCAAAAGTAAGCCGAAAAAGTATTCTTTTTGTGAGAATGAACGCATTATTATTAAATGTTAAATAAACTTAATTATTAATTATGATGATGAATCAGCCTATCTACTCCCTAGTTATCCCCATTTATAACGAAGAAGAAAATATCACTGAGATGTATCGTAGGTTACATCATGTCATGGAGCAGTTAGACGGAGATGTTGAACTAATTTTAATTGATGATGGTAGCCGCGATCGCTCTTTAAATATGATGCGCGAATTACATCATCGTGATAATCGAGTCCATTACCTCAGTCTAGCCCGGAATTTTGGGCATCAAATCGCCGTTACCGCTGGTTTGAACTTTGTCCAAGGCAAATGTATCATTGTTATGGATGCCGATCTCCAAGATCCACCAGAACTAATTTTAACAATGCTCGAAAAATGGCATCAAGGATATCAAGTAGTATATGCTCAAAGAATATCTCGTCAACAAGAAAGCCGACTAAAACGCTTGACAGCATATCTTTTTTATCGCATTCTTCGACGCTTGGCTAAAGTTGATATTCCTGTGGATACAGGAGATTTTTGCTTAATGGATAGACAAGTAGTAGATATATTGAATTCTATGCCTGAACGCAATCGCTACATTCGCGGTTTACGTGCTTGGGTAGGTTTTCGACAAACCTCTGTACTTTTTGAAAGAAACCCTCGCTTTGCAGGAGATGTAAAATATACCTTTGGTAAATCTTTATCTTTAGCAATTGATGGTATTATCTCTTTTTCCACAGTTCCTTTACGACTAGCAACCTACTTAGGGATTATCTCCGCTGCGATCGCTATGATTATGATAATATTAGTGCTTTATTGGCGAATCTTTGCCCCAGTATCTCACTTAATTGGTTACACATTAATTACAATTTCCATGTTTTTCTTAGGTTCAGTTCAATTAATTTGTATTGGGATTTTAGGTGAATACATTGGCCGAATATACGAAGAAGTAAAAGGTCGTCCTCTTTATACATTAAAAGAAACTGGAGGGTTTACAAAAACCTGAAATATAAAAATCTGGTTTGATTTTGAGGCAAAGGTATGGCAGCAAAGCATAATATTCAATCAATAAAGTTAAGGTAATATTCAGTGTCAATACCAGAATTTATTTTACTGTTAATCTCCGTCCTCATCAGTGTAGCAGGACAATTTTCTTTAAAAATGGGAGCAATCAAATTAGGTAAAGTGCATGGAGGGAATATTATTAGTCTCATTCTCAACATGATCACCATCCCGGAACTTTTATTAGGATTAACCTGTTATGGTATTGGTGCAGTAGCCTATATCTTACTACTAACCAGAGTCAATCTGAGTGTTGCTGCACCAGCCGTATCAGTTGGTTATATATTTTCTGTATTCCTGGGGTACTTTGTTTTAAAAGAACCTATTTTTTTAACCCGTGTTTTTGGATTAGGTTTGATTGTCACTGGGGTGATATTAGTAGTTTGGAAAAAATAAACTCAAGACAAAATAAACTAACATTGAAAAGTTATCAATCGGTGATAAAAATATCTCCGCTCAAGGCTAGAATAGTAGCTAACGTAACTACCAAATATCATTCACAAGTGAGAAACTATATTCAGTTAATTATCATCTAACTACTCATGACATTGAGGAAAAAATAACTTTTTCTTTAATAGTAAATCATGAGTCCAAGCGACACAATATACGTGAATACCTAAATACATCCTCAATTTTTAGAAAAATGTGTTATAACCTACCGTCAGAGCCATCACTACCATCATTGGTTGCTCACCCCTTGAAGGAGTTACACTGTGGAAAATAATAAGTCATTTTTGGGAACGCAGGGAATATTAATTGGATTAATTGGACTAACTGGTACTTTAAGCATCGCTTTGATGATTCTATTCAAAGCCAAAATCTCTGATGCTCAAAACCAAAACGTCATTGTTAAAAACAAAGATATTGCTGCTAATGTCAAAACTCAGCAGCGGTTAGAGGAATTTAAAACAGAAATGCTCACCAGTTGGCAACAAGAAGCACAAGCCAAAGGGTTTGCTACTGATGTACCATCTAACTTCCAAGGGATTGTGATTAGCGAAGCTAAACTTCCTCCAGGAAAAAAAGTTATTGCCTTAACGTTTGATGATGGACCTTGGCCTCATAGTACGGCAAAAGTATTAGATATTCTCAAAAAAAATAAGATCAAAGGCACATTCTTTGTTGTTGGACAAAATGTCAAAACTTATCCTGACTTAACAAAACGGGTAGTTGCAGAAGGTCATATTATCGCTAACCATACCTGGCATCATTGGTATCATCACATGAATGCCCAGGCAGCGGCTTACGAAGTTGCTAATACAGGAGACATCATTTATCAAACTACAGGGGTGAAAACCAGACTGTTCCGGCCACCAGGAGGGATTATGAGTAATGGGGTGGCAGCTTACGCCAAAAGTAATAAATATGCCATTATTATGTGGTCTGCTGATTCCATGGACTATGCTCGTCCTGGTATACCAAGATTAATTAACAATATATTTAGGGAAGCTAAACCTGGTGGAATTGTGTTAATGCACGATGGTGGTGGCGATCGCTCTCATACTGTCACAGCCTTACCTGAAATCATTAGCAAGTTCCGTAAACAGGGTTATGAATTTGTCACTGTTCCCGAACTGTTAGAAATGCAAGATCAATATCCACACTTAGTTGCCCACAATAAAACAAAATCTCAAAAACCTCAAAAACCCAAGAAGCCTTAAAGAATGTCTGAATCAGGATACCCAGGATTAAAGGATGAAGAGGATAAATACAGAAAAGGTCTGATTCAGGATAACCACCGATTAAAGAATAAACAGAATGAATACAAACAAAGTATTTAAGAGGTTGTTTGAAAAGTATTATATCAAACCAGTAATCTCCAAAAACCTAACCCCCCTACCCCCCTTCCCTGCAAGGGAATGGGGGTTTTAAAGCCTCTCCCCTGCAAGGGGAGAGGTTTGGAGAGGGGTCAGTCTATACATTCAAAACTTTTCAAACACCCTCTAATTAAATTCTGTAAATCCTTAAATCCTGTAAATCCTGATTCAGACAAAAAAAGAATTAAAGAATAAACAGGATAAATACAAACAAAGTATTTAATTAAATCCTGTAAATCCTTAAATCCTGCAAATCCTGATTCAGACAAAAAAGAATTAAAGAATAAACAGAATGAATACAAACAAAGTATTTCATTAAATCCTGTAAATCCTTAAATCCTGTAAATCCTGATTCAGACAAAAAAAAGGATTCAAGGATGAACAGAATAAATACAAACAAAGTATTTAATTAATTCAATCCTGCAAATCCTCAAATCTTGTAAATCCTGATTCAGACAAATTACACAGAACTTAACTGTTTTTCCTCAGTTTTTGCTTCGGGACTATCAGCTTCAGAAGGTGGTACTAATTGCCAGAACTTAGGTAAATATTCTGCCCAATTGGCGATAATTTCCTGGGCTTTAGGTGAACCAGTGCGACGCTCGTGAGTTTTAATGAGATCATACAATTGTTGTCTGCCCACATCACTTACAACTCGTTGCACCTTGACAATGGCATGATTGACAAAATCAGGGAAATTACCGACTTCATCAAGGAAATAAGCTAAACCGCCGGTCATTCCTGCACCCACGTTGCGGCCAACCTTACCCAGAACAACAATCACACCACCAGTCATATACTCGCAGCAATGATCACCAGCCCCTTCAATCACGGCTGTACCTTTAGAGTTCCGCACCGCAAACCGTTCTCCAGCTAAACCATTGGCAAATAACGCCCCACCTGTCGCCCCATAAAGGCAGGTATTCCCCACAATCACGTTTTCTGCTGGGTCATAAGTGGCATTTGCTGGGGGCTGAATAATAATTTCCCCACCGTTCATTCCCTTCCCTACATAGTCGTTAGCTTCCCCTACCAGGTTGAGAATCACACCATCGAGGTTAAATGCGCCGAAGCTTTGCCCCACACTACCGTGGAAATTCAGGTTTATTTGCCCTGTAAAGCCGTTGTCACCATGTCGAGATGCGATCGCTCCCGTTAACCTTGTACCGACGGTTCTATCGGTATTGACGACGGTAACGGTTTTACTAACTGTGCCATTTCTCTTAATTGCCGTTTGAATATCTGCATCTGCTAGTAACTGATCATCCAACACTGGTCCATTGCTGTGAACTTCTTCATGTACTAACCAACTACGATTAGTTTTTGTGTCTGGTAGTTTAGTTAAACAATCCAAATTCAAAGCTTGGGTTTTATTCAGTTTGACTTCAGAACGCACCGTTAACAAATCAGCGCGGCCAATTACTTCTGATAAAGAACGATATCCCAATTTAGCCAACAGACTCCGCACCTCTTCCGCAATGAAGTAGAAGAAGTTGACAACGTGTTCAGGAATGCCGGTAAACCGTTTCCGCAATTCTTCCTTCTGAGAAGCTATCCCCACAGGACAATTATTAGTATGGCAAATCCGCGCCATAATGCAGCCTTCCGCAATCATGGCTATCGAACCAAACCCAAACTCCTCCGCCCCCATTAACGCCCCAATCAGGACATCCCAGCCGCTTTTCAGACCACCATCTACACGCAAGATGACGCGATCGCGCAACCTATTTTCCATCAAGACCCGATGTACTTCTGTTAAACCCAGTTCCCAGGGACTACCTGCGTGTTTAATCGAAGAAAGCGGTGATGCACCAGTACCACCATCATGACCGGAAATTTGGATAATATCGGCGTTAGCTTTAGCCACACCTGCCGCAATTGTCCCAATTCCAATTTCTGCGACCAATTTCACCGAAACTTGGGCTTTCGGGTTAATTTGGTGCAAGTCAAAAATTAACTGGGCTAAATCTTCAATGGAATAAATATCATGGTGCGGTGGTGGGGAAATCAAAGTCACACCGGGCTTAGAACGGCGCAACATGGCAATATAGGGGCTTACCTTGGGTCCTGGTAACTGTCCACCTTCTCCTGGTTTTGCACCTTGGGCAATTTTGATTTCTAATTGTTGGGCTGTAGCTAAGTATTGGGGAGTAACGCCGAACCGTCCCGATGCAATTTGTCTAATGGCACTTGCAGCCGTGTCACCATTTTTTAATCCATTGAGATGAGGAAGCGTCGCAGATTTACCAGCCGTATCCACATCATTTAAAACATTGTAACGAACCGGATCTTCTCCACCTTCACCAGAATTAGATTTACCACCAATGCGATTCATGGCGATCGCTAAAGTTTCATGTGCTTCTCGTGATAACGCCCCTAAAGACATTCCCCCGGTACAGAAACGTTTAACAATATTACTAACTGACTCTACCTCTTCTATTGGAATTGATGAGCGCTCGCTGTGGAAGTCTAGCAAATCACGCAACGCCGTCACCGGACGATTTTGCAGATGTTGTTTATAAACCTCATAATGGTCATACTGCTTACCATTGACAGCCTTATGCAGCGACTTCGCTAATTCTGGGCTATTCATGTGGTATTCACCACCGGGACGGTATTGCACAAAACCTAAGTTTTCCAACTTCTTCGCCGTCAATTCTGGGAAAGCCTTACTGTGGAAAGATAGCACCTCTTGTGCCAACTCACTCACACTTAAACCACCAATGCGGGAAGTTGTCCCCCGGAAACCCAAAGCTAATAAATCACCACCAATTCCAATAGCTTCAAATATTTGCGCTGCTTGATAACTGGAAAGTAGAGAAATACCCATCTTCGAGAGAATTTTCAGCAAACCCGATTCTATAGCTTTGCGATAATTTTCTCTGGCTTGGTTTAAAGTCAAAGTGGCAATTTTGCCCCTAGTCATAAACTGCTGAGTTTTAGGTTCATGCCACCAAGCAGTTACAGTATCTAAAGCCATGTAAGCACAAACTGCACCCGCACCATAACCCAACAAACAAGCAAAATGATGGGTACTCCAACATTGGGCTGTATCTACAATTAAGGATGTTTTCATCCGTAACCCTTCACGGATTAAGTGATGATGAACCGCACCAATGGCTAATAAAGGGGGAATATAGGTATATTCAGCAGCCAAGCCTGTACCTGTTCTGTCGCTTAATATGAGCATCTTCGCACCAGCCCGTACCGATTCCGCAGCTTGTTTTTGCAAAGATTCCACAGCCGTTTTTAAACCATTTGGGCCTGTGGCTATGGGGAATAAAGTTGACAATTCAGCCGTTGCAAATCCTGACAACTTAATAGTTTCCAACTCTGTTTGAGTCAGTACAGGAGACTCCAACTTGAGTCTGCGGGCGTATTCTGGCTTGGGTTCTAATAAATTCCCCTTTTCACCCAATTCCACCGTCAGAGACATCACCAACTTTTCCCGTAAAGGGTCAATCGCTGGATTGGTAACTTGAGCAAATCGCTGTTTAAAATAGTCATACAGCAAATGGGATTTTTCTGACAATACCGCTAAAGGAATATCATCTCCCATACAGAAAGTTGCTTCTGCACCAGTGCTGGCCATGGGGTGAATCACCATTTCCACATCTTCTATGGTGTAGCCAAAGGCAATTTGCTGTTGTAATAAAACTTGGGGATCAATTTTGTCAGTGGTCAGTTGTTCGTTGTTCGTTGACAAATGCCCATTACCATTGCCATTACCGTTACCATTAACTACAGACTGACCCTTCACTAATTTACTCAATTCTTGGCGATGCTGTTGCAACCATTCCCCATAGGGATGCTGTTTAGCAATGCGTTGTTTAATTTCCCAGTTCTTGAGAATTTCCTGGGTATTTAAATCCACCGCAATCATTTGTCCAGGGCCAAGTCTACCTTTTTCGAGAATATTCTCTTCCGGGAAATCTACAACTCCAGCTTCGGACGCAACAACGATATAATCATCTTTGGTAATGACATAACGTGCAGGTCTTAAACCATTGCGGTCTAATGTCGCCCCAACTTTTTTACCATCGCTAAATACTAACAGTGCAGGTCCATCCCATGATTCTTGCAACCCGCTGTAATATTCATAAAAATCCACAATTTCGGGATATTCAGCCAAGGAAGGTTGATTTTTATAAGCTTCAGGAACCATCATCATTAACCCTTCTAAGGGGCTGCGTCCCGAACGCACCAATAACTCTAGTACATTGTCTAAAGTAGCGGAATCGCTATTATTAACGTTTACCAATGGCTTGAGTTCGTCAAACCTATCTTCCCAAATCGGATGACTAAGGGTAGCTTCCCGTGCCATCATCCAATTAATATTCCCCAATAGGGTATTAATTTCTCCATTGTGACCTAATAGCCGCATGGGTTGGGCTAAAGGCCATTTAGGCATGGTATTGGTACTAAATCGGCGATGATATACCGCAAATGCCACTTTAAAAGCCGGATTTTTGAGATCTTCGTAAAAATCCCCCAAGACAGCGGAACGCACCATGCCTTTATAAACAATTGTCCGGCTAGACAAGGAACAGATGTAGAAATCTTCAGAAATTCTTCTTCCCGCTTGCATAATGCGTTTACTGGCAATATACAATTCTCTTTCTAGTTCATCACCGTTTTTATCAGCACAATCAATTATCACCTGTTCTATTTGGGGTTGATTTTCTTTAGCTTGCACCCCTAATACTTCTGGACACACTGGAACTACTCGCCAGCCCAGTATATTTAATTTTTCTTCTGCTGCGATTTGCTCAAATGCAGTTTTAGCAGCTTTGGCGGCTGTTGCGTCTTGGGGAAAAAATATCATCCCCACAGCCATATTACTCAGATGAGAAAAATCAATTGCATTACTATTTTCCTGTGCTAATAATTCCCAAGGAATCGCTGTTAATATCCCCGCACCATCACCAGAATCTTGGTCAGCACTACAACCACCTCTATGTTCTAAGCAAGTTAAAGCAGTTAAGGCTTTAGCCAGAATTTCATGACTGGCAATATTTTGACGATGGGTAATAAACCCGACTCCACAAGCATCCCTTTCTTCTACTAGCCACTTTTGTCCTGGATATGTATCTGGAAAATTAGTATCTGACACTGTAATTTGCTGACCCTGATTTGATGGTTGATGATTCATACTCTATTCCTGAAATGTTGAGGTACAGATGTTGTTATTACTGCTTAGAGGGAAATTTTCTCAGTTTTGGCACTGGATAAAAAATACATAATTACCAAAGTTTAGGGATAACAATTTTAGCTTGACATTTAGTCAAAGCTGTGCTACCAATGCCTATTTATTTTTTATTTGTTTATGCACTGTTAAAAAACTACCTTAATCCAGAAGAACCTGTAAATTCAATCGTTTTGAAGTTTGCAGTTTTTTTGCTGATGGCTTACACCATACTTGCTTATTCCTATTCTTGGCTGATACTGATAGTTCACCAAAATTAGTCTATTTTCACTATATGCCCATTTGACAATTCCTAAAATATATCTGTTTTTTCCTGTATTTTGGCTGTTTATTCCTTGGCAACCACAGGAACTTTAGATTTTAGATTCAAACCCCAAAATCCAAAATTTTAGAGATGAGGATAGGGTGTGCGAATTTCACCTTTAACCCCTAACAGTATCATGGCAGTCTCTAAGTGATTTGTATTATTTAAAACAATTTTAGCTAGTATTTTTAGCACGATAATTGTTTGCTACTCTGAACAAGAGACAAAGACCCAAAATAAATATTATCACGGTTATTTCTAAAAAAGATAATTATTTTTTAAATTTTCTGATAAATTTTCGTTAGAGGATGTTTGAAAAGTTTATGGCGAATATAATTCGCTACTACACAAACGAAGTCCACCTATTCCTGCGGTCTCCTAAGGGATACGTGGACTAATGAAAAATCAAGGTTTTTAACCCACGAAGGTGGGTTTTGCCTGCGTAGCCGCGATTTCTAATCGCTGGGTTTTGCATAATCACGTTCCCAAATACCGAGTCATTGACACTCTCAGAGGCTTTAGCTGCTGAGATTCTGCTGACAGATTGAGATTAGGGAGTACCCAAAGTCTAATTCTCGCTGCGTTCGTCAAACAACGCCTACTTAGTTACTCTAAGTCCAGCTTAGGTTTCTAGCTACTTTTATCATTTTGGTGCTTTCAGAGGCCATCACTCAGCCAAGATCCGGTACGCTCCACAACCTGCCATTAATCGCTCTTTCTCGTCCTACTGCCGTTAGGACTTAAACCTAACCGTTGTTTCACGGAAGCCGGGATTTCTCCGATACTAGGATGTTTCAACACGTAGATAGTTATTCCTACTCACAATCTCATTTTAGCATAAAATACCACTGCGGTTAAAACCGCTCGTGTCCCGGCTGGTGAGCTGCGTCGAACCATCCCTCTCAGGGAGCCAAGCCACTGAGTTTCCCGCTTACCGCGAGGTTTTATGATTCTGAAAATACTCAATTCTGTGTTACCGCTACTGTCAACAGCGCTGTGTTTGACTGCTACTTATAGGGTATTTGCTGAAAATACTCCTAGTTTACCAACTCCCGTTCCCAGTGCCGTTAGTGCTGGTAATCAAATTATTCTCAATGGACGCACCTTACCAGGAGCATGGTTACAACCAACAGCAACCACCGTTAAAGGACAAACTTATCTGAGTGATGGCGCAGTTAAGCAATTAATGGGGATAGATTTACTCAATAGTAGTAATCCTGGCAAACAACCAGTACAGTGGTTTTCTGGCTTGACAAATCCCCCCATTCTCAATACTAATCTCAGCGAAGGATATCGCTATTTAGATATTACTCAATTAGCCCAAACAGCTAAATGGCAAATTCAAGCTAATGGTAGCACTTTAGTAATTTCTACTCCCCCTTCTCAACTGAAAAATATCCGTCTCGGTAAACAACCAAAAGGAGATAGAGTTGTCCTCGATTTAGATATAGCGACCCCTTGGCAAATTCGACAAGAATTACCAGTTAAAAAAGTAGTAGATCCTGATGAGATTATCCCTAAATCTACCACACCACCCAATCGAGAATGGACTCTCACCCTAGATGGTACTGCTGATCCGGCTTTAATACAACGCTATAACTCTCAACCCACTACACCGCCTATTCCCGCATCAATAATTCAAAAAGTGGAAGTGGTGAATAATCAAACAATTGTCCGGTTGAGCGTTCCCTTTGGTCAGTCTCTACAAGTTAGCACTATTCCCCAACCAAATCGCTTAGTTATTGATATTCAACCTGATGCAATGGTAGAAAAAACTATTGCTTGGGCGCAGGGATTACAATGGCGACAGCAGTTGGTAACTTTAGGAACAGATCGCTTTCCTGTGGTTTGGCTAGATATTAACCCTCGTGCTATAGGATTAAGCATTAAGCCTATATTAACTAATCCGCAAACATTAACTGGGACTGCCCCTTTGTTGCTAACTGCTCAAAATTACTTAGCAGTAGCCGCAATTAATGGTGGTTATTTTAACCGCAATAATAAATTACCTTTAGGGGCAATTCGGCGAGATAATCAATGGATATCCGGTCCAATTCTCAACCGGGGAGCGATCGCTTGGAATAATAACGGACAATTTTATTTTGGTCGGCTGACCCTCACAGAAACCTTAATTACCAACAATAATCAACGTTTACCCATTTCCTTACTGAATACTGGCTATGTCCAACGCGGTATTGCTCGTTATACTCCAGTATGGGGAAATACTTATACACCTTTAGCTGATAATGAAATTATCGTAGTTGTCGAAAACAATCAAGTAATTAATCAGTTAGCAGGTGATAAAAGTGGTATAACTGCTATTCCCATTCCCCAAAATGGTTATCTCCTCATCTTCCGCAATCAGACACCACAATTACCCATGGGGACAAAAGTTTCCCTTACCAGCAACACCACCACACCTGAATTTAGTCGCTACCCCCACATTATGGGTGCAGGTCCCCTATTAGTCCAAAATCGGCAAATAGTCCTGGACGGACCAGCAGAAACATTCAGCCCTGCTTTTATGAAAGGTCAAGCAGTTCGTAGCAGTATTTGTACTACTTCCAGAGGTAATCTGATGATTGCTGCTGTACATAATCGGGCTGGTGGTGGTGGTCCAACCTTGGAGGAACAAGCAAAATTAATGCAAACAATGGGTTGTATCAATGCTTTAAATTTAGATGGTGGTAGTTCTACCAGTCTTTATTTAGGCGGTCAGTTACTTGACCGTTCCCCCAATACAGCAGCCCGTGTTCACAATGGGATTGGGCTTTTTATATCACCAAAGAGGCAATAGAGAATTTTTAACAACTGACAACTGACCACTAACCACTGACAACTGACAACTGACCACCAACAAAAGAGATTATTTTTTGATGAAGACTTTGTGTGGACATATTACTTTAAGCAAGGGACTTTACCAGTCAATGGTGAGTTTTGCTATCTTTATCAAAGTGGCTAAATCTGGCCCCCTTTTCCATCAACTGTTCCCACTAAAAACAGGTTTGTTATGTCTCCAATTGAGGTAACTATGGCTAAATTATCAGAAACTGCCCCAAATACTCTCACTCTGCAACCAACAATTAATTCTAGAAGTATTGCTGCTGGTGAATTACGTCCGTGGGGTTCGTTCACAGTCTTGGAAGAAGGGCGTGGATATAAAATTAAGCGAATTGAAGTCAAGCCCGGACATCGCCTCAGTTTACAAATGCACCACCACCGCAGTGAACACTGGATTGTTGTTTCCGGTACAGCTAAGGTAGTTTGTGGTGATCAAGAAATTTTACTAAGCAATAATCAATCTACTTATGTTCCCCAATGTACAACTCATCGGTTAGAAAATCCCGGTGTAATTCCCTTAATTTTGATTGAAGTCCAAAATGGCGAATATCTCGGAGAAGATGATATTATTCGCTATCAAGATGATTATGCCCGTTCGGAAAAGTAGGCAGGGGAGCAGGGGGAGAGAAATATTCTTTTACAACTGACCACTGACAACTGTACGGGCGAAGCATTTGGAGAACTATTTTTGGCAATGACCGATAATTTATCTTCCAAATGCTTCAACTAACAACTGACCACTTTACGGGCGAAGCATTTGGAGAACTATTTTTGGCAATGACCGATAATTTATCTTGCAAATGCTTCGCCCCTACTGACCACTGACTAATAAGAAAATTCCATGATTCATTTGAGTCCAGCAGCCATTAATGAAATCGGGCGCTTAAAATCTAAACAACCATCAGATACCTTATTTCGCTTGCGAGTCAAATCTGGAGGTTGTGCTGATTTGTTTTACGATCTGGCTTTTGATACCACAGTCCAATTTCAAGATCGGGTTTTAGCGTTGGATGATATTCGCGTAGTTATAGACCCAGAAAGCCTAAATTACATCACTGGGTTATCACTAGATTATTCAGAAGATTTGACAGGTGGCGGTTTTCGCTTTCATAATCCCCAAGCAACATCCACCTGTAACTGTGGCAATTCTTTCTCTATTAGTCAGTAGTCATTGGTCATTGGTCATTGGTCATTGGTCATTGGTCATTGGTCATTGGTCATTGGTCATTGGTCATTGGTCATTGGGAAAATTCTTTCTCCCCCCCAACTTCCCCAACTTCCCCAACTTCCCCAACTTCCCCAACTTCCCCAACTTCCCCAACTTCCCCAACTTCCCCAACTTCCCCAACTTCCCCAACTTCCCCTGTTCCCTCTCAAAATGATTGACAGAAAATCAAAAAAAAAGATATAATCAGGATTTGTTAAAACTTAGATCATAAAGCAGCTTCACGCGCTGTAACTCATGCCAACAATACAGCAGCTAATACGTAGTGAGCGCGAACTAGCGCGTCAAAAAACCAAGTCCCCTGCTCTGAAGCAATGCCCGCAACGGCGAGGCGTTTGCACCAGAGTATACACAACTACACCTAAAAAGCCTAACTCAGCACTCCGCAAGGTAGCCAGGGTAAGACTTACCTCTGGATTTGAAGTAACAGCTTACATCCCAGGTATCGGTCATAACTTACAAGAACATTCCGTAGTTATGATTCGTGGTGGTCGGGTCAAAGACTTGCCCGGAGTTAGATACCACATTATTCGTGGCACATTAGATACAGCCGGAGTTAAAGACCGCAAACAAGGCCGTTCCAAATATGGAACTAAGCTCCCAAAAGCAGGTAAAAAATAGGTAAGCGGCGGTTAATCGCGTTAAATACGGTTAATCGTCCTCCCTGCAAACTGCGTAATAAACCAGCAGTAACGAATTTTTTTTCAGAAAATCAAACTGGATCTGGCATAAAAACAAGTTGTATGAGTTTGGAGAAAATAATCTTGTCAACGATAACAGCACTTTAATCTAAATTTTAAAGTTGATTACGTTGTCGTCTTCTGTGTCTGGTAGCAGATAATAAGTGAATTAATTCAGCCTCCTCTCAACTGATAGCGATAGCATGGCTCAAGCCATAAAGGATAACACAGGAAAAATCAGCGGCTAAATAAACCGCTCTTAGTCTCCTGTGTTCTGATAGCATATAATTTCGTGGTCAAATTCCGTATTCAAGGATGAAGTATGTCTCGTCGTGGTGTTAGTCAAAGGCGCACAGTCCCGCCTGACTCAGTGTATAATAGTCGCCTTATCAGCATGATGATGCGCCGGATCATGCGTCATGGCAAAAAATCAATTGCCGCAAGAATAGTTTATGACGCTTTGAAAACTATTGAAGAACGTACTGGTGGAAGTCCATTAGAAACTTTTGAAAAAGCGGTGCGTAATGCGACACCATTAGTAGAAGTTAAAGCTCGCCGCGTTGGTGGAGCAACTTACCAAGTACCAATGGAAGTGCGTACAGATCGCGGTACTACCCTAGCATTGCGGTGGTTAGTTCAGTATTCTCGCCAACGTCCAGGTAGAACCATGGCCGGAAGATTGGCTAATGAATTAATGGATGCAGCGAATGAAACTGGTAGTGCTATTCGTAAGCGCGAAGAAACACATCGGATGGCGGAAGCGAACAAAGCGTTTGCACATTATCGTTACTAACTAGAAAAACGATATATCGTCTTCTCGTGTGCGGTATATCGTAGAATTTATAGCTAATGCCCAAAAAGGCAACTGCCTAGCTAGGCTAACAAAAAAAGACGGTTTTCCGTAAAAGTATAGAATCTTAACAAAGAGTAATATACAAGATATCATGAGGCGACAACGTTAGGAGGTAACTGTGGCACGCACGAACCCGCTAGAGAAAGTACGCAATATCGGTATTGCGGCGCATATAGATGCGGGCAAAACAACGACAACAGAGAGAATATTATTTTACTCTGGGATCATTCATAAAATTGGCGAAGTTCACGAAGGAACAGCCGTTACAGACTGGATGGAACAAGAACGGGAGCGGGGAATTACCATCACTGCTGCTGCCATTAGTACCAGTTGGAATGATCATCAAATTAACATTATTGATACTCCCGGTCACGTGGACTTCACCATTGAAGTTGAGCGTTCCATGCGAGTATTAGATGGTGTAATCGCTGTATTTTGTTCCGTAGGTGGTGTTCAACCCCAATCAGAAACAGTATGGCGACAAGCAGACCGCTATAAAGTCCCTCGCATTGCCTTTATTAACAAGATGGATCGCACCGGTGCGAACTTCTATAGAGTGCATGACCAAATGGTCGATCGCTTGCGAGCTAATGCGATCGCTATTCAACTGCCTATCGGTAGTGAAACTGAATTTAAGGGGATTATTGACTTGGTGAAAATGTGTGCATATATGTACACAAACGACCAAGGAACTGATATCCAAACAGTAGAAATTCCCGCTGAACTAGCCGAAAAAGCCGCCGAATACCGCATCAAGTTGGTAGAAGCAGTATCAGAAACTAGTGATGTGCTGATGAATAAGTACTTTGAGGGCGAAGAACTGACAGAAGCAGAAATCTGTACTGCCCTCCGCAAAGGAACAATTGCTGGAACAATAGTCCCAGTGCTTTGCGGTTCAGCCTTTAAGAACAAAGGCGTGCAATTGATGTTGGATGCGGTGATAGATTATCTACCATCACCACTGGAAGTGCCACCAATTCAAGGCACACTGCTCAACGGTGATCCCGTAGAACGTCATGCTGATGATAACGAACCATTATCAGCGTTGGCATTTAAGATTATGGCTGATCCTTACGGTCGCCTCACCTTCGTTCGTGTTTATTCTGGTGTGCTGAAGAAAGGTAGTTACGTTCTTAACGTCAGCAAGAATAAAAAAGAACGGATCTCTCGGTTAGTGCTGATGAAAGCAGATGACCGACAAGACGTAGATGAACTAAGGGCAGGTGACTTGGGTGCTGCTTTAGGATTGAAAGATACTTTGACAGGTGATACCCTTTGTGATGAAGGTTTCCCAGTAATTCTGGAATCCCTGTTTATTCCTGAACCTGTGATCTCGGTAGCGGTTGAACCCAAAACCAAGAACGACATGGATAAGCTTTCCAAAGCACTGCAATCTTTGAGTGAAGAAGACCCCACCTTCCGGGTGCGTGTTGATCCAGAAACCAACCAAACCGTGATTGCGGGCATGGGAGAATTGCACCTAGAAATTCTTGTAGATCGGATGTTACGGGAATTTAAAGTAGAAGCAAACGTTGGTGCGCCCCAAGTGGCTTACCGCGAAACCATCCGCAAAGCCGTCGAAAAAATTGATGGTAAATTTATTCGCCAAAGTGGTGGTAAGGGGCAATACGGTCACGTAGTGATCAACTTAGAACCAGGAGAACCAGGCACAGGTTTTGTATTTGTTTCTAAAATTGTCGGTGGGATTGTCCCCAAAGAGTACGTAGGACCTGCGGAACAGGGCATGAAAGAATGTTGTGAATCTGGTATTTTAGCCGGATATCCACTCATTGATGTCAAAGCTACCTTGATACATGGTTCTTATCACGACGTAGACTCTTCCGAAATGGCTTTCAAAATTGCCGGTTCTATGGCAATGAAAGAAGCGGCATCAAAAGCCTCTCCGGTGATCTTAGAGCCGATCATGAAAGTTGAAGTAGAAGTACCTGAAGACTACATCGGTAACGTGATTGGTGACTTAATCTCCCGCAGAGGACAGATTGAAAGCCAAAGCACTGAACAAGGACTGGCAAAGGTGGTATCGAAAGTTCCACTGGCAACCATGTTTGGTTATGCCACTGATATCCGGTCGAAAACCCAAG
The DNA here is from genome assembly GCF_008121535.1 of Dolichospermum sp. UHCC 0315A. Lineage (GTDB taxonomy): Bacteria > Cyanobacteriota > Cyanobacteriia > Cyanobacteriales > Nostocaceae > Dolichospermum > Dolichospermum lemmermannii. The sequence goes on from NZ_CP043056.1 coordinate 2,862,464, forward strand.
GTCGGGGTATCTTTACGATGGAATTTAGTACCTACGAAGAGGTGCCTCGCAGCGTAGCTGAGGGAATCATCTCAAAAAGTAAAGGGAACGCTTAATTAAAAAAGGAAACGATTATTCATGGCACGCGCAAAGTTTGAAAGAACTAAACCTCACGTTAATATCGGTACTGTTGGTCACGTTGACCATGGCAAAACTACTTTAACAGCAGCTATTACCATGACCTTGGCCGCTAATGGTCAAGCGGTGGGTAAGGGTTACGACCAAATTGATAATGCACCAGAAGAAAAAGCTCGGGGTATTACAATCAATACCGCTCACGTTGAGTATGAAACCACTGCTCGTCACTATGCTCACGTAGATTGCCCTGGACACGCTGACTATGTGAAAAACATGATCACAGGTGCAGCGCAAATGGATGGAGGCATCCTTGTAGTTGCGGCTACGGATGGTCCTATGCCCCAAACTCGTGAACACATCCTCTTGGCAAAACAAGTCGGTGTTCCTAGTCTGGTCGTGTTCTTGAACAAACAAGACATGATGGACGATGAAGAGTTGATGGAATTGGTAGAAATGGAACTGCGGGAATTGCTGACCGCTTATGATTTCCCCGGTGATGATATTCCCATTATCAAGGGTTCGGGTCTGAAAGCTCTGGAAGCAATGATTGCTAATCCCAAAACTCAGCGCGGTGAAAATGAGTGGGTAGACAAAATCTATGAGTTGATGGATGCTGTAGATGCTTCTATTCCTACTCCTGAAAGGGATGTGGATAAACCATTCTTGATGGCTGTGGAAGATGTGTTCACCATCACAGGTCGTGGGACTGTGGCTACTGGACGGATCGAACGCGGTATCGTTAAGGTTGGCGATACAGTTGAGCTAATTGGCATCAGAGATACCAAGACTACCGCAGTCACTGGGATCGAGATGTTCAAAAAGAGCCTTGATCAAGGTATGGCTGGAGATAACGCTGGTGTACTACTACGTGGTCTCAAAAAAGAAGACATTGAGCGGGGTATGGTAATTGCCAAACCTGGTACAATTAAACCTCACACTCAGTTTGAAGGTGAAGTTTACGTTTTAACTGAGAAAGAAGGCGGTCGGAAAACACCATTTTTCGCGGGTTATCGTCCTCAGTTCTATGTGCGGACAACTGATGTAACTGGAACAATCAAAGCCTTTACCGATAGGGAAGGTACAGATGTGGAAATGGTTATGCCTGGCGATAACATCAAGGTAACAGTAGAATTGATCAATGCGATCGCTATTGAACAAGGTATGCGCTTCGCTATTCGTGAAGGTGGCCGGACTATTGGTGCTGGCGTTGTCGCTAAAATCTTGAAATAACACTCACCTTTTTGCTCTTATTCAAAAGGAGTAGAGATGAATTATATAATCTCTGCTCCTTTCTATTCCCATAAACAATTTTAAATTTCAGATTTGGGATGGAATTTAACATCTAAAAATCTAAAATCTAAAGTCTAAAATTTACCGAACCTGGAAAACTAAAAATGGCAACTCTACAGCAGCAGAAGATTAGAATTCGTTTAAAGGCATTTGACCGCCGTTTATTAGATACATCTTGCGAGAAGATTGTTGAAACAGCTAACCGTACCAACGCTACAGCTATCGGACCAATTCCTTTACCCACCAAACGCAAGATATATTGCGTACTGCGATCGCCTCACGTAGATAAAGATTCCCGCGAACACTTTGAAACCCGCACCCATCGCCGGATTATTGACATTTACCAGCCTTCTTCTAAAACCATTGATGCACTCATGAAGCTAGATTTACCTTCTGGTGTAGATATTGAAGTCAAATTGTAAATTTGTCATTTGTCAGTGGTCAGTAGGGGCGAAGCATTAGGAAGATAAATTATCGGTCATTGCCAAAAATAGTTCTCCAAATGCTTCGCCCGTACAGTTGTTAGTTGTTAGTAGGGGCGAAGCATTTGGAAGATAAATTATCGGTTATTGCCAAAAATAGTTCTCCAAATGCTTCGCCCGTACAGTTGTTAGTTGTTAGTAGGGGCGAAGCATTTGGAAGATAAATTATCGGTTATTGCCAAAAATAGTTCTCCAAATGCTTCGCCCGTACAGTTGTCAGTGGTCAGTAGGGGCGAAGCATTAGGAAGATAAATTATCGGTCATTGCCAAAAATAGTTCTCCAAATGCTTCGCCCGTACAGTTGTCAGTAGTGAAGGAAAAACAACGAACAACTGACAATTAGCTCTGAGACAATTTATCTCAGGGCTTTTTATTAGCTATAAAACATCATGATAAAATATGAATAAAGTACAGAGAAAGTAGGCAAGAATATAATATTTTAAGACTACAATTTATACTTAACTAACAATACTAACAATGACATCTTCTTCTAAAATTGCAGTGCGTGAACTACCTCTATTCCCATTACCCGAAGTGGTTCTATTTCCGACCAGACCATTACCTCTACATATCTTTGAATTTCGCTACAGAATCATGATGAATACGATTTTGGAGAGCGATCGCCGATTTGGGGTATTGATGATTGATCCCACAAAGGGGACAATTGCTAATGTGGGTTGTTGTGCGGAAATTCTCACTTCTACTCGTAATCATTTAGCAGCGCGTTCTGTTCTCAAAGATACGTTTAATGAAATGGAATAAAGGAAAACGTTACTTAATCTTTAAAGATCCCCGACTTCTCTAAGAAGTCGGGGATCTGAATCTGGTAATTGATTGCTATAGGATAGAGATAACAGTCCATCTATCCTGAATTTATGTCTAACTCTCAACAACCCCTGACCTATCCCACCATTAGCAAAAGTGATCAAATAGATAATTATCACGGAACTGTGGTTGCAGACCCTTACCGCGCCTTAGAAGACCCGGATACGGAAGAAACAAAGGCTTGGGTAGAAGCCCAAAATCAAGTTACTTTTAGCTACTTAAATGAAATTCCTGCTAGGGAAAAAATAAAACAGCGTCTCACCAAACTTTGGGATTATGAAAAATATGGAACTCCCTTTAAAGAAGGTGAAAGTTACTTTTATTTCAAAAATGATGGACTGCAAAATCAAAGTGTTCTCTACACTCTCCCAACCTTAGAATCAGAACCAAGAGTATTACTTGACCCTAATCAACTTTCAGAAGATGGTACAGTTGCCCTTTCAGGAATTGCTATCAGTGAAAATGGTCAACTTTTAGCTTATGGTTTATCTAGTTCTGGTTCAGATTGGCAAGAATGGAAAGTGAGAGATATTGCCACAGGTGAAGATCTACAAGATCATTTACAATGGATTAAATTTTCTGGTGCTGCTTGGACTCATGATCATCAAGGTTTTTTCTACAGTCGTTATGATGAACCAAATGAAAAAACCAAATTAGAAGATGTAAATTATTACCAAAAATTATATTATCACAAACTTGGTACACAGCAATCAGAAGATATCTTAATTTATCATCGTTCTGATGAAAAAGAATGGGGTTTTGGTGGTAACGTCACCGAAGATGGCAAATATTTGATAATTTCAATCTGGCTAGGAACTGACTCCAAAAACTTAGTTTTTTATAAAGATTTAACAAATCTAAATTCTGAAATTATCGAACTAATTAACCAATTTGCAGCCGATTATAGCTTTATTGATAATGATGATCATATTTTCTACTTTCGCACAGATTTAAATGCCCCAAAAGGCAGAGTTATTGCCATTGATACTAAAAAACCAACTTCAGAAAATTGTCAGGAAATTATTCCTCAAGCTGTAGAAACATTAGAAAGTGTTGGTATTCTGAATAATCAATTTGTCGCTGATTATCTGCAAGATGCCCATAGCCAAATCAAGATATTTGATCTCAAAGGGAATTTTATTCGAGAAGTAGAATTACCCGGAATTGGTTCAGCAAGTGGATTTGGTGGTAAACGCCATGATACAGAAACATTTTATAGTTTCACCAGCTTTACTACTCCCGGAACTATTTACCATTACGACATGAAAACGGGTAAAAGTGAAATTTTCCGGCAGCCAAACGTAGATTTCAATGCTGATGAATATGAGACAAAACAGGTTTTTTATGAAAGTAAAGATGGTACAAAAGTGCCAATGTTTATTACCCACAAAAAAGGAATTAAATTAGATGGCAATAATCCCACTTATCTCTATGGATATGGTGGTTTTAATATCTCATTAACACCAAGTTTTTCTGTGAGTTTATTAATATGGCTAGAAATGGGGGGAGTGTATGCTGTTCCTAATTTGCGAGGTGGTGGTGAATATGGGGAAGAATGGCATCAAGCAGGAATGAAAGAGAAAAAACAAAACGTTTTTGATGATTTTATTACTGCTGCTGAATGGTTAATTGCTAATAATTACACTAAACCTGCAAAACTAGCAATTGGTGGAGGTAGTAACGGCGGTTTATTGGTGGGTGCTTGTATGACACAACGCCCTGATTTGTTTGGTGCAGCCTTACCCGCAGTGGGTGTTATGGATATGTTGCGTTTCCATAAATTTACTATTGGTTGGGCTTGGGTAGCTGAATATGGTTCTTCAGAAAATGCGGCAGAATTTACAAATTTGTATGCTTATTCACCTTTGCATAATTTAAAGCCGGGAATAGCTTATCCGCCAACTTTAATTATTACCGCAGATCATGATGATCGTGTTGTTCCTGCCCATAGTTTTAAATTTGCTGCGGCTTTACAAGCAGCCCATAATGGTAATGCACCCGTATTAATTAGAATTGAAATAAAAGCAGGACATGGTGCAGGTAAACCGACAGCAAAAATTATTGAAGAAGCAGCAGATAAGTGGGGTTTTTTGGTACGCGTTTTGGCGATTGATGTTTAATGGTAGATAAATTTCCGATAGTTTTCAGTTACTGCACATACAATACTTGTTTAAACGTACACTTTTAATGTTTTCACTCATATATATATATATATATATATATATATATATGAGTGCATAGTATGAGTTAATATTTTGGTAAAATTTTATCTAGCGCGAATTTTGGGTTCAATGCTACTCTTACTTCGTGACTGCAAAATGAATCAAAAAAGCACTGAAAAGAAAAACTATGGCTCAAGCCCATTACCAAATCCTGTTTTTAGAAGATTCCCCAGTAGATAGGGTATTATATAGCCGCTTTTTAAGTCAGGATACGTTGGCTACATATCAGATAACTGAGGCTAAATCAGGATTAGAAGGATTAACCAAACTAGCGGAAAGCCAGCCAGATTTAATCCTTCTAGACTATCAACTGCAAGATATGAATGGGTTGGAATTTCTCAACCAGTTGCAGCTACAACTCAGTAGTCCACAGATTCCAGTGATTATTTTAACAGGAATAAGAGATGAAAAAATTGCTGTGCAAGCAATGGAGAACGGTGTTCAGGACTACATTGTTAAGGATAAAATCACTCCCCAAGGGTTGTGCCGCGCCATTCATGAGGTATTAGAGGAAACCCGCATGATGAAGAATATGCAAACCCTTTATATTCCCATCGAGCAAGCAGAATTATATCGAAATTTGCGAAAACTTAATGCCTCTTTAGAGCAAACGGTACAGAAACGGACTGAGGAACTGGCAGCCAGTGAAAGTAAATATCGCGCTATCTTCAATCAAAGATATCAATTTACAGGGCTACTTGACCTAGAAGGGATGGTATTGGAACTCAACCAAGCATCTTTGGAATTTACTGGGTTGCAAATGGCAGATTTGATCAACCGTCCCATTTGGGAAGTTTATGGTTGGCAAATTTCCCAGGCAACTCAGGATCAGTTAAAGCACGCGATCGCTCGTGCTGCCCAAGGTGAATTTATTTCCTCCCAAGTAGAAGTACAGGGAATAGATAATCAAATCCTCACCATAGATTTCTCCATCGGACCCCTAAGGAATGATGCCGGTGAAGTAGTTATGCTGATTTCAGAAGGACGCGATATTACTGAAGCTAAACTTAATGAAGCTAAATGCAAGCAAGCAGAAGCCACTTTAAAATTTCAAGCCCAGATCCTCGAAGAAATTCACGATGCTGTCATTACTACTGATATCAATGGCATTATTCAAAGTTGGAATCTCGGTGCAGAGAACTATTATGGGTATACAGCGGCGGAAATGATTGGGCAGAGTGTGAGCATTCTCTACGTAGATCCAGTTGAACTCGAAACAAACATAATGTCAACCCTATTGGCAAAGGGTCGTCATGAGGTAGAGGTGGCTACTCGTCGCTCAAAATCAGGAGATATCCTTTATATCAACTTGCGGCTTTCAGTCATCCGGGACAACCATGGCAACATTACTCATATAGTTGGCTGCTCCCATGACATCACTAAACAGCAAGCTGCAATTAAAGAGCGGAATGATATGTTAAAACAAGAACAAGCTGCTCGCAAACAAGTAGAAGCTGCTAACCGCATCAAAGATGAATTTTTGGCGGTTGTATCCCACGAATTGCGGACACCATTGAACTCTATACTCGGTTGGGCTAGTTTACTCAAAAAAGGTAAATTAAAGCCAGAAGAAACGGATGAAGCTCTAAGTATTATTGAGCGTAATGCCAAATTACAGGTTTACTTAATTAATGATTTGCTCGATATGTCCCGGATTTTTCAGGGTAAAGGGACAATGAAAGTCTCTTCAGTTAATCTCGCTACTATAATTTCAGCGGTTTCAGAAACACTGTTTTTAGCAGCCAAAACTAAAAAAATTCAGATTCAAACTATTATTGAAGCAAATATTGGTCTAGTTGCTGGTGATCCAGTCCGATTGCAACAAATCCTGTGGAATTTGTTGTCCAACGCTGTCAAATTTACACCTCATGGTGGGCAAATAGAAGTGAGGCTAGAATGCGTTGGCTTTGATGCTCAAATTACAGTCAGTGACACAGGTAAAGGAATCAGCTCAGAATTTTTACCATACATATTTGATTACTTTCGTCAAGAAGATAGCTCAACTACTAGAGAATTCGGTGGCTTGGGGTTGGGGTTGGCAATTGCCCGCAATTTAGCAGAACTGCATGGTGGCACTATTCAAGCTGAAAGTTCTGGTCTGGGACAGGGAGCTACTTTCACCTTTAGACTACCGTTAATGAATGCTAACTCAGAAAATGCTGATTATCCTCAGCCACAAGATGGATATTTAGCTTAACCGAATCAAACTTAAACTCATTGGTAGTAAATGTATTACCCGGCAAAGCATTATTTTTTCTGTCAATGAACAACTAAGAATTAGTTAATGCTTCCAAAAGTGGATATAAATTTAATTATTGCGGCTGAAGTGCGAGAAATAGGGGGAAATTTCCAATATTGACTGCTCATAAACAACAAATATGACTTTTTACAACATTTTTTTAACTTCTTTCCACAATTATCATTTTTTGTGTAATCATTAGAAAGTGGGAATTAATTCGGCGGTAATGTTTGTGGTTAGTATTGACAGGCTTTCCCTTTTGGTATTTACAGACTTTTCTCCGAAATCTAAATCTCTACATTCTTATGATTTTGGAAATATTCTATGTCAATTTACGTGGGTAACCTCTCTTACGAAGTTACACAAGACGCTCTCAGTGCTGTTTTTGCAGACTATGGTGCTGTAAAACGTGTTCAACTTCCTACTGACCGTGAGACAGGCCGCTTGCGCGGCTTCGGTTTTGTGGAAATGGGTACTGAAGCTGAAGAACAGGCCGCTATTGATGCCCTTGATGGTGCTGAATGGATGGGTCGTCTTCTGAAAGTGAACAAGGCCAAACCCAAGGAAGATAGAGGTCCTGGTGGTGGTGGTGGTAGTCGCGGTGGCTACGGCGGCGGCGGTGGTAACCGTGGCGGCGGCGGCGGTCGCTATTAAGCTGAATTTAGCTAAGATCTTTTAGTTATTCAATGCTGAAAAAATTACCTATTCCCTTCGCGGGGTGGGTAATTTTTTTGATCGTAAAACCTCTTCTCCAGAAAGTACAGCCGGAACTTGGACAATTTCTACAGGTTTTCCTAGTCGGTAGATTTCCACTTGTTGATTTTGGGGGGTAGAAACAGTTTGATAATTTCTACCCATAACTATCCATATATTACTGTTTGTCCAAGTCTTCAATTAATTGATCAACAAATTCCCTTAACCGTTGTTGCTGTGTTAGGGACGGTTTTAATTTTTACCCTCTGTCCTTTCCGACCTTTAAAACAAATTGGTTGAGCGTCTAACTCAGCTTTGAGGATTTTCTTAGCACCAATTTTATTATTTTTCTCAAATGGCATTGACTTTAACCTTGTAAGTTGGTATACTAACTATACTACAACATTGAAAGGTCGAGTCAATGCTTTTATCATTCAAAACTGCACTAATTCCAAATAACCGACAGATTACAGCTTTTCGCAAAGCCTCTGGAGTAGCTAGACACGCCTATAACTGGGCAAATGCTCAAATCAAGGATATTTTAGCTGCTCAAAAAGAAGGCGAAAAACTTAAACTTCCCTCAGCGATTGACTTACATAAAAAGTTAGTCGCTGAGGTTAAGTCTGAATCCGCTTGGTATTACGAAGTTAACAAAAATATCCCTCAGAAGGCGTTAGCTGACTTACGCCAAGCATGGGATAGGTGTTTTAGGAAGACATCGAAACAACCCCGATTCAAAAAGAAAGGTCAACGTGATTCTTTCTATTTGGAGTCAGGAACTAAGGCGAAACCAGCAATTAAAAATGATAGTAAAAGAATTAAATTACCGTCAATTGGCTGGGTACGTTTAGCAGAACCTTTACCGATTACAGTAACTCATAATTGCGTGATTTCTAGACAGGCTGATAAATGGTTTATTTCTGTTAAATACGAAGTTGAAAAACCTCCTATACTTGCAGACAGACCGACCATTGGTGTTGACATTGGTATCAAAGAATTAGCAGTTTGCAGTAATGGTGAAGTATTCGAGAATCCTAAAGCCTACCGCCATAGGAGTAAACGCATGAAACGTTTACAGCGTAGTGTGAGCAGGAAAATTAAAGGCTCTAATAACCGTAAAAAAGCTGTGAGAAAATTAGCTAAATTACACGCCAAAGTTTCTAATATTCGCCAGGATTCTATTCACAAATTAACCTACTATCTAGCTAAAAACCACAGCATAATTAAGATAGAAGATTTGCACGTTAAGGCATTTTTAAAGAACCACAAATTAGCAGGTGCAATTGCAGATTGTGGGATGTATGAATTTAAAAGGCAGGGGAAACGCATCTAAATTTTATTGACAAAATACCATTTTTGTGTATAAACGAAAGAATCGGTATTTATCGTTTGATGGATTTTTTCAGAGTCATCGTGATGGTTTAAATTATTGTCAATAAGTAGACATTAATGCAAATTTTTGGGTCATTATTGAGATTAAATAGTCCTTATTGATAAGATGCGTTTCCCCTGATTTAAAAGGCAATTAGAGTACAAAACTGAGAAATTCGGGAGTGAACTAATCCTTGTGGATAGGTTCTTTCCTAGTTCCCAAATATGCTCTAATTGCGGTAATCATCGTCATAAAATGCCATTAAAAAACCGCGTTTATATTTGTCCTGATTGTGGCTATAAAGCTGACAGGGACTTAAATGCAGCGCGTAATATTGACCGATGGTTTGTGGATATTTTTATCCCTGTAGCGTAGCGGTTCCTTTTAGGAACTACGGTCAGAAACGGTAAGTTCTACCGAGATTGCCTGTGGAGCGGAAAAACCTCTTAGAAGCCATTCTAAGACCGTGATGAAGCAGGAAGTAAACACTAAGATTATCGCTGTCCAGATGTGTCTAGACTTTGGTAATTTTGGGTAAGTTTTATAGAACGGTTAATTAACCAACCCAAACGCAAACCATTATCTATCATTTAGCCTTCTTCATCATCACCAAAATCAGGTTCAACACCAAGAGCGCGTAATTGTGCTGCTAATCTTTCTGCACGTCTTCTTTCTCGCTCCCCTTGTTTTCTTTCCCGTTCTGCCAGTGTGAGAACCCAGTTACCTGACGCATCATACCAGCGTAACCACTGCCGTTCAATGCCTTGATAGACACCTTGCCACAGTCCCAAACCTAATTCAATATCATTTAGCCATACACGCAGTTGATTGATTTCCAATTCAGCATAACTACTTCCCTGTAACTGAAATGCTCTTAACTGGTCAGTGTAACGGTCAAAAACTAGATAATAGGGTACTCTTAAAACTCGTTCGTAAACTTCCCACTTAGTTGGAGGTTGACTAACATCTCGTAGGGTTCTCCCTAAATCTTCTTTTTCTGTTCCTGGTGAAATAAATTCTACCACGACAAAAGGATTAACGCCTTCTTGCCAAACTACATAACTCAGCCGTAGTTCTTTTTGTGCATACAACCTGGGGACATCAACTACAGCAAACCAGTCAGGGCGTTTATACCATAATGGATGATGAACATCGTAGTAAAGATCTAAGTCTGTGGCGATAAATACCTGATTTTCCGGGAACTTTGACGGACAAAAAGTTTCCCGTAATAACTGGGGTTGTAAAAGATGAAATTCGTCTGGCAAACCGGGTTCCTCTGGATCTTCGCTAGGTAAATCATACATTGTCGGTAGGAATTCCTGAGCAGAACGCGGTGGGTCTGTTTGATCCCACATTCCGCACCCCAAAATGTTACAGAGGGAAATTACGGAGATGAAAATCAAAGGGAGCATCAAAACAAACAGATAAAGTGAAAAAAGGCATTTGAGAAACAGTAAATCACCAAAAATGTCATCAAAATCTATTCTCAATAAGAAGCAATAAGAATGCACACCACCTGGAGAGGTCAATAGATAAGTGAAAGAAGATATTCAAGAAACAATTATAAGTTAGACTAATCAATTAAAGTAAAAAACGAAATTATAGACATAGTAAAATGGAGCTATAAATCAAAGAGATTAGCTCATCTTTACAAGAGAAATTAAATTGATAGAGATGATAATTAGCTGACTAATTGATAGTAACGTAAACAATCATCTGGTAAAAGACTCAAGATAAAATCTCTGTCCTTATTCCAATTAGAAATATGTTTCTCCTGATTGAGTGTAACCAAATGAATACACTGAAAGCATTGAAAAATCCAGCGTAAAGTAGGACGATTAGTTGCTTTGCCTAATTGATTTTTAATTGTTGATTTAGACTCCAAAAGAGCATTTCTAATATGACGTTGAGCCAAAGTATAAACCAGTAGACATAAACCCATAATCATTCCCAAAGACTCTATTCTCTCAGGACTTTTGAGGAAAATACTGTCGGCAAAAAATAATGGGTCTTTGAGAAAACCAAACCCCCTCTCACATGACTGCTGGGCTTTATATTCACTTAGCATAGAATCATTGCTTAGTTCCTGTGAATCTAAAACATTTGTCGCAATAATAAAACGTCCCGCACTCAGCAATTCTGTATTAATTTTACTTTCATCCTGGGAGACTGTAGCTGATATTTGATAGGATATTTCTCCTGAAGTATCTTTTTTATTAGATTTTACTTGAGTCACCGTACTTTCGTGAATTTGATGATATTTGAATTGTTTTGATAATTTTGATAATGCCTTGATAGCATCTGCAACACATGCAAATCTCTCTTGTGATAACTTTTTCAAATCTTGCACAGCTTTTGATTCTGCTTTGGTAATTTTTTGTGTGAGCTTATGCAGGTCTGATTCTTTTCTTTCTTGACTTTGCACTACTAACCATCTTTGTTCTATCCCTGCATAATTTTGGATTTTTGATGCTAATTTATATCCTGGTATTGTACTATCAATAAATTCTGATTCTGCTAATGTTGATATTAATGTTTTTGCTGCTTTTATGCTTAATGGTACTCGACATAACCAACGTAATTCTGACATCATTTTCAGGTTTGATTCTGTATATAAAGCAGCGTCAGCAACCATGAGACTATTAACTTCTAATTGTTTTTGATATTCTACTGCTATTTGACCAAAACATGATGAATCTGCTTGATTTCCCGATGCTAGTTTTAAAAATATTGGGATGTCTCCATCTCCTGAACATATCATTTCTATGATGAATTGTTTTAAATCTGGTCTATGGTCACGGGAATAACCGTAGGTGATGGTTATTTCTTTTGGTGATTTTACTGCTAATTCTTCTAATTCTTGGTTATTTCCTACTTTTTGACTCTCAAATATTACGAATGGTAAGCTAGTGTTATACTGCCCATGCACGTGCATTGATGATGAGTCTAGATGTGATGTTGATAGTGATACTCCAAATTTTTGAGCAGCTTTTAAGGCTATGAGAAAAAAGATTGTATCTAAGCCTTTTATAAACAGTTTATCCATGACTCTCCCCAATTTATCGTCGTTAAGATATTCTGGTTTTACTCCTGTTCCTATTAGATGCTCACAGGCGATTGTTTCAAAATATTGGGGAAACATATATAACGGTTTGGAGACAAATCCTAACCCGTTTATTATCATGGCTTTTACCACTTGACCTGCATTTACTTTTTCGTCTTTTTCGACTCCTATTAATTCATTTATTATTTCTACTATTCCGATTGAATCTATGATTCCTGCTACTATCCCTAGATGGTCTATGTTCTCAATTTCTATTTCTTGAGGTTTTAATTTCACAACAGTTTCCTCTAATACTTCTGTTGTCATCAATTATTTCTTATTTGGTTATCAATTCATTTTTTTCTTTTGTTACCAAGTTTCACTTTATCACACCACGTCCCTTTTAATGCTACTTATTCTCATTAAGCATCTTAATTTTTGAATTGACTTTAGTTATTATGTACTACTTTAAGGGCTTTTTTGATCTGTGACAGTTTGGGGTGCGGAATGTGGGTTTGATACATAACGGCTGCAAAAAAGAAATGTCAACTTCACTATCAATACCTTGTCCATTTTCTGCTTTGTTGGGTTTCATGCTTCAACCCAACCTACAAATCTAACTTTATTGCTTGAGAACTAGATTTACACACTTTAATAATTTTGTAGTTCTCAAAAAACTATACTTGTATTCTGGGATTGGAGGCAGAGCCTCCTGGTAGGCATTCCCAGCCGGAGTCTGGGAACGAGCAATTATCTACGGTTTAATTTCATTCTAAAACAACTAAAATAAAACATGGTTAAATATGTAAAATGAATGCTCTTGGTCAAATTGTAGTGGCTGCATATACATAATATAAAATGAGATTAAACTTATCTATGCTCGCTTATAACTGTCCTTCCCTTTAGGAGTCGCTGCAATTTGAATAATTTTGAATTTACAAAGGTAGGTAAATTATGCTTCAAGCCTTACCAAAAATAGTAACTTTTGCAGAATTTATAGAATGGCTACCTGATAAGGGACGCTATGAATTACATGATGGAGTAATTGTTGAAATGAATCCACCCGTAGGTTTTCATGAAGATATTATTTGCTTTTTAGCTGAGAGAATCACGGCTGAGTATTTACGGTTGAATTTACCTTATGGAATCCCAAAAACCACTTTTGTGAAAACACCAGGAAGCGAATCCAGCTATTTACCAGATGTGTTAGTAATCAATAGAAACATTCTAGCAACTGACCCAAACTGGAGAAAATCAGCAGTAATTTCTGAACCTGATTCGATTCCTTTAGTTATTGAAGTTGTGAGTACAAATTGGCAAGATGATTATTATAAAAAGCTGGGAGATTATGAAAGATTAGGTATTGCTGAATATTGGATTGTGGATTATTTAGCACTGGGAAGTAAAAGGTTTATTGGTAGTCCTAAACAACCAACTATTTCTATTCATCAACTGATAGATAGAGAATACCAAATTAGTCAATTTACAGGTAGTGAATTGATAGTATCATCAACTTTCCCAGAATTAAAGTTGACTGCTGAACAAATTTTTAAAGCTGGTAATATTAATTAAACCTTCCTGCCTGAGTTTTTCCAATTTCTGTAAAACACTGTTTACTTTTTTATGTATAGGACTTACGCAAAATATCTCTCAAACCCTCATTTCTCTGTGAACTCTGTGCCTCTGTGGTTCGTTTTTCCATGACTTGTGCGTAAGTCCTAATGTAAAAATATTTATCTGGAATCTGCTGTACATTTAGGTGGGCATTGCCCACCCTACTGTTTAATAATAACTCGCTGATTTGCGATAATGTACTGCTGTGACAGCATCTTGATTTAAGACTTTACCATCATCAACAGTGGCATAAACTAACCAATGATCACCAGATTCCATCCGACTTTGGACAGAACATTCTAGATATGCTAAAGCACCATTGAGAATAATTCCGCCATTATTTGCCTCTTGAATGTCCAAACCGGCAAATCTATCTTGTCCAGGGGCGTAAACTTTCATAAATTGCTTACGAATTTCTTTCCCTTCCGCCAAGATATTGACTACAAATTTGTTATTTGTATAGGATAAGGATTCCATAGCCCGGTCTTTAGCTACCGCAATGGTTAAACCAGGAGGATTAAAACTGGCTTGTGTTACCCAAGATGCTAACATTCCCGTTTTAACATCACCTTGAGTGGCTGTAACCACACATATAGAACCAACAATCCGCCCTACAGCTTGTTCGACATTACTTGCTGGTTGTTTAGCGACAACTGATTTTTTCGCGGCGCGTTTCAATGCTTGGGCGAAATCAGTTCCCGCTTCTTCGCAGGTTTGCAAGGTAACTTCATTGGGTTTGAATTTAACGCGAATGGTGTCAAATCCAAATCTGTAACCTGCGTCTTTGAGTTTACTTTCGATTAAATCAACGGCTTCTCCACTCCAACCAAAAGAACCAAATACACCGGCTAATTTATTGTTAGTAGCAGTAGCGAGGACAATTCCTAAAGCAGTTTGTACCGGTGTGGGTGCGTGTCCTCCTAAGGTGGGAGAACCTATGACGAAACCGGCGGATTTTGCAATTGCGGCTTTGATTTCTTCGGGTTCGGTAAATTCACAGTTAATGGCTTCGACACTGACACCCGCTTTTGTAATGCCGCGAGCGATCGCCTGTGCTAAAGTTGCAGTATTGCCATAGGCAGAAGCATAAATTAAAGCCACTGTCATATCAGCGGAAGTTTGCTGTTTAGTCCATTGCCGATAGCCTTTGGTAATATCAATTAAACCATAGCGGACTATTGGACCATGACCAGTAGCATACATTCGCACCGGCAAATCTGCCAATTTCTCCAAAGCCGTTTCGATTTGTTTGGCGTGAGGTGCCATTAAACAGTCAAAATAATAGCGTCTATCTTCGTTAAATACTTCCCAACCTTCATCAAAAACCTGATCTGAACAAATATGCGCTCCAAATAGTTTATCAGAAAACAAAATTTCCGTTTGTGGGTCCCAGGTACAAAGTTCGTCCGCGTAACGGGGGTTAGGTGTGGGAATAAATTGTAAATGATGTCCTTTTCCTAAATCTAGGGTATCTTCTCCCCGCATGACCAAAATTGATAAATCGTCTTTTTCCAAAGCCGCGCGTAAATTTATCGCCCCTGGGTTAGAACAAACAAAGGTAATTTGGGGGGCAATTTCCAGTAAAGCTTTTAACGTTGCAGCGCGGTTGGGGTTAATGTGACCCAGAATTACATAATCGAGTTTTTTGACATCAAACCGCTGTTGTAAGGCTGCGAGATAAATTTCGGTAAAAGTTTCGCCAGGGGGGTCAAGCAGGGCATTTTTATCGCCTTGGATGAGATAAGAATTAGCCGTTGTTCCCTTGGCTAAAGCATATTCAATTTCAAATCTTAATCTGGCCCAACTGCGCGATCGCAATATTATGGTATCTGTACCAATGGGCAATATTTGCACATCACGGGGTTTAGTGGTCATTGGTGATTGGTGATTGGTATGAATTATGTTTCGCGCAAAGGCACAAAGGAGCAAAGGCGCAAAGGTTAAGATTTTTAATTTTCCAATTTCAGAGGGAACGGGGCATATTTTCATATATACCTTTCTGTAAATCTAGCTAAAGCATATTCAATTTCAAATCTTAATCTAGCCCAACTGCGCGATCGCAATATTATGGTATCTGTACCAATGGGCAATATTTGCACATCACGGGGTTTAGTGGTCATTGGTAATGAGTAATTGGGAAAAACTCTTGCGCCTCTGCTCCCTCCATGATAGGTTTTTTTGACATAAGCTGTGACGAATTTACTTTTTTTGCCCGAAAGCCTTAGAGGTTGTTTGAAAAGTATTATATGAAACCCATAATCTCCAAAAACCTAACCCCCCTCCCCCCTTTCCCTACAAGGGAAAGGGGGTTTTAAAGCCTCTCCCCTGGTAGGGGAGAGGTTTGGAGAGGGGTCTGTTTACACATTAAAAACTTTTCAAACATCCTCTTAGGGAACACCAAAAAATAAATTACCCAATTTTGTGGGATGGGCATTCTTGCCCGTGTGAGCGAGACGCTCACACTACAGTCCATCATTTTTATCTTGACAAACTACTAGTACAATACGGCGTAAGTTAAGCAACCATTAAAAATCCCTGAAAAGCTTATACCATCTGCTTTTTAATTTTTAATTTTTAATTCCGCCCTGCGGTACTAGGGACTTTTGGAGATAATTTTTAACTTTTGTCCTAGGTTGCTTTTCGTGCATTTAATTGTGGGTTACACTTATCACCGATAATTATATTCAGATATAACTGTTCACACTCCCTCCTATCTTTAACGAGAGATCAAGGGTTGCGATAATTTTAGAGGGGAGGAGTGAATAACTACATTCAGATGTGATAATTTTTTATATTTTGCTATTGCCATTTGAGTGATTTTGAACTATCATACTGCTAAGTACCGATTCGGTACACATAAAGAACTTAAAAGCATAAAAAACACAAGGAACAAAGGACATAATGATCACCAAGAATTTTCAAAAATTGGGGGCGTTAGTTGCTTCCCTGGTAAGCATTCTAACTCTTTCTAGTGCGGCGGAGGCCATTGTCATTTCCAGTCCTGCAGTTACAACCTCTATAGGTGCGACTGGTGCTAGTCGCATGCAGACTATTAAGACTCAGGCATATTCTAATGCTAGTGCATTGCCCCTTACGTTAGAGTCATTTAACAAAATAATCATTAAAGGTCTTAACCTTAGCACAAATGGTAACAAGTTGTTCGCCAGTCTTAGTCTCATTGATCCGAGTCAAGGGGGAGAAATGGTTGGGACAACTGGTATGGTTGATTTTACTGGTTCAATTGGGTCTGGATCTGGTATCACCACCGGCAATTACACTTTCAGCACTGCGTCGAGTACGCCTTGGCCGACCACTGGCTATTCATCTAGCACCATTTATGCACTTAATCCTGCTGATTTCACACAATTCATTGGCGCCGACGTCAGTGGTAAACAATGGCAATTAGATTTGATGAACGGTGTCACTAACAGCGGCAACGGTTCAGGCTCGTTGACAGGTTTTTCAGTTGATGCTACTGTTCCCTTTGAGTCTGATGCCGCGCCAGCAGGTGTGGCGATTGTCGTTGGTGCTTTTGTATTGCGGAGAAAGTTACAGCAGCGCTCGGCTCAGAAGATGTCACTAGAGTCGGTTAATTCCTAATTTAAGCTCAATAGACATCTGGTGAAAATGAATGTAGAGACGTTCTATAGAACGTCTCTACAATGGTTTCAAACCACGCACATTTAATTACCGGAGATGTCCAGTTTCATAGTAACAGTCATCTGAAGATGACTATACTCAACAAGGCTTAATTATTTGATTTAAGCGGGTAGGGGTTTAGCAAGAGCTAAACCCCTACAATACTTAATAGTGGTTTCCTACTTTGCGGTGGTGTACTGCTGTCATGGCATCGGGATTGGATACTCTACCGGCATAGGCAGTGCTGTATACTGCCCAATGATCACCACAATCCATGCGGCTGATGACTTCGCATTCTATGTATGCTAGGGCATCTGTGAGGATGGGTGCGCCATTTTCAGCAGGTTGGGTTTTCACACCTTGAAAACGATCTGCACCGGGAGCAAATCTTTTTAAGAAGTGTTTCATTAATGGTTGATAGTTGCCTTCTTCGAGTACATTGAGAACGAAGCGATCGCCTACTTGCATGAGTGATTCTATGGCTCGATCTTTGGCGACGGCGATGGAAAAGCCCAAGGGTTTAAAGCTGGCTTGACTTACCCAGGAAGCTAACATGGCGCTGGATACGTCGGATTTTTTGGCTGTGATGATATATAAACCGCCGCTAATTCTGCCCAAGGCTTTATCTAAGTCAGCAGCCAGGGATTTCATGGCTTTGATGCTTTTGTCTCTTGTTACCCATTGTCCCAAGTCTGTCCCCGCTTCTTCACATTTTTTGTAAGTGTTAGCTGTGGGTGTTTCCCGAATTTCAATTACGGGAAAAGATAAGTGTAACCCTAAAGCCCGGAATTTATTTAATAGGGGATAGGTGGGTTCATCATCTCCTCCACCGGTTTCAAAAATGCCAATGGCTTGTTTTTCTTTGGCAGAACCTAAAACGGTACTCAAGGCGGCTTGAATGTGAGAATTGCCTGAAGTTGGGGGCATTCCCACAACTAAACCTGTACAACGTCCTACCAGTTCCCGCAGTTCTTGTAATTCGTTGACGCTGGCTAAATCTACTATTTCGACAGCGACACCAGTTTTTGTCATCCCGTTAGCAATAGATTGGGCAATGCGATCGCCAAAACCGTACTCGGAAACGTAAAATATTCCTACAGGGGTTTCTGCTTTGGTTTGGCCTTGACTCCAACTGCGATAACGGCCTGTCAATTCTTCCACATTGTGATATAATAGGGGTCCATGTCCGGTGGCAATCATGCGAATTGTTTTCAATTCTCCCATGCGCTTCATTGCGGACAGGACGGAACGGGCATTTGGACCCATTAAACATTCGTAGTAATATTGGAAATCAGCTTCTATTGCCGCTAAATCGTCATCAAAGGTACTTTCTGAGCAATAATGTAACCCGAAAGCATCGCAGGTATAGAGAATTTGGGTTTTGTGGTCAAAGCTGAAAATGGTATCCGGCCAATGTAAATTAGGAGCAATGACAAATTCAAATTCATGGCCATTGCCTAAATCTAAGCGATCACCATTTTTGACAATTTTGCGGTTAAATGGTTGATGTACCATGTCCTCCAAAAACTGAATTGCCACCTTTGACGCAACTACAGTTAGATGAGGAGCGAGTTGTAGTAAGTCTTTTACTAAACCGCTGTGATCTGGTTCAGTGTGACTAACAATTAAATAATCAATATCTTGGGGATTAATTAAACCGGTGAGAGTATCAAAATAAAGTTTGCGAAACTTTTCATGGGAGGTATCAACCAGGGCGATTTTTTCCCCCCGAATCAGAAAAGAGTTGTAGGTTGTACCATTTTGTAAGCCAAATTCAATATCAAAGCGATCGCGGTCCCAATCCAAAGACCGAATTGCGGTAGTATCTTCACTAATCTCTACAGTATTTATAGTCAGACGCTTTTCTAGTTTCTCGGTAAGCAATACCATAACGCCCCTCTTGAATAAATTGAGTATTTATGCCTTTCTCTTATTGTGGCACAGCTTGAATATTAATTTTTATTAAAAAACATATACCTCAGTTAAGAAAATTAAAACTGTCAACAATCATCCTCAGTCAAAAGACCAACAGCATCTTTCCCTAGTCCTAAGAGGATGTTTGAAAAGTTTTGAATGTATAAATTGACCCCTCTCCAAACCTCTCCCCGACGCGGGGAGAGGCTTTGAAAACCCCATTCCCTGGTAGGGAAGGGGGGCAGGGGGGTTAGGTTTTTGGAGATTATGGGTTTCATCTGATACTTTTCAAACAACCTCTAATTGTGGGCAATTCCCGTCTCCATTGGGCATTATTCATAGATAAAATCTTATACTTAATAATGGATAAATCTTATCTACTTAGGTCAGCGGGGCTAACTTAAAGTTAATCAGCTACTGAAGCATCAGTAAAAAAATAGAACCAGGAATTAATTAAAGTTTGAAAGTGGGGGGTAGAAACAGTTAATCTCCTCCTTGATTTGAATTGATAATTACTTATTGTTCTCTGTTCACTTTATTCAAAGTAGTTTAATGGTTAATTATTAAAATAGATTTATCTTTCTGTTCTAGAAAATACTATGCCACAGCGGATAATTATAGAAGTCAATAATTTGTTTAAACGGGATAGAATTGTTCGTAACTTAGAACTTTTTCAGGATATTATTGTTATCTCCCTTTGCGTGAGTTTGTTTTGTGTCATGCTCATTCGCTTAGGAGATATGTTTTTATCATTTTTAAGTCCATTAGATCTACGGCAAGTAACATCTGATATTTTGTTTATTCTGATATTAGTAGAACTGTTTCGGTTGTTAGTTGATTATCTGCAAGAACGGAGTATTTCTGTAGGTGCAGCGGTAGAAATTACGATTGTTTCGGCTTTACGAGAGGTAATTTTACGTGGTGTATTAGAAATTTCCCGCGACCAACTTTTTGGACTTTCTGTATTTCTACTAGTTTTATCAGGAATTTTTCTGGCTTTACCTTGGATGCCTCGTTTATTAGAACAGGTGAAAATTAATCAGCATGAAACAGTAGATACAAAACCAGAATTGTAATTTTATTGAAGAATAGGGAAAAGGATTATTTTACTAATTCCCTATTTAATTTTTGAGTATATTTGCTAAATAGTTTTTGTGGGACTCTGAAATCCTACTGATATGATAAAATAATATCTTTGCCATTGCTACGTAACGCTGATGTAAACAATCCAACCTCCAAATCAAGGCTTTTCTTAATTTGGCGTAAGTACAGCACTTCCCGGTGTTATGAGGTACATATCTAGCGGGCAAGATGCCCGCACTACAAGAGTTTCATGATTCAACTTTGTACCTCATGAGAGCGGAAACCGCTGTATTAATCAAAATAACTTTATCTAAGTAGGTAAACGGAAAAAAACCGTAGACGCGAAGCGGCTTCTCGAAGAGTAATATGTAACGAAAAGTAAAATCGCTCAAACCCTCTTGCCTCTTGCCTCTTGCCTCTTGCCTCTTGCCTTGCTATGACGACAATTTTCAACGCCAACCTACTTAGACTCCGAAATAAGATACCATAGTTGCTAAAACTTGATCCTCAAATATATGTCTCAATTAACATCAAAACAATGGATTTTAATTCAACAGAGAATAACACCTTATTTATTTTTATTACCAGCCTTAATTATTTTAACATTAACTGTTTTTTATCCAGCAGTTCAAGCCTTTTATCTGAGTTTTACCAACTATGAAAATATAGGAGATCCTCCTCAATGGATTGGCTTGAAAAATTTCCTGCGTTTATCGAAAGATCCAGTTTTTTGGCAAACATTACAAAATACATTTCTTTATCTAATTGGTGTTGTGCCAATTTTAGTATTTTTACCCTTGGCTTTAGCAATTTTAGTCAATCAAAAACTGCGGGGAATGAATTGGTTTAGAACAGCATATTATACCCCAGTTGTAATTTCTATGGTAGTAGCTGGGATAGCTTGGAAATGGTTATATGCAGAAAACGGATTGCTGAATCAAATTCTCAAAACTTTAGGAATTTTTCCCGACGGAATTCCCTGGTTAACAAGTCCTGATAAGATATTGGGAATTGTTCCCATTTCCCTAGCTAGTATTATGGCTGTAACTATTTGGAAAGGTTTAGGCTACTACATGATTATTTATTTAGCTGGATTGCAAGCCATTCCCGCTGATATTTATGAAGCCGCGGCTATTGATGGTTCAGACGATATTCGTAAACATTGGGATATTACCTTACCATTGATGCAACCCTATTTAGCTTTAGTGGCTGTAATTTCGGCGATTTCTGCAACTAAAGTTTTTGAAGAAGTTTATATTATGACCCAAGGTGGACCGCTGAATAGTTCTAAGACAATTGTTTATTATTTGTATGAACAAGCATTTGGTAATTTAGAAATTAGCTATGCTTGTACCATTGGTTTAGTGCTATTTTTAATTATCTTAGGTTTATCAATTTTAAGATTAGTTGTAAATCAAGATGGGAATGATTTTAGTGTTTAATATTTAAATAGGTTTTTCAGTACATAGTATTTTCTGAAAAATCTAAATTAAGTTGAATTGCCAAGTCAAATAATTTATCAATCTCTTGATTTACCTGATCTAAACCAACTTCATTTAAGTATATATCAATAGGCATCGGTAGTTTATTAGCATAACGACTATTTTGTGTCCAGTAGGTAATTGTTGTGACAGTTTGAAAATCTGGATCACATTGCAGATAGATTCTACCGATACCTGATTTTTTGTTAAAGCGAAGAAATCTCTTTGGAAGTGGTAGCCATAGGTAACATTGTAGATGATTCTTTTCATAAGGCTTAGTCGCAGAAATAAACTTTAATTGACAACAAGGTTTTGTTTTTCCCCGACCATAAAATATACTTTTTCCATCTTTGATTTCTTTTACCCGCTTATCATAGCCTAGCATCTTCTCTCTCAGTTTCAAAATTTCTATTTTATGTACAAGAGAAAGTTTATCTAAAAAATTTACTAGCATTCTTGGTGGTAAATCAACTTGAAACTTTACTGGATATGTTTCTTCATTTTTATCAGTATTCACAAAAGGAATCGGTTTTTGTACGGTAATTTCTTGCCGATTTTCTAGATGTAAATGTAAATAAAATGATTGATTTGATTAATAATTGAAAATCGGATAAATTCAAATTCTAATTTATTATAGTGACGATCAATAAAAGGAGTATTTAAATTATACAATGATTATTTTCTCGTATTCGCGTTTTTTTATTTTTTCCGATAAAATTCTTTATAATCTCACAACTGGAACGAAGCTGTTAACGCCACAGCTAAAGCATCTGCCGCATCATCCGGCCGAGGAATTTCATCTAAATCCAACTCCCGCATCACAGCCTCTTGCACTTCTGCTTTATCTGCTTTACCATAATTCGTTAAAGCTTGCTTAATTTGGGGAGGTGCAAATTCTACATAAGGAAGCTTACGCTGTCCTAAAACTAACATCAGTACACCCCTAGCCTGGGCTACAACAATGGTATTTGCCATCCGATAAAAAAATAACTTTTCAATTGCCACCAAATCTGGCTGTAAGTCCTCCATCACGCTGTGTAAATCATCAAATAAAATACATAGTCGCTGAGTCATTTCCACATCAGCATTTGTGCGAATTACGCCAAAATCTACCATCTCTACCGTTGTCTCTTGTCCTTTATTTTGACTTTGTTGCCAATTAATTGCCCCAAATCCCACAGTTGCCAGTCCTGGATCTATTCCTAAAATTCGCTTTTTCATCAAATTCACTTTTATTAAATTGGTAAAACACAACGCCGCAAAAGTAAGATAGGTATTTTCCTCAACTGTTGATTCCCTATCCTCCCTGAAATATAAAGGATTAAATCAAACTTATGGTTTTTTCAGTATTGAAAGCAGGTGATGTTAAGTTTCTGTTAAATATTGTTTTTACCAACTTTCCCTATTAAGTATGTTCATCGGTTTTTTGAAACAAGCCATTAATTCGCTACAACTAGAGTCTCACAGTCGCACTTCCCACCGGGTTAACCAATGGTGCAAATGGTTATCCCCTGGATTAGCGGTGAAACGCTGGTTACTGATTACTGTTGGGGGTGTTGTCTTAGCCAGTTTGGGGTTGGCTATTTGGGTAAAATTAACCCCCATTTTTTGGATACTAGAGTTGCTAAAAGGTCTTTTGGGACTCCTCGCGAATATTTTGCCCAACTATATTAGTGGTCCATTACTCCTTCTTTGTGGTGTCCTGTTGGTGCTGTGGGGACAATCCCGCACTGTCGGTTCAATTACAGAAGTCCTCAGACCTGGAGTGAATGAAGAGGAATTGATAGATGTCCTCTTAGCCCACCGTCGCTTATACCGGGGTCCAAAAATTGTGGTTGTTGGTGGTGGAACTGGACTTTCAACGTTACTCAGAGGCTTAAAAACTTATAGTGCTAATATTACTGCTATTGTCACCGTAGCAGATGATGGCGGGTCTTCTGGTAGACTGCGTGAAGAATTTGGCGTTTTACCACCTGGAGATATCCGCAATTGTTTAGCAGCACTAGCTGATGAAGAAAAATTACTGACGGAATTATTTCAATATCGCTTTCGGGCTGGAGATGGCTTAACAGGTCACAGTTTTGGTAATTTGTTTTTAACAGCCATGACTGATATTACTGGGGATTTGGTGCAAGCGATCGCTGCCAGTTCTAAAGTATTAGCGGTGAGAGGACAAGTTTTACCTGCTACCCTCAGTGATGTCCGTCTCTGGGCAGAATTGACAGATGGCCGCCGCATTGAGGGTGAGTCGAATATTCCCAAAGCTGCGGGAAAAATTGTCAAAATTGGTTGTATTCCTGAAAATCCACCGGCAGTTCCCGCGGCAATTAAAGCCATTCAAGAAGCTGATTACATTATTATTGGTCCGGGTAGTCTTTATACAAGCTTAATTCCTAATTTATTAGTTGGAGAAATTGCCGATGCGATCGCCGCTACCAATGTACCCCGCATTTATATCTGCAATATCATGACCCAACCAGGAGAAACTGATGGATATAGCGTTGCTGAACATATTCAAGCCATAGATTACGCTTGTGGCAATAGAAGGTTATTCGATGCCGTATTAGTTCATAAAAAAACACCCTCAGCCCAAGCACTTATCCGTTATGCCCAACAAAATGCCCATCCAGTCTTTTTAGACCGAGAATCTGTTACCCAATTAGGACGGCGAATAGTTCCTGCTAATATTTTATTTGAAGATGAATATGGTGCTGTTCGCCATGACCCCCAAAAACTAGCCAAAGTCTTATTAAAATGGTACAGTGGAGCGCATCACGGGAAGTAAAAACTGGGGACGGGGAAATATATTTCCCCATTACCAATTACCAACCTAACATATTTATGACTTCTTCCATCATTTCTCAAACTGAACCACCCCTTCCCCCTTGGGAAACTTTACCGACAATGTATGATTTACCTAGCGAGAACCCAGAGGAAAAAGGCTTGCCAGATGACTTTCATTTTTTACAACCTTTACTTTTATATTTAACATTTCAGCCAACAACCTGGAGTTCAGAACTTGTTTATAGTGCTGCTGATCTGAATCTTTATTATGATCTGCAAAATCCTTTATGGTATAAACGCCCAGATTGGTTTGGTGTAGTAGGAGTCCCAAAATTATATAATGGTCAAGATTTACGTTTAAGTTATGTCACTTGGCAAGAACCAGCAAACCCTTTTGTAGTTGTAGAATTATTATCTCCTGGTACAGAAGATGAAGATTTAGGTAATAGGGAAAGTAAGATAGGTAAACCTCCCACAAAATGGGAAGTTTATCAAAGAATTTTAAGAATTCCTTACTATATTGTTTTTAGTCGCTACACCAATGAAGTCCGCGCATTTCAGTTAGTAGGTGGTCATTATGAACCTATGAATATGACTGAGGGACGCTTACCAATGCCAGAATTAGGTTTAAGTTTAGGACTATGGCAAGGGACATTTCGAGATATTCCCAAGTTATGGTTAAGGTGGTTCACACTAACAGGAGAATTAATTCCTGAACCAACAGAAGAAGCTATTGCTGCTAATGAAAGAGTTATTCTTGCTGAACAAGAAACAATAGAAGCAAAAAGAAAAGTTGAACAACTAGGACAACTGTTGCGTGATTTAGGCGTTAATCCCGATACACTGGATAATGCTTAGAGGTTGTTTGAAAAGTATTATATCAAACCAGTAATCTCCAAAAACCTAACCCCCCTACCCCCCTTCCCTGCAAGGGAATGGGGGTTTTAAAGCCTCTCCCCTTGCAGGGGAGAGGTTTGGAGAGGGGTCAGTCTATACATTCAAAACTTTTCAAACACCCTCTTAGACATTACCAATTACCAATTACCAATTACCAATTACCAATTACCAATGAATAAGATTTTCCTTCCAGATATAGAAGCAACACAGCAATTAGGTATTACCTTTGGGGAAACTTTGACTGCTGGTAGTGTAATTTTGCTAGAAGGTGATTTAGGTGCTGGTAAAACTACTTTGGTGCAAGGTATTGGTAAAGGATTGGGGATAATTGACTCTATTGTTAGTCCTACTTTTACTCTGATTAATGAGTACACAGAAGGACGTATTCCTCTTTATCACTTAGATTTATACCGTTTAGAACCTCAAGAAGTTACTGGATTGAATCTCGAAAGTTACTGGGAAGGCATAGAAGTAACACCGGGAATTGTCGCCATTGAATGGGCTGAAAGAATGCCATATCTACCAGATAGTTATTTAAAGATATGTTTAAACTATGGTGAAAATGGCAGCCGTCAAGCCGAAATTATGGTTTGCGGGAATTAGTATTACTAAGAGGGTGTTTGAAAAGTCGGTGAGTGAGTAAAAAAGCTCTCCCAGTGTAAGCTGTGAATAGAAAGAACACAGCACAAAAGAGAGTAACATGAGTCTCTAGGAATGATTATGGGTTTATGTCTACTGGTTTATACTTTGGCTCAACGTCACATTAGAAATGCTCTTTTGGAGTCTAAATCAACAATTAAAAATCAATTAGGTAAAGCAACTAACCGCCCCACTTCCTCTAACATACCTCTAAGATACAAGGTTGGGTTGGGTCACGTAAACGTTCGCGGAGCAATTAGCATGAAACCCAACAAATGCGTTGGGTTGCGCTGTCGCTTAACCCAACCTACAAGAAATGGACAAGGTATTGTTCAGTGTATTCATTTAGTTACACTCAATCAGGAAGAACATATTTCTAATTGGACTGTTTTGATGCTCTCTTTGATTTTGTCTCTACGTAATTTACCTCTGTGACAGTTTGGGGTGCGGAATGTGGGATTTATGGCTCTTGCGTCTCTTTTTTTTATGGTAAAAATTAACATGAAATTAACTTAATGTTAATTCATTAGTATTAACTGCGTCTCTTTTTTTTATGGTAAAAATTAATATGAAATTAACCTAATGTTAATTAATTAGTATTAACTGCGTCTCTTTTTTTTATGGTAAAAATTAACATGAAATTAACTTAATGTTAATTCATTAGTATTAACTGCGTCTCTTTTTTTATGGTAAAAATTAACATGAAATTAACTTAATGTTAATTTATTAGTATTAACTGCGTCTCTTTTTTTTATGGTAAAAATTAATATGAAATTAACCTAATGTTAATTTATTAGTATTAATTCACTGTACATTGATTATATCGAACGACGATTTTCAATGCTAACCTACTTACACTTAAACTAAATTAAATGATTGGATCATCTGTCTTTGATAATCCGCATAGCTCCGCCTTTTATCCTCTTTCTTATGGTCAACAAGCTTTGTGGTTTCTTTACCAAATTGACCAAGAAAGTGTTGCTTACAACATTTTTACAACTGTGCGAATTAGCTCAAAATTAGATATTGAAGCTTTGCGTCGAGCTTGGAATAAAATTATTGAGCGTCATGCTATTCTGCGTACCACATACACTTCCTATGCAGGAACACCAGTTCAGCGGATTCACGAAAAGCAAGAAGTTGATATTCAAATAACAGATGCTTCAAATTGGAGTGAAGATTATTTACGAGAACAAATCTTTATTGAAACTGACCGTCCTTTCAACCTAGAAATTGATTCGGTTTTGCGAATCAATCTATTCACGCAATCAGTTGAAGAACATATTCTTTTATTAACAATGCACCACATTGCTGGTGATTTGTGGTCTTTTGATATATTACTTAATGAATTTCAAAACTTTTATATAGGAGAAATCGAAAAAATTGACTTTCAGCAAGAAGATTCTGCTGAGAATTTATCCTATATAGAATTTGTACGTTGGCAATCTGAATTACTATCTAGTTCCAGAGGAGAAGAACTGAGGGAATATTGGCAAAAACAATTAGCTGGTGAGTTATCTATTTTAAA
This sequence comes from Dolichospermum sp. UHCC 0315A, assembly GCF_008121535.1. GTDB lineage: Bacteria > Cyanobacteriota > Cyanobacteriia > Cyanobacteriales > Nostocaceae > Dolichospermum > Dolichospermum lemmermannii. Next base: position 2,890,326 of record NZ_CP043056.1, read on the forward strand.
TCTGCCAACAGACAAATCGCGCCCTCCTGTACAGACCTATCAGGGAGAAACGCATATTTTAAAGCTAGATGAACAATTAATTCAAAAACTTAGGAATCTAGCTATAGCTTCTGGAACCAGTCTTTACAAGATTACCTTAGCTGCTTTTTTTGTGTTGCTTTACCGCTACTCTAATCAAGAGGATATTCTAGTAGGCAGTCCAATGTTGGGTAGATTGGATCGAAAGTTTAAAGGAGTCGTTGGCTACTTTGTTAACCCTGTCGTTTTGCGGACAACAGTTTCAGGATACCTAACTTTCAAAGATTTTTTGGATCAGATCAGCGGAACAGTCAAAGAAGCTCAGAAGTATCAAGATTATCCTTTTCCACTTTTAGTAGACAAGCTTCAGCCTCAACGAGATCCTAGTCGTTCTCCACTGTTCCAAGTCAGCTTTACTGAGCAAAAGCAACGTTGGGGTGAGCCTTTGAAAAATTTATCCTGCTGTCAGGATTCAGGACTTCAGATGGAGCCATACCCACTCGGACATCAACGGGGGGCAAGCTTTGATCTGGATGTAATGATTATGGAAGCTGGAGAAGTTCTTCAGGTAGGTTGGCAATATAATACTGATTTATTTGATCTTGAAACGATCGCTCGGATGGCGGAACATTTCCTAACTCTACTGGAAGCGATCGCAACCAATCCAGAACAACGAATTTCTGAATTGCCGTTATTGACTCAAACCGAACGCCAGCAGTTGCTCTTTGAGTGGAACAACACCACTACTGAGTATCCCCAAGATAAGTGTATCCATCAGTTGTTTGAGGAACAGGTAGAGCGATCGCCTGACGCTGTGGCAGTGGTATTTGAAGAGGAACAACTGACTTATCGTGAATTGAACACAAGAGCCAACCAGTTGGCACACTACTTGCGATCTCTGGGTGTAGGGACAGAAGTTTTGGTGGGTATCTGTGTAGAACGTTCCATTGAGATGATAGTGGGGTTGTTGGGTGTACTCAAAGCGGGTGGTGCTTATGTTCCCCTAGACATTAAGTATCCTCAAGAGCGATTGGCTTTCATGCTGTCAGATGCTCAAGTGCCTGTGTTGCTTACCCACAGCAGACTGTTGACTCAATTAACGAAACATTCGGCGCAAGTTATTTGTTTAGATACTGACTGGGACGCAATTGGCAAACAAAGCAGCGAAAATCTCCAAACAATAGTTTTACCCAAATATAAAGCTTATGTTCTTTATACCTCAGGTTCTACAGGTAGACCTAAAGCAGTTATTATCGAACATCGCAGTACAGTTGCCTTTTTAAGTTGGGCAACAAAGGTGTTTACCGCAAAGGATTTCGCGGGAGTTCTGGCTGCAACTTCAATTTGCTTTGATTTGTCAGTTTTTGAGTTGTTTGCACCTTTAAGTTGCGGAGGCAAGGTGATTTTAGTGGAAAATGCCTTGGCATTGCCCAGTTTTGCTGCAACTGAACAAGTTACCCTAGTTAATACTGTACCTTCTGCAATCGCTCAATTGCTCCGAATTGATGGTATACCCGCTTCAGTACGTACTATCAACCTGGCGGGCGAACCGCTTGCAAAAAAACTTGTGCAGCAACTATATCAAAATACTAATATTCAACAGGTATTTAACCTTTACGGACCCTCGGAAGATACGACTTATTCCACCTTTAGTTTGATTCAACCTGAAGATAATATTGTATCTATTGGACGACCAATAGCCAATAGGTATTGAGCCGAGATACGTGTAAAAACCTGCAAGATGGTCTGGAAATGCCTACTGTGTCTAGCTTTCAACAATTTTTCCCCCCATCCTTATAAGGTTTTCCACACAGAGGACAAAACTTATACCTCAACGACACCACCAACTCACCACAATTAGCACAACTAGACCGTAATTGCGTACCGCATAGATAACAAAACCTAGCCCGAACATTTCCCCACATTGAATCCACAACGCCACCAGGATTCCAACATTGGGGGCAAAACTTAATCGCTGCCATTACCAGAACCTCTTCTCCCCTGACAACAGCCTGCAAATACTCAACAGGCACAGACAAAGCCAAAGCAAGACCGCCAAGAGTTTTATGGCTAAGTTTCCTTGTCAATCCCCGTTCAATCTTCCCCACAGAGCGAGAATGAACACCAGCCGCATTCGCCACCTCAAACTGAGTTAAATTGAGTTCCTTTCTCATCCGCAAAACATAGTCGGACAGAGATTCTCCAGGTTTTGGAGTTTTAAAAGTATCCATAAAACACTGCCAATATTTCTCCCTAAAAGATATATAATTTAGGAATAAATAACCTTGCTAAAAACACACAAATTTCCGTGAAGCAAGCTGTCACATTAGCCACCGTTGCCGTCAAATTTTTAGAACGGACTGGACTAGCACCCAGTACCATTAAAACCTACGAACTAACCCTCTTAAACTTCCTAGCAGAATATGGAAGTTGGCTAATCGAAATAATCAGTAAGCAAACATTAATAGAGTATCTAGATAGCCTCTCACATTTAAAATACACAACCCACCATAAGCATCAAGCAATACTGCAAAGTCTATTTAACTTCGCCGTCCAACAAGAGTATATAAAAATCAACCCAATTCAGGGATTAAAACAGCGTCCCCCACAACGAGAAAAAGGCGAACATAAAAGCGATACTCTCATAAGATATCTAACACCAGACCAGCTAAATATCCTCTATACAGCAACCAAAGATGACTTGCGACTATCAGCAATAATTCATCTATTGCATCGCACAGGATGTAGAATAGGAGAGCTTTTAGCACTGAATTTATCAGACCTAGATATCAAAAATCAGAAATTTCAGGTATTGGGAAAAGGCAACAAACAAAGGTGGTGCTTTTATAGCAATGATGCCGCCCAATCACTAAATAAATATTTCCAACACACACGACATAAAAATATCAACGCATTGTTTACAGCACAACATCCAGTTACCCTCAAAGTCAGTAGAATTAGCTATCATACATTGCATGATTATTGGCGAGAAATTACCAATACCAATCCCGAATTAACCGGGGTACGCATTCATGATTTACGCCATACTTATGCTACAGAACGAGTAGGATTAATCAGCATAGAAGAATTACGTTCACTCATGGGACATGAAAGCATTCAAACCACATTACGCTACCAGAAAGTTACCTCCCAAAAAGCCGAATCAGCCGCCCGTCACGCCTTAAATATGCTGATTAATCCAGAACTACAAAGCTGAACTGAGTCACCATAACATTCATAATTATTGACAACTTTTTGAGCGAAAAAACAACATTTTTATCGGCATTGTCAATTTCTACCCAAAAGAATATAAAATACTCTTTGGTAGGGGAGTGAGGGATAAAACCATTTTGAGTAATCTTAGTATTATATAAGACTCGTATTTGATTTATAAACGGGTTTTCAGATTAAAGCCTTGTTGAAACAGTATATTTTCAAAATTTCCACTAGATTATTATATGTTTTAAATATTACTTGAATGACATCAATTGACCGTACCGCTTATCCCAAATTTAAACAATTTCCTGACCCCAAAGAACTGGCAGAACTTTACACTCCAACACCTACAGAAATCAAGTTTGTCAAGTCTAAAACCAAGAACCATGAAGGATTGCTACGGTTAATGGTGATGTTGAAATCCTTTCAACGTCTAGGATATTTCCCTCATCCTGAACAGATCCCAATTGCGGTAATTAAACATTTACGGTCGTGTTTAAAGTTACAAGACTCAGTAAAAGCAATACCCTCCGAACGCCAACGTCATACCTATAAAAATATTATTCGGGAGTATTTAGGAGTCAAACAATATGATAAAACAGGTCAAAGATTAATAGCCACATTAGTTGCAGAAGCAGCCCAAATTAAAGACCACCCTGCTGATTTAATCAATGTGGCAATTGAGGAATTAGTGAAAGAACGATACGAATTACCAGCATTTAGCACCCTTGACCGATTAATTCGCCACATTCGGTCAATGGTCAATAATCGGTTATTTACACTTTGTTCTCAAGGACTTTCAACTACCGAACAAATTTATTTAGACCAATTGCTCGTGGTGATAGACAAGGAGGAGGATAATGAAAATGCCACCCTGAATTTATTAAAATCGCCACCTAAAAGTGCCAAACTAAATGGGATGAAACTCCTGCAAAACAAGTTTGATATGCTCATGACTTTTGGAGATGCCAAGCGATTACTACAAAATATTACTCCTACCAAAGTTAGACATTTTGCTGCTTATGCTAGAACTTTAGATATCACAGAATTTCAAGATATTAATTTACCCAAACGGCGGACATTGCTATTATGTCTATTGTACGAAGCACAGGTAAAAACTCGTGATTATCTGGTTGAGATGTTTATTAAACGTATTTTGAAGATTCAAAATAATGCCAAACTGCGATTGCAGGAACTCCGGGATAAACATCTGACAGAAACATCAGAGTTGTTAGCAACATTGGGACAAGTATTACAAGCATCCAAACAAGCCAAGGAAACCAAGGATAATGCTGTATTTGGAGAACAGGTGCAGTCAATTTTGGATGAACATGGTGGGGCAGAATTGCTGATACAAAAATTAGATGAAATTGCGGCGTACAATACCAATAACTATTTACCATTAATGTGGCGGTTTTATGCTGCCAACCGCAAAGCACTGTTTAGTTTAGTGCGTTCTCTAGATATTCTCTCTACTTCTGCGGATGAATCAGTGATTGCAGCTTTGCAATTTGTGTTAGATCATGAACACAAACGTTCTAAATATTTGCCTTTTGATATCAATTTGGATTTTATTAGTAATAACTGGCGGGCGCTAGTCGTCGCCGAAATTGATGACACCGAGGTTTTGGTACGTCAGCAATTAGAAATTTGCATCTTTTACAATTTGGCGACTGAATTTAAAACGGGAGATGCCTGTGTTGTGGGGTCGGAAAGCTACGCGGATTTCCGCGAACAATTATTAAGTCCTGTTGAGTGTGAACCATTAATAAAAGATTACTGTAACTTAATTGGTTTTCCGGCTAATCCAACGGATTTTGTCGAACATTTACGCTTATGTTTAACACAAGTTGCTGAGAAAGTAGATAATATTTGTGCTGTTGATAAACAATTTACAATTAATAAGGAGGGCGACCCTGTATTAAAGAAACCACCATCATTTACTCAACCCCCAGAGGTGGATTTATTGGAGTCGAAAATCCGGGCGCTGATGCCGGAACGGAGTATTTTAGATATATTGTGCAATGTTGAGCATTGGTTAAATTGGACTAGACATTTTGGTTTGATGTCGGGAAGTGAAGCCAAAATATCTGACCCAGGGGAACGTTATATTTTTACTACTTTTGGTTACGGTTGCAATCTTGGACCTAATCAAATGGCTCGTCATTCGGGGGGTATGGTGACTGCCCATGAAATTTCTTATACTAACCGTCGTCATGTTAGTGCTGCCAAGATTGAAGCGGCAATTCGGGATGTTATTAATGCTTATAATCGGTTTACTTTACCTTCTTGTTGGGGGACAGGGAAAAAGGTGGCAGCGGATGGCAGTAAGTTTGAGATATACGAGAATAATTTACACAGTGAGTATCATATTCGTTACGGTGGTTATGGTGGTATTGCCTATCATCATGTCTCGGATAAATACATTGCTTTGTTTACTCACTTCATCACTTGTGGGGTTTGGGAAGCGGTTTATATTTTGGATGGGTTGTTGAAAAATCTTTCGGATATTCAGCCGGATACGTTGCACGCAGATACTCAAGGTCAGTCTGGACCTGTGTTTGCTATTTCCTATCTTCTGGGTATTAAGTTGATGCCACGTATCCGTAATTGGCAGGATCTTAGTTTTGTGCGTCCTGGTACGGATGTGAGCTATCAGCATATTGAGCCACTGTTTAAGGGTGTGGTGAATTGGAGTTTAATTCAGACTCATTGGTCTGACATGATGCGGGTGGTGCTGTCAATTAAGGCTGGGAAGGTGATGCCTTCGACGTTGTTACGTAAGTTGGGGAGCTACAGTCGCAAAAATCGTCTTTATCAAGCTTTTCAAGAGTTAGGTAAGGTGGTGCGGACTATGTTTCTGCTGGATTATATTTCTAATGTTACTTTGAGACGGGAAATTACGGCGGTAACAAATGTTGTGGAGATGTATAATGGTTTTCTGGATTGGGTATTTTTTGGTAAGCAAGGGATGATTACTGAGAATGATCCGATTGAGCAGGAAAAGCGGTTAAAGTATTTGGATTTGGTGGCCAGTGCGGTGATTTTGCAAAATACGGTGGATATGTCGTTGGCGATTCAAAAGTTGATGTCACAGGGTGAGGTGATTCCTATGCGATACCTTGCTGCTTTGAGTCCTTATATTACAAGACATATCAAAAGATACGGTGATTATGTGGTGAATTTACATAATATTCCTCAACCTTTGGAGTCGGCGATTAATCTTCCTCCAGAAATCTTTGAAATGTAGACACAGCAAGCGTTTCCAGACCATCTTGCAGGTTTTTACACGTATCTCGGCTCAATACCCAATACACAAATTTATATTTTAGATAGTCACCTCAAACCTTTACCAATTGGGATACCAGGTGAGTTATATATCTCTGGGGCTGGTTTAGCACGGGGCTACCTCAACCGTCCCGATTTGACTGATGAGAAATTTATCTCTAACCCCTTTAGCAATGAATCTGGTTCTCGCCTCTACAAAACTGGGGACTTAGCACGCTATTTACCAGATGGAAACATCGAATATCTCGGACGTATTGACAACCAAGTAAAGATTCGTGGCTTCCGCATTGAATTAGGCGAAATTGAGGCAGCTCTTTCACAGCATCCAGTAGTGCGAGAAACTGTAGTCATCGCCAGAGAAAACAGTGCAGGTGACAAACAATTAGTAGCTTATCTTGTCCCGCATCAAGAGCCAGCACCCACAAATAGTGACCTACGCCACTTCTTAAAAGCGCAACTGCCCGACTACATGATGCCTAGTGCTTTTGTTGTGCTGGAGGCATTACCACTAACACCCAATGGCAAAGTAGACCGTCGCGCCCTTCCCCAACCTGAATTAAGACCCGAACTGGAACCGACTTTTGTAGCTCCTCGCACTCCGATTGAGGAAATACTAGCTAACATTTGGGGTTGTGTTCTGGGAATTGAACAAGTGGGCATTGACGATAATTTCTTTGAACTCGGTGGACATTCCTTACTAGCAACTCAAGTGATATCGAGGGTACGCAACACCTTAGCAGTGGAATTACCATTACGCAGCCTGTTTGAAACCCCCACAGTAGCCTCCCTTGCTCAACAAGTTGAGAATTCGCTCAATAGCGGACAATCCATACCAGTTCAACCGCTATTACCAATTCCACACTCAGGCAATATTCCATTATCCTTCGCACAAGCAAGGTTGTGGTTCCTTGACCAATTACAGCCAAACAGTGCCTTCTACAATATCCCAACCGCCTTACGTCTGAGCGGTCAACTCAATGTCACTGCTTTAGAAAGCAACATCAACGAAATCATCCGTCGTCATGAAGCCTTACGCACAAACTTCACAACAATAGAAGGTCAACCTATTCAGGTTATAGCCTCAACTCTAGAATTGAAACTGCTGTTTGTAGACTTACAAAATCTGCCGTTTGATGAGCGAGAAGTTGAGGCGCAACGATTAGCCACAAATGAGGCACAGCAACCTTTTGATTTAGAACGAGAGCCTTTAGTGCGAGTGATGGTGCTACAGCTAGGCTCATCTGAGTACGTTTTTCTACTAATAGTACACCACATTATTTTTGATGGGTGGTCAACAGGCGTGTTCATCCGGGAGTTAGCCGCGCTCTACGAAGCCAAATGTACTGGTAAACCTCTAATTTTACCGGAATTACCCGTACAGTACGCTGACTTTGCTGTTTGGCAGCGCCATTGGTTAACTGGGGAGGTACTCGAAACACAGCTTAACTACTGGAAACAACAACTAAAGGATGCTCCTACTTTATTAGAATTACCCACAGACCGACTAAGACCTGCTGTTCAAACTTTCCGGGGGACACACCAATATATAGCACTTTCTCTTGAGTTGAGCGAAGCACTTGCCGAGTTGAGCAAGGGAACAGGAGTCACCCTGTTTATGACGCTATATGCAGCGTTTGTGACATTGCTTTATCGCTATACAGGCTCCGATGACATCGTAATAGGTACGCCTGTGGCTAACCGCACTCCACAGGAAATCGAAGGGCTAATTGGCTTTTTTGTCAATACTTTAGCATTGCGTACCGATCTGTCGGGCAACCCTATTTTTGAGCAATTACTCCGCAGAGTCCGGGAAGTAGCGCTGCAAGCTTACACTCATCAAGACCTTCCCTTCGAGCAGTTGGTAGAGGCATTGCAACCAGAGCGTTCCTTAAGCCACACGCCCCTATTCCAGGTGATGTTCGCGCTCGACGACGCTCTGGTGCCTTCAATGGATCTGCTTGACTTAACTGTAAGTTCGTATTCAGTGGAAAGTGGAACGACCAAGTTTGATTTGACCCTATCAATGGAGAATACTGCTTCTGGATTGATAGGGGAATGGGAATACAATAGCGATCTGTTTGATGCGACTACCATTGAGCGGATGGCAGAACATTTGCAGACATTACTAGAGGGAATCGTTGCTAATCCAGAACAACGAATTTCTGAATTGCCGTTATTGACTCAAACCGAACGCCAGCAGTTGCTCTTTGAGTGGAACAACACCACTACTGAGTATCCCCATGATAAGTGTATCCATCAGTTGTTTGAGGAACAGGTAGAGCGATCGCCCAATGCTATAGCAGTAGTGTTTGAAGACAAACAACTAACTTACCGGGAATTGAATGCAAGAGCTAACCAGTTGGCACATTATCTGCGATCACTGGGTGTAGGGCTAGAAGTGTTGGTGGGGATTTGCGTCGAGCCATCTCTAGAGATGGTCATCGGCATTCTTGGCATTCTCAAAGCAGGAGGGGCTTATGTTCCGCTCGACCCTGCCTATCCTCAAGAGCGGCTTGCCTTCATACTAAAAGATGCGACTGTGCCAGTATTGCTCACACAGTCCCAGTTAGCTGAAGGGTTACCTGCACACTTAGCCCAAGTGGTGTACTTGGATAAAGATTGGAAAGACATTAGCAAGCACAGTCAAGAGAATCTTGCCCAGGATGTGAAAGCAGACAATCTCGCCTATGTTATCTACACCTCTGGCTCAACAGGAAAACCAAAAGGGGTTTGTTGTAATCATACAGGTGTAGTGAATCTCTTAGACGACATTCAAAGCCGCAAGCCAATTTCTATTGGAGATAAATGTAGTTTATGGACTTCTATTAACTTTGATGTTTCAGTTTATGAAATCTTCACGCCTCTCTTATCTGGTGGGTCATTATTGATTCCCTCAGACTATTTAAAGCTGAACAGCGAAGGATTTTTTGGATGGCTATGTACTAACCAGATTCGCAGCGCATATATTCCTCCATTTATGCTCAAGGAGTTGGTTGAGTGGTTGAATCCCTTAGAAGCTAATAAGCTATTCTTGCAAAGATTGCTAGTTGGAGTAGAACCAATTCATGAACAGTTGTTAGTAGAAATTGTAGAAAAACTTCCTGAATTACTAATCACTAACGGGTATGGACCAACTGAGGCTACAGTTTGTGCTACTCTGTATTCTGTTCATCCTCGAATCGAGAGCTACAAAAACACACCAATTGGTAAGCCTGTTCAGAACACACACATTTATATTCTCGATGGCTACCTTCAACCCGTTCCCATCGGTGTTACTGGAGAATTGCATATTGCTGGTGTGGGATTAGCGAGGGGATATCTCAACCGAACCGATTTAACGGAAGCGAAATTTATTCCCAACCCCTTTTGCAACAAACCCAGTTCTCGCCTCTACAAAACTGGGGACTTAGCCCGCTATTTACCAGATGGCAATATTGAATATCTTAGTCGCATTGATAACCAAGTAAAAATACGGGGCTTCCGCATTGAGTTGGGCGAGGTTGAGGCAGTGCTTACACAGCATCCAGTAGTGCGAGAAACTGTAGTCATCGCCAGAGAAAACAGTGCAGGTGACAAACAATTAGTAGCTTATCTTGTCCCGCATCAAGAGCCAGCACCCACAAATAGTGACCTACGCCACTTCTTAAAAGCGCAACTGCCCGACTACATGATGCCTAGTGCTTTTGTTGTGCTGGAGACACTACCACTAACACCCAATGGCAAAGTAGACCGTCGCGCCCTCCCCCAACCTGAATTAAGACCCGAACTGGAACCGACTTTTGTAGCTCCTCAGACTCCTACAGAGGAATTGGTTGCATCCATTTGGGAAAAAGTCTTGCGAGTATCACAAGTGGGTATAAATGATAATTTTTTTGAATTGGGTGGACATTCTTTACTAGCAACTCAACTGCTCTTACAAGTGAATGATGCCTGTCGGGTAGAGTTGCCCTTATCTAAGTTGTTTGAAGATCCTACTGTAGCTAGTCTTTCTAACTACATTGAAGCAATTTCTTGGGTAAACCAAAGTCTTGACACTAGCAACAATACAGTCTCTACCAGAGAAGAAGTGGAATTTTAATGAATACAATTGAGTTTGTTAACTACCTCCGTAGGCTGGATATTAACCTATTTATTGAAGGCGATCACCTTCGTTGCAATGCTCCTGAAGGAACTCTCACCCCCAAGCTAAAATCAGCAATTAGCGATCGCAAAACTGAGATTATCTCGTTTTTACAACAAGCGAATCTTCAAACTAATATTACTGCGATCGCTCCTATATCCAGAACAGAGAACAATACTTTTCCTCTCTCGTTTGCCCAACAACGTCTTTGGTTTGTCAACCAACTACAGCCTCACAGCCCCTCCTATAATATGCCGTTTAGCTTGCAGTTTAGGGGTCAACTCAATATTGCCGCCTTAGAGTCAAGCTTGCAATTACTCATCAATCGCCACGAAATCTTCCGCACTAACTTTATTACCGTAAATGGAGAACCCCTTGGGGCGATTGCTGCCACTAGAGATTTTACATTGCCAGTCATAGATTTGCGTCCTCTACCAGCAAGTGAACAGGAGCTAGAGTATCAGAAATTAGCTTCAGATGCAGCTAAGTATGTATTTGATCTCGCTCAAGATCCTCTACTGCGGACACAGCTAGTCCAGCTTACCCCAACAGAAAGTGTTCTACTACTAACAATTCACCACATTATCTTTGATGCTTGGTCTGTCAATATCTTTTTGAAGGAGTTAACCACAGCTTACTCTGCTTATGTGGAGCATCATACGCCAAATTTACCAGAAATACACCTTCAGTATGTAGACTTTGCTGTGTGGCAACAGCAGTGGTTACAAGGAGAAGTTCTAGAGTCTCAACTCGCTTACTGGCAGCAAAAACTAGCTCTAATGCCAACTTTGTTAGAATTGCCAAGCGATCGCCCCCGAACAGCGGTACAATCCTTTTGCGGAGCCACGCAAGTTTTTAGCATTGAGCAAAACATTAGTGATGCACTCGTAAGTTTGAGTCAGCAGCAGGGAGTCACACTTTTTATGCTGCTACTCACAGCATTTAAAATATTACTCTATCGCTACACCAACCAGTCAGATATCGTTGTTGGCACTCCAGTTGCTAATCGTCAGCACTCTCAAATCCAAGGAATGATTGGTTTTTTTGTCAATAATTTGGTTCTACGCACTGATTTATCAGACAACCCTACATTTCTCCAGTTATTACAACAAGTTAAAAAAGTAGTAATAGAAGCTTACGATCATCAAAACCTGCCTTTTGAGAAGTTAGTAGAAGCACTGCACCCAGAGCGTAACTTAAGCTACACACCCTTGTTTCAAATAGATTTTGCTTTGGAACATGAGTCAGTATCTACTATTACCCTCAAAGATTTAACAATTAATATATCTGATGCTGGAGTAAATCATACTGCTAAGTTTGATTTAGGCTTATCTTTGCAGAAAACCGAGCAGGGTTTAACAGGGGCATTTGAATACAGTACAGACCTATTTGATGCAGCGACTATTACCCGTATGGTACAGCATTGGCAAACGCTGTTAGCAGGTATTGTCGGGAATCCAGAACAAAAGCTATCAAATTTACCAATTTTGAGTGCGATTGAGCAACACAAGTTATTAGTGGAGTGGAATAAAACCCAACTTAACTATCCTCACAATCTATGTATTCATCAATTATTTGAAGCGCAAGTAGAACAAACACCAGACGCAGTAGCAGTCATCTTTAAAGACGAGCAGTTAACCTACCGAGAACTAAATGCCAAAGCTAACCAATTAGCGCACTATTTACAAACACTAGGCGTGAAACCAGAAACTTTAGTGGGTATCTGTGTAGAACGTTCTCTAGAGATGATAGTAGGAATCTTGGGTATCCTGAAAGCTGGAGGCGCATACGTTCCGCTTGACCCAATGTATCCTCAAGAACGCTTGGCTTTTATGTTAGAAGACTCGGCTGTGCCAGTGCTGCTGACTCAACAACGGTTAGTTGACAAGCTGCCCAAGCATGAAGCACAGGTAGTTTGTCTGGATACACAATGGGAGGCGATCTCCGAATACAGTGAGAAAAATATTGGTGATACCGTAAATACCCAGAACTTAGCTTATGTCATTTATACATCCGGCTCGACTGGAAAACCAAAGGGAGTAACCATCCCACATCTGTCTGTTGTAAATTATATCACTGCCGTCAATATTGAATATGGGATAAAGAAGTGCGATAGCTTCGCTGCTGCGGGGAGCGCAGATCGCATTTTACAATTCTCCTCGATCAGTTTTGATGTTAGTGCTGAAGAAATCTATACCAGCTTGACATCAGGTGCAACCCTTGTCTTGCGTACTGATTCCATGCTGGACTCAGTTGGTATATTTTTGCAGAAGTGCAGGGATTGGAAATTAACTGTTCTAGTACTACCGACAGCCTACTGGCATGAACTAACCCTTTTCTTGAGTCAAGAAAAGTTTACCCTCCCTCTGTCATTACGATTGGTAATTATTGGTGGAGAAAAAGCCCTAATCGAACGATTGCAAACTTGGTTGGAGTATGTGGGACAACGAGTGAGTCTGGTGAATAATTACGGACCGACCGAAGCTACTATAGGAGCCACAATATACGATTTATCAGCAGCAAAAACAGCATCAGCAGCATTGCCGATTGGTCGTCCGATTCGGAATGTTCAAACCTACGTATTAGATCGGTCTTTGCAACCTGTACCGATTGGCATTCCAGGAGAATTATACATTGGTGGAGATGGACTAGCAAGAGGCTACTTAAACCAACCTGATTTAACTGAAGAAAAATTTATTCCCAACCCTTTTAGCAATGAACCTGGTTCTCGCCTCTATAAAACAGGGGATAAGGCACGTTATCTACCAGATGGTAATATCGAATTTATTGGTCGTATTGATAACCAAGTAAAAATACGTGGCTTCCGCATCGAACTGGGAGAAGTTGAAGCACTATTAGCACAACACCCGAATGTACTCCAAGCAGTAGTCATTTGCCGAGAAGACACACCAGGCAACAAGCGCCTCGTCGCTTATGTCGTCTCTAACCTCATCCTAGAGCGCATCCCCTATCACAGTGAATGCCAACTAGAAATAGACGGTAACTCCATCAAACTCCACACAGAAAATATCTCCAATGGCGCTGTTGATCTAGTGGGTATGCCAACGCCAACTACTATTACTGAAGGTCAACACGTCCGCCTGCATCTGCTGCTGCCTGGAGAGAGCGAACCGCGTTGGCTTTCTGGGACAGTAGCGTGGTTGCGTCCACCACAGGTCGAGGTTAGTTTTAATCTTACATTTTCCGAACAGGCTAAAGTTGACCAAAGTATAACCTATCAGTTGGACACTCAAGGCTTGTGGAAAACTTTACAGCGCACACTCAGCGGTTCCCTGCGCGACTACTTAAAACAAAAGCTACCCGATCATCTGCTGCCAAGCAGTTTTGTACTAATGAAAGCACTACCCCTAACTCCAAACGGGAAAATAAACCATCGCGCCTTACCCCCACTGGAGAGTTTCGACAAGGAAGGAGAAGATAATTTTGTCTCACCGCGCACCCCTACTGAAACAAAACTGGCTGCTATCTGGGCTGAACTCTTGGGATTAAAAAAAGTGGGAATCAATGATAATTTCTTTGAACTGGGAGGACATTCACTGCAAGCTATTTCACTGGTATCTAAGCTTTCAGTAGAGATGAACCTTAAAGTTTCAGTCAAGCTTTTATTTAGTTACCCCACTATAGCTGAATTAGCACAAGTGCTTTGGAAGTTGTCTACCCAAAATACATCTTTTACTCCAGAAAAACCCCAAGCGAAAATTGAGGGAACTATGACCGCATCTTTTACCAAAACTACAGACATATCTCCGTTTTTCCAACTAGAACAGCGCTCCTTATTGTCCTTGTTTGCAGTAGGAAAAATAGCACCAATTGACTCAGCCGCTCTGGGTTATCTTTTTCTCTCCCCACTAAAAGGAACTAGCGTAACTCGCAATGAAATCCTTCAAAATTGGTTTGACAACCTGCCGATGTGGGATACTGTGATGGAGACTAAATGGGGTCGAATAGCAGGCTTAACCCTGCCTATATTCGAGGATGAACTATACAGCGACCCACAGAAACTCGTACAAATGACTGTTGAAGCTTTAGAAATGGCAGGGCGACTCGGTGCTAAAACTGTTTCTTTAACAGGTTTGATTCCCTCTGCAACAGATTACGGTCGTGCCATTCTCAAAGCTGTTGAGGGACGTACCGACTTACCAAAAATCACTACAGGACACGCTACAACCTGCTCTGCTGTTGTGTTGACGATTAAGAAAATTTTACTCTTTAGCAACCGTTCTTTAGAGCAGGAGAAAGTAGCATTCATCGGTTTAGGTTCGATTGGTCTTAATACCCTGCGCTTGATGTTAAAATGCTTGCCGCATCCATCGAACATTATCCTATGCGATGTTTACAGTAAACTGGAATCAATTCAAAATATTCAACGCGAACTCATCAGCGATTTAGGTTTTCGAGGTTCTATCCAAATAGCGACATCAACATCAGAACTTCCGCCGGAAATCTACGACGCTACTTTAATAATTGGCGCTACCAACGTACCAGACATCCTCGACATCGAACGGGTGAAACCTGGTACTTTAATTGTCGATGATTCTGGCCCACACTGCTTCTCCCCAGAACAGGCAATTAAGCGCTTTGAGAAACAGAAAGATATTCTCTTTACCGAAGGAGGAGTTCTTCTAGCACCTCAGCAGATAGAAACGGTCATCCATCTACCCGAATGGATAAAAAATAACCTGAATGAAGCTTTATGGAAAGAATATGTGCCAACCAATTCCCAACACATAATGGGTTGCGTTCTGTCCAGTCTGCTCTCAACTCGATTTGACTATATGGAACCCACTGTAGGATTACTGAATCTAGAAACTTGCGTGCAGCATTATCAAGGTTTAGAACAGTTGGGCTTTCAGTCCGCCGACTTGCATTGTGAAGGCTATGTGTTGCCAGTCGAGCCGAAATAAACGCCAAATAGCAGAAATTTTCATTGACAAATTTAAGTAGGTGAACGGAAAAAAACCGAAATATGTAACGAAAAGTAAAATCGGCCAAACCCTCTTCACTCTTGCCTCTTGCCTAGTGCCATAACGACAATTTTCAATGCTAACCTACTTAAAATAGTATGAATAAGCTTCTTAAGCTTCGACCCTTTACAGGTGGAATCGGTGTTTTTCTGATCGTTTGGTTCGGACAACTGGTATCCCTAACCGGGTCCGGTCTGACTAGCTTTGCATTGGGAGTGTGGGTTTACCAGCGTACAGGTTCAGCCACCCAATTCTCTCTGATTTTGTTATCTGCCATGCTACCCTGTATCCTGATTTCTCCGGTAGCTGGTGCATTGGTAGACCGTTGGAATCGGCGCTGGTGCATGATTGTTTCTGACTCTGGTGCGGGCATAACTACAGCTGTGCTGGCCCTATTACTCGCTACCGGAAGCCTGGAAATTTGGCACATCTACCTAGCCGTTAGTCTCAGTTCTGTCTTCAAAGCCTTTCAGTTGCCAGCTTACACTGCTTCCACATCAATGCTTATCCCAAAGAAATACCTGCCGCGTGCTAGCTGCGTAGTTCGGTCAGGAGAAGCCTGCGCCCAGCTAATCTCGCCTCTACTGGGAGGAGTCTTGCTAGGAATTGTAAAGCTTCAAGGTGTCATCCTAATTGACCTTGTTACCTTCCTGTTTGCCCTCACAACTCTGTTACTCGTTCGCTTTCCTAACACTAAGACGGCTGCGGTTTCAGAAGATGGAAAAGCTTCTATCTGGCAAGACGTGGTTTATGGCTGGACTTACATTGCCGTTCGCCCCGGACTGTTAGTGCTGCTGATTTTATTCGCGCTGGACAACTTTGTTACGGGAGTGGTTGAGGTTTTGCTCACACCCTTGGTACTAACATTCGCTTCAGTTACAGAACTCGGAACCATTCAATCCATTGGCGGTGTGGGGATGGTGCTGGGCAGTATGGCGATGACTATTTGGGGAGGACCCAGATCGCTGATCTGTGGCATTTTTGCTTTCGATCTTTTCGCTCATATGATCATCTTAGCATTTGGTTTACGCACTTCTTTGCCACTCTTCGCCCTACTCAATTTCTTGTTTTTCTTCAGCATGCCAATCATCAATGGCTGTTGCGACGCGATCTTCCTCCGAAAAGTGGCTCCCGAAGTTCAGGGCAGGGTCTTTGCTACAATTAAAATGATTTGGATGTCATGTATCCCGCTAGCTTATGTTGTTGCTGGCCCTCTAGCAGAGCGAATTTTCGAGCCTTTAATGGCGAAGAACGGTCTATTGGCAGGAAGCATCGGAGAAATCATTGGAGTAGGGCCAGGTCGCGGTATTGGTCTGCTATTTATTACGATGGAAATTATAGCCATACTTGTAACTGTTGTAGCTTACCGATATCCTCGCTTGTGGTTTATTGAAGACGAATTGCCTGATGTCATTTAGGAATGAGGATTAAATAAAGTGCAACTCTTGATGGATGTAAGGATCGTGGATTAAATAACCTTTAGGGTCAAGTTCAATGGCTTTTTGGTAAGCAGCAACAGCCTAGACCATTGTAAACTGTAGCAAATTTAGGGGTAGAAACAGCTTGATAATTTCTACCCCTAACTATCCATATATTACTGTTTGTCCAAGTCTTCAATAAGTTGATCAACAAATTTCCTTAACCGTTGCTGCTGTGTTAGGGACGGTTTTAATTTTTTCTCTGACTCCAGGTAAAACCTTAAATTGCAAGGGTGATTTATCGTAGGCTACTTGATTTTGTGGTTTAAATTTAATCCGAGGCATTGCCAAATCCTAATATATCTGATATACTAGATATCATAGCACAACAATAATTGCGTGATTTCTAGACAGGCTGATAAATGGTTTATTTCTGTTAAATACGAGATTGAAAAACCTCCTATACTTGCAGACAGACAGACCATTGGCGTTGACATAGGAATTAAGGAGTTAGCAGTTTGCAGTAATGGTGAAGTATTCGAGAATCCTAAAGCCTACCGCCATAAGAGTAAACGCATGAAACGTTTACAGCGTAGCGTTAGCAGAAAACTAAAGGGGTCTAATAATCGCAAAAAAGCTGTGAGAAAATTGGCTAAATTACACGCCAAAGTTTCTAATATTCGCAAGGATTCTATTCACAAATTAACCTACTATCTAGCTAAAAACCACAGCATAATTAAGATAGAAGATTTGCACGTTAAGACATTTTTGAAGAACCACAAATTAGCGGGTGCAATTGCAGATTGTGGGATGTATGAATTTAAAAGGCAATTAGAGTACAAAACTGAGAAATTCGGGAGTGAATTAATCCTTGTGGATAGGTTCTTCCCTAGTTCTCATATCTGCTCTAATTGCGGTAATCATCGTCATAAAATGCCATTAAAAAACCGCGTTTATATTTGTCCTGATTGTGGCTATAAAGCTGACATCCCTGTCTCATAGCTCAAGTCCGTTAAAACGGACTCATAAATTTTCCGAGTGTTTAGAGGATGTTTGAAAAGTTTTGAATGTATAAATTGACCCCTCTCCAAACCTCTCCCCGCGTCGGGGAGAGGCTTTGAAAATCCCATTCCCTGGTAGGGAAGGGGGCAGGGGGGTTAGGTTTTTGGAGATTATGGGTTTTCTCGTTAAGTTAACACCAATGAAGCTCTTGCTTTACCCCTACCGATGGAATCGAATAATTAAACGCAATCTACAAAGATTTTTAGCTACCTTGTCAGTCGTTAAAAGTTAAAGCTTGTCCGCGAATTTGCGTATTTAGCTGACCTTGATTATAAACAATTTCACCACCGACAATTGTTGTTACAGGCCAACCTGTTAAATTCCAACCTTCAAAAGAACTCCAACCACACTTGCTGACAACTTCTTCCCGTTTAACTTCATGGTAATTTTTTAAATCTACCAACACTAAATCAGCATCATAACCGGGAGTAATTTCTCCCTTATTGGCAATACCATAAGCTACCGCGACCGCTTTAGACATCCATTGCACAACTTGGGCAACAGTACATTTTCCATCCATAGCAGCGGTTAACATTAAAGGTAAAGAAGTTTCTACACCGGGCATTCCTGAAGGGGTATTTGGGTAAGTTTGGGCTTTTTCCTCCAGAGTGTGGGGGGCGTGGTCAGTGGCAATAAAGTCAATAATACCATCACGTAGGGCTTGCCAGAGAACTTCATTATCATGGGGCGATCGCAATGGTGGATTCATTTGCGCTAAACTACCAATAGTTGCATAAGCATTAGTATTCAAAAGTAAATGCTGTGGTGTTACCTCTGCCGTCACCCAACTTGGTTTATCCTCACGCAGTAACTCCGCTTCCTCTGCGGTTGACATATGCAGAATATGTAACCGGCGTTGATATTTTTTAGAAAGTTTTAATGCCAATTGGGTAGCCAATAATGCCGCTTGATTATCTTGAATTTGGGAATGAACAGCCATATCTGTAATCCCCGCAAACTCCTGTTTTCGTTGCTTAATTCTGGCTTGATCTTCCGCATGAACAGCAATTAAACGGCTTCCTTGGGCAAAAATCGCCTCTAGAGAGTCTTCCTGACTCACCAACAAATCTCCGTGCATTGACCCCATGAAAATCTTAATTCCCGGTGTTGGCTGGGCAGAAAGTAAATCTGGTAAATTATCCGCCGTAGCCCCAATAAAAAAGCCATAATTAACTAAGCACTTCTGGGCTGCCCGTTGTAACTTATCATCTAAAGCTGATTGAGTAATGGTTAAAGGTCTTGTATTCGGCATTTCTAGAAAGGAAGTAACTCCCCCTTTAGCGCAAGCACAACTGGCAGTAAACAAGTCTTCCTTGTATTCTAGTCCTGGTTCACGGAAATGCACCTGGGGGTCAATCACACCAGGCAACAAAGTTAAACCTTGTGCGTCAATCTCACGGGTAGGTCTGGCATTAGTGATTTCTTGTCCTACTTGGGTTATGTGCCTTCCTTCTATCAACACATCCCCAATCATTGACTCACCATTGGGTAAAATAATTTCAGCGTGACGAATCAGTAAACTTTGTGGATTTGACATGGATTTAAGATTTTTCGGGATAAAGGAACTATTTATGGATGATAGATAACTTTTTCTTTAAGGTAAACTTAATTGGCACGAAGAACCTTTAATTTTGGTTTTGTGTTAAAAAATGTTTATCATCAAGTAAGCTAAAAACCTGAATGTTTGTAGCTGACAACAGAAAAGCACTAGATTTTTTTACTTTATTTAACTGTCATCTGCTCCATCTGGTTAAGATTAATAATATCAAGTCTATCTGTCTGAGTTCAATACTAGTCTCCTAACATACTTCAACAATTTCATGCAAAATCAAGCGTCTGATAAAAACTCTAGTCAAGAACCTGATAATTCCTGGATAGTAGAGCTAGGTAAAACGATGATCTTGAGTATCTTTCTGGCTCTAGGAATTCGTACCTTTGTTGCCGAAGCCCGTTGGATTCCTACTGGTTCTATGGAACCAACCCTCCATGGTGTCAAAGACCAGTGGCTGGCAGACAAGATTATTGTTGATAAAGTGAAATATAAATTTGCTAACCCCGAACGGGGAGATATAGTCGTATTTTTACCGCCACAAGAAATCCAGAATAATCCTGAACGGGAAGCATTTATTAAAAGAGTAATTGGTTTACCTGGGGAAAAAGTAGAACTCAGAAAAGGGAAAGTATATATAAATAGCCAGCCTCTACCGGAAAATGTTTACCTATCCTCTTCTGTGCGGACTTTTGTTGAAGCTTGCAATAGTAGCGGACTCCAACCTCCTTTTTTGGCTAAACCGGAAATTATTCCCGCAAATTCTTACTTAATGCTCGGTGATAATCGTCCTAATAGTTATGATGGGCGTTGTTGGGGTGTTGTTCCCCGAAAAAATATGATTGGTCGGGCTGTAGTTCGTTTTTGGCCACTTGATAGAATGGGTGCAATTGATAAAGCTCCTGCTTATTCATCTCCAAAACCATGAAATGATGCCATATCTAGCCAAGATTTTGCTATATCCAATTAAGTCGCTAGATGGTATAGAAGTAGAAAAGGCGACTATTCTCGACCGTGGCGCACTTGAGTATGACCGGGAATTTGCATTTTTTGACGCAGAAAATAAGTTTGTCAATGGTAATAGGATCGAAATATCTTATTTCTGAATAACCACCGTACCCGCAACTAACATTTGTAAGGGATGCACCCAGTGAGGATAAATTAGGCTATTCATGGTAAACACACCGATTAGTAGCTGGTAATTGATAGCGAAGCGTGGCGTTAGCCATACTCCTACCTCTCACGAAAAGACTTTTTCAGCAAGCCCTACATAAGTACCTCATCACACCGGAATGTGGGCTGTAACTACTATTGTAACCTCTGCATGAGGGTTTTTGCTTGTTGACTGATTGCTTGCCAATTTTTCTGTAACACTGATGCTTGCGGAAATAATTCGCTACTCAACCCTACGGCTACCGCACCAACTTGCAAAAAATCTTTGGCATTTTCTAATGTCACCCCACCAGTAGGTATTAAGGGAATATGCCCAAGAGGTCCTTGTAAACTTTTGATATAGCTAGTTCCTCCCACTGATTGCACGGGAAACACCTTCACACAACTTGCTCCATAATTCCAAGCGGTAATAATTTCTGTCGGTGTCAATGCACCGGGAATAATCGGAATATTTTTGGCTACTGCGGCTTGAATCATTTTGGGATCAGTGTGGGGACTGAAGAGAAATTGCGCCCCACAAGCGATCGCATCTTCTAACTGTTGGACATTAAATAACGTTCCTGTCCCAATCATACAGTTAGGTAATTTGGCGCGGAGTTGGGAAATTAATTCGGGTGCATGATCGCTATTCCAGGTAATTTCAATTAACTGCATTCCCCCAGATGCTACAGCTATGGCCATTTGCTCACCCCATACCATTTTTGGGGCGCGAATCACCGCGATCGCTCGGTGTATTTTTAACTGTGATAACCAAACTTGATTAGACATTTTTACTGTGACTTGTAACCAAGAGGTCAAAAACCTCAAATATAAACATAACCTAGGAACAGGATCAAAACATTCCATCTTGCTGATTCACCGAAAATTATCAGGAGAATGCCGGAAACTTAAAACTTAGGAACGCAAATTTAGCCCTGAGACTGTCAAAGTGGTGTAACGTGGTGAACAATGGAGTAGCTGTATCTTTAGTCATGTAAATTTATGCCCAGAACTCCGAGCGAATATGCTGTCTTCCTGCTCTTAGACAATGGACATCGGGAAGAAGTGCGCTTTCCTACTATTCAAGAATTTCAAAAGTGGTATAGCGGTGAGCTTGTGCCAAAGTCAGCTTCTCATGATTTTATTAGCGTACCGATTAAAAATATTCAGGGAGAATATATGGTGGTACGTCCGTCTAAGATTGCAGGGATTCGAGTAGAACCAATTTTTAATTCCAGTATTGAAAGATAAAAATGAGAAAAAACCTTACTTTGCTTGCTTTAAGTCTGGGAATTGCCTTGATAAATCCACTTTCGTCAGTTGTCGCTCAAGCTCCTAATTCACAGCCAGTTACAATCCCAGTCACGCCTGAAGTACCACCAGCAGTATTACCAGCCCTCGAACCTATTAATTTAGAAACTGTTTGTACGCCCCAAAATTGCCTGGGTTTGGACGAACAACTTTGGGGTAAACAAGGTGATAAACAAGCATTGCTAAGTTCTATAGATAACAGTTTGCGCTATTTGGCAACCAATAAAGCGATCGCTATCTATCAAACTTACCCAATTAAGGGAATTACCCTCGATCGGGTGCAGCGGAGTTTGCTACGCTTTCGACAACTGGTTGTTAGTTCTCAGTCAGCGGCAGAATTACAAGCTGCTGTGCGCCGGGAGTTTGTCTTTTACCAGTCTGTAGGCAACGATGGTAAGGGGACTGTTAAGTTCACTGCTTATTATGAGCCTGTGTATACTGCCAGCCGTGTCAGGACTTCTTTGTACAAATATCCTCTTTATCGTCTGCCCGCAGATTTTCAAAACTGGCCAAAACCCCATCCCAAACGGATTGATTTGGAAGGCAAAAATGGATTACTAGGGGATAAAAGCAAGTTACGAGGGTTAGAAATTCTCTGGTTTAGCAATCGTCTAGATCCATACATGGTTCATATCCAAGGTTCTGCCCAAATTAAATTAACCAATGGACGCAGAACATCCGTTGGTTATGCTGGAGGAACTGATTATGCTTGGACTTCCATTGGTAAAGAACTGGCAAAAGATGGCAAACTACCACTTAGTGGTTTAACTATGCCTAAATTAATTACTTATTTTCGCCAACATCCCAAGGAGTTAAGTAATTATTTACCCCGTTGGGAAAGATTTGTTTTCTTTGCAGAAACTAACGGTACACCAGCGACGGGTAGTATTCTTGTTCCTGTCACTGCGGAACGTTCCATTGCTACAGATAAATCTCTCATGCCACCGGGTGCATTAGCCCTAATTATCAATTCTTTTCCCTATCCTACTAATGGTGGCAAACTGGAATCTCGTCTAGTTAACCGTTTTGTCTTAGATCAGGATACAGGTAGTGCAATTAAAGGCCCAGGAAGAGTTGATTATTTCATGGGTTCTGGTGAATTAGCAGGCGATCGCGCTGGTATTGCCGGCGGTAATGGTTTACTATTCTATTTATTACTAAAAGAATAGGTAATTGGTAATTGGTAATTGGTAATTGGTAATTGGTAATTGGTAATTGGTAATTGATTATTACTCCCCAATCCCTAGTCCCCAGTTCCCAGTCCTTAATAAGGTGGATAACCAAATTCATCGTCATCCGCATAGACATAAGAACTAGTAACACCAGAAGTTTCTACTTTAGAAGCCTCTGGTTTAATCACTTCCTTACCAAATTCTTTGTATTCTTCAAAAGTCTTACAAATAATTGCTGACTCAGGAGAGTCTGAGGCAATCATATAATCGGTTAAAGTTGAAACTGTGGGATGTTTATAATCTACAGTTGAAGCCACCAAAGCTGTATTAGGTTGTATGCCTCTTTCTTCATCTTCAATTATTGGGCAATAAATTCCATGAGCATGAAATAGAGGACCTTTGGGAGTCACTGGTTTCTTTTGAAAACCAGCATAAGCTTTTTCTAATTCTCCAGCAAAACCGCCAGTAATTCGTCCTTGTTGATATTCAGCATAATTTTTCCCAAAACTAGCACCGGCTGAACCACTCAGAGTTAATTGCAGAGGTGATTGATGTAAAAACTTTTTATCTTCACCTACTAAAAAAATCAAATGGCGAGTAAAAGTTTTAAATTTAAGTTTATCTGCCAAAAAGTCATCTTTATAATCTTTGTACGTACCTAGTCTAATCTTGGTTTCTCGGTCTTGAACAGATAATGGACCACGACGGATTATAACTATTCTAGGCGTAGTAGTAATAAATACTGTATCTACTTCTCCAGATTTAAACTCATGCTCTATCTCCTGCCAATTATCATCTGGTTGAAAACCAACAGCCTGAGCATTATCCAGCTTAATTGCTAAACCATAGCTTTGTAAACCATCCTTACCATAGCGAGGATTGATCATTTGACACCAAGGGACTACTTGGGACGGTGGGGCATTAAATTTTTCGTCTTCAAAGTCGAACTGAGCAGATGCTTTCATGATTTTAGAATATCAGTGTGTTTAATTTAATAAGTCTATCGTTTGTACCATATTTTGTACCATCTATCTCCGGTATCAGGCACTTTGTGAATTAGATTGTAACAATTTCCGTTTAAATCCATTAATTCATCCCTTCTTATCTGCGTTTATCTGCGTTTATCTGCGTTCAATTATTCTTAATCTCCTACTCTATTTGATATTAGGGCAATTCATCAATTACCCTAACAACTTATCTCAACTACAATGCACCAGCCGCAGTTTTATCAAGAACACCATTACTTAAATGCCCAGTAATATTCATCGCTTGCAGAACTGGATAACCTTGAATCCCATCAGGATAATCAATGACACTCACAGCACCATTACCTTGACGGAAGTTCCAGAAATTCTCGTTAGATAAACCGAGAATATGGCATAACAAGGTTTTATTAGTGGCATCATGGGCGACGACCAATCCTAGTTGTAATTGCTGCGATTGGGCATTTTCAACTATAGTATTCCAATCAGTAACACTGCGTTCTTTGACCTGTTCTAAATTTTCCCCTTCTGGCATTTGCACATTGGCGGGAATTGTGCGCCAACTTTCTAATTCACCAGGAAATTCTTGCTCAATTTCTGATTCAAATTTGCCTTCCCAAAGTCCATGACTAATTTCTCTTAAACCAGCAAATAGTTCTAATTTCAAACTAGCATGATATTTTAAGATAATTTCCGCTGTTTCCTTGGGACGGGACATGGTACTGCTAACAGCAAAATCAATATTTACGTCTTTGAGAAATTCTGCGGCTTTTGCAGCTTGGTTTCTACCATGATCATTGAGGGGAATATCAATTTGTCCTTGAAATTTGCCTTGACGATTCCATTCTGTTTCCCCGTGACGCACTAATAATAATCTTACGCCTTCGTGACCAGGACGCAAGGAAGGGAAAGTTTCACCCAAATGTTGGGTTTGATTCATGGATTCTAACTGCACTGGTTCACCCAAACCACCAGCAAAATTCAAGATACTAATTCCGCAGTTAGATTGTTGTAAACAATGGTAGCGACTGGGGGAAATTCCCAAGGCTGTGCTAATTAAGGCACGATTGATGCCATTATGACCCACAATCAGGATAGTTTCGCCTTGGTGTTGGGGGAGAACCTCTTGCCAAAACTGTTTGGCTTGAGCGTATAAAGCCAGAACTGGGAAATGTTCTCTAGTCCCGGAATCTTCATTGACAACCATGCGAAACTCGTGGGGACGTTCTTTCCAAGTGCGGTAATCTTCAGTAAAGTTTTCTTTGACTTCACTTGTAGTCATTCCTACCCACAGAGGTAAATCAACTTCTACTAAGTTTTCATCAATTTGAATCACAGGAGATTGTGTAGCTAATTGACTGCGGATAATTTCCGCTGTGGATTTTGCTCGCTGGAGGGGACTACTATAAATAGCTTGAAAGGAAATACTACTGAGGGCTTTACCTGCTTGACTAGCATCATTTTGACCTTTTGCAGTTAATGATGAGGCATCAGTTCGCCCTTGAATACGTTTTTCTATATTGTAGGTACTTTGACCATGACGCACGATGATCACACGGGTCATTTTTTTTCTTTCCTCTATGCAAAGCCCTAATTTTACTGCAAAATGTACTCCTTGGACGATTCTGCTCTGTTGCTGATAGGATTTAAAATACAGAATTAACAATTAATACACGCTAAATTAATGACTAATCTCTAATTTTAAACAACATAATTCATCTATTTTAACTGGCTTAATAGGTAGAAGTAAGTTTGATGGTAGCTTTTTTCCTTCTAGTGCTGCGGTAAATCCTTCGTTAACTATTATTGCTAATGCTTTGCGGGTGGGAGAACATTTATTGACAAGAAAGTAGTATTTGTAGTTATTTTTAGATAATTTTAGGCTCAAACCCAATTACGAACAACTTAAAAACTCTTTGACTTTTGCCAAATAAGTTTCTGCGTCTTCCAACATCGGAAAATGTCCCGTATTGGGAATAATATTTAATTCAACCTTATCACTTAAAGCCGCGGCTGTTTTTCCTAATTTAGCCGGAATAATAATGTCATATTCCCCAGCAATTAGCAAAGTTGGGATAGTTAATTTCGCAAATTCTCCCGGCATTGTTTCCGCTTGTTCTTGACTAACAGAAGTATAAATAGTCCCTAAAGCCGCATCATAATTAGCATTAATAAAATCTTCTAAAAAAGCCTGTCGTTCAGCTTTAGGAATAGAACGATGTAAAAACCTAGCCATAAACATTCTATCAGCCAAGGGAATTTTACTTAACCATTGGGGACGGAATTTAACTACATAACCACCGAATTGATGAAAAGCAGAAAAAGCCTTTTCATCATATTCAAAAATTCCACTACAAGTTAAAATTCCCTTTTCAACTTTTTGGGGATAACGATTAAAAAATAAAGTAGCAATAGAAGCACCCATAGAATGGGCATTAATATAAACACGATCAAGATTTAACTCATTTAATAAAACCGCCAAATCTTCCGCATATTCTGTTAATTCATAACTTAAATGAGGCTGACATTGAGAACGGCCAAAACCCCGTAAATCATATAATAAACAATCAAAATTATCTAATAAAGCCTCAGCCGTACTTTGCCAATATCTTGCTGAACCAGCCCAACCATGCAAAAAAACCATCACCGGTTTCATAACATCTGATGATTTTTTCATCCACTCGTAATAATGATCAACACCCCGAACATTTATATAACTCATTGTCACAATTAAGAATTAAAAATTAAAAACTAACAATTAAAAACTAACAATTGTCAATTGACCACTGACAATTGACAACTGTACGGGCGAAGCATTTGGAGAACTATTTTTGGCAATGACCGATAATTTATCTTCCAAATGCTTCTGACAACTGTACGGGCGAAGCATTTGGAGAACTATTTTTGGCAATGACCGATAATTTATCTTCCAAATGCTTCGCCCCTACTGACAATTGACAACTGACAATTAAGCAGACTCTGGTTTAGGTAAAGAAGAAGGATGTACTATCAGTTCCGCAGTAGAACGTTTTTCCACCATTTCCTTAGTAATAGTACAGCGAGTCACATCCTTACGAGAAGGTAACTCATACATTACATCCAGCATCAACTCTTCCACAATACCGCGTAAAGCCCGCGCTCCAGTTTTCCGCCGATAAGCCTCTTGAGCGATCGCTTTCAAAGCATCTGGTTTAAAATCTAACTGGACATTATCCATATTGAGTAGTTTTTGGTACTGTTTCACCAAAGCGCTGCGTGGTTCAGTCAGAATTGCCATCAGCGCGTCCTCATCCAGAGGATCTACCACAGCCACCATGGGAATCCGCCCAATAAACTCAGGAATCATGCCAAATTTCACCAAATCATCCGGTTGCAAATGACGCAATGTATCCGCAGCGCGTTTTTCCTTAGTTTGCACATCTCCTGGTTGAACAAAGCCGATTGACTTTTTACCCACTCTCTGATCTACAACCTTTTCCAAACCGACAAAAGCCCCACCACAGACAAACAAAATATTACTCGTATCAATTTGGATACAATCTTGATATGGGTGCTTACGTCCGCCTTGTGGTGGAACATTAGCAACAGTCCCCTCCAACATTTTCAGCAAAGCCTGTTGTACCCCTTCCCCAGAAACATCCCTAGTAATCGAGGGATTTTCACTCTTGCGGGCGATTTTATCAATTTCATCAATGTAGATAATGCCCCGTTGAGCCTCTTCCACATCCAAATCAGCCACTTGCAACAGTCGTAACAAGATATTTTCCACATCTTCCCCCACATACCCCGCTTCAGTTAGGGTTGTAGCATCAGCCACAGCAAAGGGGACATCCAGAATTTTAGCGAGAGTTTGTGCCAATAAAGTCTTACCGCAACCAGTCGGACCAATAAGTAAAATATTGGACTTTTGTAGTTCTATAGCATCATCAGCCTCAACTTTGGCACTGCCTTTAGCCTGAAGAATAGCCAACCGTTTGTAGTGATTGTAAACAGCGACAGATAGCACTTTTTTAGCTTCATCTTGGCCGATCACGTGTTCGTCTAAATAATTTTTAATCTCCCTCGGTTTAGGAATTTGATTAAATGAGAGATTAGACGAACGTGTCCGCCGTTTTTCCGCTGGTTCTGACTTTTGAGTTGGTTGTGATGCTGCCGCAGTATTAGTATCCAGCAACTCCTCATCAAGGATTTCATTACACAAGTCAACGCATTCATCGCAGATGTAGACTCCCGGACCTGCGATTAATTTACGGACTTGCTCTTGAGACTTACCACAAAATGAACATTTTAAATGGGAGTCGTACTTAGACATATCAGCCTCTTATTTCAGAATGATGACGATTTACCCTGCTGTGGGCAGATTTTGTCGAGAAATGACCTGATCAATCAAACCATAATTCTTCGCCTCTTCTGCTGACATGAAAAAGTCGCGCTCGGTATCAGTTTCAATTCTTTCCAAGGGTTGACCAGTATGTTTAGACATTAATTGATTTAATTCACCCTTGATGTAAAGGATTTCTCGCGCTTGAATTTCAATGTCAATAGCCTGCCCTTGAGCGCCACCCAGGGGTTGGTGAATCATAATCCGGGAGTCAGGTAAGGACATCCGCTTTCCGGCAGTTCCAGATGTTAATAAAAAAGCCCCCATGCTTGCGGCTAGTCCAAAACAGATAGTTACAACATCGGGACGTATTTGTTGAATTGTATCATAGATTGCCATACCCGCGTAGACAGAGCCACCAGGAGAATTAATGTACAATTGAATATCCTTTTCCGCGTCTTCAGAATCGAGGAAAAGTAATTGGGCAACAATAGAATTAGCGACAACATCATCTATGGGCGTTCCCAAAAAAATAATCCGCTCGCGCAGTAAGCGGGAGTAGATATCAAATGCCCTTTCTCCCATCCCCGACTGTTCTACAACCATCGGTACAATGTTGCTAGAGGTGCTTAAATTGCCACTAGCCCCGATAGGACTCAAGCTGTTGATGGGGTAATTTCCTGACTGCGATACAAGCATAATCTAGAATATTTAACAATAAATGAAATGAAATTGTGAACTGTTAACCATTATGCCTTATATGGCAAAATTCAGGGCGCAGGAGGCAGGAGGCAGGAGGCAGGGGCAAGAGTAAAAGAAAGAACTTTTACCCATGACCCATGACCCATTACCCATTACCCATTACCATTACTCAGGATTACTGGTTTCTTCTTCCTGAACTGCTTCAGCGGCTTCTGCTTCTGAATCTGGTTCTTCTGGAGGAGTTAAAGACCCTTCTGCTACTAGTTCCACAGAAGAACGTTCTAGTAACCAATCAACAATCTTTGTGGTGAGAAGTTCTTCTTGAACAACTCCACGTAATCTCTTTTCATCCAAATCTTGATCAGCATACTCTGTCAGCAATTCTGTGACTCTAGCTTCCACTTCTGCGGCTGCAACTTCAATAGATTCGCGTTTACCAATTTCTTGCAAAGATAGAGTCCGTTTAAGACGTTCTATAGCTTCAGGTTTGGATCTATCCCGTAATTGGGGAATAATTTCCTGGGTAAATAGCTTTTTCACATCTATTCCCTGCTCAGACAACTTCATTGCTGTTTGTGACAGCATAGCATCAACTTCTTGATCAATTAATGTTGTTGGCAAGTCTATTTCGACATGATTAAGCAATTCTGTTAATAAAGCTTCTTGCTGATTATTTCTGGTTTTATCTGCCGCTTCTTTTTCATACCGCTGGGTCAATGATGCCCGCAATTCCTCTAATGTCTCAAAGTCACTGACTTCTTGAGCAAAATCGTCATCCAACTCTGGCAATTCTTTAACTTTAATTTCTTTAAGCGTGATGGTAAACAGAGCCGCTTTACCAGATAATTCTTCGTTACCATAAGGATCTGGGAATTGAGCAGATACCTCTTTTGTTTCCCCAGGGTTCATACCCACTATCCCCAACACAAAACCGGGAATAAACTTATCTTCTTGTAACTCAACTTGAAAATCAGTTCCTTCTCCACCAGGAATTGGTTTGGGTTCACTGTCAGGATCATCACCTTGAGTTTTAGCAATTACACCCTTAAAGTCAATTACTGCCATATCACCGATTTCCGTAGCCCGTCCTTCTACAGGGACTAAAGTTCCTAACTTTTCTCTTTGGGCTTCAATAACGGTATCTACCTGGGTAGGATCATATTTAATTTCCTCCGCTTTGGCTTCTAAACCAGTGTATTGGTTTAACTTGATTTCTGGAATTACATCCACAGCCACCGCAAAAGTCAGGGGTTTTCCTGGTTCATAACTATTAATCAAATCATCAAAGGAAGAGCGTAATTGGGGCTGACCAAGAGCGGTAATTGCTTCTTGTTTAATTGCTTGCTCAATCCCTTCTTGAATGATTTCTTCTAGGGCAGTTGCCTTAACGCGAGTAGTACCGATACGTTGTATTAATATTTGCCGGGGTACTTTGCCTTTACGAAACCCAGGAATATTTACGGTCTTAGTTAAATTTCTCAGGACTTGCTCGTATTTTTGTGTGGTAATTTCCGATGTAATTTCTATTTCTAAACCAATTTGACTAGCGGGGAGTTTTTCCTGGGTAACTTTCATGCTTTATTTCTTGTTTTCTGGTATTTTAATCTGCTATCTAAATACTAGACAAGTCTAGACATTTACTTCTTACTTCAACGGGGGTATGGGATTGGGCATTGGTGTCAACTTAAACTAAAAATGGCTTATCTGTTGCCTTCCACAACCGTCAGGGAATAAATTCCCTGTCTCATAGCTCAAGTCCGTTAAAACGGACTAATAAATTTGCCTAGTGTTTAGTCATCAAAAGATAACTTTTATTATTAGCAAGGAGCTTGAGTTCCTTGCCGGATGGGGTTTTGCGTTAATTTGACACCAATGGGGATTCAGTTATCCCGACTTCAGCTTACACGCTGTCTTCAAGACGTAATTATCCACTGACTAGCTATCATTCAGCTAAAAATGCTTATGAATCTCCTTAGGGAGATATCCAGTATACTGCCAAAAGTCAGGGACAAAACACTTTATGGTATTCTTCAATGGTAGCCTTAACTCCGGTAACATAACTTTACAGATCGGGCTTCTTAAAAATACCTAAAATATTAATCGCGCTTCTTTTTCTTTTTTTTTGCAGTTTGCCGTATAATAGAATATTATACGATAGTATATAACTATATTTGATCGCTATAACTTAAATTGCTGTAAACCATGGTATCAGTTAATTTTGCCATATGAATAACAAACTTTCAAATTCCTTAATAACCATCAAAAACTGAGATATAATCACAAAAATATGCAAATTTTACTATTTAAAATCTGCTGTTGAGCGGAACGACAGAAACATTTAATTTTTAAGTTGTCCGAAAAAAAAGTGCTAATTACCTCTTAAAGGAGGAGTCGAGTTTGTCTAAGTCCTATCGTGTAGCTATTTTGGGTGCAACTGGTGCTGTAGGTACGGAGTTGCTGGAATTACTAGAAAGTCGAAATTTTCCCCTAGCTGATTTAAAATTGTTGGCATCAGAACGCAGTGCGGGAAAAACACTCAGATTCAAAGGGGAAGATATCCCAGTTGAAGCTGTGAGCGATCGCAGTTTAGAAAATATAGATATAGTCTTAGCTAGTGCTGGAGGTAGCATCTCCAAAACATGGGCTGGGATAGCTGTGCAAAAAGGAGCAGTGGTAATTGATAATTCCAGTGCCTTTCGGATGAACCCGGATGTCCCCTTGGTAGTTCCAGAAGTAAATCCCCAAGCCGCATTTACTCACAAAGGAATTATTGCCAATCCCAACTGTACAACGATTCTTATGTCCTTGGCAGTGTGGCCTTTACATCAAGTCAAACCAGTTAAAAGGATTGTAGCTGCTACCTATCAATCTGCTAGTGGTGCTGGTGCTCAGGCCATGGAGGAAGTAAAAATCCAAAGTGACGCTATACTACAAGGAAAGCAACCTGTAGCGGAAGTTTTACCTTACCCATTGGCATTTAATTTATTTACCCATAATTCTCCGATGACAGCTTGGGGATATTGTGAGGAAGAAATGAAAATGGTGAACGAAACCCGCAAAATCTTTGGTAGTCAAGAAATCAGAATTACCGCGACTTGTGTACGGGTTCCCGTCCTCCGCGCCCATTCTGAGGCGATTAATCTAGAGTTTGAAACACCTTTTGATCCAGATGAGGCCAGAGAAATTTTAAGAAAATCACCTGGTGTTAAATTAGTGGAAGATTGGCAAGCAAATTATTTCCCTATGCCCATAGATGCCAGTGGTAAAGATGAAGTTTTAGTAGGCAGAATTCGTCAGGATATTTCTCATGCTTGCGGTTTAGAATTGTGGCTATGTGGCGATCAAATTCGTAAAGGTGCAGCTTTAAATGCAGTGCAAATTGCCGAATTATTAGTAGAAAAAAATTTACTAAAATTGACTACAGTATAAGTTTAAATTCAGTCATTTGTCACCATTAATTAATAACTGACAACCGACAACTGTACGGGCGAAGCATTTGGAGAACTATTTTTGGCAATGACCGATAATTTATCTTCCAAATGCTTCGCCCCTACTGACAACCGACAACTGTACGGGCGAAGCATTTGGAGAACTATTTTTGGCAATGACCGATAATTTATCTTCCAAATGCTTCGCCCCTACTGACAACCGACAACTGTACGGGCGAAGCATTTGGAGAACTATTTTTGGCAATGACTGATAATTTATCTTCCAAATGCTTCGCCCCTACTGACAACTAACAACTAACAAATTAGGAGAGAAAAGAGTGTGGGAGATTTTGGAACAGTTGTAACCGCTATGATTACGCCGTTTAAAGCAGACGGTAGTATTAATTATGATGTAGTTGCCAAACTAGCAGATTATCTAGTTAACAACGGTACAGATACATTGGTGGTGTGTGGAACAACAGGGGAATCCCCAACCCTGACTTGGGAGGAAGAATACCAATTATTTGCTGAGGTATTGCAAACTGTAGCAGGTAAAGCTAAAGTAATGGCTGGATGTGGTTCTAATGACACCAAAGAAGCGATCGCTGCCACCCAAAAAGCCGCTAAGATAGGAGTACATGGTTCTTTACAAGTAGTTCCCTACTACAACAAACCGCCACAAGCTGGATTATATCGACATTTCCAGGCAATAGCACAATGCTGTCCCGACCTGCCAATGATGTTATATAACGTTCCTGGACGCACAGGTCAAAACCTCAGTTCAGAAACAGTGGTCAAGTTAGCAGAAATTAATAACATTGTTGCCATTAAAGAAGCCAGTGGTAACTTAGATCAAGTGAGTGAAATCCGTCGCTTGACACCAAAAGAATTTGAGATTTACGCTGGAGATGATTCTTTAACCCTGCCCATGTTAGCGATCGGCTCTCAAGGTATAGTCAGTGTAGCTTCTCATTTGGTGGGTAATCAAATCCAAGAAATGATTCAAGCATGGAAAGTGGGAAAAACTCAAATTGCTACCGACATTCATCTGCAACTGTTCCCATTGTTTAAAGCTTTATTTTTAACTACCAATCCCATTCCTGTCAAAGAAGCACTAAAACTGCAAGGTTGGGAAGTAGGTTCAACTCGTCTACCCCTGTGTGACGCTGATACAGATGTATCTAAAAAATTAGAGTCAGTCATGCAAAAACTGAATTTAATCCCAACCACAATAGGTGAGTGATTTATAAATAATGTGTACAAATTGTTACTTTATTGCAATTTAAACACCTGTGCTACAACTGAATCATATAAAAATCATTCAGTTTTAAGTCCGTTTTCGGTAAACAAAATTGAATAGGACTCCATCAAAAACTGAATTTAAACAGAAATTTGGTCTTTTCTTTCATCCCAGAAACCGAACTATCAACTGATTCACAACTAACAAAAATATCCAGGACAAAATGGTTAAAAACGAAGCTAATTCCGCTCTCAAAATTATTCCTTTGGGCGGTTTACACGAAATAGGTAAAAATACCTGCGTTTTCGAGTATGAAGACGAAATTGTCCTTTTAGACGCAGGATTGGCATTTCCCACAGAAGCCATGCACGGGGTAAATATTGTATTACCTGACACAACTTATCTCCGAGAAAATCGCCACAAAATTAAAGGGATGATCGTCACGCATGGTCATGAAGACCATATTGGGGGAATTGCTTTTCACTTGAAGCAATTTGATATTCCAGTGATTCATGGACCAAGACTAGCAATGGCAATGCTAGAGGGTAAATTGGAAGAAGCTGGGGTAAAAGATCGCACAGAATTAAGAACAGTTATGCCCCGTGACATGGTGCGAATTGGCAAACATTTCTTAGTTGAATATATCCGTAACACCCACTCCATTGCTGATAGCTTCACTGTTGCTATTCATACACCAATAGGCGTAGTTATCCACACCGGAGATTTTAAAATTGATCATACTCCCGTAGATGGTGAGAAGTTCGACTTACAACGTCTGGCAGAACATGGTGAAAAAGGCGTACTTTGCTTATTGAGTGATTCCACTAACGCAGAATTGCCAGGATTTACACCTTCTGAACGGGCTGTTTTTCCTAACCTTGACCGAGAATTTTCCCACGCAACTGGACGCTTATTTATCACGACCTTTTCTTCTAGCGTCCATCGCATTAACATGATTTTGCAACTAGCAAGAAAACATAATCGTGTAGTGACGATTGTTGGGCGTTCCATGCTGAATTTAATCGCCCATGCCCGCAATTTAGGTTATATCAAATGTGAAGATAGCCTGTTCCAACCGTTGCATACTGTGCGGGGAATGGCAGATGAAAGAGTGCTGATTTTAACTACTGGCTCTCAGGGTGAAAGAATGGCAGCAATGACAAGAATTGCTAATAAAGAACACCCCCATATCAAAATTCGCCAAGGAGATACGGTTTTATTCTCTGCTAACCCCATTCCTGGTAATACAATTGCGGTGGTTAATACCATTGATAAATTGATGATTCAGGGGGCAAAAGTGGTCTATGGACGGGATAAGGGGATTCACGTTTCTGGCCACGGTTGTCAGGAAGAACAAAAGCTGATGATTGCTTTAACTCGTCCCAAGTTCTTTGTGCCATTTCACGGTGAACATCGGATGTTAGTCAAGCATTCGGAAACTGCTCAAAGTATGGGCATTCCGGCAGAAAATATGATCATTATCGAAAATGGGGATGTCATTGAGTTGACAGAACATTCTATCCGCGTTGCTGGGAAAGTGCCAGCAGGGATTGAATTGGTGGATACTTCGAGTTCTGGTATGGTTAGTTCTAAAGTGTTGCAAGAACGCCAACGCATGGCTTCTGAAGGGACTGTGACTATTGCTGCTGCTATTGATTGGAGTGGTAAGCTGATGGCTAAACCAGAACTTCTCATGCAGGGTGTGGTGACAAGTATCGAGCGATCGCTGTTGCAAAAATGGGTACAACAACGCATTGAAGAAATTCTCAGCGTCCGTTGGTCAGAGTTTTCACCTGTTGAAGGACAACCCGCTGATACAGATTGGGGTGGTTTGCAGGAAACATTAGAGCGTGAATTGGCTCGTTCTATGCGGAGAGAGTTGCAATGTCAACCTTCTCTGACGTTGTTGATGCAAGTCCCTGAAGAACCTGCTGCTAAGGTTTCTGATGGTAGAAGACGACGCACTCGTTCTACTGCGGTTGCTTCTTAAAGAATTATTTCGCGCAGAGACGCTAAGGAGCAAAGGCGCAAAGGTGTTTTTTGGCATCTTTGCGTTTTTGTTTGAGAGTTATTTTGAGGATTACCGCTGAGTGTAGTAACAGAACCAATGTTAGTCGCACCGGTTATAGCTAATAAGTAGGGAATGGGATTTAAGCCTAAAGATAGAGTTAGACTTAAAGCGAGGGGTGTAAAAATTAGGGCTATGGTGTCATTGAGAAAGTAGGCAGAGAGGATGCCACAGCCAAAAGTAAGGACTATCAATAAGCTCAGAGGACTACAAGTAAAGCTCAATAGCAACACCAATACTTAGATAGGTTAAGGAAAAGGTACTATAAATGACGAATTTAGTAAAAATCACGGACTAGATTTAGCTATGTAAGAATATTTTTCTTAATCTTAATTATTGATAATTATTGCTATAATAAGTTTTGTTGCAGTTAAAAGAAATCACAACTAAAGGCAGATGTCTTTATTAGAATTTTAACTGTGCCAAGTTACTAATAAGATTGAACAAGTACAGTATTGCTTTTTGGGAAATTATGGTCAGATTGACGTATTAACATATAGATTCAATCAGAGGAAGCAGTTAATTACACCTCTTACAGAATTTCCTTCCTGTTCTGTGCTTCAGGTTCTTGTCATACTCTATATTCATTAGTCAAGTGAATACCCTCATAAGAAAAGAGGAATTACTGTGAAAGTATCTAAAAATACCAGCAAAAATATTTTTTTAGCAAGTTGGATTTCTATAAATCCAGTAGAGGCTAGTGCAGCTAATGTTAATCCATTGCACCATGTTGCAGCCCAGCCTATTTGGGACTTTTTGCGTCCTGTGCGTAATTGGCTAGATAACATCCAAGTAAGCGATCGCCTATTAGCTCATCGTTTGTGTAAATACATTCCGGCTCAGTGTCCATTTGAGCGTGATGTCAAAGTATTTGGGAAAACACTGTTTCACATTCCGCCAATGTGTAAACTTAATCCTTTATACGAAGAAGTAGTAGGTTTGCGATTTAAAGCGATGTGCTATCTAGCTGATACCTGTGGCGAAGATATTTCCCAATATTGCTAATAGGTAATGGGTAATGGGTAATGGGTAATGGGTAATGGGTAATGGGTAATGGGTAATGGGTAATGGGTAATGGGTAATGGGTAATGGGTAATGGGTAATGGGTAATGGGTAATAGGTAATGGGTAATAGGTAGTAGTTTTACAACTGACAACGAACAACTGACAACTGACAACTGACAACTGACAACGAACAACTGACTAATTCTTTTGCTGTTGCCATTTTTGGATAGCATCCTGAGCATCTTCATAAGCAATCGTCACTTTTGGGACTAATATAGCAGTGGCGACAGCGGCATTGAAATCTCCTTGAGTGGCGCGGATTTTGGCTAAATCTAAAATTTTTTCACTCCACTGATTAATTGACGTTTGGGCAATTTCAAACCCAGGTTGTCCTTTTTGGATTTTTTTGGCTACTTCGATAGCGCGATTATATGTAGATGCTTGTTCAGGAATGATCAAAGCTGTAGCTGCATCTAAGAGAGTTTTATTGCTTACATATTGCTTGGCTTCTAGTTGCCATTTTTGAATGACAGTTTGGGCTTGGGTATGAAGCGGCTCTTTTTTGGTAATTAACTGGGCAGTTGCTATCGCATTTTCATATTTTCCTTGTTTGGCTTGTGCTTGTGCCAACTCTAAAATCATTTGACACCAAACCTGAATATTCTCCTGAGCTTTGGCGTATAGTGGTGCGTCCGCTGGAGTTCTTTGGGCTTTAGCGATCGCAATACTTAAATTACTCGGTTGAGTAGGGACAAGAGACATTTTTTCTAGGTCGGAAATAGCTTGATTACGTTGATGAGAGTCTGTATTTGAATTGATTTGGGCTGTACTAGGATTTTGAGGAGTGGGAAATATTTGGGGAAGTGGAAGTTTGCTAGTCCGATGATTAGATACTGTTTTTGAGAAATTTTTAAACCGGAAACTCTCATGATTACGGAGTAAAAATGTAGCAATTAAACCTACTACCACCATAGTACCGCCACCCCAAATAATAAACTGTTGCCAAATTGGTAGCTCAGACTGGGATGAAGGATAGGTGTTAGCTGTGGAGAGAGCGGGAATAAATCTGCCCCCCGGCTTGGATGCTGGGGAAGTTGCTAAGGTGTAATTGCTGCTAATAAGTGACTCTGAGGCTGGTGGAGGTGCTAAATTTCCCCCGGTCTTTATTTGGCTTAAAGTAGTCTCTACTGAGGCATTCTCTGTCCACCAAGCCTTATCTGTGGCGCTAGAGGGACTATTTTCTAGAGGAGGTGCAGTCCGGGTGATAGCAAAACTTTCTGCTGGGAAAATTAGTGCTTCTGAGTTTTCATCTAATGTCAACGTGGGTAAAATAGCTGGCTGGGTCGTGGGAATCACAGTCATGGGATTTTGGACTGGTCGCCAGTGGTGTTGACAAAGTTTGGGAGTAAGATAAGTCAGATAAGCGGCTAAATCGGCAAAGTTGTAGCCTTTTGCAGAACCCAAGGCTTCTAATAATGCTGCTGTGAAGAAACCATGACCTAATTCTGTGCTTTCATGGGAAAATTCTTCAGGTTGACAGGAAATAATTGCCCCCATTTGCAGTTCTTGGGCTAGTTCGATGATTTCTTGTCCTACGGGTGCATCGGCTTGAGTTCCAAAAGCGCGGTTAATATCAAAGATGAGTAAGATATTGAGTCCGGTAACTTGTAGACTCTGTAAGAGCGATCGCACTTCTATCCCGGTTTCGGGAACTTGATCAGGATTCCCTGCGACTGGCATTAAATAATCTTGTTCTTTGTGGTTAACCCCGTAGCCGCTAAAAAATAACCATAGACAGTCCTCTGGCTGCCAGAATGTGGCTGCTAATTCTTCTAGCAACGAGAGGATGTTTTCCTTTGTCGGATAGGAGGATTGCTCTCCTATGGGGGGTGAAGTATTTGTCATTAACAGGCATTTTTCGGGAAGAAAACCTGCTTGTGTCACCAAAAAATCCTTAATTGCCTCAGCATCGGCTTGAGCGCAACTGAGAGGTTGAAACGATTGATATTGATTAATGCCGATGGCGATCGCCCAGTAATTTACCATCCCGCTCTTTATCGGTTGTTTGTTGTTTGCCTGAAATTGCTGTTAGCACGGGGCTTTCACCACAAAGCTAACTTACATCTTAATAGTTTAGTTAATCTTCACCTCTCGATGAAATTAGTTGTAGTTTATACAACATAAATAATCGTAAAATACTTGCACTCGATTTCCATGATCGATCACCAAATAGAACGAAAGGCACGGAAGCCACTTGGCAATAGATGCGTGGAGGAAGTGCCAACGGCGAATTTATTCGCGGTGACATGATAGAATTAATTAGCAAGTAGGAATAACCATCAGCGCAAAGAAGTGTTTTATTAAGGAGAAACCCCTGATTTATCTCGTCTCGGCATAGCTGTAGCCTGGGTAAACAAGCAATGGTAAATCATGGAGCGTTTAACATTAAAAATTGATGGACTCACAAAAGCAGCAAAAAAAATCAAAAGTAAGCGCAATTGCAATACCTGTCGTACTGGTAGTTGCCTTGAGCGTCTAGGAGGATAATTGACTATCCTTTTTAAGCAAGTCTTAAAGAATCTGCGTGTCTTTAGACCGCAGAGTGTCAATCAGGAGCTACAAGTTTATGTTCAGGATTTATACGAAACAACCATTTTCAGTGATCCTCGTTTCAATTATCAGCCAAGTTGGCAAAAAAATCCGAATTATTCATAGTGGAGTTTGGCTGTTCTTAGCAGTTCCTTTGTGGTTAATGACGAAAGCGATCGCACCAATCTTATCATTAAAAGTCAGTCGTCCTCAATGGAAAAAACTTCCTGATCCCCAACAAGCGGGCAATTTACTTCAAAACAGCCCGCTTGTTACTGTTCTTTGATCAATAGATGACAAGCATTCCAGTCCTTAATCTTTAGCGATGATTTGGATAACAGTTCTTTTAATAGTCCCATAATGTCAATTGATCGCTTACAATAGGAAGGTTGTCAAGAATCACGATATACCGCTGTCATGGCTGTTCCTAAGAAGAAAACATCAAAATCTAAACGAGATAAACGTCGCGCTACCTGGAGACACAAGGCTGTTGTTGAAGCGCAAAAAGCTCTTTCCCTTGGTAAATCCATTTTGAGTGGCCGTTCTAAATTCGTCTATCCAACGACTGAGGAAGAAGAAACAGAAGAATCTTAAAGAAGAATTCAGTAGTCTCCAATTCAGGAGTTAGAATAAATTTATACTCGTGACGGCTGAGATTTGAATTTTTACAAGATTACTAAAAACCTAAATGTGTAAGGGTTTAGCACTGCGCTTTACCCCTACCTGGAGAATCAAACAATTAAGCCATTTTTTGTATCAATACCTACGAATCAAGGCTTTTTTCAATTTGGCTAAGGTATTGAAGTATAGATTGGGATTCCTAGAAAATCCTCAAGTTAAATTCTGACTCTGTGATTCCTGGAATTTTAAATGCCAATAATTTTTTTCAATAGCGATAATTTACCTTGATAGGGTGCGTATCGCCAATTTATATCTAAACGAAATGAGTTTTGCAAGACACTTTTGTCATGAGAAAAAGTGTCAAAACCAGCTTTACCGTGATAGCTACCCATCCCACTATCACCCACACCCCCAAATGGTAAAGAAGAAACAGCAACCTGCATTACTGTGTCATTAATACATACTCCCCCAGATGATGTTTCCTGTAAAATGCGGTTTTGCAGGTTTTTGTTTTGGGAAAATAAATATAAAGCCAGGGGTTTTGGTCTAGAGTTAATTAAGGTAATAGCTTCATTGATATCTGTATATTCAATGATTGGTAAAATTGGCCCGAATATCTCCTCTTGCATAACTGCATCTTCTAAAGAAACATTTTCTAACAAAGTGGGAGCAATATAAAGTTCTTCACGGTTAGTTTCACCACCAATAATCACCTTACCACATTTGAGTAAATTAGCTAATCTGTCAAAATGTTTTTGATGAATAATTCTGGCATAATCGGGACTATTAGCCGGATTTTCTCCATAAAATTCTTTGAGACATTTTTGCAAAGCATTAACTAAATTTGGTTTAATTTTAGCATCTACCAACAAATAATCCGGGGCAATACAAGTTTGTCCAGCATTAATAAATTTACCCCAGATAATGCGTTTGGCGGTATGTTCTAGATTGATATCTGTATCAATGATACAAGGACTTTTTCCCCCCAATTCCAAAGTCACTGGAGTGAGATGTTTTGCAGCAGCTTCCATGACAATTTTACCAATGGCTGTCCCACCCGTAAATAAGATGTGATCAAATTTTTCTGCTAGTAACTGTTGACTAGTTTCGACTGCTCCAGGGACAACTGTAATATATTCTGGATCAAAGTATTTATGAATAAGTTCTGTGATTAAATTGGAAGTATGAGGCGCAAGTTCTGAAGGTTTAATGATGGTACAATTTCCCGAAGCAATCGCCCCAACCAAAGGTGAGATAATTAACTGAAAGGGATAATTCCAAGGACTAATAATTAAAATTACTCCTAACGGTTCTGGATATATTTTAGCCGAGTATGGAAATAAGTCTAAAGGAACGGCTGCTTTTTTGGGTTTTGTCCAAGTATTGATATGTTTGAGAGCATAATCAATTTCTTTATTCACACCGATTTCTGTAGCGTAACTCTCAAATTCTGGTTTACGTAAATCGGCTTTTAATGCTTGAATAATTGCTGTTTTATTCTCAATTACTAATTGTTTGAGGATTTTGAGTTGTGCAATCCGAAAAGTAACATTTTTCGTTTTACCAGTTTGGAAAAACTGCCGTTGTTTGGCAATAATCTCGACGCATTTTGGTAATTCGTTAGTAATCATTTTAACCAAATTTTAAAGTATATGTTTTAATATAATGCAATAACCTCTCATAGAGATTCACCAATTATGGATTTGTCCAATTTTACTACACTACAAAATTTAGAATCAGCCTTTGGTGGAGAATCAATGGCAAATCGTAAATACCTATTTTTTGCAGCAGTAGCACGTAAACTGGGTTTTTCCGATTTAGCGAAACTTTTTAAAGAAACAGCAGATCAAGAAACTGAACACGCTTTTGCACATTTTGAATTATTACATCCAGAACTTGTAGTTAAAGACGCAGCGGTTTTAACTGATGCACAAAAACGGGAAATTATCTCTCGTTGTTTGTCTTTAGCGATCGCAGGTGAAACCTATGAATATACAACAATGTATCCTGAATTCGCTGCTGCTGCCCAAACTGATCGAGATCATCCCGCAGCGGCAGAATTTCTCCAACAAGCTCGAGAATCTAGTGATCATGCTAACACATTTCGCACCGCAGCCCATCGTTTTGGATTACTTAAATTCATTGAAAATCATCACGCAGATCGCTACACTGAAGCCTTAGAAGTATTAAACGGTGGAGAAGCTGTCACTAGAGTTGTCAGTGAAGATCCGCAAACGCAAAAATGGATTTGTAGACAATGCAGTATGATTTACGATCCGGTTACTGGTGATCCTGATTCGGGAATTGCACCAGGTACAGCGTTTGCAGATATTCCTGATGATTGGAATTGTCCTATTTGCGGTGCGACGAAAAAGACTTTTAAGCCCCTTGAGGAAAAAGTTGCTGTTTAAGATAAGTAAATGTCGAAGTTTTATTTGATTCCAAGTACAGGCAAAATATAAATTATTGGTGTCAGGTCATTAAAAACACATCTGCCGTTAGTATCCATAATTACAGACACTTCACTACTATCTAATTGAGGAAATTACTGGAGTGAAGTGGACTGAATTTTTTTCAAAATTAAATATTGCTATATTTAGTGTAAAAATATTCCTACTGAAATAAGCTGCAAAAGAAAAATTATGACTATGTATCCTAACCTCAACCGGGCATTTGCTCATCCTGTACTAAAGGTAATTAGCGGTTTGAATAATTTCAATGCTGCTAGTGTGGCTGCAACTGTAAAAGCGGCTGATTTGGGTGGTGCGACTTTTGTGGATATTGCTGCTGATGTGGATTTGGTAAGATTGGCGAAAAGCTTGACTAAGTTACCTATTTGTGTATCTGCGGTTGAACCAGAAAAGTTTGTCACTGCTGTGGCTGCTGGTGCGGATTTGATTGAAATTGGTAATTTCGATTCTTTCTACGCCCAAGGACGCAGATTTGAAGCTGCTGAGGTTTTGGAACTAACTCGCCAAACCCGTGCCTTGCTGCCAGAAATTACCCTATCTGTGACTGTTCCCCATATTCTCACCTTAGACCAACAGGTACAACTGGCTGAAGATTTGGTGAAAGCTGGTGCTGATATTATTCAAACTGAAGGTGGTACTAGCAGCAATCCCATTCACCCCGGTACTTTGGGTTTAATTGAAAAGGCTGCTCCCACTTTAGCCGCTGCTTATGAAATTGCCCGTGCGGTTTCTGTACCTGTACTGTGTGCTTCTGGTATTTCTAATGTTACTGCACCTTTAGCGATCGCTGCTGGTGCATCTGGTGTTGGTGTCGGTTCGGCTATCAACCAACTCAACAGCGAAATCGCTATGATTGCTGCCGTGCGGAGTTTAGTAGAAGCTTTAGCGACTGCAAATATTCGCACATTTGCGTAAGAGGCAATAGGCAAGAGGCAATAGGCAAGAGGCAATAGGCAAGAGGCAAGAGTAAAGATATTCTCCCCTGCCCCTCTGCCCCCTGCTTCTTCGCACTTTGACAAATTCAAGATAAACAATTTTTCAAAGTATCAATGACTTTATCTTGTTGTTCTTGCTCCAATTCGGGGAACATGGGTAAAGATAAAACTTCTTGACTTGCTTGTTCTGATACTGGCAATTGTCCTGGTTGATAACCTAAATTTTTATACACTGGCTGCAAATGCAAAGGTAAGGGATAGTAAATCATGGAATTAACACCCTGTTCCTGCATTTGGTTTTTTACGGAATCTCGATATTTACCACTTGCACCATTACGTCTTTCTCCAGAGATGCGAATGGTGTATTGATTCCAAACACCAACTCCGGAGGTAAATTCCTGGGGGACAATGATATCAGAAACTTGACTGAGGTGTTCGTAATAATAATCAGCGATTTGCTTGCGTCTGTTATTCCAAAGATCGAGATAGCGTAGTTTGATTTGCAGAATTACGGCTTGAATAGCATCTAAACGACTATTGACACCGATTTCTTCATGAATATATCTAACCTGACTCCCATGTTCCCGCAAAATTCGCAATTGAGTAG
The DNA here is from genome assembly GCF_008121535.1 of Dolichospermum sp. UHCC 0315A. Lineage (GTDB taxonomy): Bacteria > Cyanobacteriota > Cyanobacteriia > Cyanobacteriales > Nostocaceae > Dolichospermum > Dolichospermum lemmermannii. The sequence goes on from NZ_CP043056.1 coordinate 2,934,586, forward strand.
CGATCGCTGGATCATTTGTGGTAATTGCCCCACCATCACCGCAACCACCGAGATTTTTGGTAGGGTAGAAACTAAAGCAACCAATATGTCCAATACTCCCAACTTTTTGATTTTCCCAACTTGCACCGGTAGCTTGAGCGCAATCTTCAATTACTGCTAAATTATGAGCTTTGGCAATCTCCATTAATCCTGTCATATCCACAGGGAGTCCAAATAAATGCACTGGCATAATTGCCTTGGTTTTTGCTGTAATCGCTGCTGCTACTTTTTCTACATCTAAATTAAAGGTAGTTGCATCAATATCTACAAATACTGGTATTGCCCCTACCGCACTGATAACTTCTGTTGTCGCAAAAAAAGTAAAGGGTGTAGTAATAACTTCATCACCTGCCCCAATTCCTAAAGCGCGTAATGCTAAAAATAGGGCATCAGTACCAGAGTTACAAGCTACGCATTCGCTTACGCCATTATAAGCTGCAAACTGTTGTTCAAAATCTGTAATTGCTGGACCACCAATATAACGCCCAGAAGCTAGAACCGCTAAGACAGCAGCACTTACTTCAGTTTCAATGGTGGCATATTGTTGTTTAATATCAAAGGCGGGAATCGAATTTACACTTTTAATCATGAGGTTTTATTTTAGTTGTCAGTTGTCAGTTGTCAGTAGGGGCGAAGCATTTGGAAGATAAATTATCGGTCATTGCCAAAAATAGTTCTCCAAATGCTTCGCCCGTACAGTTGTCCGTTGTCAGGATAAAGAAGGAAGAATTAAAAAGATTTCCCTGTTCCCTATTCCCTGTAATACGTAAAGTTTTTAATTGTTAAGAGGTAGAGAAACTATGCCAGAGCTAATCAAACTGGATATGGTAGATTTGGCGTTAGCTATAGGGTTAATGGCTATTGCCATTGGGATATCGGCGTGGGAGCAATTAGGACTAGAATTAAATTTAAGCGTAGCTACTGGTAGAACTATCCTCCAACTACTTGTATTAGGATACACTTTTGACTTCATTTTTGCCGTTAACAATGTTTGGGCGGTACTGGGAATTTTAGCAATAATTTTGACAATTACTGTAATTATTACTCGCAACCGCATCAGTCAAAAAATTCCACAAGTTTTACCTTTAGCTGGAAGTGCGATTTTTGTCAGCACGTCCTTAACATTGCTTTATACCAATTTTTTAATTATTCAACCAGAAAGATGGTATGAACCACGTTATATCATTCCCTTAGCTGGCATCTTGCTGGGTAATGCCATGAATGCAGCCGCCATAGCCGGAGAACGTTTAGTTAGTAGTATCAACCAATTTCCCACGGAAATAGAAACTCATTTAAGTTTAGGTGCAACTCCTGAACAAGCGATTAAGCCATATCGTAAAGAAGCGATTCGTGCTGCAATTATGCCGACTTTGAATCAAATGATGTTGATTGGTATGGTGACAATACCAACTTTTACCAATGGACAATTATTAGCTGGTGTTGCACCACTAGAGGCTGTATCATACGAGATTTTAATTATTTTTATGGTGGCTGTCACAAACTTATTAACAACCATTTTAATTACTAAAGGCTTATGTCGGCAGTTTTTTAATTCAGCAATGCAGTTGGTTAGGTAATTGTCTGAATCAGGATGTCCAGGATTAAAGGATTAACAGGATAAATACAGGGATTTTATCTAGATAACTAGTAAGTTGATTTATTAGGTTTTCATATTAACAAGAATTTCTCACATATTCTTGAAAAACAGGAGATAATTTAAACAGAATTCTATCTTCTTTTATTTTCGTGACTAAATACCGTTGTTGTAAGGATTGTAAACCATTATTAAAATCAACTGAGGATAAATTTAAACTTTGTCTTAATTCTTCTCTAGAAATAGGGTTTTCAAATTTACTTAGTTCTAATACTATTTGTTGTTCTTGGGGTGATAGGTGGTGAAATGTCTCGTAAAAATGAGACTGCATTTGATTGGTAATATGTAAAGTATTTTCAGCTAAAAAATCAGCAACTTGATCATCATAATTTTTATGGATTAATATACTAATACTTTTTAAATAAAACAAATTACCTTGATATAATTTGATTAATTTTAACCAACTATCCTTATTTTTTAATCCGGTATTTTTGAGAACTTCTGGATTATCTAAACCTGATAATTCTAAAGATTTAATAGGATATAGTTCTTCATCTAAACATTCCATTTCTGGACATTGTTCTTGACTAATTAATATGACGCTACTTTGATGTTGGGTTTCTGTAATCATTTTGAATAAGGTTTGATAATCTTGATATTCTGGTTGATATTTTCCCGCGAATTGACTAGGAATAAAGATATTTTGTAAATCATCAAGGATAATTAAAAATTTTTTATTTGTGAAAATATCAAATAATCGTTTTAATTTATCATTTATTGTTGGTAATGAGTCTAATTTGTGATGTTTTAGTAAATCATCAAGTAATAAATTTAAAGATTGGGGGAATTTTAAACTTCTCCAAACTATAGCATCAAACTTTTGTTGATGTAAGTCTATAAATCTTTTAACGAGTGTGGTTTTACCAATACCGGATAATCCTAAGATTGAGATTAAATGAGCATTTTGATTTAATATCCAATAGAAAAGGGTTTGTAGTTCTGTTTCTCTGTTATGAAAGTTGATGATTTGAGGTGCTAGGGTTAAATCGTGATAAGATAATTTAGATTGAGTATTTATATCACTTTCTTGATTTTGTTTATTAGGCTGATTTATTGTTTGTGGATGATAAAGACTATTATTATTTCCATGTATATGATAAACATTTAGAGAATGTGGAGATGATTCAATATTTAATCTTTCAAAAGTAGAACGAAAATTAGTTTTTTTAATATCTTCACCTAATGCTTTGGATAAAAGTTGCCATAATTCAGCGCCTATATCTCCGACATGATTTTTAGTAGCATTAAATTCTTGTGCAATATCATCATAGGTGCGTCTTTCCCATGTTCCCTGAACTACAGCAGTTTGAATGTTGTCTAAATGCTTTCCAGTTTTTTCAAAGACTATCTTATCAACAAATGTTACAACTTCGTTTACATTCATGGAATCTATACATCGTAAAGTTTGTAACCATTATAGCTGACTATTATTCGATTTTTTCGGATCTTTTCCGGTTTTTTTCTTAGTATTTTGTAATAAAACAACCGTATAAATCCGGTTATATCAGAATGATTAAAATACTGGTATTTTGGCATACTCAGACTTAGTGAAGGGTTAAATTTGTACAACCAGATAAATTAAGTATTTCAATAAAATTAAGTACAAGAGGTTCAAAATCAGTATGGGAGATCATATATTAGATACAACTTTAATGTTAAAAGTTTTATCAAGGCTTTATCCTCAACAAGTTTGGGGTGCAGAGTGGCTACACAACAATGTTCGTAATAAAGCTGAAAAGAGAATGATTCTCAGTCACTATATTATTGAATATAGGGGACAACCAGGGGGTGCTGGCAAACAACATACATGGAAAATATATAATAAAGATATTAATGATGATATGCAACAACTAATCATTCAAATTGCTGATAAAGAAAAAGCACAGATGCTATTAAAACTTATTTCTGCTTTAGATTTTGTTAACTCTGTAGAAGTAATAGAAGATAACACTAATATATCTGATGATGAGCAAGATTTTTTTTCCTTGGCAGGAATCTGGGAAAATAGAAATATTACTACTGAGTCCATTCGTCAAGAAGCATGGAGACAAGAAACGAAATGATTTTATTTCTCCTTTAGCCAATCTAGCTTCATAATTTTCTAAATTAGCAAGATAATCATTGAAATCAGATTCAGTTTCATCATGATACAAGAATATTCAAGTTATCAGTTAAGCAGAAAAAGCAAAAACATCAATCTCAATTTTTCTCTGAGATTTTTGATTACTATTCAACATTAAACGAATATTTTCAGCAGTTTCACTACTAAAGGTTATTTCTCCACAACGAGAACAAACCTTAGCTGGAATACCCTCTACTAAAATTAGTTTACCTTTGAATTCAAAAGTTTCATTAACTAATTCTTCAGTAAATTTATCTGAACCACAAATATGACAACTTTCCATCATAACCTCCTTTGGGAATAATCAATCCATTCAGTTTGATCAGGCTCATATAAAGTAATAATAGTTAAAATATCAGATTCTCGTCTTGATACCTGTAAATGTAAAGGACGATTATTAATTGTCAATCCTAAAATTAAACAGCTAGGAGAGTATTTATCATCTGGATAATCTTCAATAATAATTGCATTATCTCCTGTTTCCATTATTTCCGCGCGACTGATATTTCTTTCAACTAAACGTTTTAGTCCATGACGAGTAAATTCAAAATTTCCTGACTTAAGTTGTTCACGAATTTCATCTATAGATTTCATTAGTTATGGCGCGATCTGCTACAAGTTGATAAAATGGGTTCATTGACTCCACTGTTGTGCGAAGGATGCAGTTCTAGCTGTAGCAGCATTGAGTTCCAGATTAACAAGATTATCTAACTCAATTTGTATTTCTGGCGGAAGTTTCTGTTCCTGATCTCGTGCTATCCTCCACATAGTCATTAGTTCGGATAAACGTTCTTGTTGCTCGCTAGTGAAGAATTGATCGGGATGAAAGTTATCAATAATTAATAATGCCCGAAATTCAACTTCACCTAACTGTGTAGTCAAAGCATCTAAAGCTTGACCGGCAGTTTTGCCAACAGACTGTTTATCTCCAGCAATAGCACGATAAGACCTTTCACCACTGGCATTTGATATAGGTAAAATGGCAACTGTAGTCATAATGCTGATTAAGAATATTTGTTGTTTATTAATTATACCCCAGTCCTCTATTCCCTGTCCCTAAAAATTATTGACAAATTTCCCGTAATGTGTTTGTGAAGTTGGGATAAGAAATAGCAGCAGCTTCAGCGCGGTGAATGGTAGTTGTACCAGTAGCGTTAAGGGCTGCGATCGCTAAACTCATGGCAATACGATGATCTGTATGGCTATCTACTTCCGCACCGACTAAGGGAGTACCGCCGATAATTTCCATACCATCGGGTAGTTCGGTAATTTTTGCCCCCATTTTATTGAGTTGTTGTGCCATCACGGTAATGCGATCGCTCTCTTTGACTCTTAACTCCTCCGCATCCCGAATAATGGTTGTCCCCTCAGCAAAAGCCGCTGCAACTGCCAAAATGGGAATTTCATCAATTAACCTGGGAATGATATCACCAGCGATGGTACAGCTTTTTAAACCACCGGAACGGACACGGATATCAGCCACAGGTTCTCCCGCTACTTCCCGTTGATTCTCTAGTTGAATATCTGCCCCCATGAGTGCCAATGCTTCTAAAATCCCCGTGCGGGTAGGATTCACACCGACATTTTCCACTACCAAATCTGAACCAGGAACGATCGCCCCCGCAACCAACCAAAAAGCCGCTGAACTGATATCACCAGGGACAATTACAGTTTGTCCGTAGAGTTTCGCCCCACCCGTAATTGTGACGCTATTTCGGTCTGGATCTATACTTAATTCTGCTCCATAAGCCCTTAACATTCGTTCACTGTGATCCCGTGATAAAGCGGGTTCAGTAACGGTGGTTTGTCCTTGGGTGTTTAAACCCGCGAGGAGAATGCAGGATTTAACTTGAGCCGAAGCAATGGGAGAATGATAATGAATGGGCTGGAGGGCTTGTCCTTGAATGGCTAGAGGTGCTAAGGTGTTGCCTTTGCGTCCCCAAATTTGCGCCCCCATTTGTTGCAAAGGCTTGACGACACGGGACATAGGACGCGATCGCAAAGAACTATCACCAGTCACCGTGAAAAATCGCCCTGGATGGGATGCTAACAATCCCAACATCAACCGCATCGTTGTTCCAGAATTACCCGCATCCAAGACGTTTATAGGCTCTTGAAAATTGCCTAAACCGATGCCTTTGACTTTGACTAATTCTGTGTTTAAGTCGGAAATTTCCGCACCTAACGCCCGAAAACAGGCAGCAGTGCTACGGGGATCTTCACCTAACAGTAGTCCTTGAATTTGAGTTTCACCTTCAGCAATTGCACCCAACATCAAAGCGCGATGAGAAATAGACTTATCTCCAGGGACTCGGATACGTCCCTGCAAAGACAATTCAGAGGCAGGGCGCTGAATAATTAAGTGATCAGAAGAGTTTGCTTGAGTTTCTAAATTAATAACAATAGCTGACATTAGGATACAATGACTTTTGAATAGAATAAAAGCTAAACAGCGACTTGTTTATCACTATTCACTTCCAATTTAGTATCCTACCGCTTTTTGGCAACTATAATCCTTCTTTCGGTAGATAGCAGGTGACAGATAATACCATATTGAATGGTTTAGATTAACAAATCAAAATATTTGCTAACGATGAAGCAGGTTTTACTATTTATTAGATATCTTGCTTAAATGTCTTGTGTTTTGTTGCTTCCACCAAAAACGTCAGCCGTAACGTTAAATAATAGGCAAAACTGGCAATTTAGAAAATCGCTCAACTTTTATTCTTTATTTGTAACCCCTCACACTCTCATGCTAACTCACCACCGCAAACCCGTATGTTTATCAATGATTTCCACGGACTTACCGATTTGGTCTGTGGTTGACACTGCTGGAACTTTAATTCAAAAGGATACAGATAAATTTCATTTACTATTAACTGCACCACCTCTGATTAGTTGTGAGGTAGGCAGTTATTTCAATCAAGAAGATACAATTCACCCAACTAAAAACAATTTTTCTCCTCCTAGCAGTCCCAGAATTTTATGGCTGGAAATTTCATCTCGGCGGTTAATTATGACAATGCAAGGTAATGCACAAGTCAGTTACCGTCACTTTTGGGAATTAGGTGTTTATGGCATTAGTCGTTTCTGGTTGCCAAATGAATCATTACAACCCCATCAATCTATCCGTTTGCGTAATTTTACCAAAAGTTTTACTCTTAGCGGGCATCCTTTTCCAGAGAATCTCCGTTTAGAATACGAATTATGGACAGGAAAAATCCAATTAGGGCGTTATATTCTCAATTTGGAAATTCAGCATTAAAGGGAACAGGGAACAGGTAAGAGTTTTACCAATCACCAATCACCAATCACCAATCACCAATTACCAATTACCAATTACCAATCACCAATCACCAATTACCCTTAATAACTAGGATCATTACCTGATTTCCATTTGATATTGCAACCAATACTGGGCTTTTGTTCACTTATTACAGGTTGATTATTTAAGACTGCGGTAATAGCTGCTCTTAGATCTTTACCTGTAACAGGTTGATTATTACTAGGACGACTATCATCTAATTGTCCACGATAAACGAGTTTTCTGTCGCCATCAAATAGAAAGAAATCCGGTGTACAGGCTGCCGTATAGGCTTTTGCTGTTGCTTGAGTTTCGTCGTAACAGAAGGTAAAATCAAACCCCAATTCTATACACATTTCTTTTAATGATTCGGGGGCATCATTGGGATAATTTTGAGCATCATTCGCACTAATGGCAATAATCCCTAAATCACTGTTGCTGTAATCTTGATCTAATCTGGCTAATTCTTGTTGAATATGCTTAACAAATGGGCAGTGCCGACAAATAAACATGATTAACAATGCTTTTTTATCGGCAAAATTATCAAGAGAAATTATTTTTCTAGATACTACTTCTGGTAGATGAAAATCTGGTGCTTTCGTGCCTAGAGGCAACATTGTAGAAGCTGTTAAAACCATAATTTATTTAATGCTTCGATCAGGATTTTTTTAATAATAGAATAATCCATCTTCATTTAGGAAAATTACCAAATTCAAATACATAACTTAATGAACTACCCCATCTTACTTCGTTGAAGATGGGGTTTCTACATCCCCATGAGTAAGTTGAGATTTTTGACGTTTCTTTTGACCCAGTTGCTTCATACTTCCAGCATTCTTGCGTTTGCTGGTGTTTGAAGTAGAGCTAGAATCATCCACGTCTGAGAGGCTAGTTCCTAACCCCTGTAGATTATTTGAGTACCAAAGCAACATCACTTCTGCGGCGGCGATATCACGCTGTTGAGTATAGCCGCAGTTATGGCAAAGGTGAGTTCGTTGGTCTAAAGATTTCTTCTCTTGATTTCCACATTGAGGACAAGTTTGAGATGGTTTTACCTTCTTTGTAGGAACTTCTACAAATAAGCCACCAATGTCTGATAACTTAGCTTTTAAGGCATCCTTTATCATCCCCATTCCCACATCAAGAATTGATTTATTTAGACCAGCTTTTTGCCTTTTACGTTTACCCTTCGACAAGCTCAGGGCATCGCCCCTTTTAGCTTTGGCACTCATGTTTTTGACTTCTAATTTTTCAGTAACTACCGTGCTATTACCGCTGATTATTCGTGTAGTTTCTTGGTGAACAAAGTTCTGACGTTGGTTGGCAACTTTTCTCGAAAGTTTACTAACTAACTTTTGCGTTTTCTTCCACCTTCTAGAAGCCTTAACTTTCTTTTTGAAATTGGGAGAACGTTTTCGACGTTTTGATTTACCCAACTCTTGATTTTTTTGTTCTGCTTTTCGGAAAAACCGAGGTGCAGTCACTAAACCATTTTCTTCACCATTTGTCCAAGCAATTGCATCGTTACAACCTAAATCAATGGCAATAACACCATTATCAGTTTTGCGGCTATTCTTTAACAAAGTATCATCAATTTCTAAGACGATGGAAGCATACCATTGACCATTGCGGTTAACGATATCTAAAGCTTTAGGATGCCCCCAAAGTCTGGCTTGGCCTCGCATTTGCATCTGACCAATCTTTGATAATTCTAAATAGCCGTTATCCCCTGTGCTATGTACTTTCCAACCCGTAAAAGATGGATAAGTCCAACCAGAATAATGACGAATTGGCTTGAATCTAGGGTACTTCCCTAGTCCCTTAAAAAACCTTCCAAAAGCAAAATCAACCCGTTTTAATGTGGCTTGTAATGCTTGGGAATTAATGACTTTATATTCTATCCAGACTTCTTTGAAATCCGGTAAACAGTTCTGTTGCTCAACGTAAGAAACAGATTTACCAAACTTTTTATATGAAGTAATGCGGTTAGATACAGCAGCATTATACAAATCTTTATGAAGTTGACGATGGTAGGACAACTTTTCACTGACTTGTTTATTTGGATATAGTCGGAAAGTTGCTCTACGTAATGCCATAATCAATCACCCCCTTGGTTTTTCTAGTATACTACTATTATCTAATTTAACCACTGAGGACAGTCAATGAGCTTGGATCTCCTTGCTTTGTAGATAAATACATTGATCCCAAAGGAATAAATAAAATATAGTTGTCATAAATTCAACTGTCTGAATAATTTCTTTCAACTGTGTTGAAAATTAATTATCCAGACGTTTCGTTTATGACTCGCTTACATCCCCAATCTACTAAGAGTTGAGGACGGGGAATTACGCGATAGTGTTAAAAAATTTGAGTATATTATGAGTTATGTAATTAAGTTATGGGAAAAAGATCAATATTCCCTCTTCCCTGCTATAATGACTGACCGTTGATTGAAAATACTTTAATAATGATCACTTGGTGTTCCTTGCTAATTAAACAATGGGGTAGGATGACAAAATTCCTATCTTTGTTCTGTCTTTGTCTATTATTGGTTGTTAGTTGTACTCCTAAACAGCAAACAAATACACCACAGTCTAATACTATAAATACTCGGACGGGTGATGGTCGGATTACCGTAGGGACAACGGAAAAGCCAAGAACTCTTGATCCTGCTGATGCGTATGAATTGGGATCTTTGAGTTTAGTATTTAATATGAGCGATCGCCTGTACACTTATGAACCAGGTAGTACAGAAATTAAACCACAATTGGCCACAGCATTACCAAAAGTGAGTGCAGATGGTTTAACTTATACTATTCCCATTCGCAAAGGAGTAGTATTTCATGATGATACTCCCTTCAATGCCAAAGCAATGGAGTTTAGTCTGCAACGCTTTATCGAAAACAAAGGTAAACCGTCTTTCCTGCTTTCTGATACCGTAGCTTCAGTTAAAGCCACAGGGGAGTATGAATTAACAATTAAACTGAAGAAACCCTTTGCAGCTTTTCCTTCATTGTTAGCATTTTCTGGAGTCTGTGCGGTTTCACCAAAATCCTATGAAATTGGGGCTGGAAAATTTAAACCGAATATTTTTGTGGGGACTGGTGCTTATAAATTAGCCAAATATGGAACTGATTCCTTAAAGTTTGATGTATTTGATAAATATTGGGGAACAAAACCAGAAAACAAAGGTGTAAATGTCCAAATTCAAACCAGTCCAGTCAACTTATTTAATGCCTTTAAAACTGGTGCAATAGATGTGGCTTATCTATCCTTACAACCAGATCAAATTCAGAGTTTAGAAGCAAGTGCGAAAAAGGGAGATTGGCAAGCTATATCTGCTCAAGGTAGTGTAGTTACTTATCTGACTTTAAATCGCAATCAAAAACCTTTAGATCAAGTAGAGGTGAGACAAGCGATCGCATCATTAATTGATCGTAAATTATTAAATGATCGGGTATTATTATCACAGGCTGATCCGCTTTACAGCATGATTCCCACCACCTTCAATGTTTCCCAACCATTGTTTCAAGATAAATATGGTGATGGTAAATTTGCAGAAGCCAAAAAATCCTTAGTCGCTGCTGGTTTCTCCAAAGAAAATCCAGCAAAAGTGCAAATTTGGTATCCTGCAAGTTCAATGACGCGCAGTTTAGTTGCACAAACCTTAAAATCCCTCGCTGATACTAAAATGGATGGTATTTTGCAATTTGAAGTTAAAACCGTCGAAGGTGCAACTTTCTATAAAGAAATTTCCAAAGGTTTATATCCCAGTACCTTAACTAATTGGTATCCAGACTTTTTAGATCCAGACAACTACGTGCAGCCATTTTTAGCCTGTGAACAAGGTTCAGTTGCTAAAGGTTGCGAAACCGGCGGTAGTCAAACTCAGGGGTCATTCTATTATAGTGAAGCTATGAATAAACTCATAGATCAACAACGTAAAGAACAAAATCCTGAAACTCGGAAAAAAATATTTGCCGACATTCAAACCCAAGTGTTAACTGATGTTCCCTACATCCCTTTATGGCAAAGTAAAGATTTTGTATTTGCTCAAAAAGGCGTAGCCAATGTCAATCTTGATCCTACCCAAAACCTGATTTACAAAACAATTAAAAAGTAGTATCAATACCGGGTAATTTCTCTCTCATTCTCTCGTTCCCAGACTCCGGCTGGGAATGCCATTTAGAGGCTCTGCCTCTTGTTAATTAGATGAGGCAGAGCCTCAAGGCTGCATTCCTTGTCAGAGACAAGGAACGAGGTTTTTGTGAATTTTAAATTTTTAATTAATAAATATGTCTCGTTCTAAAGCATTACAGTATTACATTTTTTCCCGGTTGCTATTTGCGCCATTGCAACTATTCACTATTATCACCATTGTTTTTCTTTTACTTAGAGCTACGCCAGGAGATCCCGCAGATGCTATTTTAGGAGGAAGAGCGCCAGAAAGTGCAAAAGAAGAATTAAGAAAACAACTTGGTTTGGACTTACCGATTTGGTTACAATATCTCAATTATTTAGGTAAATTACTGCACTTTGATTTAGGAACTTCTTTAACCAGTCGCGGGCAAAATGTAGGTGAAATAATTGGTCAATATTTTCCAGCAACCGTAGAATTAGCATTTGCGAGTATGGCTGTGGCGCTGATTGTTGGCGTTTTAGTGGGAACTATTTCCGCTTCTCGTCCGGGAACTGCTTTTGATATTGGGGGGCGGTTATTCGGGATTATTACCTATGCACTACCGATGTTTTGGGCAGGTATGTTATTACAATTAGTTTTCTCAGTTCAATTGGGTTGGTTTCCTAATTCTAATCGGTTTCCTCCTAATCTTCCTGCACCTACAAATATTACTGGTTTATATACAATTGATAGTTTATTAAGTGGGAATTTAAGTCAATTTTTTACATCTTTACATCATCTAGCTTTACCAAGTTTAACTTTGGGAATTTTATTAAGTGGTATTTTTGAACGCATTGTCAGAGTTAATTTAAAACAAACTTTAAAAGCTGATTATATAGAAGCGGCTAGAGCGCGGGGAATTTCTGAAAATAAGATTTTAGTTTCCCATGCTTTAAAGAATGCCTTAATTCCTGTAATTACAGTATTAGGATTAACATTTGCTTCCTTATTAGGTGGAGCAATTTTAACAGAGGTGACATTTTCCTGGCCAGGGTTAGCAAATCGTTTATATCAAGCTATTTCCGACCGAGATTATCCTACAGTTCAGGGTGTGTTAGTATTTTTCGGGGCAATTGTTGTGAGTGCGAGTATTTTGATTGATATTCTTAATGCTTATGTAGATCCGAGAATTAGATATTAGTTATGTAGGTTGGGTTGACGCAAGGAAACCCAACATTATTAAACTTAAAACATTTGTTGGGTTGCGCTGTCGCTTAACCCAACCCACTCATAATCATCTTTGCACACTACGAGGGTCAAGAGCATCACGCAAACCATCACCTAATACATTAAATGATAAAACGGTGATAATAATTAGAATTGCTGGTGGTAGAATTAGCCAAGGTTGTAACACTAAAATAGAAGCATTACTAGCTAAAGAAAGCATATTTCCCCAAGAAGGATCTGGTTGTTGAATACCTAAACCAATTAGACTTAATACTGCTTCTGCTCCAATAAAACTAGGAATTGTTAAAGTAGCAGAAATAATAATGTAAGTTGCAGTTTGTGGTAAAACATGACGAACAATAATATAAATAGGATTACCACCCATTACCTTTGCTGCTTGCACAAATTCGAGTTCTTTGATTGATAATACCTGTCCGCGAATTATCCTCGCTAAACCTGCCCAACTAATTACAGAAGTGATGATAATGATTAATAAAAATCGCTGAGTGCTGGTTAATTTTGGACTCAAAATACTTGATAATGCTACTAATAAATAAATACTCGGAAAGGTCATCAAGACTTCTGCTAAACGCATGATGATACTATCAATTATTCCGCCAAAATAGCCGGAAATACCACCAATAAGCAATGCCAATGGATAGGTAATGATAATCCCGAAAATACCAATAAACATACTAATTCGACCACCATGTAACAAGCGACTAAATTGGTCGCGTCCTTGTTCATCTGTTCCCAAAATATTCAATTTTGCGTCACCAATAACACCAAACAAATGCCAATTTAAAGAAATACCAGGGATAATTGTGACTTCCTGCCATTTTGGAGGTAGGGAAATACTCAAGTTAAATAATTGATATTTTGTCCCAGTCACAAATAATCGTAATTGTGAAGGTTTTGTCTGATCTATAATTATTTTTCTTTCCCCGGTTTCTAAGTTAGTATCGCCTTGTGTTGTAGGATATACGTGGGGTCCAATAAACTGCCCTGATTGAGATACCCAATGAATCTGAGTCGGTGGAAGTAGTGAACCGTTCGGTTGTGAATCATAAGGGTTATAAGGAGCGATAAAATCAGCACCAATCACTGCTAAATACAAAGAGAAGAGGACAATTGCCCCAGTTCGTGCTAGAGGGTTTTTGTTGAGTCGTTGCCACCAATTCATAGTTTTTGATGTAAAAGTTAATGTTGATTAATTGTTGATAAAAGTATATATCAATAGATTAGATCAAAAACCGCAAACCTATTTTATGAATAACCTACATCATCATCGCTCACAATTTCCCGCTTTAAGTAATAAAATTTATTTTAACTACGGAGGACAGGGGACAATGCCTCAAGGGGCTATGGATGCTATTAGCCAATCTCAGGCACATATTCAAAGTATAGGTCCTTTTGGGAGTGAGGCGTATAGTTGGATTGCACCGCAAATACAAGCCAGTCGGGAAGCCATTGCATCTACATTAAATGTACCAAGTGACACAATTACTCTCACAGGTAATGTCACGATAGGTTGTAATATTGCGATGTGGGGGATTGATTGGCACGCAGGTGATCATCTGCTTCTTTCCGACTGCGAACACCCTGGAGTAATTGCTACAGCCCAGGAAATTGCCCGCAGGTTTGGGGTAGAAGTTACCATTTGTCCCTTAATGGCTACTTTAAATGAAGGTGATCCTATCAGTATTATTGCTGAAAATCTCCGTCCCAAAACTCGCTTAGTAGTTTTAAGTCATGTTTTGTGGAATACTGGTCAAGTTTTACCTATTGATAAGATTGTCGAAGTATGCAGAAGTAATAATTCGCTGTTATTGATAGATGCGGCTCAATCAGTGGGTGTGATTCCTTTAGATTTAACTGCTTTGGGGGTAGATTTTTATGCCTTTACTGGTCACAAATGGTTATGCGGTCCTGCGGGTGTGGGTGGTTTATATGTGCGTCCTGAAACGAGGGAAAGTTTGCACCCTACCTTTATTGGTTTGAGTGGGATAATTACTAATAATCAAGCCCAACCGACGGGTTGGCAACCAGATGGACGCAGATATGAAGTATCCACTTTACCAACTTCATTATATGTGGGTTTAAAGCAAGCAATTACAATTCATGAACAATGGGGAACAGCACAGGAACGATATGAGCAAATTTGCCAAAATAGTAATTATCTTTGGCAAAAATTAAACTCTTTAGCTAATGTCAAATGTTTAAAGAATTCACCTCCAGAAAGTGGATTAGTTTCTTTTCAAGTAACTAATCAACCTAGTTTTAAATTGGTGCAATCTCTAGAGTCTGAAAATATCTTAACACGAACAATTGCCAATCCTAATTGCATTCGGGTGAGTGTTCATTATCTAACTTTAGAGTCGGAAATTGACCAATTAATAGCAGCAATATCAAGTAGGTTGGGTTGTGGAACGTGAACGTATCCCTGCGGGACACTGCGTGAACGCGGAGCAATGGCTTTGGGGAAAACCCAACAAAACAAATGATTTTTAATGTTGGGTTTTCTTGCATCAACCTAACCTACACAAATACTTTTTAACCTTTTTCTTTTGAAATCATGGACAGACCAATTATATATATAGCAATTACCAATCACGGTTTTGGTCATGCTACCCGCACAACTTCCATAGCTAACACTATCCAAAAATTATGTCCTGAAGCGTTATTAATTCTAGTTACTACTGCACCTCGCTGGTTACTAGAATCTTATATAGAAGGTGATTTTATTTTACGTCCACGGGCGTTTGATTTAGGTGTTGTTCAAGTTGATAGTTTGACAATGGATAAATCAGCAACTTTGGAAAAACTACGAGAAATTAAAAAAAATCACAAATCCTTAATTGCTTCAGAAGTTAATTTTATTCGTCAAAATCGCGTTAATCTCATTTTGGCAGATATTCCTTTTCTCGCTGCCGGATTTGCTGAAGCTACAAATATCCCCTGTTGGATGATTAGTAATTTTGGTTGGGATTTTATCTATCGAGATTGGGGAGGAGAATTTACAGAAATTGCTGATTGGATTAGTGATTGGTATGGAAAATGCGACCTTTTATTTCGTCTGCCTTTCCATGAACCTATGTCAGCATTTACTAATATTACAGATGTAGGCTTAACTGGTGGTTCTCCCTATTTTTCTATTGATAAATTACGCACCAATTGGGGAATAAACACACCTCCAGAAAAAACAATTTTACTAACATTTGGGGGTTTAGGTTTACAAGCAATTCCCTATACAAATATCAACAAATTTCCCGATTGGCAATTTATTACTTTTGATGCTTCAGCCCCAGATTTACCTAACTTAATTAAAGTTACAAATCGTCAATACCGTCCTGTAGATTTTATGCCAATTTGTGGCAGAATTATTTCTAAACCTGGTTATGGGACATTTTCAGAAGCCACCCTTTTAGATGTACCAGTAGTAACTATACCTCGTGATGATTTTGCCGAAGCTGCTTTTATGTTAGCAGGAATTACTAATTACAATCATCATCAAATTCTCACAGTACCGGAATTTTTTCAAGGAGATTGGGATTTTCTTTATCAGTCACCCCAACCACCAAAGCAGCCTAACATTATCACCAAAGATGGGAATGAAACAATAGCCAAAGCTGTGATAGATTATTTGTAAGTATTCAGATCCCCTACTTCTACCATTGATTCATTATTTATTGATATCATTGAAAAATTAGTCGGGGATATTACACCATGAGGATTATGACCCACTACCAAAAACTATTAAGAGTTTCCACCCATGGAAAATCATTTCACAATATTACCGCCAAAATTGAAGCTATTGTTGCTGAATCTGGTATAGAAACTGGGCTTTGTAGTTTATTTTTACGTCACACCTCAGCTAGTTTAGTAATTCAAGAAAATGCTGATCCTGATGTATTAGTTGATTTAGCTAATTTCATGGCCAAAATAGTCCCAGAAGAAAACCATTACATTCATGATGCTGAAGGACCAGACGATATGCCAGGACATATCCGCACAGTTTTAACCCATACCTCCGAACAAATTCCCATTAATCGTGGTCATTTGGTATTAGGAACATGGCAAGGAATCTATGTTTGGGAACATCGTCAACAGAATAATGTGAGAGAGTTAGTAGTTCATATTTCTGGATAGATTTAGTATATCAATCAGAATTAAATTGTGATCATTTATGTCCTGGTTTATTCAATTTCAGTCGAACCAAAACGATAACCTTTACCATAAACAGTGTGAATCATTGGTGTTTTTTCCACTACTTCCACCTTACGACGCAACAGACGAATTAAAGCCGCAATCACATTACTATTAGGTTGTTCTTCATTTTGCCATAAATGGTGCAAAATTTGACCATGCGTCAGTAATTGTCCAGCATTTTCCATGAAGTATTGTAACAATTGACTTTCTTTTTGAGAGAGTTCTATGATTCTCCCATGACGATAAGCTATTTGATTTTCTATATCAAGTTCCAAATCGGCTACAACTAGCTTTCCTGTGGTGCTACTATAGGATTCTGTACCAGTACGACGTAACAAAGCCCGGACTCTTGCCAGTAATTCCCGCAATTCAAAAGGTTTGACTAAATAATCATCAGCGCCCGCGTCCAAACCTTGTACACGGTCATCCAGGGTATCTTTTGCAGTGAGAAATAGTACAGGAGTTGTTTTACCTTGACGGCGTAATTCCTGACAAATATCTAACCCTGTTTTTCCCGGTAACATCCAATCTAAAATCAGTAAATCATAACTGCCTATTTCTGCCAAATTACTGCCACTTGTCCCATCATAAGTAGCATCAACACTATAACCTTCACGGGTCAAGAGACGACTTAAAGGGTCAGTTAGCTCAACTTCATCATCAACTAATAAAATTTTCATTCTGTTGCTAATGGCAATATAGATATATTCTCAATATAGTGAACTGCAAACACATTAAGAATACCAAAAAAAAGAATGTTAACTGTTGCAATACCAAAAGGGGGACTACTTGAACCTAGTCTCCGCATATTACAATCTGTAGGATTAGATTTTAGTGCTTTCTTAGAATCAGGAAACCGCCAATTACAAATTACTGATGCTAGTGGACAAGCGAAAGCCTTATTAGTGCGAGCGCAAGATGTGCCTGTTTATGTAGAATATGGTCAAGCACAATTGGGAATTGTCGGCTACGATGTTCTCAGAGAAAAACAGCCCCAAGTTGCCCAATTAGTGGATTTAAAATTTGGATATTGTCGAATGTCTGTAGCTGTAAAAGCGGCTAGTTCCTACAAATCCCCGTTAGATTTACCTGCTCATGGTCGAGTTGCTTCTAAATATGTAAATTGTGCGCGAGAATATTTTCAAGGTTTGGATTTACCGATAGAAATTGTCCCTTTGTATGGTTCTGTGGAATTAGGTCCAATTACGGGAATGTCAGAAGCAATTGTTGATATAGTTTCGACGGGAAAGACTTTAAAGGAAAATGGTTTAATTGAAATTGCGACTTTGTATGAAAGTACAGCCCGGTTAATTGTTCACCCTTTAAGTTATCGGTTAAATACAGGTAATTTAGATAAATTAATTGCACAAATGCGGTCAGAAATGCTTACCACAGCTTAATTATATCTTAGATTCCCGACTTCTCTAAGAAGTCGGGAATCTTAAATTTAGGGCTTTTTAACGGCACTAAGTTGGTCTAAAATTCCCAAAACTTCTTGTTCAAATGCAACTTGAGCGCGGTTAGTTTTTCCACCAATATATAAAGTTTTGCCTGTTTGTAAAGCCCAAATTTGAGAATGGGAAAAATAACTCATCACCACACCTAACATTAATAAAGCAAAACCAGTATAAACAATAGGAATACCAGGATCAAATTTGATTTGTAAACCCGTGCTACCCATGACATCAAGAATTTGCAAATTTACCCCATTTACAGGGATAGACATTCCTGCCCGCACAGTATTAATTAATTTACCTTGAGCATCATAAATTAATACCATGCCTTGCAAATCTTTGGCTAATAGGGAAACACCTTCACTTAAATCTGGTTTAGTCGGAATCCAAGTTCCCCAAAGTCTACCCTTACCTTTGGTATCTAATTGTGCCATTGGTAATTGGAAAATTGGGCTTTTATTTAATCTCACCCGAACGCTGGAAATTCCCCAATCTGTTTGATAGAAAACCACACCATGATAACGCAGCGGTTTGTTAACATAAATCTTCTCATGGTTAACTTCTTTGCCCTCATTATTCAGCACAGACATATCTGAATAAAATTGGTCAATTCCTCCCGTCGGTGTGTAATCAATCCAAAAGCGATTGACACGCACAGACCAATCTTTCAACACATCTTGAGAAGACCAAGCACCAGCATCAACAATATTTTTTACCTGGAATGTATCGCCACTAGAAATCATTTCTTGAGCCATAAATCCCGTCATTGCTCCCCAAATTCCCCCCAGCAAAATAGCGACAATCCCAATGTGGACAATAATTGGTCCCAATTTACCAATTATACCTTTGCGGGCATAAAGAATATCATCTTTTTCCTGAAAAATCCGATAACTTTTTTGCTGCAAAATTGGCGTAATTGATGGCAAAGAAACACCCTCCAATTCAGCACTTAAAGCTAATTTTGTGAAGTTGCGAGGTTCTTCGTAATATTTCCACTTTTGAGCAGCTTTGAGGGCTGGTAATTGACGAGTAAAAGTACAAGCCGTTAAACTAGTTCCAAATAAAACTAATAAACTCAAAAACCACCAAGTTCTATATACATGATCTAACCCAACTACTTGAATAACTTTCCAAGAAAGGAAACCAAACAAAGCAGGATGTTCTGGATAATTAGATTGGTAAAAATCAGGCAATTGCCCCTGTTCAATTACCGTACCACTCACACTAAATAAGGCAATAATTAACAATAGAATAATTGCCAAACGTAAATCAGTTAATACAGGCAAAACTTCCCGACGGATAAAACGCCCCGGTATTAACCACCAACTTAATTCTGTGGATGTTGTCTGATCTGAAGTCATTGCTTAGAAACTACCAATAGGAATCCGAGAAAGTAAAGAAAAAACACCAAAGCCTACTAATAATACACCGCTAATAGGATTTATCCAACCAGACCAACGGCGCAATTCTAATAGTTTTTTAATGGCAGCAGTAAACGTACCTGCTAAAATTAATGGAGTTACATATCCGGCTGTATAAGCAAGTAGTAAAACCGCACCTAAAACTAAATCTTGAGTATTAGCAACCCAACCTAATAGACTAGCTAAAACTGGTGTGCTACAGGGGGAAGCAACTAACCCAAATGTTAAGCCGATAGAGTATGAACGGACTCCGGGAGGTAAGTCTTGAGAAATCCAATTTGTTTCATTCAAAGAAGGAAATTGGATGGGTAATGCTTCTAATAAGTTCAGTCCCATAATAATAGCTATAATACTGACAATAATTGGTAAACCAATTCCTATCTGTCCATAGACTTTACCAACTAAACCTGCGACGATGC
Organism: Dolichospermum sp. UHCC 0315A; assembly: GCF_008121535.1. GTDB lineage: Bacteria > Cyanobacteriota > Cyanobacteriia > Cyanobacteriales > Nostocaceae > Dolichospermum > Dolichospermum lemmermannii. Next base: position 2,954,555 of record NZ_CP043056.1, read on the forward strand.
CCATTCCTGCTAATGTAGTTGCTAATCCCAACGCAAACCAAGTTGATTGGGCTGCTGCTTGTAAGCGAGTTTTAGCTTCATAACCGCCAATATAGCCAATGGTAATGGGCAGCATAGACAGCATACAGGGCGTAAGGCTGGTCAGCAAGCCAGCCGCAAAAATAATGGCAATGCTGACGAAACTCAGGTGGGTGAGTTGGTTCGCAACAAGGGTGTTGGCAAATTGCTCAAGTTGATAAATTTGGGTTTCTAGAGTTTCTAGCATGAGGATATTTAAGTAGAAAATGCTTACTCTGCTTGAATTTTAACGTATTTTGGATCATGAAATCATAAAAGTAAGTACCGTGAGGTAAATCATACTCCGGATTTTTCAGGAAAGTTGTTGAATTTATAGTTAAGATTACTCAAAATCAGATTAATGATTTTGAAAGTTGCCTTAGTGGCACATTATTAACAAATACACATTGAAAATCAAAAATACTCATTCAGAAGGAATCTACCACCATGACTCGCAAAATCAACAAAGTTTTTCAACAATCTGGAGTTATTCCCTATCGAATCAACGACGGAAAAGTTGAAGTTTTATTAATTACTACTCGTAGCCGTCAAGGTTGGGTAATTCCTAAAGGGGGACTTTGTAAAGGTATGAGTCCCCATGATTCAGCAGCGAAGGAGGCATGGGAAGAAGCCGGAGTTGTCGGTAGAGTCACAACTGAAGAGTTAGGTAATTATAAATATCGAAAACGGGGGAATACCTATCAAGTAAATCTATTTTTATTACCTGTGGAAACAGTATTAGAAGATTGGCCAGAAGCTACCGCAAGGGAAAGAAAATGGTTAGAAGTTAACCAAGCTGCTGAATTAGTCAAGGAAACTTCACTAAAAAGAATTATTCAAACTTCATGGATATAGACACATATCCAAAATATCCAGATCCCTGACTTGTTTAAGAAGTCGGGGATCTTATTTTAAATCATCTCAAAGGCTAAATTATGACTTTTGAGAAAATTATGAGTGAAATGATCTACCACATTTGTATCACTCAATTCTAAATTGTAAAAATCTACAAAATCATGATCAAAATATGGGCCTGCGTGCCAAGTTCCCATATCTAATTTAATAAAACAATTTCCGGGAATCCGAAAAGCTGCAAGTTCTGATAATCCAGGTGCATTCGTATCATTATTAGCTGGACAAACTGCCATTAACCAGTCTTTACTATCCAATGAACCTAAACATTGAGTACATTTGACATGACGAGTAATTTGGTGAAATTTCCGTCCGTTTTTCTGCAACCGCATAATATAAAAATGAGGAATACCATTTTGTAAATTTAACTGGGCATCTTCTTGATCAAAATTTTTCCCATCTTTACTTGCATATATTACCTGTCCATAAGGTTGAAAATTTTCTGGTGTAATCAATTGAGATGGTAATTCTTGTATTTTTGATAATGTACTCATAAGATCACGCGGTAAGCGGGAAACTCAGTCCCTTTAGGGCTGGGTTACTGACAACTTCTTTATTTGATGGTTTACATACAATCTAACAACGCCTGTTTAAAGTTTGTCCACTTAAACCGGCTAAATCAAATGCTTTAGACAAACCATAATCGCCTATTTTAACTCCTGCCTAGGCAAAGTTAATTTCTATAGCTTGACACTCCCCGGTCTCAAGACGCGGAGATTCTATAGAGAGTTTCAGTCTATATCCCTCAGTTATCCCAGTTTCAGGCATTGCCTTAAATATTTGGGTTCTTGCCCTGATTTCGTTTGCCCTGGCGGGCGAAATCATATCTGACAAGCGTAACTTTCCGAGAGTCCCTCGGTAGCTTTTTATGTCTTTAGTGACAATTTGATTCTATCACGAATATGGATTAAAATTTGAAATTATTTCAAATTTTCAAATTAACGTCAATGCAGGATAAAGGAAAGCCTCTAGCCTTCATCCCTTGTCTAAAGCCCAAATGTGGCTGACTGAGTCAGCCACATTTTCAAGGGTTTTCGGCGTTCTTCCTTATAAAAAAAGGGAGAAGAAAAATAAATTCCTTTCCCTAATTTTTAATCAGTAAAATTTAGATTTTACCAATACTGTGTAGCCCTAAAATGATACCTGCTCCTAAAATATGCCCAAAGGAAGTAGTTGCTAGTACCGCAGGTAAACCAAAACCACCGAAAAATTGAGGTGCTGGTAATTCTGGTTTAGCATGAGGATGCTCAATCGTAAATTTACCTACAGCAATAGCGAAGATATTGGCAACAATCATAATTATGCTAATATTAGGACTCCATTCTAGAGATGCGGTAGCTGTAGCTAGTAAGCTTGAAGTCAACATCTAATTTACTCCTGATATTTGCGGATGCTTGTCAATATCATCTAAATATTGATTAATAAAAATCTATATCATTGCTTACTTTGTAGCAAATTTTAACATTTGTTTTCACTTGACAATGTAAACAAGTGCTGTACTTAATAGCAATTTTTGATATTTGTTGTGATCCGAATGGTATCTAAAAGGGTTGGTAATTGCTAAGATAAGAGTAATTATTTCCTGGATTGATCATGTCCTCAACTCTTGATTCCTTACCACCTGCACTAAATAAAATTGTCCACCGCTTTCAACGCGCTACAGAACCAAAACGACGCTATGAGCAGTTAATTTGGTATGCTCAAAAGCTACAAGAGTTTCCTGAATCTGGTAAACTCCCAGAAAATAAAGTTCCCGGTTGTGTTTCTCAAGTGTATGTTACGGCATCATTAGAAGACGGTAAAGTCATATTTCAGGGTGATTCTGATTCCCAATTAACTAAGGGCTTATTAGCATTATTAATAGAAGGATTAAATGGATCAACACCTACAGAAATAATCCAACTTACTCCTGATTTTATTCAAGAAACTGGCTTAAATGTAAGTTTGACACCTTCCCGCGCTAATGGGTTTTACAATATTTTCAAAACAATGCAAAAAAAAGCTTTGGAATGTGAACTACCCACACTGACCTGACGGTACAGTGTCGGCTTCCTGTCCAACAGAAAGCGCAGTAGTAGATTTCTTTCGTCCTCTATGACTGCGACTTACTTCTGGGCGACAGGCTTCTTGATGAAGTTGTTCATGGGGGAAACCCCCAAGACCACACTTCATCGCTTTATCCCCCGTTCCAGAGGTCAAAACTTGTACTGAGCGCAGTCGAAGTATTCGTAGTCCCTCATCTCTGAGGTTTATTGCTGCATTAATATCTCTATCATGTGTAGCCTGGCACTTTCCACAAGTCCAAAATCTGATATCAAGCGGTAAACTGCCAACTTGATTAAGACATACATGACAAGTCTTTGATGAAGGAAAGAATCTATCAACTTCTTGATAAATCTTCCCTTCGTTTTCTGCTTTGTATTTCAGCATGGTACAAAACATTTCCCAGCCAACCTGTTGAATAGACTTGGCTAGACAGTGATTTTGCATCATGCCTTTAACATGAAGATTTTCTACCACAATAACTTGGTTTTCGTTAACTATCCTCCGAGATAGTTTATGGAGAAAATCTTCTCTGCAATTAGTTATTTTTCTATGAACTCTAGCAACTTTCTTTCTAGCTTTATTTCGGTTACTAGAACCTTTTTGCTTTCTAGATAATTGCTGCTGTTTTATTTTTAAGTTTTTATCGTGTTTATTCAGTATCCGAGGATTATCAAACTTAGAACCATTGCTGGTAATTGCAAAATGAGTCAGCCCTAGATCAATACCTATTGCTTTGCCCTCTGCAATTGATTCTGGCTTTTCTTGACCATCATCAAATAGAATAGCGGCAAAATATTGCTCACTACAACTTTTGGTGATGGTTACAGTTTTAATTTTCCCTTCAATCTCTCGGTGAATGATTGCCGATACTTTGCCTATTTTTGGGAGGATTAATTGATTGTCGGTAATCTTGACCCTTCGACTACGCTCAGGGTCAAGGTTGAGCGAAGCCGAAACCTTGACATTTTGAGGATACTGGATAGATTGCTTGCCATATTTCGATTTAAATCTGGGGTATTTAGCTCTTTTTTCAAAGAAGTTGTTGAATGCAACTCCCAAATTTAAGCAGACTTGCTGCAAGCACTGAGAATAAGTCAATGATAACCACTCATGCTCTTTCTTTAGCTGAGGAATTATCTTTTTAACTTCGTATCCAGACAAGCCTTTTCCCGTCTCTTGATATGTTTGGTTCATCAAATTCAGAAAATAATTCCATAACCAACGACAACTGCCAAAAGCTTGCGCTAATGACTGCTGTTGCTGAACATCTGGATATAATCTGACTTTGACTACTCTTAGCATATTAGAGTGAAAATTATTTACTACAAAACAGTATAGCACAAAATTAGTGAATTGCCTCCATGTTTTTCTCCCTCGCTATCGCATTGGTCGAAAAACTGTCGTTAATTCCCGCGCCATTCATCCCACGCTGCCATTACGGTCAGGCGTGGGGCTTCTGTCGGTTAAGCTAAATTAGAAAATTAGGAATTGGAGACTCGACAACTTTTTTAAGTTTGAGATTATTCTTTCTGCTTTTTGAATTCCTGACTCCGCTGAACCACATTGGCTAGGCAACCACAGGGGTTGCCCCTACAATTATAGAGGTTTAGTATTACCAAACCTCTATATAGTTCAAAATTTTGCAAATTATCAATTATGCTCCTTCTGAGCGATCAATTTTCTGACTAGGAGAGGATTCATAAAGAGCATCTAACTGTTCCCGTGCATCTTCAACATTAATTGAACGCATGACCAACAGCGGTTCTTTAATCATATTACCTGCACTATCTAACAATTCAGGATGGGGGACATACTGCCTTCTAGCTGCATAATAACCAAAGCCACCTGGTGATGATTGATTATTAGAATAAGTTCGTTCTCTGTCAAAACTGAACATGATCAGATTGCGAATTAAATTACCAACAGCCATAAATGCCAAAACGGTGAAAGCTAAAATATAAAGTAGGTGTAGCATTGAATTTTCCTCCAGAACAGCAAAGGGTAAAAATGTTATCTATGTAAAACCTAAAACTCCGCAAATAAATAATTTACGGTAGGAAAGAATGTAAGATTCTTTACTTATGTGCTTATGTTATATGGTGCAATCCTTATATTGATATTAAGGTAACACGAGGCACATTATTTTTTTATGAAAAGAATGTTAAGAATTGTCTAATATTTTTACAATTTCCACTGGATTCAGATCTTGCCAACAGGTTGATTATTCCTTTGACTGACCTAAACGCATTCCCACACTCCAACATTCTGTAACTAATTGATGCCAAGGCATTACCGTTGCCATATCAAGTCCGACTTGTTGATCAGTTGCCTTAAACAACATTCTTGCCGTTTTGAGTTCATTTTGTGCATTTTTAACTCGTTTTAGTAAGTCAAATTGCTCTTGTTCACTCATGAATTGGATTTTCTCATTTTCCAGAATTTGACGATATCGCTCAAACCAATCTTGAAAATCCTCTAACAGCGGTTCTAAGACTGATTTTAGTAAATCAGCGTTTGGTAGATTTGAGTCCCCCATATATGAGAATCATATTTCTTAATTGTCTATTTATATTAACGTTATTTACGATCCTTAACAATCAGTTCATAACTTTTTACATAAAAAAACTTAAAAAATATGTAACTTGGTATCTGAAGCATGATTATATAAATTTGGCAATAGTTTTGTAAAGCTCCTTGGGAGTAAACCTGGATACCTCTAAAGGAAGAAGTCAGGAGTCAGGAGTCAGGAGTCAGGAGAACAGAAGAAAGAAGAAAGAAGAAAGAAGAAAGAAGAAAATTTTTCTATTCCCTGTTCCCTGTTCCCTATTCTCTGACAACTCGATTGAATTTAATTTTGTCTTGTATGGCTTTTACCAGCAGCCTGTAGTTGGGCTAAATTAGGAAAAACCATAGCCAGTGGACTATTATTAATTTTGTAAAGATATTTTTTGTCAACTTTATTTTTAACACTTCGCCAAAATTTTAACAGCCGATGTCCCCAAATCAAGAAACCCAACCAGTCGAAAAAATCTATTTACCCCGAACCAGCGAATCAGAAACACTAAAAAAGATTCGTCACACAGCTTCCCATATCATGGCTATGGCAGTACAAAAGCTGTTTCCCAAAGCGCAAGTCACAATTGGTCCTTGGATTGAAAATGGGTTTTATTATGACTTTGATAGTCCAGAACCCTTTAGCGATAAGGATTTAAAAACCATTCAAAAAGAAATGGTCAAGATTATTAATCGCAAATTACCATTAATTCGGGAAGAAGTCAGCCGCGAAGAAGCACAACGCCGCATTGAAGCCATTAACGAACCTTATAAACTGGAAATTCTCGGAGATATCAAACAAGAACCCATCACAATTTACCATTTGGGAGAGCAATGGTGGGATTTGTGCGCTGGACCTCACCTCGAAAGTACCAGCGAAATTAATCCCAAAGCTATAGAATTAGAAAGCGTTGCGGGTGCTTATTGGCGCGGAGATGAAAAAAAAGCTCAATTACAGCGCATTTATGCCACCGCTTGGGAAACTCCCGAACAATTAGCAGAGTATAAACGCCGCAAAGAAGAAGCCCTGCGCCGTGATCATCGTAAACTGGGTAAAGAACTGGGATTATTTATCTTTTCCGATTTAGTTGGTCCTGGTTTACCTTTGTGGACTCCCAAAGGGACTTTGTTAAGAACGATTTTAGAAGACTTCCTCAAAAAAGAACAATTAAAACGGGGTTATTTACCTGTAGTTACTCCCCATATTGCCAGAGTTGATTTATTTAAAACATCAGGACACTGGCAGAAATACAAGGAAGATATGTTTCCTCTAATGGCTGAAGATGAGGAAGCCAGAGCCATAGAACAGGGTTTTGTCCTCAAACCGATGAACTGCCCCTTCCACATCCAAATATACAAGAGTGAATTACGCTCTTATCGGGAATTACCGATGCGCTTGGCAGAATTTGGCACAGTTTACCGTTATGAACAGTCGGGAGAATTGGGTGGTTTAACCAGAGTGCGCGGTTTTACTGTTGATGATTCTCACTTGTTTGTGACTCCCGAACAGCTAGACAGCGAATTTCTCAATGTTGTAGATTTGATTTTGAGCGTTTTCAAAAGTCTGCAATTGAAGAATTTTAAAGCTAGATTGAGTTTCCGTGACCCAGCTAGTGATAAGTATATCGGTTCTGATGAAGTTTGGGATAAAGCGGAAGGGGCAATTCGTCGCGCTGTGCAACAATTGGGAATGGAGCATTTTGAAGGAATTGGGGAAGCGGCTTTTTATGGACCCAAGCTGGATTTTATCTTCAGTGATGCTTTAGAACGGGAATGGCAATTGGGAACTGTGCAGGTAGATTATAATTTACCAGAACGGTTTGATTTGGAATATGTAGCTGAAGATGGTTCGCGTCAACGTCCAGTAATGCTTCACCGCGCCCCCTTTGGTTCTTTGGAACGGTTAATTGGGATTTTGATTGAAGAGTACGCGGGTGATTTTCCTCTGTGGTTAGCACCTGTGCAAATCAGGTTATTACCTGTCGGTGATCTTCAGTTAGATTTTACCAAAGAGGTGGCTGCTAAGATGGTTGCATTGGGTATTCGGGCGGAAGTGGATACCAGTGGCGATCGCTTGGGTAAGTTGATTCGCAACGCCGAAAAGGATAAAATACCTGTAATGGCGGTGGTTGGTGCGAAGGAAGTCGAAACCAACAGTTTGAGTATTCGTACCCGCGCTTCTGGGGAGTTGGGAGTCATAATTGTAGATGAGGTTGTGGATAAAATCACAGAAGCAATTGCTAATTTTAGTAAATTCTAAGTAAATAATAGGCTGGGTAAATCCCAGCCCAAAAGTAAATTAACTCCAAATCAAATTATAAATTTAGATATTTCAATGTTCAAATAAGTCCTTGAATTGTAATAAATCTAAACTAACAATTGTTGATAAAACTTGAAAACATTCTTGGGCAACTTGCCAACGTTCTTCCCGTTGTAACATGGCTGTGAGCTTTTCTCGGACACTTAACAAATAACGGACATCATTAGCCGCATAACTTAATTGTGCATCAGATAAATTACTAGCATTACCCCAATCAGAACATTGGGAACTTTTATCTAACTCCACCTTTTCTAATTCTAAAACCACATCTTTTAGTCCGTGACGATTTGTATAAGTCCGGGCTAACTTACTAGCAATTTTAGTACAAAAAATCGGTTGCACAACAATATCTAAATTCTGCCGTAAAGTGGCAACATCAAACCTAGCAAAGTGAAAAACTTTAACAATATGGGTTGCTTCCATGAGAATTTGCAAATTTGGTGCTACTGTTTGTCCCCTAGAAATCCGAATAGCAGTAACTTGTCCTTCTGGGTTACAGAGTTGAATCAGACACAAGCGATCGCGCTGAGGTAAAAGTCCCATTGTTTCCGTATCAACAGCGATAGCTGGGGATTTTAAATACTCAGAAAGAGTTGCATCATTTAAATCGCCATCGCCAACTTGAAAATCTGGTAATGTCATGAACTGATCAAATATAAATTATCTTCATTTTGCCAGACAACAGGACTCTCGCTAAGAGGTTGTTTGAAAAGTATTATATGAAACCCATAATCTCCAAAAACCTAACCCCCCTTCCCCCCTTCCCTACAAGGGAATGGGGTTTTTAAAGCCTCTCCCCTGGTAGGGGAGAGGTTTGGAGAGGGGTCTGTTTCCACATTAAAAACTTTTAAAACATCCTCTTAGAAAGGGGGACTTTGAGAAATTTAGCCCCCCTTTTCAAGGGGGGTTGGGGGGATCTAGATAAGTTCTGATACTTTTCAAACATCCTCTAACGCCTCATTAAAAATGCTAAATTAAAAATTGAAAAATTAATTTATGCCCCTTCATCACAAAGGGCATAATTCTTAATTTTGTCCGCTGGTATTAGTGTTTAAAAATATTTGCGTTAAATAAACTTCACCTTGTTCATTAGCAGCCACACCAACCCCAGTTAAATTATATTTACCCTGAAGATTTTTCAGATGACCAGGGCTTTTTAACCAGCCAGAAACCGCCTCATTGGCAGGGTTACTATATCCCGTATTATAAGCTACATTTTCAGCCGCACTACTGTATTTAAGAGGAATAGTCATTACCCGCTGTTCAAATCCTTGATGACTAAAAGGAACTTTACCACTAGCCATATTTTGACTGTGAATTCTGGCTTGCTGACTGATCTTTCCGTTTAAATTTAATTTTTTTAGCCCCCGTTTCGCCCGATATTGATTAATTTGAGTAAAAACAGCTAGTTCTAAATTAGTAGTTTGAACAGTAAGATTAGATATTTTTGCTTGACTTGTCACAAGTGATGAATGCTGATATCGGCCAGTTTGTTTAGCAGAACTATTATCTGGATTCGCAGCAGTCATATAGCCACTAGCAAGGACAAGCGTACTTAAAGCAATGCCAAAAGCAGTTTGTCGTAACATAGAGGTTTAAGTTAAGTAATGTATGGATTTATTGAATATATACCCTATCTTCTGATTATCAGAATACTTACCAGGATACTATTTGCTAATTATGAACTAAAAGATCATCAAATTTTCACAATTTAAATCAGTCTAGATATAGCAGCTTCCAGCATTCAGGAGTAAACCCCTTTGGATATAAGCCTCTCTAAAATTAGAATCTTACTCAAGTGCATACCGCTATAGCACCCCTGACTATCAAACTGGTAGATGTTATTTACACTACATTATTAATCAAAATGATTACTAATAAACAGTATCCAATGATAGATGTCATGGATACTATTTATTAGCAAGCAAGTGTTTTTTACAAGAATTTAGTGAATTAGGAACTTAGCGGCTGTTTGTACATCCTTGTCACCTCGTCCAGAACAGTTAATGATCACCTTGGGGCTACCAGCAAGTTGAGGACAGAGAGTTTCTAGGTAAGCGATCGCATGAGAAGTTTCCAAAGCTGGTATAATTCCCTCTAACTTCGATAGTCGTTGGAATGCGTCCAAAGCCTCAGCGTCCGTCACACTGTAATATTCAGCCCGGCCAATATCTTTCATATAACTGTGTTCAGGCCCCACACCAGGATAATCTAAACCAGCACTAATGGAATGGGGTTCAATAACTTGACCATCATCATCTTGTAAAAGATAACTCATAGAACCATGCAATACACCAACCTGGCCTTTTGTGAGAGTAGCTGCGTGTTTGCCAGTATTCACACCTTCTCCAGCAGCTTCCACCCCAATTAACCGCACAGATGGTTCTTTGACAAATTCGTGAAATAGTCCCATAGCATTAGAACCACCACCCACACAAGCCACCAGGATATCAGGTAAACGTCCCCATTTTTCCAGAGCTTGAACGCGAGTTTCTTCACCAATCACCGCGTGAAAATCCCGAACCATCATCGGATAAGGATGGGGACCAGCCACAGAACCGAGGATGTAATGGGTAGTTTCTACATTGGTTACCCAGTCCCGGATGGCTTCAGAAGTGGCATCTTTGAGCGTTCCCGTACCCGCAGACACTGGACGAACTTCCGCCCCCATCAGCCGCATTCTGAAGACGTTTAAAGATTGGCGTTCCATGTCGTGAACACCCATGTAAATAATACATTCCAAACCAAACCGAGCGCAAACCGTGGCCGTAGCTACGCCATGTTGTCCTGCACCGGTTTCGGCAATAATCCGCTTTTTACCCATGCGTTTAGCTAATAACACCTGACCGAGAGCATTATTAATTTTATGTGCGCCAGTATGATTTAAATCTTCCCGCTTTAAGTAAATTTGCGCCCCTGTACCATCAGGACGAGCATAATTAGCGGTAAGGCGTTCGGCAAAGTATAAAGGTGTAGCCCGTCCGACATAATCTTTTAATAAACCTTGTAATTCGGCTTGAAAACCAGGTTCATTGCGATATTGCTGATATGCTGTTTCTAGTTCAGCTAACGCCGGCATAAGAGTTTCTGGAACGTACTTACCACCAAAGCGGCCAAAACGTCCGAGAGTATCGGGAACTGACGCAGTTTGTGAGAAATTCGGAGAGAGGGGTGTAGTAGTCACGGATTGGGTAAAATAAGAGAACAAAGTTAATTTTAATTCTAGACCTGTTGAGGATGCCGATAAAGAGCATTATTCTCTCGTTCCCAGTCTCCAGAATGGGAATGCTATCTTCCTCGTTCCCAGTCTCCAGACTGGGAATGCCATCTTAGAGGTTCTACCTCCTATAATAGAGGCAGAGCCTCTCAACTGCATTCCCACGCAGAGCATGGGAACGAGAGAATTCCCTTATTCCTGAGATTGCTCTTTTTGTAAAGCCTGAATTTGCTTCTAAACGAAAAGCCAGTTGTTTGACTTCACGAGATGTGAATTCATACGTACCCGCTTCTGTGGGAGGTTGGTTAATTAATTCAAAGAAGATGCTAGGAAATGCTTGAAATAAGCTATAGAAGATTGTATCTGTTTTCACGGTAATTGAGTAATTTAATCTAATTTTGGAAAACGAACCGCAGAGGCGCAGAGGACGCAGAGAGAATTTAAGAAAATAGTTTTGTTAAAAATGTATTTCCTGCATCTTCAATTTTATCATCAAGAGCAAAAGTGAGGTTACGAACTCTGATTTCTCCAATATATTTATCAAGGGAATGATTTAATTCTGTTGGATAGACTAACACTGTTTCTGGACAACTTTTAGAAACTGCATAAGTTACTACTTGGGCTATATCTTCCGAAGAAGAATGTTTAGGATTTTTATATTTAGTGTCGAGAATGTATTTAGGTGTTAAATCTGTTGTATTATATAAAATTAAGTCAGTTTTAAAATATATTTTTTCTCCTATATTGATTTTCTCTTGAGTTTTTAAAGTAAAGTTTGGTGGTAAATTTTCTTTTAACCATTCTGCAACAAACATTTCATAAAGATTTGCCATATTTATTAAAAACGGTAAAGTTGTATTTTTACCCTTTTCATGATTTGGGCTAGTGTTATCTAAAAAGAATCGGCAAAATTGATGTAAAATATGATAATCTTCATTTAAACGGTGATAAATTCTATCAAGACAATCTTCTGAAGTACAAGGTTGTAAAGATACTATTCCTTGCATTGCATGATAAGCTTTTCTCACTATCAGTGATACTTTTTCTGTACAAAAACCGCTATGTCCGATATGAAAAAGTGTCCAAAATAAAATTTGATTATCTATAATATCAGCCGTGTGTTCTTGATATTCACATTGTAATTTTACATTCCAAGGTTTTTTAATTATTTGCTGTACATTTAATCTTCCGCGCACATAAGCCAATTGCTCAGTTTTGGGTACATAAGTCCGATATAATCCTTTACGACATCTTTCTATAATTTTATCTGCTAAAACATAAGCTAGATGATTGTAAAAATCTTCTATAGATTCACAATTCATTAAACCTTCAAGAAATTTAAAACTTTTTAAGTTATAAGCATATTCCAACATTCCAAATAAATTTTCAATTGGTACTTTAGGATTTATTTTCAAAGCCAAATCAGCATTTAAAGGAATATACCCGACATATCCTTTAGCAGTTAATTTCCATTGATTACGAGTTTTAGGACTGGGAAATTCTACATTTACTTGGCTTTGGTATTTCTCATATAATATCATTCCAACATCTTCAGAAATTTCCTCACGAGAAAAAGATTGAGGTTGATATTCGGTTATTTCCAGAATTTTTAAATTTGCTGGGTTCATATTGTTATCTGGTTCTCGATTTTGTCCCAACGAAACTCATCTACTTTTTCTAGGTTGTTAAAAAAGTATTCTTCTAAATACGGCTCAATTTCCATTTTCCAAATATCTTCTATATCTTCTCGTAGATTAGGAGTCAAAAAGAAAGAAATACCAATTTCATAGTTTTTATCATTAATCGCTTGATTTAATTGTTTTAAAACATTAATTAAATCCATAACTGCGAAATTTGTATTTAGGTGATATTGGATTAACACATCATAATTAGGACGAAGTTCAATAAATGCAAAACGACGACGTAAAGCATTATCTATTTGTGCTATAGACCTATCTGCTGTATTCATTGTCCCAATTATGCGGACATTTTCGGGAATACGAAATCTATTACCACCAGCGAGGGGAATTTCTTGATCACGGTATTCTAGTAAATACATTAATTCACCAAAAACCTGTGCTAAATTAGCGCGGTTAATTTCATCTATTATCAGAACACAAATATCTTGAAATGACTCAGCTTTTTGACAAAATTCTAAAAATCTTCCTGGAACAACTGGATATGTTAATTTACCATCTTCACTTTGAGGTCGGATACCTTGAATAAAGTCTTCATAGGAATATGCTGGATGAAATTGGACTAATTTATAGAAACCGTCACCTTCGCTGATTAGGTGTTTTGCGAGTTTTTCAGCGATGAAAGTTTTACCTGTTCCGGGTGAACCGTAGAATATGGCTTGTTTTTTACGATTAGTTGCGCGTATCCAACGTTCTATGGTTGTCTCTTCAAAACAGATTTCTTGACTGATATCAGATAAACTATATTTAGGATTAAATTTAATATTTGTGTCCACTTTAGTAATATTTTGTTGATTTTGATATAGAAAGTCATATTTTTTGATAGCTATTAACCAATGACAGAACATATCGAATAAATCATCATCTCGTAAAGCTGGTATACCAACCTGGTGCATATCTTGAGCTAATTCTTGAATCAGATTACATCCTGTATCATTAATTTCTGGATAATCTGTAAGTTTGTTACCATAGTTTGTATTAGTAAAATAATTAATAACTCTTCGTGATTTGTTATTTATCAATAAAAATTCATTCGGTTGTAGTGCGTTCAGAATAGGAGTTAGCATTCCCATTTGAAAACCTTTAGAATAAAGCAATTGTGAAAACTGCATACAGTGATTTAATAATTCATTTGGAATAGCATTACAGCAACGCACAAAATTTAAAATAGCAAGAGCAATTTTATCCCAGTCTTCACTTTTAGTCCAGTTTGCTCCCTCAAACCATTCTTTGATATCTTTGGTAACAGATGGAGCAATATGAATCCAAGCACCTTTTTGACGATTGTTGCTTGTATTGCTATGAGGTAAGAGTTTCAGCAATACTAATTCCGTTATATTTTGACCTCTATCTGCTGCTGTTATAATTATCTCAAAGTTACGACAAGCTTGTTGACGTTGCTCGGTATATGACTTAATATGACTTATTCCATTTGGTGTATAGGGATAGGAAGTTATAAAGTCATGAAATAATTTTATAAATTCAGGTTTATGATTTATCATTAATAATTACAATTAAATATTATTTTTTAGTAGGAGAGATTACAGAGATGTCTTGAATTAAAGACTCAAATAATTGAATCTCACTATGTTTTAAATAACGATAACTTTGTGGTGGTTGAAATCTGGGAATTGTGGCTCTCAGAGTTTCCAGTTCTATAGGATCATTTAGCTCTTTTAGATTTTTAATAAAAATAGCAACAATTGTTGAAGCATTATTGTAATATGTTTTATATTCATGACAACTAATTCCAGCTATATTTTCAATTCTAGTCCAAAAATCATTTAGGTCTTTTGGTATTGCTTTAATTTCACTTTGAACAATATTATCTACCTGAAATGTAGCCACTAAAGCTTTTATAGGAGATGAAACATATACTAAGACCAAATCACCATGTTTTAAGCGAGTACGAACACGACGTAGTTCTACTTTTTTCTCTCCAGATAAAATCATTGCTGCATATTTAGGTTTAATTGATAACATTAATATATTTTCAAACATAATCATCTTATTTTTCACTTTATATTTAAAACACCTAAATTATATAACGTTGGGAAATGAGAATTTTGGATTTTACAAGCCGACTGAAAAGTTGATTTTTTATTTAATACCGCTTGAACTTTTTTTAATGGAATAGGATATTTAAATAACTCTGTATTGCTAAAACGAATTGCTATTATATCACCATTTTTGTCTTGAGGTATCTTCATAATATCATCTAACTTATACACTCCTAATCTTTGAAACCGTTGATAAAGCTCTTTAGGCTTACCAATGATGACTTCATCAATAAATGAACAAGCTCTAATAGAACTTATTCCACAGTATGAATTGTACTTGTCTTCACTTACATACCAGAGAATTCTACCAGGAGCATTTAATCCTCCTGAATTTTTCGCAGATTTATAGTATACAGCTTCACGGTTAAACGCAAGTTCTTTTTTTTGTCCTAATAGTAATATTTGTTGAGCCAAATATTCATCAAATAAATCCTGCGCCCATCTAGGTTGAATAGGAATAATAAAATTATTTATTTCAGAATCAATAATTTTTGCTGGAAAAAGGAATTTTTCAAAATCTGCTGATGCTTTAATATCCTTAATTAAGGATTCTGAATTAAGACTCTCAGCAATTTTCATACAAAAGTTATATTCTTGACTTAAACAAGAACCTATATCATTAAAGCGTATTGATAACTCTGATGCAGTTTCCGCAACTGCTAAATTTATCTTTAACCATCCATTATTAACTCGAATAAAGTTATCTTCCTGAATAGCTTTAATTACTGCTTCTTCTAAATATGGATCAGTAATTCTAGTAAATTGTCGATTTTCATTAGCAGAAAGTAATATTGATTTAAAAATTATATGTCTTGCTAATGTAGCTGATAGAGGGTTGTTACTTACTCTTAAAAGTGGGATTTCTAATTCATTATTTTTATTTTTACTATAAATAAATAAAGCAATAGGTAATTCTTCTTGCTCTGCAACTATATAACACTCAAATTTATCTGTTTCCGAAATAAATCTTCTTAAGTTTTGTCGAAATGTAGATATATTTTCTTGCTGACTATCACACACAAAATGTTTAGTTAATAATTCTTCCTGTCCTTTTTTAATTGGTATTTTTTCTAACGAAGTTCCAGACAAGCGTACAGGCTGATAATCAGGTTTATTCCGCAGTTCATCTAGTTGTCGTATGAGTTCATTAGGAGTTAATATGGAAAGCCTGAAATTTTGATATATTTCATCTGCAATTTCTAATAAATCCTGTTCATTGGTTATGAAAACATGAGAATCTGATGCTATGGCTCTGGCTAAATGAGGTACATCAATATCATCTATAAATACTTTTTTATTTACAAAAAACTCCTTTAGCCTTTCTTTTATTATGTCTAAACTATGATTGTTGCATGGTGGTAAAGACGTAAAATTTTGAGATAGTTTTAATAGATTATTTCTTTCTTTGCTATCACTAATTGAAATAATATAATTATTGATTTGACCAGTTATACACAATTCTAATTCTGACTTAAGCCAATCGCTTAAAAGTAATTTTGCTGCTTCATTTTCTTTATTTTCATTTTGACACAAAAGTAAAAAAATATGTCTATCAATTACGGCACAAAGTTTTGATTCTAGTTTTTGGGTCAAAATTGAAGATAAAAGATTAGTATGTCCATGATCGAACCACCAATATACAAGTTCTTTTCGAGCTTTACTATTACCTGGTTTTTCATATTGAGCAACAAAATTTAGCCTTGACCACATAGATCGCAGTCCATAATCATGGCGACAATTTAAGCCAATACCGCTATATCTTTCTTTAGTAATTTTTTTGAGTTCATCAACCAATAAATCGCTAATACCTTGTTTTTTATATGAGGGATCTATACAAAGATGAACAATTGTAATTCGATCATATGAATTACGATATAGTAAATAACCAATACATTTGGATTCTGGTTCAATAGCTATAAGTATTTGACGCTTGACAGCATGTTCTATAAAAGCATTTTTAGGAAATAATCCCAGCCTTGAACGGTTAGGACTCCATAAATCTATTACAGCCTGTAAATAAGGAGATTCATCATTTATTGATTCTATTTTTATGCTATTGTTTTTAGTCATATTTTTTTAACCTTGTGATTATAGACCGTATAGCAGCTTATTTATTTAAACAAACGATTATACTCTATCATGTAGCAATTATATATCCAATTGCCACCGCTTAGGCTAAAATTGTTTAGAATGAAAGTCTATTTTTCCTGCATTAAATATTATGGCTAATCCCAAATCTGACAAAGGCTTTGTCTACCAAGAATTTGGTAACGGTAGTTCACCCGCACTGGAACGCGCTGTAGAACGCGGAATCCAAGATTTACCCCCCAATCAGCAAAATGTGAGAATCCAAGCTACACGCGCGGGACGGAAGGGGAAAACTGTAACGGTTATTACTGGGTTTCAAACCAAACCTGAAACCTTAGCTACTTTATTAAAACAGTTAAAAGCCCAATGCGGTACAGGTGGAACTCTGAAAGACAACGAAATTGAAGTTCAGGGAGAACACAAACAGAAGATTTTAGAGATTTTGGTGAAGTTGGGTTATAAAGCTAAAATCAGCGGTGGTTAAAAGGTGCAGTTTACCAAATTTTTCAGGAATCGTCATAAGATTAGGTGATGTTAACTCTAGAAATCTAGAACATCAGCAGGAGAATAACATGGATATGGATGTAGTCAGAATTATAGCCGCGATTTTTCTCCCACCTTTAGGAGTATTTTTGCAGGTAGGTTTCGGTAAAGATTTTTGGATTAATTTACTTTTGACTATCTTTGGTTTTTATATTTTGGGTATTGTTCACGCAGTGTGGATAATTGCGAAGAAGTAATGATGTCAGAGAGGTAGATAAAACTGGACTATCTCTCTATCTCTTTCCCTAATTTTCAGCCCTTTAAAGAAAAATCAGGACATGAAAATCAAGTATCCTATTAATTTTCACAAAGCCCTAACATTCGCTATCGTGTTAGGACTAATGTTTTTATACCATAATTTTACTATTGGAGCTTGGGTTTATCTTTCCCTGCATGGTACTTATGGTTTTCTTTGGTTACTAAAAGATCGCATATTTCCAGATAAGCAATGGGAGCAAGAAATTCCCACTTCCCAAGGAATTATTACCTTTGTTCTCCTTTGTTTGTACTGGGTAGCACCATTCATTCTCATTAGTAGTGGTACTGTTCCCCCTTTACCTTTAGTAGCTGCTGCTATTTCTTTGAATATTGCGGGAGTGTTTTTACATTTTGCTAGTGATGCTCAAAAATACTATACACTCAAGTACAAAACTGGATTAATTACAGAAGGTTTTTTTGCTAAATGTCGTAATCCTAATTATTTAGGAGAAGTGTTGATTTATTTGGCTTTTTCTCTATTAACTCAACATTGGCTACCTTTCGTGATTCAGGGGTTATTTATAGCCATGATATTTGTTCCCAATATGCGGAAAAAAGATCAATCTTTATCTCGATATCCTGAGTTTGCGGAATACAAAGAAAATTCTGGCTTGTTCTTCCCTAAGTTGTTTAATTCCAGAAGTTCCCAGAAAGAAGAAACTACTGCATAACGTCAATAATTTTGCTCACGACTAAACACACAACCAGATCATATTAGGTTTACAAAGAAGAGAATTATGAACTACAAAGCTATCATTTTATCGGCAATTTTAGGAATTTCTACCCCTGCAATTATTAATATGGCTATTCCTAGTCAAGCAATGGCTGTACAAAAGTTTAATTATCCAGCGGGTGAATTTAGTGATAAAGAGTGGAAAGTGACTTTATCTTTTGACAATAATGTTTATTACTATAATGGCGAAAATCTCAAGAGTAATAATAACATTAACTTATCTGGTGCTGTTGCTTCCGGTACTAAACAACGTCAAGTTTATACTTGGAATAATAATGGCATGAAATACCAAGTTACCTGGAAACCAAGTGATCCGAATTTTATTCGTGTTCAAGTAACTCAACCTAATGGTAAATTGATTTTGAATCGGTTACTTAAAGCTGTTAAAAAGTAGAGATTTTTGATTACAGCAGTTTTCGGCGATTTAAACCACACTCTGATTACTTTCTTCCTTTGCGCCTTTCCTACTTTGCGCCTCTGCGCGAAACAAAAACTGTAGTTCATTGATCTGAAAATCGCTGTAAATATTACCCGAATTTAACAATTGTTGTAGAGACGTTTCATATAACGTCTCTACATTATTTGCTTATTCAGCCCAAGCGATTAATCTGGGTTCATAAGGACTAGAAAGGTATTGATTTCGAGGTAAGACACGCAAAGATAAACCTTGCAAACCAGAAGTGGTGTAGGTGATATTTGCGGTATAAACACTTGAATTATCTGTATCCTGTCCTTGGTAATCCATTACCACAGGTACAGCATTGACAATATCACCATTGGCATCAATAGAACCTTGATATAGCTCTACTTGCACATCATCATTTTTCAAAGTTGCTAAATCAATCTTAGCTTTGACCGCTACAGTTTGATTAACTTCAATATCTGATGCTGCGGATACGTCAATATCCTTGATTTTGATACTAAACCAGTGTTCACCTAATTTTGCTCTCCAAGCCGCTAATTCCTTAGCGGGAGCATAATTATCAACGGTGAGGGTATGATAGCGATCGCTCGCCGGGAAATAGGCTCTCATTGCATATTCTCTCACCATCCGGGCTGTATTAAAGAAAGGACAATTCAACCGAATCGCATCTTTCATTTTTGCTACCCAAGGACGAGGCAAACCATCACCATCACGATGATCATAGAATAGGGGAATAACTTCCTTCTCTAACAACTCATAGAGAGCGTTAGCTTCTATCTCATCTTGATAATTAGGATCATCATAGTTTTCACCATGTCCTATTGCCCAACCGGTGCGAACATAGTCCGCTTCATCCCACCAACCATCAAGAACACTCAAATTGGGTAAGCCATTCATAGCGGCTTTCATACCACTTGTCCCCGAAGCTTCTCTAGGACGACGGGGAGTATTTAACCAGATATCACAACCTGCTACCATTAAGCGGGCGATGTGAATATCGTAGTTAGGCACAAACACCACTTGTTTTTCTAAATGGTGTTCGCGGATAAAGTGGTTAATATCCCGAATTAATTCCTTACCAGGGATATCTTTGGGGTGGGCTTTCCCCGCAATCACAAACTGCACTTTGCGGTGTTTGTTAGCGAGTAAAATCCGCTTAATCCGTTCCAAATCACGCATCCATAAAGTAGCGCGTTTGTAGGTAGCAAAGCGACGGGCAAAACCAATAGTGAGAACGTTAGGATCAAGCACTTCCTGGGCTTGGGCAATATCCGAAGCTGAAGCACCGCGATCGCGCAAATGTTTAACTAAATGTTCTCGAACATACAATACCATATCCAAACGGCAGCGTTCGTGATTCCGCCATAACTCTTCATCAGGAATTGCATCCATGCGTTCCCACAATTGGTTATCCGGTGGCGCTGATGACCAATTTGGACCAAGATAGCGATCGTATAACTCTTGCGTAGATTTACTTACACAACTGCGGGCATGGACACCGTTAGTAATGGCAGCAATTGGTACGTCTTCCACTGGAACTTTTTGCCACAAACCTTGGAACATTTGCCGGGAAACAACACCGTGCAATTGTGCCACACCATTGGAGAACGTCGCCATTTTCAGGGCTAATACCGCCATACTGAAGGGACTGGACAAATCACCAGTATTTTCTCGTCCCAAGCCTAAAAATTGCTCTTTCGGTAAACCAAAGATATCTGCATAGTAACCCAGATAATGCAAGATCTTATCGGGGGCAAATAAGTCAATCCCTGCGGGGACTGGAGTATGGGTAGTGAAGATATTACTAGAAGATACTACTTGTCTAGCTTCTCTGTAACTCAGTCCTTTTTCTTGAATAAGAGTGCGAATGCGTTCTAAAGCAGAGAAAGCCGCATGACCTTCATTCATGTGGTAAGCAGTGACTTCATAGCCCAAGGCTTTCAGCATTTGCACCCCACCTATGCCCAGCATAATTTCTTGGTGGATACGCATATCTATATCACCACCATACAACTGATCGGTGATATCGTGGTCATAAGCCTTGTTAGGCTCAATATTAGTATCGAGCATATACAGGGGTACAGTTCCCACCTGGACACGCCACACCCGCGCATATACCTTGCGTCCAGGATAATCTACCGCAATCCGTAGTTCTGTACCATCGGGATTCCGTTCCAAATGCAAGGGCATATTATAGAAATCATTGATGAGGTAGCGTTCTTGCTGCCAACCATCAGCATTAAGATACTGGGCAAAGTAGCCTTGTTGATATAATAAGCCCACACCCACCAAAGGTAATCCTAAATCACTCGCAGATTTAAGGTGATCTCCTGCGAGTACACCCAAACCACCTGAATATACAGGTAAGCAATCTACTAACCCAAATTCAGCAGAAAAATAGGCGTAACATTCCTTCTGATGCTGATTTCTTTGTTTCTTATACCAAGTGTATTCCTGCAAATAATCTTCTAACTGCCGCGCTGCTCGGTCTACTTGCGCTAAAAAGCCTTCATCTTCAACAACTTCTAATAGTCGGCTTTGACTAATAGTTCCCAGCATCAATACTGGATTATGGTGGGTAGATTCCCATAAATCAGGATCTAAACGACGAAACAGGTCTTTGCTCTCCACATTCCAATCAAAATGGAGATTATAGGCTAGTTTCCGCAGGGGTTCTAGTCTGGATGGTAGTGAAGGAGAAACGTTAAAAGTGCGAATTGGCTGCATGATATACTAAATAATTTACTAAACAATACCCCGATAACTGCCATAAAGTTATTGTTGTCTGTTTTTACCTAATCTTGCCAACTCTTTATACTCTGTTTATGATGGTTTCATGACTTTATGAAGAATTGAAAACTTTTTGATTTTGTCCGGCGATAATAGGTATTTGGGGGTTGACAATTGATTTTAAATTTGTTATCATGAATTTGATAAGGAAGAACCATCTTCAAATTCTATTTAATAGCCATAGGCCGAGTTTAAAAATGCTTGACATCAAACCCTTGTAGTAGAGACGTTCCATGGAACGTCTCTACTTTTTTGGAGATGTCTATTCAATTGTGCAGAACCGCTTACAATCACGGAGGCGGTTGTTTTTTTTGGCATAAACAGAGGAAATATGGGAGTTTTTGTGAAACTATGTTAAACCTTTGTAAAAAAAAAGACAAAGACTGTATCTATATTATACTGAGGCATAGCTTAAATTAAAACACGGATACAAGGATTTATCCTCATGAAACTATCTCAGATGCTGCCATTAGTTATTGTTGGTGGTGCTTTAGCCACTAGCCTTGTCGCATGGGAAAAGCCAGCACAAGCAATCCAAGTATTCAATTTCAGTTTTGACAATACTGCTGGTCCAGTTAATGGGACTGTATCAGGTACATTAGCTTTGCCAAATGGTGATGGAACATTTGCGGCTACGTCCCTTAAAATAAATTCAGCCCCTGCTGCACTAGGATATACTCAACCTGTAGATGTGTTATCTTATTTTCCGTCCGTACCATTCAATGCCTTTACAGTATCTAATGGCACGATTACGTCAAATGATTTTATAGCGGTAAAAGGAGAAGAAGCCATATTTGCTCTCATCAAGAACAATTCAGGTTTTTATTTTTCAGCATTAAGTACGTTTGGTACATCTGAGGTGTTTTCAGGAGTAGGAGACTACTTATCTACAACTCTCACATACACCCCCGCTACCCCCGTACCCTTTGACACAACACCGGGTGCTATGTTACTTACCATCCCTGTCTTAGCTTTAATGTACCGATGGAAACAATCCAGAAGTAGAATAGCATTAAGAACCACTGAAAAGCCTGCTGTAACAGTCTCATAAACTTTTTAACCTCCTTCTCTGCTGTTTTCCATACCTAACAGTTCACGAAAACGGCAGAGAAAAATTAGTCTCATAGCAAAGGTATTTGTAGGGTGCCTTAGGCAAAGCCGTAACGCACCATTAATCAAGTTCAGGGTGCGTTACGCTGTCGGTAACGCACCCTATTTATATATATTTGGTTCAAAAATTACCTGTTGAACAACTGGAGGAATTAGGAGAAGCCTTGTTAGATTTTACTTCAGTCCTAACTACAGTTATTGTTGACTGTTTTTACCTAATCTTGCCAACTCTTTATACTCTGTTTATGATGTTTTCATGACTTTGTTAAGAATTGAAAACTTTTTGATTTTTTCCGGCGATAATAGGTATTTGGGGGTTGACAATTGATTTTAAATTTGTTATCATGAAATTGATAAGGAAGAACTATCTTCAAATTCTATTTAATAGCCATAGACCGAGTTTAAAGATGCTTGACATCAAACCCTTGTAGTAGAGACGTTCCATGGAACGTCTCTACTTTTTTGGAGATGTCTATTGAATTGTGCAGAACCGCTTACCATCACGGAGGCGGTTGTTTTTTTTGGCATAAACAGAGGAAATATGGGAGTTTTTGTGAAACTATGTTAAACCTTTGTAAAAAAAAAGACAAAGACTGCATCTATATTATACTGAGGCATAGCTTAAATTAAAACACGGATACAAGGATTTATCCTCATGAAACTATCTCAGATGCTGCCATTAGTTATTGTTGGTGGTGCTTTAGCCACTAGCCTTGTCGCATGGGAAAAGCCAGCACAAGCAATCCAATTATTCAATTTCAGTTTTGACAATACTAATGGTGCAGTTAATGGGACTGTATCAGGTACATTAGCTTTGCCAAATGGTGATGGATCATTTGCGGCTACGTCCCTTAAAATAAATTCAGCCCCTGCTGCACTAGGATATACTCAACCTGTAGATGTGTTATCTTATTTTCCGTTTCTATATGCCAATTCCTTTACAGTATTTAATGGCACGATTACGTCAAGCACCTTTCTAGCGTTAAACGGAGACGAAGCCATATTTGGTCTCATCAAGAACAATTCAGGTTCTTATTATTCAGCATTAAATACGTTTAATAAATCTGGCGTGTTTTCAGGAGTAGGAGACATGTTCTCTACAACTCTCACATACACCCCCGCTACCCCCGTACCCTTTGACACAACACCGGGTGCTATGTTACTTACCATCCCTGTCTTAGCTTTAATGTACCGATGGAAACAATCTAGAAGTAGAATAGCATTAAGAACCACTGAAAAGCCTGCTGTAACAGTCTCATAAACTTTTTAACCTCCTTCTCTGCTGTTTTCCATACCTAACAGTTCAAGAAAACGGCAGAGAAAAATTATTCTCATAGCAAAGGTATTTGTAGGGTGCGTTACGGCTTTGCCTAACGCACCATTAATCAAGTTCAGGGTGCGTTACGCTGTCGGTAACGCACCCTATTTATCTATATTTGGTTCAAAAATTACCTGTTGAACAACTGGAGGAATTAGGAGAAGCCTTGTTAGATTTTACTTCAGCTACAGATTTACAAACTTGGTTACAATTTACTAATTAATATCACTTTGTTTAGTTTAGGCGATCGCATTTCTAGTAGCGATCGCCATTACCCCAAAAATGTTAAATTAATATATGTATTAGCAAAAGTCGAATAAATGACGAGATTTATACATGACCAATTCGCCAAAGATTATTTAGAAGAACTACTAAAACCTTATGGAAAAAAATGGTAATACTAGAATAGGTATTCAACAAGCTTTAAGTCATAATTTTGCTTTTTCAGGTGTGACAGGGACAATCAAATTTTTATCATGGGGCGATCGCATCAGTAAGGCTATGTTAGTTCAAGTATAAGTAGACTCCCAAGCATTTACAGGCTATAGTTTTATCCGAAAGGAGTAGACAATAATTTGGTATAATTATCTAAAAAACTAATTATCATCTTGGGGAAGTGCAAATAAAAGTAAATTGTAATTATTTGACTAATGACTAATCAACACCGCATTGGCATTATTTTAGGAACTCGTCCCGAAGCTATTAAACTAGCGCCAGTAATTCAAGTTTTTCAAAATTCTCCAGATTTTGAATTGCAGGTAATTCTCACAGGACAACATCGAGAAATGGTTGAACAAGTGATGCAATTGTTCAAACTCAAAGCCGATTGGAATTTAGAGATTATGCAGCGACAACAATCTCTTAATGATATTACCTGTAGAAGTTTACAAGGTTTAGAAGCATTATTTCAAGCCCAAAAGTTAGATTTTGTAATTGTGCAAGGAGATACAACAACAGCTTTTGCAGCCACCTTGGCAGCTTTTTATCAAAAAATCCCTGTAGGTCATGTGGAAGCAGGTTTAAGGACAGATGATTTATTTAATCCTTTTCCCGAAGAAGCTAATAGAAGATTAATTTCTCAACTGACACAATTGCATTTTGCACCGACTACTTTGGCTGTAGAAAACTTACAAAATTCTGGGGTGTTAGGAGAAATTCATTTAACAGGAAATACAGTCATTGATGCTTTATTAAATGTGGCTGCCAAAAAACCAGTTTGCCATATACCAGGTTTAGATTGGAGCAAATATAGGACAATATTGGCAACAGTTCATAGACGAGAAAATTGGGGATCACCGCTGCAAGACATCGCTGAAAGTTTTTTACAAATTTTAGAGCAATTTCCTGATACAGCCTTATTACTGCCATTACATAAAAATCCCACAGTTAGAGAACCATTGCAACAGTTATTAGGGAATCATTCCCGCATTTTCTTAACAGAACCCTTGGATTATGCCGAATTAGTGGGAGCTATTGAGCGATCGCATTTAATCTTAACCGATTCCGGTGGCTTGCAAGAAGAAGCCCCCAGTCTGGGTAAACCAGTGTTAGTTCTCAGAGATACCACCGAAAGACCAGAAGCAGTCACCGCTGGGACAGCCAAACTCCTAGGGACACAAACCGCAAATATCGTCACAGCCGCTAGTGAACTACTCAGCAATCCCGACGCTTACAGCAAAATGGCCACCGCCATTAATCCCTTTGGCGATGGCCATGCAGCAGAACGCATCCTGCAAATTGTCAAAAATTACTTAAGCTAAATCCCTAAAGCTCTCCGAGTTTGATAACCAACAACACCATCTACACGCAGTCCGTTACGTCTTTGGAAGTGACGAACTGCATTAATGGTTCGTGAACCGTAAACGCCATCAACTCTAATCCCTAAAGCTCTTTGGATTTCTCTGACTCGTTCGCCTCTTGCGCCATATTCTACCGTTACCCTACCCCCAACACCGTAGCCAGAACGATATCTGCGGTGAGAACGTCCAGGAGTATTACCAATCCATCTTTCAGCAGCATAGTATCCTCGGTAACGTCCCGAAGAAATTCTCGCAAATCCATTTCTAACACTACCAGTTTCACCAACGTATGTACCATTGCGGACACAGGCTACAGATGAATTTGCAGTGCTAGGTCCGGTGCGAATATAAAGACAACTTCCATTCGTGCTGGCATATTCAGCCGAAGCAAACTGCATTTGAGTCACTGTAGCTAGTAATATAGTTACACCGGCCAAAGTTAACCATGCAGAAGATTTAAAAATTTTCCGCCAATTAAATGACGATTTCGGAAGACTTAATGCAAAATTTTCATTTGTCCTTTCATCCTCTATATACATATAGGAATAAGCCAAATATTCCATAATCATCTGCTCCTTTATGTGAAATTTTGTGATACTTTTGTCTAGTTTTAATCTTCATTGATTTTATACTTCTTTATGACAATATGTTGGCTAATATATTCCGCCATTTGAACTGTCACATCAGGTATTTGTAATGAAATCATCAATTACATAAAGAGGTTAGTATTTTTATTTCCCTAAACCATGAGAAGTGAGAAAACTATCCGCACGAATTGGACTCCCATTGCGCCAAATTTCTATTTTTTCTGGACTAATTAAGTAGGAAAAAGTCCCATTATCTGCCTGATATTTGTTATTGTCAAGCTTCCAAGCCCGAATTTTTAAAACTTGACTTGGTTCTTGTTTCAATTTCCCCACATAAAATAACTGACCATTTTCTTCGCAAACTTTTATACTGACAGTTGTGGTTTCCCCTGTCATAACTGTAGTTCCATCACAATCAGTATTATTACTTACAGATAAAACTGGTTGTACAATTGGGGTAATTGGTTTATTTACTGGTGTTTTTGCGATGGTGGCGGACGGTAATAAACTGAGAGGATTACTAGCTAAACGACCATCTACATAAAATTCAAAATGCAAATGAGGGGCGGTGCTATTGCCTGTTGAACCCATTTCGGCAATAATTTGACCTTGTTTGACCTGTTGACCTTTACTTACTAATAAACGGCTATTATGTCCGTAAACTGTTACATTGCCATTAAAATGTTTAATTTCGATAAAATTGCCTAATCCCCAATCATCCCAACCAGCTTTCACGACTGTACCAGCAGCAGCAGCTAAAATTGGAGTCCCTTTTGCACCCGCAATATCAATTCCCTCATGCTGATATTTACGGAAACCTTGGGAAAGAATTCCTTGGGTCGGCCAAATTAAGTTAGCAGTAGGTGCGGGTGTGGGGTTAATTAGAGAAACTGTCTGAGTCAAAGCTGGGGAAACTTTACTTACAGCCACGGTACAGGATATTAAAGCCATCAAAGCATAATCACAAAAGCGGTAGATATTAACTTTTTTCATCAGTTTCTAGCCTAATAATTGCTATAGCAGCGAAAAAGAAGTCAAAGCTGACTGCTGTAAATGGAAAAATGCTATAGTTATTTGCTATTTCAGTCTCAAATGTGTCACATCAGGACAATTTGCTAGTTAAATTTACGACTCGTGCAAACTTACTATTCCCAAGATGCTTAGATTTTTTCGATTTATGGACATTACTAAAATTTGATTCTGTTAGGTTAAGACCACTAAAGTTGACAACCGGTTCTGCCTAGGTTGCGATTAATTCTGCTTCTAAAGTCATGAATCTACCCTGCTATTGCCAACTTTGAGAGTTGAAGTTGGTAAAGTATTGAGAGAATAAGTACAAATTAAATTTTCCAGATGACGATGAAAATTGGTATTTTAGGACTGGGACTTATAGGCGGTTGCTTAGGTTTCGATTTACGTTCGCAAGGACACCATGTTTTAGGTGTCAGTCGTCGTCAATCAACTTGTGAAAAGGCAATTAACCTTGGTAGCGTTGATCAAGCGTCGTTGGACTTGAGCTTGTTGGCATCAGCCGAAGTTGTATTTATTTGTACCCCTATAGGATTCATAGTCCCCCAAGTGAAAGAGTTGATCACTCATTTACCAAAGGCTACTATTATTACTGATGTTGGTTCAGTTAAAATGCCTATAGTTGAGGCAATTTCTCCTGTGTGGGAAAATTTTGTCGGTGGTCATCCGATGGCGGGAAAAACAGACGCGGGTATAGAAGCAGCACAGCGAAATTTATTTGTTAATCGGCCTTATGTATTAACGCCTGTGGCAACAACACCTAGTGATGCTGTGACAATTGTAGAGGAAATTGTGCGATCGCTCGGTTCTATTATCTACCATTGTCAACCAGAACAACATGACCGCGCTGTGAGTTGGATTTCTCATTTACCTGTAATTGTGAGTGCCTCCTTAATAGCAGCTTGTTTAAGTGAAACAGATCCAGAAATCGCGGCCTTAGCCCAAAATTTTGCTAGTTCAGGGTTTCGAGATACAAGTAGGGTTGGGGGTGGAAATCCCGAATTAGGGGTAATGATGGCGCAATATAATCGCCAAGCATTATTACATTCTCTTTATCAATACCGCGAAAATTTAGACGAATTTATTCATATAATTGAGCAGGAAAAGTGGGAATTATTAGCAGAAAAATTTAAATTCAATCAACAAGCGCGTCCTGATTTTGTAGAATAAGTTACTGGTGCGTTATCAATAATGTAACGCACCTGATCATTTAGTTATCACCGAGTCAGAAAGAAGAAAGAAAGCAGAATATTTATCTCTTCTGTTCCCTGTTCCCTGTTAAAGATTATTTACACATTAAATCGGAATAATAGTACATCACCTTCTTGGACAATATACTCTTTTCCTTCACTTCTGACTAAGCCTTTTTCCTTGGCTGCACTCATTGAACCATGAGTTACTAAATCATGATAAGCAACCGTTTCTGCCCGAATAAATCCCCGTTCAAAATCAGAGTGAATAACTCCTGCGGCTTGAGGTGCAGACATTCCGGCATTAATTGTCCAAGCGCGGGTTTCTTTCGGTCCACAGGTGAAATAAGTCCGCAAACCTAATAGAGTGTAAGTTGCGCGAATTAAAGATTTTAAACCACCTTCTTTTACACCTAAAGATTCCAGAAAATCAGCTTTATCTGCTTCTGGTAATTCTACTAATTCCGCTTCTACTTGAGCCGAAACAATGACAACTTGGGCATTTTCGACCGCAGCAACTTCTCGAACTCTCTCAACAAAATCATTACCTGTGGCTAAATCTTCTTCAGAAACATTAGCAGCGTAAATAATTGGTTTATTGGTAAGTAGTCCTAAGCCTTTGATAATTTCCGATTCTTCGGCATTCAAACCAACTTGACGGACAGATTTACCTTCATTTAAAGCAGCGGCTAATTTTTCGAGAATTTCTACTTCAACCTGGGCATCTTTGCTAGTGCGTGCGAGTTTGCGACTTCTATCAATCCGTTTTTCAATTTGGAATAAGTCAGATAAACCAAGTTCTAAATTAATGATTTCAATATCTCGCGCTGGGTCAACAGAACCGGCTACGTGAATGATATCATCGTTTTCAAAACAACGGACAACATGAACTATGGCATCAACTTCCCGAATGTGGGATAAAAATTGATTACCCAGTCCTTCTCCTTGACTTGCACCTTTGACTAAACCGGCAATATCAACAAATTCAACACGGGCTGCTAGGATTTGTGCAGAACCAGCAATTTTTGCGAGAACGTCTAACCGGTCGTCTGGTACTGAAACCATGCCAACATTCGGTTCAATGGTGCAAAATGGGAAATTAGCCGCTTCAGCTTTAGCATTAGCAACTACAGCGTTAAATAGGGTTGATTTTCCGACGTTGGGAAGTCCGACAATTCCGGCTCTTAGCATTGTAAATTTTAGATTTTGGTTTCAAGTATAAGGATAGTTCAAACAGGTGGAGGATGGTTGGAGTCAGTGGTCTCAACTTAGGCTAAAAATGGCTTATCTGTTTGCTGACAAACCCGCCCAGAAATGAATTTCCGGTCTCAAAGCTAAGGTGCGTTAAAACGCACTCTGGTTAACTCAAAATCAAAAATTATCCTATTTATACCTAAGTAGTCGGTTTTAACTGACTTTAGCTTTTAGACAGAGAATTTATTCCCTGGCTGACTTTCATCCTTGACTGAAAAATCTGTTTATGTAATTACAAATGTAGTATAAAAAAAATCTAAAATCTAAAATGGTATGAACAAGTATCTAATTACAGCCATAGTTACAACTGTTTTATGGCATAGTTTATTATCCAAGGCTTGGGGGCAAGCACCCAATTGTATTCCCCGAAGTTTGCCTCAAGTTAGCAAATCGGTGAATACTGTCGAGCAGAATAATGTGATCGTCATTGGTAAAGTGCCAAACCGCCCTTATGTGGTTGTTATTCCTGGTAATTCAGATAAATTATTAAATGTTGTCAGAAGCTATGTTTCTGACGCATTTTTAGCCAAGCATCGGCTTGGGACTTATATATACGCTGGGAGTTCTAGTAAAAGAGAAGAAGCCGAGTGTTTATCTAGCGTGTTGAAATACCATAGGATAGATGCGCGAGTTATCTATTTCCACTAAGGAGGCTGTAGGATTGACACTCTCAGGGAGCCAAGCCACTGAGATTCTACTGACAGAATGAGATTAAGAGGTATCCCAATCTAATCTCGCTGCGACCTCACAAAGACAATTATATCAACTTGCAGTTCCTTAATTTAGGTTTGAGATTATTCTTCTTTCTGACTGCTAACTGCTGCTATATCCTGATTTTCCCACAATTCTAATAAACCAACTGTACCGACAAAAAATGTATAAGTTGCATATTTGATTGCTGTCTGATTGCGTGTTGGGGCATAATAAGCGGCAATTAATGCTTCAATAAAATGAGCGGATAGGGCAATATGGGCAATGATTAAAGCTGGGGTTAAAATACTCGGTAGTTGGTTATTGGTTATTGATGTTTGCATATTCCATAATTCTAAGCCTATGGCGCTGGTGATGAGTGCAGTGGAGATGATTTTGATGATGGGGAATAATTTTACTTTGAGATCTTTTAAGTTCATGTTGTTTAGAGAATGTGTTGTAAATGAACAATTTTACGACGTTTTTCTTGATCAGGAAAATGACAATGAACAGCGTCACGAATCATTACTCTTAGTGTTTCTATATCATCGCTTCACAGCTTCGGCATTTTGAATGGCTGCAAGATCGCCTTTAACTACGGCTTGGGCATTTTGAATGGCTACTAGTACCTCAGGGCGGAAGTCAAAAGTCAAAAGTCAAAACTAATATACAGTAGGCTGTTTGGCGATTGAATATGGTTGCTTTATTTACGCAGTGATGTACTAGTAGTCTGTCAAGATAAAAATGATGGACTGTAGTGTGAGCGTCTCGCTCACGCGGGCAAGACTTGTACTGAGCTTGTCGATAGCGCAGCGTGGCGTTAGCCATAGTATGCCCGCACTACCAAAAACCCGTCAAAATAAATTTGACAGACTACTAGGTCACTTTTAACGACTGTTTGAGCATTTTAAATGGCTATTTTATCACCTCGAACAACGGCTTGAGCATTTTGGATTGCTTCTCTATCTGCTTGCAATGTGGCTTGTGATGTCTCACTGTTAGTAGAATACAATTGGGCTTGATCCTGGCTCACAGCACCATTTTTATATAGTTCGTTATAACGTTTAGTTTGGGACTGGGCGTATTTTGCTTGTGCTTGATCTTCTGCTAAGGTAGCGATCGCTTGTCGGACTAATCCCTCATCTTTAGCTAATGTCGTGATCTGATTTTCTGTATGAGCCAAGTTTCCTAACCTGACTAGGAAAAAAGTCACAATAGTTTCATAACTTTTTTCCTAATTTAAAAATAGATCCAGCAATCAAATTAGCAATTAACCCCATATAAACCTCCATCATGACAACTAAAACCACTTTCACATCTTGGATAACTTGCCCTAAACCCAACCCCCAAGCTAAATTACGCCTATTTTGCTTTGCTTATGCTGGTGCTAGTGCCTCAGTTTTTCGGACTTGGGCTGATGATTTACCCGCAACTATTGAATTATGCCCTATCGAAATTCCCGGTAGAGGCAGACAAATCAAATCACCTCCATACACAAAAATCCTCCCTTTAGTCCGAGAAATAGCCACTAATATCATCCCCTGTCTAGATAAACCTTTTGCTTTTTTCGGTTACAGTATGGGTGCATTAATCAGTTTTGAGTTAATTAGGCTACTGCGTTCTGAATATAGTCTTTATCCTTTGCATCTTTTTATTGCTGCCCGTTGCGCCCCACAATTTCCTAGGGAAAACCCACCCATTTCTAAATTACCAGATGCCGATTTTTTAGCCGCAATATCCCAGTTTAATGGGACTGCCAAAATGGTGCTAGAAAATGCCGAATTGATGCAGATTTTTTTGCCGATTATTCGGGCTGATTTTACAGTTTTAGAATCCTATGTTTATACTTCTCAACCACCTCTAAATTGTCCTATTAGTGCTTTTGGTGGGTCAGAAGATCCAACAGTTAGCTATACTGCTCTTTCTGCCTGGGAAAAACAAACTGTTGCTCCTTTTTCATTGAAAATGATCGGTGGTGATCACTTTTTTATCAATACGGCTAAAAGCACTTTAGTTAATAGTGTAATTCAATCTTTACAGTGTTATATTTAAGATATTTTTGGCTAAAAAATAGTAGCAATATCCACTCTCGTATTCTAACATACGAACCTGAAGTTATTAGCTCAATAGTACGGTTATTACGAAGATTATATCTATAAAACCGAACTGTAATTAATTGATTTTCTAGTGCTATCATCTAATTGGGAGGCTAAAAATTAGGCTTCAAGAAGTTAAGAGTTAGAGATTTTGCCAGTAGTATTATTGTTTACCAAGTCACAAGCTGAAGATTTAGTCTCACCAAATCAGAAAGTCCAATAGTGAATTTTTGAGGAGATAGTTATGACACTTGTACGTTGGAATCCGTTACGGGAAATAGAACGCTGGGAACCATTCCCTGAAATGGGTATTATCCGGCAGCAAATGGATCGCTTGTTTGAACAATTATTACCACCTGATGCAGTTGAAAGGGTGGGGTTAACTTTCATTCCTCCGGCTGAGATTGCAGAAACTGATAGTGATTTGAAGTTGAAAGTAGAAATACCAGGTTTGGACGCAAAGGATCTTGATGTCGAAGTCACTCCTGAATCGGTTTCTATTAGCGGTGAGCGGAAGTCGGAAACAACAACGGAAGCAGAAGGTTTGACTCGCTCGGAATTCCGTTATGGTAAGTTCCAACGGGTAATTGCCTTGCCTGCTGTTGTGGATAATGAGAAGGTAGCGGCAGAATATAAGGATGGAATTCTCTATCTAACTATTCCTAAAGCCGAATCGGAAAAACACAAAGCTGTGAAGGTTCGTCTTTAGTTAGTTACCTTTGATTAGGCTAGATCAGGAAGGGTGAGGGATTTTATAATTACTTCATCCTTCATTTTTTTTGTTACTAGTAGGCGATATCATAATTTATTATCAATAGTCCAGGTTTAAAAATATGCCTAAAAATATGTTTTCAATTATATAGTTAATTCTCAAGATAGATGCTAAAAAAGCATTCTTATATTCACAAGTCTTGAGAGCAACAAGTTTAACCTATATTTCTTTTCATTCTTTTATGTAAGGGATGGGAAAATATATCCCAGTCACTGTTAATATATCGGAAATAGCAGTTTATGCCTCTGAGTTACATGGGATTTTTTAATTTTTTAGAAAACTTCTATGAAAACACACACTGATACAGTTTCATTTGCTTGAATAGCTATATAAAGAGGATTAAGACTGGCAATTATTAATTATGGCAACCAAAGTAATTGATGTTAGAGAATATACTGTCCGAGCGCACAAAAGGCAGATTCATACGCGAGTTTTCAACTTTGTCTGTAAAGAATGTAATCAGGCTACAAAACGAGAAACTTTCGGAACTCGCCCTTTATATTGTGAATGTTGTCGTCCTCCCCAACCTCCTAAAAAATCACTCCAGGTATCGACACCGAGCAAACCTAGAGCCATGACTTACACCAGCAATATAGATTTAAGTTGAGTGAATTACTATGAATTCTCCAGAACAATTACAAGCACCACCCGATGTATTTATTACGCCATTGTTGGAATTACGAGATTACTATGGGAGTCTCGCAAAAAAGTACCAACATCTATTTATAGAGGCGCGATCGCAATTAGATAATGTAGAATCTTTGTTGTCTACTTGGTCTTATCCTCATGACAACGAACAGGTTGAGGCTGCTGAAGAAGATTCACTGTTGTTGTTGTCTTCCAATCAGAGTTCTCGTGTAGAATATTTGGATTCTCTAGAATCAGAAGTTCCTAAATCAGACTCTTTCAAGGTTGATCATTCCCTTTCTGAAGTTAGCAACTCAGGCAATTTTTCCTTTCAACGTCGTCACTATGTTGGTAAAGGGGAAGACGTTCCCATGCTGGCTCAGTATGAAAATATGACTCGCATGGAAGCACTTAAAAAGCTATTGCGAGAATATGTGGGAACTGTCTGTCACATAGATTTTATTGTGCGATCGCTCTACGGTAATTTAGAGTCTACTATCTTTAAAGTCGTTAAAGGTAGAGTCCAATCATCTCTAACTCAAGGGAGAGAAAGTGGTTATTGGTCAGCGATTCCCAATGAACCTGGTTGCTATACCCTAGATGTAAATTCACTAGGACCAATTCAAGGTAAGGGAATATCTAGAAGTATTAAATCCACCAAAACCAACAAACATTTCACTAGACCCCAGATGAAAGTAGTCCCGATGTTGGCACAATTTGATGGTCAATTTTTAATTGATGCTCTGACCTTATTTCTAGAACAAAATGCCGGACGAATTTTCAATGTGAATGAGATAGTCAATGGTATTTATGGACATTTAGATGCTGAAGAAGTCAGAGAGGTCAAAAATAAGGTTCTCAATGAACTATCTAGGGGTCATCGCACAGGCCGCTTTGTGAGAGTTCCTAACCAAATCGGTTTGTATACTTGGGATATGAATATGATCGTCCAGAAATGATCCAAAAAAGGGGCGTTAACAAATTGTAACGCCCTCTCTAAAGTTTGCCTATATACAAAAATGGGATGAGATTTTAAGCCCACCCCTAATTTATTAATCTTATTTGAATAGTCAAGAATTATTGAGGTTTATCTTGTTGACGACGAGAACGCATATTTTCTCGCATTTGCTTCATTTGTGCTTGCTGTTCCGGAGTTAACACAGCTTGCATTTGTTGTTTTGATGACTCTCTAATTTGTTTAATTTGATTTTTCTGTGTTTCAGTTAAGTTCAAAGAAGCAAAAATATCACCTTTTTTACCACGTCCTTCTTGACGTTCTCCTTGTCCTTGTCTTTGTTGACGTTGCGTTTGATGTTGAGCCTTACGTTCAGCCATTGCAGCTTGTAATTTGGTCTTTTGTTCGGGAGTCAGAACAGCTTCAATTTGAGCGCGGGTACTGCGGCCGATTTCCTTCATTTTAGCTTTTTGTTCAGGTGTCAAATTCAACTTTTTAAATTGACCCTTTTTTTGCCATTCTTTACCAGGTTGAGGTGAGGATGGATTATTTTGTTCCGCTTGAACTGCAAATGGAGTTGCGATTAAAGTTAAAGCCAGAGTACCAGCAATCAGTGATAATGTCTTCAGTTTCATAAATACCTTTTGGTTATGTCGGCTTTCTATAGTTCCTATCATATAGATTAACGCCCAGTAATGATATGAGGCAAAGGTCACGTCTACACCCATGACTTTAGTCATGAAATTAGGATTTCAATATCTTCCTCTCATCCTATTGAACTTGAATCATGATACAAATATATTAAATCTAGGTTAGGCTGCCATTTTTTAAACTATCAATTTTTTATGAATCGTCCTATTCAATTTAATAATCATCCTTTTCGATTTCTACTTTATTTAGAATGGCTACTATTAGGATTTTCAGCGTTAATGGCATTAATGCCATCTCCTTCACCGCGCTTTTCTGTCATGTATCCAGAACTGACAATTTGCAGTTTGACATTTTTCGGTTTAATGGGTTTAAGATTGCCTACTTACAATAAAATCAATAAATTTATTTATACGACTATTGAAGTTATATTAATTTTAATTACTGGCTTTTTTGGTGGTAGAAGTGCGAGGCTTTTTCCCTTTCTCTATCTAATTTTGGTAACTCGCAGTTGTTTAATTTTTCCACTACCAGGAAGATTAGCAGTTACTTTGTCCTCATTTATTTTATTTTTACTTACCCTCAGACAAAGGATGCCTCCTGGACGATTTTCACCAATAGCCCAAGAAAGATTTTGGTTTTTTAGTTTTAGTTTAGCAGTTTTATTTGGTTTAAGTTTAGTATTTGTTTTAGTATTAATGAATACTGTTTTATCTGAACGGCAAAGTCGAGATAAACTCCAAGCTGCAAACGAAAAACTCCGTCAATATGCTTTGAAAATTGAAAGTCAGGCAACTTTGGAAGAACGCAACCGCATTGCTAGAGAAATTCATGATTCTTTAGGACATTCTCTGACGGCTTTAAATCTTCAATTAGAAACTGCTTTAAAGTTATCAAAACATGATATACCTAGAGCAATGACGTTTTTAGCCACTGCCAAAGAACTCGGTTCAAAAGCCTTACAAGATGTCCGTCAATCGGTTTCTAGCATGAGATCCCATCCTTTACAAGAACAATCGTTAGCACAGGCAATTCAGAATCTTGCGGCAGATTTTCAGCGTTCTACTGGCATTTTACCCAGTTGTCAAATATCCATTATTTCTCCATTGTCTATGGAAGTCAGCACTCCTATTTATCGAGTTATTCAAGAATCATTAACTAATATTTCTAAATATGCCCAAGCCACAGAAGTTCAACTAGAATTAACAACAACATTAGAAACTGTGAAGTTAACAATTCAGGATAATGGCAGAGGTTTTGATTTAGAGCAAAATACTACTGGATTTGGTTTACAAAGTATGCGCGATCGCACGTTGGCATTAGGAGGTGAATTTCATATTCATAGCAGTCATAATCATGGTTGTCAAATTATAGTTGATATCCCTTGTTTATAGCAGGGGAGAATATTTTTTCCAATCACCAATCACCAATCACCAATCACCAATCACCAATTACCAATTACCAATTACCAATTACCAATCACCAATCACCAATCACCAATTACCAATTACCAATTACCAATTACCAACAAAAATGATTAAAGTCTTACTTGTAGATGATCAAAGTTTAATTCGTCAAGGTTTAAGAGCCTTATTAGAATTAGAAGCAGATATAGAAATTGTCGGGGAAGCTGAAAATGGTCAAATCGCAATTAATCTAGTTGAAAAATTAAAACCTGACGTAATTTTAATGGATATCAGAATGCCTATCATAGATGGAGTTGCTGCTACCAAAGAAATTAATCACCATTTTCCTCACAGCAAAATTCTTATTTTAACAACTTTTGATGATGATGAATATGTGAAAGCAGGATTACAAAATGGCGCAATGGGTTATTTACTTAAAGATACACCCTCAGAAGAGTTAGCAGTCGCCATTCGTGCAGTTGACAAAGGATATTCCCAATTGGGACCAGGAATAGTCAAAAAACTAGTCACTCAATTTCCGGCTAATTCACAACCAGTATTAGCTGTACCAGCGAACTTAGCGGAACTCACCCCTAGAGAAAAAGAAGTTTTGCGGTTAATTGCTATTGGTGATAATAATCGAGAAATTGCCCAAAAATTGTATATTTCTGAGGGTACAGTTAAAAATCATGTTACCAATATCTTAAATAGACTAAGTTTACGCGATCGCACACAAGCTGCTATCCTGGCAAATAGTTTTTTTACTTACTTACAACAAAATATTGAAAATAAATAGCACATAATTTAATTCATAAGGGGGTTAGAAAAGAGGCATCCATTTACACAGTTCCATCATTGTGCAAACATGAATTGCCAATTTGTATGATTGATTGGTATTGCTGAATTGAGGTATGAAAATCAAAAATTCCCTTTCTGAAACTCTTAATCTTTGCGCCTTTGCGCCTTTGCGTGAGACTAATTCATACTTTCATTCACCAACGCCGATTGATTTAGCTTTTATTGAACAAGCTTATGTAGAAGTTTCTTCGGCTGCGGTACTCAAAGAAACAGGATGGTCAGCAGCCTTATTCAGACGTTTAATTGCTACTGGTGCATCTGATATGTAGTACCATAGGGAATAGGGAATAGGTGTAGGGGTTTAGCTCATGCTTTATCCCTGCTCCCTGCTCCTTGCTCCCTGCTCCTTGCTTCTTCTTTTTACTAAAAACTTATTCAGTAAATTTTAATTAGTATTAACTTGTGTCGTATCAACATCTGTAGTGCCATCAACGGTGTGAGCTACAGCAATTAGTTGATTAAGAATATCTTGGGTGGGAACTTGACCTTTTAGTACCACAGTGCTACCTGTTTGAGCAACCCAAATAGTGTCAATATCACCAAGTTCAGGAGTTTGATCAAATGCTAATGCTACGCGCTTGGCTAAACCACTTTGGTCATATTCTCCATTTAATCCCATGCGTTCTGGCTCTGTTGTTTGTGTATTAACATCATCGCTAGAAGTTGGATTAACTTGGGTGCTTTCCGATTGCTCTAAGCCAAACATTCTTTGTAACCAACCCATAAATACTTTGTTCCTGTCAATTTTCACTACTGATGACAATATATGGCTTTAATTTAAAGGCTGCATCTATCTTTGAAAATAGATAACTTTTCCACAGGAACGGAACGATCGCAATTATTAAGTATAAAATAAAAATTCAGACCGACAATGCAGCGTAGTCGAAACTCGCTTTGCAGTCATGAGTGCCGGTCTGCGTTCATGTCATGCTCCTTTAGTCGCCGATGAAACATACGCTGTCAGTTATTGTGGAAGATGAAGCGGGGGTTCTATCCCGCATTGCTAGTTTATTTGCTCGTCGGGGTTTTAATATTGAAAGCCTGGCTGTGGGACCTGCGGAACAGGAGGGAGTATCCCGAATTACGATGGTTGTTCCTGGTGATGATCGCATTATTGAGCAACTTACCAAACAACTGTATAAGTTAGTTAATGTTCTCAAAGTGCAGGACATTACAGAAATTCCTTGTGTAGAAAGAGAATTGATGCTTCTGAAAGTAAATGCTACTAGCAGTAATCGTTCGGAGATTATCGAATTGTCGCAGATTTTCCGAGCGCGAATTGTGGATGTGGCTGAAGATTCTTTGACTTTGGAAGTTGTGGGTGATCCTGGTAAAATGGTGGCGATTGTGCAAGTGCTACAAAAATTTGGACTGAGAGAAATCGCTCGCACAGGTAAAATTTCTCTGACTCGTGAATCGGGTGTGAATACTGAATTACTGAAGTCTTTACAAGCAAAAGTCTAGTGTAATTGCAAACGGATGATCAAGAAGTTAATCATCGAAGTTTTTCATGTAATCAAGCAGCAGATATGGTGTAATGGCTATATCTGCTGCTATTATTTTGATAATTAAGATTAAAAGTTAGGTGTTGCTAAAATTTTATCTTGCCTAAATTAAGTCGGTAATAGAAAATTGTCGCTGTTTCTCAAGGTCTTGTAAATGAAGTTTTTCTATATATATGGCTTCAGCATAATATTTATCTTTTTCTGGTTCGGCTTCAGGATCTATTTTTTCCCATTGTTCCATAAAATAACGATAGCGTTTTTCTCGAAATACTCTCTCCATGCAAGCTAATGCTGCTTGAATAACATGAGGAGTTCGTAATATTTCTGTTTTATTTTTTTCGTTGAGATGAAATATATGAGAAACTATTTCTAGTTCTTCTGCTAATTCTAAATATCTATTTTGCACACTAGAAATTAAATCAACTTCATCAACTGTAAATTCTGCCATTTGTTGCCATAAAAAGCGATGATGAGAAAGACTAAATTCTAAATTACGGTTTTCTAAATCTTCAATAATTATTTGCCGCTGCTGGGAAGAATGAAGATAAATAATTAATAATAATGCCTCTGCTCGTTCTAGTAAACTGCGTTCTGTGTTCACTAAAGATAGCTTTGGGGTTTTAGTTGCGGGATTACTTGTCCGCGGATTTAGAGATTTTATCCTACCAGGTTTAATTTGAGTTAGGAGATTTTCAACTCTTAGAGGAATAAGTCGAGTATCTCCTAAACTCAATATTTCTGCACAGGAAGAAACATAATAATTAAGTGTATCACTATTAACTATATTTTGCAATAGTTTAACTATTTGTTGGGTGACTTGTTGGAAATCAGTAGCTTGTTTTAAATCTCGATTTTTAATAATATTTTGAATTTGCCAATCAAGCCAAAGTGGCGCATTTGTTAATAGTTGTTGATAATCGGCTGAAGTGTGACTATGTAGATATTCATCAGCATCTTTACCATTAGGTAAATTGAGGATTTTTAATTGCACTTCCCCTGCATAAGCCAAATTAGCAATTTCACCAATTGCTCTTTCTGTGGCGTTTGTGCCGGCTTTATCAGCATCAAAATTGAGGATTAATTGTTTGGATTCTGTGTAACGTAATAATAGCCGCACTTGTTCTATACTTAATGCAGTTCCTAGGGAAGCAACGGCGTTATTAATTCCGGCTGCATGGAGAGCGATCGCATCAAAATATCCCTCAACTACCACCGCTTGATCAACTTTAGAAATACCGTCTTTAGCTTCATCTAAAGCAAATAACATTTTCCCTTTACTAAATAATTCTGTTTCTGGAGAATTGAGATATTTCGGTTGTTCCTCCGTTAAAGTTCTGCCACCAAAAGCAATGACTCTACCTTGAATATCCCGAATAGGAATCATTAAGCGATCACGAAATACATCATAATATCCACCCCCTTCTTTCCGGGGTTTAATTAATCCCGCTTGTTCTACTAATTGCACGGGATAATGTTTACTTTCTACCAAATAACGGTAAAGAGTTTCCCAACCAGCAGGAGCATAACCTAAACCAAATTGTTGAATTGTTCCCTGTTTAAATTGACGAGTTTGTTCTAAATACTCTAATGCTTTTTGTCCTTGAGACTGTCTTAAAGTGTGTTGATAAAATTGAGCAGCAGTAGCAAGAACCGTATATAATTGATCACGTAAAGATATTTGCCGTTGTAATTCTTGTCTTTGTTCAGGTTCTAAAGTTTTAACCGGGACTTGATAACGTTTTGCTAAATCTAGTACCACGTCTGCAAATTGACGTTTTCCCAAGTCCATGACAAACTTAATCGCATTACCCGCTGCTTGACAGCCAAAGCAATAATACATTTGCTTATTAGGACTAACGCTAAAACTGGGGCTTTTCTCATCATGAAAAGGACATAACCCCAAAAAATCTTTACCTCGTTTCCGCAAAACTACATACTCCGAAACCACATCAACAATATCAGCCCTGAGTTTTACTTCTTCGATAGTGTCTGGATGTAAGCGGGGAATTTGCATGAGAGGTAAACAGTGAGAAGTGATATCTATTATATAGCAGGATTCACATCCAAAAATAGGGGAAGAAACTGCTAGATAATCTCTACCCATAACTACCCATACATTACTATTTGTCCGCATCTTCAATCAGTTGATCAACAAAATCCCTCAACCGTTGCTGCCAGTCAGGGACGGTTTTTGGGTAAGTTTTATAGAACCGGAGAGAAATATATCTTTTGCAACTGACAACTGACAACTGTACGGGCGAAGCATTTGGAGAACTATTTTTGGCAATGACCGATAATTATCTTCCAAATGCTTCGCCCCTACTAACAACTGACAACTGACGAATTACCAATCCAATCTAAAATCGTCTGGTTAACTTGTTCTGGTGATTCGTCATGGGGACAATGACCGACATCTTCTAAATATAGCAATTGCAATCTTTTATTGTAGCCCACAAATTGATTTGCTAGTTTTGGCGGCACAAATCGGTCTTTTTTCCCCCAAATTAACAGCATAGGAATTGTTAAGTTTGGTAAAATCTTCTTGACACTAGGACTAAAATTAACCCCCGTTGTCGCTTTAAACAAGGCTCTAAAGGCACGGGCAGATCCCCTATCCTGCGGCGGTCCTGCTAAAATATCTATAAGTTCATCAGTAATAGCTTCAGGATTTGCATAAGCTAAACTAGCCCAAGGACGCAGTACACCAGGACGACGCACAAAATAAAATATCGGTTTTAATATTAATCTGGAAGTAAATATACTTTTAATCCCGCTAACAAGAGGTTGTAAAGCAGTCGGAATCATCTCCTGTTCCAAATTAGGATCAGGTAAACTCATCATCACTATCCCCTTTACCATATCAGGATGGTTAGCGGCTGCGACTAGAGAAATTAGTGAACCGATGGAATTACCCACTAAAACCACTGGTTGACGAATAAAGGTTTTCCAAAAATCGTAAATCTGCTCTACCCACAGTTCCACATTGTAGCTAGTTGCAGCCTTTTCCGAAGCCCCAAAACCAATCATGTCTAAGGCGTAAACCGGATGAGATTTACCCAAAACCTCTAAATTATGTCGCCAATGACCAATGGACGCGCCGAAACCATGAAGTAAAATTAAAGGTGTTGTTTTTGCATAATCATGGGGAGGACGAATATAAGTATAACGGGTTTGCCAACCACGCCACACCCAATCCCTTTGATTACCAACTCTTTGCTGCCAATGTCTTACGGTAGTCACAGTTATCTCTTAGTGATTAGTTGGAAACTATTAATTTTGTGCGTTCTTTCTTAATATGTTACATTATATTTGGTTAGCTTCAATGTATACCTAATTTTGCTATCATGGAAACATCTTCTAGATATCATACCTCTATGTATCTCAGAAGAAAATTGTAACAATAGTTATTAGTGTCAAATATCATGTAATTTACGTTAAATAATGCAGTGGAATCAACTCAGAGTCAGGCTATACAGTCAACGACTTGATTAAACTTCTCTTATAAATTTGCTACACTAGAGAGGGATGTTCATTTTCCAATTCTGAGTTACTGTTGTATTTTGCCTTCAATGGCATATCAAACTAAACTAACTAAATTCAAGACCAGTCCAAAATCTTAACTAATAGAGCTGCCACTAATCATAATGCCTGTGATTGAGAAAAAAAGAACTCGCGATCTGCCCCAAATTAACGAACGGATTCGCTTCCCGAAAATTCGGGTCATTGACACTGATGGCGCACAACTGGGAATTATAACTCCGCAGGAAGCGATACAATTAGCAGAGGAAAAGGAATTAGACCTAGTGCTAATTAGTGACAAGGCTGATCCGCCAGTGTGTCGAATAATGGACTATGGGAAATATAAGTTTGAGCAGGAGAAGAAGGCGCGGGAAGCCCGGAAGAAGCAGCACACGGCTGATGTGAAAGAAGTGAAAATGCGCTACAAAATAGAAGAACATGACTATAATGTGCGCGTTAAGCAAGCTGAACGCTTCCTCAAAGATGGCGATAAAGTTAAGGCTACTGTGATGTTCCGAGGTCGGGAAATTCAACACAGTGACTTGGCAGAAACGTTGCTTAAACGGATGGCTACGGATTTAGAGCCTTTTGGTGAACTTCAGCAAGCACCTAAGAAAGAAGGGCGGAATATGATGATGCTGATTTCACCCAAAAAATAATCTTGTCAACAACCTGGTAATGAGTGCTGTATGAATTAGT
Source organism: Dolichospermum sp. UHCC 0315A (assembly GCF_008121535.1). Lineage (GTDB taxonomy): Bacteria > Cyanobacteriota > Cyanobacteriia > Cyanobacteriales > Nostocaceae > Dolichospermum > Dolichospermum lemmermannii. Next base: position 2,998,315 of record NZ_CP043056.1, read on the forward strand.
GAATAATAGGATCTAAAATTGACTCCAGGGAAATTTTTCCCATTCCCTCAGCATTCAACCATAATTAGATTTATGTCAATTTATTCTAAAATGATAGTCCTGAAGGCTGAGTGGGAAAAATAATACTCAGTTGTTCAGGACTTTTGCTATGTTATTGCATATTTTAGATCGCCGTCCACCACAGGAAAAACTCCAGCGGCTGATAGAACACGGAATTGTGGAACGGGAAAAAATGCCGGATAGTAATGAAAAACATTAAAAACAGATCCACATCCTCTGGTAGCGGCTCTAGTTCAGGAATTGATGAAGAAATCCGCTCTTTGACATTCTCTGATATGAAATTCTCAACATAAAAAAGAGGTCATTACTGACCCCTGATAAAATCAAAATAAAATAATATTTGATTTATAGAAATTAAGACAAACCAGTATTAGTACCTTGTTTACCAGTTGCTAATTCCACCTTAACAATCTTGCCACCCATTTTTTGAATCCGTTGTTGTTCACGGAACCAATTTTCATAAGGAACTAACTTAGTAAAGTAAGTATTTTGTAATTCGCGTTGGGTGCGAGTCCGAGTTAGGCTGGGAACACAAGCAGTTACTTTAAATAAACGAGCCATTTTGTTTCAAATCTCCTGATATTGTTTTAGAAACTTTTTTATCTCAAATATCTTGAGTCAAAATCTTTAATTATTTTTTCCAAGGCTGGAAATCAACCATCAATACTAGACTGATAACACTTACAATCAATCAGCAAGAGAACCTTCTAGCAATCATGATTGATCTCCAGACCTTAACAAAGCCGCACCTATATGACTAAGTGCAAAGCTAACTCTTAGCTCAAGCCAGAGGAGACATAGTCAAAGTAAACGCCCATTTCTTTACCAGCGTCAGGACCAACCAAACTAGCGGTTACTTCCTTCATAGCTTGGATAGCTTGAACAGTAGCGCCTACGGGTACTCCCAAGGAGTTGTAGGTTTCTTTCAAGCCATTCAATACGCGCTCATCCAAAATGGAAGCGTCACCAGCAAGCATAGCGTAGGTAGAATAACGCAAGTAGTAATCCAAGTCACGGATACAAGCTGCGTAACGACGGGTGGTGTACATATTACCACCGGGACGGGTGATGTCAGAGTACAACAAGGATTTAGCTACAGCTTCTTTAACGATCGCAGCAGCATTAGCACTGATGGTTGTAGCTGCACGAACGCGCAGTTCACCAGTAGCAAAGTAGCCTTTTAGCTTTTCGAGAGCAGCGGTATCAAGGTATTTACCTTGAACGTCTGAAGAATTGATAACGGAGGTAATTGCGTCTTGCATTGTTGTTTTTTCCTTATTTCCAACCTTATTGCCACAGTTTTAGTTTGAGCCAAAAAACAGCTAAAACTTACTGCATTGCACCAACAACGTAGTCGAAGTAAGAACCAGCTTCACCAGCGTCTTCAGAAGACAACAGGGTAGCAGCAACGTTCTTCATAGCGGCAACGCCACCAGCAACTGCATCAATGGGAGTACCCAAAGACTTGTACATTTCGCGGACACCAACGATACCGATTTCTTCGATGGCTGTAACATCACCAGAAACGATTCCGTAGGTAACAAGACGCAAGTAGTAGTCTAAGTCACGCAAGCAAGTAGCTGTCATTTCTTGACCGTAAGCGTTACCACCGGGGGAAACAACATCAGGACGTTTTTGGAACAGTTGGTCGCCAGCACCTTTAACAATGCGTTCGCGGTTTTCGGTCAATACTTGAGCGATGCGAAGACGTTGTGCGCCACCAGCAACAAAACCTTTGATTCTGTCTAATTCACCGGGGCTGAGGTAGCGAGCTTCTGCATCAGCATTCACGATAGCTTTCGTGACGATACTCATTAATGGATTCCTCCAAAACTAATGGAACCAGAATTTGATTAAACTGGTACGACTTTATATGGTTGGTACTGAATTTACATCTTGATTTACATTTTTAGCCAGATTGACTGGATTTGGTGTAAACCAGGTGGAAAACTCAATTACCTCCCGCAAAATATTGTCCAGTATTATGTTGAGCATTTATTACTGCTCTTAATATTTTGTAACACTTATTTTCAGATTTGCTCATTCTCAGGGAACAGAGAGCAGCGCGGTCTTGGGGTCTCCCCAAGTGGAGCGACTGCGGAGGAACAGGGAACAGGGAACAGGGAACAGTAAAAAGCTAGATAAAACAACCTTTTCTGTCACCTATTACCTATTACCCATGACCCATTTTCCTATCTATTGGGAAGACCACCTGTGAGAACAGAAGGAGACAAGCTAGACCAAGATTGTTTCACCAAGTCAGCTTCAGCTTGAACACTACCCAAGTAGTTACCTGCTGGTAAAGATGGATAGCGTTTGTAGGGAACAACGTCTTCACCAAAGTAACGAGCATACTCAGGACTGTTAACAATTGCCTCTACAGCCGACCGTAAACCGCTATCAGCCAATAATTTGTTATATTGACGGATTTCGCCTTGGGTAGCTGGTGCGCGTCCCAAAAGGTGACGGAAGAGGAATTCAATTACCTTGGTGTTGGGATAAGGCGCGTAGAAACGTTTGCGATAGATTTCGGAACTGGCTAGTTCGAGAACAAATTCACGCACGGTAATTTCACCGTTACGCAATTTGCTATCCAAGTCAGAACGGCGGAAATAAGCAGGTACTTGACCGCTAAATATGTCCATTACCTGACAGTAGATAGCATTGATGACCTGATTGGTTTCGGGGGAATTTGTCCCAGTGGTAGCACGGTAAATCCGGGCTGGTTTGCGACGGCTTGTACCAACACCAACTTCTACAGATTGACCACGACCATCATTGAAAGAACGACCCAATTCAATAAACAAGGGTTTAGTCTTGTCCATTTTCTTGGCTTGGGCTGCCAAATCAGCGATCGCCTTGGCGAGAATTGGCGTATTCTCAGTTTTAATCCGGGGCTTCACAGTGGCAAAACTAGGAACAACCAAATCATCATTTTGCTTGGTTAGCTGGTTGTAAAGCTTCTCGGTATTGGGGAAATTAGCCGCAGGTAAAGTGGGGAAGCGACGGAAAGGAACAGTATCTTCTCCAAACACTTGACCATATTCAGCACTTTCAACCATCGCGCTAATAAAAGCCCGAATCCCTTGAGTAGCGAGGATTTGGTTGTATTTGCGAATTTCTGCTTGGTCAATAGGGGCGCGACCTAAGAAATGCTTAGTTCCCAACTCAATTACTTTTGTATTGGGGTAAGGTGTGTAGAACTCCTTCAGGTACAGGCTAGAGTAACCCAAACCTTGAATAAATTCCTTAACGCTGATTTCACCATTCACCAACTTACTTTCTAGAACCGTGAACTCGTTCTTAGAAATGTAAGAAGCAATATCTCGCTCGAAAATCTGCCGATAAGCGCCGCTAATCACAGTTTCCGCCGCAACCTTGTCATTTTTAACTGCTGTCAGTTTAAAGACCTTGGTTTGCTCACGTTGCTTAGTAACACCTTGGTTAATGCGGAACTCAATATCTGGTTCAGTCCGCATTTCTGTGACTGTACCCAATTCCACAAAGCGAGGTGTTTCCTGTTTCTCAACATTCGCCAAATCTTCGCGGATAGTCCCCACACGTAATTGACGTAAAGACACACCCGCAGGAGTTAGATAGCGTTCGTAAGGAACTGTATCTTCATTAAATGCTTGGCTGTATTCGTCACTGTCCAGAATGGCATCAACGACCGCATAAAAGCCCTTCTTAGCAGCGATGTCAAAATACTTGTTGTTTTCTTCCCGACCGTAGGTAGGACGACCTAACAAGCGACGGTGAATGTACTCAATGGCTTTACAGACATAGAGAGAAGTCCAGTACATCTTCCGGAATAAATCCGACTTCGCCAACATCCGCACAAACTCGCGGACGGTGATATCGCCGTTTTCCAGCTTAATTTCCGCAACTTTCAGCCGTTGACCTTCGTAAACATCACGACCAAAAACTTGTAGATAAGTAGCCTTAATTACCGCTTGGGTAGAACTTTCCGAGAACTTGACACTTACACCCTTAGGAGCTTTTCTGCCAATAGTTCCAGGTAACTGGTCTAACTTGAACACCTTCGCGCCCAAAGTCCCAGGAGCTACACTCCGAGCATTAGGATTGCTGAGTTGGTTATTGATACCAGGCCCTTGGTGAATCAAGATCCGGCGAGTATCCTTACTAAACGGTGCAGGGCTGCTGCTGGGGTTGCGGGTTGCTTTCGGGAAAATCGCCCCAAATTGAATTTCCAAGGGGTCATTACCAGAACCGTAGGGATGTTGGTCAGGTAATGGTTGTTCGTAAGCAGCAAAAGTTGTAATAAACTGAGGAACTTTCCGGAAAGGCGCACTGTATTTAAACAGGTCTTGCTGTTGTCCCCAGTTACGACATTCTTGGGCTTCTTGACCCAGACCCCGAATGTAGGGAACTGTTTCTTCACCAAAGTAATCGCTGTATTCGGTAGAATCTACCAAAGCATCAACTAAACCTGCCAAACCTTTGAGGGAAACAATGGCAAAATATTTTTGCACTTCCTCACGGCTACTTGGTCCCCGTCCTAAAATGTGACGGAAAGCCAATTCAATCACCCGGCTGTTAATAAAAGGCTGATAAAACTGTTTTTGGTAAAGGGGAGATTTAGCAAGACGGCGAATAAACTCCTTCATGGAGATGTCGCCATTTTTGACTTTGGATTCTAAGTCAGAGATAGACAAGCTATAAGCACGGGTAATATCGCGCTCAAATACTTGACGATAAGCCGCTTTGATGACTTCTGTCTTTTCGCTAGAAGACAAGCCGGGCTTCATGGCGTACTTGGGACGACGTTCTGCGGCCACAGCGTAAATTTGTGGCAGTTGTAACCCTTGTTTGTCGCCGGAAGGACGTTGACGAACTTTAGTAGAAGGTGTTGGTGCTTTAAATTCTGTCAGCAACACATTCATGTACTCAGTCACAATTTCTGTGGCTGCGGCATCTTTACGGAAATAAGACAGGGACGCTGCTTTGATTTCCTGTAAAGCGACGATGGTTGCTTCTCCAGAACAGGCATTTTCAATAATTTCCCGCAAACCTCTGGTATTTACAGAGATGATGTTGGGGTCGCCAGCGACAATGGCGTAGGTGGCATAGCGCAAGAACCAGGACAAGTCCCGTAAACTCTTGGCCATGTTGCTAGGCCCATAACGAGCGACGTTAATGGGTCTAAAGCCTGGAGGTGTGGGGCCACCAGCAGAAGTATTGAAGATGGAACGCAGGTTTTCAAAGAAACCACCACGACTTTCAACGTAGGTGACTGTTCCTAGTTTCATGCCCTCTTGGACATTAGCACCAGCGCCAACCATTGCCAATTCTTTCTCTTGGGGCTTTTCTAAGAAAGCCATTGGTGAACCACCAATGAAAATCCGGTTAGCCGCACGAGAAACGATGATTTCGGAATTGTCTGTCAAAATTTTGGCAATTTCTAACCGCTTTGCCCCGGAGGTAAAATAACTGCCAAGTTCACTTAGTTCACCTCTTCCCAAAAAGCGGTCTTGTTGTTCCGCTTGGGAAATGGTGGCGACAGGTAAGGTTTGATATAGTTGCGGACGCGCAACTGAGCTTCCACCGCTTGCCTTAACACTCATGGGATTTTTAAGACTCCTATCATAATTGTTTATCTGTTCAGCCTGGGTTATTTATTTTAAGGCTTGACATTTTTGCGTATTTATGAATGTTACGCCTCTAAAACCCAGTAAATTAACTCGGTCGATTTTCAGATTAGAACGTTTTGCGTTTACACTGTTGGTTTATTAAGAAGTATGTCGAATCTGTAATCTAAATTTGATATTCAAGAAGATACATACTTCCATTTTCTGGGATGAATATAGATTTTATCCTACATTCTGTACTCTGATGATTCTTAAACTTATTCATAAAACCAGGGGACAGACGGGAGGCAAAAATGAGAATGCTATATTAGTAACGGGTTGGTAAACCGCTATATTCTCTATTTCGGTGATTGATATCAGAAGGAAATTACGTAAGATAAATTAAATGAGTAGTAAATACAACATTATTTATTAAGTATTATTGCTTATCTTAGCAAGTTACAAAATTTACGCAGAAACGGAGAATGTAAATCTCCATATATATTGCAGTGGTGAAATTATGACGAAAATTTTAGTTACAGGTGCGGCTGGTTTTATTGGTTTTCACCTCAGTAAACACTTACTAGAAAGGGGCGATGAAGTTATTGGTTTGGATAATCTCAATGATTATTACGATGTAACTTTAAAAAAAGATCGACTAAAACAACTTTTAGAAAAACCAGGTTTTAGCTTCCATTTATTAGATTTAGCAGACAGAGAAAGTATCCCCAAATTATTCATTGAATCAAACTTTGATAAAGTTGTAAATTTGGCTGCACAACCAGGAGTGCGCTATTCATTAAAAAATCCCCACGCCTATGTAGATAGTAATTTGGTAGGATTTGTCAATATTCTAGAAGGTTGCCGGCATACAAATGTACAACATTTAGTATTTGCTTCTTCCAGTTCAGTTTACGGTGCAAATACAAAAATTCCTTTCTCCGTTCACGACAATGTAGATCATCCCGTTAGTTTATACGCAGCCAGCAAAAAAGCCAACGAATTAATGGCACATACTTATAGTAGTTTGTATGGCTTGCCAGCGTCAGGATTGCGCTTTTTTACAGTTTACGGTCCCTGGGGTCGTCCTGATATGGCATTGTTTCTCTTCACTAAAGCAATTTTGGCAGGACAACCAATTGATGTTTTTAATTATGGTAAAATGAAACGCGATTTTACTTATATTGATGACATTGTTGAAGGTGTAATTCGCGTTATTGATCAAGTTGCTGAATCGAATCCCAATTGGTCGGGAAATGCACCTGACCCCGCGACAAGTTATGCACCATATAAAAATTACAATATCGGCAATAATCAGCCGATTGAATTAATGAACTTCGTCGAAACCCTAGAAAATTACTTGGGTATGAAAGCCAAAAAGAATCTGCTACCAATACAACCTGGTGATTTACCTGTAACTTATGCTGATGTTGATGATTTGGTGCAAGATATTGGTTTTAAACCCAATACCTCTATTGAAGTGGGTATTGAGCGATTTGTTGTATGGTATCGGTCATATTACCAAGTTTAAATGCAAAAATATTGACTCTTTAGCTTTTCTATAAATTCCGTCTTTAAGATAGACAAATATCATTTTCCTTGGTTAAAAATTAGTAATTGATGATTGGCCATAGTTTATTTTATGGCTTCAATCACCAATCACCAAATTAAGTAAGCGCTTCCGCACCACCGACAACTTCCAGAAGTTCCTGGGTAATTGCGGCTTGACGGGCTTTGTTGTAAGACAAAGATAGAGTTTTAATCAATTCACCGGCGTTTTCGCTGGCGTTACTCATCGCTGTCATCCGTGCGGCTAGTTCACTAGCTGCTGATTCTTGTAATGACCGTAATAGCTGATTGCTCAGATATAATGGCAACAAAGAATCCAGAATTTGCACTGGATCTTGTTCAAAAATCATGTCACTAGGTAAAGCGGTAACTGTACTAGCTACCTTTTCCCGTTCCACTTGGAATTGACCACCACGGGTAGTTAAACGGAAAACTTCGTCATCCGCTGCTTCTAAACCTTGGGTATCCAAAGGAAGAAGGGTTTGGACTACGGGACGAGAACTAACCAGGGAGACAAATTTTGTATAAACTAGCTCAATCCGGTCTACTTTTTCCGAAAGGAAGAGAGAAAGTAGTTCATCAGCAATATTTGTAGCTTCTGCGGCGGTAGGAAGTTGTTCTAAACCGCTGTAGGTGGCATCAATAGGCTGATTCTGGCGTTGAAAGTATTGAGTAGCTTTGCGGCCAACCAAGACATAAGTATAGTTTACACCTTCAGATTGAAGTTCCTTGGCACGGTTCTCAGCGCGACGAATGACGTTACTATTGTAACCACCACACAAACCCCGGTCGCCGGAAATTACCAACAAACCGACTGTTTTAACTTCGCGTTTTTTCAGTAGGGGGAGGTTGACATCTTCAAACCGCAATCTGGTTTGCAAGCCAAATAATACTTGCGCCAAACGGTCTGCAAAGGGACGGGTAGCAATTACCTGTTCTTGAGCGCGACGGACTCTCGCCGCTGCTACAAGCCGCATGGCTTCTGTGATTTTTTTGGTGTTTTTGACCGACTGAATGCGATCGCGTATTGATTTGAGATTAGCCATAATTTTTAGGTCATTGGTAATTGGTAATTGGTAATTGGTAATTGGTAATTGGGTAAAAGTTATTGCTATTACCTATTACCCACTACCTATTACCTGTTACCTGTACTCTCCCCTACGCTGCTGCTTGGAAGGTCTTTTTGAATTCGGTAAGAGCGGCTTTCAAAGCTGCTTCTTCTGCATCACCTAGAGCTTTGCTACCTTGTACGCCTTGGAAGTATGCAGTGTTAACATTCTTCAAGTAGCCACGTAGACCTAGAGCAAAGCTAGTTACTTGATTAACTGCAATATCATCTAAGTAACCGTTAATACCAGCGTAAAGAACCGCTACTTGTTCAGCTACGGAGAGAGGATCGTTTTGGGGCTGTTTTAAGAGTTCCCGTAAACGGACACCACGCGCCAACTGGTCTTGAGTGGCTTTGTCTAAATCAGAAGCGAATTGTGCGAAAGCTTGTAAGTCGTCAAACTGAGCCAATTCTAGTTTGATTTTACCAGCAACTTTTTTCATTGCCTTGGTTTGCGCCGCAGAACCTACACGGGATACAGAGATACCGGGGTTTACAGCGGGACGGATACCAGAGTTAAACAAGTCAGAAGACAAGAAAATCTGACCGTCAGTAATAGAAATTACGTTGGTAGGAATGTATGCAGATACGTCACCAGCTTGGGTTTCAATGATAGGTAGAGCAGTCATACTGCCTTTACCTAATTCATCGCTGAGTTTAGCAGCACGTTCCAACAAGCGAGAGTGAATGTAGAATACGTCTCCAGGATAGGCTTCCCGACCGGGTGGACGACGGAGGAGCAAGGACATTTGGCGATAAGCCTGTGCTTGCTTGGAAAGGTCATCATAGATGATTAAGGTCGCTTTGCCTTTGTACATGAAATACTCAGCAATACTAGCGCCTGTGTAGGGTGCGAGGAATTGGAGGGTAGCTGGGTCACTGGCGTTAGCCGCAACAACTACTGTGTAGTCCATCGCGCCCTTTTCTTGTAAGGTTTGGACTACGTTAGCAACGGTGGAAGCTTTTTGACCGATAGCTACGTAAACGCAAACTACATCTTCACCTTTTTGGTTGATGATGGTGTCAATAGCGATCGCAGTTTTACCAGTTTGACGGTCGCCAATGATTAATTCCCGTTGACCACGGCCGACGGGAATCATGGAGTCAATAGCGGTAATCCCTGTTTGCATCGGTTCATGTACAGACCGACGAGCAATAATCCCAGGGGCAGGAGATTCAATTAACCGAGTTTCGGTAGTCTTAGGATCACCTTTACCATCAATAGGACGACCCAAAGCATCAACAACGCGACCAATGAGAGCGTCACCTACGCCTACTTGGGCAATTCTACCAGTAGCGGTTACAGAGCTACCTTCTTGAATACTCCGACCTTCGCCCATCAGTACCGCACCGACGTTATCTTCTTCTAAGTTTTGGGCGATACCAATTGTGCCATCTTCAAATTCTAGGAGTTCCCCAGCCATAGCTTTTTCCAAGCCATAAATCCGGGCAATACCGTCACCTACTTGTAGCACTGTACCAACGTTAGCAACTTTAACCTCTTGGTCATATTGCTCGATTTGTTGTTGGATGATACTGCTGATTTCGTCAGGTCTAATGGAAATACTCATTTGTCGTGCTAATTAGTGTCGGAAGAAGTTAATGATAATTAGTGATTGGTCATTGGTCATTGGTCATTGGGAAAAATTATCCCTATTACCCATTACCTATTACCCATTACCCATTACCGATTTAGTTACTGCTTAAACGTAAGGAAAGACGACGTATTTGTCCACGCAAACTAGCGTCAATTACTTGAGAACCAACTTTGATAATTACACCACCAATTAAATCGCTGTCTATTTTTGTGGCTAATTCCACTTGACGCGCTTTGGTAAGAGTAATCACCTTTTCTGTAATTGCTTGCTGTTGGGTTTCTGTGAGGGGAACCGCAGAAGTAATTTCAGCTAATACAGTTTGATTTAGTTGGCGTAATAGCACTAAATACTGCTGTAAAATTGGTTCTAAGAAAGCAATCCGTCTTCTGTCAACTAACAGCAGTAAAAAGTTACGGAGGCAGAGGTTTACACCTTCACCAAGTAATTGTTTGAGGACATTTTTCTTGTTCTCTGGCTTGACAAAGGGATTGCTCAAAAAGCTTGTGAGTTCTTGACTCCCTGTTAATAAGCCGATAAATGTCCGTGCGTCTCCCCCAACCTCTTCTGTTAAGTTTTGAGATTGAGCAATGGATAACAGTGCCTGTGCATAAGGCTGAGATACTTCAGCGGTTGCTGCATCACTTTTCATATCTCGCCTCCCAGTTGTGCGATGCTACGATCAATTAAAATTTGTTGAGCATCTGCGCTAATACCACCCTTGAGTTGTGCTTCCACTTTTTGCAGTGCTTGTAGCACTACCTTTTGTCGAAGTTGGGAGATAGCTTTCTCTAGTTCTGCATTCAAATCAGATGCTGCGGTTTCTTTCAACCGCTCTACATCCAGATTCGCTTTAACTAAAATAGCTTCTTTAGCTGCTTGAGCATTTTGTTCAGCTACTTGAGTAATTCTCTGTGCTTCCTGCTGTGCTTGGGTTAACTGCCCTTGGGCTTTTGCCAAAGCAGTTTGTGCTTCCCGCAAGCGTCCTTCTGCATCTTGAATAACGCTTTCAATATTGGAGCGTCTTTCGGTCAAGATATTGGTTAAAACTTTGCGTCCAAAGTAGAATAGTATGCCAATCAGAATTACTAAGTTAATTAGATTGGTTTCCAGGATGTCTAGGTTTAGACCGAAACCGCCTTCTGCTGCGCCTTCTGCCATTTCAGAGTTAACAGCTTCTGCGGCAAGTAATAAAATATTGCCCATGTTAGCCATCTACAAGTGCGCTGCTCGCTTGGTAATTCGTTGATTTTTCCCGACAGGGAAAAAAGTGCCAATGTTTTGGACACTTAAATTTCGCCACATTTTCGGGCATAAGCCCTGATGTGTTTATGCTTTCGTAGCACCAACTTGGTGATATAGTCGGAACTATTTCACCAAAGCAGGTCCTAATAGTTTTTCTAGAATCTGGTTGCTGAGGGCATCAACTTGTGCTTCTAGGGTTGCCATAGCTGCTTGCTTTTGCTGCTCTATTTCTCTAGCAGCTTGTTCGCGTTGAGCTTGGGCTTCCTGTTGAGCTTCAGCTATTTTTTGTGCTGTAATTTTCTTAGCTTCATTCTGGGCAGCTTCCATAGTTACTTGTGACTGCCTACGAGCGGATGCTAGTTGCTGCTCATACTCTTTGGTTAAGCTTTCAGCTTTAGCCAAGCGTTCACGAGCATCAAGGTTACTGGTACGGATAAAATTATCCCGATCATCCAATACCTTAGTCAGAGGCTTATAGAAAATTGCATTCAACAAAGCTGCCAGCAACAAGAATTGCAATGCCATTAATGGCAAGGTAGCATCGAAATCAAACATTTCTCTCCTCTTTGGCTGGAATAGGAATTTGCTTGGCTAGTAACGTGATCCAGCCGTTGATAATTTTACGAATCTCTTCCTAGATGATCCATAAATTGCCAGTTTTTAGAGGCGTGTAGATGTCCAGTTTTTTACTTGCTGTGACATCTTGCACGTCTCTAGATTAACAAAACTTTTTCGGTCTTAGGCAAAAGGGTTAGCGAATAGCAATACCAAGGCAATTACCAAACCGTAAATTGTCAAGGATTCCATGAAGGCTAAGGTTAAAAGTAGTGTGCCGCGAATTTTGCCTTCTGCTTCAGGCTGACGAGCAATACCTTCTACTGCTTGACCTGCTGCATTACCTTGACCAAGACCAGGCCCAATTGAAGATAAACCGATAGCGAGGGCAGCAGCCAGAACTGAAGCAGCTTGTACGATTGGATCCATGACGATTTTCCTTGCTTTAACTACAAAAATTACAAATGTACGTAACAACTAGATATGTGTTTTTCACACTGTACTAGGTTCTCAAATCGCCGTGGCGATGTTTTGAGCAAATTTGCTCGTTTTAACTGGGCAATCAACTGAGGGCGTTAATGCTCCTCATGTCCTTCTTCGCCGTGTCCCTCTAAGGCTTCATGAATATATGCCCCGGCTAGGGTCGCAAATACGAGGGCTTGAATGGCACTAGTAAATAAACCCAAAGCCATTACTGGCAAAGGCACAAAGAGAGGCACGAGTAATACCAATACACCCACAACTAATTCATCCGCCAATATATTTCCAAATAGACGGAAGCTTAGGGAGAGAGGCTTGGTGAAATCTTCGAGAATAGCAATTGGCAAAAGAACGGGTGTTGGCTCAATATATTTCTTAAAGTAGCCTAGACCTTTCTTACTAAATCCAGCGTAGAAATACGCCAAGGATGTGAGCAATGCCAATGCGACGGTTGTATTGATGTCGTTGGTAGGAGCAGCTAGTTCACCAGCAGGCAATTTGATTAGCTTCCAGGGAATTAATGCTCCTGACCAATTTGATACGAAGATAAACAAGAATAGCGTACCAATAAATGGTACCCAGGGGCGATATTCTTTCTCTCCGATTTGGTTTTTCGCTATGTCCCGAATAAATTCTAGGGCATATTCCATGAAATTTTGGATGCCGCTAGGAATTTTTTGGACGTTTTTGGTGGCAGCTAGTGATGCTATTACTAGTGTAGCAATCACAAACCATGAGGTGAGAAATACTTGCCCATGTATTTTGAGACTGCCCAGTTGCCACAAGAAGTGATGACCTACTTCTAATTCGGCGAGGGGAAAAGCGTTAAAAGCGTTTAATACACTAAGCATGGGCGTTCTTCAAGGTTTTCCCCAAAAATCGAGGATTGGAGGATTGTCTGTAGTGGTTTAGCATTGTGCTTTACCTCTACAACTTTAAGCTTCAGGAATGAATCCAGTTTGCACAATATAGATGAGGAGGGTAGCTTTGTAGGTGAGAAACCCCAAGAATATAGGTAGAATATGTAGCTGATGCCATTGACTCGCCAATATAATCGGTATCATGATCAGAGCAAAACGATTTTTACTCAAACTCTGTTTTTCACCACCAAGTCTCTCGACATCGTTAGCCAGCATTTTTAAGTAAACCACACCTGTACACGCCCCAATCAAATAATTTAGGGCTATGTTTAAGGAATAAAAAATCCACACAGAGATAAAAATAATCCCCGTCAACACAAGTGTGATGACTAGCAACTTCTGATAGAGTTGATAGAACTCTTGCATGGAAGAGCTTACTGGTTCTGTTTGAGCAAAACCAGATTTCTCATCTTGTTGTGTTGTCTGAGTCGGTGCAATTGATTCTTCTGACAAGCTCACGAGACTTGAAACCAGTACAGCTAATATGAGATGACTGTACATTCAGTCAGTTGAATCATATCACGATCCGGTAACACTACTTTAGAAAAAAACAATTAACTTATTTTTGGTCATTGGTCATTGGTCATTGGTCATTGGTAACAGAATCGCCTATGACTGATTTTTTTATGAAGCGGGGGTTAGTAAGAGTAGTTGTTGTTTGAGGAGATGTCTTACTCCGTTTAAGTCTAGCTCGACTTGGGCTAAAATTTCAGCCACTGTGGCATTGTTACCACATTTTTGCATAAATTCAAATTCTGCTGTTGTTAAGTTAATAATTTGATAATCATAGTTAAATAAGCATTGACTGGGAAACCCATCTATGCAAGGGTTAAGTTCAGGAATAGCTGCTAGTAATGTGTTATCTGCTGACCAGTCTGTTTTGGTGAAGGGGGGACGAGTGAGGAAAAATTCGTAATGGGTAACTTCTGGATTCAGTAATTCTATCAATCGGTAAAGTTCTCTTTCACTTAATTCTTTTGCTCTTTCAATTAACTCCGGTGCTTTTTCTAAAAGAGTTTCCAGTTGCCAAAAACTAGGATTAGAAAAACCTACAAAGTCTAAACCGGAAGCTTCTATTAATGCAAATAGTGTATCAATATTGTAATCAGTTTCTTGAGGATGGACGTACATATCAGCGAAACATTCATCTCGCTGGTTTTCCATTGCCCATCTTTCTTTTTCGCGCTTGACAATGCGGTTATTTTCTGGTAACGAAGCGAAGATTTGTCGTCCGACTTGGACACCATCACGATAGTCGCCTTTTTTGTTACCTTGGAGGAGAGCGATCGCTTTTTGCATTAGTTGTATTTCCCATCTTCCCAATTCTCCATACACAAAGATGTGCATTATTCCACCGGGGGCGAGTTTTTTCGCTAATGCTTCAATACCCCGAATGGGATCTGGTAAATGATGAAGCACACCAACGCAATTAATTAATTCAAATTCTCCTGGTATCTTATCCACATCATAAATACTCAGATGATGAAATTCTACACGGTCAGCGCCAGAACTTTGACAGCGTTTTTTTGCTACTTCTAATGTACCAGCACTTAAATCTATTCCCACTACCTGCGCTTGTGGGTTGAGATGTACTAAATATTCTGTTCCCACTCCCGAACCACAACCAGCATCTAAAATGCGGATATCTTGCTTTTGTGGTTTTCTACCTGTGCAGAAGTTGTAAGCAGCTAACCAATTCCAACGCCAATTATATCCTGGTGGTGGTTCGTCGAGGATGGGTTCGGGAGGGAATGGATAGGTATCGTAGAGTTTCGCAACAGCAGCACTTACTTGGGAGTCAGACATATTCAGGATTAACGCAGCATTTATGAGTTTACCGGATAGGGGGATTAGGGTAAAGATTTAATCAATTCTCTAAATTCGCAGGGGTTTAGCAGTGCTAAACCCTTACTGGGAGTTAGGTTAACGCACTTTGTTTCAACCCATGACACAATAATCATAAGTGATTTTAATGAAATTATTCCAAAACAAAGGTATATTTTTATGAGTAAGAGCGTGTTTGATTGATTAAATAACTCGTTTAGTATTATACTGTCAGACGTAGGATAAATATGTAAATAAAAGCAACAGGGTTGAAAATATGATCGGAATCAGTTTAAACTTGCTTTAATTCCGTGTTTGTATAACTTTCAAGCTAGAATCAGGTTTGCGACACAATTCATTTGAGAAGGTAATCTTCTATATGATCCAACTTTCCATAATACAACTACTTTATTTACTGTACGCCCAGGCTTATTCTGATGAGAATACAGTTACTAAAGGCGTTGTTAAATCCTATCTAAATAAAGAGTTACGGCAAGAAGCTGAACAAACCTATGAATACTTACTTGGGCAAAAATTAATTGAATCACCTAAAAGAAATAGGCTTTCAGTTACCGATTTAGGAAAAAAAGCATTAACAGCCAATCTGAAAACTACTAAATATAGATTTGATACTGTAAAAGGACATAGAGTTATTAATACCATTGTAGATTTTCTTCAACAAAAGTCTTCTGATTTTCATGATTCATTTTCCATAGATGAAGAAATGGATTATGACACTTTTCTAGTAAAGTTCAAGGAACTATATTTTGCAGAAAGAAAAAAACAAGAATTACGGGGAGTTGTTGCTATTCGTAGCAGAGAAATTTGTAAACAATTTAGTGAAATAAACTCTATTTCTCAATCACTTTTAGATAAATATTTTAGCAGACTTAAATTAAGCGATAAAGTTTTTGCTGTTATCGAAAAAAATGAAGAACTAATTCAATGGGCTGAGTGAACAATGCCAGAAGATGCAGGAAAGAAAAGATACATAAAAGAATTTCTTCAAAAAGTTGCTTCAGGAACAGGATTTATTGAAGATATTAGAATTGAACGTGCTATTCGAGAACCAGGAAGTGATGGAGAAGCTTCAACTGCTCGAAGTCTATCTGGAAGGCCAATAACTACTGTTACTGAACTGCTTACAGATGATCTCAAGCATACATTCGATGAAGGTCTTTTTACATTTAGATTTGTTGCTGCTTTAGTTGGTAGCGGTAAAACTTCTCTTTTAAGTTATTTAAACGAGTTAGCTAAAACTAAAGAAACTTTTTTTCATCATTCAATAGTTTTTGAATTTCAGCTTTCTGATATAACACGAGGAGGTGATAACTTTAGTATTAAATTCTATTGCCATATTTTGGCTGAAACCTTTTGGCAGTTATTAAAGAATGATAAGTTATCTACTTCAGTTAAATCAGTGGCTGAAAATATCCTAAGTGATTATTTAGAAACAAATAAAGTTGCTGAATTAACAAGTGCAAGGACACAAAAGCCCTTTCATAGCAAATTCAAAGAGTTGATGTTCAAGTATGTGGATGAAGAATTCTTCTTTGATGTTATTAACAAAGTATCAAATGTAGATCCAAAATTCACTTTTGTGTATCTGATAGATGAATTAGATGCTTTAGCAGACTTTTTAAACGAGACTCAAGAAACTAGATTAACTTTAAAACAATTAATCAGAAAATCATTTGGTAAATTAGGTTTAAAAATTCGTCTATTAATGTATGTAGTGGGAACATCTGAAAATGTTGGTAACTTTATAGAAGAAGATCAGGTAATTCAAAGCCTTATTGGTAGCCAAGTAATTAATTTAAATAAGGGTTATAGTAATGAATTTGAGATAATTAAAGAAAAAATTGATAGTCGAATCAAAGGAGCTTATAGCGGCTATCAAAATTTTAACCAAGCATGGCAAGAAATTCAGAATATCTCTATCAATTCTACAAGTACATTAAGAGAATTTTGTCAGAAATACGGTAATGCAATACTACAAATTCATGCGAAATACTTCTCAGAAG
Source organism: Dolichospermum sp. UHCC 0315A (assembly GCF_008121535.1). Taxonomy (GTDB): domain Bacteria; phylum Cyanobacteriota; class Cyanobacteriia; order Cyanobacteriales; family Nostocaceae; genus Dolichospermum; species Dolichospermum lemmermannii. Next base: position 3,015,283 of record NZ_CP043056.1, read on the forward strand.
CACCTGAACAGGCTTTTGAAGGAGATGCTCGAAATTTAATTGAGTCGCAATGCAAGCAACAGTGGGTTAAATTTCTAAACCAACAAGCATATACTCTATCAGTTGTTCCAACTACAAATGTTCAAGCAAATCATGCTTTTGACTGCTATGTAGAATTGATGCACAATGGTAATACTGTTGCTAGAGCTTTTGGAGAGGCTAAGAACTATGAGCTTTTGAGTAGTCATTTAGAGACATTCAGCGAATGGTTAAAGGATGTTACATTTAAGCCATCCAATTATGACGGAAATCCACCAGACTTAGCTTTCATGATTGCTCCTTCTTGTCCAACTCTCTTACAAAGAAAGTTGGAACTTAAAAATATTCAGTCTATACAATCAGAAAAAATTGTAGCAGTAAATTTTATCAATAGTGATAATGTTATAGAAACAGAACTGCAAGCTGATACAACTACAAATTCAAATAACAGTAAAACTCCTAACTGGGTTTTTAGTAATCACGTAAATCAAACCACTAATACCAACAATTCTATCAATGTTAATACAGCAGGCAAAGTAGAATTAACGGCTGCTTTTAAAGGTACTGGCATTAAACAGGGAACTATTGATAAACTAATAAACAAACGTCAACAAAGAAATTTAGACAATTTAGATAAAATGGTAGAAGCTCTAAAACTGACAGCTAATGTCAAACAGAAATTGCAAAAAAAACTAGATAAAAACGAAATCTGTTTTTGATTAAATCATTATAGGATGTTTTAAATAGTTATGCAAAATAAATTTCACATCTCAATATTTTATCAACAAACATTAAACAAAACATCCTTAAAACGGTGGAACAAATAACCGCACAACCGGGAACAAAAGTTTTTTATCTTGATGGTAAAAAAATCAATAGCAAACAAACATTTTTAAAACAAGCTGCTGAAGCAATGGAAATTCCTACATACTTCGGCGCTAACTGGGATGCTTTTGATGAATGTATCACCGATTTAACATGGTGTCCGGCTCAAAGATATGTGATATTATATAATCATGCTGATATCTTTGCTCAAGCTGAACCGACACAGTACCAAATAGCATTGGATATTTTAAATTCAGCCAAAGAATACTGGGAAGCTAATCATATTCCTCTCAAGTTTTTAGTTATTAACAAATAGGTAAAGTTACTTTTTCACTATTTGGATATTATTTGTTGTGGTTGTCTGAATCAGGATGTCCAGGATTTAAGGATGTACAGGATTGTTATTTGTAGGTTTTCTGTGAATATTTAATGATTATAAATTATGATTTAGAGGAAAATATATTGTCTATCATTCACAAAAACCTATATTTCCTAAAAAACATCCTGTTAATCCTCTAATCCTGGATATCCTGATTCAGACAAAGAATTTCGTCAAGGTTTGTATAATATAGAAATCAGGGAAAGTTTACAAACATTAATCAGACAGAATAAATATACTTGGCCATGGATTTTTGAGAAATAAGGGACAAAACAATGAATCACAATAATTTATTGGCAACCTTGCAAGAAAATCGCTTAATGCAAACAGAAGAACAAGTTACAAATTTTGAAAATGCTTTAGCTGAAATAGCTGAAAATCCTGATGAAAATAAATTATCTGCCTATCATATAATTTTAGATGATCAATGTCAACAGCCAGAAGTGATGTTTAGCTTAATTCATTTTCTGGAATCTTTTGATATGGAAAAACAAATTACAGCATTTATTCATGTTGTGCCTCAATTAATGATAACAGCACCAGAATGGACAAGAATTATTCACAACCGGATTTTAAATGATGTATCAGCGTGTGGAGTTTATTGTCACGGTCTAGAATTAATAAATCGTAAAAACCCTCATCATTTTATCTATGATCTGTTAGAAGAAAGTGTTATTAATCAAATAAATTATCATATAGAAGCACCTCGTGGTATTTTAGTAGGAGAACTAGCAGAACCTCATTCTTTGACAAGACTTCCTTCTTGAAGATGTACTCGAAGGGAAAACTCTATAAAGGATTTATCACCTGGGGACTGGTGGTGTTATACTATTTTTAACCAGAAAAGGTAATCAACTTGTGTAAAAACCTAACTCTCTAACAGCTTTTCTAGTTCTGTTTAAGTGGTCTCTTTGAACTAAAAATCTTCCTGTCTCTAGAATGATGAATGTTAGAATAATTATCAATATTGCTGTAATATTTAGTAAAATCAAGTAAATATTAGTCTTTAAGCAATGATGCTTACTTTTTGTAAAAGTCAACTAAAAAACCTGCTTGTGAATTACTCTAATAATCTACAGGTAAATGTTTCCTCTTTGAACTCCTTAAGAGAACGCGATTGGGAAGCTTTAAATTCACTATTTGATAGAGACGATAGCAATGAAATTGAAGACGAGATTAAAAGCAAATTGGTTTGGTTAGTACCCGAACCCTGTTGGGCAGATAATCCTTGTGAGTTCGCTTATATTGCGGAAATTGTGCGTGGAGGAATTCAATCTATTGAAATTGGACAATCAGAAGCAGCCAAATCACTCGGTTTAAATTCTGTGCAAACTATGACTTATGTGATTTTTCCTCAAGCATTACGCCGCATGATACCACCTTTAGGTAATGAGTTTATTAGTTTATTGAAAGATACTAGTTTAGTTGCTGTAATTGGGTTTGAGGAATTATTTAGAAAAGGACAATTAATTGTTTCGGAAAATTATCGCGCTTTTGAAGTTTATGCGGCTGTGGCTGTAATTTATTTGTGTTTAACTTTGATTTGTTCCCAACTTTTTAGCAGGTTGGAAATTTGGATGAATCCAATGAGTAAGTAGGCTATCACCCACACTCCTGATTTTTATTCAATCCCCTTATAAACAACAACTAATACCTAATTCTGCATTCTTCACCAAGGTCTCCTTATCAAGAGTCGAAACCGGATATTGAGGAGTTATCCGCAATAACTTTTCCACCCTCTCCCGTGCAGCTTCCACAACTCCTGCATTTAAACTACCATTATTCAAACTAGCGGAAAAATCTTCAGCTATTTTATATGTTCGTTCTAAAGAAGAAGAATTGATATTACGAGAAACTATGAACAAATCACAACCAGCATGAAAAGCCCGCGCAACTGTTCCCGATTGCATAAAAATTTCCGAGACAGCTTTCATATCTAAATCATCGGAAACTATCACACCTTCAAAACCTAACTCTTTCCGCAAAATATCATTTAAAATGATTTTAGATAAGGTTGCTGGCACTTCTGGATCAATTTGCGGAAACAAAATATGCGCCGTCATAATCAACGGAATTTTGTCCTGAATTAATGTTTGAAAAGGAATCAATTCCCGGTTTCGCAAATCTTCCCGACTCAAATTTAATATTGGTAACTGCAAATGGGAATCTGTGCTAGTGTCTCCATGGCCAGGAAAGTGTTTAGCAGAACCTAAAATGCCCTCTTCCCGCAATCCTCGGTAATATTCCCGCGCACCTTCACTAGCGGTTTGCGGTGTATTTCCAAATGCACGACTTCCAATAATTGGGTTTTGGGGATTAGAGAAAATATCCGCAACCGGAGACCAAGAGAGATTAATTCCCAGAGATTTTAATTCTAAAGCTGTGGCTTTTGCAATTTCATAAGAATGAGATTGCAATAAATAAGCGTAAGGAAAGCGAGTAATTGGTAAAGGTGTCCGCACAACTCGCCCACCTTCATGATCTAAAGTAGTAAATATGGAGTCGCGTTCACAATATTGGCGAACTTCGTCAATGAGGGTTTTAAACTTTTCTAACCAGACTGGATATGGTACACCGTCAAGAAAATTTTTAGCAAAAAAGATAACACCAATCGGTTTTAATTCATTTAACGCCCGTTTATCGTCATCATTTAAACTTGTCCCAGAAATACCCAGAATTAGGTGATTACCAAAGCTTTGTGATAATTGAGATATTGACATAATTTGGTGATTTAAGTAAAGGTTGACACTCCCCGGTCTAAAGACACGGGGATTCTACATTCACAGACTCGCCGTTAGACGACAGGTTTGCACCAATCGCCCAAGAGGGCAAATCTCCTGTAGCGTAGCTGACCGTATCCCTACCGTAGTTAATCCTAATTTTAGGATATTGATACAGCCAACTATTTGATTCGTTGGTTGGGATTCAATTCTAATTTTGACATCAATTGCAAATTGAGCATAATATCCATCAGCCCGACGGACTAAACGAACTCGCTTAATTTGTTTGATATCATAAAAATTAAGATCGTAAGTACCTTTTAATTTCAGAGTACCTATACCTTTCTTGTCAGAGAAAGTAATTGCTTTTCTGGTTTCGGATAACTTCCAGCCGGTAACTTTGTACTCAACTGAACGGCAATTCTTTTTGAATTTTGGAAATCCCTTCTTACCCTTAACTTTCTTTTTACAATTGTCGTAAAATCGAGCTATTGTACTCCAAGAACGTTCCGCAGCAGATTGTCTTGCCATTGAATTAAGTTCATCCGCAAAAGGAAATTCAGATGCCAAAATCGCGCAATATTTATTGAGATCATATTTCGTCGCACCTTTGTTATCCATCCAATATCTTAAACATTTATTTTGGATGAACTGAGATGCACGAATAGCCTCATCTATTGCGCGATATTGCTTATCTTTTCCTTTGACTTTGAACTCGTAAATTATCATGGTTTCGACCTAAACACCACGAAGCTATGCTAACTCACGAATCATAATCTTGTCAACAGGAAAAACTTTCAGTGGAGGCTGAAGCCTCTATCTGGCTTTCATCCCTTGCCTAAAGGACAGTTGAGTTTTTCCGCCACGCTCCAAAACTCAACTTCAAGGGTTTTCAGCCTAGTCTCTTATAAAGTATTTTCTGGTGTTGCTAAATTCAGGTATGAAATTCTCTTGATTGAACTTATAGCTTACGCTACACAATTAAAACTCTTACCTTTGCGTCTTTGCTCCTTTGCCTCTTTGCGTGAAACAGAATTCATACTGCCATTATGCAACGCATTTTCTCTACTTTATCCTTCCAGGTTACTAAAAGTTAAAAACTAATAACTCACTTTTAGCATTAGCCATATTTTCAGTTTTTGGTGGAGATGGTTTCAAAGTCATTTGTGGCGCATTTTGTTTTAAAACCACAGCCTGATAAGCTACGACTCCAGTATGTTCACTATCGAGACAACGAGCCGCTGTTCGAGACAAATCTAGGCTTCTTGGTGCAATATACGGACCGCGATCATTTACACGCACAATCACGGATTTATTGTTTTGTAAATTTGTTACTTTTAAGAAGGTATTAAAAGGTAGGCTACGATGGGCAACAGTGAAATCATCTTGATTATATATCTCACCATTTGCGGTTAAGCGACCATGAAAATAGCCACCATACCAAGAGGCTATTCCAGAAAGTTTTGTATTTGAGGACTGTAATCCATACATTTCCATTTGCCCTTGTATCAGTGTCAGCGGTTTAGTATGGAGGGCTATTCGCAAATTATTCGTCCATTCCATTGCTAAAATATCACCGCTGCGACCAAGTTCATCAGAGACTTTTCGATCTATTGCAAATAGTAACCTATTACCTATCATCAGCGAAGGAGTCTTATCAACTAAACCTGGTTGTAATTGCGTAGGTTTTTCAGTAGGTGATATTACTAATTGCTGTAAGCGGTTTTGTAAAGCATTAGCTGTAATTTGATCAGGTAGTCGGGCAACAAAGCTGTTATTAACCCAGACTTCATAACTGGATGAATTCCGCTTGACAATCAATACTGGTGAGTAATCATAACTTCCATTTGGCTCAATTGGATTGTTGATGATATTAAAGAAGCTTTCGAGCGATCGCACAACAGTAGCTGGTGACAAATCTAGTTTAGGAACACTAACTTGAGTAAATATTATCTGTCGAAAGTTAGTAGAATTTTGCCAGTGAGGTTGTGCGGGTATATTTTCTGGCACAGAGGCACAAAATTTTGTTTCTTTTGCCTTCAAGGTTGTTGAAGGTAGAGTCATAGACCTATCTCGATATGATGATAATCGTCTATTTATCCAATCAAATGTCAAAGAGGTTTTTGATATTAAGGTTTTCTGCCAAGCAGTTTTATATTCTTGAGAAATGATCAGAAATTGAGACTGGGGCTTGACTAAGTTGGCTGGAAGTTGTATTGGAGAAAATGCAGCCATTAAACCCAGCGGTAAATTTGCTGTCAACACCAAAGTACCACCTGTGAAGGATGTCGCCCATATTATTCCCGTTGATATCATAGTTTATTTATTCTCCAGATAGATGCACAATTCCTAGAGAAATAATTCCCAGGTTGAATAAAAAGAGAGTTTTTTTAATTACATAATTTCTATGTGATTTCAGACTTAATTATGATTAAACCCTCTGGGATCATCATATACCGTAATAGAGATTGAAATAAATAAAAGTTTTAAATCTAGTTTTCAGGTATTACTAATATTTCCATTACTTTTGCTTATGAATAGCGATTTATCCTGCCATTTACTTTACTAAGTCACATAGGCATCTTGCATATTAATACTTAATAAAAAATCAGGTTTTGTATTTGTGACAAGCAGTTACCCTAAAATATACACGGATTGATGATGAGTCATAAACTACACTAAATATTTTTCACCAAATAGAACGAAAGGCACGGAAGCCACTTGGCAATAGATGCGTGGAGGAAGTGCCAACGGCGAATTTATTCGCGGTGACATGATAGAATTAATTAGCAAGTAGGAATAACCATCAGCGCAAAGAAGTGTTTTATTAAGGAGAAACCCCTGATTTATCTCGTCTCGGCATAGCTGTAGCCTGGGTAAACAAGCAATGGTAAATCATGGAGCGTTTAACATTAAAAATTGATGGACTCACAAAAGCAGCAAAAAAAATCAAAAGTAAGCGCAATTGCAATACCTGTCGTACTGGTAGTTGCCTTGAGCGTCTAGGAGGATAATTGACTATCCTTTTTAAGCAAGTCTTAAAGAATCTGCGTGTCTTTAGACCGCAGAGTGTCAATTCAAAAAAATTTGTGTTAATCCCTGGACTGATGATTAGGGTAAATTAGATAGTTGGCGGAAGATTTTGGGAATTTTTTGGGAAGCAATCAAACTAGAATCGGCAAATGTAACGGATTGCAACGTATAATGAGAACGACAAAACAGTTAAGAAATATTAAATAATAGTAGGTTTAAATGCGCGTAGCAATCGCGGGAGCGGGTCTAGCAGGACTTTCCTGTGCAAAATATCTCACGGATCTAGGTCACACACCCATCGTTTTGGAACGCCGAGACGTAGTGGGGGGGAAAGTGGCAGCGTGGAAGGATGCTGATGGGGACTGGTACGAAACAGGACTGCATATTTTCTTTGGGGCTTATCCCAATATGTTGCAGTTATTCAAAGAATTGGATATTGAAGATCGGTTGCAGTGGAAAGAACACACAATGATCTTCAATCAGCCCGAAGCGCCGGGGACTTACAGCCGCTTTGATTTCCCCGATTTACCAGCACCTATCAATGGGATGGTAGCAATTCTCAGAAACAACGATATGCTGACCTGGCCGGAGAAAATCAGTTTTGGCATCGGATTACTACCTGCCATTCTCCAAGGGCAAAAGTATGTCGAAGAAATGGACAAATATTCTTTCCGGGAGTGGCTGCAAAAACAAAACGTCCCCCCCAGGGTAGAAAAAGAAGTATTCATTGCGATGTCCAAAGCCTTGAACTTCATTGACCCCGATGAAATTTCTGCTACTGTCCTCTTAACGGCTTTGAATCGCTTTCTCCAAGAGAAAAACGGCTCAAAAATGGCCTTCCTTGATGGTTCACCCACAGAAAGATTGTGTCAGCCCATTATTGACCACATTACTGAACGGGGTGGTGAAGTCCGTCTGAATGCGCCCTTGAAAGAGATTTTACTCAATGAGGATGGAACTGTGAAAGGCTTCCTCCTCCGCGGTTTAAATGGGGCAGAAGATGAAATATTTACAGCGGATACTTATGTCTCTGCCCTTCCAGTTGACCCCTTAAAGCCGATTTTGCCCATTTCTTGGAAAGAAATGCCATTTTTCCAAAAATTAGAGGGTTTAGAAGGGGTACCAGTGATTAATGTCCATATCTGGTTCGACCGCAAATTAACAGATATTGATCATCTGCTATTTTCGCGTTCTCCTCTCCTCAGCGTTTATGCTGATATGAGTAATACTTGCCGTGAATACGCCAATCCTCACCGTTCCATGCTGGAATTAGTTCTAGCACCGGCAAAAGATTGGATATCTAAATCCGATGAGGACATTGTTGCTGCAACTATTACTGAGTTAGAAAAACTCTTTCCCCAACACTTTGGGGGGGATAATCCTACCAAAATGCTGAAATATCATGTGGTAAAAACACCACGTTCAGTTTACAAGGCTACCCCAGGTCGTCAACAGTACCGTCCTTCCCAGGAAACCCCCATTGCTAATTTCTATCTGACTGGGGATTACACCATGCAGCGCTATCTAGCCAGCATGGAAGGGGCTGTACTTTCTGGTAAACTGACAGCGCAGGCGATATTCCAAGCACAGACGGTAGCAAATCCCTCTAACCTGCAAACGCCAACACGACCGCCCGCCAAGAATGCTGCAACTGCCTGATTCCCCCCCGCGCATGAAAACGCTGGTCTCTATAGATGAGTCATACAACCTTTGTCGGGAACTCACAGCTAAGTACGCCAAGACTTTTTACTTGGGGACAATGTTGATGAGTCCGGCCAAGCGTCAATCTGTTTGGGCAATTTATGCCTGGTGTCGCCGCACAGATGAATTAGTGGATGGTCCTGCATCTGCTATTACCACGCCAGAAACCCTAGAACTATGGGAAAAGCAACTGGAATCCATTTTTGCGGGATGCCCATTGGATAATTATGATGTAGCGTTAGTAGATACTCTCCAACGCTTTCCGCTAGACATTCAACCCTTTCGGGATATGATCGCCGGTCAGCGGATGGATTTGTATCGCAGTCGCTATGCAACCTTTGAGGATTTATACCTCTACTGCTACCGAGTAGCGGGGACTGTAGGTTTGATGTCAACAACGATTATGGGTATAGATAATAATATCTATACCGCCCCTTGGCATCAAGGCCAACAGCCTTATCTTCCTATAGAAGAAGCGATCGCTTTGGGAATTGCCAATCAACTCACGAATATTCTCCGTGATGTTGGTGAAGATGCCCGTCGAGGCAGAATCTATATTCCCCTAGAAGATTTGGCCAAATTTAATTACACCGAGGAAGAATGTATTCGCGGCGTAGTGGATGACCGTTGGCGTTCACTCATGCGGTTTCAAATTGATCGCGCCCGTCAATTCTATATTCAAGCAGATAAAGGTATTAGTTATCTTTCTGCTGATGCTCGGTGGCCTGTTTGGGCTGCATCCATGCTCTATGAGCAGATTTTAGAGGTGATTGAGCGCAATAATTATGATGTGTTCAGTCAGCGAGCTTATGTTCCCCAATGGAAAAAGTTACGTACTTTGCCAGCAGCTTGGATGCGATCTCAAGTTTTATAACTTGGTCATTGGTCATTGGTCATTGGTCAATGGTCAATGGTCAATGGTCAATGAATCTATTTACAAAATAACTATTGACAAGCTCAAAAACTTCTGCTACGATTATTACTCATGACCTGGAGAGGTGGCTGAGTGGTCGAAAGCGGCAGATTGCTAATCTGTTAAGGGATTATATCCCTTCGGGGGTTCGAATCCCCCCCTCTCCATTTTTACAAAAGCTGCATACCGGATTTCTTAAAGAAGTCCGGTATCTGAGTATAAACTAGATCCAAGTTGGAAACTGTAGTTTTGAAAGAGCTTGATGTTAACCTACATCCTCTATCCGCTTATGGTGATAATTTTATCAACTCTGTACCACTATGTTAACATCTGCAATTGATACTAACGATATAAATACTATTCAAGCGGTAAGGGAAGGGGTCGTGATCAGAGATCGCTCTGATTGGGGGCGTATTCGGATTTCTGATGATGATCGTCTCCGCTTTTTACATAATCAAAGCACTAATGATTTTCAATCTCGCAAACCTGGTCAGGGCTGCGATACTGTCATGGTGACATCTACCGCTCGGACGATAGATTTAGTGACTGCTTATGTATTAGATGATGCTGTTTTATTGTTAGTTTCTCCTCACCGTCGTCAGGAACTTATGGCATGGTTAGATCGCTATATCTTCTTTGCAGATAAGGTTAAATTAACTGATGTGACTGAGGAAACAGCGACATTAAGCCTGATTGGAGCTCAAAGCCATGCTATCGTCGAAAATTTAGGAGCTGGTGATTTAATTGGTCAACCAGATGGTAATCATATTTTAGTTGATCGGGTGATAGTTGCAGTGGGTAGTGGCCTGGCTGCACCTGGATATACATTGATTTTACCGATTGCCGAAAAACAAATATGGTGGGAGAAAATACTAGGATTGGGGGCTGTGGAATTGAGCGATCGCGCTTGGGAAATGTTACGAATATTACAAGGTCGTCCCGCGACCGATTCAGAACTCACGGATGATTATAACCCCTTGGAGGTGGGTTTATGGCAGACAGTTTCCTTTAGCAAAGGTTGTTATATCGGTCAGGAAACCATTGCCAGACTTAATACATACAAAGGTGTAAAGCAATACCTTTGGGGAATTCGTCTTAGTGCTGCGGCTGAACCAGGAACAGTCATCACCATTGGGGAAGAAAAAGTAGGTAAACTCACCAGCTATACAACCACTCCTGATGGTCATTTTGGACTAGGTTACATCAGGAGTAAAGCTGGTGGAGTTGGCTTAAAAGTACAAGTTGGAGAAACAGAAGGAGAAATAATTGCTATTCCCTTTGTTTCCCACGAATATCCATGAAGTAATGCCTAATTGTCCATTACCCATTTCCTCTACCTGGACACAATTCATCTAGCCAAGACGGAAAAATATTGCCATGAGTAGATGAAATCCCGGTAATATTTGGGCTGGAAATTCCCGTAGTTATCAATCGTTTATCTATTTGTTCCCTGGCCAATCCGACAGGTAGCTTAACTGAAGAATGATGATGAATCGGTGTAGCCACTGCAATCACAGAAATGCCTGTAGTCATTTTCAATAACACCTGTTTGCGTTCTTTGGGTACAGGTGAATCTGTCAAGGCTATATGAGCAGGAGAGGTACTCACAATCTCATTTTTTGCGGTAGAATGCTGGGATTTTAATAAGTTTAATTCCTGTTCAGGATTGAAGTGCAAACACAAAGCTGCAATTATCCTATCAGGATCATTATTTAAATCCAAAATGAAAGGGAGGATTTTTTTTAACTCTGGTTCTAAAGTGGATAAAGTTGCTAAAATGTAACCAGAAGAAGGTCTGCGGATGCCAGCATAATCTTTCCAGATTCGCATTTTAACTAGCCAAGAACGATTTTGTTCATAATAAATTAGCCACTTCATTTTTAATGCTTGACGTAGATGCTGAATATCCATTCATTCCCTCACTTCTTACTGTACTAAATTACAGCATTTATATATTTTCAGTGATCTTTATCCCTGGGGATGAAACCGATAATAAAGCATTTCTTTAACTATTTTACCAGCTAATAAATGTTGTTCCACTAATCTGGGTATTTCTTGAGGTAAAACCCGACAATACCAAACCATTTCGGGTAAAACTAGCACCATTGGACCATTACCACATTGACCTAAACAGCCACTAGCTGCAATTGTCACATTAGGAGCAGGTAAAGCTTGTAAAGCTGCTAATACTTCTTCTGCACCTTGTTTTCTACAAGTACGATGTTGACATACTTTTACAGAAATAGGCAGGGGTTGTTCCTGAGTTGGGACGTTTGACATTTGTTTACAGTTAATTCACTGAAAATATCCAAATATTTACTGTTTTTACTTCCTAGTAACTTTTTTATCAAGACGTTCAGCCAGCCATAATTTAATAATAGAATCAGAAGTAACACCCAAGCACTGGGCTTCATCTAAATCGCCACTATGATACTATATTTGGTATATGTGGCGATCGCTAAGAAATGCTAATTGATCACTAATCCTTTACTGGCTAACCATGCACTATTAAATATTCGTGATTGATAGCGAGAACCACTGTCACACAAAATAGTTACAATAGTATGTCCTGGACCCAACTGTTTAGCTAAAGCCACAGCCGCACCGACATTAATTCCCGTTGAACCACCCATTAATAAACCATCTTTTCTTAATAGTTGATAAACAACACGCAAGGCTTCAGAATCATCAATTTGGATAGCATCATCAATAGGTGCGTCTTCCATATTGGCGGTAATGCGACTATTACCAATACCTTCAGTAATTGAATTACCTGCTATTTTGATTTCACCAGTTTTGATATAGCTATATAGTCCACTACCTAAAGGGTCAGCAACAACACATTTAACGCCCGGATTTTGTTCTTTTAGGTACATTGCCACACCAGCATAAGTACCACCAGTACCAGTTGATGCCACCCAGCCGTCAATTCTACCATTTGTCTGTTGCCAAATCTCTCTACCTGTGGTCTCATAATGGGCAGTACGATTGGCTAAATTATCAAACTGATTAGCCCAAATGGCGTTTTCCATTTCTGCCGCAATTCTACCGGATAGTTTAACGTAATTATTCGGATCTTTGTAAGGGACCGCAGGAATAGGACGAACTTCCGCACCCAAGGTAGTTAAAGCATCTATTTTTTCTTGGGATTGGGTATTGGGAATAATAATCAAGCATTTATAACCTTTGACGTTGCAAATATGTGCCAGTCCAATTCCCGTATTTCCCGCTGTTCCTTCGACTACTGTACCACCGGGTTTGAGAAGTCCTTTTTTTTCTGCATCTTCGATAATATACAGCGCAGCCCGATCTTTGACAGAACCACCAGGGTTCAGATATTCGGCTTTGGCTAAGATATCACAACCTGTTTCTTCGCTAAAACTGTTTAAACGAATTAATGGGGTGTTACCAATTGTACCAACAAATCCATTTTTGATATCCATTTTGCATCTACCTGAGTTTTTCCCAATCAAATTTTGACATTTTTATGTAATTTTGTTTCGCGCAAAGACGCTAAGGAGCAAAGACGCTAAGGAAGAAATACATTAAAGTTGCTATAATCTCAATTCTAATGGGATCTTCTTCCCGAAAATTTCTGAAAAGCAAGTACAAAAGATTGAATTTAAACTCAATCTAGCAATGTTAATATTGCTTTGGTTGTTTCTGTGCGTAAGTTATCATACAATATACTAAATGATTTCATAAACAAGGTGGACATTAATGAAATCTCCCCATGAACACAATCAAGACATTCAACGTCAGCTAGAAAAGCGACTCCGAGAAATGGATGATCAAATCAATGCTATTGATCAACCTGTTTATAAAACTCAGAAACATCAACCAGAACAATCTCAAAAACCTTGGCTAAGAAAAATCATTCTTGGTGGAAAATTTTTTGGTTTGGCTGTTGCAACTATAGTTGCAGTTCGAGTAGCCTCAGTTTTAGCCGGAATTATTATTTTTGGGGCTTTGGCTTTTCTTTTTTACAAACTTTTCTTAGAATCGCAAATTAAAAACTCTAAATAAAGTATAATCATCATGAATTATCAAGTGGGAACTGAGCAATTTATAAATGATTTAGAACGGGTTTCTCAAGTTCGTTCATAAATTGCTATTTGTTTAGCTTATTACAGCTAATTATAAGTAGGTTGGGTTGACGCAAGGAAACCCAATACAGATTTTTCTCACGCTCCAGACGCAGAGGCGCAAAAGCTTATAGAGTGTTAGGATTACAACCTACTGCTGCTTTTACAGAAGTTAAAAAAGCTTATAAAACATTAGTCAAAAAATGGCATCCTGATTTATTTGTGAATCAACCACAAATGCAAAAACAAGTGCAAGAGAAAATGCAGTTAGTTAATGAAGCTGACAATATTTTAAATGATCATCATCAATAAATAAGATCCCGGACTTATTGGAGAAGTCGGGGATCTAAATCTGACATTATCCGATTCTATTTCTGATCCTTTCTGGACTACCTGTAGGAATTGCAGCGATTAGTTTTTGTGTATATTCTTCTTTTGGTTCTAAGTAAATACTGTCAGATGTCCCTGATTCCACTATTTTCCCTTGATTCATCACTAAAATGCGATCGCTCAAAAATTTGACTACACTTAAATCATGGGAAATAAAAATGTAAGTTAGTTGAAAATCCGCTTGTAATTCTTTCAATAAATTGAGAACTTGCGCTTGCACAGATACGTCTAAAGCTGAAACTGATTCATCACAAATAATAAACTTAGGTTTTAAAGCCAAAGCGCGAGCAATACAAACCCGTTGACGCTGACCACCGGAAAACTGATGAGGATATTTTTTCATATCATCCGCACTTAAACCCACCCGTTCCAACAGTTCCACTACCCTAGCTTGTCGCTGTTGTTTCGACTTACCGACACCATGAATTAACAGCGGTTCTACAATCGCTTCCCCAATCTTAATCCGGGGGTTGAGGGAACTAAAAGGATTTTGGAAAATAATTTGCATTTCCCGTCGTAAGTGCTGCAAAGTTTTCCCAGTCAAGTGAGTAATATCCTGTCCATTAAATAATATTTTACCGCTCATCGGTTCGATTAATCGCAGCAATGTTCTACCTAAAGTAGTTTTACCGCAACCAGATTCTCCCACCAATCCCAAGGTTTCTCCCGGAAAAACATCAAAGGAAACCCCATTTACAGCCTTATGGTAACGTTTTGTGCTGCCAAATACTCCCCGGACTGGAAAACCGACTTCCAAGTTACTAACGGTCAACAGAGGTGGTTGTGAACTAATCTTTGCTAATCTTGTGTTAGTCTCGTCCCTAGTAGTTTCTGCTGGTTGTGCCGGTTCTTTACTCTGAATTGTCACTTTTCCAAATTCATCTTCTGTCACACTCATGTAGTCAGAAACAGTCAGCAGTTTGTGAGGACGACGGTTCAAGCTAGGACGACAAGCTACAAGTCCTTTCGTATAAGGATGATGGGGATTGTTAAAAATTTGTGCTGCTGCACCATATTCGACAATTTTACCTTTATACATCACTGCTACTTGGTCAGTAATTTCCGCAATTAACCCCAAATCATGGCTAATAAAAATCATTGCCATATTGCGACTTTGTTGCAGTTCATATAACAATGCTAGAATTGTCGCTTGCACAGTCACATCTAAGGCTGTGGTTGGTTCATCAGCAATTAATACCGATGGATTGCAAGAGATAGCCATGGCAATCATAACTCGTTGCAGTTGTCCTCCAGATAGCTCATGGGGATATCTTTCCAACATAGCTTCTTTGTGTTCTTTCACCAACTGTGCTAATTTAAAGCTACCTGATGCAGATAAATTATGATCAAGATACTGTTCTTCAATTTGTTCATCACTAGCTAAAAGTTTAACTTCTTGTAAACCCGCGATCGCAATTCTTTTCGCTTCAATTGCATTTACATTCTGATGTCGCATAATAGCTTCTTGCAACTGAAACCCGATAGTATAAACCGGATTTAAAGAACTCATTGGTTCTTGAAAAATCATCGCAATATCACCACCTCGATAAAGCTGCATTTCTTGAGGTGATAATGCTAATAAATCCAGCGGTTGTCCACTTGTCCGAGAAAAGAAAATTTCCCCTCCACTCACTTTTCCTGGATATTGCAACAAACCCATGATTGCTAAAGCCGTAACCGACTTTCCACTTCCCGACTCTCCCACTATTCCTAAAGTCTCACCCTGATGTAGCTGAAAACTAATATCATCAATAGCTTTTACTTTACTGCTGTCACTGACAAATTCAACTTGTAGATTGCGAACCCCTAAAACTGTTTCTTTCATATTACCAATTACCAATTACCAATTACCAATTACCAAATTACAACTTAGGTAAGACATTTGGCAATAAATGTCCTGGAAGCTTAGATAAAGCTAAATTTTGTCCTTGAATTCCTAACTCATTGTGAAAAGCCCGAATTGTGCTAATAATATAGCTGATTGTTGTTTGATAATTTTCTGTTTGTCTATCAAATCCACTTAACGCTTGTAAATGATTTTCTAAAGCGGCTTCTAACTGTTGAGAAAGCATTTTTTTATCCCCATTAAAAGACAGATTTATCACTAAATAATAATGAGCTAATCCTAAATTATTGTGTGTCATCCATAAATCAAAACTTAAAGGTAGACTACTAAGTGAGTGAGCCGTATTCACAGCTTCTTTATAAGCATTAATACATAATTTTACGAATTTTTGTTGATCTTCTTTTGTTGTTTGTGGCTGATTTGCTAGATGCCAGTAAGCGATACCCAGATTATTTTGAGTAGCAGCATAGGATTGAGGAACATCCACAGATGTTCGATATTTTAGGGCTTCATTATAAACCTGAATTGCTAACTGGAGATTTTCTATTGGTTGTTCATATTGGGAAAGATTCCAATAAGCCGTACCCATATTATTTTGAATCATCGCATATTTTAGGGGATCATTTGTCTGTTGATAGTGAACGACTGCTAACTTATAAGCAGAAATCGCTTTGGTGAGATTTTCTACAGGTTGATCGTACTGCCCTAGATGCCAATAAGCTGTACCTAAATTGTTCTGACAAGCAGCATATTTTAAAGGTTCTATTTCTTCTTGTCGGTAACGAATGGCTTCATCATAAGCAATAACTGCGAACTGCCAATTTTCTACAGGTTCAGCAAATTTCGCTAAGTCACCATAGGCAGTACCCAGGTTATTTTGAATCCGCGTATAAGTTTCTGGCTGAGTATCACCTGTAATTATCTTGAGTGCTAATTTATAAAAGTCTACCCCTTGTTGAATATAAATTTTTGCTTCTTCAGAATTATCAGGGATGCGGTGCAACATCCAGTAAAGTGTCCCCAAATCATTCAAAATATCTGGAAGTTGTGGAGAATTTTCATCATAATTAACTGCTTCCTGATAAGCTAGAATTGCTATCATCAAATTTTCCACAGTTGCTTGTCCTTGCTCAATCTGCAACCGATAGAAATTACCAAGATTCTGATAAGCTATCCCTAACTCTTCTCCCTTAGCTGTTTGAATATGTAACTGTTCAATTTCCCAGAGTATTTGTTGAATTTGATCACTATCATCAGTATTTATTGTTGCCTTAATTAATCCTTGCAACTCCTGGTTAATATGAGATAAGGAAGGAAAATGCTGATTAGTTGTTATTTGAGGAGATTGAACCGGAAATTCATCTGGTATTTGTGTTAAATCTGTGGTTGAAGTTAAAGGCAAATCAAACTTATTTGTTTGTTTGATGTCTTGAGAAACTTCCTCTTCATTAACAACTAAATGCTCTAAATTTTCTTGACCTAAATTATAGGAATCTGCAAATTTTTCTGGATAACCTCTATTATCTATAGTTGGTGTCGGTTCTCCTGCAAATACAAATACGCCGGTTCGACAATGCCAAAATTTTGCTGCTGATTGCTGAATCGCAGACAACCAAGGACGAGAAACCCAAAATAAAAGACTAGATTCTACAAAGTGACTAAATTCCTGACTTGATAAATGCTGTTCACCTAACCGGAGATAATTTAAAAATAAACGTTGTACTGCTACTGGTTCTTTAGTCAGCATTTCTACCCCGACAATCTGAAATCCCGGCATTGGTAAGGGACGGCCAGGATTATCTGTTGATCCTCCCACCATCGGGGGTGGATAATTAGCTAACCATTCATTGATTTGCGCTATAGGATTAGGATCACTTAAATTTAAACGCAGAGTGACTAATCGCGGATAAGCTGGCGTGCTAAAATCTCCCACATTAGCTCGCTGATATATGACCTTACCCACTGGATAAGCTAAAGTGGAGTGTAACCGCGCTGCTATCCGATTTCTTAAATGTAAATTATCACATATAGCAAATAGGATTTGTCTACGTAAACCCAGACTCAGAGCAAGTTTTAGGCGTTGATATACTTGCCGATTCAAACTAATGTTTTCTGTATGTACAGTTTCATTCACGCTTGTATTTAGTTGAGTTTTAGCCCTATTTTCTGTATACATCCTGACTGAATAAATTAAATATTAATGTCACATCTTATAATTTGGATTTTCACGGAGATGTTGTCTTTTTCAGGATGAATCAACTCTTAACGGCTAGAATGTTAAAAAGCACCGCAATTATAACCTGAGTTCGGAGTTCGGAGTTTCTCCTATGCCTACGGCACGGCTTCGCCGAACGGAGACGCTACGCGAACGGAGTTATGATTTTTAAGGGCGAAAGAATAAGGGTTTGAGACTCCTGCTTGGGGCGAGTTTTCCACAAATCATCTTATGTCGAACTCAGGTAAATTATAGTTTAGTCGTGCCATTCTAACAAAAAAATCAGGCTCTTGAATCAAAATCAAAGCCTGAAATTAAGAAAAGTTAAAATTTGTCGGACATTATGGCAATTAACTAACATTAGAAACGGAGAAGGCCACGAAAATTACCCCTCCAATCAAAAGTGCTGCTGCAATGCCTAGAATAATATAATTACGCTTTTGGTTGTTTGTTGGCGGTTCAGCTTGATAAACCTTGGGTTCTTTAGCAAAATTATTGAGACGGCCACCTTCTTCTGTTGTGTATGGCATGATCTGATTCCTTGTTATTTTTACTTGATATTGCATAAATTTTACATTAATCTTGTAAAAATAGACAAATAGATTAAATAAATCAACATTCCTGTCCTTTTCGCTCCTATCTTGACAAAATAGACAATTTATGTTGACTCCTGATCATATTTTTCAACTCTTCTGTTTTACTATATTTGTAGGGTGCGTTAGGCAGAGCCGTAACGCATCATTAATCAAGTTTAGGGTGCGTTACGCTGTCTAGAGAATAGGCTTTTTAGGGAAAGCTATTGACAAATATTTTTAATAGGTGGCGCAAAATCTCCAAAATGAGAATTGATGGTTTTTACACCTGTGACAGGTAGAAAAGTGGAACAGGTAATATTAAGCTCATCAAAAAAGTCCTGTAGATTGTGAATTGAAATCCAATTGAAATTGCTGTTATCGTGGGTGAAAAAGATGGATCCAATTACTCTGAGTATTTTAGGCACTGTGGGTTTAGTTACTTTACTGATTAACAAGGAGAGAGAAAAAGATGCGACTAAAGAGACGTATCGATATATCAAAAGTCAAGACGAACAAATTACTAAGCGTATTTTGGGTGGCTCCTTGTTGGTTTTGTCTCTGATTGGTCTTATATATACAATGAATGCTGGTGAGTATCAATTGATTGCTGGGATAATAACAGCGACTGGTACAGCGATTGGCTCAATAATTTTCTTTAAGGAGGATTAAACTCAGGGAAAGCCGCTGGTCATCCCTAACATTAAGTACAATCGATGGCGCAAACCGTGAGTCCCTAAAAGTTTTGCGGTGTAACTCTCGGTTCGCCTATTTGAAATTGAGTTAGAAAAAACTTGAACGATTTAATAGGGGTTTTAGCCTGTAATTCAAATATACTCTTGTCCCTCTCGTCCCAACTTTGCGCGATGACGTAGGCGATCAAATAAAAATAGAGTATTTGTAGGGGTGTATTAGCAACAGCGTAACACACCCTACTTTTAATAGTTAATCTCAATTAAAATATCAAAATTATGCAAAGAATTTCTATAGAAAATTTCGGACCCGTTAAAAAATTTGAGACTGATGTAACAGATGTCATGCTGTTAATTGGACCCCAAGCAAGTGGTAAAAGTACAATTAGTAAATCTATTTTTATATTTAAATCTTTAAAAGATGAAATTCTTAATTATATACATGATAATGATATGACTTCTTCTGAACCTCTCTTAAACCTACTAAGTCATCTGGTAGGTAATTTTTTAGATAATTTCGATCTTTCATTGGATTGTGATTGTTTTAGAGTTGCATATCAATATTCACCAACAAGACAAGTAACCATTTACAAAAATAAATCTCAATCTTTTGTTATTCCAAAAATGAAATTAAGTAATATTCTGGAAAACGAATTAAGTTTGCTAATTACAGAGATTTTAAATTACAAAATCATTTCTAAAGAACAACAGCATAAGTTTAAATCATTAGAAGAATTACGAGAATTGGAATCAGACAGAAGATTGCAGTTTAAAAACTTTAAATCGCGCCTTGATAATATATTTGAGGAAAAACACTCTTCTGTATTTGTTCCTGCTGGTAGAAGTTTGATGTCCACACTAACAAATCAACTACAAGATATCAACAATCCCAACGTTTTAGACTACTTCACACAATCTTTTGTAAGACGAATTAATTTATTAAAAACTTACTTTACAGATGATTTAAATACTGTTATTCAAAATAGGAATATTTCTAATGATATAGGTTCTAACTTGCCGGATTTATTAAGAAAAATTCTCAAAGGTGAATATAGATTTAACAATGATACTGATAAAGAAAGAATTTATATTAACAATGAAAAATATATAAAACTACAATATGCTTCTTCTGGACAACAAGAATCTGTGTGGATTTTGTTGTTGATATTTCGATATATCTTAGATAAAACAAGTGTATTTATGGTTTTTGAAGAACCGGAAGCACACCTTTATCCTGAAACCCAAAGCGATATGGTGGAACTAATTGGTTTATTAGCAAATGTTTATAATAATCAAGTAATTATAACTACCCACAGTCCCTATATTTTATCATCATTCAATAATCTTTTATATGCTTATCAAGTCGGTAAAAATAAAATAGGTGATGAAAGAGAAGCAGTAGAAAGTATTGTTAATAGTAAAAGTTGGATTGATCCAAATCGCATTTCAGCTTACTTTATCTCAGAAAATGGCTATGAATCAATTATTGATGAAGAACTAAAATTAATTCAAGCTGAAAAAATAGATAGCGCGTCCAGTATAATCAACGACAGATTTAATGATTTATTCAATCTGGATGAATAACTATGTGTAACGATTTTTTTAGAGAAAGTGAATGTCAGGAATTTTGTGATACAAGAAAAACCATAGTTGTTAAAGATTCTGGGAATAAACAAGAGTATTGACTAAAATCCGTGAAATCAGCGCAATCCGTCTAATCCGTGATTCAGACCTTTTTCCCGCGTAATCCATATAATCCGCAATTCTAACCTGATTTTTTTCAAAATGAGAATTGCTGACAAAAGTGGGCAAGAATTGTACAAATTTAGATCCCCGACTTCTTCAAGAAGTCGGGGATCTGAGGACAACAAAACTAACCCGTAATCGTCCCCGTCACAGGAGAACTAGCACTAGCGTAATCCTTCATGGGCATTCTTCCTGCCAAATAAGCCATGCGACCGGCAATAGTAGCCAGATTCATCGCATAAGCCATTCCTGGGGCATTTTCAGCCAGAGCGATCGCACTATTAATTAATAACGCATCCGCCCCCAATTCCATCGCCTCAGCAGCCTCAGAGGGCGCACCAATGCCGGCATCTACCACTACGGGAATATGGGCATTTTCAATAATAATCTGAATATTGGCAGTTGTTTGCAGTCCTTGTCCCGAACCAATAGGGGCAGCCAAAGGCATAACCGTGGCACAACCCACCTCTTCTAGTCGCTTGGCTAACATGGGATCAGCATTAATATAAGGCAATACAGCGAAACCCTCTTTTACCAACTGTTCTGCAGCTTGTAAAGTACCAATGGGATCAGGTAGTAAATATTTAGCATCAGGTATTACTTCTAACTTAACAAAATTATTATCTTCCTGTCCCAATAACTTGGCCATTTCTCGTCCTAACCGGGCCACTCGCACCGCTTCTTCTGCGGTTTGACAGCCAGCGGTATTGGGTAACATCCAGATTTTACTCCAATCTAGTGCCTCTGCTAAACCTTCATGTCCTGGGGCGTTGGTTTGTACCCGTCGCACAGCTACCGTGACAATTTGACAACCACTAGCAGCGACACTTTGCTGCATTTCTCGGATATTGCGATATTTACCGGTTCCCGTCATTAACCGAGATTTGAAGCTTTTGCCGGCAATAATTAATGGTGAATCGGGAACAATTAAATCTGATATTTCTGGGTTACGGTGTCCGTTAGTGGCAGGAGTCGCGTGAATTAACATTGGTGTAGTAGTAGATGACACAGTAGAAAAGCGAGAATAATGAAAATTAGCTAAAAGAGGATCTGCTTTTTGTTCACAAATCAAATCAGCAATTAATGTGGCTGTAATTGGTGCAAGTAAAATGCCATTGCGGTGATGACCAGTAGCCAAGGTTAAGTTACTACAATAACTATGACCCAAAATAGGGAATTCATCGGGAGTAGCGGGACGAAATCCCCACCAAAGTTCTTGTAGAGGATAATTCTCTAGTTGGGGATATAGTCGTATAGCTGATTGTAATAAACTTTGAATGCCCCCAGGGGTATTATGGGCAGTAAATCCTACATCTTCGCTAGTTGCACCAATAATGATAGAGCGATCGCGGCGGGGAACAATATAAATATCTTCACCAAACAACACCCTGGTTAAAGGTAATTCAGTCACAAAGTCCGGGACTCGCACACTCAACATTTGTCCTTTGCGGGGACGCACTGGTAAAGGTAATAATTGATTCGTCCAAGCACCAGCAGTTAAAAGATAATGATCAGCGCGAAGTAACCCAGTATTAGTTTGTACACCAATAACTTTTCCCTGTTGTTGAGAAATCGCTTCTACGGTAATTCCATCTTGGAAAACAACACCCAAAGAGGTAGCCGCAGTTCGCAGAACTTTCATTAAAGCCCTGTTATCAACTTGCCCATCTTCAGGATACCACCAGCCACCAACCACATCTGCACCCAAACCTGTTTGATATTGGTTAATCGTATTTTTATCTAACCAGTTAGCGTTTTTGTGTTCCCGGTTTTCAGGTTGTTGATACAATGGTGCGAGGATACCGCAAGGCCAATAACCTGTATTGTTTAAATCTTTTTTGGCGGTTAATTTTGTTAATTTTTCCGTCCAGTCTAAATATAAATTACGCGATCGCCGACATAAAGACAACATCGCCTCATTAGTAATATTTTCCGCATCAGGCGCTAACATTCCCGCTGCGGCATGGCTGGCTGCGGCAGTAAAATCACGGCAAATTACAGTTACATTTGCACCCCGTAATTTGAGTTCAACACCGCAAGCCAACCCGATAATACCACCACCAATAATTAAAACATCATTAGTCATTAGTCATTAGTCAATTAGTTATTAGTAAATAACTAATAACTCATAAATGGCTCAGAGGGGGTGGAAATTGGTCATTGGTCATGAGTTTTTTAATTTTGACCTTTGACCTCTAACTAAATTTTTCCCTAGTTACCACAAAGCCCGAATTGGTGCTTTGTTTTGATTGGTATTGCTACCAGAATTTGAATTACGTTCTGTAGTAGAAGTTTCATTGTCAGAACTGGAACTGTCATTTGTAGAACTGGAACTTTTATTACTATCACTTGTTTCTTGTGTAGTATTAGCAGAATTGTTGGTAGTCTCTGTAGAAGCATTACTTTGAGCTACACGGGTATTCCGAGGGTTTTCACTGGCAGAATTAGAATTGTTTCCGCTGGAAGTTTCTGACTCATTACTACTAGTATTTTCCGAATCATTCCCATTTGCAGCACTATTAACATTAATATTAGCGGGAAGAACGCTAGATTCTTTGCGTCCTTGGGGAACATTAGCAGTTTGTTGTCCGCCCATAGGAAAATTAATTCCCAGTAACGTACCTAGCAAAATTGCTACGCCGCCAGCCATTAAAATCAAGGGTGTCCATCTACCCATCTTGTTTCTCTCCTTGTTAACCTTCTGGTATCTAAACTAATTGAGAACCTTGACCCCAAAACCCATAAAATTTAGTTACTTTGACATCACCTAAAACCTGAATTTGGCAAGTTAAACCCAGGCCGTTTGTAGGAGAATGGGGAGGAAGCGATTCCTAGATTGTGCTAGTTCCCTCCGGGACGCTTTGCGAACGCTATCGCTGTGTTTGCTCAGTCCAATTCACTGCGGACACCTCACTTTCTACTGTAACCGCATAAGTACCATAAGTGCCAATGCCTCCACAGTTGATCATCTCTCTGTACCTTATCCCCAGCCTCTTCTTTACACTCAATTAATTTACTTGGCCTTACTAACTGAGGGATATTGAAATTACCGAAATAGCGTTTTGTTGTATATTGGCACATCGCCGCAAATTTGTCTCTCAGGTGTCAGTGTTGAACCAACGGTTCACCCAATTTTTATGACCACAACTCCCTCAAATCAACTTTGGATCTATGACACTACTCTCCGCGACGGAACTCAACGAGAAGGACTGTCAGTGTCCATAGAAGATAAGTTACGCATTGCTCACAAACTTGATGAATTGGGTATACCCTTTATTGAAGGTGGTTGGCCGGGAGCAAATCCCAAAGATGTCCAATTCTTCGAGCAACTTCAAGCAAATCCCCTCAAACAAGCAGAAGTTGTCCCTTTTTGTTCCACCCGTCGTCCTCATACCAAAGCGGTAGATGAACCCATGCTCCAAGCGATTTTGGCGGCAGATACGCGCTGGGTGACAATTTTCGGTAAATCTTGGGATTTGCACGTTACAGCCGGACTCAAGACCAGTCTGGCGGAAAATCTAGCCATGATTGGCGACACAATCGAGTATTTGCGTTCTCAAGGACGGCGAGTAATTTACGATGCTGAACATTGGTTTGATGGTTATAAGCAAAATCCTGATTATGCTTTACAGACGTTGACAGCAGCAGTCACAGCAGGTGCAGAATGGTTAGTTTTATGTGATACCAATGGTGGGACTTTACCTCATGAAGTTTCGCAAATTGTGTCAGTTGTCAGTGGTCAGTTGTCAGTTGTGAGTCAGCGCGGTCTTGGGGGTTTCCCCCATGAGCGACTGACGAACCCCGAAGGGGTTAGTTGTCAAGAAAAAATTCCCCAAATAGGAATACATACTCATAATGATTCAGAAATGGCGGTGGCGAATGCCTTAGTGGCAGTTATGGCTGGAGCTAGAATGGTACAAGGAACAATTAACGGTTATGGGGAACGTTGCGGTAATGCAAATCTGTGTTCTGTGATTCCCAATTTACAGCTAAAGCTGGGTTATAGTTGTATCGGTGAACACCAGCTAAATCAGCTTACAGAAGCTAGTCGGTTTGTCAGTGAAGTTGTTAATCTCGCACCTGACGAACACGCACCTTTTGTGGGACTTTCGGCTTTTGCTCATAAAGGTGGAATTCATGTCTCTGCGGTGGCACGGAATCCTTTAACCTATGAACATATTCAACCGCAATTGGTCGGAAATCACCGCCGGATTGTCATTTCTGAACAGTCTGGTTTAAGTAATGTCTTAGCTAAAGCTCGCAGTTGTGGGATTGAATTAGATAAGGATCATCCCCAAGCTAGACAAATTCTTCACCGCATGAAGGAATTGGAAAGTCAAGGCTATCAATTTGAAGCCGCAGAAGCTAGTTTTATTCTTTTGATGTATGAGGCTTTATCCTGTCGTCAGCAGTTTTTTGAAGTTCAAGGTTTTCAAGTCCATTGTGATTTGGTGGAAATGAAGGAATCTACTAATTCTTTAGCAACTGTGAAAGTCGCTGTTAATGGTAAAAATATTCTCGAAGCCGCAGAAGGTAATGGACCAGTAGCCGCTTTGGATGCCGCTTTGCGGAAGGCTTTAGTGAATTTTTATCCCCAAATTGCTGATTTTGAATTGACTGATTATAAGGTGAGAATTCTCAATGGAAATACGGGAACATCTGCTAAAACTCGCGCTTTGGTAGAATCAGGTAATGGTCAACAACGCTGGACTACTGTAGGAGTTTCTAGCAATATTTTGGAGGCTTCTTATCAAGCTGTGGTTGAAGGTTTGGAATATGGGTTATTGCTGCATTTCCAAGCTGAAAAGGCGTTGGAAGTTTAGAGGTTCATAAATTTTGGTAGAGATGTTTAATGTCTCTACCTGATTAATGTCTGATAGCGTAGCGTGGCGTAGCCATATCAGAGGATGTTTGAAAAGTTTTTAATGTACAAACAAACCCCTCTCCAAACCTCTCCCCTAAGCGGGGAGAGGCTTTGAAACCCCCCTTCCCTCGTAGGGAAGGGGGGCTGGGGGGTTAGGTTTTTGGAGATTATCGGTTTCATCTAATACTTTTCAAACAACCTCTCAGGATTTACAGAATTAAAGGATTTACAGGATGTTAATTTGCATCTAAAGATAACCGATTTCTGATACAATTAATATTGATAAATGAGAAGATATGGGAAAGAATTTAGATATCTCACAACCCAGAATATTCAAAATTAAAATATATGTAGTCAAAATGAATGAATTATCCATTAATAATCCTGTAAATTTTTAAATCTTGAAGATTATACTGCTCACAATAATATAATATAGATATAATTTGCAATAACAGCCTATGCAAGCCCTAAATATCACATTACCAGATACATTAGCAAATGCACTGAATAGTTATATTAACGATCAGGAAAATGTGTTACCTGCTAATGATATTATTGAAAATGCCATCATGGAATTTCTGGGTCAACGTGGTTATTTACCACCAAAAAAACCAATAAACTTTACTTCTGTAAATAAAGGAAGTGGATTTTTGGATACATCGGTAAATCATGATCAAATTCTCGCAGAACAAATATATTCACAATCATTACCACCAAATACACTACGACTATCATTTTGATATTATGCAGATCCAGGTATGGCGTTAAAATCTGTTGATATCTTAATCCTATCAATTCTGATTACAAACTCATTTCTAACAACACTTTTAAAACTCCTTTAGTTTTGGCTTTCTCAAAAGCTGCTAAACCTTGAGAAAGTGGATAATGACTATCAATTAAAGATTGAACATCTACCTTTCCCGTCGCTAACAATTCCAATGCTGGAACAAAGGGACCACAACGAGAACCAATGAGAGTGATTTCATCTACCACTAAAGCAGAAGCATCTAAACTGAGATTTCCCGCATAGGTGCTTTTTAAGATTAATATACCACGAGGACGTAAAGCCCGACGAGCAATATTAAAACCTTCAGGATTTCCTGTACAATCAACAGAGATATCAAAGTATCTATCAGTGACGCTATCAGCGAAACCAGTTTTAATTCCTTTCGCTGCTAAATTTACTAATTTATCTTTATGTCTTCCAACTACTAATAATTCACAACCTGTTAAGGCTAAAGTTTGGGCTATTAATTGTCCCAGTTTACCATCTCCAACTACTAATACTCGGTCATCTTTACATATTTGTATTTGTTGTTGAATTTCCAAAGCTGCGGCTATGGGTTCAGTAAAAGTTGCGGCTGCTGTAGATACATTTTCAGGAACAAGATGCAAATTCTCAATAGGTAAAGATAGATATTCTGCAAATGCACCATGACGGTTAACAATTCCTAAAACTGTCCGATTTTCGCAATGTGTTGGTTGTCCCCGCCGACAAAAACGACAATCACCACAAGCAGCGTTAATTTCACCCACGACTCTTTGATTAATTAACTGTTTGGGACCTTGTTCAACAACACCAACAAATTCATGGCCGATAATGCCAGTATAAGGATAATAACCTTTAATTAATTCTAGGTCAGTATTACAAATTCCCGCCCGCAAAACCCGCACCAAAGCCTCTCCTGGTAGTGGTTCAGGAATAGGAATATCGGTGCGTAATTGTAATTGATTATTTTCTAACCAAAGTCCTTTCATAATTTTTTCAGTTGTCAGTTGTCAGTTGTCAGTTGTCAGTTGTTAGTTGTCAGTTGTCAGTTGTTAAAGTTTTGCACTTTCTAGAAATGGTGTAAATATCGGAACTATATCGGAATTACTCACAACCATTGTGGGAAAAGAGCGATCGCTATAATCCATTCCCGGCGATAATGGAAAAGACTCAGAATTGAGCGATACCCACGTCCCACCCGCAGCTTGGACAATTACCCAAGCGCCAGCAATATCCCATACCTTGGGTGTGGCTTCAATTCCCCCCAAAACCGCACCAGTTGCGACGGAAAGAAAGTTATAACTAGCAACTCCTAACATCCGAATTTTACAGGGGAAACCCGGTTGAATAATGTCGGTACTGCGAGAACAAAGGTTAAAAAAGTGGTTTTTGCTGGGAGCATCTTTACTGGTATGAATGGGATGATTATTTAAAAATGCTCCCGTTGGCGTTGTTAAGCCTGATGAACCCGCCCAAAATCCGTGAAAGGCTTGATTTAATGGTGGCGCGTAAACATAACCAAAAATGGGCGTTCCTCGATAAAGTAACCCCAGAGAAATAGACCAAATCGGAATTCCTCTGGTAAAGTTGGTTGTACCATCCAAAGGATCAATTACCCAACACCATTCTGCATTCGGAAAAGTTTGATTACTTTCTTCGCTCAAAATGCCGTAACCGGAGAAAGTAGAAACAATAGCATCTCGAATTTCTTGATCTGCCCATTTATCTGATTTTGTTACCAAGCTACCATCAGCTTTTTGTGAAGCTTGGACTTTACCAAAATCCTGCATTAATTGTTTTCCCACTCTGATAGTAGTGGTTTCTGCAAACTCTAAAATCGTATTCCAAAAATCGTTCATTTGTTAGTTGTTATTAGTCGGTTGTCATTTGTCAACTATTAACCGATTTTATCACATTTCTCCTCAGCAAAAGCCTAAAATTTTTCACTTAAAAGCAGAGCGAATTTATATCATTAGACAGATAAAGACGTTTTCTCATCTACTCAATCCTCAGCATAAGATATATTTATGTATATATTCCTTTATGCTAACCTGGGGTAAAAACTTATAAAGAAATTGTTAAAAAGTCTAGTACAATAGCAAAATTAACCAATAAGTATTTTTTCCTATTGACATGATAGCGGCTCAATTTCCCTGGCTTACCGCAATTGTCCTATTTCCACTTTTAGCATCCTTTGTCATTCCTGTATTGCCTGATAAAGACGGCAAACTTGTCAGATGGTATGCACTGGGCGTAGGTATTGCTGACTTTATTTTGATGTGTTATGCCTTTTGGAAACATTACGATGCTAGTAATGCGGGTTTTCAACTGGTAGAAAATTATGTCTGGATGCCTCAGATAGGACTAAACTGGGCAGTTTCTGTGGATGGGATTTCCGCCCCACTGGTACTTTTGGCGGGATTCGTTACCACACTGGCGATGTTTTCAGCTTGGCAAGTTGACCGCAGACCAAAGCTGTTCTATTTTCTCATGCTTGTGTTGTATTCTGCACAGGTTGGGGTATTTGTTGCCCAAGACTTGCTGTTATTTTTCATTATGTGGGAAGTCGAATTAATCCCCGTATATTTACTAGTTTGTATTTGGGGTGGACAACGACGACGCTACGCAGCTACAAAATTCTTACTTTATACCGCAGCAGCTTCTATATTTATCTTGGTGGCAGCCTTAGCAATGGGGCTATATGGCGGCGGAAATGTCACTTTTGATATTGCAGAACTCGCACAAAAAGAATATCCCCTCACTCTGCAACTGCTACTATATGCTGGGTTGTTAATTGCCTTTGGCGTAAAATTGGCGATTTTCCCCTTGCATACTTGGCTACCTGATGCCCACGGTGAAGCATCTTCTCCCGTATCCATGATTTTGGCGGGTGTATTGTTGAAAATGGGTGGATATGGACTAATTCGCCTGAATCTTGACCTACTTGCCGATGCTCATTTTTACTTTGCCCCCGTTCTCGTCATTCTCGGTGTTGTCAATATTATCTATGGTGCGTTAAATTCCTTTGCCCAAACGAATATGAAACGGCGTTTGGCTTATTCGTCCATTTCCCACATGGGTTTTGTATTAATAGGAATTGCCTCTTTCACCGATTTGGGTATCAACGGGGCAATGTTGCAAATGATCTCCCATGGTTTAATTGCTTCCGTGTTATTCTTTTTGGCTGGTGTAACTTATGACCGTTCCCGCACAATGGTCATGTCAGAAATGGGTGGGATTGGTCAAGCTATGCCAAAGGTATTTGCTCTATTTACAATGGGGGCAATGGCATCTTTGGCTTTACCGGGAATGAGTGGCTTTGTCGGTGAACTTTCGGTGTTTGTCGGGATAACTACTAGCGATGTTTATACTTCCACATTCTGCACCGTTACAGTTTTCCTAGCGGCTGTGGGAGTTATTCTCACACCTATTTATCTCCTTTCTATGCTGCGTCAAGTATTTTACGGTTCTGGTGCGGCACTGATCTGCGATATTAACAATGCTGGGTTGGAAAATCAAGAAGACGAAGGAACGGCTTGTTTTGGTACAGATTGCCTTTTACCAACGGAAACGGTATATACTGATGCCAGACCCCGTGAAGTGTTTATTGCTGTCTGTTTTCTGGTGCTGATTATTGGCATTGGTTTCTACCCCAAAGTAGCCATGCAAATGTATGATGCGAAAACTGTAGCTGTCAATGCTCATGTTCGCCAATCTTATACGATTATTTCCCAAACCAATCCTCGTGTTTATGCTAGTGGATTATTAAATCCGCAGATTCCAGCGACTGAGTTAACTCCTGTTTTGGGAACTTTAAAATAGGTAACTGACCGAAAAGACGGAACACAAGCCCCGTCCTTCCAGGACGGCTTTATGTTAAAATTTGGTCATAGTCGCCATAGGGCATTGGGAGACTTTAAACGGACATGGAGGGACGATAAGACCACTTGTGGCGGGTTCTGGCGAAGTGTCAAGAATCACCTCACCTGAAGGTGCGGTGAGTATGTCAAGACTAACACAAAGTATGGAGAACATATCCTCTAGCGTTAGTTGGGGGATTTTTTCTTCTGATTTTTGAATGGTTATCGCGTGACTGACTTTATCTATAGGACAAAGAGAGTTAAGATACACAAGGTTTCCCAACTTTTTCTATAGAATTATTGCACTAATTAAACTCATGAATGCTGCTCCCTTAATTCGCTTCACATTTTTATCACTCATAGCAGTTTTGGGTCTGCTGGTACCTGCCTATGCTCAGGGGAAAAAGTTATCAAATCCTGTTAATCAAGCCAAACCCGCTAATCAAATCAAACCTACGGAACAACCAAAACCTATTAATACAGATCAGCCTAATACCCTCAGCCCCACAGGAATAAGTAATAATCTTTTAAGTATAGAGGGAGGCGATCGCTTGATCAAAGAATCAGCCCAAGCAGTTGCTAGTCAAGATTACCCTCTGGCTGCCAAAAAACTCCAAGAAGCCCGCCAAGTTTATAATCAATTATCAAGCTTTTATCAAGACCTAAATTCTAGTTTTGCAGGTATTGACATTCGTACCGCCGATTCCCACCGCAAGAATGCTTTAGCAACTGCCCAAAAGCGAGATGAAGCCACCTATCAGTTAGCCTTAGTACATAGAGCGCAAAATCAGCCAGAATTAGCCATCCCTTTGCTAGTGCAAATCATTAAAAGTCAAAACCCCACCAGAGAATTAGGCACAAAAGCATACCAACAATTATTTGAATTAGGTTTTGTAGATGCCCCCTTTCCGCGTCAAGGTAAAAAATAATCGGCAAATGCTAACAGGCAACAGCCAACCGCGACATATCTGTTAATAATAGAGAAGTAAGTTTTTTCAGGAATTGCGATGATAAGTCCGCAACAGGTAGAGGGAATGATCAAGGCACAAATGCCAGATGCCCAAGTGCAAGTACAAGACTTGACAGGTGGTGGTGATCACTATCAGGTAACAGTAGTTTCATCGCAGTTTGTAGATAAGGGAATGGTGCAACAACACCAACTAGTTTATGGCGCATTGCAACAAGCTATATCCAGCGAAGCTATTCATGCTTTAGCACTTAAAACCTACACTCCCGAAGCTTGGCAAGCAACAAACTAATTTAAGATGATTGCCTTGAGAAAACAAAATCTGAAATTGTCTTGACTTTTGACTTTTAACAACGCAGGAAATAACTAATCATGACCCCAGAACTTAAAGAAAGAATTGATACTTTGGTAGAAGAAAACAAAATTATGGTTTTCATGAAGGGCAATAAATTAATGCCCCAATGTGGTTTCTCTAATAACGTTGTCCAAATTCTCAATACCTTAGGAGTTCCCTTTGAAACCCTTGACATACTTGCAGATCAAGAAATTCGTCAAGGCATCAAAGAATATTCCAACTGGCCAACAATTCCCCAAGTATACATTAATGGTCAATTCGTTGGCGGTTCTGATATTTTGATTGAAATGTACAACAAAGGTGAATTACAAGAATTGGTAGAAGTAGCACTAGCTTCTTAATATCAACTACAAGATCCCCGACTTCTTAAAGAAGTCGGGGATCTGATCCTTATTAATATTACATTATTGATTACTAATATTTTTTACCAAAACTATGAATAATAAAACAAAGATAGAAGATTGTGGTTATACGTTTATAGGTTCAGCCGTTGATAATTTAGTTCGCCATCTTGAAGGTCAATCATCCCTACAATTATATCCTGAATTTAGAGAACGACGAGAACGTGCTAATGAATTATTATTTGATTTAGTTGGTAAACAACCTGGCTTGTTTTATATTCGTCGTCAAGGAACTGCAAAAGAACCAGGAGAAGAGATTTGGGAACTAACTATAGCCACAGATCAAGAAAACTTTCAACTACCAAAAAAACTGAAAAAGCTAGGAAAAACTTTAGCATTTAAAGCTGCTATTCGTCAAGATGGACATGGCGGATTTAAAATTTTATCAGCTTATTTATTACATGAATTGCGGGGAAATATTGACGGCTATGCTTTACCCTATTGGTTGCGACTAAGTCCCAATCATCAACATCGTTTGGATATTCCCAAACCATTATTGGCAAAAATTAAAAATATGCCAATTTGCGGAAATCATGTCCCCACAGAAGATCAACTTAAAGCCTGGAAAGCATTTTTAAAAGTTGAAGAACGCATTGCTAAATCCCGGCAATTTTGTGTATCTTTCCGAATTTCTCATCATGGCTCAAATTCTCGACAAATCGCTTTAGAAGTTAAAGTTAATTCAGCTACCCTTAACGGTTCTGAAGAGAATATTTTAGGTGGAGAAAACTTTTGGGAACGGGTAAGAAAAGCTAAAAATCAAGAAGTTAACTTTTTAGATTCCGTACCCACAGACAGAAATCGTCGTCACAGTCGTCAATTAGGAACTATTGAAAAAATTGATCAAAAACATAATTTTATTCATGTTCGATTAGAACGAGAAATCATCGAATATATAGCCAAAGGTAATTATCAACTTCCCAAGAATGGTTACTTATTTTTTGATGCTGCTGGAGACATCAAACAAATTGAACGGAAAGAAAAAGCCTTAGAACAATTAAAACAAGGACGCACTCAAAACCCCTATTTAGGTAACTTTCTCTTTGACGCTTCCCAAGCCAGACCGATTATCAAAAGGATTAAACTTAACTCAAAAGACTTATTATTATCTTCTGCAAATGCTGGACAAAAAGCCGCAGTTGAAAAAGTCCTGTCCGCAGAAGATTTAGTCCTGATTCAAGGACCACCAGGTACAGGAAAAACTACCGTAATTGCGGAAATTTGCTATCAAGTAGCTTTGCGCGGGGGACGCACATTAATTACCTCACAAGCTAATTTAGCCGTTGATAACGCCCTCAGTCGCTTAGTTCACAATCCCGTTATTCGTGCTATTAGAAAGGGACGAGCCGAAAAAGTTGGGGAAGAAGGACAGCCATTTTTAGAAGATCAAGTAATTGGTACATGGCTACAAAATACCGCTACTGACTGTGAAAATAATCTCAGTCAACGTCACGAAAATATTAGAATTATCAATCAATTATTACCATTATCACCACGATTTACAGAGTATTTTCTGGCAGAACAAGAAGTAAATCAGCAACAGAATGAACTCAAAAATGAAAAAGATAATTTAGAAGCAAGTTATCAAAATCAAGAAATTGAATATAATCAAACTTTAGTAACTAAAAAAGAAATTGAATTATTAATTACTGGGTTAGAAAATATTCTCAAAAATGCCACAAATATAGATTGGGAATCTTCAGAAATCAACAGTTTTTTACCACAAATTAAACCTTATACAGAAAATAATCAAGAAGTACAGAATTTTCGAGAAAATGTGCGTCAAGCTATTAAATGTATTGAAGAACTTGGTTTTACTCGTCCGGGATTTGGTGCATTTGGGTTAGCAGTTTGGTTGCAGAAAAATATCACAACTCATATTTCTGCATTTAAACCGGGATTAAAAGATGCTAATGATGTCGGTTTAGCTATTTCGGAAGTAGCAAAATTAGTTTATATTTTCCAGCAGCATTCTGTATCTTTGGAGAAATTAGAAACAGATCATCAAAATTGTCATAACCAAAACGATTTACGGACAACAATTCAAATTTGGGAAAATCGCAAACGGGAAATTGATTATATTATTGAAGCCATTGTTGAATGGAAATCTACAGCTTACAATAACTTATATCAAGCATTAAAAGAATGTCAAGAATCTGATTTTGAATTAACAGAAAGTATGGTAGGTTTACCATTAGGTTTATTGATGTTTGCCAAAACATTAAAATTAACTATTGTTCCTAAAAATTATCAAATCAGTTTACCAGATTGGGGAGTATTAACAAAAGCCATATCTTATGAAATAGCGGGTAACTTTACCGATAAAAAAGGTAAAAAACATGATTTTAGTTATTTTTTACAAGAAAGTTTTAGTCAAATTCCTATAGTTTTATCAAAAATTGATCAAATTCAATGGCAAACAACCTATCAAAAATTCCAAAATTATCAACTCCTCAATCCTAAACAGCGAAAATTGCTAGTTGAAAACACTCAAGTCTTTTTAATTAGATTGGAAAAAACCTATGGTAAGTCCTTTGAATGGAATAACATTGAAGCTACTCTTACCCGCATTACCCAAGAATTACTAGATATTATCTTAGTTCATGCGCGTCAATGTGTTTTAAGAGTTAAAACTGAAGCTGAACAACAATTAGAAATTTTACAACAGCAATTTCAGGAACTTCCAGAAAATGAAATTTCATCAGCACAAATATCTGAAGCTAAATCTCAGGTAAAGAAAACTAAAGAAGCTGCTAATTTAAAACTTGCAGAAGTTATCAATAACTTACAAGCACTTCATAAACAGCAAAATATCCCCCTACCACTACGGATTTTAGCAGAAAAATATCTGACTAGACAACCAAATATTTGGGAAAAACCCCAGGAATTTTCCCAAAAAGTCAAGTTTTGGGAAAATCGTATTAATGAAATGGAAACTCTGATTTTATCATTAGCACCTTTTACTGTTTTAGAAACAATTAAAGACTCTTTAAATCAAGAGTTCACAAATTTCCAAGCAGAAGCTGATATTTATCAACAAGAACTTGCAGAATTACAAATAAAAATATCTGATTTAGAACAGAAATCACAATTACAGTTATCAGCTAGTTTAATTAGCGAACGGCATTGGTGGCAGTCAATTTGGCAAACAATCCCAGATAAATTAAAACCAGAATTATCTAATAATGATTTATTAGATTTAGGATCTTTATGCAATATTCAAAATAAATTTAAATCATGGAAACGACAGCTAAAAAGTGAAGAAAATTATTTGCACAAATATCAAAATTTTGTGCAAGATTGGGTTGCAAAACTTCGTCAACCCTCAGAACAAGATAGTAAAGACCTCAGAGGGATTTATTTAGATAATGCTAACGTTGTTGGTATTACTTGTGTTCAAGCTGCAAATTATAATTTCTCAGAAGAATTCCAATCTTTTGATGTTGTGATTATTGATGAAGTTAGTAAATGCACTCCTCCAGAGTTACTAATTCCGGCTTTGAAAGGTAAAAAATTAGTCATGGTAGGAGATCATCGGCAATTACCACCTATGCTTGATACTAGCACTGTGGAAGAAGTTGCGAAAACAATGGGGAATACGAGGGAAGAATTACAATTTTTAGAAGAATCATTATTTAAAAGTCAGTTTGAAACCGCTGATAAAAGCATTAAAAAAATGCTGAATACTCAATATCGAATGCACCCGATGATTATGGGCGCAATTAATCAATTTTATCATGGTAAATTGGAATGTGGGATTTTAGAACCTGACACAAAACGCGCTCATAATTTAGCAGGAGAAATCATGCAATCTTACCATCATCTCTGCTGGGTAAAAATGCCCAGAGAAAATGAATTTCAAGAAGAACGCAATGGAACTTCATTTTTGAATATTAAAGAAGTTGATGTGATTGAAAGTATCTGTCACCAATTTGAGCAGGTTTGGGTGCATAAAGTAGCAAATGGAGAACCAAAAAAAGAAATAGCTGTAATTACATTTTATGGCGCTCAATTAAGAAAAATTGATGAACGCTTACAATCTGAACTTTTCCCTTCTTTGCAAATTAGAACAGGTACAGTGGATAGATTTCAAGGTATGGAAAGACCGGTGGTAATTGTCAGTATGGTAAGGAACAATCAGCAAGGAGATGTGGGATTTGCCAATAAACCAGAACGGGTGAATGTGGCTTTTTCCCGCGCACAAGAATTATTAGTAATTGTTGGTTGTCATGATTTATTTACAACTAAACCCGGTACAGTAGGTAATATGTATTCTGAAGTTGCCAAAACTGTTAATTCTCATGGAGGTTTTATTGATGTTTCCTGTTTCTGTAATTAAACCAATTGATGAAAATCTGAAATATATAGTTGAGAAAATTGAAACTGAAACTGCTGGTTTAACAGTTTTAGCAGCGCGTCAATTTGGCTATACTGTAATTCAAAATTCTTTAGAATTAACCATTAAAGAACCCCGCAAATTTAATGTCTTAGAAGAGTTTATTATTCGTGCTGCTATGGAGTTTAATCCTCCTCCTACAGCTAATGATTTAGCATCTATCTTAGGGCTGGATTCTGTATTTGTTAAAAGTACCATTGCTAATTTGCAATCTTTACAAACCCTAGCAGATACACCTCAAATTACTGTCACAGCAGAGGGGAGTTTATTTTATGCACAGGGTTCTGTCCCTAAACCTCCATACTCTGTGTCAATTTATGCGATTACTGATAATTTAGCAGGGAAAATTACATTTCAATATGAATCATTGGAAGATGTTGTAATTAAGCAGCCAGATTTAGCCGAATTTGTGAATATAGAAGCGAAAATTCCCGCAATTTCTAGTTTACAACTTGCAGATATTCAGGAAATTATTCAATCTTCTAATTTACCTCTTCATGTTCCAGCAGAAGGTAAATTTGTGACTGATTTTAAAGTCAAAGGGATTACACAAACTATGGATAAAAATATCTCTCTGTTTGTGATTTATGATGGAAATCAAGATAAATTAAATATTCAAATCAGAAGTGGTCAGGAAATTTTAGAAGTTGCTACACAGAAGATTGAAGAATTGTACAATTCAGAAAAGATATCTCTAGAGGAATTGTGTCAATTATCTCAAGAAATTATTAATCAGAACTGAAAGGTTAAATGTAAATTCAAAATTTATGTAAATAATAATGTTTTATTAACCTGTCTTTAAACATAAAATGTTTTAATTATTTTCTAAGGTTGACGAATAAACAAAAAAATTCCCCTTGTTGATGTAAAACTAAGGGGTTTGATTTCATATCAATTGCAGTATTTCCCAAATTTCGTCCCCTATACCCCATTGACGAATGCAAAAATCGTGCTATAATTGTCAGCGGTAATAGGCTAATCAGCAAAATCAGATAGCACCTTTAGTAGTAGCCATGTTGTTTT
Source organism: Dolichospermum sp. UHCC 0315A (assembly GCF_008121535.1). GTDB lineage: Bacteria > Cyanobacteriota > Cyanobacteriia > Cyanobacteriales > Nostocaceae > Dolichospermum > Dolichospermum lemmermannii. Next base: position 3,053,053 of record NZ_CP043056.1, read on the forward strand.
TCAGGTTCCGGCTGAACCATTGCGAAGTTAGATACATCATGCAAATAACGGCTGGCTTCCTCTTCTAAGCGATGAATCCAATATGGTTCCATGATGTTACTATGTCGAAGTGCGGCAAGGTATCCATCCAAATACATCCGCATATCATCCATACGATAACCGCGATTCCATAATTCGACGAAGGCGTCGGTAAGTCTTTGGTAGTAGCGGATTGCTTGTGTGTCTTGGAGCATAACTGCTTTATTAATCTCTTTGCAATGAGAATTGTAGATGATGATTCACGCTTAATGAAGTATCACTTCCCTCTTCTGTATTAACTCATCAGTTAATATTTTCACCTTGGGTGAGACCCCCCAGCAGCTAAAAACTTAATTAGATCCTAACGCCAAAAAATTGGAAATATGGTGATTTTGTCAGGTATTTTTACGATTTTTTGTCAAAGATTTGATCTGATAGCTTGGACTTAGCTATCTATTTGTAACCACAAAGGGTAATTGATTTTTATCCAATTTTCTAGACGTTTCTCACCGGGAATACAAATCTAGCTATTAGTGCATAAATTTGTAAAATCAAGTTTGAGAATTTGTTAGCTGTTTCCGGGATAAGTAACTACCTGTCTCTCCCTTTGGTTGTAATCAGGTGTGATTTTTGTGCTACTCCCTTTGGTAAATGATTGTTCTATTGAGTTTACCATATCTCTTCAGGAGTAGGACAGATTGCCAAAAATAAACTTTAATGATAGGGGTTAGGAGTTAGGAGTCACCGAGTCAGGAGTCACCGAGTCAGGAGTCACCGAGTCAGGAGGAATAAAAAGAAGAAGAAAAGAAGAGAAGAGAAGAAAGTAATAGGGGTAGAAACAGTTATATGGCTTTTTGAAGGAAATTTTGTAGCTGATTCTAGTTCATACCGCTACAAGTAATGGGGCAGTAATTTTATTTACCTATTTCCGTTGTCAAATGGATATAATGTAAACGTAATAAAAATTTAATAAAGCTACTAGCTTGGCTGCAAATAAAGTAAAAAATAAATTTTCTGCAAGGTTTTTTGAGGGAAATATGAAGAATATGTCTATTGAAGTAACAAAAACTACAAAACCTTAACCATGAGATTGTTAATTTGAGATTCATCAACACTAAGGGGTCTTACCACTGTGGGTTCGGTTTGTATAGAAATTGTTGAGGGGAATCCCCATCTGAGGTCGTTGTTGGGTTGGCACTTGCAACAACTAGAATACCGAGTTCATCAAGCTGCCAGTATTTATCAAGCAAAAGAAGTGTTTATCAGCCATCAACCCACTCTAGTCATTCTAGATGCGGATTTGTCAGATGGTGATGGGGTGGAGTTTTGCCGCTGGTTACATCGTCAACAACAGCCTTTAATTCTCATGTTATCTGCTCGTACTAATGAAGCCGATATTGTAGCAGGATTAAAAGCGGGGGCGGATGATTATTTGAGCAAACCTTTTGGAATGCAAGAATTTTTGGCTAGGGTTGAGGCAATTATCCGCCGTAACCGGACACCTACTGCACCAGCTTATTTAGATTATGGCAGTTTGCAAATTGATTTAGTCCAGCGTCGGGTGCGGTTTCAAGGGGAGTTTATTGATTTAACGCCCCAGGAATTCAGTTTATTGTACGTTTTAGCACAAGCTGGAGGAGTCCCTTTAAGTAGATCGGAATTATTACGTCGTGCTTGGCCTGATGCTATTGACAATCCCCGCACTATTGATACTCATGTTTTATCGTTGCGGAAGAAGGTGGAACTTGATCCCCGTCAACCCAGTTTAATTCAAACTATCCGCAATGTTGGATACCGGTTTAACATGGAAATTTTGAATGTCAACATTCCGCAAACACACACAAAATTACCAAAAGAGAGATTTACTAATCAACTTCCTGTACTAACTACTCAAAGTTCTTAAAAGGGGAACAGGGAACAGATAATGAGTTAAGTCCATTCTGCTAGTGCTTGAGTTTCGGCTTGCTTGAGGCTGGCTGCTAAGTTGTCCCAGTCTGTATCAGCGGCAGGTTGATTGAGAACTAATTGACCTTGCTGAAGATGTAACAGGTGGGTACAAAATGCTTGAGCTAAATCAATTTGGCGATTTACCATTAAAATTGCCGAGGAATGGGGTTGATTTAGGTGAGTGAGTACACTTATTAAATGAGTGGATGTGGGAGTGTCTAAGGCTGATGTAGGCTCATCTAGGAGTAAAATCTGGGGTTCGGTAACTAGGGCGCGAGCGATCGCAATTAACTGTCTTTGTCCAGCAGCAAGTTGCACCTCGGTTCGTCCTAACCATTGTTCAGGAATTTGCAGTTTTTCTTGCCAATAACTGACTTTTTCCTGAATAGTTTGCTTAGGTACACCGCGCAGAATTAAAGGATAAGCTAAGGCTTCCCCAACTGTCATCCCCAGCAGCTTAGATTCTTGTTGGACAAGCATTACCTGTTGACGCAGTTGGATAACGGGAATTTGGCGATATTCCTGATTTTTGAGATAAATTTTCCCGCCGCTGGGTTCGTTTAGGCGGTTAATGAGGCGTAATAAGGAAGTTTTACCAGCACCAGATTCACCAATAATTACCAAGCGATCGCCTGGTGATACATCAAAGGTAATATCCTGTAAAATCGGGTATTGGTGTTGATGTTGTAAACGTTTATAAAAATTAACAGATTCTAGCCTGAGCATAGGGAATAGGTGAAAATTGTCAATTATCAACCATAGAACAAATCAGAGAAAACGCACAATATCCCTGACTTCTTCAAGAACTCAGGGATCTGCATATTCCTATTTCAAAATATTTCTTAAAAGTCAGAAATTAAACTAGGATAATTGATCACAAATACATCCCTGCTTCCCAATTCTGGATTTTGGGGTTTTATGGGAGTGGTAAAATGAAAAAATTGATGTTCATTTACTAAAATTATTTCTCCAGGTTGCAAAACTTTGTTAAAAACTGGCTTTTCCTTTTTAGCAGTGTATAAATGGGTTTCTCCACCTTGAATATTATCTCTTCCTGCGGAAAAAATGCCAATAAAATCGCTACCATCTCGGTGAATACCTTCAGGAGCAGGATTTCCTAAATTAGTTGGTGAACAGGTAGTTCTAATTTGATGAATATCAATTTCTGCTTCTGGATGCAGTTTACAAGCATCACAAAATGCGAAAATTAGGTTCTTAAAAATCTCCAGTTGTATGAGTCTATCATCTAATTCTGCAAATTCCCTTTTGATTCCTCCCAATAAAGGATTATATTCTTTGCTTTGTAGTAGATATCCGTGAGGGAGTTTCACCAATTTATCTCCACAAACTTTAAATCTGGATAATCTCCGTGAGCGATATTCACCTTTAACATAAGGGTCAATTGGTAAATCTTCAAAAAATGGCTTAAAACCTGCTGTATTAATGGAGTTTACTTTTCTGAGAGTGAACAGAAAAGCATATTCTAATTCCGTATAGAGTGAGACTTTTTGCATAGGATGTTTCTCCTTGCATTGGTAAATACTACCACACTTATCTAAGTGGTAGGTTTGTAATATCTATTATATTCAAGTCGCATAAAAATATCGTAAATTTGACTACAAAAATTACAAAAAAAAGGAAACTCCAGAAGAGGTTTTGGGCGACTTTACTTTTCGTTACATATTACTGAGAAGCCGCTCCGCGTCTACGGTTTTTTTCTGTTCACCTACTTGTTTAAATTTTCATGAAAATCAAGGTACATTAAGGTGGTGTGCAACTTGTTCTGAGAGGATAAATTGCCAACACTTCATCACAGCTATTTATAAAAATGATTGATTGGTTATATAAATACCCAAAACTATATCCTGGTATTTTACTCAAACGCTACAAGCGGTTTTTTGCTGATATTCAATTACATTCTGGAGAGGTGATCACAGCACATTGTCCGAATACAGGTCCAATGACGGGAGTTTCTACCATTGGTAGTGCTGTACAAGTTTCCAAAAGTGATAATCTTCAACGCAAATTAGCTTATACCTTAGAGTTAATCCAGGTCAATGATCATGCAACAACTTGGGTAGGTGTAAACACTGCTTTACCTAATCGGGTGATTAAATTGGCTCTACAGCAGCATTTATTCCCAGAATTAAGTGAATATGACCAGGTTAAGGGTGAAGTAGTTTATGGAAAAGATCGGAAAAGTCGGGTGGATTTTTATTTAACGGGAAGTTCTCAACAGCGCCCAATTTATTTAGAGGTAAAAAATACAACTTGGTCACAGGGGAGTTTAGCGTTATTTCCTGACACCGAAACTACCAGAGGACAAAAGCATTTACGGGAATTAATGGAAGTTTTACCCCAAAGTCGATCAGTAATGCTGTATTTTATTAACCGAGGTGATTGTTTAGAGTTTGCACCTGGGGATAGTAAAGACCCTGTATATGGTCGGTTGCTACGGGAAGCAATTCAACTAGGTTTAGAAGTTCTTCCTTGTCGCTTTGATATATCTCCAGAAGGTATCCGTTATTTGGGTTTAGCAACAATGAAAAGCCAATGCAATGACTTTAAAGAGCCAGTTGACACTGTAATATCTTAATCAAAGTTCTCAATCACGGATATTTAAATGCGGTTAGAAACCTTGAGGAGTAGAGGGTGATTGAATGCGAGCATTTGTAACCGGGGGGACAGGCTTTATTGGTTCTCATATAGTGCGATCGCTGTTAGAGTCAAAATACCAAGTTACCGCTTTAGTTCGTCCTAGTAGTAACCTGGGTAATTTACAGGGTTTGGCTGTAGATATTGTCAAAGGTGATTTAAATAACCCAAATATCTGGGAACAGATGCAGGGTTGTCAATATCTTTTTCATGTCGCAGCCCATTATTCCCTGTGGCAAAAAGACCGAGAATTGCTTTATATTCATAATGTTGAAGGTACAAGCAACATCTTGGCCGCAGCCGAAAAAGCCGGGATTGAACGCACTGTTTATACTAGTTCCGTTGCAGCCATTGGTGTCGGTAAATTTGGTGAAATTGTGGATGAAACCTATCAAAGTCCCGTAGAGAAATTAGTAGGAGATTACAAAAAATCAAAGTTTCTGGCCGAACAAGTGGCAATATCCGCTGCTAATCAGGGTCAAGATATTGTGATCGTTAATCCTAGTAGCCCTATTGGTCCATTAGATATTAAACCCACTCCTACAGGTGATATTATTCTGCGGTTTTTACGGCGAAAAATGCCTGCTTATGTAGATACAGGGTTAAATTTTATAGATGTGCGCGATGTAGCTAAGGGGCATTTATTAGCTTTAGAAAAGGGAAAATCAGGCGATCGCTATATTCTTGGTCATCAAAATCTTACCCTCAAACAACTCCTAGAGCAACTTTCCCAAATCACCAATTTACCCGCACCGCAAACATCTATACCAGCTTGGATACCCCTAACTGTAGCTTGGATAGACGAAAAAATCCTTGCCCCTCTAGGGAAAACTCCCACAGTTCCCATTGATGGAGTCCGCATGGCACAGCAACCAATGTATTATGATGCTTCTAAGGCTATCCGCGAATTAGGTTTACCTCAGTCCCCTCTGAATGTAGCCCTCAAGGATGCTGTGGATTGGTTTATAGCTCAAGGTTATGTAAATTAGGTGAAAGTGAAAGTTCATTATTTTACCTCTGATTTTGTAGGGGTTTAGCATTGCTAAACCCAAATAATGATTTTTGAATTCAACCTGTGGTGTAATTAAAAGAGGAGAACGATTAAATGGCAATTAATTTACAACAAGCAATAGATATTGGCAAGTATTTAGTTACACAACGGTTATTAGGACGGAAACGCTTTCCCCTGGTCTTGATGTTAGAACCGCTGTTTCGGTGTAATTTAGCTTGTACTGGTTGCGGTAAAATCCAGCATCCTGTAGAAATACTCAAGCAAAATCTTACCCCAGAACAGTGTTTTACGGCAGCGGAAGAATGTGGCGCACCAGTGGTTTCTATTCCCGGTGGAGAACCTTTACTACATCCCCAAATAAGTGAAATTGTTGAGGGTTTAATTAAACGCAAGAAATATATTTACTTGTGTACTAATGGTTTATTACTAGAAAAGAGTCTTGATAAGTTTAAGCCTTCTCCTTATCTAACTTTTAGTGTCCATTTAGATGGAATGCGGGAATGGCATGATAAATGTGTAGACAGAAAAGGCGTTTTTGATACTGCTATTCAAGCGATTCGCGCGGCTAAAGCTAAGGGTTTTCGTGTCGCTACCAACACAACCATTTTTGAAGGTTGCGATATCCAAGAAATGCAGGGATTCTTCGATTTTCTGGAAACATTGGGTACTGACGGGATGATGATTTCTCCTGGTTACAGTTACGAATGGGCTCCAGATCAAGATCATTTTCTGCAAAAAGAACAAACCCGCGCTTTATTTAGAGAAATTCTCTCACCTTACACATCTGGAAAGAAGAATTGGAACTTCAATCACAACCCTCTATTCTTAGATTTTCTCATTGGTGAGAAAGACTATGAATGCACTCCTTGGGGTAGTCCTAGTTACAGTGTTCTCGGTTGGCAAAAACCTTGTTATTTGTTGAATGAAGGTTACTATGCAACCTTTCAGGAGTTGTTGGATAAGACTGATTGGAGTCAATATGGCGGTGCTAGTGGTAATCCTAAATGTGCTGATTGTATGGTACATTGTGGTTATGAACCGACAGCAGCAATGGACGCAATGCAGCCGAAAAATATTGCTCGTTCTCTAACTACTGTGTTTGGGAAGTAATAATCTGAAAATTGTCTGAATCAGGATGCTCAGGATTTGAGGATTTACAGGATTAAATACAGCATTTTTCGGCATTAATCTTGTAATCCAGTAAGTCCTGATTCTGATGGTAAAAATTTTACAAAGGTAAAGATAACATCAATAAAATTTGAGCAATTAGAGAGAATAATTTATGACAATTAACAAAGAAAAAGCTATCAATGTAATTTTGCTAGGATTTACTATACAATTTGCTCCATTGATTATACTTTCAATATTTTTGGCAATATTTGAGGAATATTTAAAGAGTTTAAGTCCGATTTTGAATCCATTAATATTTTTGTTAATTTTAGGATTTTTTTTAGTAGGATATGGATTTTTTGTTAAAGGTTGTGGGCTTTATATTAAAAGTAAAGGGTATGTGTCTAATTGGGGATGGTTAGGTTTATTAGGTATATTTGGCTTATCAATTTTATTACTTATTCCTGCCAATAAAAATGTCGCCTCTTTAGAGGATGAAAGTTTGCCATATGACCCATTTAAAAAAATTAATATTCCAGAGTTGTTATTAACTTTGTTTATTTCACTACCAGTTTCACTACCAGTTTTATGTATTTTGATAGTAGGGATTTTTAGCTTATTGAATAATTTAAGCCTTTCTACTTTGCTTAAAAATACTGGTATTGGTTCAGTAATAGGTATAATTATTTATGTTGGTTGGTTATTTATTTTATTGACACAATTCCCAACAACGGAGTTTATTTTTAATAAAATTATTGGTTACAAAAATAAATATAATTGGAAAATAATTTCAATTACTGTTCTTATGTGCGCTTTTTCCACAGGATTTGTTTTTTTAAGTTTATATGTATTATCCTTCATTTTACCACATTATGTAGAATATTATATTAATAATAATATTACGAATATTTGGGAACTTATATTCACAGGCTTTTCAGTTATGCTTTTAGCACCTGTAACTGAAGAATTTCTGTTCCGGGGAATAATATTACAAAAATGGGCCATTAAATGGGGGGTAAAAGCAGGAATTTTAACTTCTTCTTTTCTATTTGCAGTTATTCATTTTCGATTTGATATTATTAACTTATCTTTGATGGGTATTATTCTGTCAATTTTGTATTTGAAAACAAGAAACTTACTAGCTCCAATATTTTGCCACTTTTTTTATAATACCTTCTGGATGATATTCACAACTATAAATTATTTTAGTAAATCAGAAATCGAAAGAATTGCATTTATTTCACTACAAGAGTATCAAAATTCGGTTCAACCATTATTAGGTCAACTAGTTTTTCTGATATCTATATCTGCTCCCTTCCTGATTTATTTTGTATATAAGAACTTTCCTAAGAATGATGCAATTATTCCTTATTATGCTAATGAAGCTAAAACCAATGAAATAAATTAACTGTTATACTAGATGTAGGAGTGATGAGAAGCTATATAAATTAGCTCAAATTTATAGAAGGAGATATATAAATTATGACCTCACAACTGTATGAAACAGATTTTTATGCTTGGACTTTAGAACAGGCAAAACTATTAAAGCAAGGACAACTAAATCAACTTGATATTTTAAATTTAATAGAGGAAATTGAATCTTTGGGTAAGCGAGAAAAGCAAGAATTAAGAAACCGACTAGGGATTTTAATTGGACATTTATTAAAGTGGGAGTATCAAAGTAATAAACGTAGTAATAGTTGGAAAGCTACAATTAGAGAACAACGTCGTCGTATTAAAGAACTTCTTGAAGAAAACCCCAGTCTAAAATCCTATCTATCAGAAGCAATAATTTCTGCTTATCAAGATGGTATAGATTTAGCCATTCAGGAAACTAATTTACCTGATACAACTTTTCCTAGTGAAAATCCCTATAGTATTTCTCAAATTCTTGATCCTGATTATTTAGTGAATCAAGAGGAAAAATAAATATTGTTCTGAACTAAGTAGGTCGGCGTTAAAAAATCAATCTATGTAACGAAATATAAATTAACGAATACCTTATAAATAGGGTGTTTCACGGTTTTTACAAAACTAAACATATATCGATTTTATTGGGCCGACTTACTTAGAACAAATTGCTCGGATATTTGAGTTAGATATCGAAGTAGTGAAAACTTGCAATCAAACAGCAAAGTAGTAAATAGACATTTGATGAATAAATCTAGGGGCGATTCAGCTTGATTAGCTATCGCCCACAGTATTATAGTAAAACCCTAACCTTTCACAGGTGTACCGCAAGGATAAGTAGCTGCTTTTTCCTGACTACCCTCACTCACAGGCTTGTCTTTAACTGCTAAATAATCTTTTTGCAAAGTATCTAATAAAGCTTCACGTCCATCATACAACCGCTTCAGGGGACGTGGTGGACATTGATTGAGAGTGTATGCTGTTACCAAAGGCAAAGCAATTGTACTATCGGTATAACAAACAATAGCGCTAGGTAACTCATCGGGGTCAATTTTCCCCCAACTCACAGCTTCAGCAGGAGTCGCCCCAGACAAACCACCGGTATCAGGACGGGCATCAGTAAACTGAATAAAGAAGTCATGTCCCCGTTCTTCCAATCCTAGAACTTCGTGAAGTTGCGGTTGTGTTTGTAATAAAAAGTTCTTGGGACTACCACCACCAATAATTACCGCTGCACTTGTACCGTCGTTTTCTCTCGCCCCATAGACGATAGCTGCGGTTTCATTGACATCAATAGAAGGATCTATTACCAGCTTTGAACCTTCTAAAGCCAAAGCAGCCACATTCATCCCAATGGAACTATCTCCAGGAGAAGAAGTATAAATAGGTACGCCACATTCATAAGCCGTCGCCAATAAGCAGGAATTTTTGACACCCAATTGCTGTTCTATTTCCCAGACGCACTTACCCAGTAAATGATGAAATTCCGCCGTTCCCATGCGTTTTTGGAAAGGTTCAGCTTGGAGAACTTTACGAATAAAAGCGTCCGTTTCTAGCAGTACATCGTAACCAAAAATAATGTCATAAATTCTGATTGTTCCTTCTTCCCGTAATTTGACATCATCTAAAAAGGGACTACCCGCAAATAGTTCAAAACCCAAACCATAGTGCATATCATGGTAAAGATTCGCACCTGTGCAAATCATCCAGTCAATAAAACCATTGCGAATGAGGGGCGCAAGGGCGGAAACGCCAAAACCGGCTGGTGTCATAGCCCCAGAAAGGCTTACTCCTACGGTGACACCCTCTTGAAACACTTCCTTAGTCAGCAGTTGACAGGCTTCCCGCAACCGGGCTGAGTTGTAAGCAGTAAAATAGGTATCAATCAAGTCAACCACGCTAACATTGTTAGACATGGGGATAGGTGCAATTTTTTTACCTGGCTTTTGTGACATTTTTGGGAAATCCTGAATACTAAATATGCCGAATATAATGTTATCGTATTTAAATGTACGGAGGTTGCTAAAATATTTTGTAGCGATATAAATTAGCGGCAATGCTGAAGATAATACTTCGGAAGTCATCCAATTTTCTATTTCTATTTGAGCAAATCCAAAGGTATATCTCAACCAATATTTGCTATTATTAAACATAACTAACTTGTTATTAATTATGGCACAAGCGTTAGTGAGTCTCTCTGAAGGAATCGCATCCGAACCTGCACCATTGGAATTTACCACTGATGGTGTGATTAGGATAGGCAAAACTCGTGTAACACTCGATACGGTAATTGCTGTTTTTAAACAAGGAACAACAGCAGAGGAAATTGCTTACCGTTATCCATCCCTTAAACTTGCTGATGTCTATGCTACCATTGCCTTCTACCTCAATCATCAACAAGAAGTGGAAGTGTATCTACAGCAAAGACAACAACAAGCACAGGAAATTCGCAGGATGAATGAGGCAAAATTTGACCCCCAAGGGTTGCGTGATAGATTGTTGGCGCGGAAAGCAGAACGGGAAGTATGTTGAAACTGCTTGCTGACGAAAATTTTGATATACTAAAAACGGATGATTAATAGACTTTTCTCTATGCAAAAACTTTTATATATCAATATTCTTAGCACTTTTAGAAATAATCCTGCAAACCATTTTTGGTATAATACTATAAAAAAGTTTGTGTATAATGAACCCAATTATTGAAAATCGTTTGCAGTCCATACAATCCTGTTTGATGGCCCTTCATCAAGGCGGAAATATAGGAGAATTTCCTAACGAGGTAAAAGGTGCTGAACGCGAATATTTTATTAGTGAATATTTGTCCAAGCTTTTACCCACATGGTATAGATTTGGCTCAGGTGCTATTACAGATGGAGAAGGAAATACAAGTGGACAGCTTGATATTGTAATTGAAGTACCATTTAGTCTGAGTTTTCCACTGATTGGCTACCAACAGCGACTCTATCTACCTAACTCCGTAGCAGTCGTTATTGAAGTAAAATCAGATTTATCTAGTAAATGGAGTGAAGTTCTAGCAAATGCAAATAAGTTAAAAGATATTAAGCGCAGCTTTAAGCAGGGTTATGCTTATACAGTTGAAGATTGTGGTAATAGTGAGCTTTTACCTGCAATAAATGCAGATATTCCAGTTTATGTAGTTGCTTACAAAGGACCCAAAAATATTGATACACTTATTAACAACCTGGATTCAAGCGTTAACGAGTGTGGTATTGCAGGTGTACTCATAATTGAATCTGGTTTCTACGTCACTAAAAAATTTACAGCTGAGGGTACTTCAGGACTATATGCTTTTGTAGCTGATTTGTCAGTCTATTTGAGTTCTATCGTTGGTATAGCATCTTCAAGCCTCTATAACCACGCTGATATAAAATTCAGATGATTAGATAAGCTGATTTTTAAGTATTTTGAATGATTAAAGCTATCGCTATTTTTGGTTTACAATAAGATTATCCTAGAGGATTAATTCAGAAACCGATGCCAACCCTCACAGATATTTCCACTTTGATTGTTAGCACACCAGATACTTGTGGTGGTCGTCCGCGCATTGCTGACACTCGCATTACTGTTCAGTATATTGTCAATGAGATTAAATCTGGTATGACCCCAGAAGAAATTATCGAAGATAAGCCTTATTTAACAATTGCAGGTATTTACACTGCGTTGGCTTATTATTATGCTAATAAGGAATTACTAGATATTGAATTTGCTCGGTATCAAGAAGAATGTCAGCGACTCGAAGCAGAATATAAAACAGGACATCTCTCGTGAATCGTATTTGCTTCTATTTGGATGAAGACACTATAAAAACCTCACTTATACAAGCATTAAGAAATGCTGATTTGGATGTTGTTACAGTTACCGATGTTAAGAGATTGGGTTATGCCGATGAAGAACAACTAATATGGGCAACAGAACAAAAGCGAGTAATTTATAGTTTCAATATCGGTGACTTTTGCAGATTACATCGTGATTTTATGGCTGAGGATAAAAGTCATACTGGCATAATTTTGGCTTCACAACAGCAATACTCAGTTGGTCAACAACTCCGAGGATTATTGAAACTGGCTGCTGACAAGTCAGCCCAAGACATGGTTAATCAATTGGTATTTCTTAGTGCTTATGTTTAAAAATTACCGAAAAAATAAATTCTGACAATTTTAAATTATTAAGATCGTAGCTAACAGAATTTATGTGATTTCTGGTCTATCATGACTAATAAATTTATCAAAGCAGAAAAATTATACTTCATGCTCTTAGTCTTAACAGTTATTTATCAACAGGATTTATGAACAACGACACTCCAGAAGAATTACATCCAGATTCAGCAGATCAAGAGATTTCCCGGTTAATTGATGAGGTAATATCAACATCCCAAACTGATGAAAAATACCGTCAAAAAATGCAGCGACGGAAAGAAGTCCAAGATCAACGCATAGCTAAAGCCATACCGGAAAAAGGCTTAATTATCGTCAATACTGGTCATGGTAAGGGTAAAACTACTGCGGCTTTGGGAATGGTTTTGCGATCGCTCGGACATGGACATAAAGTAGCCATAGTTCAATTCATTAAAGGCGCATGGGAACCAGCAGAAAAACGCGCTTTTAGTCATTGGGAAAACCAATTGGAATTTCATGCAATGGGTGAAGGCTTTACATGGGAAACCCAAGATCGGGATCGGGATTTGGATAAAGCTGCTGCGGCTTGGGAAAAATCACTAGAATTTATCAACAACCCAGATTTTAAATTAGTCCTCTTAGATGAAATTAATATTGCTCTGAAACTGGGTTATTTACAGGTTGAAGAAGTATTAGCAGGTTTATCCCAAAAACCAGCAGACAAGCACGTAATTCTCACGGGAAGAGGCGCACCGCCGGCATTAATTGAAAGGGCTGATTTAGTCACCGAAATGACATTAATTAAACATCCTTTTAAGGATCAAGGTGTGAAAGCTCAAGCGGGAATTGAGTATTAAAAAAGAGGTATAGGTTACTTATACATACCGTTAGCTTCCTGTTTACACATATTCAATATTTCTCTATCATTAGCACTCAAAGAGCTTATTTGATCATAGTCTTGCAAACTTATTGAGTGAGCATAACTTGTTGATTCATCATCACTAATTTTAGGGATTGTACTTGCTGTAGAAACTTCTATCGCACCAACTTCCCCAGGGGAACTTTTCACTGTCATTGCTAATTCTCCTGACTTAGCCAAAGTTCCTTGAAAACAACTAAATTCAGATTGAGGAACATACAAAGCACCAATAATTTTACTTTGCTGTTTTTGAAAGAGGATGTAACCTTGTCCTAATTGATTTGGTGTAGATGATTGTCCATAAAGATAAGTTCCATCTTGTTCTGGAAATTGGACTTGTCCTTTTTTTCCTAATTCTCTCGTATTTGTAGATAATGCTGTGATATTTTCTGTCAATTTATCAGTAGAGATTTGATTAGAAATATTAACTGGTGATTTTTGAATGCTTTCCTCTTTTATTTCTTGGAGTCGTGATAAAAGAGAAGAATCGGAGTTAATCTGACTTTGATTAATAGGGACTACATAATTAGTAGCTAAGGCTGTTGATGACAGGAGTTTGTAATGTTGTTGACTAGAATAACTAATACCTAAAACACCAGCCGAAACAATCAGTCCAACGATGGGAAATTTAAATTGGCTAGAAGTCATTAATTTGGAAATGTGGTTAAGCACTGGATTTCTCCTGTAATGAAGTTAACTATTGTTGTTTCCTGGATTCCTGCAATAATAACTAAATACTAATTACCTAAGATTCCCTCAAAAGTTTTATCTATATATTTAATTTAAAATTAAGCAAAAACTCGCTAGTTATATAATTTTGGGGAATAATCTGAGATTATAATTATTTAGTAACTTTATACTTTACTTCAGAAAATCATCCAGTTGGGGGATGGAAAATTGAGATTGGCGATTTTTATACTTTGTCATTGTCATTGTGTACTTTTGGGAAATATCTAGGGCTTGCTGAATAAACCGAAAACCTAGATAGATTAATAGTTTCCCGGTTAAAAAAGTGAATTAGGTGCAAGGAATAAGGATTGAAACCATTAAAAACCTATCACTTTCTGAAATTTGAGACTATTCTTCTCTCCTTCTAATTCTTCCTCCTGACTCCTGACTCCTGACTCCTGACTCCTGACTCCTGACTCCTAGCCCTCACGAAAAGACTTTTTCAGCAAGCCCTATCTAATCTATTGAATTTTGGTGTTGACCCATAGATGCATACAACTTCTAATTCACAGATTTCGCAAAATAAATTAAAATAAAAAAATTGCCCCCTGTTTTAAAATCAGGAGGCTCATCACCAAGAGGGATGTTTTGAATTACACTGTTGCGTGTTCACATTCCTAGCTGGCAATATATTCTTTAACATTAGCGCGGCGACGACGTAAATGTGCAAGAGCTTGATGCTCTAATTGACGAACTCGTTCCCGACTGAGGTTCAAACGTTCACCAACTTTCGCTAAAGACAGTTCATTTCCATCTTCTAAACCAAAGCGTAAAGCTACAACTTGGCGCTGTTGGGGTGTGAGTTCTGCAAGCAGGTTATTCAAGTCGTGACGCAAAAACTCCTGAGTCGTGTAATACTCTGGTGATGGCCCGTCATCTTCCAACATTTCTTGCAATTCGGTATCTTGGTTTTCACCGACGCGCACATCTAAAGAAACTGGTTGACGCGCCATATTCAGATATTCACGAATTTGAGCGGGTTCTAACTCTAGTTCTTTGGCGATTTCTGTAGGTGTGGGTGATCTTCCTAATGTTTGCGCTAATTCCCGTTGAACTTTTTTAATTTTGTTCAGTTTTTCGGTAATATGGATTGGTAGACGGATTGTCCGACCTTGTTGGGCGATCGCTCTGGTAATTGCCTGACGAATCCACCAATAAGCATAGGTTGAGAATTTGTAACCCCGCATGGGATCAAATTTCTCCACACCCCGTTCTAATCCCAAAGTTCCTTCCTGGATTAAATCCAGAAATTCCATATTCCGCTTTTGATATTTTTTCGCAATAGCTACAACCAAGCGCAAATTCGCTTCAATCATTTTTTGCTTGGCTCGCTTACCTTGTACCATCAGATGATTTAGTTCTGTTTCTGATTGATTAACACGGGCAGCCCATTCTGATAAACTAGGTTCATGGTCAATTTCTTTGCGTAAAGCTTCTTTAGCTTCTAGCAACGCCATCATTTGCTGTACTTGTTTACCGTAGATAATTTCTTGTTCACGGCTTAACAAAGGTACACGGCCAATTTCTCGCAGATAAGTTCTTACCATATCAGCGGTAAATTTGGCATTGACATTCTCTGTATGATTTTTAACTGTAGCCATTGGTGCTTTTATCCTCTACTCTTTAAACATAATCAATATTTTTTTTAACAAAGGCAATTTGTAAGCTGACAATATACATCAATGAACACGGAAAGCTACCATCAAAAATTACACTAATTAAGCCTTTATTAAGATGTTGCTAGTCTAAAAATGTGTCTGTTTACCCTCTCTTAATTTTGGAGTTTTAGCAGAAATACATTGGGTTGGTTGCTAGAATTCTTTTTTTAAGTTATCTAGTAGTTGGTTTAAAAACGGAGTCAGTATGAGTTTACTTTGATTTTATGTTACGACAAACAGAGTCAATAGTAAAGTTCCCAGATGATAAATATTTCAGTAATCAAGGCAAAAAGTTGATCACTATTTTTCTTTAACTTCCAAAAACTGTGTTGATATACTCATAGTGACGCGAAAACTCCCTCTAAAGTTGCTTTCAACTAGCCGGATAACCGAACTTGAGTTACTTGGAAATGGAGGGATGTTACGAAGTTGTTAGTTGTCAGTTGTCAGTTGTTAGTTGTTAGTTATTGATTTAAAACTAGAAGCCTAAGTCTGCTTTTGCTAGTTCAGCAGCGGTAAATACTTCCTCGTCTGTTTTTTCTTCCCAAGCGATCGCGCCAATTTCGGCGTAGAATGTGGAATCATAGGGACGAGTCCGCACAACCACTGGCATAGGAACAGCATGACCTAAAATTAAGGCCTGTTGTTTAGAGTCTAACTTAGCTAAGACTGAGCGTAAACCACCCGCACCAGATACACCCGTAAAAATAGCATCAATATCTTTTTCATCATTGAGCAAAGCGGTGATCCGAGTCCCGATCTGGGACATGACTTCATTATCTATGCCTGATGGACGTTGATCAACTACCAAAAGCGTGACAAAATATTTTCGCAGTTCTCTAGCAATAGTTCCAAAAATCGTACTTTGGACAACTCCTGGGTCAAGAAAGCGGTGCGCTTCCTCTATTGTAATCATTAATGGTGTCGGCCGATCTAAAGGATTTTTACTTTGGAGAAATTTATCAGCTTTTTTGACATAATGCTCATGTATCCGTCTGGTGATCATATTTGTCACCAACATATATGAAAGCATATTTGACTGGGAACCAAATTCAATAACTACGTTTTTTCCAGCTTCTAGACATTGGACGATGTTTTTAATATAATTTTGCGGACAAGCACTACGCATATACTTTAAACTATCTAAGCGAAAAAGTTTCCGCTGTAATGCCATAATTGAGCCTTTGTGTCCGCGTTTTTCGTCACAAAACATCTCAATATCTTCGTTACTCATATTTAGTAACTTAATAATCCAAGATTTACCCAACTCTGTAAAGAGGATATTGGCATTATCTAAAGCCGCTTCAGAAAGTCCTAAATCACGATTACACAATTTAATATCTTCAACTTCAACCTGTTCATAGCTAAGATATAGTTCTTGTGCGTCCCGAACACCTCGACGCTTTGTTGAATCTGGATCAAGTGTGTAAACCTCAACTTGTCCGGGAAATAACTGTTTTAAGCCTTTAACAGTGTTGACGTTTTTTCCTTCTGCGACTGCTTCCCAACCATATTCTGAGTGCATATCAAAAATCAAGTTGACAGCAGCATTCTTACGAATTACACCAGCTAAAATCAAGCGCGTCAGGAAAGATTTTCCAGTTCCCGATTTCCCAAAAATCCCGTTACTCCGTTCCACAAAGCGGTTTAAATCAATGCAAACCGGCACATCCATATCTAAGGGTTTACCGATAGAAAAGTTTTTGCGTTGAGGATCATCTTCCCAGCCAAAAACTTTCCGAAAATCCTCTTCCTTGGCTTCGTAAACTTGGCTAAAGTGACTAGGAATAGTTTTAACAGGTAATAATTCCATCGTCGTACTGGTTTGGGGTTGAAAGGATGCTAAACCCGTAGACGATGGTATGAAAGAATTAGGGGATTTACCATTACTAGAAAAGCCAGATGCTGGAGATTCAGGGGTAAACATCAGCATGGGTGCTAGGTTGATCATCCCATAAGTACCGCTACCGGCTAATACTTCGCGCAAGAAACTATCATCCCAATTGGGAGGACTAGCTGTAATGCGGTCATTTGCCATACCCAAGGATACATCTGTTAGCATACAGAAAAAGCGCGATCGCATTCCCTGTACCACGAGAAATTTACCTACCCGCATATCTTCTACAGAGATATCTGGGTGTAATCTGACTTCTAAACCTCCAGTCAGAGAACCTTCAATAACTGAACCTAATGGTAATCCCAAATTCATTTTTGTTCGTTGTTCGTTGTTCGTTGTCAGTTGTTCGTTGTCAGTTGTTCATTGTCAGTTGTTAGGGAACAGGGAGGACAGAGAAAGAAATTCTTACCCATTACCCATTACCCATTACCCATTACCCATTCTTTAGTCAATTTGAATACTTGTTGGTGAATTTCCTCCGGGTGGTGTGATTCCTGGTAATGGTTTTCTAAATTGTGAATAGATGCGATCGCGCCAAGCGAAAAATGCTTCATAATCAGGATTATTGGCTATGCTGGACAATCCTTTCCCTCTCAGAGATACTGGTAAATCCAAATAAGCACCATCGGGAAACTTCAAAAGCATTGATAAACTAGCAACTGTTAAATCAGCTAAAGTTGGTTCATCACCTGTTAAATAAGGACTACCTACCAACAATTGGGTAATAATATCCAAATCTTGTTTTAAGCTAGTAACAGCCGCATTTACCACATCTGGTGTAAAACCGACACCAAAACCCAGCGCTGACAGAAAATCACCAGGAACACCTTCGATAACACTTCTGAGAATATCTGGAGTGGAAACTGGTAACAACGACTTACGAAAACTCTGATCTTGACTAATAGCTGCAAATAGAGCCTTTCTACCTTTAGCACCGATTGACTCATCAGCCCAATCTTCCAATAATAAAGTCAAAGCGCGTTTTTTGGGATCTATCGGTATCAGCAGACGATCTGGGTATTCTGAATCTAAATATTTAGCGATTTCTGTAGAATCAGCAATATATCTATTGCCATCTTTTAACACTGGAACTTGTTTTTGTCCAGTCAAGCGAAATAATTCTAGCTGGCCAATGCCTGGTGCAACTTCGATTTTGCGATACTCTAGTCCTTTATAATCTAAGAGTAAACGAACTTTTTCGGAAAATTGAGATAGTTCCCACTGATATAGTTCTAGCATATTGTATATTCTGCAACTTGTTTAGTTGTTAATTTTATAATTGTATCCTTAATTCTTAGCATTTTTCCTGTGAATTTATCATTTTCTGGGTTGAGTTGTTGCCCATCAAGTTGAAAATTACTCGAATTTGTGTGATAATTAGACTCGGATTGTTATGCCTGTCAATTGATTGAGCATTTTTCCAGATACTTGAGATCTTCAAAATAGTTCACAGCATAAAATTGTTGAAATTGTTGAAATTGTTGGATATTATAATATTCCTACTTCTGACTACCGACTTCTAAATTCTTTGATAACTTTACCTAAAATTTTACAAAAAATCCTGTTCCTCAGTCAAGAACCTTTTTAGTTGGCAGAATGTGATAAATCTTGATATAACTTATATGCAATCAATACAAACAAAATTTATGAACGCTAATTACAGCAAATTATTGACCAAAATTACTGCAATCATGGGATTAATGAGTATCGGTCTTTTGACTACTATCCCATCTCCAGCGAAAGAAGTCCGCAATCCCAATTCCAGACCAAGTATTTTCAACGAACCGCTCTACAATCGTGGTAAAAAGCCCAGTGAAACTGCACCAGTTACCACACCCACACAGCCAGAAACAGAAGTTCCCACTGTTAAACCCACCCCAACAGCACCTCTAACCGAAACAAAACCAACTAAAAATTTAGTAGTTTTGGCCAATGAGAATGGATCTTTTACAATCCTTATTAAAGCTTTAGCAGCAGCAGGACTGACAGATACTTTACAGGGAGATGGTCTTTTTACCATTTTTGCTCCCACAGATGCAGGATTTAAAGAATTACCAGCAGACGCATTAAGGGATTTATTGAAGCCAGAAAATAAGGAAGTATTGGTGAAAATTTTAACCTATCATGTAGTCCCAGGTAAGGTACTCTCCACTGAATTAAAATCTGGGGAAGTAAAAAGCGTAGAAGGGGGTGCTATTAATGTTAAAGTTGATCCAAAAGCAGGTGTAAGTGTCAATGATGCCAAGGTAACTCAGGCAGATATCCAAGGTAAGAATGGTGTTATTCATGCAATTGATAAAGTGATTCTACCTCCTGATTTATAGATTTTTAGTATTTGATTGATCAAAATCCGTAAGTTAAAATCCCCGAATTTATCAAAAACTGGGGATTTTACCATGGGAAAAGACTCAGTTTAAACTGGACTTTTTTGAAGAAATAGCCATCAAACTAACGAGCTTTAGCAGTAGTCTTAGCTTCAGTTTGCTTCGCTTCTTGAACTAACTGCATCATCAACTGTTCCAGCTTTTGTGCTGTCTGTTCTTCTTGGTGTAAGTTTTGCTCTAACAACTGGACAACTTGGTTTTGTCCCATTTGTTCCGCTACCTTAATTAAACCACGATAACAAGCTATTTCCAATTGTTCAATCTTACTATGCCATTCTGCCAATCCTAAGTCAATAATTTTGGGATTATCGGCAGCTAAAAGGGCAAATTTTTGACCTTCACTAATTAAACCAACCGCAAGATCACAGGTAATTCGTTGTGGTTGCTCTCCTAAAATAGATAAAACCTGTTTCAGGTTTTCGATATGCTGTTCAGTTTCTGGAAGATGTGGCTCAATCACAGCTTTCAATTTACTATTTTGACAACATTGCCACATCATTTGCTGGGCTTCTAAGAAGCGATTTTCAGCATCGTACATGATGTTCATTTCATAGATAAACTGCTGTTGTAAGCTGGTGATTTTTTTCGTCCCTGGACGCTCGCTAACTAAAACCATGATGATTCTCCTAATGGTATTTCGCTGCCTTTAACAGTCGTTCCATTAACCCTACGTCTAGTCCGACCAATTCTCTTCTTACTAAAGACACAGTAAGGGTGTGAAGTTTAATTGTGATTGCAGTGACAATATCAGACAAAAGTCTGAACTATGATTTATGTGATTAATTTGATTTAGATGATTAATGGGTTTTTTATCCCCAAAATCATCCAAATCATCCAAATCACAAGAATCACAGTTTAGACTGCTGAAAGCTGCTGTATCCACTACTTAAGTGCTATTGAGGAAATTTCATTTTAAAGCTTCCTTCAACAAATCCCGATGTAAAAAAGCTCCATTTATTAAAGATTGAATTTTATGAGGTGACAAAGATTCACCATGATAATAATAATTAATCCAACTTTTACTAATTAAATGTATATCATCTGGTAAATCCTTTAAATCCCAACCAGGTATTTCTAAATCTTCCATTAATCGGTTAACTTTGGGATCATAACTCAATGCAAAACAACGTGAACCTTCACTTGCTGCCATAATTAAACTATGGAGACGCATTCCTATGGACATTTCCACACCGCGAAATACACCTTTTAAAATTTGTGGATCTTCGGAACAAATAACTCTACTCACATCTGGTAATTGAGTATGAATTTTTTCCGCAATTCCTAGATCTTCACTTTTTTGAAATGGCAATAATAAAATAAAAGCTTGGGTTTCTTTCTGCAAATTAACTAAAGCTTGAGTTAAATTTGCTAACCTGTTTTCTGTCAATTGAGGATGATTTCTTAACGTAACTGCAATTCTGGGTTTTGGTAAATCTACTAATTCTGGGACTGGCTTTGAATCTAACGCCCAAACTGGGTCAGGGGCAAGGATATGGGGTATACTCCAATCTGATAATAACCGAGAACTGGAGCGATCGCGCACACTCACTTGAGTACAACCTGCAAAATTCCCCTTTGCTAACCAACGAGTTTGGAAATGCAACAAAGGACCTATACCCTGTCCCCAAGCCACAGTTTTCAAACCCATAACTTGAGCTAAAGCCATTAATCCGCCATAATAAAAAGGGCTAATGCTGCTGGTAGCATCTTGAATTAAACTACCACCACCCCAAACAAAAGCATCACAAGAACGCAAAGCCTTGAAGACTGAGAAAATCGCCATGCGGTTGTAACATTCCACACCATAACGCCGATGAGTTTCTTCAGGATTTCCAGAAAGCACCACAGGAGTAACATCAAGTGGTAGCATTTGCAGAAGTGTGGCTAACAAAGCTTCATCACCACCATTACCCTTACCGTAATACCCAGACAATAAAACCCGCATTTTCCCCATTTTAAATTTTAGATTTTAGATTAATTATGCACGCCCTTTCGATTCCCACCTGGATAATTCATATTTCTAGCGTCATTGAGTGGATAGCCGCAATTTGGCTAATTTGGATATACGGTGAACTTACAGAAAATCGGAGTTGGTGGGGATTGTCCTTTGCCATGTTACCAGCTTTAATTAGCGCAATGTGTGCTTGTACTTGGCATTATTTCGACAATTCCGAATCATTAGAATGGTTAGTCACCCTACAAGCTACCATGACATTAGTTGGTAACTTTACTCTCTGGGCAGCAGCTTATCTAATTTGGCGTTCTACCAAGTCTACAAGCCCCATTGAGACACAATCTATCAAATCAGAACAATGATATCAAAAGAAACCCTCTTTGCCCTTTCTCTCTTTCCCTATCTGGGTTTCTTGTGGTTTATTAGCCGCAGTCCACAAATGCCACGTTTAGCCCTATATGGATTTTACGGCACATTGGTATTTGTCGCCATCACCATCCCCGCCGCCATTTACGCCAAAGTCCAGTACGGAGAACAACTAGCCAACGTAGACTGGTTACATGGCAGTGCCGAAGTTTTTTTAACCCTTGCTAACATCTTACTAGTCTTAGGTTTTCGCCAAGCAGTACAGGAATTAGGGAACAGGGAACAGGGAACAGGAAACAGGGAATAGAAAGAATTACCAATTACCAATTACCAATTACCAATTACCAATTACCAATTACCAATTACCAATTACCAATTACCAATTACCAATTACCAATTACCAATTACCAATTACCAATTATGGAAGTCATCCCCGCAATTGATTTACTAGAAGGTCGCTGTGTGCGACTATATAAAGGAGACTACGAGCGATCGCAAGTATTCAGCGAAAACCCCGTTGAAGTAGCGAAAATGTGGGCAGACCAAGGCGCGACAAGACTACATTTAGTTGATTTAGACGGCGCAAAAGCTGGAAAAATCGTCAACTTAGCAGCTATTGAAGCCATTAGAAATAATCTTGATATACCCATTGAAGTTGGGGGCGGATTGCGCGATCGCTCCAGTGTTGTACAATTATTTAATCTGGGAGTAAATTGGGCAATTCTGGGAACTGTCGCCGTTGAACAACCCCAGCTAGTCCAAGAACTCTGTCAAGAATTTCCCCAACAAATTATTATTGGCATAGATGCCCGTAACGGCTTAGTTGCAACTCGTGGTTGGTTAGAAACATCAACAGTATTAGCCACCCAACTAGCAGTACAAATGCAAGAATTAGGTGCAGCAGCCATCATTTACACTGATATCAACCGTGACGGCACACTACAAGGACCCAATTTAGACGCATTACGAGAACTCGCAGCGGCAATTTCCATACCCGTAATTGCTTCCGGTGGCGTAAGTTCCGTCACCGATTTGTTAAGTTTATTAGCTTTAGAACCCCAAGGGGTAACAGGTGTGATAGTTGGTAAAGCCTTGTATACTGGTGATATTCTCCTCAAAGAAGGATTACAAGCTATTGGTCCGGGAAGACTGCAAGATATACCACCAGATTTCGGTATTTCTAGCATTGCTTAAAATGAATTAGCAATATAGAGAAACCTGTAGGGGCGCAGGGTCTGCGCCCTTGATTGTATTGATTATTGCTAGTATTGTATTAGGATTATATTTACTCAATAAATTAGTAATTTTATGCCAAGAAAAGACCAGGGTTGGGTGACATTTCAAACATCTGAAGAAGAACGCAAGATATTAGAAGAATTTTGTCAAAACTCCCAGCGGACTAAAACTGAGATTTTGCGGGAATTAGTGCGGGGACTTAATAAATATTCATCACCGTCCATATCATTATCAACTTCACAGGAAAAAGCAGAAACTAAGCATCCTGAATTTGAAATTGTTAGTCCCAAAAAAGCATTAAAAGTGAGTTCGCGTAATGTTTTGAAAGGAGTAGTGAAACGAGTCACAACTGGAAGTGTAAATACAGAAATAACTCTAGAAATTGTTCACAAAGTTGAGTTAACTTCCATGATTACTAGAGTTTCCGCTGAAGAATTAGAATTATCTGAAGGTACAGAAGCCTATGCTGTGATTAAATCTAATGATATTGTGATTGCTAAAGATTAGAAATACTGTTTTTGGAACTTAGATTCCCGACTTCTTTAAGAAGTCGGGAATCTTTTTGTTTACTAAGCTTCGATTTTTACACCTTTCCAGAAAGCAACATAACCTTCGATATTTTTAGCTTTTTCCTTAGTGCTAGGATAATACCAAGCAGCATCTTTATTAACTTGTCCGTCAACTTCAACACTGTAGTAACTAGCAACTCCTTTCCAGGGACAAGTGCTGTGAGTGCTACTGTCTTGAAAATATTCTTTCTTGATAGAGTCAGCAGGGAAATAATGATTTCCTTCCACAACTACGGTATTATTGCTTTCGGCTAAAATAGCGCCATTCCAAATTGCTTTCATGATTTGAGTTTAAAAAAAGTTAACAATTTATATTGTGACATTTAAATTGAGAATTTGTACTCATAAGTTCTGAAATATTTTTTCTACTGTAATTTATTTCCATTCACAAATCACAAATAATACATTAATCAATTAAGTTTTATTAAACATATAAAAACTAACAATGTTTTTAAATATAAACTATCTCACCCCCATAATTTTTGCTATCTTGTCTACTTCTACTAACCCTTGACGTTCTAATTCATAAGCAATAAAGGGATATCTTCTTTTTAAATAGTCGAAGGGATACACTTGGTTACAATAGTCTATTAGCTTATCTGAACGCCCCAATTTCCACGTTTCTTCATTAAGTTTTAGTTCTTTAATTGTATAAACTACTCTTTCTTTTAGTGGTTCTAAAAGATTAGAATTAGGTTTAATAAGCATAGAAGGAAAATCAAGAATAAAACTATCTGCCGGTAAGAAAAAAGGATCTATAATCTCTTTTTTTATTCCTTTATTAGTGTTAATTTTTGAGCAAATAAGGCGAAAATTATCCCATTCATAGGCTAGTTCAGGTTTAACTGTTTTGGGAATAAAATGATCAACTGCTGGGCTACCTGTGTCATAAGGAATCCATTGTGCTGAATATGCACAAATATGATTACAAGCATCATATAAATCACGCAATGATCTCCGCCAATAATCACGGTTTTTCCAATCTTTTGTTTTAGGATTAGGAACTTTACTTAAAAAATATTTACCTTCTTTTCTAACTTTTTCGTCAAAATCATCAGGTTCAGGCTGGGGTTTAATAGGAATCACAAATCTACCCCATGCTGTTCTGCAAAATAAACCCACCTTGGCCAAAATCTATCATCTTCTGATAAATACCTTGCCAAATCATTTGATACTCTTGCCACATCTTCCGAATTGGGATTATCTGATAATTGTAAAACTTTCGCTGCTTCTATAGCCTTTTCTGCTTCCAAAGAACGAGCATGACGCAATTTAAAAACATCAGACATTAACCAAGAATCTACCACACCTTGACGAATAAAAGGAAGTTCTTCAATTTGGACTTCATTACCTAATAAATCGCTTTTCACCAGTTCTAGACTAAATAGCTTATCAACTCTTTGATCAAATCTAGGTTCTACAGATGCCATAACTAAAGGAGAATGAGTAGCAACCATAATTTGCACTTGTAAATCAGATGCTAAATCATCTCTCACATCTAATAAAGCGGGTAAAATAGCCCTTTGCCATTGGGGGTGAAGATGTGCTTCTAATTCATCCACTAAAATAACCATTCTCTTCTGTGGTTCTATGCGGATAAGTTTTGATTGTATTTTATGTTCTTCATAAGCCCAAACTATCAAATAAGCCATTGTAATTATCCGCTGTACCCCTGCGGAAGCATGAATTATGGGAACAGTTCCATAAGGATGTTCTATGGTGGGAATTTCTCTAGCATCATAAGGAAGTCTGACAGGTTCTCCCGGTTTCAAAATTCCTAAATCTCCTTCAGAGGGAGGTGATAAACGTTCTAATACTTTTACTAAAGTGTTAAATGGATATTTATCTGGTCTACTTTGCCATTGAATCCAATCTTGTAATAATCCATTAATAAAAGTATTACCATTTTCATCTTTTTGACCATTCCATAACTCATCTTTTGTAAACACAAAAGGAAGTGGTTTTTTCTCAATATTTCTAATCCGTGAAGAAGATGATAAATATTGTTTTGCTGTGTCCCATACGGCAAAAGAACCATCTACTCTGGCATAAATTAAAAGACCTGGAATAGTTGAGCGATTTTTAATTTCATTCCATCTTTGAAGTTGCCAATCATAAGAAATACTCTCTGTATCAGATTCAGAATCTCCAGAAATTTTAAATGTAATTACAGGTTCATCTTCACTTGCAGTTTGCGTTGGATATGCTGGTAAATTTGCCCATTGTCCAGTTAAAGCCCACCAAGCACATTCTAGTAAAAAAGTTTTACCCAGTCCATTATCACCTGTAATTAAGCTCAGTCGTTCTGCTGGTTCAAAACAAAGTTTTTTTGCAGCCCCTACACCTTGTATTTCTAAATAAGTTAAAGCACCTTCTTCCGGTAGAATATCTGGAGGTTTACCAATAACAGTTTTTAATTCTTCCCCTAGCCATAATTTATCTTCAGAAATATCGATTATATTGATATTTGGGGAGGTTGAAATAAGTTTTTCTTTTAATATAAATTTTGGCTCTCCTAAATAAATTAAACTATACTTTTTAAGTGGAATATCTAGAGGTTCGCCAATAATATCTTTTAATTCTTCCCAACAAACTATTTTTTCTTGAAAAAGCTGGTTTGTATTGATATTTTGACGGATAGAAATATCAAATAATTGATTTATTTCTTTTTTGTTTAACAAAAAATCAACTTTAAAATTATGAATGATATCTTCTGCTGTTGTTTTAGCTGGCCAATCTTTTTCACGATATAGCCAAACAGCTAAATGAAAAGCAGAAATTAGTTGATTATCATATTCAGATAAACAAGATTTTAAAATTTCAATATAGTTATATTTCCATCCCCATTTTTCTTGATTTATTTTATCAATTAATGCTTCTTTAAATGTTTTTTTATGAATATTTTCTGTAATAGAATTTATATATCGGTTAAGTTTCACCCATCTTTTTTGATTTTTTGATAAACGGAAACATCTATAAGAAAATTCTGATTCCTTACAGGGTTTATAGTAGTTTTTTACAAAATCTTTAATTTCTGAATCTAGATCTATTTTAATAGTATTCTCTACGGGTAATTGTAATTGTTTAAATTTTAAAAAAGTAATTCCCCAAAAAGAATCTACCTTTTCCAAATATTTAAGAGACTCTCTAATCTGGTCAATACTAATAAACATGAGTTTATCCGGTTCACTTTTTTAAGTTAATCTGAAGAAATTACAGGTTAAATCCTTTCACAAGATAGCAAAATACAAAACTCTGGGTAATTTTTAAAACTAGCTTACCTAGTCTATGACAAAAAATTTCCAACAAAGACAATTTACCAAAACTAACGCAAAAACTCTCTAAAACTCTTCTTTCTTCGCTACCTTCGCTCCTTCGTGGTTCGTTCATCCAATATCTTATCATCACGAAGACAAAAAAAGCATATATCTACGCCAAGTTGGTTATTCATTACTTCATTATACTCAAACAACTTAGTTTTACCAAAATTATTCAAACCAATCTTCACCTCCTGGTAATTCTGCTAAATAATTATCAATCATCTTTGCTAACTCTTTAGGTTGATATTCATAAGTTAACAACAAAAGATTTTCCGCAAAATCAATTAATTCTTTTCCTTGTAATCTTTGAGAAACTTGACTTGGTTTTAACGTTCCGCCAAAAATCTCCGCACTAGCGGGACGAATTGCCATTTCTACAGCTTCTGCTAAATATTCACCCCATTCATCAGATTTAATATAATAAGATTTTTGATTATCTTTAATATTCAATTTGGCAATTTGAATCACAGAATCAGAAATTGAAGCAATCCAAGAATTAGTTAAACGCTGTTCAATTTGATTTTTAATCAGATGAATAACCAACCTCACTAAAAAAGCTTCTATTTTTCGCAAAGTTCCCTGTTTGCTCATCTCCTCCAAATCATCAAGAATTTCCAAGGCATCATCATAACGCCCTTCTAATATAGTTTGTCTTAACTCCATTAATTCTTGCGTCATAGTTATTTTATTCTACCTAGTTGCAGACATTAGTTGATCTTGTAGTTTTGATGTTCTATAATAACCCAAATTGCTAGATATCTAGCTAAGACTGGGAATGGGTAATAGGTAATCAGTCATAAAATCCCTATTTTTATCCTGTTCATCCTTTAATCCTGGATATTATCTCGACTTACTTCGACTTCGCTCAGTACAAGTCGCTCGATAACCACCTGATTCTGACATTTTCCTATCTATAAATTCTAGCGTTCCCTCTACCAATTCCCCAACGTGCGTTAAAATTCTAATATATTCATCACAACTCAGACACGCAGCAGCCATCTACCATGCTTCAGTACCCCCACTTAGAAAAAGCCTTAAAACATCACTTTGGTTATGATCAATTTCGCCCTGGACAAAGGCAAATTATCGAAGATGCCTTAGAAAATCGTGATTTAATGGTAGTCATGCCCACAGGTGGGGGTAAATCTTTGTGCTTTCAATTGCCGGTACTTTTGAAACGTGGTTTAACAGTGGTAGTATCACCATTGATAGCTTTAATGCAAGATCAAGTAGAAGCACTGAAAAATAATAACATTTCTGCCACATTTCTTAATAGTAGTGTTGACTATGAAGAAGTTTGCGAACGTGAAAAAAAGATTATGGATGGTAAAATAAAATTACTTTATGTTGCCCCAGAACGCCTTATTAGTCCAAGATTTCTTGCTGTTTTAGATGTAGTTAAAGAAAAAGTCGGGATTTTCACATTTGCCATTGACGAAGCCCATTGTGTCTCAGAATGGGGACATGATTTCCGCCCAGAATATCGGCAATTAAGATTACTCCGAAAACGTTATCCTCATGTTCCCATTGTTGCGCTGACTGCTACCGCCACAGATAGAGTCAGGGCTGATATTATCGAACAGTTAAGATTAAAACAACCAAGTATTCACATTACTAGTTTTAACCGCCAAAATCTTTATTATGAAGTCCGCAATAAAAGCAAAAGTGCTTACGCTGAATTATTAGAAATAGTTAGAGAAAATGAAGGTTCAGGAATTATTTATTGTTTAACTCGCAAAAAAGTTGATGCACTAACTTTAAAACTCCAAGATGATAAGGTTTCCGTTTTACCCTATCATGCTGGTTTAAGTGATGATGAAAGGTCAGAAAATCAAACTCGGTTTATTCGGGATGATGTGCGGGTAATGGTGGCTACGGTTGCTTTTGGGATGGGGATTAATAAACCCGATGTGCGGTTTGTAGTTCATTACGATTTACCCCGGAATTTAGAAGGTTATTATCAAGAATCAGGACGAGCCGGTAGAGATGATGAGCCTTCTAAATGTACATTATTTTTTAATTATGGTGATATTAAAACTATTGAATGGAGTATTAATAAAAAAACCGATCCTCAAGAACAATTAATAGCTAAACAGCAACTAAGACAGGTAATTGATTATGCGGAAGGGACAGACTGTAGACGCACAATTCAATTAAGTTATTTTGGCGAAAGATTTCCCGGAAATTGTGGAAATTGTGATAATTGTCTTTATCCCAAACCTGTCCAAGATTGGACAATTGAAGCCATGAAGTTTTTATCTTGTGTGGCTAGATGTAAAGAAAGATTTGGAATGCTACATATTATTGATGTTTTGCGAGGTTCAAAAAATCAGAGAATTATTGTTAATAAACATGATCAACTTTCTACCTACGGAATTGGCAAAGATAAAACAGTAGATGAATGGCGAATGTTAGGCAGATCGCTTTTACATCAAGGTTTAGTAGAACAAACTAATGACGGCCATTCAATTTTAAAACTTAATGCTTTGAGTTGGGAAGTGATGCGAAAACAACGCCCAGTTTCTATTGCTGTTCCCATAGCGAAGAAAACTACTTGGGAGGAAAGAAGCGTCAAGGCGGCAGATGTAGAAGTTTTAATGCAAAAATTGCGATCACTTCGGAAAAAACTCGCAGACGAACAAGCAGTACCACCCTACGTCATCTTCCATGATTCTACCCTCAAATTAATGGCACAAAGCCAACCAAAAACCTTAGATGAATTTGGCAATCTTTCCGGGGTTGGTAGTCATAAATTATCTCAATATGGCGAAAGATTCTTAGCAGAAATTCAAAAATACCGCCAAGAACAAGGGTTACAAGAAAAGACTATTAATCGAGTTAGTTCCTCACCTCATTCTCACTCACCTTCTGATACAGAATTAACAACATTGGAATTATATAATCAGGGTTTGAGTATTGAAAACATCGCTAAACAACGCAACGTTAAAACTGCCACAATTATCAATCATATCTCCAATTTAATTGAGAAAAAACAACCTGTAGATTTAAGTAAATTAGTCCCCTTAGAACGCCAAAAGAAAATCTGGAACGTTTTAGAAATTGTTGGTGATATTGCCCTCACACCCATTCGGGAAAATTTAGGTGAAAGCTACAGTTTTGACGAAATTCGTTTAGTTAGAGCAAAATGGCGCAGAGAAAAACAAAAAACCATTAAAGATGATATTGATTTTTAGTTTTTTGCAGATAAAGCCAGAGATAGCAGCTTTGGTAAAACCAAACAAATAGCCGCATTCAATATTGTTAAAAATAGACCATCAATTAAACTCATAAATAACTCTCCCTGTGATAACTACATCTTGATTTTGCATTCTAAACACCATTTTTGAATTTTTGAATGTCTTTGACATTGCATAAGTAAATTAAATACTTGCAACTTTTCTATTCCCTGTTATGTATAGCAATCCTGTCTGATTTGTGAAAATTGATGTTTTTACCGAGAATTACAGCGGTTTCCGCTCTTATGAGGGACAAAGTTGAATCATGAAACTCTTGTAGTGCGGGCATACTATGGCTAACGCCACGCTGCGCTATCGACAAGCTCAGTACAAGTCTTGCCCGCTAGATATGTACCTCATAACACCAGGAAGTGCTGTATGAATAGCGCAGAGAAGAAAATAAATATATTCACAAATAATTGAGGATTGCTATTATTCGCTAATATTCTCTTTAATTAGGAGAACATTGGGAACAAAAATCCGGACTAAATTTACAAGATTGACTACCAGTTAATCCGTAGGCTGTACAATATGGGAAACTGGTCATTTCCATTTTGGCGGATTTGCAACTAGGAGTAAGGGCAAATGGTTGAGATTGTTGAGGTTTACGAACCAAAACCATAGATAGCAGCCTAGGCAAAGCCAAACAAGCCCCAGCATTGATGACGGTGAGCAATAATACATCCATCAAATCTATAGGGAATCACCCCCAAATGAAATTACATGAACACAGTTTGACTAAAACTAAAATATATGGCAATGTCCTAAGACTCAACCATAGTATTTAGTTTATATAAAATCAGTTTAGCATAGATTTTTATATATGGAACGGTGATAATTCAGTAATTGTGATCAACAATGTGCTTTTAACGTATTAGACATCTCCAGAAAAGAATGTAGAGACGTTCCATGGAACGTCTCTACAAGGGTTGTAAGTCACGCATATTTAATTTTCACCAGATGTCTATTAAATACCGTTATATTAAATTGAAAAAATCACCAATTTAAATTTAACATCAGCATCTATGACAAAAACCCAATCTGCAACTTCTTTCTTAGCTAACATTTCTGAGCGGGAAAGCCTGGCATTACAGAGTTTAGTAGATTACACAAACGTCGAGTCACTCCCAGAAATTTGGACTTTAGCTGCCAGGAAATTTGGTAATATTGTTGCCCTGCATAACCCCCACTCCAAACCAGAAGTAAAAATTACCTATAGTCAGTTGTCAGGGCAAATTCAACAATTTGCGGCTGGTTTACAGACATTAGGCATCAATATAAACAATAGCGACACTCTTCCCTATGGTGAACGGGTTTCCCTCATTGCTGACAACAGTCCCCGCTGGTTTATTGCCGACCAAGGTATAATGACCGCTGGAGCGGTAAATGCAGTCCGTAGCGCCCAAGCAGAACGAGAAGAATTACTCTATATTATTTCCCATAGTGGCAGTACCGCCTTAGTAATTGAGGATCTCAAAACTCTAAATAAGTTAGGAGAAAGCTTAAATGAATTACCGATTAAGCTGGTAGTTCTCCTTTCTGATGAAGCACCACCCACAGAACGTAATTTTCCAGTGGTGAACTTTTCCCAATTATTAGATATTGGTAGTAACAACACTTTAATAGCTACCAAACAAAGCAGCGAAAGTTTAGCAACCCTAATTTATACCTCTGGTACTACGGGAAAACCCAAGGGTGTGATGCTATCTCACAAAAATTTGCTGCACCAAGTTAAAAACTTAGGAACAGTAGTACAACCCAAAAAAGGAGATATTGCCCTCAGTATTTTGCCCACATGGCATAGTTATGAACGCAGTGGAGAATATTTCCTACTTTCTCAAGGTTGTACCCAAATTTACACTAATTTGCGTTCTGTGAAAGGGGATTTAAAGAAATTTAAACCCAATTACATGATTGCTGTTCCTCGACTATGGGAATCAATTTATGAAGGAGTGCAAAAGCAATTCCGCGAACAACCAGCCAAAAAACAAAGTTTAGTCAAGTTCTTACTAGAAACGAGCCAGAAATATATTGAAGCACGGCGTATTTGCCAGGGATTGAGTTTAAATCACATTCACGCTTCATTTATTGAACGTTCCCAAGCCAAAATAACAGAATTGGGTTTATTATTATTCCATGCACTCGGTGAAAAATTAGTTTATGCCAAAGTGCGAGAAGCCACAGGTGGAAAAATTAAGCACGTTATTAGCGGTGGTGGGGCGCTACCTGCATATATAGATAACTTTTTTGAAATTGTTGGGGTGGAAATTTTACAAGGTTATGGTTTAACAGAAACCTCACCAGTAACTAATGCTCGTCGTCCTTGGCGAAATTTACGGGGTTCTTCAGGACAACCCATTCCCGGTACAGAAGTGAAAATTGTCAATCCTGAGACTCGTCAACCTCTACCAGTGGGAGAACGGGGTTTAGTCCTGCTCAAAGGGCCACAAATCATGCAGGGCTATTATCAAAATCCCGAAGCCACAACCAAAGCCATAGACACAGAAGGTTGGTTTGATAGCGGTGATTTAGGTTGGGTAACTCCTGAAAATGACCTAGTATTAACAGGTAGAGCCAAAGACACCATTGTCTTAACCAACGGTGAAAACATCGAACCCCAGCCCATAGAAGATGCTTGTTTAAGATCACCCTATATTGACCAAATCATGTTAGTAGGGCAAGATCAACGGAGTATTGGTGCTTTGATTGTTCCCAACCTAGAAGCCTTAGAAAAATGGGCAGAAACTCAAAATAATAGTCAAAAAATTGACTTAGAGAGTAAAATAGTCCAGGATTTGTTTCGTCAGGAATTAAATCGGGAAGTTCAAAACCGTCCCAGCTACCGAGCCGATGATCGTGTTGGACCGTTCAAACTCATTGAGGAACAATTCTCAATTGAAAATGGACTCATGACACAAACGCTCAAAATCCGTCGTCACGTTGTCATGTCCCGATATTGCGATATTATTAACGCAATGTTTGCCAAATAATTCCCTAAATCGCAGATAATCTTTCAGAACTTAATGGAGATATAGGGAAGCAGCCCCGCAGAGGGGAATGGGAAGAAAATTCTTCTTTTTTTCTTTCTTTTTTTCTCCTGACTCCTGACTCCTGACTCCTGACTCCTGACTTCCCCCAAACTACAAACTATTTAAGAGTGAACGGACAATTTTTATGGATGTTTCCAACCCTCAATTGCTTTTAAAACGCCCGATTAATGTCAAAGCCATAGTTACTAGTCTCTGGAAAGAGGAAGTACAACAGCAACTACAAGGTCAAATTAATCAAGTTGACCAACAACTGCAACAATTAGACGTTGAAGGACAAAGAGCAGTTAGCGCCATTCAAAAACAGAGTGTGCAACCACCAGGACCCCAAACACTCCAACAAATTGACAACATTCAACTGCAAGTCAGTCAAAAGAAAAGTGAACTTCTAGAGCAGAAAAACCAAATGCTGCAAAACCTCCAGCAAGTACAATTATTGGAATTAGATCAAGAAGTTAATCAATTTCAAATGGAAAGCTTTTTCCGGATTGAACTAGGTGATAATTTGATTAGTAAAATGCAGGTTGAAGTTGTCCTCCGTGATGGTATTGTCGAAGAAATTCGCGGAGACATCTAACATTAGCACTGAAGTAGAAGTTTAGCATATCTCGTTCCCAGTCTCTGACTGGGAATGCTATCACAGAGGCTCTGCCTCTACAGTTACAAGCTTATCCATGAAGTTGACACCAATCAGCATTACGCTTAACCACCACCCTGAGTAGGGGGGAAATTAATAATTAAGGGAGTTGACAAATGACTTTGAATTTGTTATCATGAACTCGATAAGGAAGAACTATCTTATCATAAAAATCTATTCAACTCTCCAAAACCGCTGACAATCAAGTAATCGGTTGTGTTTTGTGCAAAAAAACAGATAGTTATCAATCATCTGATTTTTCCAAAAAATCACCCACTTGATCACAAAACTGTTAAAATTCGTAGATTGAAGTCCATATATAATTGATTCTGAAACCACCATATCATGAGCATTAACGAAGTATTTATGCCGGCGCTGAGTTCCACCATGACCGAAGGCAAAATTGTCTCCTGGGTCAAGTCGCCTGGAGATAAAGTGGAGAAAGGCGAAACAGTGGTGGTTGTCGAATCAGATAAAGCTGATATGGACGTGGAAACCTTCTATGAAGGATATCTTGCCCATATCATTGTTCCCGCCGGTGAAACTGCCCCAGTCGGCGCAGCGATCGCTTACATAGCCGAAACAGAAGCAGAAATAGCCACAGCCCAGTCCTTAGCCAACGCAGACGGTGCTGCTGCCCCCTCCACACCTGCCCCCATACCCGTACCCGTTGCCGCAATTGCCGCCCCTGCCACCCCATCTCAAAATGGTTCTAACCATGAACCCGGCAGAGTCGTAGTTTCACCCCGCGCTCGCAAACTAGCCAAAGAACTCAAAGTTGATTTAAATACCCTCACAGGTAGTGGTCCCTACGGTCGTATTGTGGCGGAAGATATAGAAGTGGCAGTCGGTAAAGTTCAACCCGTTACTACCCCCGTTGTCACTCCCGCACCTACACCTGTAGCCGCACCCGCACCCGTAGCTGCACCTGCACCTGTTGCCACACCAGTAGTTAGTAGTGCCGTTCCTGGTCAAGTAGTACCATTCACAACCTTACAAAATGCCGTAGTTCGGGGCATGGTAGCCAGTTTATCTGTACCTGTGTTCCGTGTCAGTTACACAATTAGCACCGATGGACTCGATAAACTTTACAAACAAATTAAGTCTAAAGGTGTGACAATGACCGCGCTATTAGCCAAAGCTGTAGCCATAACATTACAAAAACACCCCATCCTTAATGCCAGCTACTCAGATCAAGGAATTGTCAATCACCCTAATATTAACGTTTCTGTCGCCGTAGCCATGGATGATGGTGGTTTAATCACACCCGTTTTACAAAATGCAGATGCAGTTGATATCTACTCTTTATCTCGCAATTGGAAATCTTTAGTAGAACGCGCTAGAGCTAAACAACTACAACCAGTAGAATATAACAGCGGTACTTTTACACTTTCCAACTTAGGAATGTTTGGTGTAGATACCTTTGATGCCATTTTACCCCCCGGACAAGGTTCTATTTTAGCCATTGGTGCATCACGTCCCCAAGTAGTTGCCACACCTGATGGATTATTTGGTGTGCGTCAACAAATGCAAGTGACTATTACCTGTGATCATCGCATTATTTACGGCGCTGATGCTGCCGGATTCTTGCAAGACTTAGCGAAGTTGATTGAAACCAATCCCCAATCTTTGACAATGTAAGAGACTAATACCGCAAAGCGGAAGTCAAAAGTCAAAAGTCAAAAGTCAAAAGTAAGATTGAACAAGCTTTTTGGCGATTGAGAATGGTTGGTTTATTTACGCAGTGCTGTACTAATACCTAGATTCCCGACTTCTTGGAGAAGTCGGGGTTCTATAAAAAATATAAACATATACAAATTCCAGATTCTAAGAACTAACATTAAAACAAACGATTAATTAAAAAGTTGGTGTGTATTATGGCAACTAAAAAACAATTCAACAGCTTTGAAGAAATGCTTTGTGGTTCAGATGTCCCCGTGTTAGTAGACTTTTATGCTGACTGGTGTGGTCCTTGTCAAATGATGGTACCCATTTTAGAAAAAGTCAACCTTGAACTGAAAGATAGATTACGGATTGTGAAGATTGACACAGAAAAGTATAAAGAATTAGCCAGTCAGTATGGCATTGCCGCTTTACCAACCTTGGTACTATTTAAACAAGGAAAGCCAGTAGATAAAATTGAAGGTGTTATGCAAGCCGCACAGTTAGTACAACATCTACAACCACAACTTTAAATAGGGTTTTAAAATAGAGATGCAAAATTCCGCGTCTCTATAACAGCAACTTTCAGTGTATTTCTTCCTTTGCGCCTTTGCTCCTTTGTGCCTTTGCGCGAAACAAAATCAAGATCATAAAATTCGCGCTATCTTAAATAAAGAAGATCCAAGGAGTGCATCTTTTTATGAAAGGCAAACAAGTTTTACTTACAGGTGGCACAGGGGGACTAGGTTTGGGTGTAACACCCGCAGTTATAGCCCAAGGTGCAGATGTAACTATTCCTTATCGTAGTCCTAAAGATGTAGAACGTCTCAAAGGAATTATTTCCCCGGCGGATTTTGCCAGAATTCATTTTATTCCTGCTAATTTAGAAGATGAAGCCTCAGTAGAAAAACTTGTCAGCCGCATGACAAAAGTAGATGTGTTAATTCATTTAGTTGGTGGATTTTCTAAAGGAAAAACTCACGAATACAGCTTTTATGATTGGAAACAGGAAATAGATATCAACTTAAATACAACTTTTTTGACTTGCAAATATAGCCTCAAAAGTATGTTAGAAAACGGCTATGGGCGGATTGTTACCGTCAGTTCTCGCGCTGGTGCTGAACCAGCAGGACAATTAGCGGCTTATTCTGCGGCCAAAGCTGGAGTGATAGCCTTAACAAAAGCGATAGCGAAGCGCTCCGTAGGAATCGCCGATGAAACCAAAAATACTAATATTACTGCTAATACCATTCTCCCCAGTGTCATTGATACCCCCGCTAACAGAGTAGGTACACCCGCAGAAATCGCTGATAAATGGGTAAAACCTGAATCTATCGCCCAAGTTATCTGTTTTTTAGCCTCAGAAGCCGCTAAAGATGTCCGTGGTGCAGCAATTCCCGTTTATGGCAATTTGTGAAATACACCAGCAATTGACTTTTTTCGAGAATCTGCGGTAATCTTCCATTAAGATTAATAATCGAAATTTTCAAAGCTAAAATACAGGTATTACTTAACTACAACTTAGTATGAAATTCAATGTCACGATTGATCGAGATGAAGATGGTGTCTGGATTATTGAATGTCCTAGTATTCCTGGTTGCATTAGTCAGGGAGCGACAAAAGAAGAGGCTTTAGAGAATATTCAAGATGCGATTTCTGCTTGCTTACAAGTGAGGGCAGAGATTGGCTTGCCATTGACTATTGAAACTAAACAAGTAGAAGTCTTAGTATAGTTATGGCATCAAAATTACCTGTTCTGAGTGGACAAGAAGTAGTTCGCACTTTTGAAAAGCTGGGCTGGCGATTTGCACGCCAAAGCGCAAGTCATATAATTTTGGTCAAAGAAGGTGAAATGGTAACGTTGTCTGTTCCTGATCATCATGAAGTGGCAAAAGGGACTTTACGCGGACTAATACGAACTGCTGGGTTAACAGTAGAAGAATTTATTGCCAATGTTTAAATATATGGTTTATATCGCTTGTAAACGCTACAAATGCTTTTGCAAGCGATATAACCCACCAAAAAAGAAACAAGAAGAATGTAGTTGGGGTAGTCGGTTTTTGACGAGTTTAGGCATTAGCAATAGCAGTACGCCCAAGGTCAGGTCTAAACACAAAGCGTCACCCCAACAATTGTCCACCTAGGGAACCGCTACATCAGGGTTGGCAGTGCGGGTTTTTGATGCTATGCTTTTTCTAGCTTTCCATCTTGCAGCCAAGAGTAGAACGCCGACTGCCGCAGGAATGGTACCCCCGGAAAATTCCCAGGGGACACTTTCAACAGCGTATGTTACAACTGCATCGGATGGACCGTCCGCAACCTCCACCTTAATGTCGAAGTAATTAAAAGCAGCAGCATGTAAATTATTAGGGAGAGGCATTAAGTCGGTAAAAAGAAAAAAGGGAGAATACTTCAGGCGTAGAGGTTCGAAGAGAGTCGATTTATCTACATCCTGCGTAAAATTCGGTACGTTTCTGCTGGCATCAGCAAAAGCTCTTGCAAGGTTCTCGTTTTGCCACCAACGCTGCGTTTTAAGCCGATTCGCAGCAACCAAGTAATTACTGGTCACAGATTCCACATGGTAATCCACATTGTTGACTGTTAATACAACCGCCTTAGCAGGAGACATACTAGCAAGGACACTAGCAGCAGCACTACCAACAACTAAAGGCAAAAGACGAGATAGAGTAAATTTCATCATACTAGCAATATTCAGACGAGTTGTTTGGTGGATTCTGAAAACCCATAATTGACTTTATATCACACACACAACACTGCGAATTATACGTACTATATTTATTTGAAATTTTTAACTTTTCTTATCATTTCACTTTTTTTATTAATTCAACTGGCGCAGAGACGGAACTTGGGTGAAAATTCATGACAGTTTGCGAGATAATTACGAGATCCCAGTCCATCAGAAGCCATAATCGTAATCGCAAGTGAAGTCTAATTGCCTCTTGCCTCTTGCCTCTTACCTCTTACCTCTTTCTAAATGCTATCCTGTAGCAAGTAGCAATGCTGTTATCATTGGATATTTCTGATTTAATGACTATTGCAATTGGATTGTTGACCTGATTTAGCACCAAGCTAAAAGCAGTATTATCATATCATAATAAATTTACAAAACACGCAACAGGAGACGAGTAACGCATGGGCAAGGTAGTTGGCATCGACTTGGGTACAACCAACTCAGTAGTCGCCGTCATGGAGGGTGGCAAGCCGGTGGTGATTGCCAATGCAGAAGGAATGCGAACAACCCCCTCCGTCGTTGGCTTTAGTAAAGAAGGGGAAAGGGTTGTGGGGCAAATGGCCAGACGGCAAACCGTCCTTAATCCCCAAAATACCTTTTTTGCCGTGAAACGCTTCATTGGGCGCAAATATGGGGAATTAAACCCGGATTCTAAGCGTGTTCCTTACACTATCCGCAAAGATGAAATTGGCAATATTAAAGTTGCCTGTCCCCGGCTGAATAAGGAATTTTCCCCAGAAGAAATTTCGGCTATGGTGCTGAAAAAATTAGCTGATGATGCTAGTCGTTATTTGGGTGAACCTGTTACCGGGGCTGTGATTACTGTTCCGGCTTATTTTAATGATTCCCAACGCCAAGCTACCCGTGACGCGGGCAGAATTGCGGGGTTAGATGTGTTACGCATTCTCAATGAACCCACAGCCGCATCTTTAGCTTACGGATTAGATCGAGGTTACACAGAAACTATTCTCGTGTTTGATTTGGGTGGGGGAACTTTTGATGTGTCTCTACTAGATGTGGGTGATGGCGTATTTGAGGTAAAAGCTACCAGTGGAGATACTCAACTCGGTGGTAATGATTTTGATCGAAAAGTAGTTGATTGGTTAGCGGAACAGTTTTTAGAAGCAGAAGGTGTAGATTTAAGACGCGATCGCCAAGCTTTGCAACGGTTAATGGAAGCCGCAGAAAAGGCGAAAATTGAACTTTCGGCGGTTAGTGTCACCGATATTAATTTACCCTTCATCACCGCCACGGAGGACGGTCCAAAACACCTAGAAACTCGGCTGACGCGATCGCAATTTGAAGGTTTATGTGTAGACTTATTGAGTAGAATCAGAACACCAGTTAAGCGGGCGTTAAAAGATGCCGGAGTTTCTCCTGTAGATATTGAAGAAGTCGTATTAGTTGGTGGTTCTACGAGAATGCCCATGGTGAAACAGCTAGTTCAAGACTTAATTGGCATTGAACCCAACGAAAACGTCAATCCTGATGAAGTCGTTGCTGTGGGTGCAGCCATTCAGGGCAGTATTCTGGCTGGGGAACTTAAAGATGTTCTCCTCTTAGATGTCACACCTCTATCTATGGGCTTAGAAACCATCGGTGGTGTGATGAAAAAACTCATCCCCCGCAATACAACTATCCCAGTCCGTCGTTCTGACATCTTTTCTACTTCTGAAAATAACCAAAATAGCGTAGAAATCAATATTGTCCAAGGTGAAAGGGACATGGCCACAGATAACAAATCATTAGGACGGTTTAAACTCTATGGCATTCCTCCCGCACCCAGGGGTATTCCCCAAGTGCAAGTATCTTTTGATATTGATGCTAATGGGATTTTACAGGTAACAGCCCTAGATCGAACTACTGGCAGAGAACAAAGCATTACTATTCAAGGCGCTTCTACTTTAAGTGAGTCAGAAGTTAACCGCATGATTGAGGATGCTCAAAAATATGCCAGTGTTGATAGAGAACGGAAAGAACGAGTTGAAAAACGTACCCGCGCCGAAGCCTTAATGTTACAAGCAGAACGACAACTGCGAGAAGTAGCTTTGGAAATGGGAATGCAATTTGCCCGCAACCGTCGTCAACGCATTGATAATATTTGCCGGAATTTACGAGAAAGTTTACAAGCTGACGAAGATCGCGGTATTGATCAGGCTTATGCTGATTTACAAGATGCTCTGTATGAACTGAATAGAGAAGTCCGTCAGTATTATGCTGAGGATGAAGATGAAGATTTATTTGGTGCTATCCGGGAAATCTTTGTGGGTGAAAAAGAAAAAGAACCGCCAAGGGATGTTTACAGAGATAACTATCGCCAACGAGATTCATCTAACCGAGGTGTTAACAGGGACTATGGCAGGGAAAATCAAAATCGTTCTCCTAATTATGAAACTCGTCCCACTCGCAGCAAACGCCCTAGCTATCAGGATAACTGGGATGATGACGATGATTGGTTATAAGTAGGTTAGCATTGAAAATCGTCGTTATGGCACTAGGCAAGAGGCAAGAGGCAAGAGGCAAGAGTGAAGAGGGTTTGGGCGATTTTACTTTTCGTTACATACAGCACTTTTCGGTGTTATAAGGTACATATCCAGCGGGCAAGATGCCCGCACTACAAGAGTTTCATAATTCAAGTTTGTACCTCATGAGAGCGAAATCTGCTGTATTACTCTTCGAGAAGCCGCTCCGCGTCTACGGTTTTTTTCAGTTCGTTCGTAATTCGATTTTAGATTTTAGATTAACTATATTTGATCTACATTCAAAAATCTTTCCCAATATTTGATTTGCAGGGTCAGTCATAAGTAGAAGCACAACTGACAACTGACCACTGTACGGGCGAAGCATTTGGAGAACTATTTTTGGCAATGACCGATAATTTATCTTCCAAATGCTTCAACTGACAACTGACCACTGTACGGGCGAAGCATTTGGAGAACTATTTTTGGCAATGACCGATAATTTATCTTCCAAATGCTTCAACTGACAACTGACAACTGTACGGGCGAAGCATTTGGAGAACTACTTTTGGCAATGACCGATAATTTATCTTCCAAATGCTTCGCCCCTACTGACAACTAACATTTAACAGATTATGCAAAATTTGCAGAACTTTCGGGATTATTACGAAATTTTAGGGGTTTCTAAAGATGCCACCAGTGAAGAAATCAAGAAGGTTTATCGGCGTTTAGCTAGACAATATCACCCTGATCTTAATCCGGGGAATAAGGAAGCTGAGGAGAAATTTAAAACCATTGGTGAGGCTTACGAAATCCTTTCTGATTCTAGCAGGCGATCGCAATATGACCAATTTAGCCGCTATTGGCAACAAAACGGCTTTGCTGGCAATAAACAAACTCCCAAGCCAAAAGGTTGGGATAACCGCGCTAACGCTCGTTCTAGTCAAGAAGTAGACCCCAGCCAATTTAACGATTTTGAAAGTTTTGTTAATCAAGTAATTGGTGTCAGCAATCGCAAAGATCCCAAAAGTAGTCCCGGAAGCACCAGCACTAGCGACCCCTTTCGCAGTCCCAGAACCAAAGTTGCATATACGGTTAATACCCCGCCACCCCGTGCCACCCGTCGGGATATCGAAGCTAGATTAACCTTACCTTTAGAAAAAGCTTATCAAGGTGGTAACGAAAGAATCCGTTTAGAAGATGGACGTTCTCTCGAAGTGACTATGCCCCCAGCTATGGTAACAGGGCAAACTATCCGCTTGCGAAATCAGGGAATTAGTGGTGGTGATTTATACTTAAAAATTACCGTTGATCCTCATCCTTTGTTTAAGTTAGAAGGCATTAATATCTTCTGTCAAGTTCCTGTAACTCCCAGTGAAGCAACTTTAGGCGGACAAGTCGAAGCACCTACCCTTG
Organism: Dolichospermum sp. UHCC 0315A; assembly: GCF_008121535.1. Taxonomy (GTDB): domain Bacteria; phylum Cyanobacteriota; class Cyanobacteriia; order Cyanobacteriales; family Nostocaceae; genus Dolichospermum; species Dolichospermum lemmermannii. The sequence continues at coordinate 3,095,582 of NZ_CP043056.1, forward strand.
ATGGTCCAGTGAAAATGACTATTCCCCCAGGTGTCAGGTCTGGGCAAAGATTCCGTCTTGGTAATAAAGGCTACCCTGGCGAAACTGGTCAACGTGGTGATCAATTAGTGGAAATTCAGATAGTAACTCCCAAAAATATTAGTCCTCAAGAACGAGAACTTTATGAAAAATTGCGAGAAATAGAAACCTTTAAACCTCGCGCTGATTTATTGAATTAAAAATCAAAATATCTAGATCCCCGACTTCTTTAAGAAGTCGGGGATCTATCGGACAATTAAGAACAACGTAAATGTTTATATTTATAACCCACATTCCGCACCCTTGACTGTCACAAACGGTGATTACGGAGGTAAATTGATGAAAAAGGAGTAAAAAAATACATTTATCTATAAAAAAATAAATTTTAGATAGGAAAGTTGGTTCAAATATATTCTCAATAAGAAGCAATAAAGAATAAGGGTGGTTTCTGGCAAAAAATATAATATAATTTTATTGTTAGTCTATCAAGACTTAATCATAACTTATATCCTTCTAGAAATAAACTTAAAAACAGCATTAAAACTTAAACTCATTAATAAAATCAATGAGTCAAATTGTATAATTAAACTATTAATAATGTTGATAAATCAACTTATATATCTGTAGTAATTACGGCAAGCTTCTGGGAGAAATAGAAGAATGTACTTCATTTCAGATGTTAAGTTATAAAAGTCTGTTTTTTGTTGAAAAGTAACAATATGAACTGATTGAAAACATTGAAATATCCACCGCATTGTTGGATAGTCAAAGCTTTTTCTATTCTCTTTGATAATTTCTTTAAGTCAGATTTTTTTCTATCTTGACTTTGCACAACTAACCATCTTTGTTCTATATCCCCATAAGTTATTTTCTTCTCGGCATAAGAATATCCTGCTTTTTCACTTTTAACAAATTCCAATTCTGCTAAACTCATCACTAAGTTTTTTGCTGCTTTTATATATATTGGTATATCTCCATCTCCTGAACATACTAATTGTGTAATAAATTGTTTTAAATCTGGACGATGATCTCTTGAATAACCATAGGTCAGCTTTATCGCTTGAGGTGATTGACTTTCCTCATTTTCTTTTTCCAATGAACCTGATTCTTTTTGATTTTCAAATATTACTGATGGTAAACTATTTTCATATTCTCCATCTACATGAAATGATGTTGAATCCAAGTGTGATGATGAAAGTGATACCTGATATATTTTTACCGCATTTAAACTGACTGCTAAAAATGCTGTATCTAATCCTTTTATAAATAATTTATCGAATACTCTCCCCAGCTTGTCATCATTGAGATATTCTGCTTTTATTCCTACACCAATTAGAGACTTCCAATTTAAAAAATATCCCAAAATTTCTTGTAGTGCGGGCATACTATGGCTAACGCCACGCTGCGCTATCGACAAGCTCAGTACAAGTCTTGCCCGCTAATAATACAAGGACGGGCAAGATACCATTGGATCATTTTTTTTGTGGAGTTCTCTTAAATGTTCACAAGCAATTAATTCAAAGAATTTTGGAAACATATATAACGGCTGTGACATCATACTTAAGCCGTTTAAAATCATCGCCTTTACCACCTGACCTGCACTGACTTTTTCTCCTGGCTCTGAACCTACTAAATTATTAATTATTTCTACAATCCCTATTGAATCTACTATTCCTGCTACTATCCCTAAATGGTCTATCTTCTTCAATTCCAGGTCTTTTGTACTAAACATGGTAACAGAAACTCCATACAAGTATCTGTTACCATGTTCTCATTTTTCTGTTGATTTAAAACGTTTTTTTAGTTTTTTTTATAGTCATTGAGGATAAAGCTTTCAATGATTGTGGACTAAGTTTTCCATTACAATCACCTCAGAATCAAAATTTTATACTTAGTCGTTTTTGTTGACTGTATATCTACTTTAGTAGTAGTTATTCCTATTTAGCTTCAATAAATTTTAGTCAACCCTCACAAGCATTAGTTCTTATGTACTAAATACATCGGTTTCCTTGGGGTGTGACACTTGAGGGTGCGGAATGTGGGTTATAACCATTAACAGATGGCAATAATTTACTATCAGCCACATATTTAAAGTAAATTTCTTGTTTTTATACAGGATTAATTAGAACTGTTTTAAGCTTTGTGTAGGTTGGGTTGACGCAAGGAAACCCAACATTTAAGATATTCGATTAATTTTGCACAGTTAGCTATTAATTGTCAATTGATAATTAATATCAGATTCTATTTATTCCAGGGCTATTTATTCATCCTCTGTATTTTCTAGATCATGAAAAATTCCCTCTATATCTTGTGAACCATGTAAGATACGGACAATTTCAATACCTTGATCAATGGCTCGGTAAAAAATCAAGTAGCTTTTTACAGGGAAACTTCGCAAAGAAGAAGCTAGTTCAGGGCGTTCTTTACCCATTTGCGGAAATTTGGCTAATTTGGGAAAAGTGGTTCGTAATGTATCAAACATTTTATCAGCAGCTTTGGAGTTATTTTGCGCCACGTATTTCCAGATATTCTCAATATCTCCTGCTGCTTGGCTAGAAATCCGAAATTGACTCATACAGAACCACTATCAGCCAAATTTTTCTGGACTCGCCCTTTAATATCGGCAAAAAAATTGGTCAGTGACTCTTCATCATATTCAGTGTATTCACCATTTTCTAGTTGCTGAATACCAATGTTAATTTCATTACGTAAAGCTGCTAATTTGAGCTTTTGCAGTTCTTCTTCAAGGCTATGCAGTCTATCTAACATCTGTTGAAATGCCTGTGCTTCCTGTACCACGACTTCAGCTTTGCCATTGACAGTTAGTACAAGAGGGGATTTTGTAGACTTAATTTTTTCTACGTAGTCTTTGGTGTTACGTTTGAAATCCGTAAGAGTTTGAATATTCTCAAGATTAATTCTAGTTAGCATCGTATCTAATAAAATGCTGAATAATACATATTATAAGATGTTTTGTGGCTGTTTCTGCTATAGCTACCCAAGAGATTTAGAATAGAAAAAAACTTATTTGAGCAAAGTGACTCAAAAAACCGTCAACCAAAATGGGGAAGTCCCACACAGCAGCGAAATTACCTATTACTCCCTGCTAGGACTCTATCCTGGAGCATCAGTAATTGATATTCGTCGCGCTTATCGAGAACTGAGCAAACTCTATCATCCAGATACGACAGAATTACCTGCTAATATTGCTACTGCTAAATTTCAGCAAATAAACACAGCCTACGCTACCCTCTGTAACCCAGAACGACGATTGAGCTATGATTTGAAAGTGGGTTATTCCCGTTTTGGCGTAATTCAAGCACCACCTGATTTAAACCAGTCTGTACATAAGCCTTACGATTTTTCCAAATCAATGTATCTTGATGCTACAGATCGCCCTTTGTCTTCTGGAGAAATATTTGTATTATTTATTTTGGGGTTAACCATTGTTGGTTGTATGCTATTAGCGATTGCGATCGCCATCTGGCGTGGAGAAGCAATCAGTTAAACTCAATTTCTCACCTCTAAAATCACCAATAATTTTGAATTGAATTGCTTATGCTTTCCGCTAATACACCACTGTATAGTCATTCTTTACCACAAATTGAACAATGGCTAAAAAACCAAGGTTGTCAACAAGACGATACCCAACTACATTGTTGGCGTGTCCAACGATCTAGTTGGGAAGCGGAACTTTGGTTAGATACTGAACAAATTACAGTTCGCTATTTTCAATCAGGAGAAACCCGTCAAGATATTCAACGTTCCTTTAAATATTCCCTGAGTCGGGAAGACATCGAAGAAGCCGTTTTTTCAGGGCCATAATCTAATTTGGGATTTGGGATTTGGGATTTGGGATTTGGGATTTAAAAGTTTAAATTTGGCACCAATCTAAAATCCAAAATTGTCAGACTTTCCCAAAACGGCGTTCTCGTTGTTGATAAGCAGATAAAGCGCGATGAAATTCATGACGGTTAAAATCCGGCCAGAGAGTATCAGAAATATAAATTTCACTATAAGCCATTTGCCAAAGTAAGAAATTCGATAATCGCATTTCTCCACTGGTGCGAATTAATAAATCTGGATCTGCTATTCCAGCCGTATATAAATGAGCTTCAAATACCTCTTCAGATATATCTTCAGGGTTGATTAAACCTGCTTTTACCTTTTGAGCGATCGCCCGACAAGCTTGTAAAATCTCCTGTCTACCCCCATAATTAGTCGCTATTGTAAACCGAATACTGCGATTATCCTTAGTTTGATCCATAGAATGGGAAATCTCAGCCTGAAGAGCCTGTGGTAAAGCCGATAAATTACCCACAAACTGAATTTGCACATTTTCCTCCACCATTTCCCGCAGTTCTTGGCGTAAAACGCGCTGAAATAGATTCATCAAAAATTCTACCTCCTCCTCTGGTCTTTGCCAATTCTCCGTTGAAAAAGCATAGGCAGTTAGTGCTTTAATTCCCCAGTCTTTGCAACAGTGCAGCAAATCCTTGAGAACATTTACACCGGCTTTATGACCCATAATCCGGGGTAGACCGCGACTTTTTGCCCATCGGCCATTACCATCCATAATTACCGCGACGTGCTGAGGGAGTAATTCTTGTTTTAAATCAAGAGGTAAATATTGCAATTCAGTTTGTTGTGTTTTCATTTTTTATCTTGAGAAGCGGTCGTACCCCTACGGGTAGCGTGTCGAAGACAAGGTAGCCTAAGTAACCGGGACATTAATTTTAGTGATTGATCACCAAGTTGACGAACTAAACTGAAAAGACCAGGTGCATGAGCTTCCCGATCTACAGTGGGAGAGAATCGAGTCTCTAAAGACTCTTTGAGCTTTTTAATAGTTAGTGGTCTATATAGAGTTCCCTTTTCCGCTAAGGAAATAGAACCCGTTTCTTCTGATACAACAACACAAATACAATTTTCGACCCTTTCAGTAATTCCCATTGCCGCCCGATGGCGTGTTCCCAACTGCCGCGACGCTGTGCGTCCTGAAAGTGGTAAAATTATACCAGATGATACAATGCGCGAACCACGAATTAACGTTGCTCCATCATGTAACAAAGTTTTCGGTTGAAAAATAGTTTGGATCAGTTCTTTAGAAACTTCAGCATTTAGCTTCACTCCTGGAACGGAGAAATCTTGTTCTTCAATGGGTCCTGTAGTTTCTAAAATTAGTAAAGCGCCAATCCGATTTTTTGATAACTCTTTAATTGCATCAACAATTTCATCAATTACACTATCCGACTTAGGAATTGCTCTAGCGTTATTCCGAAATAACTGCCAAAATTCACCACGTCCCAATTGTTCCAAAAAACGGCGAAATTCTGATTGCAGTGCCACAGCCATAGCCACAGCACAGCCAATCACCAATTTTTCCAGGACAAAATTTAGGAGGGGTAATCCCAATTTGCCACTGAGTGCCGAGCAGAGCATTAAGACTATAAACCCTCGCACCATCCATAAAGTGCGCCGTTCACTAATAATAACCAGGATCATGTATGTCAGTGCCAGCACTAACATTATATCCAGAGTCCCAAGGAACAAGGACTGTGACCTATCTCCCAGGTTTATCAGCCATTGCTTCCACCAATCTCTCATAAAACCTCGCCGTATGCAGGAAACTCAGAGTCTTCAGACCTGAGAGGGAAGCGACACGAGCGATTAAAGTCGCCGTGACATTTGTGGTAAAATTAAATTGCGAGTAAAAATTATTGTCTACGTATTAAAGCATCCTAGTACGGAGAAATCCCGGCTCCTGTGAAACAACGGTTAGATTTTCTAACGGCAGTATGACGAGAAAGAGCAAGCAATGGCAGGTTGACTGAGCGTACCGTGCCACAGGCTTAGTGACAGATTCCGATAGCGCAGCGTGGCTTTAGCCATAGCATTTTGAACAAAAGTAAGCGCAATTTCAACACCTTAGTTGGTAGTTGTTTTGAGCGTTTAGTCGGCGTTTGACGGTCGCAGCGAGAGTTTTACTCTGTCCGCAGAATCTCAGTGGCTGAAGCCATGAGAGTGTCAAGACATCTGGATTCTTATAGTCAGTTGTCAGTTGTCAATTGTGATTTTTTAACCACTGACCACTGACCACTGACTACTGACTATTTCAGTCTTTCCGGTAGGCAATCTTGTCGAATCAAATCTTGATAAGTTTCGCGCTGCAAAATTAAATTTGCTTCACCATTTGCCACTACAACTGCTGCCGGTCGGGGGAGACGATTGTAATTAGATGCCATACTGTAATTGTACGCACCAGTTCCCATAACTACGAGAATATCATTTGCTTCAGTTTTTGGTAGTTGGGCATTTTTAATCAGAATATCCCCTGATTCGCAGTGTTTACCAGCTAATGTGACCGTTTCAGTGCAGGGGGTAGATATTTTATTAGCAACTACTACCCGATAAACTGATTGGTAAGTGATAGGGCGGGGATTATCGGACATTCCGCCATCAATCGCTACGTAGGTGCGAATTTCGGGAATAACCTTCGTAGCACCAACAGTATAAGCCGTGACGCAAGATGTGGCTATGAGCGATCGCCCTGGTTCACAGAGTAACTTTGGTAAAGGCAGATTTTCCGAGATACAAGCAGTTTGTACAACCTCACAAATTGCCTTAGACCATTCCACAATGCTTGGTGGATCATCAGATTCTGTATATCTAATCCCTAAACCACCACCAACATTTAATTCTCTCACCTTTAATCCATGTTTAGCCGCATCTCTTAACCACTGCACCATCACAGCAGCTAAATCTCTATGTGGTTGACGTTCAAAAATTTGTGAACCAATATGAGCGTGTAACCCCACACAGTTTAAACTAGGCTGCTTACTTACAAAAGCAAATACTTCTTGTAAATCATGAGGATCAAAACCAAATTTACTATCTAAGTGTCCAGTCCGAATATATTCGTGAGTATGGCATTCTATCCCAGGAGTTAAGCGTAGCATAATCCGAATGGGCGAAAGATCAGAATTTTCTGTTTTCTCCCCTGCTATCTTCACCAGCAGATCTAATTCATGCCAGTTATCCGCTACAATAGTACATCCAGACTGAATCGCTAAAACTAACTCATCATGAGATTTATTATTTCCATGTAAGTAAATCTTATCAGGACTCATACCCGCATTTAGCGCAGTATAAAGTTCGCCACCGGATACTACATCAATTCCTAACCCTTCTGAGGCAACAATGGCACAAACAGCTAAACAATTCCATGCCTTAGAAGCATAAAGTACCTGAGATTCTCCCTTGTAATATTCCTTAAAGGTATCTCGATATTGCCTACAAGCTGTCCGCAGGGTTTCCTCATCTAAAATATATAAAGGTGAAGCAAACTGTTCAACTAGGGTTGTGACATCACACCCACCGATTTCCAGATGATCATGATCATTAACTCTTGCTGTCAAAGGTAAGAGTTGTTGGTTAGGAGAAATATCAGCACTGTCACCAGTTGTTGACTGTAAATATTGACGGCCAGAAAGTTGAAATTCGACGGGGTAAGTCGATACCATAACTAATAAGAGTTGTCTTTGTGAAAAATCAGGCCATGAGTATATGTCCTGATTTCCAGTTTAACCTCTCATTGGTAATGGATAATTGGTAATTGGTAATTAACCTTCCTCAATCCTCAAAAATTGTGATTTCATCCGACTTAAAAATTCAATCTTTAACCACAGATAATTTAACTGAACTATTAGAACTAGATAAAGCTTGTTTTGATGGTTTATGGACTATGGAAGGCTACCTGCGGGAGTTAGAAAGTCCTAATAGTCATTTTTTGGGTTTATTTTCCCCTTTTAATCATTCTGAACTCTTGGGAATGGGGTGCTTTTGGTCAATTCTAGAAGAAGCACACATTACAATTTTGGCAGTTCATCCCCAATATCATGGTCAAGGGCTAGGAAAAGCCTTATTATATTCCCTTCTGCAAACTGCGGCTGATCTTGGTTTGGAAAGAGCTACCCTCGAAGTCCGCGATTCTAACTACGTTGCTATTTCTTTGTATCAAAAGTTTGGTTTCAAAACTGCGGGAAAACGACGGGGTTATTACAAAGATAACAATGAGGATGCCTTGATTCTTTGGCTTTCTGAACTACAACAACCACATTTTTTCAAAAATCTAGATAAATAGGCAATAGACAAGTCTAATAAATTAACCCTTCTAGATTCCAACGAACAACTGACAACGAACAACTAAGTAGGTGAACGGAAAAAAACTGAAATATGTAACGAAAAGTAAAATCGCCCAAACCCTCTTCACTCTTGCCTCTGGTTACTGAGCGAAGTCGAAGTATTGCCTCTTGCCTCTTGCCTCTTGCCTCTTGCCTCTTGCCTAGTGCCATAACGACGATTTTCAATGCTAACCTACTTAACAACTAACAACTGACTAATCTTCCAGTGATTGGGCTTGAACTTCAACCGCTGTCACATCAATTGTTCCTTCTGGTGTGAAGCGTTGGAATTGAAAGTTTTTAACTAATAGTTGTTCACCACAGTTAACACATTGTACTTGGCTGTTATTTACCCCTGTTAATTCATATCCACATACGGGACACTGGTTAGTAACTAGATTTTTTGCTAACCACCAACGAAACCCCAAGAATGCTACCACAGGTAAAAAAAACAATAACCCCAAAATAATTACCAAAGAATTAACTAACCAGCCTAATCCCAATGATGCTAATAGCCAGGCGATTGCTAACAGGGTCAACCAAGGGCGGATCTTTTCAAAATTGAATTGCAAGTTTTTAAAGGTCATGTCTCTTTCTTTGTGCTATTGACTCTAGGATAGCGAGTTTAGTCCTGGGTTATCCCCCAGTAATACAGGTATTTCATCAGCCATTCCTTCTAAATATACAATCCTCAAGTTTGCTTGCGAGGTTATTATGCAAAAATCAGCTAGACGATCATGAAATATTAATTCTTCTTTAAATATTATTTTTGATGCGGAAGAAAATTGCTTTCGTTGCGTCTGATCACCAGAAATATCAGACAATAACCCCAAACTGTCATCATTTTGACTTTTAACTTCCGCTTGGCGGTGCTGATTCTTAATGTTGTCCTTCTAAACAATATTTGACAATTAACAGGCAATTTCTAGTATCTGAATCACGTTCATAGACTACTTTATCTGCCAAACGGCGGAGTAAAAACCACCCATATCCACCTACTTGCAGAGTCCCCGGTTCTGGCTCAGTGATCACGTCAGGATTAAATGGTTTTCCATAATCCCAAATTCTTATTTCCAGTTTATCAATCCATAAACTGACTTGAATTTCTATAGTTGTTTCCGGTGGTAAAGCATGATGAGCATGACGAACTGCATTGGTAAAGCCTTCTGCTAATGCTAGGTTAAGACAATAAACTTGGGTATCTGACCAGCCATATTTAGGTAAATATCGCTCACAGAATTCTTCAAACCATTGTTGTACTTGGATCAAGAGTTTAAGATCGCTCTTTACCGTTTGATGGTCTTGCTGCACTATGCTAAGCATTGACCGTGACTTGAATAGAAAGTAATTGAAAAGTATTTGCGTTTTTTTGTGATTGATAATTTCACATTTAGGAATTTAGTTAACGTCTGTTGATCTTCAAAAGCATATCTCTTTTGAAATATCAGTAACAAGTAGACCATAAAAGATTTACGGCTAGTACCGCAGGGCGGAATTAAAAATTAACAATTAAAAATTAAAAAGCAGATGGTATAAGCTTTTCAGGGATTTTTAATGGTTGCTTAACTTACGCCGTATTGTACTAGTTGTTTGTCAGATATTATCCCGTATATGCTCTTGAAAATTACAGACGTTACTGGATTTAGTTTTGACTGAACTATCTTAGAACAATCCTAAAGTTAAGGATTTGTCTAATGGGAGTGCAGCACCAATACCTAGCCACAGGGTAACAAGAGTCCCAAAAAGAAATACTGTTGTTGCTACAGGGCGACGGAAGGGGTTTTGAAACTTATTCACGTTTTCCAAGAAAGGAACGAGAATTAGTCCCAAGGGGACAGCAGCCATTGCTAATACACCTAATAGTTTACTAGGTAATGAGCGGAGAATCTGGAATACAGGATATAAGTACCACTCTGGCAAAATTTCCAAAGGAGTAGCGAAAGGATTGGCTGGTTCACCGATCATCGCGGGATCTAGAGTTGCTAGAGCCACAATACAGGCGAAAGAACCCATAATGACGACTGGGAATATATAGAGCAAATCGTTGGGCCAAGCAGGTTCACCATAGTAATTGTGACCCATGCCTTGGGCAAGTTTAGCTCTCAATTTGGGATCGCTCAGATCCGGTTTTTTTTGCGTTGACATTTTTAAATTCGCTCTCCGACTGAAGTGAAGTTAAAGAATTGGTGAAAGCTATCAACAATACAACTAGCTCAAGTTTCCGATGGTAGTTTATGTCTACAACTTACAAGTTATTTTCTCTTTAGTTTAAAACAAACTACGATGATCTGGAAACACAAGTTTTGCCTATTTGCTAATAACTTTGATTACAAAGGTCCAGAAATACCTTGTTTGCGAATCATCAAGAAGTGGAACAACATGAAGACGGCAATTAACCAAGGAAGAACGAAGGTGTGAGCGCTATAGTAGCGGGTAAGTGTAGCTTGACCAACACTAGAACCACCACGGAGTAAATCGGAGATGAGAACGCCGACTACGGGAATGGCTTCTGGTACACCACTAACAATTTTTACAGCCCAGTAACCAACTTGATCCCAAGGGAGAGAGTAGCCTGTTACACCGAAGGAAACTGTGATAACTGCGAGGATAACACCACTGATCCAGGTTAATTCACGGGGCTTTTTGAAGCCACCGGTTAGATAAACGCGGAATGTGTGGAGAATCATCATTAATACCATCATGCTGGCTGACCAGCGGTGAATGGAGCGAATTAACCAACCGAAGTTGACTTCATTCATGATGTACTCGACAGAGGAGAAAGCTTCAGCAACTGTAGGTTTGTAGTAGAATGTCATCGCAAATCCAGTGGCGAACTGAATCAGGAAGCATACTAGGGTAATTCCACCTAAACAGTAGAAGATGTTAACGTGGGGAGGTACGTATTTGGTGGTGATATCATCAGCAATTTCTTGGAGATCCAAGCGTTCCTCAAACCAGTCATAAACGTTAGCCATACAATCCTAAGTTCCTAAAAATAGATTGCGGTTGATAAGTTTTGTGATGCGAAGCTTAGTCAGCCATGACTATTCAACTAACCTCAGTTAGAGGGTTCGCTTCTCGCTTCATCCAAGAGAATGGGCTTCTATTGGTCTACGAGCGTAAATTTGGGTGTAACTCACCCTATTTTTGAGAAATCCCCCTGTCTCTCGTCTTTGCCAGCCAACGCTAACTATGTTGACTCCAAAGAAGATTTTATCGTTGATCAGGAAGAATGGACATCTCACAAATTTGGACTAGCAAGTTTATGAGAAGAATGCACTTCTTCTATAAAAAAAGTAACATAGTCGAGAGATAGATTTCATCAGCAACTGATCATTACAGAAAGTTTTAGGGAATTTGAGTCTGAGATGGCACTGAAATTAGGGTTCATTTACAAACGGTTTTGGCGGCTAGGATGTTTACTACTATTGCTTTTTGGTTTGGTGTTGGCAGGATATGTTCCTCCGGCTTCAGCTTTGACCCCAGAACAGAAGCTAGTTTATGAAGTGTGGCGAATTGTTAATCGCTCTTATTTAGATGGGACTTTTAACCATCAAAGCTGGCTTGATGTGCGACAAAAGGCGTTAAAAGGCAACTTTGCCAACCATGAAGCAGCTTATTCTACTATTCAGTCTATGCTGAAGAGCCTGGATGATCCTTTTACCCGGTTTCTTGAGCCTGAGAAGTATCGCAGTTTGCAAGTTAGCACTGCTGGAGAATTAACTGGGGTGGGTTTACAAATTACTCTCAATCCACGTGGTGGTTTGGAGGTAATTACACCTATTGAAGATTCTCCAGCCGACAAAGCGGATTTAAAACCACGCGATCGCATTTTGAAGATTGAGGGTTTATCTACAGAGAATTTGACTCTTGATGAGGCTGCGGCACGAATGCGTGGATCAAGGGGCAGCGTTATTACGCTTTTAATTGGCAGGGAAGGAGAAAAGGACCGGGAAGTTATCTTGGTGCGCGATCGCATTGCTCTTAATCCTGTTGTCTCTGACTTACGATTATCCCCGGAAGGAACCAAGATTGGTTATTTGTCCCTGAGTCAATTTAGTGCCAATGCCGTTACTGACTTGGCACACGCTATTTCTATTCTAGAAAAAAAAGGCGCGTCTGCCTATATTCTTGATTTAAGAAATAATCCGGGTGGACTCTTACAAGCGGGAATTGAAATTGCTCGTTTATGGTTAGACTCTGGCACAATCGTTTACACTGCCAACCGTCAAGGCATTCAGGGAACTTATGAAGCCTTTGGTCCAGCCTTAACCACAGATCCTTTAGTAATTATCGTTAATCAAGGAACTGCCAGCGCCAGCGAAATCCTCGCAGGTGCTTTACAAGATAATCATCGCGCCCAATTAGTCGGGGAAACGACTTTTGGGAAGGGCTTAATTCAATCTTTGTTTGAATTATCGGACGGTTCTGGTTTGGCGGTGACAATTGCTAAATATGAAACTCCTAACCATCGAGATATTAATAAGTTGGGAATTAAGCCAGATCAAATTATTCCCCAAACATCACTTAACCGGGAACAAATCGGCACAAAGGCAGATGTTCAATATCAAGCGGCTATCGAACTTTTGAGTAAAAAATTGGTAATGGGTCATTAGTTAGTTGTCAGTTGTCAGTAGGGGCGAAGCATTTGGAAAATAAATTATCGGTCATTGCCAAAAATAGTTCTGCAAATGCTTCGCCCGTACAGTTGTCAGTGGTTAGTAGGGGCGAAGCATTTGGAAGATAAATTATCGGTCATTGCCAAAAATAGTTCTGCAAATGCTTCGCCCGTACAGTTGTCAGTGGTTAGTAGGGGCGAAGCATTTGGAAGATAAATTATCGGTCATTGCCAAAAATAGTTCTGCAAATGCTTCGCCCGTACAGTTGTCAGTTGTCAGTAGGGGCGAAGCATTTGGAAGATAAATTATCGGTCATTGCCAAAAATAGTTCTGCAAATGCTTCGCCCGTACAGTTGTCAGTTGTCAGTGGGAAGAATTTCCTTCCCTGTTCCCTGTTCCCGTAAAGTTGCTAAATTCAAGTTGGTGATTTTTTGGTAAGCTTGGTCTATACAGGGTTTACCCCTGAGATAACCTGTATTAGCTCCGGGGCATAAATAAGTTAAAGTTTGTGGTGTAAAGCGATCGCTTAATAATTTAACGCTTTTAAGTTGTCGTGGCCAATGAAAAGTTTTAGACGTGCGTAGTGGCACAGGTTCGCCGTGCTGGTTAGGAAGTAAATGCCGTCCAGAAAATAACACGCCGTCAAATTCACGATAGTATAGACAAGAAGAGCCTGGAGAATGGCCTGGTGTCCAAATTATTTGCGTTGTGGCATTAAGAGTGAACTCATCAGTAAAAGTGGTGACAGTTGAACCAGGCAATAAATAGGCTTCTTGTTCTTGGATGAGAATTTCGCAATTTAAGATTTGCTGATATTCTGCGGCTTTACCAATAGCACCACGATGACTGATAAAAAACCACTTGACTCCCCCATGCAAGGACAAAAAATCCTGGTTTATCTGTTCTAAAGCTGGGCAATCTATGAGAATATTCCCTGCATTTGTAATAATGAAGTAAGATGTTGCTCCTAAAGTGTCCCGATTAGGTGGAAAAGCAAAAATACTGTTGGGTGTCAAAACTAAAGGATTTTCCGCCTTTGATGGGCTTTTTAGGGATATAGAGCGTGGTTGTTTAGTCTGATGACTGGACTGCTGAGGAAAAGAAGACATAAATGAAAAAACCCAAATTCGGAAGTGGTGAACAATCAGGTTACAGTGTATTTACCATGACTATTAACTGTGATTAAAAAATTAAGGCGTGCAGTCTTATTTGTCATCAAAATCTGTAACAGAAATTACAGGTAAGGCATTCTATCAAATATAGTGAAGATAATATGGCATTTTGGTTTCTCCTCGTTTTCGTTTTGGGGTCATTGACTTATTTAATGATGCAGCACAGTGTTGCACGGGCTACAAGAACCCCTATATGGTTATTGTGGTTGGTTTTAATGACACCGGCATTTGTATTGACTGGTTGGACGCTGGTACATGGGATCAAACAAGCTCCCCCATCAGCATTAATTCTCTGGATATCAGGGGGTTGTTTATTATTATATTGGCTATTGTTTAATAGGGGTCGGCAATTACCCGTAGATCCACAAAATCAATCTCCAGAAAATCAGGGACAAGCAAGTAATAATTCTCCTCAAGAAACAGTACCAGTCCGTCCCATTGATTTAGCAGAAGAAAGTCAACTACGAAATTGTTTTCCCTGGTCTGTATATTATGTGCAAAATATTGAGTATCGTCCCCAAGCCGTGATTTGTCGGGGACAGTTGCGAACTATGGCTAGTGAGGCTTATGAGCAAATTAAAGCTAATATTGAAGGACAATTTGGCGATCGCTTTCTCATCATATTTCAAGAAGGAATAAATGGTAAACCCTTCTTTGTTTTAGTTCCAAATCCTCAAGTAGTTAGACAAAATAACCACCGCGATTCCGAAAAAATTACTCGACCAGGGTTAGCATTACTATTATTAGTAGCAACTTTATTTAGCACTACCCTTGTCGGATTGAGAATTGCAGGTTTTCAAGTCAATTCGCTAGAATCTTATTTGACATTATTTTTTAACGGTGTACCTTATGCTTTAGGGTTAATAACTATTTTAGGAACTCATGAACTAGGTCATTACTTAACAGCAAGATTCTATAAAATTCGCTCCACATTGCCTTATTTTATTCCTATACCTTATTTCTTAGGAACATTTGGTGCTTTTATTAAAATGGGGAGTCCTGTCCCTCACCGCAAAGCTTTATTTGATGTCAGTATTGCTGGTCCATTGGCAGGATTTATGATGACTATACCTTTATTGATTTGGGGTTTAGCTCATTCGGAAATAGTAGCTTTACCGGAAAAAACCGGAATGTTAAACCCCAATGCACTTAATCCTCAATATTCGATTTTATTAGCTTTACTCTCAAAATTAGCCTTGGGAAGTGAATTAACCGCAAAATCTGCCATTGATTTACATCCAGTTGCAGTTGCAGGTTTCTTAGGATTAATTGTCACTGCATTGAATTTGATGCCCGTGGGACAACTAGATGGTGGTCACATTGTTCATGCTATGTTTGGACAACGGACTGCTGTTTTCATTGGTCAAATTGCTAGATTATTATTATTAATGCTTTCGTTTATTAGAGAAGAATTTTTATTGTGGGCAATTATTTTATTATTCGTTCCCTTAATTGATGAACCTGCTTTAAATGATGTCACAGAATTAGATAATAAACGGGATTTTATGGGATTAATGTCAATGGCTTTATTGTTATTGATTATTTTACCATTACCCCAATTCTTAGCTCGTTTATTGCAGATTTAGGACAAATTTAACTATGAACGTGATATAGAGGCAGGTAATAGTTGTCAATTATCAATTACCAGCCTCAATATTGTAGTTTAAGGTTTTAATTTGTGGGTGCGTTAATTGAATTAGCGGCTTCCGTAGCCTTTTTAGAAGCATCCGTGCTACCCATGCGGATTTCGGAAGTGAAGGAAGCCATACTAAAGCCACCAAACCGCTTCAAAACACTTACTCGCATCCGCAAGTTAGGACTGGCAAACCATAGCCTTTCTTCAGACCACATGGTTTCATACTCAGTAATCAGAGTTAAGGCCCCATCATCACCGATTTTATAGCTACCAGCAACGGGGGCTTTTTCGGCATAACCCATTTCTCGGAGTAATTTACCTTCATCTGGGTTATCTGCATTCGGGACTGTGGCTAAAACGGTCGAACCCTGGTGTTTTTCTTCGTCCCATTCCATTGTGCCATTCCAGGTAACTCGCGCCCCACAGGAAGCTGTATGAGCCGCAATTTCATACTGTTCACACAGTTTGATTACTTCTGGATGATCAGCGGCTAACATCTCAATCACGATGTCTGATTTGCCGTCTTCTGACTGCTTAAAAGCTAAATGGTGACTAGTGCGATGAGAAAACCACTTTCCAGCACTTAATTCAAAAAATTCTTCAATGTTCATAAATAAAGTTATTCTGCATCATAATTTTAACAATCTCTTGACTCCAATTTACTTCTTCATTATGTATAATTCCTATAATTTTGTAAATCGGTTTCAGAAATTTGATCGGCTGGAACAAACTTGTAATGTTTCTCCTGCACGATTCTTACTTCACCTTCATATATTGTCAGTTCAAACATAGCAATAAGCTTTTCTCAAAAATCATCAGTTGAAAATATTTAACCAAGATTTATTTTAAATATGGAAATTATTTGGGGATAGATATTAATATTATTTATCAGAAGCCAAAAATCTTAACAACAAATCTTGTTTTTCCAAATTTGTATTTCCTTGAGACTGATTATTCCCGACTACTTTAAAAAAATAGTCCCGTATTTTAGTAATATGTTGAGTCATTTTACCAACTCCCTTTAAAGTATGAATATTTTTAGGTAAACGTCCACAAAAAACAGAGGGAACAACATCTAATAACCACCAATCAAAAAGTTCCCGTCTACCTTGCGAACCTGGAAAAATAGCATAACCCTGGAAGCAATCATCTAAAATATTTAATATAGCTTCTCTTTTCACAGACTCCAGCACTTGCGGTATATTGTCAAAAACATCAACAGCTTCATCAAGAGCTTGATATTGTCCCAAAGTATTTTGATAATTCTGAAATGAAACGTTTAAATTTGGCTGATAATTATGTTGAGAATATATCCAATCTCGAAAAAGATACTGAAATATATTACCAGTTATTGTCTCACGACGTAAATAACTTTTAATCGTTGGTTGTACAGCGATTCCCATAACTATAGACATAAAGAAATAGCAATAACTTATATCTAAACTATTTTTTTCTTTTTCTATTGCATCAAATACAGTGATTAAAGAATCTTCTAAACTTATTCCCTGAATGTTTTTCTCTTCATATAATTCTGCATAGGAATATGACTGAATTCTCTCTATGACTAAACGTAAAGAATCAGGAATTTCAGCAGATAAAATGAGAGGATACTTTTCAAGTTTACATGATATGAATGTCATAGTTAATTGCTACTCGGAGGATAAGGATATGTCCAGGAGATAGTTATTTTTATCTCAGGAAATCTTTGCTCAAATTGATTTATAACACCTTGACAACTTTCACAAGGTTTTCTTTCTGTGTAAAGATACAATTGCCCTCTAACGCAGTTATTATCCTTATTGTAGATAAATTCTAAAGTTTCTGCAATGGCTGACAAAACCTTATATTCCGCATCAGTATCCATAATACGTTCTGAGTGAGAATCTACAGCAGGTTCAAATTGTCCTCCCTTTGACTTAGGTTCTGGTTGAGGTGCTGGACTGTTGGCTCTAGATGTTGCACCCATTCCAAAAGCTTTACCATCTTCTAATCGTACCTCGATAATAGCAATATTACCCTTCGGAAATGATCTTCTAAGATATATCTCTCGGATATTAGCTGCATCTGAGATTAAATTTGGTTCTTCCATATTGGATTTATAATAATAATAATAATAATAATAATAATAAAATAATTAATGTAGCTACAATAAAATTGCTGTATTAGCTAAATGCTAAATATTCATTCCTTCCTAGTTCTTGGTTCTATCACATGAGGATTGACTCCAAAATATTTTGCTGCTGCTGACATATCAAATGTTAATAAACTAATATCCCCTAAGTCTTTAACACCTTGAGGTCGAGAAGATTTGATATCTAAAACTTTAATAATTTCCTCTGCGACTGCTTGCGCTAAAAGCGGCGGTACAGAATTACCAATTTGTCGAAAACCATGCCATTTTGTGGGATGAAATCTAAACCAATCAGGATAGGAATGTAACCGTGCAGCTTCCCTAACAGTAATACATCTGGGGATAAAAGGATGGATGGGACGAGGAGAACTAAATGCACCTTTATTACTAGGTGTTCCGGCTCTTAACGTATTACATAAACCATCAGGATCAAGTTTATGAAAACGACTAATTGATTCAATTTTACCATGAGGTGTAGAAGCAAATCTTTCCATAGATTCAGGTGAATGTTTGCTTCTTAAACTTGATGTTAGTAAGGTCAGATCATATTGACGTTTATAGGAATAGTTATTTTTTGCAATTTCAAGATTACGCAGTTTTTTAGCATAATTACTAGAGTTACTAAATTCAGTTAATATCCAATCTTGTTGATATAATTCTGGATAGTTTTCTATGACTGGTAAATCTTGTAATGCGTCCCAAACTGTAGGACAATTGTCATTAGGGAATATCATCTTTTCTGGATATTTCGGTAATTCGATATTTTGACGCGCACCTAGTAAAAATAATCTTTCCCGATTTTGTGGTACTCCATAATTAGCTGCATTTAAAACCTGATAATTTGCATTAACTTGATAACCACTTTCAGTAAATTGATTAATGATTTCAGCAATAAATTCTTGGTGTTTTCCTACTGTCATTCCTTTGACATTTTCTAATACGAAAAACTTGGGTTGTAATTCTACAACCAATCTAATAAAATGGAAAACTAAAGAATTTCTTGGATCATCAAAAGAACGTTTTCCCATTAATGAAAAACCTTGACATGGTGGACCACCAAAAACCACATCAATTTCTTGATTAGCAATTTGAGAACTATTCCTAATTTCCTTCCCTGTTGTCTCTTCTACACTTTTACATATCACCGTCCAAAAGGGAAAGTTAAATTTATGGATTGCACAATGAATTGGATCTATTTCCACAGATGCCAGAATATCAAAACCAGCTTGTTCAAATCCTAACGTCATTCCTCCTGCACCTGCAAACAAGTCAACTGCAATTGGTCGGGTTTTTGCCATTTTAACTATTATCTACTTTTTCATTGCTAAAATTTCTTTTGCAGTGCGATCGCATACTCCCAATTCTCCCAAACAATGGCGCATTTCTTGATAATCTAATAAAGTTTTTTGTCTTTTTTCAGGATTTAATAACAATTCCATGGCTGCTTCAACAATATTATCGGCTGTAGCTTGTTCCTGTAAAAATTCGGGAACAATTTCCCGCATGACAACTAAATTTACTGGAGAAGCAAAGGGAATTGAACCTTTAAGAATATGACGCACAATCCAAGCAGTAATGGGATGAAGACAATAAACTACAACTTGGGGGACATTTAATAATGCAAGTTCTAAATTGACAGTTCCCGATTTAGTAATTGCGAAATCAGCCGCAGCAAAAATATCCTTTTGTTGATCTGATACTAGTGTAGCTTTTAAACCGTAATCTTTAATTGCTGCTGTAATTGGTTGTCTAAATGTTTCCAAAGATAGAGGAATCCAAAAATGGACATTTGGTAATTTAGATTGGATATTTTGGGCAGCTTGAAAAATCATTGGTAAAAGATATTTTAATTCTTGATGACGGGAAGCTGGTAACAGGGCAATTGCGATTTCTGCCGGTTTAATTCCTAATTTCTCTCTGGCAATTTCTCGATTTGGTGCATTTGCCATTCTATCAATTAAAGGATGTCCTACCCAACAAACCTTTGCCCCATTTTGCTGATAATATCGCGCTTCTTCGGGGAAAATTGCTAATAGTTTATCTGTAAAACCAACAATGCGGTTGGTATTCTGAAAACTCATAGACCATACCCACTCTTGAGGAGCGATATAATAAGCCACAGGTACATCAGGTAAGTTTTCCCTCATGAATGTACCAATGCCCAGATTTGGACCCATATAGTCAATTAGGACTACTAAATCAGGGGGATTTTTCTTTAAGTAAGCGATCGCTTGGCGTTGTACCCTTAAAGTAGGGATAACATAAGGCAAAGACTCAATCAAACCCATCGAACCAATACCGCTAGTATCCCCCAAAATTTCCGCCCCAGCTTCCGCCATTTTCTCCCCACCCAAAGCGATAATTTCCAATATCAAACCCGTAACAACAGCTTGACGTTGCAGTGCTGCAATCAAAAGCGAACCCTGTAAATCCCCAGAAACTTCGCCAGTGCTAATAAATATCCGCATTTTAAAACTTTAGATTTGAGATTTTTACGCCCTTTCCCAGTTGAAAATTACCTACTTTCTTCTTCTTTTCTTCTTCTTCTTTTCTTCCTTCGCTACCTTCGCTTCTATCCCTTCGGGACGCTCCGCGAACGTGGTTCATTAAATCCATATTCATTAAATCCATATTCTGCCGACAAAAACAGAGTAACTGGTAAACTTTGAGGACGGGAAAACCCCGTCCCTACATCTAACTGACTATTCATTATTCATCACTGACAGATTTTCTGCCCTTTCCGGGAATTAAACCGCGTCTTCCTGGCATTTGGGAAAGTAGTAAAAAACGGCGAAGATGTTTTAATTGTTCTGAATCTCCTAAATTTTCTAACTCTTGTAAAGCATCTTTAAATAGGAAATCAGAACGATAGAGAAGACGGAAAGCTTTTTTAATTAATTGGAAATCACTAGCAGCCATTTCCGAACGTTTTAATCCTACCAAATTGAGCGATCGCACTTTCGCCGGATTTCCTTCCACCAACATATAAGGAGGGACATCCCTATCAATGCGTGTCATTCCGCCCACCATAGACATAGTTCCTATGTGAACAAATTGATGCACACCTAAAACGCCGCTCAGTCTAGCTCGTGATTCAATATGTACATGACCCGCCAATGCTACAGAATTAGCAATAATGACAGAATCTTTAATCAGGCAATTATGACCTACATGAACATAAGCCATTAATAAATTGCCATTACCGATTATCGTCGCCTCACCCCTGCCAGTAGCGCGGTTAATCGTCACGTATTCACGGATGGAATTATTGTTACCAATTTTTACCCAAGTCGGTTCTCCCACGTATTTGAGATCCTGGGGCTGCATACCGATAGCTGCACCGGGAAAAATCTGATTTCCCGTACCAATTTCACAAAGGCCTTCTAGGACGACATGAGCGCCAATTACAGTGTCTGCACCAACTCTAACATTCTCGCCGATCACAGCATAAGCGCCGACTTGCACTGTTGAGTGGAGTTCCGCATTAGGATGGATGACAGCAGTTGGATGAATAAGTGTTTTCAAAGGTGAATCTCCAAAACTAAGTGCTACTTGCTAATTTATTCAATTAAGAAACGTGTCGGGCAAAGTTCAGTTATGTGTGAGGGCGAAAATCTAAAATCCTGTTATGGTATAATAAATTTTAACTAATCAAAGAAAACATTAGTTCTCCTTCAGCGGCTAATTGTCCATCAACTTCCGCTCGTCCTTTCATTTTCCCGAACCGACGCTGCTTCACCCACAACAGTTCCACCGTCATTACCAGTTGATCTCCAGGAACAATTTGCCGACGGAAACGGACTTTATCAATACCAGCAAAGACAAATAGTCCTCCTTTTGATTCCGGCATTTGCGTCATCACAATCCCACCGACTTGTGCCATCGCTTCGATAATTAGCACACCTGGCATCAGCGATCGCCCTGGAAAATGCCCTTGAAATTGGGGTTCATTAAAGGTAACATTTTTAATACCCACGGCTTTTTTACCAGGTACATAATCAATAATCCGATCTACCAGTAAAAATGGATAGCGATGAGGTAAGAGTTCCTGAATTTCCTCAATACTAAAGGTAGTTTTTATAGTCTGTGGATTGACATTATCCTCACTTGATGTATTCAATTCCTGGGAATTAGGTTCGGTAATAGTGGACATTAGCGGTACGTTGTTTGAATAATTAAACACTAAGATGGGTAAATTTGGGAATTTTAGATCAGTTCTAAAATTTTCCGTGCCAGTTGAATGTGTAAATTATGACTAGCTTTGTAAGCCAAAAAATGAGCAACAGGGAAAATTCCTAGTAAACTTAAATCTCCGACTAGATCCAAGATTTTATGACGAACTGGTTCATTTGCAAATCGTAATGGTGGATTTAGCCAACCTTCCACCCCACAAACTAGGGCATTAGCCAAACTACCACCTTTAATTAATCCCGACTTTTGCAGATGTTCGATTTGATGCTGTAACCCAAAAGTCCGTGCTGGCGCAATTTCTGAAGCAAAGTCAGCAGAAGATTTTTCTAAACTTGTCGTTAATAACCAACTGTGCCATTGATTACCAATTGCCGCCAAATTAAAATCTATCCCATAGCTAAATCTGGTTTCTGGTGCCGGTAGGGCGCAAACAAAAGTATCACCTTCATAAATCCAAATCGGTTCGGTAATAACGACAGGTGCAGGTAAATTACTCACCATTTGGGCAAATAAACCAACTTCAGCAATTCTTTCACACCAAACTTGAGCAGAACCATCTAAAAGCGGTACTTCCGGTCCATCAATTTCAATTCTGGCATTATCCACCCCCATAGCCGCCAAAGCAGCCAATAAATGTTCCACAGTGCGAACACAGACTTGACCCTTACCCAATTGAGTAGAAAGCACAGTCTGACTCACAGCCGCAACTTGGGCGGGAATAATTGGTGAATTCGGTAAATCTACCCGGACAAAAAAGCGATTACTTCCCGGTGGTGCTGGTAATATTCGTACTTGAGTATTGACCCCACTGTGTAACCCCACACCAGTCTGAGTAATTTCCCCAGCTAAAGTATGTTGCTGCATCATCTAATAATCCAAATATTGTAGTTAGTATTGCTCAAAACTCTGATTATTCTTGTCTGAAAAATATTAAATATTATTAAGGTACAGAAGTCAGAATTCAGGAGTCAGAAGTAAAATTCTTAGCCACTGACCACTAACCACTGTACGGGCGAAGCATTTGGAGAACTATTTTGGCAATGACCGATAATTTATCTTCCAAATGCTTCGCCCCTACTGACCAATTTAAAATCTTTCCCCAATGCCAAAATTGATCCGACTATCACCTTCATCAGTGACACCGTAATCTATGCGAATTGGTCCGAGTGGAGATTGTATCCGCAAACCTAAACCATAGCCATAGCCATTGCCATTTTTCTTTAACAATTGTGCAGATTGGGTACTACTTCCCAAGTCACTACCATAGTCAAAAAATAGTGCGCCACTGACAACCGAGAAAACCGGAAAGCGATATTCAACAGCAGCTTGGACATACTTACTACCCGTGCCTAATCTGCCCTCATCATACCCGCGAACTGAATTACTACCACCTATGGTAAAGGCTTCATAGGGAGGTACATCCCCAAAGATTGTCCCCCCTTGCAGGTTAAATGCCAAAGTTTGGGGTTTTTTGCTAAAGCTAAGTAATTTAATCGGTAGATACTGACTATAGTTACCCCTAAGCCTAGTCATAAAAACACTACCTGTGCCTATAGGTACAGATTGATCGACTCCAAAGCTGAGGAAAGAACCTTTGGTGGGTTGTAAGGAATTATTGCGGAGATCCCTTTGTGCGCCCAGCTTCAATAGTAATAAATCATCTTCTCCTGAAGACGAAAGAGTGAGAGGAGTTTTATCACTGATGATATTTCCATTACTATCAAATATCGCCCCTTCCTTTCTCAAATTACCGTCAGCATCACGACCGGAAACCCGTTGATACTGGAGTCCAGCGGAAGCCAGCCACTCGGAATTTTTGAAAGGATTGCGGGAAAGGGGACGGGTAAAGGTGACACCACCACCTAACCGGGTAATCCGAGGGCGATCTTGTTGATTTGTATCCGTAATATTGTTAGGATCAAAGGTATCAATACTCTTGTCTTTACCTTCAAAAATCAAGGAAACAGAACGACGACGGAAAATATTTGTCGTATATGAAGTGCGATAAGGATCACCAGCAATCCAAGGATCAGTAAAGCGCAGGTCAAATAGTAGTTCTCGTTCTCCTAACTGTAACTCCGTCCCCAATTTTTGGTTTCTGCCCCCCAGGTTTTGCTGCTGATAGCTGATAGTTCCAAATAAACCACTAGCAGAGCTAATTCCCGCCCCAGCAGCAATAGAACCGCTATTACGTTCAGTTACATTTACTAGTACATTTACCTTACTGGGGTCACTACCAGGAGCAAGGGATATAGGCTCAGTATCAGGTGGTTCAAACAATCCAAGTCCATATACTCGCGCTAAATCTCTCTGTACTGTATTTCGATTGAATACTGTTCCTGATTTTAATTCTAATTCCCGTGTAATAATATAATCCTTTGTCCGTCCGCGAATTGGGTTGCCTTTGTCGTCTACGAACTCACCATCTTTGTTCCGGAATCGGACGTTAACGCTTTCTACAACCCCTTCTGCCACTTGGAGGGTGACAACGCCATTTTCTGAGACTTTGGGCGCTCCAACTAAGTTGGCAAGTACATAACCTTGGTCTTGATAAAGTTTGGTTAATTTCTGAATGCCTTCGTTTAATTCCCGCAAGTTGAGAATTTTGCCATATTGACTGCTAAATATTTCGTTGGCTGTGGCAGCAGGAAGGACTGAGGCTACACCCGTACCAGGATTGGCTTCTAATTCTACTTTAGAGAGAATGGGATTGGGGGCAACCACAAAACTTACCCGCACACCAAGGGGGGTATCTTCTGGAAATGCTTGGACATTGGAGAAAAACCCAGTTCTAAAAATCGCACTGATATCTTCTTGCAGTTGGGAACGGGTGGTTGTTTGTCCAGCTTGGGTGCGAATTACTTTATAAACTTGGGTTTCTAGTTCCGGGGTGATTTGTCCTGTTTCTGATTTAATAACTACCTCGGACACCAATACGCGGGCTTCGGTTGCTTCTGGATTGGGTGTGGGTGCTACTGTTGGCGGATTTAGTTTGTCTTGATTGGATTCAGTCGCAGGAGGTTGAGTCGGTTTTACTAGGGGAACTGGTGTTTTTTTAGGAACTATTGTCCGTTTGGGGACAACCTCAGATCCCTTTTTTATGGTTGTGGGGGCTGTTTTTGAAGGATCTGGTTTTTTCTGAGTTGGTTCAGCCTGTGCTGTAATGGGAACTATTGTGGAGTTGGGTATAATTACAGATCCCTGATCTACTGATGTTGAGTTGGACTTTAAAGCTTTAATAAGAGGGGAAAATTTGTGAGATTCTCTTTCTCCAACTATTGGTGCTACCAGGGGATAAGATGCTGGATTTTCACTAGCATCACCTTTGACAAGATTCTGTGTTTCTGGCTGGTTTGTTGCTACTGTCAAAACTTCTGTGGTCTGTGGGTGACTATCAGTAGTTTGGGCATTTGCTTTGACAGAAATTGCTAAAGGGACGGTCATGGCTACCATAGCCATTAATCCGGGTGTTAAATGTTTTTTAATCATATTTCTCTTCACTACCACACACCATTATTGTTAATCACTGGAAAATTTACTTACTCAGCTTTGGAGCTTTCTACTACTTTTAATACTCTCTGCAAAACCTCCTGATAGGCATTTTCTACGTTTCCTAAGTCCCGACGAAAACGGTCTTTATCCATAATGCGGCGGTTAGTATCGGTTTCGGCTATGTCCCATAAACGACAGGTATCGGGACTAATTTCGTCGGCTAAAAGCACTTGCTGTTGTGAATCCACGCCAAATTCAAGTTTAAAGTCCACTAAGGTAATTTGGCATTTTTCCCAAAACTGCTTCAGAAATTCGTTGATTTCCAATGCAAGATGAGTAATTTGAGCAACTTGTTCCGGTGTGGCTAATTCTAGGAGAAATAAGCGATCGCTTGTCAGTAAAGGATCACCTAGATTATCATCTTTATAATAAAATTCCACCAAAGGCCGTGATAACACAGTCCCTAGTGCTAACCCAGTTTGTTGACACAGGCTACCAGCCGCAATATTTCTCACCACCACTTCTAAGGGGATAATTTTTACAGCTTTAACTCTCATCAAATTGGGGGCTGGACTATCAATAAAATGAGTTTTAATCCCCTGTTTTGCCAATTGTTGGAACAGTTGACTAGAAATACTACAGTTAATCATGCCCTTGTTTTGAATGCTGCCCCGTTTTTGAGCATTAAAGGCTGTAGCATCGTCTTTAAAATCAGCCAACAAAATCTCTGGATCATCTGTTGCGTAAAGAATTTTGGCTTTGCCTTCGTAGAGTTTAGAATTAACAGACATGGTAGTAGATACTGTTTTCGGTAATGGACTGCTTAAATCTGAAAGTTTCACTATTTTAAGTAGGGAACAGGGAACAGGGAACAGGGAACAGGGAACAGGGAACAGGTAATTGGTAATTGGTAATTGGTAAATAATTTTCTTCCTCCTGACTCCTGACTCCTGACTTCTGACTCCTGCTGTAAATTAAGTCTAGTATTACAAAAATAACTCTATTCTTTCACACAATTATGACCCATCCCTTTCTCAAACACCTACATAGTCCTGAACGTCCCGTTATCGTCTTTGACGGTGCAATGGGTACAAACCTGCAAACCCAAAATCTTACCGCTGAAGATTTTGGAGGCGCACAATATGAAGGCTGTAACGAGTATCTAGTCCACACCAAACCCGAAGCCGTCGCTAAGGTTCACCGTGATTTTCTCGCTGCTGGCGCTGATGTCATTGAAACTGATACCTTTGGCTCTATGTCCATAGTTTTAGCAGAATATGACTTAGCAGACCAAGCTTACTATCTCACGAAGAAAGCCGCCGAACTTGCCAAAAGTGTAGCTGCGGAATTTTCCACCCCGGAAAAACCCCGATTTGTGGCTGGTTCTATTGGTCCAACCACCAAACTCCCGACTTTGGGACATATTGATTTTGACACCATGAAAGCCTCTTTTGCTGAACAAGCAGAAGCCTTATTTGATGGTGGTGTGGATTTATTCCTCGTAGAAACCTGCCAAGACGTGCTGCAAATTAAAGCCGCATTAAATGGGATTGAGGAAGTTTTTGCCAAAAAAGGCGAAAGAAGAGCCTTAATGGTGTCTGTAACCATGGAAAGCATGGGAACAATGCTGGTAGGGACAGAAATCAACGCTGTAGTTACTATCCTCGAATCTTACCCCATTGATATTCTCGGCTTAAATTGCGCCACTGGTCCCGACTTGATGAAACCACATATCAAGTATTTATCAGAACATTCCCCCTTCGTAGTTTCCTGTATTCCCAATGCTGGTTTACCGGAAAACGTCGGCGGTCAAGCACATTACAGACTTACGCCCATAGAATTACGCATGGCGTTAATGCACTTCATCGAAGATTTAGGTGTCCAAGTGATTGGGGGTTGCTGTGGGACACGACCAGCACATATTCAACAATTGGCGGAAATTGCTCACGAGTTAAAACCAAAAGTTAGACAACCAATTTTAGAACCATCAGCCGCATCAATTTATACGACTCAACCCTATGAACAAGAAAATTCTTTCTTGATTATCGGTGAACGTCTTAACGCCAGTGGTTCTAAAAAATGCCGTGATTTACTCAACGCTGAAGACTGGGATGGTTTAGTCTCAATGGCGCGGAGTCAGGTAAAAGAAGGCGCACACATCCTTGATATTAACGTTGATTATGTGGGACGTGACGGCGTGCGTGATATGCACGAGTTAGTTTCTCGTGTTGTCAATAATGTAACTTTACCTTTAATGCTGGATTCCACCGAATGGGAAAAAATGGAAGCGGGTTTAAAGGTAGCTGGTGGTAAGTGTTTACTCAATTCTACCAACTATGAAGATGGCGAAGACCGATTTTTGAAAGTGCTAGAATTAGCTAAAAAATACGGTGCTGGTGTCATTATTGGGACAATTGACGAAGATGGTATGGCGCGGACAGCAGAGAAAAAGTTTCAAATTGCCCAACGGGCTTACCGTCAAGCTGTAGAATATGGGATTGCGCCTACAGAAATATTCTTTGATACTTTAGCTCTACCGATTTCTACTGGGATTGAAGAAGATCGGGAAAATGGTAAAGCTACCATTGAATCAATTCGCCGCATTCGCCAAGAATTGCCAGGATGTCATGTCATGTTGGGCGTTTCCAATATCTCTTTTGGCTTAAATCCCGCCTCGCGGATGGTCTTAAACTCGATGTTTTTGCATGAAGCTATGCAAGCGGGTATGGATGCAGCAATTGTCAGCGCGAGTAAAATTTTACCACTGGCTAAGATTGAACCGCAACATCAAGAAGTTTGTCGGCAATTAATTTATGATGAACGTAAATTTGATGGTAATGTCTGCGTTTATGACCCCTTGGGAGAATTAACCACAATTTTTGCCGGAGTCAAAACTAAACGGAATACGGGAATTGATGCCAGTTTACCCATTGAAGAACGTTTGAAACGTCATGTTATTGACGGTGAACGCATTGGTTTAGAAACCCAATTGACAAAAGCTTTAGAACAATATCCTCCTTTACAAATCATCAATACTTTCTTGTTAGACGGAATGAAAGTTGTCGGTGAATTGTTCGGGTCTGGACAAATGCAATTACCTTTTGTCTTACAATCTGCCGAAACCATGAAAGCTGCGGTTGCTTATTTAGAACCGTTTATGGAAAAGTCGGAATCTGGGAATAATGCGAAAGGAACTTTTGTAATTGCCACTGTCAAAGGTGATGTTCACGATATTGGTAAAAACCTGGTAGATATCATTTTATCTAACAATGGTTATAAGGTGATTAACCTGGGAATTAAGCAATCTGTAGAAAACATCATTCAAGCTTACGAAGAACACAAACCTGATTGTATTGCCATGAGTGGATTGTTAGTAAAATCCACCGCTTTCATGAAGGAGAATTTACAGACTTTTAATGAAAAAGGAATTACTGTCCCGGTAATTTTAGGTGGTGCAGCTTTAACTCCTAAATTTGTAAATCAAGATTGCCAAGGAACTTATAAAGGTAAAGTTGTTTATGGCAAGGATGCTTTTTCTGATTTGCATTTTATGGATAAGTTAATGCCTGCAAAAACAGCAGGTAATTGGGATAATTTGCAGGGATTTTTGGATGAAGTTGAAGAAAATGGACATCAATCTATTGCGGAAAATAGCGGGCAAGATGCCCACCCTACACTAGATAATTCTGATGTTAAAAAAGAGGTTGATACTCGGCGTTCTGAGGCTGTAGCTGTAGATATTGAACGTCCAAATCCACCTTTTTGGGGAACGCAGTTTTTACAACCTGATGATATTTCTTTGGAGGAATTATTCTGGTATTTAGATTTGCAAGCTTTGGTGGCTGGACAATGGCAATTCCGCAAGCCCAAGGAACAATCTAAGGAGGAATATCAGGCGTTTTTAGCTGATAAGGTTTATCCAGTTTTGGAAGAGTGGAAACAGCGCATTATTGAGGAGAATTTATTACATCCTCAAGTGATTTATGGCTATTTTCCTTGTCAGTCTGTGGGGAATAGTTTGTTGATTTATGAAACGAACCGCAGAGACGCAGAGGACGCGGAGGTAAGAGTTAGTTTTGAGTTTCCCCGTCAGAGGTCTTTTAATCGGTTATGTATTGCAGATTTTTTTGCACCTAAGGAGTCGGGAATTATTGATGTTTTCCCTATGCAAGCGGTGACTGTGGGGGAAGTTGCAACGGAGTTTGGACAAAAGCTATTTGCCGATAATAAATACACTGACTATCTGTATTTTCATGGTATGGCTGTACAGGTGGCTGAGGCTTTGGCTGAATGGACTCACGCTAGAATCCGCCGGGAGTTAGGTTTTGGTGATTCTGAACCGGATAATATTCGGGATATGTTGGCGCAGCGTTATCAAGGTTCTCGGTATAGTTTCGGCTATCCTGCTTGTCCGAATATTCAGGATCAGTTTAAGCAGTTGCAGTTGTTGGGGGTTGATAGGATGAAGATGCACATGGATGAAAGTGAGCAATTGTATCCTGAACAGTCTACAACGGCGATTATTACTTATCACCCTGCGGCTAAGTATTTCACGGCTTAATGTTTTATCCCCCTTCGTTTTGTAATGGAGGGGGAGTTTACAAGAGGTTGTTTGAAAAGTTTTTAATGTATAAATAAACCCCTCTCCAAACCTCTCCCCGACGCGGAATGTGGGTTTGAAACCCCCATTCCAGCTAACAAAAGTTTTTCCGCTTCCCTCTCCTCGTAGGAGAGGGTTAGGGAGAGGTAGGGAAGGGGGTTAGGTTTCTGGAGATTATCGGTTTCATCTAATACTTTTAAAACACCCTCTAAGTCAAAAGTTAAAAGTTAAAAGTGGTGGTTTATATTTTTTATTCTCATGACATCAGCAACACCAGAAAGTTTATCTAAATTCGTACAATTCTGTAACCAACATATCACCGGACAGGAACGCAAAGAAGCACAAACATTTCTCGACCGCTTTTTTCGTGCCTTTGGCCATGAAGGTGCTTTAGAAGCTGGTGCAACTTATGAGGAAGCTATTAAAAAAAGTAGTAAAACTGGTAAAACTGGTTTTGCTGATTTAGTTTGGAAACCCCGCGTTTTAATTGAAATGAAAAAACGCGGAGAAGACTTAAATAAACATTATTCCCAAGCGTTTGATTATTGGACAAGGTTAGTTCCAAATCGTCCTAAATATGTGATTTTATGTAATTTTGATGAATTTTGGATCTTTGATTTTGATATTCAATTAGATACACCTGTAGATAAAATTACCCTAGAACAACTGCCAGAACGCGCAGGAGCATTGGTATTTATGGAATTAGGGCAAAAAACCCCTGTATTCCAAAATAACCAAGTAGAAGTAACTGTGAAAGCTGCCCGTCGCATGGGAGAATTATTATTAGAGTTAGAAAGTAGGGGAATTGAAAAGTTAATAGGACAGAGATTTATTTTACAATGTGTTTTAGCGATGTTTGCGGAAAAGAGACAACTGTTACCCCGTGATATGTTTATTTCTTGTGTCCAAGATTGTATGAAAGGGGAAAGTTCCTATGATGTTTTGGGTGGTTTATTTCGGGAAATGAATCAACCAGGAAAAACACCAGCGGGACGTTATCAAGGAGTGGATTATTTTAATGGGGGTTTATTTTCTCAAATTCATGCAATTGAATTAACCAGGGAGGAATTAAACTTTTTAGATGTTTCCGCGCGAGAAAATTGGAGTAAAGTCCGTCCGGCTATTTTTGGGAATTTATTTGAAGGGAGTATATATAAGGAAGAACGTCACGCGCGAGGAATTCATTATACTTCGGAAGTGGATATTATGAAAATTGTCCGACCGACAATTAGCCGTTATTGGGAAGAGAGAATTGAGGAAGCAGGGACAATTAAGGAACTTTCAAAACTGCAAATAGAATTACAAGGTTATCGAGTTTTAGATCCTGCTTGTGGTTCTGGTAATTTTCTTTATATCGCATATCAGGAATTGAAGAGAATTGAAATCTTGCTATTAGAGAAAATTCAATCTTTGCGTAAGTCTAAGGATAAACAAATGCAAATGGGTTTGGTGACTCCTTTGCAATTTTATGGAATGGATACAAATCCCTTTGCGGTGGAATTAGCGCGGGTGACTTTGATGATTGCGCGAAAAATTGCGATTGATAATTTACAGTTAACTGAACCTGCTTTACCATTGGATACTTTAGATAATAATATTTTTTGTCAAGATGCTTTATTTCGTGAATGGCCAAAAGCTGATGCAATAATAGGAAATCCGCCATTTTTAGGTGGTAAAAAATTGAGAATAGCATTAGGAGATGAATATGCAGAAAAGATATATAAAGCTTTTCCAGATGTTAAAGGACAACCAGATTTTTGTGTATTTTGGTTTAGAAAAGCTGCTGATTTATTAGATAATAAAGGCAGAGGAGGATTAGTGGGTACAAATTCTATTGCTCAGGTTTCTGGGAGAAAAGCCAGTTTAGATTATATTGTTAGTAAAGGTGGAATTATTCATGATGCAATTTCTACTCAAACTTGGTCTGGAGATGCTGCGGTTCATGTGAGTATTGCTAATTGGACAAAGGAAAAACAAAAACAAAACTTTTTAGATAGTGTTGAAGTTCCGTTTATTACCTCTTCTTTAAAAAGTGAGATATCAGTCAATAAAGCGGAAATTTTAAAAGCCAATAAAAACTTTTCTTTTCAATCTTGTGAATTATCTGGTAAAGGATTTCTAATATCTGAAGAAGAAGCTAGAGAATGGATAAAAATTGATTCTAAAAATGCAGATGTTTTAAAACCAATGATTGATGGCAAAACTTTAATTAATCCCTGTTTAACATTAGATTGGGTAATTGATTTTAATGATTTATCCATAGAAGAAGCAAGTGAATATCAATTACCTTTTCAGCGTGTACAGGAAAAAGTCAAACCAGAAAGAGATCAAAACCGTAGAGACGCAAGAAGAATTAATTGGTGGAAATTTGGTGAAAAAAGACCAGCTATGAGACAAGCAATGTCTTCTCTATCTTATTATTTCGCTATTCCAAAAATTGCTAAGTGGGTGATTTTTACACCTGTGGATGTTTCTATTTTACCTTGTGAAGCTAATATGGTAATTGCTTCAGATGATTTTTATATTTTGGGGATTCTCACATCTAATTTACATCGAATGTGGGTAAAAGCGCAAAGTTCAACTTTAGAAGATAGAACTCGATATACTAATACAACCTGTTTTGAAACCTTCCCATTTCCGCAAACAGCAGATATTCAAATAGTAGAAAAAATCCGCACCAAAGCCGAAGAACTCCATCAATATCGAACTCAACAAATGGAAACAAAACAATGGGGAATCACCACATTATATAATAAATTCTTCAACGAACCCAGTAGTCAACTTTATAAACTCCATCAACAATTAGATAAACTGGTAATGGACGCTTATAAATTCACCCCAGAAGATGACATATTAAAAAAACTGGTGACATTGAATTTAGAACTAGCAGAAAAAGAAAAACAGGGAATAAAAATTGTTGGACTATATTCACCTAATTAAACTAGGGATATACCCCACATTCCGCACCCCAAACTGTCACAGATCAAAAAAGCCCTTAAAGTAGTACATAATAACTAAAGCCAATTCAAAAATTAAGATGCTTAATGAGAATAAGTAGCATTAAAAGGGACGTGGTGTGATAAAGTGAAACTTGGTAACAAAAGAAAAAAATGAATTGATAACCAAATAAGAAATAATTGATGACAACAGAAGTATTAGAGGAAACTGTTGTGAAATTAAAACCTCAAGAAATAGAAATTGAGAACATAGACCATCTAGGGATAGTAGCAGGAATCATAGATTCAATCGGAATAGTAGAAATAATAAATGAATTAATAGGAGTCGAAAAAGACGAAAAAGTAAATGCAGGTCAAGTGGTAAAAGCCATGATAATAAACGGGTTAGGATTTGTCTCCAAACCGTTATATATGTTTCCCAAATATTTTGAAACAATCGCCTGTGAGCATTTAATAGGAGCAGGAGTAAAACCAGAATATCTCAACGACGATAAATTGGGGAGAGTCATGGATAAACTGTTTATAAAAGGCTTAGATACAATCTTTTTTATCATAGCCTTAAAAGCTGCTCAAAAATTTGGAGTATCACTATCAACATCACATCTAGACTCATCATCAATGCACGTGCATGGGCAGTATAACACTAGCTTACCATTCGTAATATTTGAGAGTCAAAAAGTAGGACATAACCAAGAATTAGAAGAATTAGCAGTAAAATCACCAAAAGAAATAACCATCACCTACGGTTATTCCCGTGACCATAGACCAGATTTAAAACAATTCATCATAGAAATGATATGTTCAGGAGATGGAGACATACCAATATTTTTAAAACTAGCATCGGGAAATCAAGCAGATTCATCATGTTTTGGTCAAATAGCAGTAGAATATCAAAAACAATTAGAAGTTAATAGTCTCATGGTTGCTGACGCTGCTTTATATACAGAATCAAACCTGAAAATGATGTCAGAATTACGTTGGTTATGTCGAGTACCATTAAGCATAAAAGCAGCAAAAACATTAATATCAACATTAGCAGAATCAGAATTTATTGATAGTACAATACCAGGATATAAATTAGCATCAAAAATCCAAAATTATGCAGGGATAGAACAAAGATGGTTAGTAGTGCAAAGTCAAGAAAGAAAAGAATCAGACCTGCATAAGCTCACACAAAAAATTACCAAAGCAGAATCAAAAGCTGTGCAAGATTTGAAAAAGTTATCACAAGAGAGATTTGCATGTGTTGCAGATGCTATCAAGGCATTATCAAAATTATCAAAACAATTCAAATATCATCAAATTCACGAAAGTACGGTGACTCAAGTAAAATCTAATAAAAAAGATACTTCAGGAGAAATATCCTATCAAATATCAGCTACAGTCTCCCAGGATGAAAGTAAAATTAATACAGAATTGCTGAGTGCGGGACGTTTTATTATTGCGACAAATGTTTTAGATTCACAGGAACTAAGCAATGATTCTATGCTCAGGGAATATAAAGCCCAGCAGTCATGTGAGAGGGGGTTTGGTTTTCTCAAAGACCCATTATTTTTTGCCGACAGTATTTTCCTCAAAAGTCCTGAGAGAATAGAGTCTTTGGGAATGATTATGGGTTTATGTCTACTGGTTTATACTTTGGCTCAACGTCATATTAGAAATGCTCTTTTGGAGTCTAAATCAACAATTAAAAATCAATTAGGCAAAGCAACTAATCGTCCTACTTTACGCTGGATTTTTCAATGCTTTCAGTGTATTCATTTGGTTACACTCAATCAGGAGAAACATATTTCTAATTGGAATAAGGACAGAGATTTTATCTTGAGTCTTTTACCAGATGATTGTTTACGTTACTATCAATTAGTCAGCTAATTATCATCTCTATCAATTTAATTTCTCTTGTAAAGATGAGCTAATCTCTTTGATTTATAGCTCCATTTTACTATGTCTATAATTTCGTTTTTTACTTTAATTGATTAGTCTAACTTATAATTATTTCTTGAATATCTCCTTTCACTTATTCATTGACCTCTCCAGGTGGTGTGCATTCTTATTGCTTCTTATTGAGAATAGATTTTGATGACATTTTTGGTGATTTACTGTTTCTCAAATGCCTTTTTTCACTTTATCTGTTTGTTTTGATGCTCCCTTTGATTTTCATCTCCGTAATTTCCCTCTGTAACATTTTGGGGTGCGGAATGTGGGATTTATCATTGCAGACTCGAACCATAATTTCTCCTTGTTGTATGGGTAAATATTTTTTCGGAACATCTTGACAGAAACCACTCTCAATAGCCTGACGATACCAACATTCAAACTCATCTTCTTCAGGAGTCATCGCTGTTTGAGAAACATTAGGTTCAGCTTCATCACGAATCATTGCCAGCAAGCAAGCACCAGGACTCTCAATGTGATTATGGCTTCTATACTGTTTGAAAGCGGATATTGCCAATTTCACTTTCTCTGGCTCATGTTTGGCTATTTCCTGTTTTAATCTAGCGCCGATTTTCATGCCCATTTCGGTAATCAAATGAGTAATCTCTAAAGATGGATTCTGGAGTTCACCATGATCTGAATTTTGGGCAACCGAGTTGAAAGAAACAACTTTTGGGGATGATTCAGGTATAGTCAACTGCTTAATTTGTGTTCGTAAGCGTTCACATTCCGACTTCAACTCAAAAATTTCAGCAACATGACCTCTCAAATTCTGATTCTGTCGCTTTAATTCTCTATTTTCAGCCTCCAATTCTCGAATTCGTTGCTTGAATACTTCAGAAAGGGTTTTCAGACTATGAGGTCCAGGTTGTTTTTCCGCCAATGAGTTGAGTTGCTGTGTTTTTTGCGACTGTAAATCATGAATGTATTCCGTTAATTCTGTCCATTTGTAGAGGTAAGAAATGGAACAGCCAGCAACTTGAGCAATGTTAGGAAAAGTCAAAGGTTTACCACTTTTTTGAATCTCTTCAATAGCACGAAATACTTGTTCACGTTTGTGTTCTTTTCGCTGTTGTTGGGCTGCCCGGAGGATAGCAGTCTGTTTTTCACGTAATGGTTGCTTCGTCATTAGCAACTTTCCTCAAATCAGATAACCATTTATCCATTGCTTCTAGGGTAGCCTGAGATTCTTCATAGGCTAGGGTAGCCCCGGCTTGTTTAGCTGACTCCATGCGTTTGTGTTCTCCAGCATATTGCCCTTCATAAAGAGGTAATTTGCTGGTACTGGGTAAGAACTCTGTTTAATACTTCTAAAATGACAAAACAGATAGGGGTAATCCTTGCCCAAGGTTTTTCTCATCCATTGCTGTTGTTGTTCAATGATTTGTCTAATTTCACGAGAGGCAGGGAGTCTGTGCCATCGTTCTACCTTATGCTGATAAAACTTGATATACCATTGACCATTTTCTTCAACTAAACAATCAAAAGTCATCTGACAAATATCTGCGGGACGAGCAGCTGTATATTCTTGGATTAAATAATGACGAGCAAGAGGAGCAGGAATTTGGCCGAGATGCTGTTTAATCTGTTGACGGGTGATTTCATCCAACCAATCCACGTCCTGAACTGTTTGTTTAGGAATATCTCGCTGACGAACTAAGTTTTGGGATTCTAATCCTAAAAAATCACAAAAATCTTTGAGGATATATAGCTTTTCTCGAATAGTCCGATTACAATTTGTTTGGTTGAGGTCGAGAAACTTAAAGATTAGTTCTCGGCGAATTTCAGAGAGATTTTGGATATGATTCTGCTGCAAAATTTGACCGAACTGACGCAAAGCTACTAGAGAATTTATCGGTGTGGCAATGGCAGAATACTTACCTGATTTGAGTAAGGAATATAGATATTCCTTGACTTTGACACGAAACCATTCTGGTTTAATTGACTTAAAGTTGAGGATTTTCAAGGGTGAGTTTTTGACAAAATGACGAAAATCCCAAACATCATCATCAAAACAGAAGTTCAATAAGGTTTCTTGTTGTTGACACCCAACCCAACTATTATAACTTGTGGCGTGAGGATTAAAGTTAATGTGGCAGAAGTAACAGCGACAATTACTCTGTCTGCTGTTGGCTTGAAAGCTTTCATAAATCCACCCTTTCTGTCCATTTGGTCCTATTTGCTGGCAGAGGGGATTAGGACAAACTAAATGGGAACGATAACTATGAATCTGAGGTAGAACTTGACAACAAAGGAGGGTCTTTTGGGAACAATGATTACATCCTAGCCTGAGTTGACAACTATGTCCATTAGTATAATTAAATTTGCTGATTTGACCTTGATTACACTGAGGACAGATAAATTCTCCAGCATACTTTTCTGCCCAATTTACTGATAGAGTTCCTTGAAGAGTTAGATGAGTGGAAATGGGTGAGTGTTTAACTGTACCAGTTAGGTAAGTTTCCTGATGACAAAAATTACATGACAATTTTAGTTTGCAAACAGCCCCTTTTGAGTAATAAAAATTGGTGATTTTTCCTTGATTACATTGAGGACAGATAAATTCTCCAGCATAATCTGTCTGCCAATTAACTGATAAAGTTCCGTTAAGGGTTTGGTGTATTGAAATATTTGGATGTTGAGGAAGTTCACAAGTTAATTGGGTTATTTGAGCGCATGATTTACATTTGACTCTCAGTTTAGAAATGGCTTTTTGATTGTTATAAAAGCTGGTGATTTTTTCTTGATTACATTGAGGACAAATAAATTCGCCAGCATAATCTGTCTGCCAATTGACTTGTAAAGTTCCGTGAAGGGTTTGATGAATTGATATGGGTGGAGACTGTCTAATTTGACAGGAAAGGGGAGTAGATGTGTGGCAGAGTTCACAGCCTAATTGAATTTGACAAAGTGTTTTTTTGTCGTAAAAGAAATGACTTAACTGTCCGCGATGACAATGGGGACAATTAAATTCGCCAACATAATCGGTTTGCCAATTGACTGATAAATTCCCGTGAAGGGTTTGGTGTATTGAAATTGGTAAATGCTTGCGTTTACCCATGATTTTTCTGGTTTTGAATATGTTGTAATTCTGACAAGCCCTGAAAACGATTTTTGATGAAAACTAATAGGTTATTAATCTCTGTTACTCGTCTTGCTTGTCCGTTGTTTTGAGCTTGAATTAGGTCTTGCTGTAAGCGGTTTAAGTCAGATTCTAATTGGGATTTATCTTCGAGGGTTACGCGATGATGAGAACAACTAAGACAGGCATAGCGATGTTGACAATCTCCTAACATGGTGGGACGATGACATTCTCCTAGAGGGGTACTAACTTTGAGGAGATTTGCTAATTTTTCATACCTGGTTTTTCTGGGTTTAAAAGCTGTAATTTGACCATACATATCTACATAACCTTTGAGATTAGCTTCTTTTTCTAATCTGGTTAGTGAACGCTGGCGATAATGAGGTAGCATATCTAAGGAACCGTGACCTAGTACGGCGGCGATAGATTCATCTTCTACTTCACAATGAGCCATAATGCTGGCTTTGGTGCGGCGAAACATATGGCTAG
This sequence comes from Dolichospermum sp. UHCC 0315A, assembly GCF_008121535.1. GTDB lineage: Bacteria > Cyanobacteriota > Cyanobacteriia > Cyanobacteriales > Nostocaceae > Dolichospermum > Dolichospermum lemmermannii. The sequence continues at coordinate 3,134,087 of NZ_CP043056.1, forward strand.
TGAGTTTAAATCTGTTGCCATATTTATCTTTTAAGTTTGCTACTTCTCGAAATTTAGTTAGCCAGTTACTAATTTTTAATCTGGTAATTGTTTGGGGTTGATAGCACAGTGTTGTTTCAGATTCTCTATCAGCCCGAGGAATACTTTTTTGGGGACTATAAACGTGACAAAATAGTTTATCGAATTCACTATCTCTACCAAATTGTGTATCCAGAAATCTCTGCTGTTCTTGAACTAATTCAGCTACTTGAGGATGAATCTGAACAAACCGCCAGTGTTTGAGTTTTTCAAACCAACGTAGTAAAAACCATTTTTCGCTTTCTTGTTTGAGGCTATGGCGTGGCATGGTGAGAATTTCTCCAATGCGGCAACCTAATGCCAATTGTAACCGAAAAAGTCTTTCAATTGTCGGGGGGAATAAGTCAAGTTTTTCGTAGATTTGGTAAAGAACTTCTTCTGGTATTGTCTCGATTTTGGGTGTTTTTTGGGAAATTCTGATGGGGGTGAAGGCGATTTCTAACCACTTTTCTTCTCGCCACAGATTGAGAGCATAGGTAATTGTATTTTGACGATTATTACTGTTAATTTCGCTGATAAATTGATGGAGGATTGATTCTGTTAAAGATTGGGGCTGGGTATATCCATTGTTATATAAAAAATGCGCTAAGTGGTTTAAACAACCTAGTCGTTGAATAATACGACCCAGGGAATATCTCTCTCGAATGCTGGCTCTAATGGTTAGTTGAGTCAGTTGTTTTAACCAAGGCAGTGAATTTTTGTGGAAGTAGAGATGATAATGTCCATTAATTCGGCATTCTTCTTGGCTATAACCTAATTCTAATAGTGACCAAACATCTTGATTCATTAGTGGGTCATTAATCCACTTTTTCCCTAGTTCGGAGTTTTTAATTCGCTCTTTTAATGTCTTTGAAACAAGTGCTTGTGCCATTAGTTTTCTTCTTCTTCTCTTAGGTATTGGTCTAGGGTCATTTCATCAAGAACATGACTGTAAATGTCTTTGGCGATGCCTTTGATAAAGCCTCCTCTTTTTCCCCAATGATGCGCTAGTTTGGTGAAATTTTTTTCTTCTATTCTGCCTTCAATTGTGTGATAGGTATAGAATTCTTGGATGGCGGTGACTGCTTGATTGACGGTGCGAGGACTTCTTTTGGCAACTATTTCTCTGACTTTTTCTGAGATGGCTTCTACTTGACTACCTAGTCGAAGACACAGCTAAATCTTTCTTCTGTGTCAGGGGATATCGCCCATTCTACTTTGACCATTTTCTACGTTGTGGAAATTCATTTGTTTCTACCCTAACGCAAAAATTAGGTCTGTTGTTGTTGTTTTTTCTATGTTGTGGAGGTTGTTGTTGTTGTCTATATAACCAAAATGTCATCTTAGTTATCATCGCGGTGGTAAGGGTAATATTTCTGTGGGGCAATTGTCTTTGTTTGATTTGTCGAGGTTTGAGAATCGTTGAGTTTTCTTGGGGGAAAAATCGTCCTCCATTACCAACTGGTGGTGTCATGATATCGGATAATGCTTGAGGAATGGTTTCTTTAGATTCTGGGGGGTATTCTGTATAGTTAAAGTTTGCCTATTGTTGATCTAGAGTGTGGGTTTTTAGTTGTTTGATGGCGTGAGTTAGAAAAAATTCGTTTTCACCACAGTATAAGTATGTTGGCATAGTAGTACGGCAATTGTATTGTCGTACATGAGCGTTAGCTTTAGACCCACTATTGAAATTTTGTATCAGCTCAATAAATAGGGGTAACAGAGGAAAATAAGTGCAACGAGGTACACACAGTGTCTTAGAATAGGAGGCATGACGCAAAAAATTATTGAAAGTGACAAATCAATATCAGATTTACTGCAAACCATCGAGCCAAAAGGGATTGCAGACGAATCAATGCGTCATACAGTAGAGGTATTACTGAATCTCATAGAACAATTACAATTAAAAGTCAAAGGCTTAGAGTCAGAGAATCAACGGTTAAAAGACGAAAATAACCGCTTGAAAGGAGAACAAGGTCAGCCAGACATAAAAGCCAAGAACAAGAAAGGGTTTGAGAATAAGCACTCATCAGAAAAAGAAAGAAAAACCCCAAAACAACACTCCAAGAGCAGTAAAAATCAAACTATCAAAATAGACCGAAAACAAATATTAGAATATCCCCAAGACAAACTACCAGCAGACGCACAGTTTAAAGGGTATGAAGAAGTAATCGTCCAAGACATCATCCTAGAAACCGACAACATACTATTCCGGAAAGAGAAATACTACTCACCCTTAGAAAAGAAAACCTATTTGGCAGACCTGCCAAGCGGTTACGAAGGAGAATTCGGACTCCTGATTAAAAACCTTAGTTATCAGCTTGTACTACGGGGGCAACATGACCCAAGGCAAGTTGTTAGAATTCCTAGAAGATATTGGCATTTCTATGTCAGCCGGCTATTTATCTAATCTACTGATTAAAAACCACGCTGATTTTGAAACAGAGAAAACAGAAGTATATTTATCAGGACTAGAGACCAGTCCTTGGCAACACTTTGGCATTGAGCCGAGATCCTTGCTCAAACGGAAATAGAAGCTGAAAAGCCTTGTCAATTCTAGATTTCAAATATTTCAGAAGGCAGGGAAATAGCAGCTTCAAAAGGTTGAGGAATATTTTGCAGATTCACCACATAATCGCCATATCGCTTGATATGTCCGGTGAGATAGGGACTCAAAGCAGCTACAAAGCGATGATTGACTGGATATCCTTGTGCCGTTAAAGTCTGAATTGCCAACGACATATCCACAGTATTCTGTAAAACCACAGCACTAGCAACCAAATCGAGGTACTTCAACCGCTTTTCCTGCTCAATCGGGTCGTTTTCAGTAATAACGCCATCCTTACCAAAAAACACCCAATCCAAGAAATGATGATACTTTTCTACAATATTTGTAATTGCCGTAATCTCAGAGCGCATCTTAGCATTAGAGATGTACTCCAACAAAAACATTGTTCGCACAACCTTTCCTAACTCCAAAAAGGCTTGATAAAGACGGTTTTTCCGGCTGTAACTGCTCAACTTACGTAGGAGGGTAGAAGGCATCACCTTCCCCGCCTTGATTGACAGCACTACCCGCATCATGTCATACCAGTGAAGTTGAATAAGATTCCAATTAACCACATCCTTAAACAACTGATCAATGAACTTGTAAGTGGAATCAGCACTGGGACGTAGGAAACTAAGATCCTTCCAGTTACGGATACGTGGCATCAACTTGATACCAAGAAGGTAAGAGATGGCAAACACAGGACCCGACTGACCTTGGGTATCTGCATACAAAGTATCAGGTTGAATATCGGAAAGATTTTTCAATAACCCGTCCAAAATATACACAGCTTCCCAAACACCACAAGTAATAAAATGCGTAAACAAAGCAATATATTTGTCAGAAACATGGTGATAAGCAATACCACCATAGCCACCATAACGGATGTGATATTCACTATGTAAATTATTCTCGTATATCTCGAACTTACTACCATCCGCCGCCGCTCTTTTCCCCGTTCCCCAAATGGACGGTAAACTAAAACGGTTAAACGCATTTTCCTCTATCATGGGTTCACATTCCGATAGAGTTAGCAATTGTTCACGAAAATCAGCGTAGCTTTCCGACCCAACAACACAAGCATCCCCAGTCTTGAATTCAGTTGCTAAGTAAGAAAATACACAAAACTAGATAGATTTTGAGATACTCGTTGAAATAAACGATTGTTGGTAATGGAGCGCACATGACTAACTAAACGGTCAAGGGAATTAAATGTTGGCAACTCATATCGTTCCTTGACTAATTCTTCAATTGTAATGTTGATTAAATCCGCAGGATGGTCTTTAACTTCGGCGGCAGAACTGACAACAATTGCTATCAACTTTTGGGCAGCTTTATCATAAGGTTTTATACCTAAATATTCTCGAATTGCCTGTTGATAATTACGCCTTTGGCGCTCGGAGGGAATAGCTTTTCCCCATTCACTCTATTTCCGTTTGAGCAAGGATCTCGGCTCAATGCCATTTAGATCCCCGACTTCTCTAAGAAGTCGGGGATCTTGTTATACATAATTATTTTCCCATGTTTCGTTTGAGTTTTGGTAGAGTCGAAGGCGGGTATTATCCCGCGCTCCTCTCTGTTAAATCTGGGCGTGCGACTTTCACCGCACCCAGCTTTCGATGTTCTTAGCTTTCGCGTTTGCTCATGTGAATATAATCGTGGCAGCTTTCATGAATGGCTAGAAGGTTTTTAGGTTTTCAATTGTTATAAGTAAGTAGACGAAAATAAATCAAAGTAGATTAAGTAATGTAAAAAATCTGGAGATGATTTCGTAGTAAGGGCTTCAGCCCTCAAATGAGGAATAAATTCCTCACTACAAACTTTGAATTATTCAAGCCGTTCTACTTAGTTTCCATCAACATGATGCAAATGTACCTTCTCATCACTGAGCATTTTTAATCCACAATGACCACATTTATGGTTTTGCCGTTGGAGGGCTTTAGAGGTATTGTTGTTATGGAGCTTACTATTACGCTCGCTCCAATAACTCAAATCTCCGTCCTGGGGCGATTTTTCACCTTTAACATTGATGTGTTTATTTTCGGAGTAAGGAACTGCTGGGAACGCCTTGTCTAGTAATTGCTTGCTAGTGTAGCGATTTTGCTTAGTTTCCTGATTGAATACCCTGAAAGCTCTGTGTTGAATGTGGTATAGCGAGTTACGCGACCCGTCCATCTTGCAGAAGCGGTGGTAGTTCCTCCAACCTCTAACTACAGGGGCTAATTTCTCAGCCTTTGTGGTAGCACCATAATTCGAGTTGTTGACGATGTGTTTTACTTTCTTACGAAAAGCTTTGTAGTTATCCATTGAGGGAGTACATCTAAACTTTCCGTTTTTCTGGACTAAAAAGTTCCAGCTGAGGAAATCAAACCCATCTGTCGCGGCGGTTAGCTTTGTCTTTTTCTCACCGACTTTCATTCCCCGCTCTGCTAGGAACTGACTAATTTTGTCAAGTATTTCTGTGGCATCGTCTTGTGGTCTAAGTATTATTACCATGTCATCCGCGTATCGGATTGTTGGCTCAATAATCTTTTCCTTTGAGGTTTTGTCTGTGATTCTTTTTTTAGAGTCCTCGTGGTATCTATGAATACTTTCAATCCCATTTAAGGCGATGTTGGCTAACAGTGGACTTACCACCCCACCTTGCGGTGTTCCTTGTTCGGGAAACTCTGGGTTGACTCCGGCTTTGAGACATCGGAAGATTCCTTGTCTTATACTCTTAGGAGCGATGAGTTTATCCATAATGGCGGAGTGGTTTATCCTGTCGAAGCATTTTTCGATATCGAGTTCTATAACCCTTTTATCTATTCCATTTGCACTGGAGTTTAGATTGTTGAACAGTTGTCTTTGTGCATCATGTGCCGAGCGTCCCGTCCTAAACCCATAGCTTTTAGCATGGAAAGTTACTTCGTGTGCTGGTTCTAATGCGTATTTGATAAGGCATTGATACGCCCTATCTGCAATAGTGGGGACTTTGAAAATCCGGGTTCTACCATCCTTTTTGGGGATGGGTATTTCACGTAATCCCTGGTGTTTCCAGTTATTAGCTTCGGTTCTAAGTTTTTCACTTAGTTCAAACCTTTGCTCGAATGTGAGCGCGGTTTTCCCGTCAATTCCCGCTGTCTTTTTCCCAGCGTTTAGCTGTGTTACTTGACGGATAGCCAGTAATCTCGCTGCGGTTGATTTCAGAATCAGCTTTTGTAGGGACTTGGCTTTGCGCTTGTCTCCAACAAGAACAGCTTTATACACGCGTTTTTGTAGGCGGAATAAGTTACGGCGGAATTTCTTCCAAGGTAACGTTTTCCAGGATTCACTAGAGTTTTCTCTGTGTCTAATCATGCTCTGCGACCATTTGTGTATTCTGAACACCTCAGACCAATTACGGTCTGTCCTACCCGAATTGAGGGAGTTCCGCTGCTCGTCCAGCCTACTTATAGGGAACGAATCCGCCCTTAGACCCTCAATCCGTTTTTATTCGTTCCCTCGGTTGATTGATAGTTCCGTTAGGTGTAGCCAATTCAACCACTGGATTCCCTAGACTCTTACCGCTACCACTAGAAAGTGCGGCGGGAATTAACTCCAATGAAGTCAGGTTTTGGTATTGTGTCCTGCTTAGATGTAGGTTGCTTTTTTAGGCTCTGTTTCACCGTAGGAACTCCCCATTAACGCCAAGTGTCACCCCACAACGGATGTCTGATTGCGTCCTGTTCCCAGCTTCACCCTCTAGAAACCGAGTCTAGTCAGTGTGGGTAGGTAGGGAGTCATACCTGAGTCTGGTAGATGGGACTTTCACCCATATCAGACCGAGAGTTCAACCTTTCTCCATGATTGGATTGGGTTGGTTAGCTTATGTACGGGCTGTTTACCGTGATTCAACTAACAACGAATCGCACTCTAATTCATCTTGGGTTTCCCAACGGCGAAATGTATTTTCTAAATCATCAAAGTTACTATTAGAATTAGTAGATGTATTCCAGCCATGAGTTTCAGTTTCTAGTTTTTGTTGGGTTTGTGCTTTGGTTCTAGCTGTTTGTGCTTCGGCTGCTTTGGTTTGTACTTCTTGACGACGGGTTTGAATTTTGCGAAGTAGTTCTTGGGATTGGTTAATGCGTTCTTTTAAACCTTGCATTTGTCCCCACATTTGATTTCCTTCTCGCAGTAGGGCTGCTTCTCGTTCTTGGGCTGGGGTGGCTAAGTCTTGTCTACCTACGGCTTGGGCTTTTTGAATCCGAATATGCCATTTTTGGATTTCTTGGGCTGTGCTGAGAATTTCATCTTGCGATCGCTTCTCTTGCAATTGTAACTCAGCAATTAACTTTAATGTATCTTCTTCTTGTTCCCGCAGTTGTTCTAAAAGTGCTTCTAACTCTAAATGAGGGTTATTCCGCAAGAACTCTTCTAAACGACTTTCTAAAAACCGACTTAAATCATCAAATAAACTCACTGTTAAAACTCCAACTATCGGATATCTTACTAGTTTATAACAGAGAACAGGGAAATTTCCTTCTTTCTCCTAAGAACTGACAACTGACAACTGTACGGGCGAAGCATTTGGAAAACTATTTTTGGCAATGACCGATAATTTATCTTCCAAATGCTTCGCCCCTACTAACAACTGTACGGGCGAAGCATTTGGAGAACTATTTTTGGCAATGACCGATAATTTATCTTCCAAATGCTTCGCCCCTACTAACAACTGACAAATTAAATTGGTGTTACCCAATATTTAATTCCTTGGATAGTTTTTTGTTGTAATCCAAATTTGGGTAAATCATCTTCACTCTGGCTTAAATAAGTCCAATGGGGAAGATCACTAACTACAGTTTGAAACCAACCATTTTCATTTAAAGCCTGTCTTTGGGCTAATGTTGATACTTGTAAATCAATTGCTAATCCCCACAGATGTTGTGACGTACCGGGGGGTGCAACTAAACCGAGAATTTTTGTTTCTTTTCCGGCTTTGACTCTTGCTAATGTTTCACTATTTGCGTATTTATTCCAAAATCTTAAATTAGTGGCAAAATTGCGAAGACAATCACCGGCATAACCTGATTTAAGGGGAATATTTTCTAAATTTTTTGCCTTATTTAAAGCTGCTGCTGCGTTTTTTTGTAAATAACATTCTTGAGTGCCATCTACTAAAGCTATACTCATTGTCTTCTGAAAAGATTTTGTTTCTAATTCGTTATCTAAAATCACTTTTTGTGGTAAATTAATTCCTGACTCTTGATTAATAAATACTGTTCCATAGGAACGTAGTAAAGTATATTCAAAAGTATCATCCTGGGGAATTGTGGGGATTTTTTTGGCAATTGTCGCTAAAAACCGTTGTTGATCATCTAATTTCTGATCGGGAATAAATGGTATATTTATAGATGACTTTGAATTGTCACAAGGTAAGCTGGAATTAGTTAAACATTCTTTGGCAATTTGGGGAGTTAGTATTAACTGATCTCGAAAAACTTTATGGACAGAAACCAAGGTAACACTCACAAAAATAATTATAGTTACAAATGCTGCTATTTGCAGAATTGGTTTCATAAAAATATTACTTATTTTGAAAATTTCGATTTCATCATATCCCACAATTTCCTAGAATTTATGTTATTAAGACACAATGTCAGGATTCAAATCCCCAACATCTTCAAGAAGTCAGGGATCTGGTTTTTTGCCACTTGAGGTAAAATTAGTGTGATAATTATAGGATAAAGTTTATTTTTTAGGTTACAAATAGTTATATTAACAACCTTTACACTTAATCATTTTTAACAAAATATGAAGTTAAAAAACTCCCGCATCCAAACTTTAATTATTTATAGCATACTCAGTGCGATCGCTCTCGTGATGCTGTTTCCATTGTTATGGTTAATCAGCACAGCATTAAAATCACCAACGGAAAATATTTGGCAGTCACCACCCCAATTATTACCTAGTCAGCCAACACTAGAAAACTTCTCTAAAGTTTGGCAATTTTTACCATTCGGAACTTATTTATACAACAGTATCCTAGTATCAGTATTAACAGTTGGTTTAAATTTGTTGTTTTGTTCCTTAGCGGCTTATCCCTTGGCCAGACTATCATTTGTGGGCAGAAATGGGATTTTTATTGCCATTGTCTCCACAATTATGATTCCCTTCCAAATTGTCATGATTCCTTTATATATTTTGACAGTGCAACTAGGGTTGAGAAATAGTTACTTAGGAATAATTTTTCCTAGTTTGGCATCTGCCTTTGGTATATTTTTATTACGGCAGGCTCTAATAGGTGTGCCAAAGGAAATTGAAGAAGCGGCTCGTTTAGATGGTAGTTCTGAGTTAGGATTGTGGTGGCACATCATGCTACCTGCCATTCGTCCAGCGCTGATTACTTTGGCTATCTTTGTCTTTATTGGTGCTTGGAGTGACTTTTTGTGGCCTTTAATTGTCATCCAAGATGAAAGTTTATATACTTTACCCTTGGGGGTAGCTAAGTTAGCGGGAACATTTTCTTTAGATTGGCGGTTGGTAGCTGCTGGTTCAGTAATTTCTATTACTCCAGTGCTATTATTGTTTTTGTTTCTACAAAAATATATTGTTCCTACGGATACAGGGAGTGGAGTCAAGGGCTAAAAATGTAGATAAAAAAGAGCTTAAATTTAGATTTAGAACGAATTATTATTCCTTGTCCTATTACATTGACAAGTGATACCTATGCCATTAAAGCGTATTTTAAAAATCAATGACCAATTCTCGTTTACAGTTATTAGTCTTAAGCAATGGTCACGGAGAAGATATCATTGCTGTTCGGATTATCCAGGCTCTACAACAATTATCTTCTCCACCAGATATTTTTGCTTTACCAATAGTAGGTGAAGGACGTGCTTATCAACAAATAGATATTTCTATGATTGGTAAGGTGCAGACTATGCCTTCTGGTGGTTTTATCTATATGGATAGCCGCGAATTAATGCGCGATCTGCGGGGTGGGTTGGTGCAGTTGACTCTTAATCAAATTCAATCTATCCGCAGTTGGGTAAGTTCACAAACCAAGTTAGGTAATCCCAAAGCTATTCTAGCGGTGGGGGATATTGTTCCCCTGTTGTTTGCAGCAGTGAGTGGTGCTAATTATGCCTTTGTAGGTACTGCTAAATCAGAATACTATGTGCGCGATGAAGCGGGATTATTACCGAGAAAATCAAAGTCCGCATGGTGGGAAAATTTTTCTGGTTCAATTTACCATCCTTGGGAAAGATGGTTGATGAGTCGTGGCCGTTGTCGGGCTGTGTTTCCTAGAGATGCTCTGACTACGGAAATTCTCAAAAAATGGCGAATTCCCGCTGTGGATGTGGGGAATCCCATGATGGATGGTTTGCAGAGGATTTTTACCGCACAACAGTTTTATCGTCCTGATGCTGAACTCGAAGAAGTGATTCGGCCTTTGATTGTGACTCTGTTACCCGGTTCTCGTGCGCCGGAAGCTTACAACAATTGGGAAATCATCATGATTGCTGTATCTGCGCTGACGGCTAGTTTACGACAACCAGATTCCATCTTTCGGGCTGCGGGGACGATGATTTTTTTAGGGGCGATCGCTCCTGGTTTAGATTGTAGTATTTTATCCCAAACTTTACATCTTCAAGGTTGGCGACGGTGTGATGAATCTCCTTTACCAATTTCTGACCCTGATAGCTTGACTTTTAACCAAAAAAATGCTTATTTTATCCTGACCCAACAAGCCTATAATGAATGCTTACATTTAGGTGATCTGGCGATCGCTATGGCTGGAACAGCAACAGAACAATTCATCGGTTTGGGAAAACCAGCGATCGCTATTTCTGGTCATGGACCTCAATACAACCCCGCTTTTGCAGAAGCTCAAAGTCGGCTTTTAGGAATATCTCTCACCCTCGTCAACCAACCATCACAAGTTCTCCCCGCTATCCAATCTCTACTCAAAAATCCTGACCTCTTACATGAGATTGCTGAAAATGGGTTGCAGCGCATGGGACGTGCAGGTGCAGCACAACGGATTGCAGAATGTTTGCAGGAAAGATTAAACTACTAACCCAGAACGTAAAGCCCGCACGGCTGCTTGGGTTCGATCATCAGCACAGAGTTTATTTAAGATATTGCGAACATGAGTTTTTACTGTACCTACAGTAATATATAATTTTTCGGCGATTTGGCCATTGCTGCAACCACCCACAATCAATTCTAAAATTTCCAGTTCCCTTTGGGTGAGGGGATAAGTTTCTAAAACTTGTTCATATTCTATTTCCAGAGCTTCGATTTTTACAGTTTTTGGCTTGTCCAATGATTGATGATCACCGGGGACACCTTGACGCATTTTCCGTAATACGACACTAGCGATCGCTGGATCAATCCAAGAATTACCATGAAAAGTTGCTTCTACAGCTTCAGTAAATTTATTAATACTTGTTTCCTTCATATAATAAGAATCTGCTCCCGCCGCAAAAGCCGCTAGGACTGCATCTTCAGTATTATTCATCGTCAAAATCAAAATTTTCGTCTGAAATTGTCCCGTTTCTGTCTGATAACGTCTAAATTTACGAGTTAGCTCAATTCCACTCATATCGGGTAAACCAATATCTATCACAGCCACATTTGGCTTGATTGTTTCTAAAAGTTTTAGTCCTTGAGTCGCATTGGCTGCCTCACCAATCACCTTAAAGCCGCTGTGTGACTGCAATTCAGTTTTGAGTCCCATGCGGGTTAAATCGTGATCTTCAATTAATAGAATACTAATTTCACTCATTATTACACCCATGATGATCAGATTACTTCTGAAGTAGTGCCAATAGACAGAAGGGAGGAGAGGGAAAAAAAGCTTGTTTGTTTTTTAAGAATTGTATTCAATTTACCCAACCTTAAGCATATACGATCTGTGAACCATTAAACATCTACCAATAGGAATAATGAATAATTGATTTTTGAATTTCAATAGATGCAAAAATCTAGCTAAAGACATATGGATATTTTTCCCAAAACAAATGAGATTATTGAGACAAATCAGAAAAATTACAGTTACACCATGATCACCAAATTTACAATGGACTCAACACACCAGTTCCGCAATGCGGAGGTCAAAAATCAAAAATTAAAGGTTAAAAAGCTGATCAAGTCAGCTTGGCAACTAAGTAGGTTAGCATTGTAAATCGTCGTTATGGCAAGGCAAGAGGCAAGAGGCAAGAGGCAAGAGTGAAGAGGGTTTGAGCGATTTTACTTTTCTTTACACAGATTGGTTTTATTGTGTTCACCTACTTATTTTGCATAATTGTGCCATTTCCGTGGTTGTACTAAGATAGCATCCAACATGACTAAATCCACACTGCTATCAGACACCAAAAGACTTTTAACGCTGATAAGTAGGTTAGCATTGAAAATCGTCGTTATGGCACTAGGCAAGAGGCAAGAGGCAAGAGTGAAGAGGGTTTGGGCGATTTTACTTTTCGTTACATATTACTCTTCGAGAAGCCGCTCCGCGTCTACGGTTTTTTTCCGTTCACCTACTTACCTGCTGTAAAAACCTATTCATCCGCAGGAGGTAAGTGATCCTTATTTACCAATTATTCCTACTCTTTAAGTTTAAATACTTACGCTAATGGTACATAATGTTTCCATGCAACTCTCACTAATGGGTGAGGACAGTTAATGAATTAGTAATTTACAATGTTTTTAACTGGATAAAGTATTTTATTTGGGAATAAATCTGCTAATTCAGCAAAAAATCATGTTGATTATTTGTACAATCTAGAGACTGTAAAAACAGAAATGCTGAACATAAATCTGTATTTAACAGCAAAAAGAAAAACCGATGGAAGAACCGCTAAAAATTTTAGTTGTAGAAAATGATCAGGTAGACGGCTTAATAGTAAGTTTAGCTCTGACTAAAACAGGTATTAAGATGGAAATTGATGAAGTTAAGAATGGGAGTCAAGCCTTCTTTGCCTTGATCCATAATCACTATGATTGCATATTTCTCGACTATCACTTACCAAATCAAGACAGCTTAACATTAATTCATAAATTACAATCTTCAGGGATTAAAGTTCCTTTAGTAATTCTCATAGATTCAGGAGATGAAAAAATAGCCCAAGAGTGGATAAAATTAGGTGCTACTGAGTATTTTATTAAGTCTAAATTATCTCCAGAAACCATAGCTCAAATGTTACGCAGTGCAATTCGTATACACCATACGGAAATGCAGCTAAATTTAGCAAATCAACAGCTTAAAGAAAGTCGTGAACAGCTAATCTTACAGCAGAAAGAATTCACAGCACAGCAGCAGCATATTAAAGAACAAAACCTCAATATTTTGGAAGCATCCAGTTTAAAATCACTATTTTTAGCCACCATATCCCATGAACTAAGAACTCCCATGAATGCGATTATTGGATTTTCACAGATTCTCTTACGTCCTAAATTTGGTGAATTGACAAATCAACAACTAGTCATGGTAGAGAAAATTCTCAATAATGGTAAAGATCTCCTGATAAAGATCAATGAAATTCTGGATTTTTCTCAGCTAGAATCTGGGAAATTAGCACTAAAGCCAGAAATGTTGGATTTATCAGCAGTTGTTAGTAACGTAGTTACAGAAATCCGCCCCTTAGCTGAAGCCAAAAAGTTATCTTTGTTAGTCAAAACAGACTTAGAGAATACATCAGTATTTAATGATGCAGTCCGATTACGGCAAATTTTAACTAATTTACTGACCAATGCTGTTAAATTTACAGAATCTGGCAATATTTGGGTAGAAATTCGAGAAACACCTAAAAATCAAGTTACAATAACTGTTAAAGATACAGGAATTGGGATTGCTTCTCAAGATTTTCAAAACATTTTTGCAGCATTTCATCAAATTGATCAAGGTATCAGCCGTAAATATTCAGGGACAGGTTTGGGTTTGGCTATTATTGATTCACTAGTGGGGATAATGGGAGGAAAAATATGTGTTGAAAGTCAATTAGGAGTGGGTTCAACGTTTAAAATAGAATTACCCCGAAGAATCAATTTAGCAGCAGATTTAGGTAATGTAGTTTTTAGTTCTCATCAGCATCATTTTCATTCTGTATATTCCCCGAACAAAGCTTTAATGAATTATCCTCATATCAGGTTGTAGATTACCAAGAAGTTAACTATGTCTAATTTAAAAAAAGACCGAATTTTGTCTGTTGATGATGTCCAAGATAATCTCGATGTAGTGAGAACACTTTTAGAAAGTGAGGGATATCATGTTGATTCAGCTACCAATGGTCAAGCAGCCTTAGAAAAAGTAGCAGAATTACCACCGGATTTGATTATTTTAGATGTGATGATGCCGGGAATAGATGGTTATGAAGTTACGAGACGGATTCGGAATAATCCCGAAATCAACTATATTCCGATCTTACTCCTGACAGCTTATAACGAATCTAGCGTTGTTAAAGGTTTAGATGTTGGTGCTGATGATTTTATTTGTAAACCCTTTGAGACAGAAGAACTATTAGCAAGAGTGCGATCGCTGTTAAGATTAAAGCACAGTATTGACGAACAACGAAAAATGACACTACAGCGAGAAGACTTTGTTTCTCGTCTCACCCATGATTTACGTACTCCCTTAGTAGCCGCTGATCGAATGCTAAATTTATTTCTGCAAGAAGTCTTTGGTCAGATTCCTTCAGAAATGAAACAACCGATTCATGTGATGATTCGCAGTAATCAAAATCTTCTGGAAATGGTAAATACATTGCTAGAAGTTTACCGTTTTGAGGCTGGGAAAAAAACCCTCAACTTTGAATCATGTAACTTAACAACAATTGCGGCTGAAGTAGTCAGTGAACTAACTCCCCTAGCACAGGAGAAAAACTTAATTTTAAAATTGGATACCCATGAATTAAGCCCAACTGGAAATAATGGAGGAATAGTTAACGGCGATCGCTTAGAATTACGACGAGTGTTTAATAATTTAATTGGTAATGCGATCAAATTTACTGATACAGGTAGTATAGAAATTCGCATTTTTGAAACCTTATCCCCAATCAATCATCTCAGTGAAATAGTCATCGAAGTTCAAGATACAGGTTATGGCATTGCGGCAGAAGATCAGGGAACAATTTTTGAGCGCTTTCACCAAGGCCAGAATAAAAGATCAGGTAGTGGTTTAGGACTACACCTTTCCAGCCGGATTGCTGAAGCACACAGAGGTAAAATAGAACTTTTCTCCGAACTGGGTAAAGGTAGTATATTCACAGTCAAATTACCTAAAATCACTGAATAATTATTAATGAATGTGCTGCACTTCTAAAGTTGAGCATAGCTCAAATTTTCTACCTAGTAACCGGTAGATAATTGCTGCCAATTCCTCAATCATATAAGGTTTAGTGATGTAATCATCAAACTTTGCTTCTAGAATATGTTGTTTATCTTCACTCCCAGTTAAAACAGTAACAGCAACCACGGGAATATGACAAGTTAATGATTCTTGCTTTAGATATCGAATAACGTCTAGTCCACTCATACCTGGTAAAAAAATATTTAATAAAATTAAATCAGGTTGGTGTTCTTTCGCCATAAATACTGTTTTTGAACTTTCTTTTTGACAAATAGACTGACAACCAAGTAACTCAAGGGTATAACCCATTAGCAGTAGACTATCATCATGATTTTCTACTACTAAAATTAAAGGCTGTTGATGTTTTTTCCGTTTCTCATCACTCATGAATGAATGCGCTAGATACATCTCGTCTCCAGAGTAGTTAATGGGGAGTAGTGGTTTTTTTGGGCATAATAGACAAACTTGTAAATCCTCATTGGTTATTGTCTCAACCGATTTGTAAGCATTCAGCTATCAGCCAAAAGTCAGAACAGCAAAAAAGAGGAAGTGTTAATTTCCTGTATTTCTGGATTAAAAGCTGTATCAGGTGACAACTGACGGCTAAATCCTGACACCAATTTGAACAGGAAATAAAAATCCAGCTTTAATACTTTTAGCAGATATATTTTGATTATATGCAAAATTGTCAATAAATTTATTTAGAAAAATCAACAAATTCATAACTCGTGTAAAATAGTTGACACAACCTCTTTTTGTGTAATCTAGCAGGTTACCCTAAGGACAGGCTACACCAACAGCGGTAGGCAGTAAAACCTTTTTGGTGTAATGCTATAGTATGTTACATAAATAAGTGTGATCAAAAAGTTGTGCATCATTGCCTGTTTAAACAGAGAATAATTTGACTATGGATTTTGACTATTTCCGAACCAACGAAAGTAATAACACCAATAAGAACTTTCAACACTTGTTATCTAGTGGTTGGCGGCCATTTCACAGAGATTTTGATTGGGAATACTTCGGTAAAATTTTATTTCATGATACTCAAGAATTAACCCAGAAAAGTATTAATTTAGCCAGCTATTATGCTGATGCTCTAGCGAGAAAAGAGTATGCTTGGTGGGCAAATATTTTAAATTTAGCTTCAGATTATACCCGTGGTGAATTCCAAAAATATTGGAATTATATTACACCAGATATGCTCACCCCAGAACATCGCCATAAAGACTTTTTGACAACAGAAACACCTCTCGTTCAATTTGTCAGTCGTAATAGTATTCCCATTGACTATGTTCTGAATCTTCTCCAAGAAATAACCGTTTTACGAGTTTTGAAACTATTAGAACGTCCTGATGTTATCACTCAATATTACTCAGAAAGAGACTTTTATTTCCCCGTTGAAAAATTTGTGAATTGGGAAAGGTTAGATGTAGTTAATACAGTTTATGCCTATTGGTCAGAACATGATATTTGGCTACAGATTGAAGCTTATGAAAGAGGTAGAAGAAACTACACTTTAATGGCCAAAAATATGCAGCCATTAATTAATAAAGCCACCTATGATTTAGCAGTAATGCTGAGTGGCTATCAAAGTCGTGTCGGGAAAGTTCATAGTCAGTATCCATTGCTAACATTTCCCCAAGACATTCAAAATTTTACTGACATAGTTCAACAAACAATTTTAGATCAAAATCAATTAGCCGTTGTAGTCCATGGCGCACCAGGTACAGGAAAAACAGCATGGACACAAAGTGTGGCTAAGGAAATTCTTGTTCCTTTAGGATATGTAATTTTCATTTTAGATCATGATGCCATTACTAATTTTGTGCCGCCAACATATTTAGAAAAGATTTGTATTATCATCAATGAAGCTGATAATTTAGCTCAAGATCGAGCTTCAGAAGTAGCACAATATAACAACAAAACCGAGCATATTCTAGCCTTATTAGATGGGACATTATACCAAAGCGTAATTGATGAATCTGTGATGCAAATGCAACAAAAATTAGTAATACTAATGACTTGTAATACCACAGAAAGATTAGATCCAGCCATGTTACGTAAAGGTAGGGTAGACTTAATCTGTGAGTTTAGCAAAAAATTTGTTTAATAAAACAAAAAACAAGATCCCCGACTTCTCTAAGAAGTCGGGGATCTAAATAACACTAATTACCTGCACTATGAATAAACAAGAACAACCAGTAACGCGATTATTTTCTCACCTAAAGTTTGATGATAATAAATTTCAACATCAACCTGGTAGTGTTTTTGGAAATACAGCTTTAATTGTCGGAACTACTATTGGGGCGGGGATTATTGGATTACCTGCGGTAACTTTACCATCTGGGATTATACCATCTACAATCCTACTTATTACTGTATGGCTGTATGCTTTAATTTCCGGTTTATTAGTTGCAGAATTGACTTTAAATGTGATGAGAGTTGAGGGTATTTCTCATATAGGTTTATTAGCAATCATAGCCAAGATTCTCGGTAAACCAGGAGCGAGAATTGCCGGAATTGCCTATATATTTAACCACTATGCCCTCTTGGTGGCATATATGACTGAAGGTGGCAAAATTTTAATAACCACAGTTGATCAAGTTTGGGAATTAGAACATATTTCACCTCATTGGGTAGGAACAGTAAGTTTTTTTCTAGTATTTGGCAGCCTAATGTATTGGGGTAAAGATAGATTAGTAGAAAAGATTAATGGTATATTTATTATTATTTTACTAATTGCTTTTTTCGGTTTATTAATATTAGGGGGAATGCAATTCCAAAACTCTCAACTTCTAGTACAAAATTGGCAATCTATTGGTAATGCTGTTGCTGTTATTTATGTAGCAATGTTCTTTCATAGTATTGTTCCATTGGTTGTAACTCAATTGGAAGGAGACATTCCCAAAATTCGCCAATCTATGATTATTGGTTCAGTGATTCCCTTGTTCATGTTTCTAGCTTGGAATGCGGTTATTTTAGGCTGCATGACTCCAGATATTTTATCGCATAATCTCGAAAATGAGAAAGTATTTGATCCACTGGAAATTCTCCGAACTGGTCAATCAGGAGAATGGTTTGCTGTGTTATTATCAATTTTTTCTGAATTTGCAATTGTGACATCATTTATTGGGATTACTTATGGGTTAACAGACTTTTTTAAAGATATTTCCACCATTACCAAAAGCGAAATTTCTCGTTTACCTCTCTATTCTTTAGTGTTGCTTCCACCTCTGAGTTTAGGAACATTTAATCCTACCATCTTTTTTCATGCTCTAGAATATACTGGCGCATTTAGTGCTTCCATTTTAGGAGGAATTATGCCAGCATTAATGAGTTGGAAACAAAGTCAAACACCAGAATTTACTAATGGTAACTATCAAACCTTAGTTCCTGGGGGAAAAATAACATTAATATTGATTATGGTCGGGGCATTATTTTTAATATGTAGACAAATTTTGGTAATATATCAATTCTAAAAATGAATAATTTTCGGTTAATGAAAATTAGCAGATTTCTGAGTAAGCTGATAAAAAGTGAATAAAACCTCTCTTATCGGGTAATGACAAGAGAGGATTTGGAGCTAAAGTCCGGTAGGGTAATCGGGCTACTTAATATTTAATATTTATTCGGCTTGAATCCAGTCCCCCCTAAGATATATAAAATGATGATTATCATCTGCAATTGGTATCATTTACGAATTTGCATAAAAAAAATCCCTTGTTTGTATAGTGCAAACAAAGGGATATACTGTTAAAGTTCGTCAGGTGATCGGAATATTTAATTATTTAATATTTATTGGGTACGTCTTGATTCCTCCATTGGGTAGATAAAAATTGCCGACAGGAAGATATTATTGTATCTTTTCAGACTATTAAGATAAATACATTTCTTCATATATCATCTTTATGAAGAAATCATGAATTTATCAATATATCCAACAAATTCTCCCAAACTAGGAACACTATTAGCAAGGTGTATATATATAAACTCGTAATCTAAATTAGATGCAAGTCTATTGAGTTGTTTCTCGCTTTTGTTATAACCTTTTCCTGTATAGTTATAAATAAGTTCCATATCCTTAGTAGGATGAGGTCTTTGTTCCATATCATCAGTTTGAGGATTAAATCCAAACATTGCTTGAATTTGCTCTGGAGTAAGACGCGGATCTATTTTGAGAAAATGATTATATTCTGCTAAAAACCAGGCTTCCACTTCCATAACAGCAATAACTATATTTATAGGAATTGATCCTTTTGGTAAAGCATAATTCAAACCTCTTTGCAACTTAGATTTGTCAGCTATAGATATTGGATAAATATCTCTTAAACCTATTACTCTATCATAGCCATCTTTAGCTAAAAGATTATACAGCTCTTTCATGTCTGAAACAACACGTTCATCACCGC
The DNA here is from genome assembly GCF_008121535.1 of Dolichospermum sp. UHCC 0315A. GTDB lineage: Bacteria > Cyanobacteriota > Cyanobacteriia > Cyanobacteriales > Nostocaceae > Dolichospermum > Dolichospermum lemmermannii. The sequence goes on from NZ_CP043056.1 coordinate 3,153,414, forward strand.
ATGAGTTATGAATTAACACATAAAATTTTGTTTCTGAAGTGACAGAATCTTTCATTATTACTTTAGGTAAGTTACTTCCTTGCCGAGATTTAATCTCTATGGTCATCTGAAATTTTCCAGCAATTTCTCTCAGCAACTTTGCGACAAAAATCTGTTCTGTTTTACCCTCTACAAAAATCGCTAATTTTTTCACTCTTCTATATTCTCCTCATTACCAAATCCCTCAATATAGAATTGAGTTGCAAAAAAGTCGAAATTGTTTAAACCAGTGAATTTAAAATCATCAAATATTTCTTTTGAGTTATGTATGTTATGAAGTTTAGCTAATCCTGATTTTCTCTCAATCACTGACCAATATTCCAAAGGAACACCATTCATAATAAATCTGTCATTTGTAGTCATAATTAACTGAACTAATCCAGTTTGTGCTTTGCTAATAAGCAACTTAACCATCGCTGATGATCTTTCAAAATCGAGTCCTTCACCAATATCATCTATTAATATACAACTAGGCTTTTTAGCTAATAGTGAGTAGTTTATTTGAATAATTAAAGATAATACTCTAAACATCCCTTGAGATATTATTGATTGTTCAGTTTTATCTTTTAAATCACTTTCTTGAACATAAATATATTGCTGTTTTACTTCTGGAAAGTAGGAGTTATCTTCTTGAAAAATCGAAGTTGATGGCGTTTTAGTACCAATTTCATCTATTCTGTAACCAACCAATAACATATCTGACTTGATAGATTCAATAAAACTTTCTCCTAACTCTTTTTCTCCTAATTTGAATATGCGAATTACATGATCTTTATTTTTGAAGTCTATATTTTTTTTTATTATCGCAACGCTTTCGGTGTTAATTACATCAAGACTACTTCTGCCTAAATCTGTTCCAAATTCGTAATACCTCAATAAACTTGCCCAAGTGTAAACTTTGTCAAAAAAAGGATGCTGGATAGAATCTCTTCGATGGAAAGCAGCGACTTCATTAGTAGGTGTTTGAAAATCAATTTCTTTTTCTAATTGTTTAGCCCAAATTTTACCTTTACCTGATTTATCTCTCATCAGCCAACATTTAGATCCAACAGTGTAACTTTCTTCAATTACTAGACTATTCTCAACTTTCAATATGTAGACTTTTTTATTATCTCCGTTATAAGAATCAAAAGTTAGTTTCCACTCTCTTAACCTACCATCAAGTCTACTGAGCTTTTCTTCACCAGATAGAAAATCTGATAAAAATTTAATACTTCTAAGTATTCTTGATTTGCCAGAAGCGTTTTTACCAACGATTAAGTTTATATTGCCTAATTGACAACCATCTAAACGCCATTCACTTGGCAAATCTTTATCTTGACAATATTCTAAAAAGTCTAATCTCATATAGTTTTACTATTTACACTTAATTAAGGTAACAATAACTTATTCTAGCCTATTATAACTCACTACTTACCCAAAAACAACACTGCGATAAATTTCCGCTATCGGTAATTCAACCCCAATTGACTCCAAAGAAATAGATTTTTCTAAATTATTAAAATCACTGAATAACCAACCTTGAGATTGTTTACTATATTTCTCGATGAAAGGTTCATCTTGTTCAACTAATAAATATTCACAAAAACTGCTAATTGAACGATACATCCGAAACTTGCTTTTGCGGTCATAATCTGCTGTTGAAGGAGATAGTACTTCCACAATTAAAATAGGATTTAAAACTTCATCACTGCGATTTTCATTTAGTTGCGGTTCACCTGCAAAAACCATCACATCTGGATATAATCCGCGTTTATATTCAGGAATCCATAGGCGTAAATCGCTATTAATTGGCTCAAATTTACTATCACGTAGCAAAAACTTGAGAAATGCAAAAATATTGCCACCTATCCGGCTGTGGTTGAGTGATCCTCCAGACATTGGTACAATTTCTCCATTATGATATTCACTGCGCCCTTCAGCTTTTTCTTCAATGGCGCGATATTCATCTAAACTATAACGACGCTCAACAGTGGTAATCATCATGTTGTAACCGATTACATTGAAGTGATCATGATTATAGCAAAATTGGGGCGATCGCTAATGTGAAGGTCTAAAATTTTCTGGTAAGTGATAGAAGTGTCACACTAAAAATCTGTTGTAGGGTGTGGTTCGGCAAGCTCACCAACCACGTCAGACTGCATAAATCCTGCAAATAAATAGATTGTTGGTATCTGACGCACCCTACCAATATGCCAGTTGCGTAAGTTCTGAGTGAATTACATTTAATTTCGTGCAGAGACGTAGAGAGAAATAAATAGTGTTAAAATCTAACTAACTACGGCAATAGATGGAGTAACTCTGATGCTACAAGTTAAACATAAATTTCAAAGCTTTGAAGAATATTTATCTTATGACGATGGTACAGAAAAACTTTATGAATTGTTTAATGGAGAGTTAATTGAAATGCCCCCAGAATCAGGAGTTAATGTGCAAATTGCCAATCGTATTTTCCTCATTTTTGCATTGTTAATAGGGATTGATAGAGTGCGGGGAAATGGTTTGGAATTGGAAGTAAGAGGAGAACCGAGAAACCGTTATCCTGACTTGACTATTATTCGAGAAGAGCATATTCAACAATTAGCAAATCGGAACACTATTCGCCTATCAATGTTACCACCTTTATTAGTTGTTGAAGTTGTTAGTCCTGGGGAATTACAAAGAGATAGAGATTTTATTGCCAAGCGTCTACAATATCAAGATTGTGGTATTCCTGAATATTGGATTATTGACCCCCAAACCCAAAGCATATTAGTTTTAGAGTTAATTAACGAAACTTACACTGAAATGGGGATTTTTGCTGGTGATGGTTTAGTTTTATCTCCACAATTTAATAGTCTAAATTTAAAAGTTTCGCAAATATTTGATCAGGATAAATAAGAAAATCCTGTTAATCTTGATTTGGATATTTATGAAATTGGATTAGAGGAGAGTAATTCATAATGAAGAATTACTCATTTTTGGAGGTTTGTTGAGTTGCACTGTCGCTTAACCTAACCTACAATTTCTCTTAATTTCTCTCTGTGACTCTGCGACTCTGCGTGAAACAAAAAAAATGTAGTTCATTTACTTTGATCATGGCTATCCCCGTAGTCATAAGGATCATGAGTGACAACAGGTAAAACTTCCCAGTTTTCAATCATAGGTGGGGAAGAAGTTGTCCATTCCAAAGTTAAACTTTTCCCATAATTACACCGCTTAAACCACCCATGACGAACATTGATAATAAACCAATGGCGAATAACATGGCGCTGGTAAAACGGATTTTTCCACCCCATAATGTTGCAACCCAACCTAAGATTTTGACATATTTCTAGCACCCATCATTAAGGGGACTAGATAATTACCAAATCCGCCAATTGCACTGGGAACAATCCACAAAAAAATTATGATTGTGCCATGATTTGTCATGAAAGCATTGTCCAGATTTGGATCAAGAAAATCGGAGTTTGGGGTGGCTAATTCGGTGCGGAGAGCGATCGCCATCAACCCACCAATTAGATAAAAGAAAAATGCACTCACCAGGTATTGAATCCCAATAACTTTGTGATCAGTATTAAATGTAAAATAATCTCGAACTTTCCCAGTTTCGGGATGATAACTATGAGTAACCAACCGGGTTGGTGATTCACTTTCATCAGGTGGAGGATTAACTGGAAAATTTACTTGTGTCATATTTTTGTAAATTGTCTTTTGTCAGTTATTAGCTAATTAGGTTCTACCGCTCCCCTTATGGAGAAGAATATTAATTTAATTTTTGTAGGTTGGGTTGTAGCTTGCTTCCCGCAGGGTACGAAGTGAAACCCAACATTGGCGGTAGAATAGTAAGAGTTGTTGGGTAACATCCGTCAACCCAACCTACAATAAATGTTGTTTTACATAAAGGGAACGGTAGAGCCGCTAATTATATTGATAATCACAAAATCCTCGACTTATTCAAGAAATCAAGGATCTGAGAGTTGATATTTTCATAAATCAAATAGCAGTAGAAAAAATAGTAGCAAGTATGATTTTTTCAGATGATAACAAGTTAAGATTTACGTTTCTGTTGACTGTGAACTTTTTAACCAATTGCTGTAAATATCGAGATTCCCCTCTAATTACCTTGCTGATAAACTTGACAAAAATAACCAGTGTTTTGCAAAACATCACACCGTATTACCAAGAATGTTATTTATCTAGTGTGTCATGACTGTAACAATTCTTGGAACAAATCCGAGCGCAAGCTTCACAACCAATACAGTTTTCTGGATTAGCAATAACCATTACTTTCCGTTCAACTTCTTCTTCATCTTCATCTACTACAAATTCACCTTCTTCATTCAAAGCCATTAAAGCTAAAACTTTATGACCACAAATTTTCATACATCTGCCACAACCAATACATTTTTCTTTATCTATTTCTTGAGCAAATTTAGGAGTCCAAGCATTACCACCATAAGTCAATCCTGTTAATGTAGCCATGAATAAAACCTCAGCAATTTTAGCTAGATGTTAGTTAATCCTTTAATCTTCATACTAGCCTGAGATTTCATTTTTTCAATCACAAAAATTAACTTTTTGTCAAATTTTGATGACTTGCTAAATAATATTATTTATTTTTAATTAGTTCAAAATATTAAATGATATTACTTATTGATAAATTTGGGTAGTGTGCTTGGATAGAAAGCTTATTAGTCAAAGGTTTCTAGAATTGTGTTTAAATTTATTTTCTCAATAAAGCTTGATAAATTAGCCTAAAGATATCTTATGTAACAAGAATAATAATCAATTATCAAAGATTATTATTTGCTTAATTGACTTCCTATTTGCAAATATTTTCTAATTAGATAAAAATATTCTCCTGAGAGTATTAGTAAACACAAACTTTAAAAAATCATTTCCTCTATTTTTGAACCATTTTGTTTTCTATTCTTTATTACCAATTACCCATTCCCGCCTATAAGATGTTACTCAAAAACATTTAGGATAATTTATATAGCCCAAACCAAACATTATGACAGTAAATATTCAGGTAAATATTAAGAAATCCTCCCAAGCTCATCCCGAACAATCTTATTGAAATCTTTATGAAAATTATAGTTAATGAAGAAGCAATGAAGCCTAACTTTGCAAAATATAAATAGCTACAAAATCTGGCTTCATTAACCATATCAGTAATTAATCAGGCGAGAAAAATATCTTCTCGTTATAGAGGTAATTTGGTAGCAAGTTATGAATCAATTGGACACATTAAGGGGAGACTTGAGCCAAACATCTCAACGATTAAAGTAGGAACAGTTCCTATGCCACATATAATTCCTAACAACAGTTGCGTGGGATGTGACAACTGCCGACCCCTATGTCCTACGGGTGCAATCAAAATCGAAGATGATGAATATTGGGTTGATCCTGCCCTTTGTAATAATTGTGAGGGTTATTATTTACAACCACAATGTGTGATTGCTTGTCCAACAAATGCGCCTATACCTACACACGCAAAAAAAGGAAGATGCAAAGTTGAACCACGTGATGCGACTAGTCCAGATTTGTTTTCTAATGGTAAGAATAATCCCTTTGCGTCAGCAATAGTTATTTGGGAAGCTTGTAATTTACTAGCGCAACGAACATCTTTACAATGGGAAAAAAATGAGGAGGGTAATTTACATTACAGTCGCTCAGTTAATCAAGGACGAGGGACAATTTCCTTTCAGATCCAAGACCTATTTCAAGCTAATAACCGCGCTGATAATTTACAAGCAATTGATTATCTAGACATTCGTGCTGCTTGTATCCATCTCATTTTTGCTGCTCAAATCACAGCCCTAGATCAACCTTGGGAAGAAGAATTTACAATTGATGAACGACAAATTGAACAGTATTTGGGCTTAGAAAAACGTAAAGACCTCAGCAAAAGCACCAAACTTGGTTTAATTAAAAACATCGTTTATCAAACTTGTTCTCTCATGGTTTCTATTGACTGGCCGCAACAGGGTAGAGTTCCCAGTTTTTCTATTAAAGATAGTTATCTATGGAATTTGACAGATACTCAGCACCATTTTCAAGAAGATGATCAAGGTTGTAAATATTTAGTCGGACTGACATTTACAGTCAAAGCTGGGATTTGGACACAACATTTCTTCAACAGACAAGGATGCAAAGAACGCACCACATTTTATCAGTATGGCAGTCTTCCCAAAACCCTATTAACCACAGTTATGAGTCTGTGGCAACAACATGAAGGGGCTGTGAGACTTATGCTTTGGTTATTATTTAAAACCAAAATGGGTAGAGAACAACGGATTACTATTCCTACCTTGCTGCGCGTTGCTTATGGTGAGGAAAAAGTGACTCAAGCTTCTAGACACAGGGAAGAACGTAAACGCCTCCTTAAAGCCTATGAAAATGATTTAGAAGTTCTCAATCATTATGGAGTAAAGCCATTATTTGATCCTGTTACCTATCCCCCAGAAATTCAACCTTTGTGGGCAAAATTAGTTGATATCCCTGAAGATCCAGAGGAAGCTTTAGAATTTTGGATTAATGATGGTAGTGGTGAAAATCGTCTCACAGACAGCGGACCACGTGGTAAATGGAATTTGCTTCTGAATGCCCGAATTTTATCTTTTGAACTCCCTCCAGACTGGGAAAACCGCTCAGAATCAGATAAAAAACAACGTCGCACCACTAAATCCAAAAGTAATCATCAACAAACAGGTAATTTATTGGGGGAACAAGTGACAGAAGGACGTAAAAAAATGAACCTTTCCCAAAGGGAATTAGCAAAGCTGATGGAAAAAAGCCAAAGCTGGATTCGTGACGTGGAAAAAGGTCGTTTAAAAGCGAAACTAGACGATCAAATGCTTCTGAGACAATTGCTAGATATTTCTTAAAATAATTAAGCAATACCTTCGCTATTTTTTATAGGTTGGGTTAAGCGATAGCGCGACCCAACGCATTTGTTTGGTTATGACGGATGCCTATAATTCCCGTATAAATACGCACTATTTTCTCCGCAACGCGAACAACCCTAACTATTAGTCAAGGCTTTTTTCAATTTGGCAAAGGTATTGCTTAAATTGTTACCAATGCTCACAACTTAGTTAATTAAACAAAATCAAGATGCAAATTTTGATTTTTCGTGTTAAATGATGAGTATTAAGGAAATTTGTCAAGATGATGGTGTCAATCTTAAATCTAGTGAGGAGTGAACGTGAGTAATATTATTTTTCGTAAAAGTTTTTTAACCTTACCAAGTCTTGCAGCTTTGGTAATTTTAGGGAGCGGACTTTCCGTAAATGCTCAGACAGTTGAGCCAGAAACAATTATTCTTCCCACCCACCAAACATCAATATCCACCGTTGCTACAGAAGAAATAGCCAGTGGAACAATCACACCCATACCAGGAACAGTAGAAACTTCATCAGTTATGCTCAATTCTGGTTCTACAGAAGCCAGTGAAAAAACACAACCATCTAATCGCATCGCACAAAGTCCAATTGGCATAGGTAGAGCCACTCGTGGTGGTAGTAGCTACATCGGTGTTGGTTTCAACGTTGGTGCTTCCGGTGGCTTTTCAGACCTAAGTGATGGTAACTTTACTGTCATTAGTAAAATTGGTGTTACCAAAACTCTATCAATCAGACCATCAGTAATACTAGGATCAAACACAACATTTCTCGTCCCTATCACTTATGACTTGTCTTTTAAATCACCAGATCCATTTACAGAAGCTTTACCCATAGCTCCTTATTTTGGATTAGGTGCAGTCATTGAAACAGGCGATAAATCTGAAACTGCTTTGTTAGTCACTGGTGGTATAGACGTACCTCTCAATAGTAGATTAACCGCCACAGCCGCTGTCAATGCTGGGTTTTTTAGTAAAACTGATGTCGGGGTTTTGTTGGGAGTTGGTTATAACTTCCGTGGGTTTTAGAAGATAGGACTAAGCAGAGGTTTAGACCTGCTAGACCTCTGCTGACACCTGAATTCTACTCCGTAGCATCCATTAAGGAAAATTAGCAAACAAGCAACTAGTTACTTGCCTTCACAAGAGAGGGATTGACGCTGTACAATTTTTTGGTAACAACTGACAACTGACAACTGTACGGGCGAAGCATTTGGAGAACTATTTTTGGCAATGACCGATAATTTATCTTCCAAATGCTTCGCCCCTACTGACAACTGACAACTGACAAATGACCAAAACAATCGTTGTTAAAATCGGTACTTCTAGTCTCACTCAACCAGAAACCGGACAATTAGCCCTTTCTAGCATTGCTACTTTAGCGGAAACTCTTTGTGATTTGAGACGACAGGGACATCGAGTAATTTTAGTTTCCTCCGGTGCTGTGGGAGTAGGTTGTGCGCGGTTAGGTTTAACGGAACGTCCCAAAACTATAGCTTTAAAACAGGCTGTAGCAGCAGTTGGACAGGGTAGATTAATGCGTATATATGATGATTTATTTAGTATTTTGCAACAACCAATTGCTCAAGTATTATTAACAAGGGCAGATTTGGTACAGCGTAGCCGCTATCTTAATGCTAATAATACTTTTCAAGAATTACTAGCTTTGGGAGTAATTCCCATTGTTAATGAAAATGATACAGTAGCTGTAGAAGAATTAAAATTTGGAGATAATGATACCCTTTCTGCATTAGTAGCCAGTTTAGTAGAAGCAGATTGGCTGTTTTTATTAACAGATGTTGATAGATTATATTCAGCCGATCCTCGTTCTGTACCTGATGCTAAACCGATTAGTTTAGTTAGCAGTATGCAAGAACTGACAGATTTACAGATTCGAACTGGTGGACAGGGTTCTCAATGGGGGACTGGGGGGATGATGACTAAAATTTCTGCGGCCAGAATTGCGATCGCGGCTGGTATCCGCACAGTCATTACCCAAGGACAGTTTCCCCGGAACATTGAAAAAATTATCCAAGGGGAACTCATCGGTACACACTTTGCACCCCAACCAGAACCAACTTCAGCCCGCAAACGCTGGATAGCTTATGGTTTAATTCCTGGGGGGAAATTATATTTAGATGCGGGAGCGATCGCCGCTGTTGTCAAAGCCGGAAAATCCCTATTAGCAGCAGGAATTAGAGCCGTAGAGGGGGAATTTGACAATCAAGAAGCGGTGCAGTTATGTGATAGTAATGGTCAGGAAATTGCTAGAGGATTGGTGAATTATAATAGTGAGGAATTGCAGAAAATTTGCGGCCGACAGTCACGGGAAATACCAGCAATCTTAGGTTATGAGAAGGCAGATACTGTGATTCACCGAGATAATTTAGTTTTGATTTAAAGCAGGAGTCAGGAGAAGAAAGAAGAAAATTACCAATTACCAATTACCAATTACCAATTACCAATTACCAATTACCAATTACCAATTACCAATTACCAATTACCAATTACCAATTACCAAATTGTGAATCTACTCCGTTTAATCCCAATTTTTGATAATTCCGTTTCTACTTGGGGACTAGAAGCCCGATTATTACGCTGGCTAACATTAACGTGGATGTTTATTGGCTTAATTATCCTCTTTTCCGCATCCTATCCCGTTGCTGATGAACGTCAAGGTGACGGTTTATATTATTTCAAACGGCAAATTCTTTGGGCTATAGCTTCTTTAATTATTTTCAACATCATTGTTAATTTGCCATTGCGGAAAATTTTGGGAGTATCTCATTGGTTTTTAATATTTTTCCTGATGTTGATTTTTCTGACCTTAGTACCAGGATTAGGAAAAAAAGCCTTTGATGCTGCTAGGTGGATATCCATTGGCCCAATTCCTATCCAACCATCAGAATTAATTAAACCTTTTCTAGTTTTACAAAGTGCGACACTTTTTGGAAAATGGGAAAAACTGCGTTGGGGAATTCGTTTATCTTGGCTGGGTGTTTTCGGTCTTGTCCTCTTAGGAATTCTTGCCCAACCTAACTTAAGTACAACAGCACTTTGCGGCATGACAATTTGGTTTATTGCCCTAGCAGCAGGAATACCATATAAATATTTGGGAGGAACAGCCTTTGGTGGGGTAATGTTAGCAATAATCAGTATTAGTATCAAAGAATATCAACGCAAACGCATTATGTCCTTTATGAATCCTTGGGCTGATGCCACAGGAGATGGTTATCAGTTAGTACAAAGTTTATTAGCTGTAGGTTCGGGTCAAACTTCGGGGGTTGGTTTTGGACTTTCTCAACAAAAGTTATTCTATTTACCAATTCAAGATACTGATTTTATCTTCGCCATTTTTTCGGAAGAATTTGGTTTTATTGGCGGTATTTTACTATTACTAATGTTAGCAATATTCGCTACTTTAGGATTAATTATTGCCCTCAAATCCAAGAATCTGACATCTCAATTAGTGGCAATTGGTGTAGTAGTTGTTATGGTTGGGCAATCATTATTACATATTGGCGTAACTACAGGCGCTTTACCAACTACAGGCTTACCTTTACCCATGTTTAGTTATGGTGGTAATTCAATGGTTGCCAGTTTGATATCTTCTGCTTTATTAATTCGCGTAGCGAGGGAAAGTAGTGAAGCCGACGTAGTTCCATTACGAAAAACACTATCTGAAAATCAGACAAGAAGACGATTTTTTTAGTATTGGTATTCCGCGCTTCTTTAAATCAGCAGGATTTTACTCGTGACTCTTGCTGTAATTCAAAATCTCAAATTTGTTAAGTTCATGAATTTTAATGATAACACTGCAAATATTTGTGGTATAAATATAAAATACGGTATTCCTACTTAAAAACCGTAGATTATTTGCAGAGGTGTAGCACCAGTGGGTATAGTAGTTGAAAACGTCTCTAAACAATTTGGTAGTTTCCAAGCAGTTGAACAGGTAAATCTGGAAATTCAGAGTGGTTCTCTGGTGGCTTTACTTGGTCCATCTGGATCTGGTAAATCTACCCTATTGCGATTAATTTCTGGTTTAGAAACACCAGATACAGGTAAAATATTTCTGACAGGTAAAGATGCTACTGATCAAAGTGTACAAGAAAGAAATATTGGCTTTGTCTTTCAGCACTATGCCCTATTTAAACATTTAACTGTTCGCAAAAATATCGCCTTTGGCTTAGAAATTCGCAAAGCCCCCAAAAAGAAAATTCAGGGAAAAGTAGAACAGCTATTGGAATTAGTGCAATTAAGTGGATTAGGCGATCGCTATCCTTCACAGCTTTCCGGTGGACAAAGACAACGGGTAGCTTTAGCCAGAGCATTGGCCGTAGAACCCAATGTACTATTATTAGATGAACCCTTTGGCGCTCTTGATGCCAAAGTCCGCAAAGACCTACGAGCTTGGTTACGTCGTCTCCATGATGAGGTTCATGTTACCACAGTTTTCGTCACCCATGATCAAGAAGAGGCAATGGAAGTTTCTGATGAAATCGTGGTCATGAATAAAGGCAAAGTGGAACAAGTAGGAACACCCGCACAAATTTATGATCATCCCGCATCTGCATTTGTGATGAGTTTTATTGGTCCGGTGAATGTATTACCCAGTTCTGCCAAAATCTTTCAAAGTAGCGGTTTTGAATCAGCACATCCAGAAACATTTTTGCGTCCCCAAGATATCATCATTGAAAACGTTGCTAATGGAACAACAGTACCAGCTATAGTCAGCAGAATCATTCATTTAGGTTGGGAAATTCAAGTTGAATTAACCTTAGATGATGGACAAGCAATGACAGCCCATTTAACACGGGAACGGTTCGATGAACTAAAATTAGAACCCCAAGAAAAGGTTTATGTTAAACCTAAAGATGCTAAATCTTTTCCACTTTATTATTCAATTTAGGACACAGGGAGCAGGGGGAAATTTTTTCCCCTTACTACTGACCACTGACCACTGACCAATTAAATCAGAGATCTTGATTTTTCAGATGCTTTTCCTAATCCTACCAACTGGTAACTAAGATCCCACATCCGCTTGCCTTTTTCTTCGTCTCGTGCTTGGGGAGAGACTTTTTGCCCAAAAGATGCCCGATCTTTCTTTTGACGATTTCCCCAACTCCAATAAATCCCAGATTGTTTGTATTCAGGATCAGCTACTACCATAGCAACGCGCTCTCCTGATAATTCCTCGGTGACAAATCCTCCAGTAATATACCTTTGGAAAAGAGGGAAAATTTTCTGGAAGAGAGGATAGTGATTGCGGAATAAAGCCGTTGTCGCTACACAACCAGGATAGAGAGAACTGAAAGTAATCCCAGTGGACTCATGAAAACGGTTATGTAGTTCCCGCATGGTGAGAACGTTACATACTTTACTATCTTTGTAGGCTTTGACTGGTTCAAATTGCTTACCGTCAATCATTGTGATTGGATTTTGGAAACCCGCTGCAAAACCTTCAAAATTGCCTAAATCTGGACGAGGAGGAATTTTACCACCCAATTCATCTGGGTTGTGGGTAACAGTTCCCAAAATTACCAATCTTTTATCAGCGGCAGGTGATTTTTGTAAATCTGCCAGCATTAAATTACACATCAGAAAATGTCCGAGGTGATTTGTGGTAACGGTTAATTCAAATCCTTCGGGAGAAAATAACGGTTCTTTGATTAAAGGCATATAAATGGCAGCGTTGCAAACCAAAGCTTCCACGGTTTTGCCAGTCGCTCTGAAATTGTTGACGAACTGTCGAACGCTTTCTAAAGAGCCTAAATCAATTTGCATGAGTGTATAGCTATTTGCAGGCATTCCGACACTCTGGGCAGCTTTCTCGGCTTTGATTAAATCACGACAAGCCATAATAACGTGCCAGTTTCCTTTGTCAACGAGAGCCTTGGCTGCTTGCAAACCGACTCCAGAAGAAGCACCTGTGATGATTGCTGTTGACTTACGATTTTGTTCCATCTGTTGGGACTCCTTTAACTATGCGTTGATTCAAAATTAGTTTATATGATTTTAATGATCTCATACTTTTGAAACTTATATAATAATGCTCAATGAGTAGTGAACAGAATGTAATCAATCATAGATAATAACGATAAATAAACACATTTTCAAAACCTAAATGCAGGGATTTAGCATTCCTAAACCCCTAATCCTCTCCGCTGACTGTACTATTGTTATGCGAATTTAGCTAATAACTCCTCACGAGATAATTGTAGAAGTAAAGGAGTAAATTCTTCTCTACTCATGGCAATTAGAGGATTGATAATTCTTTGTAGCTGAGGATCAATTTGACCAAAACGCACTTGCAGGATACTTTCAATCATAGCGTGTCGTTCTCTTTCTACACCTGCTTGGAGTCCTTCTTGTCGTCCTTCCTGAAGTCCTACATGAATTCCTTCCTGAAGTCCTTCTTGTCGTCCTTCTTGTCGTCCTTGTTTTTTCAGTTCTTCTAATTGTTGCTGATAAATTTCCGATAATTTCATAATCAACTCCTGATCATCTTTATCAATATCTTGTTCTTGACGCTGACGAGCCGATAACACAGCAATTAGGTTATGTACTAATTGTATAATATCCGCGAGAAAAGGACTATCATTAGCCAGTGTTTCTAATTCTTCCACCGCTTGTCTTTGCACTTTTCCTTTTCCTAAAACCCTCAAAAACAGTGTTTCTGGTGTAATAGGGAGTTGGTGAATGGCAATAATGATGGTTTTGAATCCTTCTCCAAAAAAATAAATCCCTTTTCCCCAGTTTTCTTCATCCGTAGTCCCATTAAAACTGGCTAGGAGTTCTATTGATGCTGTCGGAGTAAAAATCCACAGACGAGGTAATTCTGCTTCATTTATTCGCGTATTATTGCGGTTAGATTGCCGTTCTAAGTCAGCATGGATGTCAAATAATTTACCCATACAACTGCGAATTTCACTTTTGCTGACAGCATTGCGAAATGGTTCAAATATAGCATATTTTGTGGCCATTCGCCCTAGTAATCCGAGTGTTTCTAGGCTTTGTGTGGGTTGAGGTGAGGGGATAAATAAAACGTCAATTTGTCTAACTTCTGCGGTGATATCTTTGCTGGTTTCTACTTGTCCATAAGGTGTTAATAGTTCCGTGAGATATTGCTTGGCGAATTGGTCATGTATAAAGCGAGTCATTTAATTTGATTTTGACTAATACAGAAATATTAATTTAACATTCTTTGGATCATGATGATTCCCATTGAGAATATAGGGGTTGACGATGTAAACCCCTACAAGTGAAAAACTAAGCCATTTTAGGTTTTTGTAAATGCCAATTAGTTGATTGTTCATAGGCATAAGCTACTTGGAAAATTTGCTCTTCTCCTAGCACTTTACCAACTATTTGCAGTCCAATGGGTAAACCTTTACTATCAAAACCGCAAGGTAAACTGATTCCTGGTAAACCAGCTAAATTAGCAGGAATAGTCATTAAATCATTTAAATACATACTCAAAGGATCAGTAGTTTTTTCTCCGGCTCGAAATGCGGTGGTAGGTGCAGTGGGAGAAATTAAAACATCTACTGTTTTAAAAGCTTTTTCAAAGTCTTGTTTAATGAGAGTGCGGACTTTTTGTGCTTTCAAATAATAGGCATCATAATAACCAGCGGAAAGGGCATAAGTACCAATCATAATCCGGCGTTTGACTTCCGCCCCAAAACCTTGAGAACGAGTTTTGGTATACATTGATAAAAGATTGTCCGCATCAGGGGAACGCAACCCATATTTAACGCCATCGTAACGCGCCAAGTTAGCTGATGCTTCCGAGGGGGCGATAATGTAGTAAGTTGGTAAACCATAGCGGAAACTGGGACAGGAAATAGGATGAATTTCTGCACCTAATTCTTGAAGTTGTTCAATGGCTTTGGTGACAGCGGCTTCTACTTCTGGATCTAAACCTTCACCAAAGGTTTCTGTAATGACACCAATTCTCAATTTCTTCCTAACTTTGAGATCCGGTTTTAAACTAGCCGCATAGTTAGGAATGGCAACTTTGAGACTGGTAGAGTCTTGAGGATCATAACCAGCGATCGCACTCAATAATATAGCCGCATCTTCCACACTCCGTCCAAATGGTCCAATTTGATCTAAAGACGAAGCATAAGCCACCAAACCATAACGGGAAACTAACCCATAAGTCGGTTTCATGCCCACAACACCGCAGAAGGACGCAGGTTGCCGAATTGAACCCCCTGTATCCGAACCCAGGGAAACCACACATTCATCGGCTGCTACGGCTGCTGCTGAACCACCGGAAGAACCACCAGGAACACGGGATAAATCCCAAGGATTAGCGGTAACTTGGTAAGCGGAGTTTTCAGTAGAACTCCCCATAGCAAACTCATCTAAGTTGGTTTTACCTACCATGACACCCCCAGCGTCAGCTAGTTTTTGGGTGACGGTGGATTCGTAAGGTGGTACGAAATTTTCCAAAATCCGGGAAGCGCAGGTGGTGACTATCCCCTTGGTACACAAATTGTCTTTAATGCCGATGGGAATCCCCGCTAAGATGCCAATTTCTTCTCCAGCAGCGACTTTTGCATCTACAGCTTGAGCTTGTTTTAAGGCTTGTTCTGTCGTGACAGTGAGGAAACTGTGCAGTTTTGGTTCTAACTCTTGAATCCGATTTAATGCTTCTTGGGTAATTTCAACGGCAGAACGTTCTTTACTAATTATCTGTTCGTGCAACTCGCGGATGGATGCCATAATTGTTCTCTTTATGATTCAAGTCATTGATTTTAGCATTTACAGGGCTGGGGATTGGGGAATTTGCGTCTGAAGTTACAGGAGATTTTTTGTCTCACGCAAAGGCGCAGAGGCGCAAAGAGAGTTTTAAGAGTTTAGTTATAGTAAAAATATTACTTTTAAGAGAAAGCGAAAATCTGAATTTACTTGTTTTTAATTCTGATGCTGAGAGGATTACTCAATGGATACCTTAGATAATTATCGCCGGGTTATTAAAGAAGTGTTAATACCTTATACACAAATTCCTTACTCCTATGGAGTAATTGAGTGTAAAACAGTTTTTGATGATGAAAATGATAGCTATTTACTAATAACTATTGGTTGGGAAGGAGCGAAAAGAATTCACGGTTGCTTAGTTCATCTTGACATTATTGATGGCAAAATATGGGTACAAAGAGATGATACAGAAGATGGTGTTACTTATGAATTAGAAGCAGCGGGAATTCCTAAAGATAAAATTGTTTTGGGTTTTCACCCACACAATGTTAGGCAACATACGGGATATGCTGTAATTTAAGCGCGATAGCGAAGCGCTCCGTAGGAATCGCCGATCTCGTAGGTTGGGTTAAGGAACGCAACCCAACATTAATATTGCTGTTATTGATATTTGTTGGGTTTCATTTTATTCAACCCAACCTACAGCGCTAAACCGATTATTGCCCTAATTACAAAAATATTGGTAACATGAAGGCTTTAATCAAGTTATGAGATTAAAAAAATAGATTCCGATTATTTTACAGATGAATGATCATTAAAGATTATATAATGAACATATGAAAATAAACAATTTAAAAGCTGTAGAATTATTTGCTGGTATTGGCGGTTTTCGCTTAGGGTTGACAAATGCTAATATTGAAACTATATGGGCTAATGATATCAATGAATTGAGTTATCAAGTTTATGAAAGTAATTTCGGGAAAGATTCTCTAGTTTTAGGTGATATTAATAAAATTCCTATATTAGATATACCCAATCATGATATTTTAACTGCTGGTTTCCCTTGTCAACCATTTAGTCCTGCTGGTAAAAAATTGGGTGTGAGAGATAGTGTGAGAGGGACTTTATTTGAGCGTATTGTAGAAATAATAGATAAAAAACAACCGAAATATTTTTTCTTAGAAAATGTCAAAAGACTTTTAACAATGGAAAATGGCTATCATTTTCGAGTGATTTTAAATGCACTGTCAGAATTAGATTATTTTATAGAATGGAGAATTATTAGTCCTATTAGCTTTGGTATTCCTCAAAATAGAGACAGGATTTTTATTTTTGGTACAAAGTTAAATTCATTGCATATAAATTCTCAACTTTTACAAAATACATCAGTTTTCTTAACTGAACCAGATTTAACTGATTTAGAAAATATAGAAGAATTACTAGAAAAAGATATGATGCCTATAGTTACAAATAAAGGCAAGAATTATAATTGGGGAATTGCTTATAAAAATAAAATGTTAACTTTGAATCTTCCTGCTTTACCGGATATCAAACCTAGACAAAAATTAAAAGATATTCTCCAAGATGATTTAATGGTAGATCCTCAATTTGATTTTACATCTGATACCTTAGAACGAATTAAGCAAAGTAAAGCAGTAAATCGTTATTGTCAGGGTGTAGAATTATTATATAATCAAGATGGAGGCGCAAGATTAGGTTATACAATATTTGGAATTAATGGAATTGCATCAACATTAACTGCTTCGACATCAAGACATTATGAACGTTATCAAATAGGTGATAAATTTCGGCGTTTAACTAATATTGAATATGCTAGATTGATGGGTTTTCCTGATGATTGGTGTCGAATAGCGAGAATTTATGATCAATATGCTTTATTTGGTAATGCAATTGTTCCTGCTTGTGTAGAATGGGTATGTCAAAGAATTGGTAAAAGCAATATTGAATTTACTAAATCTTCGTGGCAACAATTAAGTTTGGCTATTTAATTTAAAAATGGAATTACTAACACTAGAATCTTTAAAAACGGCAGCACGTAATTTTTGCTCAGAATTAAGTGTAACACAAATTCATAATTTGTACGGAGTTACAGATGGTAAAGCAGTGGGAACTTATGTTGAGTCTACTTTTAATCAATATTTGTCCTCAAGATATGAATATACCCTTGGTAGTGCTGCGTTAGGTATAGATTTTCCGGGACTAGAAGTAGATTTAAAAGTAACATCTATTAAACAGCCTCAGTCTTCCTGTCCATTTAGAAATGCAAGTCAAAAAGTCTATGGTTTAGGATATAACTTATTAATATTTGCATACAAAAAAATTGATGATCATAGTTCTCTAACTGCCAATTCAAAATGTCAGAATGTCGTTTTTGTAACTAAAGAAAGAACTGGAGACTATCAAACTACCTATGGAATTAAAGAAATTATCCGCCGCAATGGCAATAAAGATGATGTGATAGCTTTTTTAGAAGAACGTAATTTTCCTTTAGATGAAATTGGACGCGAAGCACTAGCAGCACGAATTTTACAATCACCTCCAGAAATAGGCTATCTAACAATTTCTAACGCTTTACAATGGCGGTTGCAATATAGCAGAGTTATCCAAGTTTCCACAGCAGGAACAACAACAGGGATAGAAAATTTATTAGTGTGAAAATTTTGTGTTACTTAATTGGAATATGAAATTTAAAAATTTAAAATCTCCAACTTTGCGGCTTTGCTCCTTTGCGACTTTGCGCGAAACATAATTCATACCGCTAATCACCGACAAATTAAAAATAATGTATAATAAACTATTCATATAATAAATCCTAACTAACTTAATTTTGTAACTAAGACCATGCACAATTCCGCTGAATTCCAAGACGCTTATGATGTGATTGTCGTCGGTGCAGGTCACGCCGGTTGCGAAGCAGCACTGGCTACTGCCCGCCTCGGTTGTCGGACACTGCTATTGACCCTAAACTTAGATAAAATCGCTTGGCAACCTTGTAACCCCGCTGTGGGTGGACCTGCCAAGTCCCAATTAACCCATGAAATAGATGCTTTAGGGGGGGAAATTGGCAAAATAGCAGACCGGACATACCTGCAAAAACGCATCCTCAATTCTTCACGGGGTCCTGCGGTATGGGCATTACGGGCGCAAACTGATAAAAGAGAATATGCGGCGATAATGAAGGGAATTGTCGAAAATCAAGAGAATTTGACAATTCGAGAAGCCATGGTGACAGATTTAATCTTAGATGATCATAATCAAGTTATTGGTTTAGAAACTTATTTTGGCGTATCTTTTCACTGCAAAGCGGTAATTCTCACCACCGGCACATTTTTAGGTGGCAAAATTTGGGTTGGGAATAAATCCATGGCCGCAGGACGCGCGGGAGAGTTCGCAGCAGAAGGTTTAACACAAACTCTCAACCGCTTAGGATTTGAAACCGGTAGACTGAAAACTGGGACACCGGCACGGGTTGATAAGCGTTCCGTTGATTACAGTCAAATGGAAATTCAACCGGGTGACGAAGCTGTGCGGTGGTTTAGTTTTGACCCCCAAGTGTGGGTAGAACGGGAACAAATGCCTTGTCACATGACTCGGACCACTAAAGAAACTCATCGTTTAATTCGGGAAAATTTACATCTGTCGCCAGTGTATGGTGGGTGGGTGGAAGCAAAGGGACCCCGCTATTGTCCGAGTATTGAAGATAAAATTGTCCGCTTTGCCGATAAGGAAAGTCACCAAATCTTTATTGAACCGGAAGGAAGGGATATTCCTGAATTGTATATCCAAGGGTTTTCCACTGGTTTACCTGAAACTTTGCAAATTTTAATGTTGCGGAGTTTGACAGGTTTGGAAAACTGTGTAATGTTACGTCCGGCTTATGCAGTAGAGTATGACTATTTACCCGCGACTCAGTGTTTTCCCACATTAATGACGAAGAAAGTCCCCGGATTATTTTGTGCAGGACAGGTAAACGGGACTACAGGTTATGAAGAAGCTGCTGCTCAAGGGATAGTAGCAGGAATCAATGCAGCGCGGTTTGTGCGGGGTGAAGAAATGATTATTTTTCCTCGTGAGCAAAGTTATATTGGTACATTAATTGACGACCTGTGTACGAAGGATTTACGCGAACCTTATCGAATGCTTACCAGTCGCTCAGAGTATCGGTTATTACTGCGTTCCGACAATGCTGATCTGCGTATGACACCTCTGGGACGGGAAATAGGTTTAATTGATGACCGGCGCTGGGACTTGTATACTCAAAAACAAGCACAAATTACTGCGGAGAAAGAACGCCTACATTGTACTAGAATAAAGGAGAATGAGCCGGTGGGGCAAGCGATCGCTCAAGACACCCAACAAGCAATTAAAGGCTCTATTACTCTTGCTGATTTACTGCGTCGTTCAGGTATCCATTACATTGATTTAGAACGTCACGGACTCCATAACCCCAACCTCAAACAAGCGGAAAAAGAAGGAGCAGAAATTGATATTAAGTACGCGGGTTATTTAGCAAGACAGCAACACCAAATTGACCAAGTTGCCCGTCAAGCAAATCGCCAGCTACCTGGTGATTTAAACTACTCAACCATTGAAACTCTCTCTAAAGAATCTAGAGAAAAGCTGAACAAAGTTAAACCCCTCACCATTGGACAAGCTGCGAGAATTGGGGGAGTTAACCCAGCCGATATCAACGCCCTGCTGATATATTTAGAAATAGCTAAAAACAAGGCTACTCCAGCGATTTCTCAGTAAGTAATAGATAAGTAGGTTAGCATTGAAAATCGTCGTTATGGCACTAGGCTTGAGGCAATACTTCGACTTCGCTCAGTAACCAGAGGCAAGAGGCAAGAGTGAAGAGGGTTTGGGCGATTTTACTTTTCGTTGTTGGTTATTTACTGACTCCTTTTTCCCAACTCTGGCCATAAACTTTTCTAACTAAATATCACCAAAATTTTCCAGAACAGATGAAAATTCAGGTAAAAAAGCTAGTTGATTTCCACAGCAGTAGCGGCGTTGTTTTTTATTATTTTTAGCTACAACCGAAAAAGCCTATGTTACCCAAATCTAGCACTGATTTACTTGTTTCAGAAGCATCCGATAGCACCAGCATGGCGTTAGCCATAGATTTTGTCACCAGCGAGCCTTGGACGATAGAAACCTATGCTGAAAGTTTAATGGATGAACTTTTTAATGATATTGACAATATTTTAGATGGTCCAAGTAAGCGGAATCATCATATAGACAGAAGAGAATCTATACCTGTCCAACCCATGTCATTTAAAATGCCTGATGTGGTTTTGCCATCAACAGTTAATATGCCATTACAGTCCGCTTCACCTATTAAAAATATCCAAACTACAACACTGGTAGTTAATCCTCCATCTATCGGGGGAATTACTACCAAAAGTGAACCACAAATTAGTAGTTTAAGTAAAGTAATATTCATGGGATTAAGCTTAACTTTAGGGACGCTAGGGATGGTTTACTTAACTGAGTCTGGTTTATTAACTACAATAAATACTCAATTAACTTCCCAAAGTTGGCCAAATTCTCAAATATCATCACCTGTTTCTGTGACAACAGATCCTCAATTAGATTTAGTAAATTATATGTTGGCAGCCTTGACTTTAATAGAACAGCAGGGAACAACTAATGATAAAATAACTATTAAACCAGGATTTCCTGCTGGTAATATTAATCAAACAACTGCCGCACCTTTATTAAATACCCAACCTACTGCAACTTTGCCTTTACCTGTAGCAGCGAATAATGTACTACCTGCTACTAATCAGCCAAGTTACCCTAATGTGATTGAGCGTATATATATTCCAGTTTATCAGTCACCAGTGACCCAATATCAACTACCAACTGTTCCCCCAGTACCAACACCACCCAAATTACCTTCATCTTCTTCTTTAGCAGTTCAGAATTTTCCTATTAATGCTAACCAACCAGCAACTCAACCCATAGCAGAAACAACGCAGGTTAAGCCCAACCCAGTCGCAGTCAATGCTCTACCAGCAAAAGAACCTACTAACATAGTAGAACAGGTTTCTGTGCCTAGCTATTCCGCACAATTAGATGGATTATTGGAGTTAGGGAATAAATCCGTGGCTTTGTTTAAAGTGGATGGTATCAGTCACCGGATTAGTTTAGGTGAAAATATTGGTAATACAGGTTGGATATTAGTAGAAGTCAGTAACGGTGAAGCTATTATTCGTCGTAATGGTGAGGTGCGATCTATTTATACAGGACAAAAGCTTTAATTCTATAATTCTACTCTTGACTGAAAATCAGGTAGAATTTCCTAAGTTGAGTTACAATTAAAGATGTTCACACAAAAAAGCTGGAAGGATTTTAAGGTATTTGCAGGTGTATTTTGTGCTGTTGCTCTGACACCGTTTTTTGTAGTTAACACCTCTGCACAGGCCGCAGATACCGTTGTAATTCGCTATGGACCTTTGGAGGAATCTGTATCCTTAGAAGAGTTAAAAAAGTCTACAGAAACTGGCAAATTACCAGCTAGTTTGGGAACTTATACCAAGAGAATGACTGAAGAACAACGGCGCTTTTTGGTGGAGGGACTAAAAATCCGAATTCCCATAAATGTTATTACTTTAGATAGATTAATCAATACCCAAATTGGGACTACAATCCTTAGTGATGTCTCTACAGCTATTAGCCGTGGGGATCAAGCTGGATTACAAGCGATGAAAGGGGGATTAGTTTTAGGTGCTAATTCTCCACAGGGTTTATCTATACTGAGTTTTATAGCCGCATATCCCAGTCAACGTCTAGAAATTAATTTACCCCAGGCTCTAACTGTGGCGCGGAGTGTGAATGGTGCATTTATCCGCACTCAGCGGTTTATGTTTGGTCTTTCTCCCCAGGTTAACCCCAAAGATATCAAAGATATCAAAGTTGCTTCTTTAGACCCGACTCAAGGAGGAAGCGCGCAGGTACAGACACTCAAGTTAAGTTTTAGTGACGAAAAGCGTCAACGACAAATTCCCCTAGATGTTTATTTTTCTAGTGCTGTAAGTACAAATAAACCTATAATTGTCTTTTCTCATGGTCGGGGTTCAGTGAGGACTGACTTACGCTACTTAGCTGAACATTTAGCTTCTCATGGTTATGTCGTTGCAGCTTTAGAACATCCTGGTAGTAATGAAACTAGTTTTAAAGCAGTTAATCAAGGGAAAAAACAACTGGTTGCACCCCAGGAATTTTTAGACCGTCCCCGTGATGTCAGTTTTATTTTAGATGAATTGGAAAAACTTAACCAAACTGCGAATAGTCCCTTACAAGGAAAACTAGCAACTAATAACGTTATGGTTGTGGGTTATTCCTTTGGTGGGGGAACGGCTTTAGCATTAGCGGGAGGTGAATTACAAATCGAAAACCTGAAACAACGTTGTCAGCAAAATTTATCTACAGCTAACCTGGGAGAACGTGTCCAGTGTGCTGGTCAAGCATTACCAGAAAAGACTTATCAATTGAGAGATGGGAGAATTAAACAAGCGATCGCTCTTAATCCTACCACTTCTTTAATGTTTGGGGAAACTGGGTTAACAAAAGTACAAATTCCCACATTAATCCTCTCCAGTTCCGCAGATAAAATCACCCCACCATTAACTGAACAAGTTATCGGTTTTGCGAAAATCCCCTCTCCAAAATGGTTAGTAGCTGTGGTTGGTGGTTCTCATTTAAGTGTTGTAGATCCTAACCTCACGCCATATCAACAAGGAAAACTACCTATCTTGAATAAAGAAGTAACTGGAAAACAAGCTCAAGATGTGCGGAAATTCCTCAAAGGTGTTACCCTAGCAATGGCGGCACAGTTAACGCCTGAAGCTAGTCAATATGCTCCTTTTCTAACTTCTGACTACGCTCAAATTTCCTCAACTCGTCTATTTCCCTTGCGGATAGTGCGAGAACTTTCTCCTGAGATGATACAAGAAGCACAAGGTCCAGGTATGACAGCCAATAAATAATAGGTTAAAGGACGAGCAAATAAATAAAAAGGCTTGGAGGGTAAACCAAGCCCAACTTCACTCAGGGTAAAATATATAATCCATTCTACAGATTATTAATATGTTAATAATCCTTCTCAAGAGAGAATATTCAACATGATATTATATATTAATTATTTAATATTACAAATCATTAAACTTTAAGCATAAATAAACTTTCTTAATCTATATCTATAGGAAGATGAAATTTGCAACCCTCATGAGGATTTCCCTAATGAAAAAGATGATCGTTGCCTTCTTAATGATGCCGTCTTTATTCTTCTCGCTAGTACAAGAACAAGCATTAGCTCAAGACTGTATCCAAACAGTGTTACAGGGTGCGGCTACTACAGCTCTTGGTATTTATGAACAAAAGTGCCTTACACTTAATTATTCTGGAGGCGTAGTAAAAAAAGATGTCCAATACAACTGCTGTGGTCCATCTGCCACAATCCGCATCAACGCGAATGACTGGGAATTACTCAGAAAAGCTGGAAAACTAGATGGTCTGCGCTATCAAAAAGTGACAGTAGGTGATAATAGCCGGACAGTTGAGTTCAAAAAGATTACGAATGACACACCTTCATTAATCGACGGCAAAGATTTCTTTAAATAAGCCAGATGAACGAAAATTTTTAAACTTGATTTTTTTAGGGACATAACAATGTTGTGTCCCTAGT
The DNA here is from genome assembly GCF_008121535.1 of Dolichospermum sp. UHCC 0315A. Lineage (GTDB taxonomy): Bacteria > Cyanobacteriota > Cyanobacteriia > Cyanobacteriales > Nostocaceae > Dolichospermum > Dolichospermum lemmermannii. The sequence continues at coordinate 3,177,761 of NZ_CP043056.1, forward strand.
TTTTTGACTCACACTTGCACTTCCATAAGGATGCTTATTTATTTGTGTTAATCAATAAATTTTGGGTTGCGCTTTGCTTAACCCAACCTACGGTACTACGGTACTAGATACTTTTGGCACAATTGCCGAAAGTCTTCACCCCGCATTTCAAAGTTAGGATATTGGTCAAAACTAGCGCAAGCTGGAGATAATAATACCACTGAGGCTTGATATTTTTTCGCTAATTCCGCAGACATGGGTAAAGCATTTTCCATTGTCTCAACTATTTGATAATTACTATATCCCACCTCTTCCAGCCGTTTAGCAAATGCTGGTGCTGCATTCCCAATGAGTAAGACGGCGGCGGCTTTGGCTTGAATTTGAGCTAACCAAGCGGTATCATCTCCGGCTTTGGCTTCTCCACCGGCAATTAAAATGGCAGGACTTTGCACAGATGCTAAACCGACTTCGGCTGCGTCGTAATTGGTGGCTTTGCTATCGTTGATAAAATCAATTCCTTGCCAATTGCAGATATGTTCTAAGCGGTGGGGAACGCCAGGGAATTCACGGACAGCTTGAGAAATGGCGGTAATATCTATACCTGCTAATCTGGCGGCGGCGACGGACATGAGGAGATTTTGCTGGTTATGTTCCCCTACCATTCGCAATGCAGATACCTCTACAATGGGTTGGGGTGTGGTGGTAATTTTTTCGATTACCCAGCCATTTTCTATATAAAAGCCTTTTTCACCTATTAGAAATTTTTCACCTTTAACGCTTGTCCAATAGGCGTTTGGCCAATGATTTAATCCTAATTTGCTCAAATAAACATCATCACCATTAAATATTTGAATTTGGGAATTATGTAATAATTTGGCTTTGATATTATAGTAATTTTCTAATGTTTTGTGACGAGCTAAATGATCTGGGGTGAAGGTTGTCCAAATCCCAATACGAGGCGCTAAAGTTACAGAAGATTCAATTTGATAACTACTAAGTTCACCAATTATCCAATCTGGTTTTTTCGTAGATAAAGCAACTTCACAAGCAGCGTAACCAATGTTACCACAGGCGGGGGCGTTTAATCCTGCTGTTTGGAAAATAGCCGCAGTTAAAGCGGTGGTGGTGGTTTTACCATTTGTACCGGTAATTCCTACCCAGGGGATATCTTGTAAATGTCGCCAAGCTAGTTCCATTTCGCCAATAGTTTCTATGCCCAATTCTCGCGCTTTGGCTAGAATAGGAATATCCCAAGGAACTCCGGGACTGACAATTATTAACTTGGATATATCAGAATCGGTGAATTCTGGTGTGTTTCCTAATTTGACGGTAATGTGTTCGCTGGCGAGTTGTTGTTGTTGTTCGAGGAGGGTTGGGGAGGTGCTACTATCGCAAAGTTCAACCTCCCAGCCTTCCTGTTTCAACAATCTTGCCGCAGCAACACCGGATTTTCCGAATCCAATAATTAACGCTTCTGGCATAGACTGTATAAGCATCCCTGGTTAAGCTTCCCTATAGTAGCGTTAATTGGTGCAAATTACACAACTTTTTGTTGCTTTAGGCTACAAATTTTTGACTATCGCGCCAAAGTCAGCCAGTACACGGGCGTTATTTCGCAATAATCCCAGCAAATTTAGGCGATTTTGCTTAATATCGGAATTTGCGTCCATGACTAAAACGCTGTCTTCACCATCAAAAAATGTACCCACGGTAGGAGCGATTTTTGCTAGTGCGGTTACTAACAGTTGATAATCCCGATTTTGTTGTGCTGCTTGGGTTTGGGGAACTAGTTCCAGCAAAGCGTTATAAAATGCAGATTCGGATTTTTTCTGGAACAGTTCGGGATTAATTAAAGATTGTGGTTCTAGTGTTTGGAAGTCTAGATTTCCTTGTGCTGCGAGACGGGTGGAACGGTTGACAGTTTCGTAGATTTTATCTAATGTACCATCTTTGCGGATTTTTTGTAAATAGAGAGCGCGATCGCGGACATCTAATAAATCAGTTAATGCCCGTTCTGTATATTCGGGATCATTTTCTCCCAAAACTGCATTTACTAAATCGTAATCTATCTGTTTTTCGTCTTGTAATAAGGTGCGAATCCGTTGCAGGAAAAATTCTTGCAAGGTTTTAATTAAGGATTTGGCATCTTTATTAAAAGTTGTAGCAAAATCTGTGGCGATTTGTTCTAAAAGGGTTGATAAATTAATTTGCAAATTCGCCAACCAGGTAATATTAACAATCGCATTTGCCGCGCGACGCAATGCAAAAGGATCTGATGAACCGGAGGGAATTAAACCTAAACCAAAGATACTAGTTAATGTATCTAATCTATCAGCTAAACCGACAATTTGACCTGTGAGAGTTTGGGGGAAAATATCATCAACATTTCTGGGTAAATAATGCTCTAAAATTGCTTTTGCAACTTCTGGATTTTCACCATTCGCTAAGGCGTATTTTTGCCCCATAATTCCCTGTAATTCAGGAAACTCATAAACCATTTGCGTGACTAAATCGGCTTTACAAAGTAATGCAGCCCTTTGGATATTCTGGGTTTGGTTTGGATTTAGTTGTAATTGAGTAGTAATTTTTTCGGCATTTTTAACAACCCTTTCAACTTTGGCACGAACTGAACCTAAATCTTCTTGAAATGTGACTTTTTCTAATTGGGGTAAATAGCTTTCTAATGTTTTGGCTAAATCAGCTTCATAGAAAAATCTGCCGTCTGCTAACCGCGCTCGAATTACTCTAGCATTACCAACAGCAATAATATCAGATTTAGCGGGATCTCCGTTACTAATGGTGATGAAATTGGGTAATAATTCCTGACAATCAGCATTTTTGAAGACGGGAAAATAACGCTGATGACTTACCATAACTTCGGTAATTACTTCTTTTGGTAAGTTGAGAAATTCTTCTTCAAATTGGCCGATAACTGCGGTGGGATATTCAACTAAGTTGATTACTTCTGCTAGTAAATCGGGGTAAATTGGGGTATATCCGCCTAATTTTTCGGCGGCGGCTTTAACTTGATTTGTGATGATTTCGGCTCGGTTTTCTGGAGGTACATTCACATAACCGGAAGCCAAAGTTTTGACATATTCTGTAGCGTGGGAAATGCTGACGGGTTCGGGGTGTAATACTCTATGGGTGCGAGAAAGGCGATTACTCTTGACAACTTTTGCCCCATTTTCTAATTGTAATGGTAAAATCTCCTCATCTAATAATGTGACTAAAGTGCGAATTGGCCGGGAAAATCTCCCGTCACCATGTCCCCAGCGCATTAACCGCTTACCTTCTAAATTCCAGACCCATTGGGGGACAAGTTCGGTTAAAATATCCGCAATGGGACGACCGGGAATTTGTTTGTTCACAAAGACGAAATCCCCTTTGTCTGTGGGACGAATTTCTAAAGCGGAAATATCTACACCTTGCTTACTCGCAAAACCAATGGCGGCTTTAGTGGGTTGTCCATCTTTAAAAGCTGCTTGTGCGGGTGGTCCTTTAATTTCTTCTTCCCTATCTGCTTGTTGGGAAGGTAAACCAGTAATGAGAACTGCTAACCGTCGGGGTGTTCCATAGACTTCGACAACGGTATTGAGGAGATTGTGGGTCTCTAAGCTTTCGGGAATGCGCGATCGCCATTGTACAATAGCATCACTCAAAAAACCTGCGGGTAATTCTTCTGTACCGACCTCTAATAAAAATGCTGGCATAAGATACTGTTTTTAACTTGGCGTGGCTTAATATTAGTCAATTCCAGTATTGTACGTCAGTTCGAACTTTAATATCTCTTTTACCAGTCATAGCACTAATTTTATCTACAAACAATCTGCATTGTATCTATAGTTAATAACAAATATTCTTCATATGTCAACTTTTACAGCACTTTTAGACATTTATTGATACATCCTTTAATATTGTTTAATGAATATAAATAATAGTTTGGCATAACAAGTACCTAAGAGTAGGGGCGAAGCATTCGGGCGACCTGCTTGCAGCAGCGCTTCGCTATCAATTATTGGTTTTTCTCAAAGGATATTTTCCGAATGCTTCGCCCTTACTTTATTTTAAACCACTTAGTTATCCCGTCAGCTAAAATATTAGCCATTTTCTTCTGTGCTTGAGGATTAACTATTTCCTCAAATTCATCAGGACTACTCATAAAACCCAATTCCAATAATACCGCCGGTGCAGCACTAGGACGAGTCAGGGCTAAATTATTCCAAAATACACCGTAGGAAGGTTTACCAAGTTTTTTAACTACGTAATTTTGTAAAAATACTGCGAGGCTGTGTGATTGAGGATGATACCAAAAAGTACCAAAGCCTTTAGTTTTTTCCGCATCACCATTATCCGGTAAAGAGTTATGATGAATGGAAAGAGCGATCGCAGGTTCTTCTTTATTAATTATTTCCTGACGTTCGACTAATGAAACATCACGATCATCTTCTCTGGTCATCACTACTTTAGCACCGCGCTTCACCAACTCATCTCGCAGCAATTGAGAAATTATCAAATTCACATCTTTTTCTAAATACCCAGTTGGTCCACTAGCGCCAGATTCTTTACCTCCATGTCCTGGATCAAGTACAATTTTGATGCCAGATAAAGGTAGGCGTTTACTATTTTTAAGCTGGGGTGGATGACGTAAAGTTAAAACCAAAGTTGTATTGTCATACCTCAGCTTATAGCCCCACTGTTGGAGGTTTTTGAGGTTAAAAGTATATTTGATCTGTGTGGGGCTTACCTGTTGCCAATCTAGGCGAGAAATCAGGGGGTCATCATCTAGACGAATTGTGTCTGTTTGAGCAGTGGTATTGTAGAGGGTGAGAATAAAGGAGTTATTTCCCTGTTCCACACTCACCGGCACAGCACTTTCCAAAGGAAAACGCATCTCTGTCGCTTCAGCCAATTGCCGATAGCCGACACTCCGAATCACCGTCTGTGGTGCAACCGCACCTGATATAATTGTAGTTTCGTTGCTATTAATCCAAGCCCCATAGTCTAAGCGCAACCATTCACCTTCTTTTCCCGTAACACTTGCCATAGTTCCCTTTGGCAATGGTGTCAGTCGTGAATAATCGGTACTAGGTCCGGTGCGAGTAACGCCTGATTCTGATGCAATTTCCGCAACTGCTAATTGTGTGGGCGCGAGAATTTCGATTTTTCCTAAACCAGTTTGAGTTATTCTTTGATCATTCAGTTGTAAATTAAATTGAGGTTTTCCTAAATCAGCAGCATTTGCGACTGTTGTACAACCTTGGTATTTGGTAAGAATAGAAAGATTAGGCTGATTTAACCCCGTCAAAACACTTGAATTTGGAGGTAATTGTGCAAGTGAAGGCTGGGGTAAAAGGGCAATATTTTGATTTACCAGATTAACCGAGACAGTAGCTTGAGGTGGTGCAACTGCACTAAAACAAATTAATTCTCCTGGTAATCTGGCAATATCGACAGCAGGAGTCAAGGAATCCTTAGCAAAGCCTAACCCTTGAGGTAACTCAGGTTGAGTAGATACCCTGATGATCTTAATCTCTCGTTCTTGATTTTGGTAACGAACTTTAAATATATTTTCTCCTAACTGTAAGGGAAAACTGGGGGAAAAATGCCCGGCTTTGCTACGGTTAACGAGCTTACCATTAATTAAAACTTGCCCGTCGGGGGGCGCTGTACCGATAAAAAATATTTTTTCTGTGCTGGTTTGGTAGTTTGTCGGGGGAAAAACTACTAAAAGTGGTTCTTGTGCTAATGCAACTGAGGAGGTGACTAAAAAATTAAATAATACTAATCCTAAGAGTTTTTTCATGGACAAACACAGAAAATTTCAGAATAGGGACTGTGGCACAATGGCCAAGATGGAGTCAAACATAAATGATGTGGAAATGGCAATACATTGGCCAAAAAGGTTGGGACGTGGAGTTATTGGGCAAAATTCATCCTCCAAACAAGCCTCGAAAATCGTCTACACAAATTCTCCTGCGGGAGCAAAATCTATATTTAGAAGTTGCTAGAAATTGAAAATACTATGACTAAGTTTATCTTTGTGACTGGGGGCGTGGTTTCCAGTATTGGTAAGGGAATTGTAGCAGCAAGTTTGGGACGTTTGCTCAAATCACGGGATTATTCGGTTTCGATTCTCAAGCTCGATCCCTATATTAACGTTGATCCAGGGACAATGAGTCCTTTTCAGCATGGGGAAGTTTTTGTCACCCAAGACGGTGCAGAAACAGATTTGGATTTGGGACATTACGAACGGTTTACTGATACTTCTATGTCTCGGTTAAACAGTGTTACTACTGGCTTGATTTATCAGTCAGTTATTAACAAGGAACGCCGAGGCGACTATAATGGCGGTACTGTTCAGGTAATTCCGCACATTACCAATGAGATTAAAGAGCGAATTCTCAGAGTTGCTAAAGAAACTAATCCCTCCGCCGTAATTACGGAAATTGGCGGAACTGTGGGTGATATTGAATCACTACCTTTTCTAGAAGCAATTCGTCAACTGCGAAAGGAAGTAGGAAAGCGTAATGTGTTGTATATGCACGTTACTTTGTTGCCTTGGATTGCTGCGGCGGGAGAAATGAAAACTAAGCCTACTCAACATTCTGTGAAAGAATTGAGATCAATTGGCATTCAACCAGATATTTTAGTATGTCGGAGCGATCGCCCCATTCCGGTCGGCTTGAAACAAAAGTTATCAGAGTTTTGTGATGTCCCTGTAGAATGTGTTATTACCAGTCCAGATGCTCGCAGTATTTATGAAGTTCCAGTAATTTTAGAACGGGAAGGATTAGCTGAACAAGTTCTTAACTTACTACAAATGGAACAGCGTCAACCCAATATGACCCAATGGGAAAACATGGTAGAGCGGATGTATAATCCTAAATATACCGTCGAAATTGCTATTGTTGGTAAATATGTGCGGTTAGGTGATGCCTATCTGTCTGTAGTCGAGTCTTTACGTCATGCGGCTATTGCGACTCATGGTGATTTGCGTCTGCGGTGGATAAACTCGGAAGTTTTGGAAAATGAACCACCGGAAAACTATCTTGCAGGTGTTGATGGTATCATTGTTCCGGGCGGTTTTGGTAGTCGGGGCATAGATGGGAAAATTGCGGCGATTAAATACGCCCGCGATCGCCAAATTCCCTTTTTAGGTTTATGCTTAGGAATGCAGTGTTCCGTGATTGAATGGGCGAGAAATGTCGAAGGCTTATCTAATGCCAATAGCGCCGAATTTGACCCATATACAGACAATCCGGTTATTAACCTCTTGCCAGAACAACAGGATGTAGTAGATTTAGGCGGGACAATGCGCTTAGGACTTTATCCTTGTCGGGTACTTCCCAATAGCCTAGCTTTCCAACTTTATCAAGAAGAAGTCATTTATGAACGCCACCGTCACCGTTACGAGTTCAATAATGTCTATCGTAGTCAGTTATTAGATTCTGGTTATTTGGTGAGTGGCACATCTCCAGATGGTAGATTAGTGGAAATTATTGAATATCCCAAACATCCTTTCTTTATCGCTTGTCAATTTCATCCTGAATTTCAATCTCGCCCCAACGCACCTCATCCTTTATTCAAAGGATTTATGACCGCTGCAATTTCTCAATTTCATTCGACAACTACCACACCCAAGCCTGTACAAGTTTCTTAGTTGTCAGTTGTCGGTAGGGGCGAAGCATTTGGAAGATGAATTATCGGTCATTGCCAAAAATAGTTCTGCAAATGCTTCGCCCTTACAGTTGTCGGTTGTCGGTAGGGGCGAAGCATTTGGAAGATAAATTATCGGTCATTGCCAAAAATAGTTCTCCAAATGCTTCGCCCGTACAGTGCGAAGCATTTGGAAGATAAATTATCGGTCATTGCCAAAAATAGTTCTGCAAATGCTTCGCCCGTACGGTTGTCGGTTTTCCCCATTACCAATTACCTATTCCCAATGCTAACTTAGCAGCGCCTACCATTCCCGCTGTATTTCCTAATTCTGCGGGGAGAATTTGCAAACCTGCACGGGAAGTTGGTAAAACTCGTTTTTCGATTTCTGCTGTTAATGCAGGTAAGAAAAATTCAAAACTCCCACTGACACCACCACCAATAATAATTGCTTGGGGTGTCAGCACATAGAGTAAACTGGTTAAACCAATTCCTAAGTCTCTACCATATTCTTGCCAAAAAGTCAAGGCTTCTATATCTCCAGCTTGGGCAAGTGCGCCTAATTCTGCTGGTTCTTTGCCTGTGCGGCGACGAATGGCAGAAATACAAGTATACTGTTCTAATGAGCCTTGATTGCCACTATTACACATTGGTCCATCAGGATTTAAGGTAATTAAACCTAATTCTGCTGCTGCACCTTGATGTCCGACAAATAATTTACCATCAAGAATAATTGCCCCACCAACGCCAGTCCCCAAAGTTAGTAAAATCAAATTGGGGAAATTTCGGCCTGCACCTAACCAAGCTTCTCCTAAACCTGCACAGTTAGCATCATTAGCCAAAATTGTCGGTTTACCGGTTTTGGCTTCTAACCAATCTGCTAAGGGGACATCATGCCATCCTACTAGATTAATGGCAACTTTCGCAATTCTTCCCGCAGCATCAGCAGGACCAGGAGTACCTAAACCGATAGCGACACTTTCATTATTGGGGTCAATTTGTGATATTGCATCTACTATTGTCAATAATACAGCCTCTGGTGTTGCGGGTTGGGGAGTATCCACAGATAAAGATTGCAAACAATTACCATCTGCTGTGAACCGACCAAGTTTAATCGCAGTTCCCCCTAAATCAATACCAATTACTTGCTGCATAATTTTAATTTATTTTATTTTTACTGTTGACACTCCCCGGTCTAAAGACGCGGGGATTCTACATTCACAGACTCGCCGTTAGACGACAGGTTTGCACCAATCGCCCAAGAGGGCAAATCTCCTGTAGCGTAGCTTCCGGTATGCCCTACCGTAGTTAATCCTAATCTTAGGATGTTGATACTGGCGTTAATATCTCTATCTTCTACGAACCCACAATGATGACAATTATGGGTTCTAGTTGATAGGGATTTTTTGACTTTTTGACCACAATTAGCACAATTTTGAGAAGTATTATGGGGAGGAACAGCAACTGTTGCCTTCCCATATTTGAGTCCAAAATATTCTAACCATTGCCGAAAAGTTGCCCAGCCAGCATCAGAAATTGATTTAGCTAAATGTCGGTTTCTCGCCATGCCTTTAATATTTAAGTCTTCATAGGCTACCAAATCGTTAGATTGGATCACGGAATACGCTAATCTCTTGCAATATTCTTTTCGCTGCCTACTTACTCTTAAATGTTTACGGGCATACCTATTTTTAGCTTTTATATAGTTCTTGGATTGTGGTTGTTTAGCTTTCTTTTTATCTCTACTGAACTTCTTGGATTTTTTGCGATTAGCTCGACTTAATTGCTTTTCTGACTTTCTATAGAATTGTGGAGCAGGCTCTACATTACCTTTTGAATCGGCAATGAAATATTTTAAGCCCACATCTAAGCCAACTATTTGATTCGTTGGTTGAGATTCAATTCTAATTTTGACATCAATTGCAAATTGGGCATAATATCCATCAGCCCGACGGACTAAACGAACTCGCTTAATTTGTTTGATGTCATAGAAATTAAGATCATAAGTACCTTTTAATTTCAGAGTACCTATACCTTTTTTATCAGAAAAAGTAATTGCTTTTCTGGTTTCAGATAACTTCCAGCCGCTAACCTTATATTCAACTGAACGGCAATTCTTTTTGAATTTTGGAAATCCCTTTTTACCCTTAACTTTCTTTTTACAATTATCGTAAAACCGAGCTATTGCACTCCAAGAACGCTCCGCAGCAGATTGTCTTGCCATTGAATTAAGTTCATCAGCGAAAGGAAATTCAGATGCCAAAATCGCGCAATATTTATTGAGATCATATTTCGTCGCACCTTTGTTATCCATCCAATATCTTAAACATTTATTTTGGATGAACTGAGATGCACGAATAGCCTCATCTATTGCGCGATATTGCTTATCTTTTCCTTTGACTTTGAACTCGTAAATTATCATGGTTTCGACCTAAACACCACGAAGCTATGCTAACGCACGGAACATAATCTTGTCAACAGGAAAAATTTTCTGTGGAGGCTGAAGCCTCTATCTGGCTTTCATCCCTTGCCTAAAGGACAGTTGAGTTTTTCCGCCACGCTCCAAAACTCAACTTCAAGGGTTTTCAGCCTAGTCTCTTATAATTTGCACGTTGACAATGGGGTGTAAATTATTATGTGCCTGTTGCCAATTTGCGATTGGCGCACCTTTTAAAATACCAGATAAGGCTAGAGAAACCATAAATCCACCTGTAGCAGCCGCAATTAAAGTAATATTATCGTTCACAAAACTCTCTCAGTAATAATTAAATTTTTGTTGGTTGACAACTAACAACTGTACGGGCGAAGCATTTGGAGAACTATTTTTGGCAATGACCGATAATTTATCTTCCAAATGCTTCGCCCCTACTGAGAGGTTGTTTGAAAAGTATTATATCAAATCGGTAATCTCCAAAAACCTAACCCCCCTACCCCCCTTCCCTGCAAGGGAATGGGGGTTTTAAAGCCTCTCCCCTTGCAGGGGAGAGGTTTGGAGAGGGGTCAGTCTATACATTCAAAACTTTTCAAACACCCTCTGACAACTAACAACTGTACGGGCGAAGCATTTGGAGAACTATTTTTGGCAATGACCGATAATTTATCTTCCAAATGCTTCGCCCCTACTGACAACTGACTATTGCCTATTTTCTCTTCTTAGACGAGGATTGACAAATTCATTCAACCCCTCACCAAGTAGTGATAACCCTACCACCAAAGTTGTCATTGCTAAACCAGGAAACAGGGTAGTCCACCAAATGCCTGTAGGTAGTGCTTCTAGAGCTTGTTTTAAATCATATCCCCATTCTGGCACGTCTTCGGGTAATCCTAACCCTAAAAATCCTAACCCGCCTAAAACTAAGATGGCATCTGCGGCGTTGAGGGTAAAGAGGACGGGGACGCTTTGAATAACATTGAAAAATAGATACCTTGATAAGACAACCCAGGTAGAAGCACCCATGGCTTGTGCAGCTTCTATATATACTTCAGTTTTGACGCTGACAGTGTGGTTACGGACAACGCGATAATATTGGGGAACGTAAGCTATACTAATAGCGATCGCTGCATTTAAGATTCCTCGTCCCACGACAAAAGCCAATGTTACTGACAGTAACAAGCCTGGTAAAGTATAAATACTATCCATAAGAAATAATAGGGCTTTATCCAATTTTCCCCCCAAATAACCGCTGACCATGCCCAAAGGTACACCGATAATCATGCTCAATGATGTCGCTAAAGTCACAACTTGCAGCGCGGCTTGTACACCAAACACACTGCGAGAAAAGACATCATAACCCAAACGGCTTGTGCCAAACCAATGTTTGGCCGAAGGTGGTTCATGAATAGGGTTAGAGAGAAACTCTCTGGGATTTTGCAACCATCCCCAACTTTGGAAAACAGGAGCAAAAAAGGCTAAGAAGATGAAAAATAGGGTCATACCAATCCCAATTAGCATTAATCGCTGGGATAGGCTCGGATTTTTCGTAAATTTCCAGAAATTTGGTAATTGCTTTTTTATAATCGTCATGGGGAAATTCAGAACTGGGTATATTCAACTCGTTCCCAGTCTCTGACTGGGAATGTAGATGTGAGGCTCTGCCTCGAATCAAGTATAGTAGAGCCACAGCTTTTTGGAGTCTATTCCCCGGTAGAGCTAGGGAACGAGGGATAGTAGCCATGTCTATTTTCAGCTTTTAGATAGTGAAAGTACGTCTATATAAGGATTTTAGCCTATTTTTAACCCCCAGTTAGAACTGTTGAACAGATGGGGAAAAAAGTTTTTTCCTGGAAGTGATATGAAATTGATCGGAATGGGGTAAGTTATTTCCATCAAGAAACGAACAATACTCCAAATCAAGGAAAAATACCATGAAAACCGAACTAAAAGCCAAATTCATCCAACAAATCCTCAGCAAAAAGAAAGATAGCGAAGGTTTCACCCTTATTGAACTGTTAGTTGTTATTATCATCATCGGTATTCTATCCGCTATTGCTCTACCTTCTTTCCTCAGCCAAGCAGCAAAAGCTAAACAAACGGAAGCGAAAAACTTTGTTGGTGCAGTCAACAGAGCGCAACAAGCTCACCGTATGGAAAATATAAACTTTGCTACCGATACCGCGGCGCTGCAAATTGGTCTTACTACGAGTGAATACTATGGTTATACAATTCCTGCTGCAACTACAGGCGCAAGTTCTACTGTTTTTAACGCAGCACCTATACTGAATGAACAAGGCACTCTTAGAGCTTATGCTGGTAATGTTACTGTTCTCTCATCTGGGCAAACAGCCACTGCTGCTTGTATGACAACCGGAGTTTCTGGCACTGCTCCCACATTTACCCTGACTACTAACGCTGCGGCCTCCTGTGCAACTGGTGTCATCATGAAATAAAGTTGAATGCTTTATTTTTGTGAATGATATAGGATTTTTTTGTCGGATTTTTTCACATCTTGTGGGGGTTAACTGTGTTAATCCCTGCTTTTGATGTTGATTTATGTTTCTAAGAGGATGTTTTAAAAGTTTTTAATGTGTAAACAGACCCCTCTCCAAACCTCTCCCCTACCAGGGGAGAGGCTTTAAAACCCCCCATTCCCTTGTAGGGAAGGGGGGGAGGGGGGTTAGGTTTTTGGAGATTATGGGTTTCATATAATACTTTTGAAACAACCTCTAACGGACAAAACTAATATTAATTTAGACTTGTGTATTCATCCTTTCAAAGTTTTCAATGATTACCACCAACTTAAATAATCAAATTTCTGCTAATCCAAGCTTATTAAGCATTCAAGAATATGAACAAAATATTACAGAGAATCCCCAGGAAGTTACTAATTATTGGTATTTAGGACTAGCTTTGTTATTAGCAGGAAGAGAAGAAGAAGCGCAGATAGTCTGGATGACTCCACTGCTAGAATTTGGAGAGGAAGAATCGGAACAATGGCTACTGCAATTAACAGAAGTTTTATTCAATGCTGCCCAACAACAGGAAACAGATTCTCAATGTCAACTGGCTTGGGTAATTCGTCAACACATTAGAGAATTTGTCCCTGGTGATATTAATAATCTTTTAAAAATAATTGAACTAAATATTGATTTAAAGATTGAGGATTTGCAAACAAATGTTAATCAATTAATTGCCATTATATCCGAACTAATAGAACCCCCTATTTTTGATGAGAAATTATTAGTGCAAGTGATTGAGAAGTTGCTTCGTCCTAACCCAGTTAATCCTCCTGCGTTTATAGATAAATTAGTAGAAGCCTTTATACCCTATTTAATAAATTCTGAAACTATTATTCAATTATTGATACATAAAGCTGATGCCTATAGTCATTTTTTCGACTACCAGATGTCACTTTATTTTGCGAAAATTGCCTACAACCTAAGACCCAATAATTTAGCTTGTCTTGGCAAAATTATTTTTTCTCTGCAAAGTCTATCAGGATCTTATAATAAAGAGTCTATTGATTGGGCAAACAAATATTTAGAAATTGCTCAAGAACCAATTGATAAAATTCTCGGTACTCACTTCTTACTAACAGGATTTTTACAGTCTCTTGATTATCCAGAACAAGCGGTTCAGATTTACCAACAATATAAACAACTTTTATCTGATCTCGTTAACAATCAAACAGAAAGCAAAAGTTTGATTGAGATATTAGCCATGGGTCACCTTTTCTTATACATGGAAGATAATCCCCATGAAAATAGATTAATTCGTAATGGATTAGCTGCTTTATGTCAAAAAATGATCTGGAAAGAGTATTCTCAAGAGATTAACATTTATCAACAGCGTTTGAATACACCTCGTCCTGCTTTGAGTGAGCGTCCTTTAAGAATCGGCTATGTATCAGAGTGTTTTATTTCTCATTCTGTCGGTTATCTAGCTTGGTGGTTATTAAAATATCATAATCGCCAAGAATTTGATATTCATTTATATTCTTTAAGGGAGAGAATTTACGATCCACAACAACAAGCTTATCAAAACGAATTTGGTGATCATTTTCATCAATTATGCCCGCCCATAGTGACAATTGCAGATAAAATAAATGAAGATGAAATAGATATTTTAGTTGATTTAGATAGTTTAACTTCCTATAGTAATTGTGTTATTTTAGCTTTGAAACCCGCACCGATTCAAGTTAGTTGGTTAGGGTATGATGCTACTGGTTTCCCCAAGGTTGATTATTTTATTGCTGATAACTATGTTTTACCAGAATCAGCACAGGATTATTATACAGAAAAGATTTGGCGACTCCCGCAAAATTATATTGGTATTGATGGCTTTACTGTGGGAACACCAACTATCAGTAGAGAATCTTTAGATATTCCTAATGATGGGATTATTTATTTTAGTTCTCAAACTGGATTAAAACGTAATCCCGATAATATCCGGTTACAAATGCAAATTATCAAACAAGTTCCTAATAGTTATTTTCTGCTGAAAAGTTTTCGCAGCAATCATGAAGATCTGCAAAATTTTATTGCTCCCCTTGCTGAAGCCGAAGGACTTGATTTAGAATGTTTTAGGTTTTTACCCTCTGCACCTACAGACATGGAACACCGCGCCAATTTAGCCATTGCAGATATCGTCTTAGATACCTATCCCTATAATGGTGCAACCACAACCCTAGAAACATTATGGATGGGTATACCTATAGTGACAAGAGTGGGGGAACAATTTGCAGCCCGGAACAGCTATACAATGATGATGAATGTGGGTGTAACTGAAGGTTTAGCTTGGAGTGATGAAGAGTATGTCGAGTGGGGTGTGAGGTTGGGTAAGGATGAGAAATTAAGACAAGAAATTGTGTGGAAATTGCGAAAGTCAAGACAAACATCACCGCTATGGAATGGTCAGAAATTTGCGCGGGAAATGGAAAATGCTTATCAGCAAATGTGGCAAAAGTATGTTGATAGCAGAAAATAAGTAGGTTGGGTTGACGCAAGGAAACCCAACATTTATGGTAACTTTGATTATAATGAGGAATATAAGAGGGTGTTTGAAAAGTTATGGTTGATGTATCAAATATTTTTTACCCCACCCTAACCCTCCCCTTGTAAAGGGGAGGGAACTGGATTTTTATTGTTTCCCCCTTTTACAAGGGGAAAGGGGGGTAGGAATGTGATGAAAATTACGGAATACCACTTTTCAAACATCCTCTAAGGAGAAAATTACCATCTCTGTAATATTTTACTATAAATAGGTGTAAAAATGGAAACGACAAGTAGAAAACAGGTTTTATTGAAAGCAATTTATGAAAGATTAGAACAAGTTTATGAAGACACATTGGAAGATGTTTTAGAACTGTTAAATATTTCTGATCGTGAAGATGCGGAGGATATCGCAGATGCGGTTGCTGAATTAGAAGACGCAAAGGTAAACGGTACAATATCCTGGGAAGATTACCAGAAAGAATTGCATTTTATTAATAAATGTGGTTAAGATCAAACATCGTAGTGATGCTTATCGTCAAAAATAGCTTAGAGGTTGTTTGAAAAGTATTATATCAAATCGGTAATCTCCAAAAACCTAACCCCCCTACCCCCCTTCCCTGCAAGGGAATGGGGGTTTTAAAGCCTCTCCCCTTGCAGGGGAGAGGTTTGGAGAGGGGTCAGTCTATACATTCAAAACTTTTCAAACACCCTCTTAGTTTAATTAATCAAAGTTCTAACAGTAAATAAAATTCTAGCAAAAATTAAAACATTCGTCCAAAAAACCTATCAAGATAATTTAGATCAAGTTATCTTGTTTGGTTCTCGCGCTAGAGGTGATCATCATGCTGATTCTGATGTAGATATTTTAATTGTTTTAAAAAAACCGTTTAACTATTCTCAAGAAATCGAAAAAACTAGCATTTTTATTTCTGAACTATCCTTAGAATGTGACTTAGTTATTTCTCGTGTTTTTGCTGAAACTAAAGATTTTAATTCTAAAAATACTCCTTTTTTTATGAATGTCAGAAAGGAGGGGATAATTTTATGAATGATGAACAGAAATTGTTATGAGGTACATATTTAGCGGGCAAGATGCCCGCACTACAAGAAATTTTTGGGTATTTTTTTAATTGGAAGTCCCTTATATTAAACATAACACAAAATCAACTACAACAACTGTATGAGATTGACGATTATCTTTGGTTAGAAGAAACCATTACAGCGGTTTCCGCTCTTATGAGGTACAAAGTTGAATCATGAAACTCTTGTAGTGCGGGCATCTTGCCCGCTAGATATGTACCTCATAACACCGGGAAGTGCTGTAAATAGTTGAGGTAATTGAATTGGAAATTTTTGATAGTCCATGATTACTAGCTGAGATTTTGAATACACCACCAAACACTTGTAAAATATTCCCTCAAAGTTGATTAATTAAGTTATCTATTTGATAACTTTTTAACTTGCTAACTGGTGCTTGTGCTAAGACTATTTTATCTTCATGATCCAAAATCACTCTGCCATAAATTTGAGGTAATAAAGATTGCCATTGCATATCCCCTAGTTTACCTACCAGAGAAATATCTATGGTATCGCTAATATCTAAATCTTCCATTAACAGATTCATAGCTACACTAGATAAAAACATTTCTGCATCTTCAATAGCAATATTACCTGTGTGGATAATCAGAGTAATTTTTTTCTTTTTAGAATGATTTGCTAAAATTTGAATAACTTGCTGTAATTCCCAGCCTAAATCGTCTTCATCTACTGACCAATCTGGGAAAATCACTATATTAATTTCTTGTAATTTCAAGTCATTTATAAGGTTGCTGTTTTGGTATTTTTCTGAATTAAAATATCCATACCAATCTTGCGATAATTTATTTAAGACAGAGATAACATGAGGTTTTCCATGAAATCCAAAGGTGTTTTCCCAAGAGAAGTTTTCAATTTCTTCTATGGGTTGTTCAAAACTAAATTTAATAGCAACTTCTAAAGGTGCAAATTTAATACCTTGATCTTTAAACCAGTCATAAAAATAATGACAGATAATCAAATCTTCTGATAAAGACGTGGTTTTTATATGATCAAAATCTAATTGTGAAGATAATTCTAGTAACTTTTTACTTCTTAAAGAAAAACCACCATTTCCTACCCTATTTTTAGTTAAGTCAAGTATATCTACAGTTTTACCTTCAGAATTAACCAAATGAGATTGTTTGCGCCAAGGTGCGCTAACATAATCATAATTTAAAAATTCCTCTGACCACAACTGAGGATTGATAATAAAACCATCTCCCTGTGTAACTAAGCAAAATTCAGTCTCTATAAATGAATTAAGCTCTTTGATTATAAATCTGCTATATTCAACTAAACTCTTGATAGGATGAATTTTAATAATTTCTAATTGGGGAAAAAGTTCGAGGTATTTTTGATCAATTTCCTCAGATGTAAAGAATAATATTCTATTAAAGTTTGCGTTTAAATTGGAAATTACTAAACTTAGTAACGTAAGTTCTATGTCTACGGAAGATATGGTGACTAGAGTTGTATTTTGGAGATTGATTTTATTTGTATTTTTATCCAGTAAATGAATAGTATTATTCAATAATTCTGTGATATTAATAGCCTGTTGTGTTTTAGCCAAAGCTTTATATTCCTCTAGTGAATTTGCTTTGAATAAATTAAATTGTGGTAATTTATCATCATCAGTTTCTATGGGGGTTCTTAATTGCCAGGTATTCATAAAATTTTGCTTTTGAAAAACGTAATCTCAATATTTGCAATACTCACATTAAAAGGAAAATTTGCCGGTCATTGATGTCTTTGGTTTATAATGATTTGGATACTTTTCAATTACTAACACACTATCATAGAAATGAAGTCCAGTACAAGTTTTTGTTAAATGAGATGGTGTTAGTTCGTGATCTTGTGAATGCCAAGCATTAAGTTGATCAATAAAATTTTTAGCATACTCAATGAAAGTACATTCTTTTTTATAGCCACCACCATATCCTGACCAGTAGCTTGTATGTAAATCTTCAACTAAATATATTCCTCTTTCTTGAACTGCCGGGTATAATTCTTCAAACGAACATATTTGTTGTTCCATTGTATGACCACCATCGTCAATAATAATATCAACTGTTCCTATTGTATTTCTTACATATTGCAGAAAATCTCTATCTGTCTGACTACCAATAAAAATTTTAATGCGATCTTCCTCTAATTCTTGACATCTTGGGTCAATATCAATTCCGTAAATATGTGCCGCTTCACCAAAATAATTTTTCCACATCTGTAATGAACCACCGTGAAATACACCAATTTCCAAGATTTTTACAGGTGATTTTCTAAAACGAGAAAAATGATTGTGGTAAATATCAAAATAGTGATGCCATTTGTGGATTAATCTCCCTTGATTTTGACAAAAGTATTGCCAAAGGGGATTATCATTACCTGAATTTGGCCTAATGATGATATTGTGATCAAGTAAATTAGTAATATTTTCGACTTGCTGCAATATTGAGATTTTATTTCTGTTTATCTCAATAGTTTTATTATTCAATTCTTCTAAAGTCCAACAAGGTAATTCTAATCCTATTTGATTAATAAATTCTTTGTTTTCACTTTCTAAAATAATTCTAGAGTGTAAAATTGGCAATAAGCCTTTATATTCTTCTCGTGAATTTGTTTTGAATAAATTAAATTGTGGTAATTTATCGTCATCAGTTTCTATATTTCCTTGATAACAAAGATTAAGTAAAACATCTGCTAATAAGAAGTTCGCATCTTCTAAATTGGTATTTTGGATATCAATAAGTAAGGCAATATCACTATTATTAGGGTGATCAATAATGGACTGACATACATTTAGTAATTGTGCAAATATTACTTCTATAGATTGACTCCAATCTGGGAAGATGATAAAATTAATATTTTTAAAATTCAGTTGATAGTTGTTTTCTTCTGATTTTATAGCTTTTAATACAGCATGAACTTGAATAACTTGATTTCCCGAATTTTTCTCATCAATGCTAACAATACTAAATTCCCCTTTAAAACCATAATGACTTTGACAAAGTGCTAAATAAGGAGGAAATTCTTGGCAATAATACATAAAGGAATTAATATTCCAAAAACTGACATGGGTAGGATCTTGAAATGCCCCTCTGCCATCAGTTGATGGTACACTAATGTCAACTATTCCATCTGGCTTTAATATTCTCCAGATTTCATTCATTGTGTGGATTCTATCAGGCAGATGCCCAATAATATCATGTGCTTTGATAAAATCAACACTATTATCTGGAAATGGAAAATGTCCATTCAAATTAGCAATAACATCTACACCATCAGCAGCAACTAAATCTACACCTATAAAACCTTCAGCTTTATGAGTTCCACATCCTAAATCTATACAAATTAGTTTCGATGAAGCTGATAAGTTAGAATTATCCATAATGTCAATTTCTTTTTTTATATTATCAAGTTGTTGTTGATCTGTCTGGATGTAATTTTACCAGTTTTTCCATGAGTGCGATCGCTTGCTTAACCCCCTAACCCCCTCAATTACCCCTACCTATATATAGAGAGTACCCACAATTTCCAAAAATCTATCACTTTCTGGATATAGTAATGTTAATTTTCACAGATCTTTACAATTGACATGAAAATGTCAGTATCAATCCCTTGACTCCTGCTATAATCTATCCATATTTTATGATACAATTATTAACAAGTATCCAAGTGATTTTAGAAACGCAATTGATTCTTCTCTACATACTCACCGCAGTCACCGCTTCCATAATTTGTATTTGAGGAATAAAAACTATGACAACTACATTACAAAAAGCTATTGTACCAAATAATCATTTAATTCTTACAGGAATTACTTGGGAAAAATTTGAGCAAATAGAAACCACCTTTCAAGATATTGAGGGGATAAGATTTATTTATTTAGATGAAGAATTAGAAATTATTATGAATTTAGGACAAGAACATGAATATTACAAAAGAACAATTAGTTTATTGTTAGAAGCATACTGTAGAGAAAAAAGAGTTAGATTTTATGCTAGAGGTAGTGCCACTTTAGGAAATAAAAATATAACTGGACGTAAAGAACCTGATGAATCCTATATTTTTCATAGTAAAAAAGACATTCCCGATTTAATTATTGAGGTAATTTTTACCAGTGGAAATATAAAAATATTAGAAATATATAAACGAATTGGTATTCCTGAAGTTTGGGTTTGGGAAGATGGATTATTAAAAATCTATGCTTTAGAAAATGGTGAATATAATCAGGTTAATCAAAGTCAATTATTACCAGATTTAGATGTACAAGTGTTAAATCAGTATATTGACTACCATGATCAATATGATGGAGTCACAGAATTTATTAATTACTTAAAAACTCAATAAATAACCTGTTCAAAACTTTATTAATTTTTTAACAACCTGGGTTCAACAATGCTCATTGGTGTCAACTTAACGTAAAACCCATAAGAGGTTGTTTGAAAAGTATCAGATGAAACCCATAATCTCCAAAAACCTAACCCCCCTGCCCCCCTTCCCTACCAGGGAATGGGGTTTTCAAAGCCTCTCCCCGCGTCGGGGAGAGGTTTGGAGAGGGGTCAATTTATACATTCAAAACTTTTCAAACATCCTCTAACCCGCCTGGGAATTAATTCCCAGTCTAATAGTTCAAGTCCGTTAAAACGGACTAATAAACTTTTCTAAGAGGTTGTTTGAAAAGTATTATATGAAACCCATAATCTCCAAAAACCTAACCCCCCTCCCCCCCTTCCCTACAAGGGAATGGGGGTTTTAAAGCCTCTCCCCTGGTAGGGGAGAGGTTTGGAGAGGGGTCTGTTTACACATTAAAAACTTTTAAAACATCCTCTAATATTTAGTCATCTTTAGATGACTTTCGCTATTAGCAAGGAACTTGAGTTCCTTGCGGGATAGAGGTTTTACATCATATCAGATTACTCAATCATCAAATTCAACGCCTAATTCTCGCAATTTCGCTGCTAATTTATCAGCCCGTTGTTTTTCCTGTTCAGCCCGTTGTTTTTCCTGTTCTGCCCGTTGTTTTTCTTGTTCAGCTTGTTCTTCTCCTGTTAACAAGAAATTTCCTGCTAAATCCCACCACCTTAACCAAGGTAACTCGACATTTTTATATGTTCCTTGCCAAATTCCTAATTCAACACCCATTTTTTCAATCACATAATGACCCCTTGCATTAGGTGGCATCAGGTGATATTGTCCTTCGATTAAATGATATAATTCTAATAATGATTTCTTTTCTTCATAAATACCGTAAAAAGGTACTCTAATCGCTTTTTCATAAACCCAAAATTTTCCTTGATATGGAGTTTCGTCCCTTTCTTCTCTACCATTACCTGATACAAATTCAATGACAATTAGGGGAGCAACTAATTCTTGCCACATCACATAAGAACGGCGCATTTGACCATTTAGAGCCGGTGGCACATCAGGAACATAAAACCAATCTGGCGCTTCTGCACCTCGTTCTGGTGGTTCTGTAATCCGCCAATAAATACCGCTATCTTGTCCTATGCAAAATTGCTTATCTGGATGAATTGCTTGTAATTTTGACCAGATAGATTCTGTTAACAGAATACTTTGAGGATGTTCTTGAAAATTTTTCACGAAATTTCCATCTTCACAGGGTAATTGAGTATGATCTGGTAACTGTGTTGAAGGAGCAAGTTTCAGGGTGTCCATAATTTTCCATTTTGGAAGAATATGTTTGGTGTTAGCTAAGAGGGTGTTTGAAAAGTCTTAGGTTGTGATTTTAGGCACTTACAGATCCCCCCTAACCCCCCTTAGCAAGGGGGGAACTAGAGTCAAAGTCCCCCTTTTTAAGGGGGATTTAGGGGGATCTAAAAATATTCGATACACCATAAGGGACTTTTCAAACACCCTCTAAGACGAGATATAGTTTTATATCTCATCAAACTACATTATAAACAATTATGATATAAGTTTTACTCTCCCATTTTCTTCTTGACATCTGCCAGCACAGTTTTATAATCCTGTCTATCTGGATGTAATTTTATTAACTTCTCAATTAGGACAATCCCTCCCTGATTATCCCCCGACCTTAACCGCATAATGGACAACTTCTCTAAAGCTGTTTGATTATTTGGTTCACGCTGCAAAACTAACTCATACCCCTTAATCTGTTTTTGCAACTCAGTTTCAGCCGATTGAACTACTGCTTGCTTAGGTTTTTCCCAAGCCTGTTTGATGGTATTAACCCCTCCAAACAACATTGAACCACCAAATGAAACCATTCCAATATATGTAACAATTCTTTTCTTTCGCTCAATCTGCTTACCGCGCTGAACTAAGTAATCATTCCCTAAATTAGCCATACTTCAAAAATTGCTGTTATCCAAATTGCAGCATCACTCCTACGATATAGAATACCCACCACCGGCAAAAAAAATATCACTCACCATTCCCAACTGACATTTTAACATTTATCCCCAAATCAAACCACTACGGGGAGGAATAATTAAACAAACATTTTCCTCTTTCCAGATAATTTCCCCATTCCCAAATAAAACTTGATTTGGTTTACTTTGTAAACTACTACAATCTAGGTTGACTGTAATAGTTTCAGTTCCTATATTCACAGCAATAATTAATTCTTCACTTTCTAAAATTCGCGCAAATACATAAACTGTTTCTTTTGCATAGAGAACTTGGTATTTGCCAATTCGCAAAGCCGGATAATTTTGCCGAATAGCAATTAATTGTTTATGAGTATTTAAAATTTTGGAATTCCAGTCAGATTCAGGAGGGAAAACACGGCGACAATCAGGATCTATTCCTCCAGGTAAACCCACTTCATCACCATAGTAAATACTAGGCGCACCAGGAAAAGTGAATAATAAGAGATTACATAATTCTACACTTGCTTGATCACTGTCAGCAATACTCATTAATCTGGCTGTATCATGGCTACTAAGAAGGTTTAATTGTGTTAGTTGAATTTCCCAAGGATACAGTTCTAAAAGACTGTGAATTTTGGCTGCATATTCAGTCGCATCTAGGGCAGGATAGGGAGGACAATCCCGATATTTGACGTGTTCTAATACGACTTTATCGCCTACTGCAAAGGCAATGGCAGCTTCATTAAATAAATAATTCATCACCCCGTCAAACTGTGTACCATCGAGCCATTCACGGGCATCTGACCAGATTTCACCGACAATATAAGCCTCTGGATTAATGGCTTTAACTCGTTGACGAAATTCTTGCCAAAAACCAGGAGTTTTAATCTCATTGGGTACATCTAAACGCCAACCATCAATGCCAAATTCTAACCAATATTCGGCAATTTTCATGATGTATTCTCTTACATCTGGATGATCATGATTAAAGGTTGGTAAAGAGCGAATTCCTATCCAAGAATCATAGTTAGCAGGTAATTGTCCATCATAAGGTGCAAGCGGCCAGTCTTGAATTTTAAACCAATTTACCCAAGGAGAATTAGAACCATTTTCTAACACATCATGAAAAAAGAAAAAGCCTCGGCTAGAATGATTAAATACGCCATCAAGAACTATTTTGATATTTCGTGAATGGGCTGCATCTAGTAATTCTCGTAACGCCTGATTTCCCCCCAACATGGGATCAACTTGGTAATAATCATGGGTATGATAACGATGATTACTAGCAGATTGAAAAATGGGTGTAAAGTAAATTGCCGTAATCCCTAAACTTTGAATATAGTCTAATTCTTCCAGCACCCCCCATAAATCACCACCTTTGTAACCTTGGAGAGTAGGTGGTGCATCCCAGGCTTCCAAATTGCTATTATTTAAGAAACTGTCACGGGAACGTTGACTTCTGGCAAATCTATCAGGAAAGATTTGATAGAAAACCGCGTGTTTAACCCAATCTGGCGTTTGAATTTCCATAAATACATCTATGAGCAACTTAACATATAGCAATTTTAAACCAGATGTAAACAACCCCCTTGTATTTCCCTCTGTGTCCTCTGTGTCTCTGTGGTTCGTTTAAAATATATTGTCGCCATACATTTAGAGTATGACCAATTAAATACCCAGAACCCACAGCATATCAATTACCAAATTTCCCCTCTTTCCTAGTCACGAAAGGATAAATAATTGGTACACTTGTTTACTTAACCTCTTTTCCAGTTAACCAGTGACTCATGGTATACGTCAAGCGCGTTGAACTTACCAATTTTAAATCCTTCGGTGGGACTACTGCTGTTCCTCTCCTACCGGGGTGTACCGTCATATCTGGCCCAAATGGTTCTGGAAAATCAAATATTCTTGATGCGTTGCTGTTTTGCTTGGGACTGGCTAGTTCTAAGGGTATGCGGGCGGAACGTTTACCGGATTTGGTGAATAATGCTCAAAAACATAAGGGGCGTTCGGCGCTGGAAGCTAGTGTAACTGTGACTTTTGATATTTCAGATGTCTCTCGCAGAGGTGCGGAGGCACAGAGGGAGGATGTGGGAGAGGTAGGGGAGGTAGGGGAAGTAGGGGAAGTGGGGGAGGTAGGGGAAGTAGGGGAAGTAGGGGAAAATCCAAAATCTAAAATCCAAAATCCAAAATCGTCTGAGTGGAGTGTTACTCGGCGGTTGCGGGTGTCTCAGCAGGGGGGGTATACGTCTAATTATTATATTAATGGTGTGGCTTGTACTTTGACTGAGTTACATGAGGATTTGGAGGAGTTACGGATTTATCCTGAAGGGTATAATGTAGTATTGCAGGGGGATGTGACGAGTATTATCTCGATGAATGCGCGGGAACGTCGGGAAATTATTGATGAGTTGGCTGGGGTGGCGACTTATGATCGGAAGATTATCCAAGCTAGGTCTACTTTGGATGAGGTGAAGGATAAGGAGGATAGTTGTCGGATTATTCAGACTGAGTTAAGTATACAATGCGATCGCCTTTCTCAAGATAAGGCTAAGGCGGAAAAGTATCAATTATTGAAAATTGAATTTATCCAAAAGCAGTCTTGGGAATCTGTATTATCTTGGCGTTCTCTCCAAGCACAGCAAGAAAAGCTAGTTGCACAAGTTCAAGAGGGCGATCGCAATTTCAGTGATTTTACTACTCAGTTAAATACAACTAATTCTCAAATTGATCAAAAAACTACTGAGTTAGATCAACTCAATCTCCGGGTAAAGGCTTTGGGGGAAGAGGAACTTCTGTCTGTTCAATCAAATCTCGCTACCCAAGAAGCGGAACGGAAACAACTCCAACGTCAACAACGGGAGTTGGAAGCATCTATTCAAGAATCCACAAAGCGATTAAATCAAACTTATCAAGAAATTCAACAATATCAACTTGCTTTAGAGGAAGCTATAAAAAGTCATAATGTAGAGACGTTCCATGGAACGTCTCTACAATCAGAACGTGACACCGCTCAACAAAATTTAGAATCTTCTCGTCAAGCTGCTGCGAAAATTGCCTCGGCTTCGGAAGCTTGGGTACAACAACAAACAGCTTTAAATCGGCAAATGGAATCTTTGCTGCATATTCTCGAACCCCAACGCACTGAACAAGCGCAATTACAGGAACGCAATACTCAATTACAAGAATTGATTTCTGAACAATCTCAATTAATTGCAACTTTAGAACCGGAATTAACTGCAAAGCAAGTTGAATGTGTGCGGTTGGAAACGGAATTTAATGCTTCTACCCAACCCATTCAAAATTTAGCGGAAAATCTCGCTGCGACGGAACAAGAGTTACAAATTCAACAAGATACTCAAAAGCGACTTTTACAAGAACAACGAGATAAACAACGTCAATTAGATAAGTTAGAGGCACAAACTCAAGCGCAACAGGAAATACAAGGAACACAAGCAAGTAAGGTGATTTTACAGTCGGAAATGCCCGGTTTATGTGGTTTGGTGGTGCAGTTGGGTAAGGTAGATCCCAAATATCAATTAGCATTGGAAATGGCTGCTGGTGGACGTTTAGGGCATATTGTCGTTGAAGATGATAGTGTGGCATCGGCGGGAATTGAACTGTTGAAACAAAAACGGGCAGGAAGGGCAACTTTTTTACCTTTAAATAAGGTTAAAGTCCCGAGATTTACCCAAGATGCAACTCTGCATTTAGCTGATGGTTTTGTTAATTATGCGGTAAATTTGGTAGAATGCGATCGCCGTTATCATGATGTATTTGCCTATGTTTTTGGTGCAACGGTAGTATTTGCGACTCTTGCCCAAGCTCGGAAAAATATGGGACTATATCGCATAGTCACCTTACAAGGGGAATTATTAGAAACTAGCGGAGCAATGACTGGGGGTAGTAGTAGTCAACGTTCATCTTTACGCTTTGATAACGGTGAAGCCGGGGAATCTCAGGAAGTCGCTAATTTGAAATCTCGCTTAATAGATATTGACCGGATTTTAGAACGTTGTGGAGAAGCAATTTCTAATTTAGGAACTCGCACTAAAACATTAACTCTAGAATTAACGGAAGCACGTCAAGGACGGAGAGAACAACAATTATATTTAGAACAGTTAAAGAAAGAGATTAAGAGTTTAACAACGCAGTTAGAAAATACTCGTTCTCAACTTTCCCAAAATACCCAAAAATTCACATCTGCACAATCCCGGTTAGAAGTTTTAAATCGGGAATTACCAGAACAAGAAACTCAATTACAACATTTGCGACATACTTTAGCTGAGTTGGAATCTTCCCAAACTCCCAGCGAATGGCAACAAATCCAAGCTATTATTAAAAACCAGGAACAGGAATTACAACAACGGGAAACCGCGTTAAGAGATGTTCAACAACAATTAAAAAATCTCGAAAATCAACAACAACGATTACAAGAAAAAATAGAAGAATCCCAAACCAGAGTTATTCAATATCAACAAGAAGAAACGACAGGAAAACAGCAACAAGCAACAGTTAATAGTCAAGTTGAAGAATTGAATAATTTAATTACCACAATTCAGGCTAATTTGCGAAAATTAGAAGAGAATTTAGGGGAAGAAAAGAAAAATCGAGATACAGCAGAAACCGAATTGCGATCGCTCTTATTGCGTCAACAACAATTACAATGGGAAATTGAGAAACTGCAAGAAACTCAACAAAAACGCCGGGAAGATTTAACAGCACTGCAAAACCAATTGCGAGATTTAGGTGCAGAATTACCCAGTCCCCTCCCAGAAGTTCCCAATAAAGTTGATTTAGAAGACTTACAAAAAGAATTGCGGAGTTTAGGTAAACGTTTACAGGCAATGGAACCTGTGAATATGTTAGCTTTGGAAGAATTCGATAAAGTCCAAGGTCGTCTTCAAGAACTTACCGAAAAATTAGAGACTTTGGAAGGTGAACGGACAGAATTATTATTAAGAATTGAAAACTTTACCACCCTCCGTCAAAAAGCATTTAAAGAAGCTTTCGACGCAGTAAATGAGAATTTCCAATCAATTTTTGCTATTCTTTCCGATGGTGACGGTTATTTACAACTAGATAATCCCGAAGATCCTTTTAACAGTGGCTTAAACCTAGTCGCACACCCCAAAGGTAAACCTGTCCAACGTCTTGCTTCTATGTCAGGGGGAGAGAAATCCTTAACTGCATTAAGTTTTATATTCTCCCTACAACGTTATCGGCCATCTCCATTTTACGCCTTTGACGAAGTGGATATGTTTTTAGACGGGTCAAATGTGGAACGATTAGCGAGAATGATTAAACAACAGGCGGAACAAGCACAGTTTATTGTAGTGAGTTTGCGCCGTCCGATGATAGAGTCAGCACAGCGGACAATTGGGGTGACACAAGCTAGAGGTGCTTATACTCAGGTTTTGGGTATTAAGTTGCAATCATCTGACCATTGAAGCATTCCGCAGAATTGCGTAAGATATATAATTGTGAAGCGATAAACCATTATATTGCAAAATAAAACACAAAAACACATGGATGACATCAAAGAAATTCTCATTGAAAAAGGAATAATTCAAGTATTTGATTATCAAGAACTAGATACAGAGTTGATAGATACTTATCAATATTTTGAAAAAAAATTTCAAGAATTATATCAACTGAGTGCTGACGTATTTCATCTAGATAATTGCTTTTTCTACATAAGCAACAGCTATAAATGCAATGCTTTTGCAGGAATAATTGAAAATCACAACATTATAGGAATTACTAATGGATACCCTGTCTTAATAAAAGACAAGTTTAATGATAAATTTTTTTCAAACAGTCTATGTATTGCTTTTATTAACGAAAAATCTATCTCAGATGCTTATTGTGATCTCCATGAAGACCAAAACTTTAAATTTAATGAATTCGTGTTAAATTGCTCAATTGAATATACCTTTGCTCATGAGTTTCAACATATTTTACAGTTTAATAGCTCTAAAATATCTAAGGATATCTTATATTCAGAAAACTTAGATAAAAATGATTTTAACCTAAAGAAACATTCATGGGAATTTGATGCAGATAGAATGGCATCTTATCAGGGGAAACGCATCTAAATTTTATTGACAAAATACCATTTTTGTGTATAAACGAAAGAATCGGTATTTATCGTTTGATGGATTTTTTCAGAGTCATCGTGATGGTTTAAATTATTGTCAATAAGTAGACATTAATGCAAATTTTTGGGTCATTATTGAGATTAAATAGTCCTTATTGATAAGATGCGTTTCCCCTGGGCATCTTATGAAGTAATTAAGTACGCATTTAGTGTGTATGCAAACCTGAAAAACAAAGATAACGAAAAACTTAAGTGTTTATTTTACATTGCCTTGGCAAGTATAGTCATTACAAAAAATCTATTCTATTTTGGAGTAATGAATCAAGTAACGCAAGAATATACTCTTAAGAAGCAGGATTTTTATACAAAGCAATTCTCACACCCTCATCCGTTAGTGAGAATATTTAATATTATTGACTATTTTCGTGATAATATTAAAGATGACTTCCCTACAATGGAAATTGATTCTCAAGAACTCTTCAATAATGTTCTAGGAATTTCAAACCTGTATTTCGATAATCTCATCCCAAATCAAAATGCAATGCAATTATTTGTTCAAGATATAAAAGACAATATAGATGAAATATATAGATACAATCAAGAATTATATGATTTTGCAATTAAAGACAAATCCATTAAAAAATTATTGAAAAAGCGGAGAATTAAATTTTGATCATAAATGAATAATTTGTGCAATGGTGTGAGAAGAGTGCGATATTGTGATATTTTGGTTTTGAGTTGAGGGTGATCGCTTGTCGGCTGATATAATTTGTGCGATTAGTGCAGAATATTAGTGTAAACACTTGAAATAATCTATGCTAAATAATCTAAATATTAAAAACTTCACAGTTTTTCCTAGTGCAAATCTCCAATTCTCTAAATATCTGAATGTAATAGTTGGAGAAAACGGATCGGGTAAGACACATCTTCTTAAAGTTGCTTATTCAGCGCTTGCAACCAGTTGGGAAGAAAGCCGCAAACCAACAAGTAGTACACCAACAAAAGCTTTAATGCAAACTCGTCTAGCAGACAAGCTTATCAATGTTTTTCGTCCAGAATCTCTTGGGCGACTCGCTAGAAGAAAGCAAGGACGTGAGAGATGTGACATTAAACTCTTGTTTGAAGATAAAAAGTTCAATTTTGAATTTAGCTTTTCTACGAATAGTAAAACAGAAGTGCTAATAGAGCAAGTTCCAAAGGGTTGGCTTGACACTTCACCAGCTTATATCCCAACTCGTGAATTGCTGAGTATTTTTCCAAACTTTGTTTCCGTTTACGAAGGCCATTACCTTGAATTTGAAGAAACTTGGCGAGACACTTGTATACTTCTAGGCGCTCCTTTACAGCGAGGGACTAAAGAGAAAAGAATTCAAGAATTGTTAGCTCCGCTTGAAACATCAATGGGTGGCTCAATCGAGCTAGATAAGAATGGGCGTTTTTATTTAAAAAATGAGCGCGGTCGCTTTGAGATGCCACTTATTGCAGAAGGCCAGCGTAAATTAGCAATGCTGGCGCGTTTAATTGCAACTGGGGTATTAATGGACAAAGGTTTTCTATTTTGGGATGAGCCTGAAGCAAATCTAAATCCACTTCTGATAAAACAAGTAGCTCAAAGCATTGTGAGCCTAAGTAAAATAGGGATTCAAGTATTTATTGCCACTCATAGTTTATTTCTGTTGCGCGAGCTTGAGATATTAATGACTGATGAGCAAAATACTGAACTCAACTCACGATTCTTTGGTTTGCACTTTTCAGATGACGGTGTTGTGGTCAAGCAAGGAGATACAATTGACGAAATTGGCGATATTACAACACTGGACGAAGAGCTTGCTCAATCTGATCGCTTTATCAGTAGTGGGGTTTGAGTGTGATAAACATCCAGGTTGATAGCTTGATATTTACCTTTCCCGATTCATGGAAAGTTTGCAAGTACGATGAATGGGCTTTTTATCGTCACCAGTTCTCTAAGATGTCGCCTGGAATTAAAGCAGTTGATCTTCTCGCAATTGAGAGTCAGGTGATATGGTTAATTGAAGCCAAGGACTATAGACAGCATCCTCGGACTAAAACCATAGATTTAGCAGATGAAGTAGTGCAAAAAGTCTTGTATACCCTTGCGGCTATGTTACCTGCCAAGATTCACGCATCAGACATATCCGAAAGTAATTTTGGTGGGGAAATTTTGAAAGGGCAACAGTTGCGTGTTGTTTTGCATCTTGAGCAACCAGTAAAAACTTCAAAGTTATTTCCACGTGTTATTGACCCTTCAAAGGTACAGCTTAAATTGAGAAGTCTAATCAAACCAATTGATCCGCATCCAAAAGTCGTTGAGTCTAACCAGATGCAAGGGTTACAGTGGACAGTGACGGAACTATAAATACTTAATTTTAATCTCCGCGTCTAAATAGATGGTAATGGCTAACACTGTTTTGGTATCAACCGCAAAGACCGTTTCTTAGATTCCCAAAGGGCTTTTGTCAGGTTGCCATTTACACCTTGACTAAGTGCGATAGCGAAGCGCTCCGCAGGAATCGCTCGTAGGTTGGATTGAACAATTGCGATAGCGAAGCGCTCCGCAGGAATCGCTTGTAGTTTGGATTGATAAAGTGCGATAGCGAAGCGCGACCTAGGAATCGCTATTTTATGCCTTGCGATCTTGATTAGATAAGCGATAATTGAGGTATGTGTCATGAAAGAAAAGTGGATTCCAATATGACTGAACGACTTGAACAGGTGATCGCCCGATTAAAAATCTTACCTACTGACAAGCAAGATGCGATCGCAACCCTAATTCTGGAAGAACTCGAAGATGATCAGCGATGGGATGATTCATTTGCTCATTCCCCAGATTTATTGGCGAAACTGTCAGCCGAAGCCATGGCAGAGTACCGAGCAGGTAAAACTCAAGAATTAGACCCAGAAACATTGTGAAATCTCGTACCACCACCCAGTTTCGTAAAATGTTTTCTGATCTCCCAGAGCCGATTCAAGGGCGGACTCGTAAAGCTTATAGGCAATTCAGGCAAGATTCAAACTACCCAAGCTTGCGATTTAAGAAAGTTCATCCAAAACTGCCCATTTATTCCGCACGCATCAATAAAGACTATCGAGCCGTCGGTCAATTAGAAGAAGATACTGTAATCTGGTTTTGGGTTGGTTCTCATGCAGAATACGATCAACTGCTTGATCAAATTTAGACTGACTTGTCAGTTCGCCTGTTGAGGTTAAGTGCGAGCGAGCGCTTCCAGGTTAAATTGATAAAGTGCGATAGCGAAGCGCGACCTAGGAATCGCTCGTAGGTTAGATTGACCAAGTGCGATAGCGAAGCGCGACCTAGGAATCGCTCATAGGTTAGATTGATAAAGTGCGATAGCGAAGCGCGACCTAGGAATCGCTCGTAGATTGGATTGATAAAGTGCGATAGCGAAGCGCTCCGTAGGAATCGCTTATAGGTTAGATTGATAAAGTGCGATAGCGAAGCGCTCCGTAGGAATCGCTCGTAGATTAGATTGATAAAGTGCGAAAAACCCAATAACACGCTAAAATTATCATATATCTACAAAATCAACTAGGTAATTAAACATGAGGTTAAAAGCAACTGATCAAGGCTTATTTATCCCTAAAGAACTATTAGGGGAAGCTCAAGAATTTGAAATTATTACAGACCACGAAAAGCTGATAATTACTCGGATCAAAAAGTCATCATCAATCTGGGACTTAGGCAAAAATCCTGTAGAATGTGATGTACAAGATGGAGCGGTTAATCATGATCATTATTTGTATAACAAATGAAAAACATATTTTTTTTAGATACAAGCTATATTCTAGCTTTGGAGATAAAAAATGAATATGCTCATCACCAAGTAATACAAAACTGGTCTAATTTAGCGATTTCAAAACCATTCTTAGTCACGACAACTTATGTTTTCGATGAAATAGTCACTTTTTTAAATAGCCGAAATCTTCATCATAAAGCTGTTGAAATTGGCAATCAGTTACTAGAGAGTCCAGACATAGAATTAGTCGAGATAGATCAGGTTTTATTCAACCAAGGATGGGAATATTTTCAAAAATATCAGGATAAGTCTTACTCTTTGACAGATTGTTTATCCTTCATTGTCATGCAAGACCGAAAAATTTCTACAGCCTTGACCTTAGATAATCATTTTCGTCAAGCAGGATTTAAAATTTTACCATCATAATTTTATGTTTTCGATTCTTCAGTGATTTGTGCGATTAGTGCAGAAAGTGCGATAGCGAAGCACTCCGCAGGAATCGCTCATAGGTTGAATTGATAAAGTGCGATAGCGAAGCGCTCCGCAGGAATCGCTCATAGGTTGAATTGATAAAGTGCGATCTGTAAATAGCCGTTTTGCTGCAATTTTTGCCCCAATTTTGGTGATATACTTGTTGAAAACATATATAATGTCTAACCATGAATTTTAAATTAACTAAAGTGTTCAAGAAAGTCTCTGAAGGCTACATAGGTTTTGTCGAAGAACTGCCTGGAGCAAATACTCAAGCTGATACTCTTGATGAAGCAAGAGTTAATCTGGAGGAAGCTATTGAGTTGGTACTTGAAGCTAACCGCTTTTTAACAGAGGAACTACTTCAAGATCAGGACGTTATTCGTGAACCTATTTTTTTATCAGTTGCATGAAGCGTGTAGACTTAGTTCGTCATCTTGAAGCCAATGGTTGTGAGTTCTTAAGAGAAGGTGGTAGCCATACTATTTATGTCAATCGGGCTGCACAGAGATCAACGTCTATTCCACGCCATCGTGAGATTAACAACTTACTTGCTAGAAAGATATGTCGCGATTTACAAGTGCCAGATCCAAATATAACCTAACACTTCCTTCACAGGAATAGCGATCGCCAAATCAAGAAATTGATAGGCTATCTATGTATAATAAAGCATTGGAGCGGAAAATATTGTGATATTTTGGTGTGATAGCGAACGCATTGCGTCCCGGAGGGAACTAGCGCGACCTAGGAATCGCTTGTAGATTGAATTGATAAAGTGTGATAGCGAAGCGCTCCGCAGGAATCGCTTGTAGGTTAGATTGATAAAGTGCGATCGCGAAGCGCGACCTAGGAATCGTCGGTAGGAGAAACCTGAGATCCCATTCCTTTGACGCGCTTGAGTAACTGTGGCAAGCTGTTAATTGGAACTGACCACTGACCACTGACCACTGACAACTAACAACCTACTTAAATACAATCATGTTTACCATTGACATTCAAGAACAACAATACAAAACCTACATCCTGTCAGATAAAACCGCTGGTACACAAATAGAAGTTGTCCCAGAAAGAGGTGGTATCATCACTCGTTGGCTGGTGCAAGGTCAAGAAATATTTTACCTAGACGCTGAACGCTTTACTCATCCTGATTTGAGCGTTAGAGGTGGTAATCCCATTTTGTTTCCTCTTTGCGGTAATTTACCTGATAATACTTACAGCGTTAATGGAAAAGAGTATACCATTAAACAACACGGCTTTGCGCGGGAATTGCCTTGGACAGCAACAGCGCAAAATACTGAAGGTAAGGCTAGTCTAACTGTAGTTCTCAGCAGCAACGAGGAAACAAAGGCAGTTTATCCTTTTGATTTTCAATTGGCTTTTACCTACGAACTCCAAGGTAATACCTTAGTAGTGCGTCAGGAATATAAAAATCTGTCATCTACACCCATGCCATTTTCCGCTGGTTTCCACCCTTATTTTCTCTGTGGTGACAAAAATCAGCTAGAAGTGGAACTTCCTTCTGGAGAATATCAAGATAACAAAACTAAGGAATTCCACGCCTTTAACGGCAAATTTGACTTTAATCAAGATGAAATTGATTTTGCCTTTGGACAACTCACCAGCAAATCAGCCACAGTCACAGATAACAGCCGCAGGTTGAAGCTAACCCTCGATTACGATGATTTCTCTACCTGGTTGGTGTTTTGGACTGTTAAAGGCAAAGAATTCTACTGTCTAGAGCCTTGGAGTGCCACCCGCAATGCTTTCAACACTGGTGAAAACCTGACTGTGTTAGCTCCTGGAGCTAGTTGTACTGCTTCTTTTGGATTAACGGCAAATCTTTTTTGAAAACCCCTTGACAAAACCATGGCTGTTGATGGTATATTGATAAAGTTGGAAAAACAGCAAAAGGGTGGCTAACTCAACGGTAGAGTACTCGGCTTTTAACCGATTTGTTCCGGGTTCGAATCCCGGGCCACCCATTCTCAAGACTCAAGTATAATTGCCTGTGACAATTGCAAGATGTAAGATTATTCATAGACATCTGGTAACAAAGATTTTAGACAAGTGATTGAGATCAGCCTAAAAACTTATTAACATCTTCACAGTTATCAAACTTAGAATAAAATTCTTCAGCCTTCCTTGATTAATTAAACAGAAATGCGGAAGGATTGACCAATCACTTGAAAATCTTCTGTTTGTTGATTTCTAAGTTTGGCACGAATTTGAGTAAATTGGCTAACAACGTCTGGTTTATAGAGCTTTTCTCCACATTTTGAACAAACTTCTGCTTCTACATGGATAATGGCGGTGTTATTTCCTCCTTTTAGCATTTTTTCAATTTGCTTAGTTTCTAACTCACCTTGACAAGTGGGACATTTTTGGTTTTTCATGCTACTACTTCCTGATATACCAATTAATCCAGTGTTGAGGCTGGGAACTATCAACAGGGACTAAAATTGCAGTGCTGCTATTCTGATCATAGCCTCTAATTTTGTGAATAGGTTGACGGGCAATATTTTCTCGGTAGGTTAAATCAGGAGGATAGGGTTGATTATTGGGGTATTTTTCGATAATTTCGTTGTATATGAGGGAATGAAAGATTTTATTCCAGGGAAGTCTATTATTTTCTGCTTTTTCATTAGTAAGTAACCGAGATTTGGGGGATAGTTTACTGCAAAGTACGGATATGAGTGGTAAGATAAGGGGCGGCATTATTACAACTAATTCATTAAGGATAAAATAGATTATCTGATGTCAGACTTTTGATAGGAATAATAGCCTTGAGGAAGTTTGAGAATATGTTTTAAAATAGATATTTTCAGATGAGGAGAAATAGATGGAAGGTCAAAGATTTATTCACAAAATTAAATTACAAAACTTCCTTTCCTATGGAAGTGATGGGGAAGAAATAGAACTACAACCGCTAAATGTGTTAATTGGTCGTAATACTTCTGGCAAGTCTAATTTAATAGAAGCTATTAGTATTTTAAAAGCAACACCAATAGATTTACCAGCCCCATTTCGGCAAGGAGGAGGTATTAAGGAATTTTTATGGAAAGGTAAGCGAAGTAATTCTATAGCTAATATAGAGATTATTTTAAATTATCCAGAAAGGCACGGAAAAAACTTACATTACAAATTGAGTCTAACAGAAGTAGGACAAAGGCTAGAATTAGTAGATGAATTTCTACAAAATAAAGAGTGTTATGAAGGTCAAGAAGATAAATATTTGGGTCTTAGGGACTTGTTATGCTAAATTATTTTTTTTAAATCCCAAGATCCCTGTTATATAAGGATTTTACATTAATTCATTGGTTATTTTGACAAATTTGGTATCAAAAACAATAAAATCCTTTATTTAAGTAGGTCGGCGTTAAAAAATCAATCTATGTAACGAAATATAAATTAACGAATACCTTATAAATAGGGTGTTTCACGGTTTTTACAAAACTAAACATATATCGATTTTATTGGGCCGACTTACTTATATAGGTTATGGGGTAAATAAACTCATATTTGGCATAACAGGTACGGAAGAACCCAAATTATTGCTTTCTTGGAACGAAAATTTAGAAGGTAATTATAAATATATTTGGAGTATTTGTAGGTTGGGTTAAGCAACAGCGCAACCCAACAAAGTTTTGATTATCTTGTTTTTTATCTTGTTGTGTCCAACAAAATTTTGATTATGTTGGGTAACATACGTCAACCCAACCTACAACTGTTAATTATTAATTGACAATAAACCGGGGGGAGGAGTAATTTCAACTCGACGGGATTCTAAATCTACAACAGGAACAATTTCCATCACAAAAGGAATTAAAACTGTTTTTTGTGCTTTATCAGTTGTCAATTCTTCGTTATTAGTGATAAAAGCAGGATCAAATTTAACTTCCAATAAATCATGACCAGAAGGTAAGATATCCACCACCGTTCCCACAAATTCCCCAGATGATTGCATAAAGACCTGCAACCCTAGCAAATCTAACACATGAAATTCACCTTCATCCAATTCTGGGCGATCGCTAACAGGCACAAAAAACCGACAATCACGCATATTTTCAGCTTGATGGCGATCGCTCACTCCCTTTAATTTAATCACATAAAGATTCTTATTCTCAATATATCGCCCATTTAATAACTCCACAGTTTCAAGTTCCGTTTCCCCAGGACGTAACAACCAGCGTTTTCCCGGTTCTTCAAAGCGTTCAGGAAAATCCGTATTAGGATAAACCCGCAACTCCCCAGTTAAACCTTGAGGAGAGACAATTTTGCCAATTTCCAACCAATCATCGAGATTGGGAATTGGGAATTGGTGATTGGTGATTGGTGATTGGTGATTAGGAACAGGTACTTTTTGAGCCTTTCCCCCTGCACCCTGCACCCTGCTTCCTTCCTTCTTCTTCTTCGTGTTCTTCGCTTCTTCGTGGTTCATTTATCTTACACTCTCACAGCCGCACTTTGATAAACCCGTTCAGCAACCTTCGCTAAACGCTGCATACCAATAGTAATTTCCTGATCACTACCAGTTAAACTAATTCGCAGACATTGGTGTTTGTGTTCCCAGTCCTCCTTTAAACCAGGGAAGAAACTACTACCAGGGACAAGAATTACACCCACTTTCTTTAATTCCTGGTAAAATTCCCAATCAGTCATGGGTAGATCTTGCAACCACAACCAGCCAAAAATCGCCCCTTCACCACGATGTAAGAACCAGGGTATATTCTTAGGCATAGCTGCTTCTAATGTACTTTCTAAGACATCAAACTTTTGCTGATAGAAAGGACGAATCACATTTTCCGCGATATTTGCTAATGTACCTGATTCTATCGCTCTAGCTGCGATCGCTTGACCATATCGAGAAGAATGAATTCCCACATTGGTTTGGAAACATTCCAAAACTTGAATCAGGTTTTCATCTCCAATGGCTACCCCAATCCGTTCTCCAGGCAAACCTGCTTTTGATAAACTCATACAGTGGAGAATATTTTCCCCAAATACCGGAGTCATTTCTGTAAAATTCAAAGCTGGGAAAGGAGGTGCATAAGCCGAATCAATCAATACAGGTACATGATGGGGTGCAGCTAAATCAGTGATTTTATTTACCTCATCATTAGTCAAAACATTACCCGTCGGATTACAAGGACGGGAAAAAATCACACAACCAGTATTTTCTGTAATCGCAAGTTGATTAAAATCAGGACGATATTTAAATCTATGTGCGGCTGTATCAATATCCAGAGTAGGTTTATAAGCAACCAAAGCTTCTGGGAACAAACAAACACCACCATAGCCAGTATAATCTGGACTTAACGGCAACACAATTTCTTTCAAATTGCCATCTTCAGTATAGCCACCAAAAGCATTAGCGGCGTAAAAATAGATAGTTTGACTACCCGCAGTAATTAAAATATTCCGCTCAGTTAAACTTAACCCATAACGCTGGTTAAAATCCTGAACAATCGCCTCAATTAATGGTGAATAACCTTGACTTGAACCATAACGACAAACAACTTCACCATATTCAGAACTGGCTAATAAATCTGCCGTACAATCCCGCCATAACTGTTCTACCTCTGGTAAAATCAACGGATTGCCAGCACTCAAATTATATAATTCCTCTCCCTTACTAGCTCTGAGGGTTTCATTAATATCTTTCATAATCGCTCTTACGCCAGTTAAGTTGGACATTTGAGCGCCAATTTTAGTAAGGGCAGGTTTTATCATGTTTGTTACAGACTGAATTAATCGCAAAAGTGGATAAAATGAACTACCCCATCTTACTTCGTTGAAGATGGGGTTTCTACATCCCCATCAGTAAGTTGAGATTTTTGACGTTTCTTTTGACCGAGTTGCTTCATACTTCCAGCATTCTTGCGTTTGCTGGTGTTTGAAGTAGAGCTAGAATCATCTACGTCTAAGAGGCTAGTTCCTAACCCCTGTAGATTATTTGAGTACCAAAGTAGCATTACTTCTGCGGCGGCGATATCACGCTGTTGGGTATATCCGCAGTTATGGCAAACATGAGTTCTTTCGGCTAAACTCTTCTTTTCTTGATTTCCGCATTTTGGACAGGTTTGAGATGGTTTTACCTTCTTTGTAGGAACTTCTACAAATAAGCCACCAATGTCTGATAATTTCGCTTTTAGAGCGGATTTTATCATCCCCATTCCTACATCAAGAATTGATTTATTCAACCCAGACTTTTGCTTTTTACGCTTACCCTTCGACAAGCTCAGGGCATCGCCTTTTTTGGCTTTGGCACTCATGTTTTTGACTTCTAATTTTTCAGTAACTACCGTGCTATTACAGCTAATTATTCGTGTAGTTTCTTGGTGAACAAAATTCTGACGTTGGTTAGCAACTTTTCTATTCAACTTACTAACTAACTTTTGCGTTTTCTTCCACCTTCTAGAAGCCTTAACTTTCTTTTTGAAGTTAGGAGCGCGTTTTCTGCGTTTAGCTTTTCCTAATTGTTTATTTCTTTGTTCTGCCTTTCGGAAAAACCGAGGTGCAGCCACTAAACCATTTTCTTCACCATTTGTCCAAGCAATTGCATCATTACAACCTAAATCAATGGCCATAACACCATTATCAGTTTTGCGGCTATTCTTTAACAAAGTATCATCAATTTCTAAGACGATGGAAGCATACCATTTACCATTGCGGTTAACGATATCCAAAGCTTTAGGATGTCCCCAAAGTCTGGCTTTACCCCGCATTTGGATTTGACCAATCTTTGATAATTCTAAATAGCCGTTATCACCTGTACTGTGTACTTTCCAGCCTGTAAAAGATGGGTAAGTCCAACCGGAATAATGACGGATTGGCTTGAATCTAGGATACTTTGCTAGTCCCTTGAAAAACCTTTGGAAAGCAAAATCAACTCGTTTTAAGGTGGCTTGTAATGCTTGAGAATTAATGACTTTATATTCTATCCAGACTTCTTTGAAATCCGGTAAACAGTTCTGTTGCTCAAGGTAAGAAACAGATT
The DNA here is from genome assembly GCF_008121535.1 of Dolichospermum sp. UHCC 0315A. GTDB lineage: Bacteria > Cyanobacteriota > Cyanobacteriia > Cyanobacteriales > Nostocaceae > Dolichospermum > Dolichospermum lemmermannii. The sequence continues at coordinate 3,217,607 of NZ_CP043056.1, forward strand.
TACCAAACTTTTTGTATGAAGTAATGCGGTTAGATACAGCAGCATTATACAAATCTTTATGAAGTTTGCGGTGGTAGTGCAACATTTCACTGACTTGTTTATTAGGATATAGTCGGAAAGTTGCTCTACGTAATGCCATAATCAATCACCCCCTTGGTTTTTCTAGTATACTACTATTATCTAATTTAACCACTGAGGACAGTCAATGAGCGTGGATCTGCTTGCTAATTAATTCTATCATGTCACGGCGAATAAATTTGCCGTTGGCACTTCCTCCACGCATCTACAGCGGTTTCCGCTCTTATGAGGTACAAAGTTGAATCATGAAACTCTTGTAGTGCGGGCATCTTGCCCGCTAGATATGTACCTCATAACACCGGGAAGTGCTGTATTGCCAAGTGGCTTCCGTGCCTTTCGTTCTATTTGGTGAATGCGATTTTAACAAAATCTGATAGTCAATAAAGCCTCACCTTCAAGAATGGGGGATTTCTCTTGTATTAGGTACTAATGTACTATATGCTGGGTGAGTTAACAAGCAATTATTTAGGGCTTGCTGATAGTCCCCGCCCTATGGAGGGAGGGGGATTCTTGTTTCTTTGAAAACGGATTTTATGATGTGGGTGGCTGTTCTGGGAACATACACTTATCAGAGTCGCAACCACTGGGTCCTGCTTCTGATAATTCTCCCAAGTCGTAACGACTTAGCGCCCCACAGAAATCATCTGTTCTGCGTCGGGCTTTGACTTCTTTAGATAAGCGTTCATAAGTGGCTTTGTCTATGGGTTCAAAGGGAAGACGGGGGAATGATTGCAAATCGTCAAACCGGGCTAACAGCGCGGCAGAAATATAGCCTTCATCATTTTGGATAGCTTCATAGATGCGTGTTCCCAATAATTCAACTTCCTCAGAACGGAGTTCTAAGGTAGCAGAGGTGTTATGGGTGACGTAATGACTTTGGACTTGCATCACAAAATCTAGTTGGGCTAAAACGGAAAACTGAGATACATCAATGACATCAGCACCGGGTAAATCAGCCCAAGATACAGCGACGGGTATTTCTACTAACCATTCTGTACAGCGAGGATCAAAAGGATCATTAAGTAAGTTGCCGTTTTCATCTTTGTCAGATTGGGAAGGGATGACGTTGTAACCATAATCTATACAAGCTAGGGCTACGGGGTCATTTTTGCCAAAGGTAATCCGACGAATGAATCTTTGAGCTTTGGGGGGATGCCAACCGGGAGATGCTCCTGTTAAGAGGGATTTGGTGCCGGCTGGTTGCACGGTAGTACACCGGTTGGGGCGTTTGATCTGATGGCGATCGCAATATTCCCACACTACTTTATGAACGACATCTTTCCAGAAGTTGAGATATTTTTGTTCACCACGTTTAAAAATCAGTCCTTCAGGAGTTTCGGGTCTTCCTGCTTCCCACCACCGTAACCAATCTGTCCCAAAAGCATGAACAAAGAAGTCAAATAAACCGGTAAATGATACACCGACAATGGGATCAAGTTCCCGGCTGTATTGATAGCGGGGTTCGAGAAATTTGTGATTTAACAGGGCGACGACGGAAAGCGCACCAGCGGTAAATGCCTCTTCTTGTTCTTTATAGTTGTCCGGGTCGAGTTGGTTTAAGTGTACCTCAGCCAAATTACAGTGGAAGTCAGCACCAATAATCTCCAGTTTTGTTATCCTAAAGGCTTTTTATCCTCTAGTTCTTGATTTTCGAGGTTGTCACAAGTTGTAACAACTTAATTCAATCAAGCTCGGCGTACATTTTCGCTTTGTAGCGTCAGGCACTCTTGGGGGAGTTATCGCTTCCTTATCGCTCATCCCCTACGCTCTACGGTGCTGGTGGTGTCCAGTTACCTCGGTATTAGCAAGTAAATCTTGTTGTATAAGTTTGTAGAAAACTTACAAATTTATCTAAAAGACGACTTTGTTCTCAGCTTTCACCGATTTTGCCTGATTTTTATACGTGAGGCAAGTATTATAAAATACCACACGGGTTTAATCCATATCTACCCAAACGATGTTCTACTTCATCAGTACCAACTTCAGGATAGTATTTTTTTATCCATTGTCCGACTTTCCCTTGCTCGTAAGCCTGCAAAAAGTCTCTTTTCCGTTCTGGTGTATTTAATAAATCAGCATTAGCTCTAGCGACTGCTTCACCAGCCCATTGAATTGCTCCTTCACCGCTGTAATATTGTTTACGTACAGCAGCAATGGATTCTTCTAAGGTTGGTTTGCGGTGAAAGACTCTGGTATGGTTGGCCATCCGCAAAGAATCACGTTCTGGATCTATACGCCAGTTACCTTCTGCGTCTTGTTGCCATAAATTATCTTTGGCAGTTGCGCCTTGCTCGTCTTCAGAAAGGAACTGTCTCATACCAGCGCTTCTACGGATATTGCCTGCAACAATTGTTACAGCAGCTTCATCAATTAATAAACAACATTCAACTGAGTTTAATTGTCTGCCTATTGCCTTATTGAGAATAGAGGCGCAACGCTGATACAATCCAGGCAACTTCACAGGATTAGCCATGCCGCCAAAACCTTTGAGAGTTTCCCCAGATTGGCGCACATCGCTAATATCAACAATTACCTGAACGTCACCTGTAAAGCGTTCATCTGTAGAAAGTTCTAAAAGAGTTTGATAGGATTTTACCCAACCTTCCCGGCTGTCTCCAACGTGGATAGTAGCGGTGTTAGCTTCTATATGGGTTTGTGTAAATTCACGCCGCTGTTCTTGGGGTGTGCTGCCAATTTCACCTTTAATGGTAATGTTTAGGCGATTACGGATAGGGGGAAGTTGATTAATATACTGTGGTTCGATGATCGCACCTGTACCACAGCCCATCATGGCTAGGTCCATCATCAATCCAAAGGCACTCCAGTCTATAAGGTTGGTAGAGGTGCAGTTATAAGCACCGGAGAAGTTTTTGGGTTTGGTTAACCAATTTGTACCACCAACCCACATCCAGCGCCCACTGGGGAGGGATTTCATGTTTCGCTGCATCTTGTCTAAAATGGCAGCTTCTTCACGGGTGAGTTTTCCCAGTTCTACTAAACCGCGTAAAGTGCGATCGCACACCTGATCCCATGTTTCTCTCAAACCTGCATCTGTCCGACGGCTGTAGGTTCTAAAAAACACTGGATTGGCTGCTGGAGCAGATTCTGGAAAAGTTGCACCCTGACGTTGACGTTCAAGTTCTCGAACCATGATGAAGTATGATTGCTTATGGACAAACTATGACTATACGCCAAGTAGATTTAAGATTAAAGATTGAAAATTTTACTACTTTGCGCTATAGCTTAGTCTGTGCCAATTATAACTATATTTTTGTTTTTAGGTTAAGTATAAGACCCTGACAGTGCATTATCAGGGTATTAGAATCTCAACTTTTTATCTGTCAGTTTTCGTAGAATAGGCTATCTGTGTAATAATGCTGTTTGTGTAATTTTTGCGTTGACTATTCATCAAGCAGAGATAGTCAGTAAAGATGCCAATTCATTTGTATTAGTTACAACTTGATTTAATTGCTCACTGAAATAGATAACCTCATAATTAGGTGCAAGTTCTTTTTGCAGTTGTTTCCACAAACTAATCCCTTCTTGTTCAAAAGCTGCTGCTGCTTCTGGACTCAAATCAGGTGAATTACCAGGATCTTGCCAATTTAATGTGGCATTATAAGCAGTTGCCCATTTTCTCAAATGGTTAATGGTTTCTTGGCTGAGGGGCAGTTTTGCTGGGTCAATGTTACCAACTTTGTCAGCATCTGCCCACCATAAAGGGTCGCACCCATAATCAGCCATTAGTTTAATTTTTATTGCCATAGCTACTACGGTGGAATTATGGTAATGAGGCTGGATTAGCTCCAACTATATAACCATTATCGCCTACCGTCACTGCTATATAAGTACCTGGACAGAATTAATTACATATTATTTATTTACCAATCCTTTGTCCATTAAGGATTTCAGTCCAAATATTTGTGTAATTAATTTTGTCTTATTACTTACTGCTTTATAAATTTAAAATAATGTCCAATAGACATTTTCAGAAATTAAAGTAACCGCTCAATAAATGGGGGAGGACTACCTATTCAGGAACAATTTTACGCCATTTGAGGCTTGTCATTGAACGATTTACCCCGAATTATTGAGCAGTTACAAATTAAAATTCCTGGATAACGAAATGATGAGGGTCGGAGAATAATTCACCGTATATCCTCATCTTGGGTTTGGGACTAATTTTCATTTCTGACAGTAGCAAATTACTTTCTATGCTTGTTAACTTCTTTCAGCACTTCAGTAACATATTTTAGGTGGATTTGGAGCAATACAGCTATTGCAAAAATTACAGCTACTGGTATTCCTCCATAGTAAAGTATAGGCATTAAACCTCCGGGTACAGGAGGTGTTGGGGCATCTGCTGAATTAGCAACCATCAAAAGATTTTCCTCTTTTCCTGGGGTATTCACCATATTTTGAACAAAGATACTAGATGACTGATTTTCAACAGTCAGAAACGGTGGCTGGAAAATTCCAGTCTTAATGATTTTGTTTTCCTGCATAATAGGGGTGAATTTATTTCTTTGTCTCCCTTGGCTTCTTATAAAAGCTGAGGGATTTTTTAGACTAAACTGTGCTGATATCAAGTTAGTAAATGTCAAATTTACTACGGTCTTTCGCAATATTATTATAATCCTAAAGATATGTCAATAACAAAAAATATAAATAACCGCATAGCAATACTAAAATATAAAATAGCCCTATCAGGTTAAGTATAACAGTAAAAAATAACCAGATATTCACAGATATACAGAGAACAACATGAATATGAGCGATCGCTGATGAGGAAGTTTTATAATTCCACCTCGTCAATCGCTATGATTTTTAGTCTTCAAAATAAACCGAAAGTTTAGCTGAAAGTAGAGAAATTAACTTTAACTGCTCAGACGGTTTCAATCTTAATGTTTCGGCTAATATGTCTTCTGCTGTTTTCGGTTTAACATTAGTTCCTAAAAAATTATCCAGTTCCCATCCCGGTCTGCATCCCAAAGCCTGACATAATTTGATATAGTTGTCTAGGCTAGATGATACCTTGCCAGCTTGCCATTCACTTAGGGTGCTTTGGGATAAACCCGACTTTTTAGCCGCTTGATTCACGCTAGAGGCACGGCTAAGAATATGCTTGATTAAATCTCCAGTTGCCATAATTTTTTTGTTCTACTAGTCCTAATAGACTAAACTAAATCAATTGAAAAATCAATAGGCTTATAAATATACAAATAGATTATTCTATGAAATCAATAATCACGTCCCTAGCATCTTGGCGAAGTCTTATTACCCGCGCCCTACATCAAAACCGCAGCCTCGTTTATGCCCGCTATGTACAACTGGCAACAGTGAGAGAAAATGGTTTTCCTGCTAATCGTACCGTCGTGTTTCGCGGCTTTCTAGACGATACCAATCAGCTAAAATTTATTACCGATATTCGTAGTGAAAAAGCTGAACAAATATCAAAACAATCCGCAGCGGAAATTTGCTGGTATTTTCCTAACACCAGAGAACAATTTCGGATTACTGGAGAATTAATATTAATAAGTGCTGATTCTCACCCACATTTACAACCTGCGAGAATCAAAATGTGGCAAGAATTAAGTGGTGCAGCTAGGTTACAATTTGCTTGGCCTATTCCTGGTGATATGAGAGTACAAACACCGGAAGCTTTTACACCACCAGCACCAGACAATATTGAACCATTAGAAAATTTTTGTTTATTATTACTTGAACCAGTAAAAGTAGATCATTTAGAATTGCGGGGTGAACCGCAAAATAGATGGGTTTATCACCGCAATGAAAACCAAGAATGGTTGACTGAAGCAATAAACCCTTAATTTGAATTTTTGGTGTTTAACTTCCTAGATTCCTGCACCATCAAAGAATTCCTGAATCTGTTTATCTCTGATATTACAAAAATTGTGTTCTTTTGGTAATTCATCTTCTGGAAAGAATTTACCCACTAAAACCGGAGTTTTGGCGGGAGTTTGTAAAGCTTGAATTTGTGCTTCTAAGGCTTCAATACGGTCAACTAAGGTGCGAATTACTTGGGCTTCTGAGTCTGGTAAATTGCTGTGTTCTAGAGGTGCAACCCGGACTCCTGAACGGTAGATAATGCGACCAGGAACACCGACAACGGTACAACTAGATGGTACATCTCTCAACACCACTGAACCTGCACCAATGCGGACATTATCACCAATTTCGATATTTCCTAAAACTTTTGCACCGGCACCAACGACGACATTTTCGCCTAATGTGGGGTGACGTTTACCGCTTTCTTTACCTGTTCCCCCCAGGGTGACACCTTGATAAATCAGCGCGTAGTTACCAATAATGGCTGTTTCCCCAATTACTACTCCCATTCCGTGATCAATAAATACGCCTTCACCAATTGTAGCCCCTGGGTGAATTTCTACACCTGTTAAAAACCGGGCAATGTGAGAAATCAAGCGGGGGAAAAAGGGAAGACCAAGACGACGCAACCAGTGTGCAAAGCGGTGGAAAACTAGGGCTTGCAAACCTGGATAGCAAAACAAAACCTCCAACCAGTTCCGGGCTGCGGGGTCACGTTCAAAGATGATGCGAAAATCGGTACGGAGTCTAGAGAACATTGAGATAGTACCCTTGATAGCACAACAAGCTACTCTCTCATATTATCGTGACTTGGTAATTAGGGATTGGTAATTGGTGATTGGTAATTGGTGATTGGTGATTGGGGACTAAATCATCTATGCCTTAGTATCTAAGGCTTCTGGACTGTTAAAGTGTAGTTAATTCTGATTTTTTAATGCAGTTGCAAGAATACTCCACCTTTAAGTGTTCCTGGTTCGCTGCTATAACTACTCACTGTCAGGGATTTTAAATTATCAAAAAGTGGCTTACCCAATACTTCTGCAAGTTTAAGCAAGGGTAGTTGACGTTTGAGAAGATTTTGACTATTTTCCCAGTCTAGATAAATATACCCTTGGTTGGGTTGGGGAATTGTCGCAATACTATTTTTAAATTGGGGATTTTCTAGGAGAGATTTTTGCTTTTGACTCAAAACTGCTGTTAGCGTCTTTAAATCAGAACTGAAAATTTCATAATTATCTAAGGTTGTATGCACTCCTTTAACTTTCGTGTCCACATTAATAGATGTGTTATTTTCACTTGTGGCTGTAATTTTTGTCCAAGCTGCTATTTTTTGTTGATCTAAAGTTAGGGAACTAAGGTTAAAACCACTTCTACTGGCAATATTATTTAGATGTGTGATTCCTGCTGCTAATTCTGGGTTTTTTTCGATAACAAATAACCAATTAGGGCTTGTATTTTCTGAATTGGGTAATAAGGCTAAAGCGTATTCTCCTGTTATCCAATTGAAAATATCTTCGCTAAAGTTTAAATTCCAATTGTTTTGGATTTTTACTAAGGGTTGTAGTAATCGAGAAATACCTTGTTCACTAGAACCGTAAATGCTTGCTGCTACTTGTTTCCACAGTTTTGCTATATCGCTATTATCTAGTTTACTCAAATTTGTGCCGGCGATCGCTAAAGCTGTTGATTCTGGAATATACTGTAATGCTCCTACAGATTGAGATAGGGGTAAAGATGAAGGTACAACTGGGGAATTTGTTAAAAATGTACTTTCTGTGAGCAACCCTTGGGAATTTAAAACGAAGGAGAGAATTTGGCTATTATAAGTTGATTCTGCCAATTCTAATCCTTGCCATTTACCAACTTCTGGTAAATTCAAGAAAGTTACAGCTACAGCATTTTTAGAGATTTGTTGAGTAGCTTTTTGATATTCTAGAGAACTAATTAAGTTTAAATCTGGTGCTTGTAAATTATTAATTGCTTCTTTGATAACTTGAGGATGATTAGCCAGCAAAACAAAATTATTAACAACTGCACCTGCTAAACTATTTTGGGTTTTTAAGTCTGGTGCATATTCGGGATGATCAGAAATAACCTTGACACCTTTGTAACGTTCAATTCCTAAATTAGTCCCACTAAAAGCCCGGTTAGAAAATAATAATTCCAAAAACTCACGGCTTTTCTCTGGTTTTGTAGTTGCAAGTGCCATTAAATACCCGGTTTGTAGTCCGTTGTCTGGATCACGGTCTATATCTATGGTAGTTGCAGCTAGGGTAATTTCATCACCCAACCAGGGTTTAAGATCATTTGAATAATCTATATTATTTTTTGCCAATAGACTATTTTTGAGTTGAGAAAATTCTCCTTTTGCTGCTATTGTCTGTAACCCGTCGGGATTGACCAATAATGATACCATTGCTGGTGAAGACTTGGAGACAAATATAGCCGCAGCGGGTTGAGAGTTGCGAACGACAAGACTAACTGGACTTTTCCCCGAAAACCAGGAGAATTTAGCTACACAAACTAGCACAAGCGTGATTATGCCAGCTATAAGGAAACCAAGTTTAATATTTTTTGTTAAGTGTTGACTGTTCACATTCTTTATATTTTTTAGTTTTTCTGCAAACATGAATAGTATAGGATTTTTTAGAAAAACTGCATGACAAATACATCATTTGATCAACCCTTTTCCGAAATTACTGTTGAGGAACTAGCCAAACGTCTTTCCAGTAATGAAGGAACGCTTCAGTTAATAGATGTGCGTGAACCCCAGGAAATTGCTCTATCACGGCTAGATGGTTTTGTCAATCTTCCTTTGAGTGAATATGAGCAATGGAGTGAACAAGTGCCTATCCGCTTTGATATTCATGCAGAAACTCTTGTTCTCTGTCATCATGGTATCCGCTCTGCTCAGATGTGTGGGTGGTTAGTTACTCAAGGATTTACAAATGTTAAAAATATTAAGGGTGGAATTTCCGCTTATTCGATTTTAGTTGATCCTTCTGTGCCACAATATTAGGAAATTGTAGGGGCGCAGGAATTATCTGCGCTCAAAGTTCAAATTCATCGAGTTTAACTCTCTTCTAAAGGTCGTTCTAAGATTAATTTATAATATCCAAAAGCTTCCCCTTTAGGACTGACAGTAAAAGGCATTAAAAGACCAGCGATTGAATTTCTAATTAAATATTTAGGTAACAAATAAATAAGTATTTTGACTTGCCAAGACAAGGAAAAAAGTTTCCAGGATAATTTTTGTAATTTTAATAATGTCGGCTGAATTGCTAAAGAAATATCTTCAATAGTTTGAATTTGAAAGCCAATTGATTGGACGATAGCATTCCAATCATTAATTTCTGAAAATCCATGACGAACTGCCATTGATATTTCTACAAGTTGAGTTGCGGTTTGCAGTAATTTAGGGAGTTGTGTAAACTTAATTTTACGATAACCATCGAAGATAATTAATTGTCCACCTGGACGCAGCACCCGAAAAATTTCTGCCAGTGGTGTTTCTGCTTCAGAGGCGTGACATAAACACTCAAAGGCAAAAACAATATCAAAGGATTGATCTAAGAAGTTTAGGCGATTAAAGTTACCTTCTTGAAAAGATAGATTAGAAAATTTATCGGCTTTGCGACGTGCTATTTTAATATGCGATGGTGTTAAATCAATGCCAGTGAAATGTACTTCTGGATACTGCTGCGCTAAAAAACAGCTATTAAATCCTTTACCACATCCTAATTCTAAAACGGTCTTGGCATCAAGTTTATGAATTTGTTCAGCAACTACTCGTGGTTGAGCATAATAACCATCTGGATCAAATATACCATCAGGGTTTAATGCCATGTGGATAGCATCTTGTCCAGAGTGATAGATTTGATAACCCCACTCGCTTTGGGTGTAGTAAGATATGGTAGCATCTGCATCAAATTCTTTTAAAACAGCCTCACAATCAAAAAGCCCGTCAATTTTGGCGATCGCATCTGCTAAAGTTAGTTGACTAGTCTGTGGAGCATACTCTGGTTTTGATCCCCCAGTCAGTAGTTTAATAATGATATTTTTCAAGAATTTATTTGCTGCCATAAGTATTTGCAAAAATATGATTAAATTACTATAGCAGTCCTATTGCGTAACTGTCAGCATTCAGCTATCAAATAAACATTTCCCTAGTACACAACGGGGTAAGTCAATCAACCATTAAAAATTTGACAAAAGCTTGTGTAATCTGCTTTTTTAATTTTTAATTTTTAATTTTTAATTCCGCACTGCGGTACTAGCCTTTTTTTCATGTTCTCCAGCATGATTCTAGGCGGTTGGAGATTAATTAGGTTGAAAACCACATCTATTTTTTTGTTTTGGTTTATCGGTGTCAAGGTTAATTTACTGCTTAATATTTCTTAATATAACTTTCTTGACTGAATTGACATAGATTAATGTATAATCACAAAAGAGACAAATAAAAAAAACCAACCAATAAGCCAAAAAGCTTACTGCATTGGAATTTCGGGGTTATAGCGCAGTTGGTAGCGCACCTCAATGGCATTGAGGGGGTCAGCGGTTCGAATCCGCTTAGCTCCATTAGATTATAATATTTTGAAGTTTAGTAGTTAGAGTTGAAGTCTATTTAGGGTTAAATCATTAGCGTGGAGTTAGCCATATAAACCTAAAACCTTGATAAATCAATGGTTTGATATCTGTTAAAACTGGTACGATAACACTAAAATCACTCAAAAACAGCCCTGTAAAAAAGCATCTGTAACTTAGGATGATCATTGATCGAAAATATGGAATTATCCATCTATCTACACGGATAATTCCATTAATCTGTGAGCGTGAACTACCTACACTTCCCTTGCGGGTAAGTATAGGCTTCCTACCCAGTTAACAGCTTTTTGCTCTTCGAGAACAACAAGACTGATGTTAAGGCGATAGGCTGACCCCTCGTTCCAAAGGCAAAATCAAGGTTAATCAACAAAAATGATCATGTATCTAGCTTGGTTATCGCTATTCTCTCGCCTTGCCGAGATATTCAATTCATAACACAAATTTTGTGAATTGTCTCCATATTTTCCTTCCTTGCTATCGCATTGGTCGAAAAACTGTCGTTAATTCACGCGTCATTCATCCCACGCTGCCCTTAGGGTCAGGCGTGGGGCTTCTGTCGGTTAAGCCAAAACCCTTGTTATAGCAGCTTTTAGCTTTCAGCGGTCAGCCGTCAGGAGTAAAACCCTTATATTGTGGGACTCCGTGATTAAAATTAGTATCTCATTCAAGTGCATACCGCTTTATACCTACAAGAAATTCTCAGGAATTTGCTTGCTATTTCTTACTTGCCTAAACCATCATATCTGTTTGGGTCTTTTTTCTCTTTTTTGTCCTTGGCATCTTTCTTAGGCTTTTTAGTTTCTTTATTACCTTTTTTTTCCTTAGACATCAGTATCACCCAACTAAGTTTACCCGTTAAAGCTTCCACATTCTGCTATTGGTAAATCAGGGCGTAGCTTACCTGATACCCTTTGAAAACAGCAAGGAAAGCATTAAACATTTACACTACTAACCACCATGGTACATTGTTATTTGATTTTGTTATTAATTTAATTAACTATGATACAAAACTTTAGATACCCGGTTACTAGATTTAATTGAGATGCTCACTTCTAGATTCTGTTTTATTCTCTTCATTCAATATATCGGTATAATCGAATTTTATAACTTATCAGGTAATAATTAAATGACTTCATCGGTAGATATTCTCATTCTTTCCAATGGACCAGGAGAAGTTACAACTTGGGTACGTCCTGTTGTCAAAGCATTGAGAGAACAATTAGGACATGATATTTCTCAAGTAAGAATTTCTGTAATATTATCACCTTGTCCCCATGCTAGTGGAAAAGAAGCTGCTATAGCGTTGGGCTACCCAGAGGTTGATAGAGTTCAAGCAGCAGCAGATTTTTGGCAATTTTTACTATGGGGAAAAACCGCAGAAAATTGGGATTGGAGAAATCAAGGTGCAGTGGTATTTTTAGGTGGTGATCAACTTTTTCCCGTTATTATTGGTAAGAAGTTAGGATATAAAACAGTAGTTTACGCCGAATGGTCAGCGCGTTGGCACAATTTTATAGATAAATTTGCAATTATGAAAGCTCAAGTTGCGAAAAATGTTTCTCCTAAATATATAGATAAATTCACTGTTGTTGGTGATTTAATGTTAGAAGCAGCAGAGAATGAAATAACATCTAAAATTGAAAATCCCAAATCCCAAATTAACATTATTGGCATTTTACCAGGTTCAAAAGCAGCAAAATTAACCCAAGGTGTACCTTTAACTTTAGCTATTGCTGAATATATTCACAGTAAATTACCCCAGACGAAGTTTTTTATTCCTGTTGCACCAACTTTAGATTTATCAACTTTAGCTGATTTTGCTAAACCTGAAAATAACCCATTGGCTAAAGCTTTTAACTTTCAAGGTGCTGATTTAATAGGTGATAATTTGGTGACTTCCACAGGTTTAATAGTAGCATTAAAATCAGAAAATCCCGCTTATCATTTATTATCTCAATGTTCTATTTGTTTGACTACAGTTGGTGCAAATACCGCAGAATTAGGTGCATTAGCTGTCCCGATGATTGTCCTATTACCAACTCAACAATTAGATGCTATGCGTTCTTGGGATGGTTTACCAGGAATATTAGCAAATTTACCGGGAGTAGGTTCTAGTTTTGCTAAATTAATTAATTGGTGGATGATAAAAAATAAGGGTTTGTTAGCTTGGCCGAATATTTGGGCGCAAGCAGAAATTGTTCCAGAATTGGTAGGTAAATTGCAACCCGAAACTGTGGGAAAAATGGTTTTAGATTTGTTAGAAAATCCCGAAAAATTAGCAGCTATTCGGGATAAGTTACGCAGTGTTAGGGGTGAAGGTGGGGCTGCGGAAAAGTTGGCAATTTTGGTCAAAAAAGAGTTATTATAGATTTATATAAAACTAACATTTTTTCAAATATGAAAGCACCTGATACCATTATTAAACTTGTTGAACATTTTCACTCTTCGATAGAATTGTATCGTGCAGGGGGAATTAATGAAACACAAACTAGAATTGAATTTATCAATCCTTTCTTTGCTGCTTTAGGGTGGGATATTAATAATGAACGACAAATTTCTGATATTTATAAAGACGTTGTTCATGAAGATTCTTTAAAAATTAGCGACGCAAACAAAGCCAAAGCACCTGATTATAGTTTTTGGGTTGGTGGAGTCAGAAAGTTTTTTGTGGAAGCGAAAAAACCCGCTGTTAATGTTGGTAATAATATGAGTGCAGCCTTTCAAGTCAGACGTTATGGCTGGTCTGCAAAATTACCTTTAAGCATTTTAACAGATTTTGAAGAATTTGCAGTTTATGATTGTCGAATTATGCCAAATAAAAATGATTCTCCATTGATAGCGAGAATCAAACATTTTCATTATACAAAATATGTGGAAAAATGGCAAGAGATTTATGATCTTTTTTCTAAGGAAGCTGTCTTAAATGGTTCTTTAGAAAGATTTGCGGAAACTAAAGTTAAAGCTGGGATTACTGTTGATCAAAAATTTCTCCAAGAAATTGAAATTTGGCGAGAAAATTTAGCTGCTAATATTGTTTGGAGAAATCCCCAAATTGAACAAAGAGAGTTAAATTTTGCTGTCCAAATGACGATTAATAGAATTGTCTTTTTACGGATTTGTGAAGATAGGGGAATTGAACCTTATCAACAGTTATATAATTTATTAAAGTTTGAAAATTTTTATCAAGAATTAGGGCGGTTATTTATCAATGCAGATTATCGCTATAATTCGGGTTTATTCCATTTTCAAGGTGAAAAAAGACGAGAAAATCCTGATGATTTTACTTTGAATTTAACTATAGATGATGCTATTTTAACATTAATTATTAGAAAACTCTATCCTCCAGAAAGTCCTTATGAATTTTCTGTGATTCCTGTGGAAATTTTAGGACAAGTGTATGAACAATTTTTAGGTAAAGTCATTCAAATATCTGCAAGTCGTCAAGCAGTTATTGAAGATAAACCGGAAGTAAGAAAAGCTGGAGGTGTTTATTATACTCCTAGTTATATTGTTGATTATATTATTAAACAAACTATTGGTAAGGTTTTAGAAAATAAGAAACCAGATAAAATCCAAGATATAACAATTCTTGATCCTGCTTGTGGTTCGGGTTCTTTTTTAATTGTGGCCTATCAATTTCTCCTAGATTGGTATTTAGAACAATATTTACAAAATCCCAAGAAATACAAAAATAAATTCTACCAAATTTCAGATCATCAATGGCGTTTAACTGCAAGTGAGAGAAAGCAAATTTTATTAACTCATATTTATGGTGTTGATATTGATCAACAAGCGGTAGAAACAACTAAACTATCTTTATTATTAAAGGTATTAGAAGGAGAATCAGGAGAAACAATTAGCAGACAATTACAGCTATTTAAGGAAAGGGCTTTACCTGATTTAGATTATAATATTCAGTGTGGTAATACCTTGATAGACGCAGAATTTTATCAACATACTCAATTAAATTTTTTAGACGAAAATACGGCTTATAGAGTTAATATTTTTGACTGGAAATCGGCTTTTTCTGTTATTATGAAACGAGGTGGTTTTGATGTAGTTATTGGTAATCCTCCCTATATTAGAATCCAAGCTTTAAAAGAATGGGCTGCTTTAGAAGTTGAATTTTATAAACAACAGTATGTTTCTGCTAGTAAGGGAAACTATGATATTTATGTTGTCTTTGTGGAAAAGGGATTAGAGCTATTAAGAAAAGATGGCTATTTAGGTTTTATTTTACCCCATAAGTTTTTTAATGCTCAATATGGGGAATCTATCAGAAAATTAATTGCTGAAGGTAAATATCTTCATAAAATAGTGCATTTTGGAGATCAACAAGTGTTTCCAAAAGTTTCAACTTATACTTGTTTGCTTTTCTTGAGAAAATCACAACAATCTGATTTAGAAATGGAAAAAGTTACTGATTTAATAGATTGGAAAAATAATCATAATAGTCAAACAGGAATTATTAATCATTCGTTAGTTTCTGGGTTAGCATGGAATTTTATTTTGGGAGAAGATGCTAATTTATTTGCAAAATTACAACAAATTAAATCTAGACTAGAAGATGTAACAGAAAGGATTTTTCAAGGAATTAAAACCAGTGCTGATAAAATATATATCGTCGAAGAATTATCACGGGAAGATAATTTAATCCAGGTTTTTTCAAAAGAAAAACAAATAACATACTGGTTAGAATCTAATTTACTACATCCTTTGATTAAAGGTGGTGATAGTAAAAGATATTATTTGTCTAAAACTAATAAGTTGATTATTTTTCCCTATATGCTTAAAAATAATGGTTCAATGGAATTAATTTCTATGAATACCTTTGAAAAAGAATATCCTTTAACCCGGAATTATTTACTAGATAATAAAGATTATTTAGAAAGTAGAGAAAATAGTAAAATGTTAGGAGAAAATTGGTATGGATATAGTAGATTTCAAGCTTTAAATGTCATGGCTTTACCAAAAATATTTACTCCTGATATTGCGACTGGTTCATCATTTACATGGGATAAAACAGGGGAGATATTTTTTACGGGTGGTGTCGCTGGAGGATATGGAATTTTAGTTAAATCTATTTATTCATGGGAATACATTTTAGGATTGTTAAATAGTCAAGTCCTAGAATTTTATCTCAAAAAATCATCTACATCAATGAGAGGTGGTTACTATAGTTTTGAATCTCGGTTTATTCGCAATCTTCCTATTAAAATTATTGATAATTCTCAAATTTCAGAAAAGCAAAAACATGATTTAATTGTTAATTTAGTACAACAAATACTTGATCTTCATCAACAACTCAATCAAGCAAACACACCCCCAGCCAAAAGAATGATTCAGCAACAAATTCAAGCCACTGATAGACAAATCAATCAATTAGTTTATGAACTCTATGAATTAACTGATGCAGAAATAACTATGCTTGAAAGTATTCAAAGTACATAAACTTAAATTTACTCTTCCCCTTGTCTGCGTCCTAGTTCATAAACACCAGCACCCATACAAGCAAGTATCCCAATGCTAATTCCCCAACTATTACCTAAACTGATATCTAAAATCCAGTTAGATAAACCACCAAATATTAAAAACGGGAAAATGCTAAATAGTGAAGCATAGAAGGAATTTTGCGCTTCTCTGGCTTTGCGTGTCTTTTCAAATTCTGACTGACTGGTATAAAGGGACTGTTCAGCAAAATTGAACCAGCGATTGAGTTGTGTCGTTACCCATTCTCTAACTTGGGAAAAACTCAAATATAATGCTAAAGCCCATAAACAAGCTCCAGCGATCGCAACTGTATCTAATTCAACGCGAAAAGGCAATATGTCAAACATGGCATGGGTTAACTCTCCAATTCCTAATTTTAGCTTTGATCGGGTGCTAAGTGCCACTATGGTAGAGATTGATTAAGTAGCAATTCTAAAAATGATGGTGACAGCTTGATTTTTAATTAATTTTCTGACATCTAACTATCTTTGCTCCTTTGCGCGAAACAAAAAAGTGATTCCTTTAAACTTGAATTAAGACTTAATTGCTGGTAACGGTACACCTAATAAACTCAGATTCAGAACATGACCACCCGTAACCAAATAAACAGGTTCACAAATTGTCCCTAACTGTCGAACTAATGCACCCAAGCGATCGCGGAATTTGCGCCCCATAGGATAAGCTGGAACTACACCCCAACCAGTTTCTTCTGCCACAAATATCACCTCAGCCGCAACTAACGGCAGAATTTCCAGGAACTCCCTCACAGTATTTTCCCAAACTAAATCTTCATCTTCGAGAAAATTAGCCACCCAAGTTCCCAAAGAATCAACCAACAGGCAAGTATTAGGCTGAGATTGAGCCAACGCAGCAGTCAGTTCCCCAGGTACAGACAGAGTTATCCAATCTTGAGGACGACGTTGTTGATGTTTTTGAATCCGTGCAAGCCATTCCTGATCATCTGGATTTTGTGTAGCCGTGGCGATGTACACTACAGTTTTGCCGGAATTTATCGCCAAATCTTCCGCCCATTCACTTTTACCAGAACGGGCTGCACCAGTCACCAAAATCACTTTACTCATCATTTGATCATATAATATTTAAACAGAAAGAATACACGAGTTAAATCAAGTATCCCCACAATCGCCACCTTTTTGTACTCCTGAATTCTTTCTTGATCAAGACCATAAATTTGAGGATATTCTTATGAAACCAGGGTTAAAACGGATCGAGGCAACATTACATGATTTAGGAACTCGCAATGATGAAGTCACCACAGAAATAGGTGATGAAACCAAACGTTCCTTTTCCTTTCGCATTAGTATCCGTCCCCAGGAATCTAGAGAAAATTCCCCAACTACCGCCCAAACCAATAATAACTTAGAAGCAGATCCAGTTAATCATAAAATTCCAGAGGCAAATTTATTTCCTCACCATGATTCTGTCCCAGCTTTTCCAGCCCAAGACAATGGAGAAAAAACGCCAACTCTGCCTAAATTTAAAACTCCATCATTCAGCAATCATCGTCACGGCGCTAACCCAGCCCTAGCCATGAATATGCTCCAAGAAATCCAAGAAAAAGTTGCTAGTTGGCAAATAGAATTACAAAGAATAGTCCAAAATATTCAAGATATTTACTTAGAAGGTCCAATTATTAATGGCTGGTTGGAATCCAATGCCCAAGAGCCAGAAACAGTAGGAACAGCAGCATTACGCCATGCAGAAGTAGAGCGTCTCATGGACTATGTAGAAGAAATTTGTGCTAATGGTGAAAAAGAATCTCATAAACCACTACATACTGACTACCGACTATGTGGAGTAGATAAAGCCGGTCAGGTCTGGTCTCGTCCCTGTCCAGTCGAACAAGTTCCTAGTGTCAGTATAGCGATCGCTCGTCACCAAAGATTAAGGCAACTCTTAGGACGCAAACAAGACCTAGAAAATCGCTTGAGTCAATTAGCGGAAACCTTGGTGATGTTACATAGTCATATTCAACAAAATTAAAACAATTACTTGCAGATTGAAATATTTTCTCACTGAATCCAAAATACAGTAGACATCTCCGAAAAAAATCGTAGAGACGTTCCATGGAACGTCTCTACAAGGGCAGAAACGATAAAGGCCGAGGTGGTTCTGCTAGAAAACGGCAACTGAAAAAACAAAGACAGATGCTCAGACAGAAACTCAAAGAAAATCAAAAGCCAAATGATCATCACAACGATAAACAGGGGGAAAGTTCAACTTCCCCCTATTTTTTGGCCTTTTTTTCCCAACAGATTTATTGCCCATTGCAATCAATAAATTTCACATCTTACTATTATTAGTATCTTTAGGCAATCAATTAAAGAAACTGGATTTGCGATTAAATTTATGAACTTAATTGCATGGTGATAAAATCAGGATTAGTCAGATCATCAGGGAGAAAAGAAGACTCTGTGGGAAAAGAATCAATAGGTAATTTAGTTTCCGTACTAGCAGCGCGAACAGCTTTTAAATAACAATCAGAAAATAGTTCTAAATAATAAGGTTTGAGACTAGGACTATCCTCCAATAAAGATTCAATTTGATAAAACTGTTCCCAAATTGTACTTACCCAACTAGAAGAACGTTTTTCAGATTGATATTGGTACTTGAGTAAGTGCATGAGTAAAACTATGAGTCGGTTTTTAAGTTCACGTCTTTTCTCTTTCCCCATGTCCTCTATTTCTGCAATCAAATGCTCAAAATCAACGTGATCTAATTGATGATTACGCAATAACTTAGCTGTCGTTTCTAGCCACGAACAATAATCCTGCTCATAAAGATAACTACTCAAGGATGTAGATTGTAAATTGGTAGTCATAACAGATAGCCTTATTTATGCCATTACTTAAGTCTATCACATTAATTAATAAAACCAGGAAACATTAACGTTACCTGGTTTATTGTTGTAGGGACATAGCAATGCTATGCCCTAATTCTCATACTGCCAAATTAAACTTTAGCAGCCGCTCTCATTGCTAATTCGCCTTTAGCATACTTAGCAGCATAATCTTCTAAAGAAACTTGCTTAATCTTGCTTGCGTTACCAGCAGTACCAAATTGTACATAACGGTCAGCACAAACCTTTTGCATATATTTAATAGAAGGCTTGAGGAAGTGACGAGGATCAAATTCCTTGGGATTGGAAGCCAAAGCTTCACGCACAGCCGCAGTAATAGCCAAACGGTTATCGGTGTCAATATTTACCTTACGCACACCACTCTTAATACCTTTTTGGATTTCTTCCACAGGTACACCGTAGGTTTCAGGAATAGCGCCACCATATTGGTTAATGAGTGCCAATAAATCTTCAGGTACAGAAGAAGAACCGTGCATAACCAAGTGGGTGTTAGGTAAACGGCGGTGAATTTCTTCAATGCGGCTAATAGCCAAAATTTCACCTGTAGGCTTACGGGTAAATTTGTAAGCACCGTGACTTGTGCCGATAGCCACAGCTAAAGCATCAACTTGAGTTGCTTCTACGAAGTCAACAGCTTCATCAGGGTCAGTTAATAGTTGAGAATGGTCAAGAGTACCTTCAAAACCGTGACCATCTTCAGCTTCACCGGCACCGGTTTCTAGAGAACCCAAACAACCCAATTCACCCTCAACACTGACACCCAAAGAGTGAGCAACGTTGACAACTTCGCTGGTAACTCTAACGTTATATTCAAAGCTGGCAGGGGTTTTAGCGTCAGCTTCCAAAGAACCATCCATCATCACGCTGGTGAAGTTGTTCTTGATAGCTGAATAGCAGGTAGAAGGAGCATTACCATGATCTTGGTGCATGACAATGGGAATCTCAGGATAGGTTTCTACCGCAGCCAAAATCAGGTGACGGAGGAAGTTTTCTCCGGCATAGTTACGAGCGCCGCGAGAAGCTTGTAAGATTACGGGGCTATCTGTTTCCACCGCAGCCTTCATGATTGCTTGAATCTGCTCTAAGTTGTTGACGTTAAAAGCGGGGATACCATAACCGTGTTCAGCAGCGTGATCCAAAAGCAACCGCATTGGTACGAGAGCCATATATATTCCTCCTAATTTGGGTATTTAGCTAGTCAGTTTAATAAAAGCGTAATCTTTATTTTAATGTAATTTTTACGCTAATCTTAATGTTTTTTTCAACTTACAGAAAATTATATCTAGTAGTGGGTGCTTTTGTTGAGAAAATTTATAGGCTGATATTCTTAGGCTATGTAATGTTTTTGTAAAGCTAGAAACTAAGTGCTAGACTGTGCATTTACCGGGCGATCGCCAACCTTAAATGACTAGACCAGGATATACAGAAGCTTTTCTCAGAGGGAGAAAGGCGTTAAGACGGGGTAAATGTCCTAGTGAGCAAGACATTGAGCATATTTACCAGCAAGGTTGGGAAACTCACTTGGGGGAAACTGAGAAGGGGTTACTAGAAAAATGTCGAAAGGAGTATGACAGCGATGACAGTAGCAACCAGCATTGAAACTGTACAACAATGGCTAAACCAGACTGATGGATTAAGACTTGTACAGGCAACCAGTAATGAAGGTAAACCTATTACCTCAAATGAAATCTTGGCACTAGCAGAACGCTGTGAATGGGTAGAAACTGACGATATTTCTGATACACCCTATGCCAAAGACGGCTATTTATACCCTATTAGTTTAGAACTTGGTTGGGGTAATCCAGATGATGCCTACACAACTTCCAATAACGCCAAAGTCTTATTTTTCAACGCTTATTATCAAAAAGCTAGTTAGATTCTAGTTATGGGGATCACCTATTGATTGATCCGCAGTATTAGGGGCAACCACAGGGGGTTTGCCCCTACTGGCGATCGCATCTATGATTAAATAATTACCCATAATCTTCTGACCTGATTTTACTTTGTTTCATTAACTAGCCGTAAAACACTTTTATACAAAGGTTCAGCAACCCAAAATCCTGCTTTATTAATAAGATCATCTAACAGCGGTTTAACAGTCGAAATGAAACCTTGACTTTTGGCTTCTACTAAAACTCCTAAAATTCCGGTGTAATGGAGATTAAGTCTAGCAGCAATCATGCGGCCACGACGTTCATCAATTAAAACTTGTTCTGCTTTCATTTCTAAGGCTAAAACTATAGCCTCTGCTTCTCCAGGATCAAGTTCACTGCTAAGTGCTTTAAGCATCGTCCTATCTTCAATTGCACGGATTTGAATCCAAGTAAAAGTTTGTACTTCCTTTGCACCAGCTACGGGAAAATCAGGATCAGTTAATTCTTGATAAACGGCTTCAGGAATTAGAACTGTTCCGTAAAGCTGTTGTAATAAGTGAAGCTGGTTAATAGCTGCAAGATTATTAATGGGTGAAGTATCGCTGACAACAATCACAGTCTACCCATCTCCCGCAAATTCTTGATATCTTGTTCAAAATCCTCTACTCCGTAATGAATAGGGATTTGATAACTTGCGAGTAAATGTTGAAATGCTATACGATTCATACCAGCAAAGCGACTAGCTTGAGCAAGAGTTAACTTTTCTTTTTGAAACAGCATAATCGCAATTTCTCGTTTCATTTCCTCTTCATTCATGCGAGTTGTGGTTAATATTTCATTAGGAATAACTACACTCATATTTATCATCCTCTGAATCATTATTATTATAATTCATTGCAAACATTATAGCGGTATGCACTCGCATGATATACAGTCATAAGCCCCCTCCTCGCTTGCGGAGAGGGTGTTGGGGGTGGGTTTCTTGTATTTCACTCAACCAATAACCGCTATAGTATAAGCAGTGGCATTTTATGTAATATCGCATTTTGCCATAAATTAACTTTAAGCGATCGCATCTATGATTCAATACTTATATTAATTTGTCATTAATGATGCTATGTTAAATTTTTTAAATGATTTGCGCTTTATTATCTAGTAGTGGGTGCTTTTGTTGAGAAAATTTATAGGCTGACATTCTCAAACCATGTAATACTTGTGTACGCTTAGAAACTAAGTACAAGATTGTCTATTTGCCAAAGTTTGAGTGAAAAAACAACTCTTAATTAAAAATATCACTGACTTGGGACTCAAATTGACAAATCCACTCATAAATTTCAGTTAGGGTCTTTTTGGCATCTCTTTGAGGTTGCCATCCAGTAGCATTCATCACTTTCCGAGAGTCTGTAATAAATATTGGCACATCACCAGTTCTATTTTCGGGAATAGGGGTAATGGGAATCTGATTTCCAGTAATTTCTTGACAAAGCTGAGTTGTTTCCCACAGTGAAAGGGTGTTATTGACTCCACCACCGACGTTAAAAGTTTGCCCCTTTAATTCCTCTAGACTATAAATCTGGATGTCAATTAGGTCTAATAAATCTGCTATGTGTAAAAAGTCTCTAACTTGTTTACCAGTCCCCCCATAACCAATGTATTTTAAAGGTTTTTGGAAGTAGTGAAACGCCATCCACAAAGCAAACACACCTTGATCTACTTTGCCCATTTGCCAAGGACCAGTTAGCACTCCACAACGATTAATCAAAGTTCTGATTCCATAAGCATCAGCATATTCAGCAATCAATAATTCTGAAGCGAGTTTGGTTGAGCCATAAAGAGAGCGGGCTTTATCTAAGGGAAAATCCTCAGAGATACCGTGATTTGATGCCCCTACTAAAGGCTGTTGTTCTAAGAGTTGAAAACGGGTTTCTGTTTCTGTAAATTCCAAAGCATTGAGGTAAGCAATGGGATAAACCCGACTGGTAGACAGAAAAATAAAATCTGCTTGGGTTTGTCGTGCTAATTCTAAGCAGTTAATTGTTCCTACTAGGTTTGTTTGCAGCACATAACCCGGAGAAGTGTACCCAGCTAATACTGAAGGTTCAGCCGAGCATTCTAAAATTAAATCTGGTTGAAGTGCGATGGGATCTAAATCTTCTTGACTTCTAATATCACCATGAACAAACTGAATCCCTGCTTGTTTGAGTCTGGGTAAATTCAATTCTGAACCTCGTCGCTTTAAGTTATCTAAAGCGGTAATTTTCCAGTCAGGATAGCGTTGAGCAAGTCCTAGACCTAATGCACTACCTACAAATCCTGCTCCACCTGTGATTAAAACTTTTTTATTCATTTTCATTGAAATAAAGTCACTAACTTGTATTAATTATCTAAATTATTAATTTAAATATGATGCTAAAGTCAAAAAACCTAAAATATTACCAAATGCTACACGTGGTATTTTCCAGTAATTTTCCGTATCTTGACTATATTTAGCAGAAACCAATAGCATAAACGGTACAGAAGTTGCTGTATATCTACTAGAGAATAGATGGGTAATTTTTATAGATGACAAAACGAGAAGAAGCATAGAAAAACACAAAAATAAAAAAACATTATCATTACGGTTTTTCCACATATTCTTAATTGTAGAAATACCAAAAATAATGCCTATGGCAAGGATAAAAGATGATGCTCCTCTAGAGTAGATTGTCTGAAATCCATCCGACAAGAACCTTTGAGCTAGAGACATTGCAGGTTTTATATCAACAAGACCAAATATTAGATTTAAAAGCAAAATTGTCAAAAATATTTGAACATTAAATTTCCACTCTAAACTAAACCAATTCGGAGCGAGAATAAGCATTACTATTCCTGCATAAGAGAGGGATAGAAGTCCATGAGTTATTGAAAAACCTGTAGATATTCCAGCCTGCCCTGAAGGCAATAAGCCGCCCCATATATAAAATTGAATAGCAGGCATAATTATCGCTGTGGTCAAGAAAATTAATATGTATTTCCATCTGCTGTTTTGGTTTGTGTTGTTAGGAGATTGAATTGCTAGTAAAGGTAACGCTAATAACATCACTAAAAAAGTTTGGCGACCTAAAATAGACAATCCAAAAAATCCTCCTGCTAGTAGGGAAAGTAATAAACTACTAAAACTATTCTTACTCTCTAAAGCTACTAATAAGAGCAATATACTTAAACAAGCAAATAACATAGCAGGTATTTCTGTTAAAGCCATTCCTGATATAGGCCAGATTATTGGTACAGACATGATACCAAAACTTAAAAACCATAATTTTTTATATTTCATCTCACGAAATGTGTATACAAGTATTACAATTATCAGAAATAAGAAACTAATATTAACAAGTCTAATTCCAGGAACTTGTAAGTGAGTTATTCCTTGAAGTAAGTAGTGAACTATTGCGTATAGTGGACCTGGGGCTGAAACATCAGTTCCCTTCAAAAACTGAAGTGAAAGACCATAATGATTTAAAAGTTCTACCGTTTTCAAGTGAGCAGGTTCATCATAAGTAGGTGAGGTTTTTGTAAGTATAATTTTTGCCATTAAACAACCAAAACCTATTATATTTATAAGTAAGCTAATAGTCTCTTGATTTTGGAAGGAATTTAATTTTCCTAAAATGGTCATTTTCATGGAATTAACTCCTTCTAAATTACCTTGTGTTTTCTATTTACCAACTGAGCCTGATTGCGCCGATAATCTCCTCTAGAAAGATATTTTTCTAACCAAGCATAAAGAACAATAAACAAGTAGCGGCTACCCATCTCCTTCAGCTTTAGTTTAGATACTCCCGTGGCGCGGTTTTGCCAAGTGATGGGCATAATTGTATAGGAATATCCTCTGATAATAGCCTTGAGAGGTATTTCCACTGTTAAATTAAAGTGGTGCGATAGTAGAGGAGAAATTCCCTCAATTACTTCTCGACGATATGCTTTAAAGGCATTGGTTGTATCATTAAACTTCAAGCCAAATAGAATTTGAATAAATAGATTAGCAAAACGATTCACAAGTAACTTGTGCGTCGGATAATCAATGACTTTACCTCCTTTAATAAATCGAGAACCGAATACACAATCATATCCTTCTTGCAGTTTATAGTAGTAATCAACAATATTTTCTGGTGCATCAGAACTATCTGCCATCACAATGGCTACTGCGTCACCTTCAAAATTTTCTAAACCACAGCGTACAGCAAAACCAAAACCGTTGGGATAATAGTTATTGATATAACGGACTTGACTATTTTCAGAATTTAGCTGCTGCAATAATTCTTCTGTTTGATCACGACTGTTATCATTAACAACTAGAATTTCGTAAGCGATCTTTTTTTGTTCTAATATTTGGCTAATGGACTCAATAGTTGGGACAATACAACCTTCTTCGTTATGAGCGGGAATGACAATAGAGAAAACTTTAATTCCTGTTAAATTGTCTGATTGAGGGTGTTTTGGGTGAGAAGATTTATTCTCTAATCCAGGAGCTAATCCTTCAGGATAATAGATTTTTGTAGTAAATTGTGTTGGTGTTTGATCAGATTGAACTGGATTTTTAAATACTAAGCGATCGCTAATCAAATAGTTGATAACCGCATTTAATAATACACCTACAAATGTATTAATAGCGTAATTAACTCCTAACTTATCTAAGAAAGGAAAGACAATGAAGATTCGAGTAATTACAGCAGCCCCAGCGGACAGATGATAAAGGGGAATTTGTCGCCATAATACTTCTCTTATTGTCCAAACACCTCCCGGCCAAACCCAAACCCGGTAGATGAAAAAACTTGCTAACAGCGACAATTCAATGGATACTGCATTAGCGACATTGCGTAAAGTAGGGGTGTTAAATCCTAACCACTCAATCAGGCCAAATATCAACAGCAAATTGATAACTGCTGCAACACCACCACCGATGAGAAACTTAAAAACTCTTTGCCGAAATAGCTTTTTCAACATAAATAATAGAAAATTATTAATCTTGCTATAAACATGAACGTTTTACGGGCGCGATGCTTTGACAAATAGTTGTCCTCCCAATAAATTCCATAGCAAAGGAATCTTCAGGTAGATTTTCAGTAGTAAAGTGGAAGAAGGTCTGCCCTTTGTCGAAAATGGTAAAAAGCGTGGAATCATCATTTCAATAGAAAATCCAATTGCTCGCAAAACTTCCTCTAAAGAACAGTCAGTAATCGGAAGATAGTGATCAATAAAGTCGTAATATTCCCGATAGGAATATTTAAAATTGGGCTGAATAACTAAGAGATTACCACCCGGTTTTAAACGCTCAAAGCAAAAAGATAAAACTTGAATTAATTCTTCCTTACTACGCAAATGCTCAAAAAAATTAGAGACGAAAATAGCATCAAAATAAGCACAAGGTAAAATCTCTGGGTTAATCTTATTCAGAATATCAAGCTGCAAGACTTTGACATTTTGATCAGCAAAGTCTTGAGCATCTGGATTCAGATCAATCAAAAACTTTTCTTGGGCTTGAACCTGATTGATGAATTCACAATAGCCTCCCGCAATATCTAAAACTAAAACTTTGCCATTTCTACCAACATGGGCTTGTAGAAATGATTGGATTAAAACTTTCCACAAGGCATTCTTAGCTCTGCGCTGTTTAGAATCAAAGCGATTAGCATATAAAACTTTTAAATATTCCGCTTGATCTTGCTTCATTTTTAGAAAAAGATAAGAATGGGGTATCTACAATTTTTACTTCTGACTTTACGCCCATCGGCTGATATTTTCGGCAAAAATTTCTTTTAAAATATCTGCCACTGTATAGGTTAAATCCCAGTTAGGATAGTGATTTTTGAATTTCTGAACATCACTAATCCACCAAATATGATCGCCAATTCGATTGGATTCCTCATAGCTCCAGGTTAACTTTTTATCAGCAATAAGTTCACAATGCCCAATTGCTTCTAACATTGAACAATTACTAAAACGACTGCCACCAATATTATAAACTTCAGCTACACGGGGAGCTTGATAAAAGTGGTAGAAAGCATTAACTAAATCATAACTGTGGATGTTATCACGAACCTGCTTGCCCTGATAGCCATATACTTGGTAAGGCTGCCCAGTCATGGTACATTTCATCAAGTAAGATAAAAAGCCATGCAGTTTAGTACCTGAATGACCAGGACCAGTTAAACACCCTCCCCGAAAACAAGCTGTTTTTATGTGAAAATAACGCCCGTATTCCTGCACTAAGATATCTGCCGCTACTTTAGAAGCTCCAAATAGCGAATGTTTGCAGTTATCAATACTCATACTTTCATCAATACCCTGGTTGTAGGGATGTGTCTCTGTAATTTCCCAGCGCAGTTCTTGTTCAATTAGGGGCAATAAATTGGGAGTATCACCATAGACTTTATTCGTAGAGCAAAAGATAAATACGGCTTCTGGACAATATTGACGGGTATTCTCTAATAACACCAATGTACCATTGGCATTAACTGTAAAATCAGTGTAAGGGTCTTTAGCTGCCCAATCGTGGGAAGGTTGAGCCGCAGTGTGAATAATCAGACTTATATCTTGACTATAGGTTTGAAATATTTGGGAGATGGCCTCGTGATCACGAATATCAATATTATGGTGGATATATTTATCACCATAATATTGTAAAAGGCGATCGCGGTTCCATTCTGTTGACGCATCCTCACCAAAAAAAACCTGCCGCATATTGTTGTCAATACCAACAACTGTAAAGCCGCGATCAGCAAAAAACCTGACTGATTCAGAACCAATTAGTCCAGCAGCCCCTGTTACCAAAATAATGCTCATACAAACTAATTTGATAGTAGTAACTTAGCAGTAGTTTTAACTATAGAAAGATAGTACCATCTAGCATACTTATAGTCAACTCATAGTATATTAATGTTTACAAATAAAATCCCTAACAAGCACATAGGGTAGGCAATGCCCACCCTACAGGATTATTCTATCACCTGTGCAGACTTCTGTTTATCCAACTTGAGCATTAATACACCCAAAGGAGGTAAACACAAATCTAAGGAATAAGGACGATTATGCAAAGACCAATCATCAGTCCATTTACCACCTAAATTGCCCATATTGCTACCGCCATACTGACGAGCATCACTATTAAACAACTCAGTATAAAAGCCCTTTTCTGGCACACCAATACGGTAGTGCGAATGGGGTTGAGGTGTAAAGTTACAAACCACAATCATAAAATCGTCAGAATTCTTGTCACGACGGACAAAAGAAACCACACTATGACGGTTATCAGTACAATCAATCCATTCAAACCCGGCTTGGTCAAAATCTTGAGTGTATAAAGCAGGTTCGGAACGGTAAAAATGATTAAGAGACTGGAAAAAATCCTTTAACTGTCGGTGTGGTTCAAACTGTAAAAGATGCCATTCCAAATCAGCCCAAGCATTCCACTCACTCCACTGACCAAATTCCATGCTCATAAACATGGTTTTCTTGCCAGGGTGAGCAAACATATAAGCAAACAAACAACGGATATTAGCTAACTTCTGCCATTCATCACCGGGCATTTTACCGATCATATTACTCTTACCATGGACGATTTCAT
Organism: Dolichospermum sp. UHCC 0315A; assembly: GCF_008121535.1. Classification (GTDB taxonomy): domain Bacteria; phylum Cyanobacteriota; class Cyanobacteriia; order Cyanobacteriales; family Nostocaceae; genus Dolichospermum; species Dolichospermum lemmermannii. Next base: position 3,245,988 of record NZ_CP043056.1, read on the forward strand.
CATGGGAGAGAGCTAACATGAAGTTCTCGCTGTGGTTATACCACATACTAAAGGTAATATTGTTTTGATGGAACTGGCGAAACCAAGGGTCCATGCTGAAGTAATCCAGCATATCGTGCATCCAGCCCATATTCCATTTTAAATTAAAGCCCAATCCGCCCGTATAGGTAGGCCAAGATACCATTGGCCAAGATGTGGACTCCTCCGCAATGGAAAGCACACCAGGGTAATAACTAAATAACAAACTATTAACTTGACGTAAAAAATCTGCCGCTTCTAAATTTTCTCGACCACCATATTCGTTAGTCAACCATTCTCCTGGTTTTCGGCAGTAGTCAAGGTAAAGCATGGAAGCAACCGCATCAACGCGAATTCCGTCAATGTGGTATTTATCAAACCAGAACAGGGCATTAGCCACTAGGAAATTACGGACTTCATGGCGATTGTAGTTAAATACTAAAGTCCCCCATTCCTTATGTTCACCTTTGCGAGCATCAGAGTGTTCATACAAGTGACTACCATCAAAGAAGGCTAAACCATGTCCATCTTTGGGGAAGTGGCCAGGAACCCAGTCTACAATGACACCAATACCATTGTTATGGCATTCGTCCACAAAGTACATGAAGTCTTCAGGTGTACCAAAACGGGAAGTAGGCGCAAAATAACCAGTTACTTGATAACCCCAAGAACCATCAAAGGGATGCTCGGCAATTGGGAGGAGTTCTAAATGGGTATATCCTAATTTCTTAACGTAGGGAATGAGTTTATCTGCTAGTTCCCGATAAGTCAGAAACCGAGCGCCGGGTTTTAGTTCAGAAACGACAACTACAGCTTCAGTTTCCCCATTGGGTAATTTGGCAGGTTCAGCACTAGCAGCGTGTAACCAAGAACCTAAATGGACTTCGTAAACGGAAATGGGTTGACTCAAGGGGTCACTGTGTCGCCGCTTTTCCAGCCAGTCTTCGTCTTTCCAGGTGTAGGAATTTAAGTCAGTGACAATAGATGCGGTTTTTGGCCGGGGTTCTTGCTGGAAACCGTAAGGATCGGATTTTTCGTAAATATGTCCTTCAAAATTTTTGATTTCGTATTTGTAATGTTCTCCTACACCGATTTCGGGAATAAATAATTCCCAAATGCCTGTGTGTCCTTTCCGCATCTGGTGTTTGCGTCCATCCCACAGGTTAAAATCTCCCAATAAGGAAACGTTGCGGGCATTGGGGGCCCAAACGGCAAAATAAACGCCTTTGACACCATCTACTTCTGTGGTGTGCGCTCCCAATTTCTCGTAAATGCGGTGATGGTTGCCTTCACTAAACAAATGTAGATCAAATTCTGTTAAGTGGGCAGAACGGAAAGCATAAGGGTCATTAACTACCCGCTCATGTTCTCCTTCTTTAATGCGTAACTGATAATTTTTCAGTTCTGGGGTTTCAATGGTGCATTCAAAAAAGTGTGGATTATGCACTGTATCCATTGGGTATTCTTTCCGTTCCTCTGGAACTACTACCCACGCAGCGCTGGCATTTGGGAGATAGGCTCGCACAGCCCAGACAGTTTTACCATTTTGCTCGATGAGATGAGAACCCAGAATTTCAAAGGGATCGTGATGTTGATTGCCAACAATGCGATTAACCTGTTCAGGGGCGACTGTGGTTGTGGACATGAAGCTACCTATGTGATATATGGTGATTAACTAAATCTACTTTTTAACTATTCATATTCTTGCATCTTTGTCGCCACTGTCAGTTGTCAGTTGTCAGTTGTTAGTTGTCAGTGGTCATTGGTCATTGGTCAGTGGTCATTAGACATCTCCGAAAATTAAATATGCGTGACATGAAACCCATGTAGAGACGTTCCATGGAACGTCTCTACAATCTTTACCGGAGATGTCTATTGGGAAAATTCTTTCTCCCCCCTACCTCCCCCACCTCCCCTACCTCCCCCACCTCCCCTACCTCCCCCACCTCCCCTACCTCCCCCACCTCCCCTACCCCCTATTCCCTAATTAAATACTTAAAAATGGGAAAAATTGTAATAATGTTTTGCGTAGTTGCAGCAAAAATACTTTATCGCGGATACCGGAGGCTAAACGTGGTGGTGGACTTATTTGGATTTGTGCTTGCAATTCGGCATATTCTGCGGGCGTGAGGATTCTGCCATCAATGGGCGATCGCGCTGCTAGAATAATCTCTGTTCGCAATATCTCCTCTGGTATATCTGCTTGTGGTGGTAATGCCATCACTGCTTTACCACTATGACCACTTAAAGCGACTAAAATGCTAGTAGTAAAGCCCAAAATAAGCAGCAGTATGCGTTTCATCAATTTCTCTTGGAGTTCTAAATTCTATTTTTTTTAATTTTTAATTTCTAATTTTTAATTTCTCAAGTCCAGGTGGTAATGGTTCAGCACATAGCTGGTGGATATTGATAATTCGTTCAAAAACCTGTGGATACTCCTGACGATAATCGGGAATCAATGCTAAAGGACTCAATAAAGCCGCCGCCGCAATATCAGCTATACTCAAGCGGCTACCCACTAAATAATCACTTTTTTGCCAATATGCAGATAATACTAACAAAGCATTGGCGAGTCTTTTTCGCGCTAATTCAACGGTAGTATCATTAATACCATATTGTTGTCTAACTATTTTAATCACCATTTGGCTAAATAGCGAAGGGTCAATTGACTTACCTTCACTAGCGCGAAATTGATAATATACAAACCTAGTAGCTGTTCCTATACTTTCATCTAACCAATCTTCCAACGTCGCAGCTTGAATTTGCTGTTCTGAATTGGGTAGAAATAGAGCAGGTTCAGGTTGATAGCCTTCTAAAAATTTGAAAATTTCTGTAGAGTCGCCAATAGCTTGGGGTTGTCCGACAATTTGGGGTAACAGTACAGGTAATGTTGTTAATCCAGTTAAGGGCTTTACCCTCAAGATGTGTAGCCCTGGAGTCAGATTTTCAGTTTGATAACTAATTCCCTTATAACCCAATGCCAATCGGGCTTTGCGACAATAATGAGATGTACTAAATTGCAGTAACAACATACATTGATCTTACTTGGTTACTGACAAAACGAAAACGAACATAAAAAAATCAGACTGGGCGAGAACTGAATCTAGCCCAGAAGCAAAACCTGATGAATGTTCCTGTTTTTTACCCAACTTAACACTGTTAGGCAGTTGAATCTTTATTTTTTAATCTACAAATTATCTTAACTTTCTCAGTAGAGTTTTGTAGAAAATAATTTTTCAAGATGTCAACTACCCAGGAGAGGTTAATATTTTACCCTATATTAAGGGTTTTTAGGAGTAGCCGCAGGAGATGTGGTCGCTGCGGGAGATGTAGTAGCTGCGGGAGATGTGGTCGCTGCGGGAGATGTAGTAGCTGCGGGAGATGTGGTCGCTGCGGGGGTAGCACCAGTATCTGCTGGTTCGCCACCTGTTGTTGCTGCTGGAGAACTGGTAGTACCTGCTGGTTCACTACCACCTTCACAAGCTCCAAGCATGGTAGCCAGACTTAACATTAGAGCCAAACCAAAAATTCTTGTCTTCATAACTCCTCTTTCACCAATTGTGGCAATAAAATATGCAGCCTGTTGAATAAGATACCTTATTTATTGATTTTTTTTAAGGACTTTCTGATTACATATTTCAACTCATTCTTTTTTGTAACATTCTTGTAGATTATATGTAACACGAATAGATCATGATTAAGAGTTAGAATAGCTTCAAATTCTTGATCTAATTAATGCAACTTTAGGTTAAAACCACCTGAGTTGCTTTTCATCCCCTGTCTAAAGCACATAAGGCATTGCTACGCAATGCTTACTCAGGGGCTTTCAAACTTCCCAGTCTTTCTTGTAAAATTCAATCAAGTCAAAAATAAAGTATTTACCATCAGAAAAATTATGGTTTTTGAACGTAAATCAGCAGTTTCCCCAAAAAATGCCTGGTTATGGGGCAAGTTTCCTTTGTCATTGAATAGACGACGTTCTCGAAGTCGGAATAAAAAGACACAGAATTTCTCCCGACTTCTGAGTGAACCGATAGCAGTTAAATCACCTATTTCCCGGAATGCTTGGATAAATTTAAATTTTTTAGGTTCTCGCAGAAATAAGACAGCAACCCGCATTTCCAGCTTAGAAACGAGTAAAAAACAACCTACCGAGACCGATAAACAATCAACTGCTACTCTAAATAAAATGAGTAATGCTGCGACTATGCCAACATGGTTGCTACGTATGTATACAGTTAATCGCTATTCATCCGTTTTCACATTTTTATTAGTGGTAGCGACATTAATAGTTTATGGTTGGACAGTATATTCTCAAGAGCTTTGGAGTGACTCGTACCGTAGACTACAAAGCTTACAACGTCATGAGCGACAGTTAAATACTGCCAATGCGACACTGACTAGCAAAATGGCACAGGAAGCCGAACAGCCTGGGACGGAAATGGTATCACCAACTTCTGAAGGGACAATTTTCTTACCACCAACATCTAATAATTATCCCAAATCGTCATTTTCAACTTCTCAACCAGAATTACAACCTGAACCTCCTTCTCCATTAGGATATTAATTGGTAATTGGTCAAATTCTTTCTATTTCCTATTCCCTAACTTATATGTTGCTCTAATGGTGAAGTCATCAATTAAAACAAAATTGAGAAATTTACGTAATTTAGAATTCAGACGACAACGAAAGTTCTCTAAACAATCTCAAATAGGAAATATTGATCCGAAAATACCGGAAAACCCACCCAATATTAAATTACGATTGTTGGCTGTGTGGGGTGTGTTAATGATTGCTATGCTAGGGTTGGCATTTAACTTATATCAGTTACAAATTGTTCAGGGAAAAAAGCTGACTCAAAAGGCACGAAACCAGCAAATGGTCAATTTACGCCCTTATATGCCCCGTCGTCCGGTAGTAGATCGAGGTAATAATATATTGGCTATTGACCGTCCTGTTTATAATGTCTATAGCCATCCCAAGTTATTCGATCTATCCCAGGAGGAAATTGCTGAGAAAATTGGTCCAGTTATTGGCAGAGAAAAGGCTGATTTAGTTAAAATATTCCAAAGTAAACGCAGTGGAATTTTACTAGCTTCTGGTGTTTCTGAAGATATTACTGATAAGTTGATATCACTGCGCTTGAATGGGTTCGAGTTTATTCAAAAATACTCTCGATTTTATCCCCAAGATGATTTGGTGGCAGATGTGGTGGGCTATGTTAATCTTGACCGTCGTGGTCAGGCTGGTGTGGAATATAGTCAGGAGAAGTTACTAGAACGTTCTGGACAAACAGTTCGGATGAGTAAGTCTGGTAATGGGTCATTGATGCCGGATTATGCGACTGAGGGATTTCTGCATTTTGATGATTTAAAACTGCAATTAACTATTGATAGCCGTGTGCAACGGGTAGCCCGTGGGGCGTTAAAAGAACAAATGACTAAATTTAGTGCCAAACGAGGCGCAGTGGTTGTCATGGATGCGGTTGATGGTTCAATACTTGCTTTGGTTTCCCAACCTACCTATAACCCAAATCAATATTCTAAATCTGATATTTCTCTGTTTAGAAATTGGACTGTGGCTGATCTTTATGAACCGGGATCAACTTTTAAACCTGTAAATGTGGCGATCGCTCTAGAAAATGGTGCAATCAAACCAGACGATACTTTTGAAGATCCTGGTTCGATTAAAATCGGGATACATACGATCAAAAATGCCGAAAAAACTGGTTATCGCCGATTAACTATTCCTGAGATTTTACAAACTTCTAGTAACATTGGCATGGTGAGAATCATTCAACGATTAAAACCATCTATATACTACAACTGGCTAGAACGTTTAGGACTAGGACAAAAGGTTGAGACAGATTTACCCTTTGAAGTTACGGGTCAACTAAAAAGTCAAGAACAATTTATCTCTTCAACCATTGAACCAGCCACAACATCTTTTGGACAAGGTTTTTCTCTAACTCCATTACAACTGGTACAACTACATGGTGCATTAGCTAATGGGGGCAAATTAGTGACACCTCATGTAGTCCGAGGATTAATTGATAGTCAAGGAGTAACGCACTATTCACTGACTCTCCCAGAACCACGGCAAATTTTTTCAGCTACAACTACTCAAAAGGTTGTGGAAATGATGGAAACAGTAGTGAATGTGGGTACTGGTAAAGCTGCAAAAATTTCCGGATATCGCATTGGTGGAAAAACGGGAACAGCCCAAAAAGCTAGTCCTAATGGTGGATATATTAAGGGTGCAAGAATTACCAGTTTTGTCGCTATTTTGCCCGTGGAATCTCCTCGTTATGTGGTGTTTGCAGTTGTGGATGAACCAAAGGGAGAAAATGCCTATGGTTCTACAGTAGCTGCACCAATTGTGAAAACTGTGATGGAATCACTAATTCCTATTGAACAAATTCCTCCTAGTCAGGAAAAGGAGGAAAAGAAAAAGTAATTCGTCATTGGTGATTGGTGATTGGTCATTGGTCATTGGTCATTGGTGATTGGTGATTGGTGATTGGTCATTGGTCATTGGTCATTGGTCATTGGTAAATATTACCTATTACCTATTACCTGTTATAACTTTTCTTGAGAGTGGCTTCAATTGAACCTAAATTTTGGAACAACTGAATTAATTCATGAGATTTTGTTTTTTTCTCGGATAAAATGACTTTTAATGGAGTTAAAAATTCAAGATCAGGATCATCTTTAAGGGCAATTTCAGCAACTTGTAAAAGTTTGTAAGAGTTAAGGAAAATGTCTTCATTTTCAAAGCCTGATTTTGCCGAAATTTGGTGTAAATTAGCATCAGGTATCATAGCTCTACCTGGTAAAGTTTCATCTAATACTAAACCTTTTAATAAAGCTAATAAACCTGCATAAATAGCGAAATTATCACAACTATCACAAGCTTTAAATTCTATCCGTCCTACTTCTGAGGGAATGCGGGCAATTTTTGTTAATGAAGGCACACTTTTAATCAGTTCTTCTGCTGTTTCTAAAAAAACTAATGTTGCGGATCTTTTTCCTGTTCTAATAAATGTCCTCACTGATAAACCTTCCCATAAACCACCATTATAAAAAGGAGAACTATAACTAAAAGGAATGATGTAAGGGCTGTAATAAGTTAACTTTTTACCAATGTCAATTAACCTTTCAGTAGATAAATTTGCCATAGAAATATTTAAATCTGGTCCATAGGAAACCATATAAATATGAGCAGTTTGTTCATCTGGATAAGCTTGTAATTGCCTAATTTCAAAATCATTTAATGGGGGTTGTGGTTTAAATACGCAAGTATAGGGATTAAAACTGGCTAAAACAGGTGAAAAACCAAAGTTAGCAGCAACATCACGTAATAAAATAAAACTTGCGGTTAATTCATCAATTGCTCCTTGAATAGTAGAGTGGATAGTTGTTCTAATTTCAATACCTTTAGCTACACAGTCAATTACTTCTTCAGAGTCGCTAAATCTTTCAAATCCTTCAATATACCAACGCTTTTTCTTAATCCCAGCATCACCAACTCTTAATTGTGGGTAGTCAGTGGGATAGATAGGTAATTTGTCAACAATTTGCTGAAAATCTGCAAATTTTGTATTCTGGAAATCTGCGAATTTTCCTTGATGATTGAGAAAAGCAACTTCATGTTCAATACCAAAGGAGAACATACTTTATACCTAATTAATGATAAATATAATCAATTATATCCATATTTTATGCCGTTGTGAATCAATACTGCTTAGTTCAGGCTAAAAAGTCCTGATCTCGGAGGTTGAGTTGAAGCAAGGAAACCCAACAAAATTCCTGATCATGTTGGACTACATTTACTTTATTTTCACCAATTAAATGTACAGAAATTTAGTTATCTTCAAGGTAACTTAATATTGACTAATAAAAATTACAAGGGCTGAGTTTTTATGACAACTACTGCTCAAACTCCTTACAGTAGCGAACAAATTATTGCTTGGTTACGTGGATTACTGACTATTGCTTGGGCTGATGGTAACTTTGATACTCAAGAACAGGAATTAATTACTAATCTGACCAAAGATGAATTAGCCCCTTCTGTTGATTGGAATACTCTAGAGATAATTGAACCAGATGAATTAGCGGCTATATTGGGTAAAGGTACGCCTGTAGCGGAAAATTTCTTGCGGACAGCGGTAATGGTAGCGATCGCTGATGGTATATACTCACCTAGTGAAGATGACCTACTTCAGCAATTGTGTCAAAAATTAGAACTGCAAGAAAGTTTACTCACAGCTTTACGTCATACCCTAGAAGATACCGCACAAATAAACGATTTCCCTGCGGCTGGACTTGAAGCCCCACACTCAGACGCTTTACGTCCCTTGCGTCAGTGGTTAGACGGTTTAGATATTCAAGACCCCAGGGTGGCGAAATTTTTGTGTAAGATGATTCCTTCCCAGTGTCCCTTTGAAAGAGATGTAACTCTATTCGGGCGGAAAATAGTTCATATTCCGCCATTGTGTAAAATTAACCCCCTTTATGAACAAATGGTAGGTTTACGCTTTCGCGCCCTTTCCTACCTAGCAGACGACTGTGGCGAGGATGTTACACCTTATATTTAAATTAGTTGTTAGTAGTCAATTGTTAGCGTAATTGACAACTGACAACTAACAACTAACAACTGACAACTGACTAAATTATGCAATTTATAGACCAATCAGTAATTGAAGTAGAAGCAGGTGACGGAGGCGATGGTATTGTTGCTTTCCGCAGAGAGAAATATGTACCAGCAGGTGGTCCTTCCGGTGGTAATGGCGGAAGAGGCGGTTCAATCATTTTTGTGGCTGATAACAACCTCCAAACCTTGTTAGATTTTCGATATAAGCATTTGTTTAAGGCGCAAAATGGAGAACGTGGTGGACCGAATAATTGTACCGGTGCAGGTGGAAAAGATTTAATTGTTGAAGTTCCCTGTGGTACTTCTGTTTATGATGCGGCAACGAGTGCTTTACTATGCGATATAGTTGAACCTGGTCAAAGTTTTCAGGTTGCTAAAGGTGGTAAAGGTGGGCTAGGAAACCAACATTTTTTAAGTAATAGCAACCGCGTCCCCGAATATGCCCTTCCCGGATTGGAAGGGGAAAAGAAGGTATTACGTTTAGAGTTGAAATTGTTAGCAGAAGTAGGAATTATTGGTTTACCAAATGCGGGTAAATCTACTTTAATTTCTTCTTTATCAGCCGCACGTCCGAAAATCGCTGATTATCCTTTTACTACCTTAATTCCTAATTTAGGTGTGGTAAAAAAACCCACGGGTGATGGTACTGTTTTTGCTGATATTCCCGGTCTAATTGCAGGTGCTTCTCATGGTGCGGGTTTAGGTCATGATTTCTTGCGTCACATTGAACGGACAAGGGTTTTATTACATTTAATTGATGCGACAAGTGAAGATATCATCGCTGATTTTCATACTATTCAAGAAGAACTGAAAGCTTATGGACGAGGTTTAGCTAAACGTCCGCAGATTTTAGCTTTAAATAAAATTGATGCTGTTGATAGGGAAACTGTTGATTTGGAAGCTTTAGCTATGCAATTAAATCATCTGGCTTTAGCACCAGTTTTTATAATTTCTGCGGTAACTCGCACTGGTTTAGATGCAATGATGCAGGAAATTTGGCGGATTTTAGATGAGATTAATGTGTTGGAAGCGGAAGAGGTTGTGGTTTAATTGATGGGTTGATTTGGTTGAGTAAAAGTCCGCGTTTGCGGACTCATTTTTAGCATTTTTATATTTTTTTGAAACCAATTATTAAGGAGTAATTTTGTCAGAAGATTCTTTTCCACAAGCAGCAGCAAGACATTTACATGATGCAAAAATATTGTTGGATAAGGAACGATGGGATAATGCAGTATATCTTGCGGGTTATGTCGTAGAATGCTCGTTTAAGGTATTAGTAAAAGTATATATTCCTGAAGATCAAACAGCAGTTAAAAAATATGGACATGATTTAACAGAACTTCAAGGTAAAGCGATGGATAGGCTACGCTTAATGTATCCGGTGCTTGATATGCAACTTCCAGCTTCTCGAACAACGGGAACTGTGCTAGACAAAGATCATCCAGAGCGACGCTATGCTAAATCGGGACTTTGGAATCAAACTCAAGCAGAGGAAGCAGTTAACCGAGCAGAGGAAATTTATCAGGAGACTATACCTAAATTTATTCTAGATGGCATACTTAGCAGTGAGGAACTTTAGATAATGGCGATTAGTTTCGGTGATACTTTTGCAAAAGTAGAAGAATGCTTTAAAGAATCACAATTAACACCCAATCTTGAATCTGTAACTATCATTCGTGATGTTTATGGTAAGATTCGGCTTTTCCTTGAACCAAAAACAAATTTTACACCTAAACAAATAGACATAGATAAGTTAGATCAATATCTAGAGCAAAAACTTGGTTCTTACTATGGTAAAGATATTTGGTTGCCACAAGGTGATAAGGATGGTTATAGAGCTTTAATTTCCGAAATTACAAATCCAAATAATAGAGTTGAAGCTGAATGGAATGATGAGGCTATATCTCCTCGTTTGTATGTAATAGAGCGTCATATTGCTAAACATACATGGACTAACAAAAATTCGGGGAATCCACCCTGGAAAATACAACTTGTTGATGATGGTCATAAACCAGCAATCATCACATTTTTTTCGTTTAAAGGAGGTGTGGGTAGAACTACAGCATTAGTCGCCACTGCACTCACTTTAGCTCGTAATGGACACAGAGTAGCTATAGTAGATTTGGATTTAGAAGCTCCTGGTTTATCTTCGATATTTTCTCCAAATAATCCAAAGCCTTTTGGGGTTATTGATTATTTGTTAGAGAAAAAAATTCAAAGTAGTAGTTGGTCTTTAAGAGATCATATTTTACCAATTAATGATCAACTGTTAGTTGGAAATTCAGGAGGACAAATACATTTATTTACTGCGGGAAATGTAGATGATAATTACTTAGAAAAATTAGCAAGGCTAGATTTTCAAAATTTAGTAGATCATCAACTTCCTGACACTTTTAAGGGAATGCTGAAAGAACTAGAAAGTGCTGTTAAACCTCTTGATTTCATTCTCTTAGATTCCAGAGCAGGATTTCATGATATTGGAGGATTAGCATTAACTGATTTATCTCATGCCGCAGTTATATTTGGTAGACAATCTCGGCAAAGTTGGGCTGGTTTAACTCATGTTATTCGTCGTTTATCTCGACCATTATCAGAAGAGAGAGAACAACTACCTGTAGTATTAGTTCATGCTATGGCTCTGGCTAGTTTAGAAAGACGAAGAAATGAAGAATTAAGAGCATTTAAAGAACAGGCATATATAGCATTTCAAGAAAACTACTATTATGAAGGTGAAGTTGTACCCAACCCTGATGATATTAATGAACCTTTTTCACCTATAATACTGCCTTTGAAAGATGAATTACAAGGAGATATTAGTTTATTTATTCGTGATGAAAGTCAAGAAGAATCTGATCGGTTGCGACAACTTGTAGCTTTGATGACTAATGAAGATTATCAAAAAATTGCTGAAAGGCTTTGTATAAGATTTAATAAGAGATTTAACCAGACAGAAGAGGAAGTAATATGAGTAATTTTGATAAACAAAAATTGTTAGAATTAATGGCTGGTATAGCACCACGAAACGCCATAGCAGAAAATGAAAGTAATGATGATGCTGTTTTTCTCAAAAACTTTCTGCCAATTCCCAACTACCGTCAAGTTTTAGAAAGAGACACGCTTTTAATATTAGGAGGAAAGGGTGCAGGTAAAACTCAATTATTTCGGTTATTAGCCATTCCTTCAGGACGACGCATACTCGTAGAAAATTTAAAAATCAGAGCTTTAGATGATTTAGAGAAAACAACATGGATTGCAGGTTTTGGACGGACTAGACAACAGGGAAAAACATTTCCTGCACTGGAAACTATAGAAGCACAGATGCAAAATGCTAGTAATCTTGATTGGCGTGCATTTTGGATTGGTTTAATGTTAGGAGTAATGCTGCGCCAAAATCAAGGAATCTTAACAAGCTCTTGGGCTGATGAAATACCTTTAGAAATTCGTGAATTATTAATCAATAATCTGCCTCGATTATCAGCTTGGTTTCCTCTTGTGCGCCAAGATATAGAAAAAATCAATTCTGCTCTAGATTTGTTAGATGAAAAATTAATCGAATCTGATCAATGGCTATTTATTACCTATGATGAATTAGATAAATTAGTATCCTCATATAATCAATTAGCTGTTCCTATTCGTGAACTTTTAGCTTTTTGGTTAGATAGGTGGCGGCGTTGGGAAAGAATTAGACCAAAGATTTTTTTACGTACTGACCTTTTTCGAGAAGATTTTTTAAGTTTTCCTGATGCTTCTAAGCTAAGAGCTTATCAGACTAATTTAGAATGGAAAGATGCTTGGTTATATCAACTACTATTCAAAAGATTAGCAAATTCTGGTCAAGAAATGGCTGATTATTTGGGAACATTACCCAATTTCCTCAAAGAAACTAACACACCCTTGGGAATAACTATAACTAGCTCAGAATATTCTCACCAATTTATGATTGAGAAAATAATTGGTAGATTCATGGGTGAAAATCCTAGAAAGGGTTATACATATAGCTGGATTCCTAATCATCTTAAAGATGCTGGAGGGAGAATTAATCCAAGATCATTGTTAAATCTGTTTTCATTCGCAGCAAACCGCAGACTCGGAGACTTTAACCCGCAAAATTTATCTGGAGATACCCTACTAAATCCCTCTGATTTGCAAGGTGCAATTGTTGAAGCTTCTGAACATAGAATTGGAGAATTAGTAGATGAATATCCTTGGTTAGAACCTCTGAAAAATAGCTTGAATGGTCTGAAAGTTCCTGTTGCAGAAGAAATTTTCCTAGATAAACTTAAAAATACAACATGGAGTGGAGAATCTGGAAAACAACCACCCACTTTAAACCCGGAGGAAATTATGCGATATTTGCTACAACTGGGAATTATTGACAGGCGTTCTGATAAACGTGTTAATATGCCTGAAATTTATATGTATGGTTTTGGTGTAAAACGTCCTGGTGGTGTACAACGCCCAAAACGGTAGATTTTTTCAACTTATAACAAAATATTGGACAGGCAAGATGCCCGTCCCACAAGAGTTTTATTTACACTTTAATAAACCAGCGTTTCTGATACATCAAAACAGCAACACCATACCAAAATAACAAGGTAACAAGTGCAAACAAAAATGAGCCGTTGAAATTTCCTGCCCAAGATGCAAAGATATTTTGGTAAATCCAATTATAGATACTAACGGCAGTTTCACCTGTACCGATTTGGGTTTTGGCTGTGATTTTAATCAGGAATACAGAAGCCACAAAAAGAGCGATCGCATTTAATCCCATGATCTCAAAAGGCTTACTCCAGCGTTTAATTAACCTCACTTCTATCAATTCATAACAAGCTGCTAATAACATTAACGCCCAACCAGTGGTAAATAAAACATAGGAACTCGTCCAAATTTTCTTATTAATGGGAAATGCCACATCCCAAATAATTGCAATTACCAAACAACACAAACCAAATAACACTAAATCCATGCTAGTTTGTGAAGTAGCCTGTTTTTTATCTTTAATCCATTCCCCAGTAAAATAACCGGCTAAAACGCTAACTATTGCCGGAATAGTGCTGAAAAGTCCTTCTGGATCTCCCAGGAAATTAAACCCATCACCTTTATATAAATGTGCCTTGGGAATAATTAATCTGTCAATAAATGCGCCAAAATTACCTTCTCTCGTTAGCACTCCTGCACCATAATCAGGAACAGGAATATACATCATTGTCAACCAATAAGCAATTAGTAATCCTCCTGCTACTAACCATTGACTTTTGCGAGGTAATTTTAAAACTATTAAAGATGCAAAAAGATAAGTTAAAGCAATTCGTTGCAATACCCCCATTAAGCGGATACTACTTAAATCAAAAGTCCAAACACCTTGATTCCAAAAACCATTTAATACTAAACCCAATATAAACAGAATCGCAGTGCGGCGCAGGATGCGTAAATAAACTGCTTTGGTGGGTTTATTCTCTGCGGTATATTTTGCTAAAGAAAACGTCATAGCCACACCAACAATGAATAAAAAGCAGGGAAATATTAAGTCAGTGGGTGTACAACCGTGCCATTCAGAATGGCTAAGGGGACGATAAACATCATCTGCAACTCCTGCCATATTAGCAAGAATCATCGCAGCGATGGTAATACCACGAAACACATCAAGGGAACTCAGACGCATAGACGGAATATCTTATTTAAGGATCTCACCTTACTCCTCCTGATGCACTTTATCAAGGAAAATTCTAGAAGCTAGGTTACAGGGTAAACTTTTATTAAGTAATGTTTGAAGTTTAAATTTTTTAATATGGCTATCAAAGTTGGAGATACCGCGCCTAATTTTAGTCTACCTACCCAAAACGGCGAAAATGTTAGCTTGGCAGACTTTCGGGGTAAAAAATCCGTTGTTCTCTATTTTTATCCCAAGGATGATACACCAGGATGTACTATAGAATCTTGCGCTTTTCGAGATCAATATGCAGTATTTCAAGCCGCTGGTGCTGAAGTTATTGGTGTGAGTGGTGACTCTAGCGACTCTCATCAAAAGTTTGCAAATAAATACAATTTGCCTTTTACACTTTTAAGTGATCAAGGTGATAAAGTCCGAAAACAATATGGTGCAACTACTGCTTTTGGTTTTATTCCCGGCCGAGTTACCTATGTGATTGACCAAAATGGTGTGGTTCAGTATGTACTTGATTCCATGTTGAACTTTAAAGGCCACGTTGAAGAAGCATTGAAAACCCTGCAACAACTAGCACCATAAATTAAGATCCCCGACTTCTCTGAGAAGTCGGGGATCTGACTCTCGATAATTAAACTCTAGATTTTTCTGCTACACCAACATTAGCAGATTTGCCATTTTTACCGTTGCCGTTACCGTTATTACGAGGTTGAATTACTCCATAACCGCCGTGATTACGTTCATAAATGACGTTAATCTCTCCACTTTCTGCATTATGAAACATATAAAAGTCATGTCCCACCAGTTGCAGTTGTTCTTGCGCTTCTGCCAATGTCATTGGTGGCATGGAGAAGTATTTGGTGCGAACAACCTCTTGGGGTAATTCAGCGGTGCGATCGCCTATTAAATCCGCTGCAACTGTTTCGGGCGCTACTACTTCGTTAGTTGATATAGGTTGAGTTTTATGATCCTGCCTTTTTTCCTTATATTTCCGTAATTGCCGAGCAATTTTGTCGGCAACTAGGTCAATACTTGCATATAAGCTTTCGCTGCTTTCCTCCGCACGGATAACACTACCATTAGCATAAATAGTTACTTCTGCCGCTTGCTTCGTACTTATTCGGGGATTGCGAGCTACGCTTAAATGGACATCCACTTGATTGGTGATGTTCTGGAAGTGACTAACTGCCTTTTCAATCTTTTGATGCACATATTCACGAATTGCATCAGTGATTTCAATATTTTTACCGTGGATGACAAGCTTCATGTAAACTCTCCCGCTCAATATTATATGTGATGTTTTCAGTTAGGAATAGAAATTGCGGTAAGGCCTATCACTGCCACCAGCATAAATCGCCACCTATCCCTAAGACATTGCCTTTTAGCATTTTTAACACTTCTTACATCGTCATGTTTGCGCTATTTATCGTCTTGTTTCCAACTGTTTACCAAGGAATTGGCTGTTTGAAGCAAAACTATTGAATTAGGCCTTTTGAGATATATTTCTTTTAAACGCCTAGTTCTATGGAACTTTACCAAAATAGGAGTGCTTGCCGTTCTATAAAACTTACCCAAAATTACCAAAGTCTAGACACATCTGGACAGCGATAACCTTAGTGTTTACTTCCTGCTTCATCACGGTCTTAGAATGGCTTCTAAGAGGTTTTTCCGCTCCACAGGCAATCTCGGTAGAACTTACCGTTTCTGACCGTAGTTCCTAAAAGGAACCCTTTTTTTGTCCCCCAGTCTTGTTCACTATTGTATAGAGAATACAACCATTTTGGGAAATTTGATCCTGATTGATACAAATAAATTTTTAAGTTGCCATCAGTCAGTAAATTAGCTGGTATTGTCTTAGCTTAATGCTCTTCTCCCAACGCCCATTCAGGTTATATATTCAAACTAGCACCTTGTGGTTTATAAAATATATTTCCTTGACGTTCCTTTAAGATCCTTTGCATAGCTTGACATTTGTTCCTTATATTTTTGGGAAATAAGAGGTAAGTAGCTTGACACAATTAAATATAAAACCTCTCTCCAAACCTGTCCCCTACCAGGGGAGAGGCTTTGACTCCCCCTTCCCTGGTAGGGAAGGGGGTTGGGGGGTTAGGTTTATATTATATTTTTACATTTTTTAACACCCACTTACTTATCGGGTGTCTTACCTCTTGCCTCTTTCTTGCTTATCACCTATTCACTGATGATTCCTAGCACTCAATTGAACCCGTACCGTTGTTTACTATATAATGTTGGCGTAATGCCTTATGAAACCGCTCATCAGTGGCAGCGATCGCTCGTTGCAGAACGCATTCACAATCCAGAACTAGATGATGTCTTAATTCTACTAGAACATCCCCCGGTCTACACCTTGGGGACAGCAGCAAATCCAGAATTTATTAAATTTAATCTTGACAAAAGTGATTATGATGTGCATCGCATTGAAAGAGGCGGCGAAGTTACCTATCATTGTCCTGGACAATTGGTAGGTTATCCCATTTTAAACTTACGTCATTACCGTCAAGACTTGCATTGGTACTTGCGTCAACTTGAGGAAGTATTAATTCGCGTTTTAGCAAATTACGACTTGAAAGGAGAACGGATTCCTGGTTTTACCGGAGTTTGGCTAGAAGGATACAAAATTGCTGCCATCGGCATAAAAGTGAGTAAATGGATTACTATGCACGGTTTCTCCTTAAATGTTTGTCCAGACATGACAGGATTTAAACAAATTATCCCCTGTGGCATTATTGATAAACCAGTCAGCAGTTTAGCCAAATGGATTCCTGACATTACCTGTAACCAAGTCCGTCCTTTTGTCAATCAATGTTTTGCAGAAGTATTTGGTGTGGAATTTGAGGTTGATAAATCTCCGACTAGCACCGCAGTGCGGAATTAAAAATTAAAAATTAAAAATTAAAAAAGCAGATTACACAAGCTTTTGTCAAATTTTTAATGGTTGATTGACTTACGCCGTTGTGTACTAGCTACAAAAATCTTTACAATAAAGAAGAATAGCAATCATACATAATACAAATTAAAAATCATGGGAATATTCGGATTTGGCAAAAAGTCAGCCATACCTACACCTGAGCAAGCCCTATCAGGACGTGCAGAAGTGATGCGAGTACCCGCACAACATTATGTTAATAAAAATCCCCTCAAAGCACCTTTTCCCGCAGGTTTAGAAACCGCCATGTTTGGTTTAGGCTGTTTTTGGGGAGCAGAACGCAAATTCTGGCAACAAGAAGGAGTTTACACCACTGCGGTAGGTTATGCGGCTGGTTACACACCCAACCCCACCTATCAAGAAGTATGTAGTGGCATGACAGGTCATAATGAAGTAGTATTAGTAGTGTTTGACCCCAAAATCATTACTTATTCCCAACTATTGAAAGTGTTCTGGGAAAGCCACAACCCCACCCAAGGAATGCGTCAAGGTAATGATGCTGGTACTCAATACCGTTCAGGAATTTACGTTTATTCACAAGAGCAAAAAGAATTAGCCGTAACATCACAGAACGCTTATCAATCAGCCCTTACCAGCGCCGATTATGGCAAAATTACCACAGAAATTTTAGATGCACCAGAATTTTACTATGCTGAAGAATACCATCAGCAATATTTAGCCAAAAACCCCGGTGGTTATTGTGGTTTAGGTGGTACTAACGTAGCTTGTCCCGTAGGTATTCCTGAAGCACAAGTTAGTTAGAACCATAGAAATCAACATCGTATCGTAGGTTGGGTTGACGCAAGGAAACCCAACAAAATCCTCGATCATCTTGGATTTTGTTATGTCAAAAACACTAGAATTCACATTTTCTCTTACTTTAAATACTATGTCCTTACTCAAAACCTCGCTTACAGGCTTAAAAGCAGACTCATTCCGTCATCCTCTGGACTTGGAAGCTACTAAAACTCTCAAACAAATTCCCGGTTTAGATATGATGGTGAGAAATTTGCTCGGTCCCATGGCCGAACAGGTTTTCTATGTGGAAAATATCGCTTCTAGTATTTTAGTAGGAGAAAAACAACTTCCTGATTTACACAAATTATTATTAGAAGCTTGTCAAATTCTGGATATTGATCCACCTCAGTTATATGTGCGTCAACATCCAGCCCCTAACGCTTACACCTTTGCCATGCGAGGTAAACAGCCTTTTGTGGTTATTCATACATCCTTGATTGAAATCCTCACCCCTGAAGAGATACAGGCTGTAATTGCCCATGAATTAGGTCATCTTAAATGTGATCATAGCGTGTATTTAACACCTGTGAATTTATTGATTTTAGCTGCTGCCATTGTCCCAAATGTCGGTGCTGTTTTGGCTCAAGCTATTCAGTCACAATTATTAGAATGGGTCCGCTGTGCTGAGTTTACCTGCGATCGCGCCGCTTTGTTAGCTACCCAAAATCCGAAAGTTGTCATGTCAGTATTAATGAAGTTAGCCGGCGGTTCTCCCAGTTTAGCCCCCCAACTCAATTTAGAGGCCTTTATAGATCAAGCTCGTGCCTATGATGACATTAGTAAAACGGAATTGGGAGAAATGGTCAAATCCGCCCGTACAGCCCAATTAAGCCATCCTGTCCCCGTATTACGAGCTAGGGAAATTGACCGTTGGGCAGGTAGTCAAGAGTACCAAAAATTAGTGCAAAATCACGGCATTAATCACAAAAGTGAAACTATATCTCAAGGTGGATGGAGGAATTGGTAGATTTTGCTAGAGTCAATCAAGATATGAATTCTTTATCAGCGATTAATTTATTTGGATACGAACAACTAGCAAAAGAGCATCTTTCCCAGATGGCTTTTGATTATTACAGCAGTGGTGCATGGGATGAAGTGACATTGCGGGATAATCTCGCTGCTTTTACAAGAGTGAAACTTCGTCCGAAAATGTTAGTTGATGTTAGTAAAATTAACCTCACTACCCAGGTTTTAGGGGAATCTTTGCAATTACCCCTATTAATCGCACCCATGGCTTTTCAATGTCTGGCTGATCCAGAAGGAGAAATTGCTACAGCTTTAGCAGCAGAAATCGCAGGTGTGGGCATGGTGTTGAGTACCCTTGCTACCAAGAGTTTAGAAGAAGTTGCCACAGTTGCCAAAGGTTTGCAATGGTTTCAGCTTTACATCCATAAAGATCAGGGTTTAACTCAGGCTTTGGTGCAACGAGCATACACCGCAGGATACAAAGCAATTTGTCTGACGGTAGATGCGCCTATATTGGGAAAAAGAGAACGAGATCAGCGCAATGAGTTCACTTTACCTCCTGGCTTACATCCCGCTAATTTAACTAATATCTCTGGTTTGGACATTCCCCAAGCACCAGGAGAATCTGGTTTATTGACTTATTTTGCTCAACAAATTAACCCCGCAGTCACTTGGAAGGATTTGGAATGGTTACAATCTCTGAGTCCCCTACCTTTGGTAGTGAAAGGAATTTTACGGGCTGATGATGCTGTGCGGGCTGTAGAATATGGAGCGCAAGCAATTGTAGTTTCTAATCACGGTGGTAGACAATTAGATGGAGCGATCGCTTCTTTGGATGCTTTACCTGATATTATCGCCGCAGTAGACGGTAAAGCCGAAGTCCTATTGGATGGTGGTATCCGTCGGGGTACAGATATCCTCAAAGCCTTAGCTTACGGTGCTAAAGCCGTACTCATTGGCCGACCTGTATTATGGGGATTAGCGGTAGCTGGAAAAATTGGCGTATCTCACATCATTTCCCTATTACAAGATGAGTTAAATTTGGCAATGGCTCTGAGTGGTTGTGCCAGTTTGGGAGATATTGATTCTAGTTTGGTGAACCAATTACCAAAAAATTTCTAAATTAAATCTAATTACCTCTTGCCAAACTAAAAAAAATAGGCTATACTTGTAAGAGTGACACCCAAGGGCGGGTGGCGGAATTGGTAGACGCACCGCACTCAAAATGCGGCGGCCGTGAGGTCATAGGAGTTCGATTCTCCTCCTGCCCATTTAGAAAAATAAATTCGAGCCACAGACACGAAATAATGTCTGTGACTGGTTCCTCGTGAATATTTCTTTGCTTAATACAGCGGTTTCCGCTCTTATGATGTACAAAGGTGGTGCGGGCATAGTATGCCCGCACTACCAAAAACCCGTCAAAATAAATTTGACAGCCTACTAGTGCTGAAAGAGCATCGGGGCAAAGCTAGATAGGTTTTAGGAAAACGCCACCTCAAAATAAGTAGGAAACGTCAAGACCATGCTGTGAAATTAGCACGGTCGCTATCAGCAAACCCTAGTTAACCGATTGACTATTAGTACGGTAATATGAACTGTATCGATAATTATAGTTATATCCGAGTCCTCGGAATTTGTCGCCGTTGACTACTAATCCTAGTAAATTGATGGGAGATGCTTTTAGCGTATCAACAAGTTGCTTTGCGACTGATTTATCTGTTTTATCAATTCTTACAACTAGCATCACACCATCAGTATGAACTGCTACCAATCTAGCATCTACTAATCCTGACAAAGGAGGAGTATCATAAATCACTAAATCAAAATTCTCGGTGAAATAGTCCATTATTTGACTCATTTTATCTGATGAGAGCAACCGGGCAGGATCGGGTGGTACAGGACCTGCGGTAATCACAGATAAATCATTCAATCCGGGTATTTTTTGAATTACTTGCGCTACATCTATATCTGAAGAAATTAAACTACTTATTCCCCACAGATTATTTAATTGTGATAATTTGTGAACCTTGGGTTTGCGGAGGTCACAATCTACAAGTAATACTTTTTTCCCCATGATCGCGGCTGTTTTTGCCAAGCTAAATGCCACCGTACTTTTACCATCTCCGGGGACAGCAGAGGAAACAACGAAAGACTTAATTGGTCGGTCAGAATTAAGCAGTTGAATATTACTATATAAAACTTGTAAGGATTCCCAAAATGATCCCTGTCCATAATAAGATATGGATTGGGAAGGACGACGAGGAGAAGTGTTATATTCATCACTTGCCATAATAGGGTCCACAACTACTTCTGGTTCTTGATCTTTTCCTATGTTTCTCAGCTTTGAAGATTGACTCTGAGCTAAGTTTTTACTAAAGGGAATAGACCCTAATAAAGGCACTCCGATCTTATCCTGGAGATTTTCAATACTGTGATAGGTGTTATCTATATCTTCGATGATTTTGGCAACACCGAATCCTAATAAAGAACTAGCCACAAATCCCAATAGTAAATTGCGGGTAGTATCTGGCGAAATTGGATATCTTGATTGAGCAGGTGCTTGGATTAATTCCCAAGGTATTTCTGTTTGTGCTACGTCTATTTGTAATTGTTCACGCTTAGCTAAAAACCTCGTCAAACTCTCATTTGCTAGTTGTAAATTCCGTTGAATGTCAGCGTATTGTCTAGAAAGAATTGGTAGTTGTTTTAATTCGCTTTGTAATTGTTGTTCTGCTTGTGTCAGTTGTTGATTATCTACTTCTATTTTCCGAATGATAACAGCCGCTTGAGCTATTCTAGTGTTCAAAATTCGTTTTGCTTCTGCATTGATAATAGGTAAGAGATTGTTTCTTTTATCTTGTAAGGTTTGAATAACTGGGTTATCAGTTTGAAATCGAGCTAATTCTCCAGATATTTGGGTGTCTAATTGGCGCTGTTGGACAATTAACTGTTGGTAAAGAGGAGCATCATTGAGAATGGCCAATTGTTCTTCTGGTGCCTGCAATCTCAGATAATTATTTTTAGCAGCGGCTAACTGTTGATTTACAGATAGTCGTTGTTGTGTCAAAGATTGGAGACTTCCAGTAATTATTCCAGATTGGCTTTCTGGACTAATAAAATTGTATTTTTGGCGGAATATTTGCAGTTCTTTTTGCAACTGTGTCACCCGATTTTGGATATCGGGTAGTTGTTGATTTACAAATTGAACGCCTTGATTTAGTTTGGTTTTCCGCTTATTTAGGCTGTATTTTAAATAGAATTCAGAAAATGTATTTAAGACGAATTGGATTTCTTGACGATCACTACTTTGATAGCTGATTTCGATGATTTTTGTCGTTCCAATACGACGAATATTTAAACTTGAAATAAGAGAGTTATAGGTAATG
This sequence comes from Dolichospermum sp. UHCC 0315A, assembly GCF_008121535.1. Lineage (GTDB taxonomy): Bacteria > Cyanobacteriota > Cyanobacteriia > Cyanobacteriales > Nostocaceae > Dolichospermum > Dolichospermum lemmermannii. The sequence continues at coordinate 3,268,420 of NZ_CP043056.1, forward strand.
TTAGGATATGATTCTCGCGATTTTTTAATAATTGGTTCTAGCAGTTCTGAACTTTTAAGAACTTGAATTTGACTTTCGTAATCTAGTCCAGGTTTAGAAAAAGGAGAGTCTGTCAGGCTTATTTTTTCTGCTTGATCATCATTATTAACAGGTTCAACTAAGATTTGAAAATTTCCTCCATATATAGATTTTTGCGTCATTGTTAAATAAGTAACACCAGTCATACCAGCAGAAATAACCGCTACAATGACAATCGCTCGGCGTTGTAAAAGTTCAAAAAAGCTCTTAAAACTTAGACCATCAGACTGTTCCTGTTCAGTAAACTGAGAAAATTTAGAATCTGGAAATGATCCAGATGTAGGAATGATGCTATTGATAGAATTTGTCTGGTTTGTAATTTGCTTATTAAGCATTGATTTCTATTGTGTAAGTGGTAAGGGAAGGATAATAAACGTTTTTACTATTGTGAAGAAATGCTGTTTGTTAATTCAACAATTCAACTAAGCATAAATTTGAAAAACTCAAAAGGTAAGATGGTTAAATGATGATATAGAGAATATGCTTAAATGACAATTGTCACAATTTAGACACTTTATCAAAGTAGGGATACAGCACTTTCCGGTTTTATAAGGTACATATCCAGGGGCAAAATGCCTGCACTACAAGAGTTTCATAATTCAAGTTTGTATCTCATTAGGGCAAAATTTGCTGTCATTAGGTTATGTCACTATTGAACTTTCTGGAATGCCACAAACAATATTGGTACATTATATACTAATTTTTGCAACTATTCATTTTTGGCAGTGCGAGACACAACATCTTCGCATTCTGTCCTTTTTTTGATTGGTTGAGCCGGATTTCCTGAATAGATGATGTTGGCCTCTAAGGATCTTCCTGTGACACTACCTAATGCTAAAACTGCTCCCCTACCAATGGTGACACCAGGCCCAATGACTGATTTCGCTGCTATCCAACTACCTTCTTGGATATGAATGGGGGCAGGAATCAGTTGAAAATTGGGGTGATTCCAGTCATGATTACCAGTACACAGATAAACGCCCTGGGATAAACACACATGATTTTCGATGACTACGGTTGCTAGATTGTCAATCCAGGTATTTTCTCCAATCCAAACATGATTACCAATGGTCAAGCGCCAGGGAAACTTAATGCGGACTCCAGGCTTGATATTCACACCCTTGCCGATACTAGCTCCAAAAAGCCTCAGTATCGAAACTTTTATAGATGAGATAGGTAGCCAATAACTTTCAACTAATGGTGAGCCAATGAAGTACCATAGAAGTTGTTGACTATATGTCGCTCCGGGTGTGTAGCTGCCGACTGTGTAATTGTCTAAACGCATAAAATGGGGGGCGAAAACGTGGGTTAAAGCTGGCTCCAGTAAGACCTGAGACAATCCACAACAGGGAACGTCCACTATCGCGGAGAATACGAACAATTGATTCTCTAGGTTGTTGAGTGGGAATAGAGATGGGAGTAAAAGTAATACCTTGACTTCCTAAAACTAAGGTAGCAATAGTTTTAGCTCTTGGTAGGTGAAAATCAGAGGTAATTAAGTAAATATGTTGAATATGGCGCTGTTGGAAATCTTTAACGAGCGTAGTAAAATTAGTAACAGTGTCAACAGCACGGTAGTCAAGGTGAATGCGATAAGTGGGAATAGCTACAGCTTGGAAAATGGAAAAAGCTTGGGCTGGGGGAGCGCCACTAGAGATCCAAATATCTAAATTGGGATGGTTTTGAGCAAATTCTGCGGTAAATCTTTCCCTGTCTGAACCACCACCAAGGGTAAAGATAACTTGGGGATAGGGGGCTTGGTAGGAAGCGATCGCTATTCGGATGGGTATAATACTTAGAAATATCATGATCAAGCCTCCGAAGGCAAAAACTACATACTTTGCAATTTTGCAATGCAACAATTTCATTGTTAGCAATAAGTCAAGAATTTTTATCAAAAATTAAGAATATCTTGCTTGGTCGTTCCCTTGTGGCGGGAAATAGCACCTAAGATAGAATTTAAAGTTCCCACTCTCAATGGGTTATGATCAGGGACACAAAGACGGTGATGACTAGGCGTTTCTGTTTCCAGGATCATGTGGCTTCCTTCTTGATTGACAATTTTGTAATCCCACGTTTTACACAAAATTTGAACTAAATCTGTACCTTTCAGATTTCTGGGTATTTTCATTGAATTAATAAAATTTCATTTTTGACAAGATGTAAGTGTATAACTGGAAAGCTCGATTCTTCAAAGTAAAAAGCCTTAACAGCTTCTCGAATATTGGCTTTGAGTTCTTCCCAAGAATCTCCTTGGGTAAAAATGTCTTCGGTGAGACATTCAGTAACAAATCCCCCATCTTCTTCTTGGGAAACTTCAAAAACCAGTGTATTTACCATCAGATTAACTCCTAGTAATAAAGAGCAGGTTATTTGAGCCAATTAATTATCTATTTTCTCTGCTTCTATTATATGTATACTCAGCAATATTTCTGCCAAAACTCGCTGAAATGTATAGTACCATCCATGCCAACCGTCGAGAATAGCGCCTTTGAGGATGAGACAATAAATGAAGATTATTAAAGGTGCGAGGATTTTGCGTTTGCGGATGCGATCGCCTATACTAAGCTCATGCTCTGGTGTTTCTAGAAGTTTTTTACTTTCAATTACCATATAACGATCTTGCGCCCATAACCAACGACTCAATGGTTTGCGATCGTCATGGTGGATGTATGCTGATAATTGACTAGACTTACCTTGTACAATCACTTTATGGGCGTGTCCATCATTTTGATAAATTGCTTTTTCTTTTTTATAAAGGACTTTGCGGGGTGGAAGCAAAGTACCACGTAAGGGTTTGCCAAAAACACAGTATTTGAACCTGACACTATAGCTATTTATAGCTGAATCTATTGGCAAAGATGTAATTTCCCGAATTAAATCATCGGTTAATATATAATCTGCATCTAGAGATAGTACCCATTCTGATGTAATTTTTGACAGTCCATAATTGCATTGACTAGCGAAGGAATCAAATTTCCTGGGAAATACTTCTAATTGAGGATAGGAAGACAAAATTTCTAATGTTTTATCTGTGCTATAACTGTCAATAACAATGATTTTACTTGCCCATTTAAGTTTTTCCAGGGTACGATTAATGTTATTTTCTTCGTTATAGGTAAGGATGAGAGGTGTAATTTTTTCTAACATTAGGATATTCAAATAAATTCTTGTTATTAGAGAATGGTACTAGAACACAACATAGTTTTCCAAAGATAGGGAAATCTACCTGCAAACTTAAACTTGATATTTGTACTGTCCAGGTTGACTATTTTGATAAGAATATTCGTATTGGTTAGGTGTGTTAGTCATTTGTTTGAATAGATTATTTGGTAACTTACAAGTCTTTTACTTGAGATTCTAACCATTGATTAAAAATAGCGATCGCTGCTGGGATTTTTGCTACAATTACTTCTGTTTGCTTGGCTAGTTCTAATACTCTTTCTTTTCGCAGTTGCAGATTATAATTATGACGTGCTAAGTGTCTAAATTTGCGATAATCATTTAATTGTAATAATAGTGAACCTTGCCATAAAGGAGGACGATTTTCTCCACCAATTTCTGCCATTTGTAACAATAGTTGTTCATGCCAATTTTCCGCTTTTGGCATACCTGCGTTAATGCTTTTTTCAGTTAATTTTATTTAGATCTCATCTAAATAGAAGTCGGGGACCTAAAAATTATATCTTCATACACTGAAATCATTTTTAATGCTATCTTATCCCATGTATAATTATCTAATATAAACTGCCTGGCGCGATCGCCCATTTCTTTAGATTTTTGAGCATGAGCTAGACAATGTTCAATCACGCTGGTAATTTCTACAATATCTAGTTCGGGAACGTAACCAACATCATTATCTTGGATCATAGAAGCTAAAGCTACACCAGGAGTGACAATAGTAGTTAGACCTGCTGCCATTGCTTCGAGGACAACAACTCCAAAATTTTCAGAATGAGAAGTCAGAACAAATATATCAGATCCTTGTAGTAAAATATCTTTCATTTCACCTGTCACAAATCCAGGACGATGGGTGCAATGATCAAGTTGATTATTAATCAATATTTCACTGATTTCGGCTTCATAATCTGGAGAACCATTACCTGCTAAGATGAATGTAAACTCTTTACTTTTTACTTTACTCAGAGCCGGAATTAGATAATCTAATCCCTTTTTATAATGTAACCGTGACATAAATAAGATAATTGTTTGCTCTGGAGGTATGTTAAACATTTCCCGTAATTTTTGACGAGCTTGGGGAATATCTGCCGGAATTTGTAATCCTAATGGCATAACAACGGGTGGAACTCCTAACCCTAACAGTTCAACTTCTTGAACTTCCTTTGTGGAAGTTAGTTGTAAAATATGACTATGTTGAAGATTACTTTTTTCTATCAGTGATAAATATATCTTTTTTTTCAGTTGACTTTGTTGTAAAGACCATTCACACAGTAAACCATGAGGTTGATTAATATACGGTACTTGCTGAAATCTAGCAATTATCATTGCCACAGTTGAGGCATAGGAAAATAAAGCATGAATATGTACTAAATCATATTCATGAATATGTTTCCATAGCCATTTGGTTAACTCCCAAGAAAAGGCAAATTCACGGACAAAAGAGACTTGGGGAGAGAAGCGGGGGAAGAACCTAGTAGGAATTTCTTGATACTGAGTCAATTGACACAATGGAACATTTAGCAAATCAATTCCATTGTCATTAGTCGTTACTAATTCTACGTTAACTTTGGTATTTTTGAGAGATTGCAGCATTTCCAAGACGGCTTGGCTTGCTCCTCCACGGTGTGAACCGACAGAAGGAATGACATGAAGAATCTTCATGATTCAGATGAAAGCATATAATTGTGGTAATACTGAGAGATTGAGTAATTATACTCTCGCTGTGCAAATTCAATCAAATAGTTACCGAGGACAAGATATAAAAAAACCGCAAGCAGTGAGAATGTCAAATTACCTAATAGATAGGCTTCTGATGCACCACCAACTAACAAAGAAAGCAACCCAGCTATAACTACACTGCATTTTAGATAATAGTCTGGTCTAATTTTGGAGAGATGATCCAGCTTGAATATCATTTGTAAACTAGTCCAACCGAACATAAACATTGGTATCGCACCTACTAAACCCATGCTTCCCAAGACACCCAGCCATGAACTTTCACCAAAGCGCAGGCGATCGCCTACAAAGGGCATTCCAAATAGGGGATACTCTAGAAATATTCGCCAATAGCCACTCCAAACCCCGTCACGGGTACTGGTGTCTAAGTTAGACCACTTGGAAGAGGTTGCGGATAATAGTCCTGGTGTATCTAGATCTGTGGGACTGAGGGAGGGTAGAACAAATGCTGCAATTACTCCGAAAATCAATACTATTTGCAATAATTTTCCACCCTGACGGCGGAAAAAAATCAGCACTGAAACAACAGCCACAATTGTACCTGTGCGGGATGCGGTCATCAATAAGCCAAAGATTGCTAAAGCTAAAAACCCTAGCCAGATCCACTTCATCCACGAATGTTTTTCATTATGAAGGAATAGGAATAAGAAGGCAGGTATAGTAGCAGTAATCAAAATGGCTGCGTGATGAGGATTGCCCGTAGTCCCCAAAAACCAGCCATGAACGAATGTAATGGCATATTTATCAATTAATGCTTGATAACCATTAGCAACACCAAAAATTACCCCAACCATAGCCATTGACCATACCCCTAGTTGAAAATTCTCTTCGTTCTGAAGCCATCGGGATGGACCCATAATCACCATTAAAACTACTCCCCCAAAGGTAGCAGCACTTAAAAAAGCAAATTCTGGATTTCCATAAACTAATATTTTGAAGAAAATTACACTTTGAACTAAGATCAGATAAATAAGCGGCTGAGGCATGATTTTTTTCCGCCAGATATTCTTTGCCTTTAAAGCAATAAATATTAATAACACCAGCAAAATTATCGTTAATGGTCGTCCCAATTCACGAATTTGCTGGAGGGGAAAAACTAGCGGTGGAGGTTCTTTTATAAATTCGTTGGCAAATTTATTGAGGGAAGCAGAAAAACCAAAGATAGCTACTAAAAACCAGCCCAAAAAGGGGCGTTTCTGGTTCGCTTGTAAAGCTAAGAATAAACCACCACCTAAGAGTATAAAACCCAAAGGTGTGACAATAAAATTAAGTAATTGATTGACAAAATTCATATATGCCTACTTACTGCACAGATTTGATGATGGTTAACCAGCGCTCTGCCCATATTTCTGCTCCATAGGGTTGTGCAAATTGTTGGGCGCGTTGTCCCCAGATTGGCAAATCATTATAATTATTATGTATCTTGAGTAAAGCTTGGGCTAAGGCTTGAGCATCATCAGCCGGAATAATTATACCGTTGTATCCAGAACGGATGACTTCTACTGATGAACCACATACTTGAGTACAAATAACAGGTAAACCCGCGGCGGCAGCTTCAACCAGTGCTAATGGCCAGGGATCAAAACGACTAGGTAATAAAAAAGCCCCTGCATGAAGCCAAATATCTTTCATCTCCCTGGGTTGCACAAAGCCTCGGTTTTCAATACCTGGCTGTGATTGTAGATATGATTCTAATTCACCTTTACCGCAACAAATTAATTTCCAAGGGTCTTGTACTGCTTGGCGATACTGTTGATATGCTTCTACTAAAATATCTATTGCCTTCTCGTGGCTATAGCGTCCTACGAATAAAAATGAACGTGGCCAAGATGACTGGTTTCTTGCTGCCAAAAGAGGAGAAAAAGTTTGATAATCTATTCCACACATACCCAAAGGAGAAATGTTTTTCAATGGAATTCCCAAGCGGCGAGCATACTGCCAACTACGCTCTCCATTAACTACAATATGAGCCATACGTTGTAAATAAGAATGCAACATCCAACGAGTTAAATATTGCTTCCAAGTACCCCACCAGGGAGTATCCATACACATAATGAATTTTATATGGCGCAATTGATATGAGAAAGCTAATTGACGATAGGGTGAATGAAACCATCCACACAGAACTACCACATCAGGATTGTGTTGAATTACCAATTTCTCTATTAATTCTGATTTATCCCTTTCCTGTAAATCTAAAAGACGGTGGGGAATATCTTGCATTAATTCATCAGCAAAAGCAGTTTGAGTCCGAGCTTGAAAAGCAATGACAAATACTTCTATCTCAGGGATAGCTTGCAATGCTCGCCAGCAAGCTGTCATGTAACCGGATATATCAGACCAGCAAAAAATCACTTTAGTCATAAATAATACATAGTTATACAATGGTTAGAATGGTTAAAAGTAATCACTTTTGGCATTGAATACCAAGTTCTGGTATTCAACGTTCTGGGTCTTCAATATCTAATTTTTGCAAGCGCATGGCTGGGATAGCATTAAAATTCAAGCATCTTGATGGAGCGCAAAGTCCACAACTAAATTGAGTGAAACGAGCTTCTGTTGCCGATAACATATTATTTTACCTAATTAAACTCATAAAATGCTTTCTGGACAATATTAACACAGCGTGACCAAGTATACTGTTTTGCGTGTTCTTTTCCCCGCTGGCTATAATCTTGTCGCAGTTGTGAATTTTCCTCAAGTTGGATGAGGATATCAATAATGGCTGCTGTATCTTCTGGTTCAACAACAATACCTGCTGTCCCTACTACTTCTGGTAAAGAAGCGCGGTTGCTGACCACTGCGGGAGTGCCTACAACCATTGCTTCTATTGCAGGAATACCAAAACCTTCATAATGGGAAAGAAACAATAGTGAGGAAGCACAACGCATCAACCGAGGTAAATCATTATCTGGTACTATTCCTAATAGTTTTACATTAGGTAAATCCTTAGCGGCTACAATATATTCTGGTTCTGAATCACCAGCTACAACAATCTGTATATTAGAATTTGCATTTAGCAACCCTTTGGCTACATTTAGAACAAAATCTGCGCCTTTTTTTAATCGTAATCCACCAATAACCAATGTGTAAGGATTGTTGATAGGTCTTTCTAGCCTAACTGGGTCAATTGAAGCAATATCATAAAAAGATTGTTCTACACCACAACCAACAACAATTATTTTATTGGCATCTGCCCCGAGTAATTCAATCATCCGGCGTTTGGAAAATTCGGAAATGGTAAAAACAACCCTATAATTAGCCAAAGCCTTATAAATCCACTGACTCCATTTATAACGAAACCAACGATGTTGACGAGTATTTGACCAGGGTAAATCAGTCTCAAATGCTTGAATATCGTAAATAGTAACTGCTACTGGACAGCGTGACACCGGAATATAGGTTTCCATTGGAGTGAATAGCCAATCTGTCTTGGCAGAAAGGTAACTATCCATTTTAGGAAAATGAGTTAATTTCCAAAGTCGCTCGGTGAGGTTTTCTGGGAAAGGGAAAGTTTTTAATGGTATATCTCGCAGGGGAGAACGTAAATCAAGTTTACCATCTGCTTGTAACCATTGTTGGGAGCATAGCAACTGTAAGTTTATTGATTCTTGGGATGCTAATCCCAGCAAGGTATTGTTGATATGTCTTCCTGCACCTGTGCAGGGTAAATAGGTGCGGATGGGGTGGATATAGGAGGTGACATTTAACATAAAAATATATTTAATAGAATCAAATTAAATAAATAAACATCAAAAATCGCTTAAAACATTAGTTAGGAATTACGCATTGACAGAATATATCAAATATAATGTATAAAATATTATACTATAATGCGTTTGTAAACTTCTAAAGTCTCACTTACCGTTTTTTCCCAACTAAAGAGAGCCGATCTATCCGAGCTATACTGGGAGTAATTCTTTCGTAAGTCAGAGTTGTAGTATAGTTTAAGCATAGATTGACAAAGAGCATCTTTATCCGTGGGTGAAACTAAAAAGCCAGATTCTCCGACAACTTCGGGCAAAGATGATGTATTAGAACTAATTACAGGACATCCACATTGCATTGCTTCTAAAACAGGTAGTCCAAATCCTTCATAAAGAGAAGGAAAAATAAAACCAATTGCACCACTATATATTGCAGCTAAATCCTTGTCATCTACAAATCCTGTAAAGTGAATAAATTTTAACTCAGCTTCTGTTAACTGATTAGCATTAATCATAGATAGTGCCGCATCTTTATTACCTCCACAGATTACTAAATGTAAATCTTTCTTTTTTTCTTGCATAATAACTTGTTTAAAACAGGCTATTAAATGATCCATATTTTTATGAGCAGCAAGAGAATGAAGAGAGAGAAAGTAATCTCCTTCAGGAAGATGATATTTCTCCCTTGCGGCTTGAATAATGGATTTATCTGAAACAGGGTAAAAAAGCTCAGGAGAGGCAGCTAGATAAATTGTAACGACTTTTTCAGGATTTAACTGTCGTCTGTTTAATAAATCATTACGGGTAGCATCTGAGATCGTCGTTACCCAATCATCAGGCTGGATAGTGTCTATAAGTCTTTTAGTAATACCACGTTGACCTGGAAGAAAATATTTTTCATCTAAAATTAAAGGCGTTAGGTCATAAACTGTTTGTAAATGACGATTGGGAAGAGCTTTTCTCACTTGCTTGGGAATACGAGGGTAAGAAGAATGAAAAATGTCTGCTTCAGCTAGTATTTCTGGAGCGATTGGTTGTCTAATTATATTAAATAATCTAGAAATATTAAGTAAAGTTGACTGCTGGATTTTCTGAAAAATACTTTTATCAGAATAGTTTTTACTGAATTGTGTATTCAATTGGTTAACACTTCTAGCAATGGAGTTAACTGGATATATAGCAGGACGAAGCTCAGGATAGGAATTAAGTAGCCTTTCTGTTTGAAGTGATGCTTCTATAGAGCCAGTAGCAGAAAAACTAAGATTGTCTCCTAGTTTTTGATGCAATAAATCAGCTAATGACCAAGCTGTACGAGCTATACCTGTTCTTGTTTTCGGGTTATCACCAACCGAAGAAATATCAAATATTACTTTCATGATTTTATATACTATCTAATTAATAATTGACGAATACTACCAAATGTATATCTTGTCCAATAAGCTTGGGGATTATTGCATGATAGAATCAGTGCTTTTAACACTTTAATAATTCTATTTGTTTTAGGTTTTTGATGAATTTTAGCTAGATTATCATACCATAGTAACCGCTCTAGCCATAATTTGGCAGGTTTATGTAAATTTTGATATTCTGGTTCATCAAAAAGACTTTGCACAATATATTGACCTTCTTGTTTTACCTTACCCGGAGCAGTTTTTTGTTCTTGATGACATCTAAAATTAACTAATACTTGCTTAGAATAATTAATTCTAGGATAATGATGTAGATATCTAACTACTCGGTCAAAGTCAAATTGAATTTGTAAATTTTCGTTTAAATTACCAATATTTTTTAAAAATTGAGTCTTAAACCAAAATCCTGGTTGATGATAAACAGTATCTTTTTTGCTCGGTTTATTTGTAGTATTAAATCTAGTCAATAAACCTTCAGGTGTAATATTTTGTGGAAATACTTTTACTTGATTTCCTTCTTCATCGAAATTATTGACCACACCTGCAAAAGCATCATAATCTTGAATGCCCTGGGCAATAGCAAGCAAAGCACCAGGCATTAAAATGTCATCAGAATTAATCCAATTAAAAATTTCACCAGTTGCTCTTTCTAAGCCTTTATTTATAGCATGAGTTTGTCCCCTATCAGGTTTACTTTCCCAGTAAGTTAGATAAGATTCATACTTTTTGATAATTTCAACAGAATTGTCTGTACTACCTCCATCAATTATTATGTATTCTAAGTTGGGATAACCTTGAAGTAACACTGAACGAATAGTTTCTTCCAGATAGTGACCATAGTTATAGTTAGGAGTAACAACTGTGATTTTGGGATATTCTAGATTGAGCGATGAAAAATCAGAATCAACTGAACTCTCATAAGACCAAGGCCAGCCAATTTTATTACTTAAAGGAAAGTTAATCACGATGTGTATATTCTTAATTTGATTCTAAAACTGCGACAACATTAACAACTCGATGAATAATTTTATCAGAAATATAAAGATAACGTCGAGCTAGGATTTCATCAAAAGAATGACCTACAATTTTTTCAAGAATTTGCTTAAGCTTAGAGATATATTTTGCATACCAAAATAGTTTACCAGGTCCCCATTGGTAATAGTCTAAAGATAAAACGCCAGTTTTTTCGCAAATATAAGTAATATCTCGGCAAATAAATCCGCTATTTTCAACCATCCGATTAAACATTTCTTGATCATATTCTCTGGCAAAAAAGTTTTTCTCTTTAGATTCTCTTTCATAAACTGAACCCTCAAGATAAACAATGTTGCCTTTTTCTTTATAGGGAACTGTTAATAACATATCTCCTTCAGGCTTCAACACACGCTTGATTTCAGTTAGTGCTTTTACGTCTCCATCTTTCTCTGGGTAGATATGCTCTAAAACAGAAATAGTAACTACTTTATCAAAAATATGGTCATTAAATGATAAACAACGTACATCTTCACGATGATATTGAATATTGGAAATTCCACAAATATCGCAAATTTTTCTGTAAAGTTCAATTTCACTATCTATGATATTAATATAGTCGAAATGAACAAGAGGATACTTGTGAGCTAAAAAGATACTAAACCACTGAGGACTGCTGACATCAAGAATACGTTGGCCTGGTTTTAGAGATAGCCAAGTATAAATTGCCGAAAACTCAGCATATCTCATGTAATCAATTAATTTTAATTGTTCTAAATTTAGAGAGTTTTGTTTTAATTCTTCTCCTATTTCAGAAAAACATTTTTCTGAAGTTGAGACAATAAAGTTTTTCAATTCTGGAATAAATGATGTTTTATTCATTTTCATATCCACAAATAAATTTGAGTGTGTAAATACTTCAAAAAACAACTAGAGTTTAATTTGCTCATCACATAACAAAACATTTAAAAGCTAATTTTATTGAGTTAATGATAAATTAAATCTGAGTTTACTTAAGCACTACGGACAATTTCTAGAAAGCGGTATCCAAACGCTTGAACCTCCTCTATATTTCTAATCCTAGCTAGATTTTCCTGATCTACATCTGAACCAGAAGATAGTTTTTCCCACCATTCACCAATTAGTTCAGCTAGTTGTTCAGGCGAGTTACGATCAAAAAATACACTTCCTGGTGGGTCTTGCTCTATATGAACTGGGAAATCAGAAAGAATCATTTTCTTACCAAGACAACGAGCATCTTCGACAACTGTACTCCAACCTTCAAATAGAGATGGTTGAATCACAGCAAGAGAGTGCCGCATTAGTTGAATTTGGTCACATCTAGGAATTAGACCTAATAAATATACTTGATTGGCTAATCCATAAGTATGAATGGTTGTCAGAATTTTATCAGAGTAGTTTGGTTGGCGGTGGTCATAAACATGACCAGTACAAACAACTTTGGGATAGATAGAATTTGCCTGAAGTATTTTTAAAGCTTCTAATACAATTAAATGGTTTTTGTGCTGCCAAAATTGATTACTAATCAAAAAGAACCTATCAGGTAAAAAATATTTACGTTGAATTTCTATAGGATCTAATTTAAACCATAAATCTGGAAGGCTAGTGCGAAAATGCAATACTTCAGTTGCACATTTAGAATCAGGATAAAATTTCTGGAAATCAGCCGCAGATGTTTTACTGCTCAGAACGACTCTGGAACTTAATTCAGAAATTTGAGTGAAATAACTATCACGATACTTTATTTCAGAATCCGAAAATAAATTCGGCATATACTTGTGCTGAAAGTCAAATATCCAGGGAAATCCTCTATAGGAGAGGTTGGCTTTATTAGGTGTTAAAAAAGGATAAACAAAGTCAATATTAGCCTTATTCAAAAAAGGTGATAACCGAGGTTCTGGATGTGGTTGAATAGTTCTAATTATTTTCCATTTTAAGCGATTTATAAAAGTATAAGGTTCTAATTCAAAATCTAGGTTATATTGGTAGTCTAAGTTATTTTTTAATTGCTCTTGAATTTCTGGTTCAGCATATTTACCATCAAATAACAAACAAATTTCAAAAGTTGAGCGGACTTCGTGAGGTAAGCTGGATAAGGCAAAAATAATATTCTTGATATACTCAGCACCACCTATCCAATTACGTCCCCCTTGCATTAACAGACCAATTTTTAGAGGTTTATTCATATACCTACCAATTCAGCACGACACCAGGTTACAAAAGTTTTAACTCCCCGTTCTAGTTCAACAGTAGGAGTAAAGCCAATAGATTTTAATTGAGAAATATCAGCTTGCCAATTAAGAGGATTACCAGGAGGGACAACACCATCAAATTCCGGTGTGAAATCTTGCTCTAATGAATTTAACACCATTGTTGCCAGTTCAGAAATTTTTACCTCTCTACCTGTACCTAGATTATATACTTCTCCTGCCATTGGTGCAGACTCTACAACTACACTTAATGCTCTAGCGATATCTAAAGCATGGATAAAATCACGGCTTTCTTCTCCTGTACCTTGTAATAACAAAGAACCTTGAGTTATTGCTTTTTGGCAAATATCCCAGACAACTTGACGACGCAACCCAGGACCATAAGCAGAAAAGATTCTTAAACTAGCTGTTTGTAAACCATAAACCTTTGTAAATTCCAGGCACATTTGCTCACACATTAGTTTATGAAAACCATAGGGTGAAATAGGAGTAACTTTTTGGTTTTCACTCACAGGTAATGACTGAGGATTTCCATAGACTGCTGCGCTGGAAAGGAAGATAAATTTACATTTAGCAGAATAGAGACGTAGTGCATTAAGTAATTCAAAGGTAACTACCGAATTTGTATAAAAGTCTGAGACAGGTTCAGAGACGGATAAGGGAACAGAAGCACGTCCCGCACAATGAATACAAATTGAGGGAGGATGATCTTGTAAAATACCATGTAAAGCCGAATCAGGTAATCTCAGGCAATAGTATTTTGTTAAGTTGGCTAAAGGTGCATTTTCAGGTGGAGATGTACCAATACCGATGATAGACCATCCTTGTTCTGAGAAATAACGGGCAACATAGCGACCAAGAAAGCCAGTTACACCTGTAATTAGAGCAATTCTATGATTTTCTATCATTTCTTGATAGCTAGGAATGAATATCAACGACTATAACTATTTCTAACTTATTTTATCGCTCATTTTCTTGAATCTCTCGAATTACTTGTGCTGGGTTGCCGCCTACAATTGTCCAAGGTGGAACATCTTTTGTAACAACTGAGCCTGCGCCAACAACTGCTCCTTCTCCAATTGTTATCCCCTTCAAAATAATTACATTAAAGCCAATCCAAACTTTGTCACATATTTTTACAGGAGATATTTTAACATGACTCCAATCTTTTTTATCTACTATCCAGTCAACAACATCATTACTTCGTTTTGAAAATGATATAGAATGGGAATTATGATCAAATACAGTTGATCCCCATGCAATCATCACATCATCGCCAATCTCTATTCGTTGAGCAGCAATAATAGAACCGTTAATAACTACTCGTTTACCAATTAAAATAGAAGCATTATCCTTGTCGAAAACTAAAGAACCCTCTATTTGAGTTTGTTCATCTATATTGACTAAACATCTATCTTTGAGACGAATATTATTAATTACACATTTTGACGAAGGATGTATATTGATAATAGAATTCAAGCAATGTTCTGGTAAATATTCAGAAAACAAAGCAAATTTCTCTAATTTATTTGCTAGTTTACGCAAGAAACCAACGATTTTTTTAATTAATTTCACTTTCATTCAATTTATGCTTATGATATAAATTTAGCTAAAGAGTTTTAACAACTTTTGCTGGATTGCCAGCAACTATTACAAATGGAGGTACATCTTTAGTAACTACACTACCAGCAGCTATAATAGCACCTCTACCAATTTTTACACCTTTAAGAACTGTAGAGTTAAATCCTATCCATACATCATTTCCTATCACTATTGGTAATGCTTTAATGTCAAAAATATTTTCTTTTGGATAACCAGAAGACATAATTACTGAGAAATGCTGGCTTCTTTGATTTGCATCAATAGAATGTGAGTCTGTATCATGTATGTTAACATTATGAGATATCAAAACACGATCCCCTATATTAATCGATGCAGATGACCAAATTCTAGTTCCTATTCCTATATAGGAACTTTCACCAATAGATATTTTTCCACCATGTGCTAGTATCAGCAATTGACCTTGAATAACTGAATCTTTGCCAATATTGATTAAATCTTGGCGTTGTCTCATATTTGAAATTTCTGCATTTGGCAATATTTTTACAGAGGAATGTATAGTTGCGTTATTCAAGAAATTTTTATATCTTTGGTTCTCAGTTTCAGTTTCAATTTGTCTCTTGAAAAACGTAAATATTTTTGTGATTAGCCTAGTTTTTAACTTTTTAATCATACCAATTTTTATATTCTAAATTATTCTTAGGTATTGCATTTCGATTAAAAAAATCTTACGAGTTTATTTTTAATACGTTGTAATAAACTTGGTGGCTGATTTAGCGATCGCAAATATTTAAAAACTATATTTACCTCCTTGTCATTCAATTTAAGAGATTTTGGCATAGATAATATTTTATCTTGAGTCATTTCACCATCAAACGATGAAGAATCTCCACAATGAGTGCCGCTACCATCAAATCCTATATTTTTTACAAGTGATTTATTAGGGAAAAGCGTTAAGCCATCCAACATAAATGTACTTAAATACCAGCGAATAGCCCAAGAGTCAATCTTACCAGCGATTTGAGACTCTAACATCTTGAAATAGTTAAACGAACCATTTAAATCAAACTTATATTTCTGTTTTTTGTTTGCCTTGATCTGTTTATAACCATTCATTTCAGGATCAAAGTGCTGCCATGCTCGCTGCCACGTAGCCCATCCCCATGAAGTTGTAAATGGAAGAAAGATGGCATCATTATCTGAAGTTAATTTTACAGGGAATATATATCCAGATACGTGGATTACTTTAGACTCTTTTTCATAAATCTCTAAAGCTTTGTTCATATATTCTAGAAAAAAAGGAGACAAAATTAAATCGTCTTCTAAGACAATAACTTTACCATATTTACTACAAAGCTCTGTAACACCTTGAATAATAGAGTTAGCTAATCCCAGATTCTGTTGTCGTTCAATAATATGAACTTGTCCACACCATTGTTTACTTCTAACTACCTCTCTGACTTGTGTAACAGCTTCTTCATCTTCTGGCTTTTTAGGTGCATCACAAAATATAAATAACTCACTTGATTCTGCACCTTCATTTTGAGCAAGTGATTCTAGTGATTGTTTTGTATGTTCAGGTCTTTTATAAGCAAAAAATGCTATTGGGGCTAAACTCATAACTTATAAAGTTGGCGTTGCTGAATTGGGGTATGAAATTGAAAAATCAAAAAAATGAAACTCTTACTCTCTGAGACTCTGCGCTTCTGCGTGAAATAAAATCATACTCTTAATCAGCAACGCCATAAAGTTATTACCACGTTTTTATTTACAACTGCTTCGATGATTAAGTACATTACTTAAAATTCCCCACAATTGACTTATACTCTTGTCCATAGAGTAGTTTTCTAGAATATGTTCCCTGGCTTTTGCACCCATATTACCAGCTAATAATGGATTTTCAGCTACTTTAATCATATATTCTGCCATATTATCAATATCTCTTTCCTCAACTAAAAAGCCCGTTTCTCCTTCAATAACTACATCTTTAATACCAGCATGACGAGTGCTAATGACGGGTAATCCCGATGCTCCAGCCTCCAGTATAGCCAATGGTGTACCTTCCGTGTCACCAGTTTGTGCTTTAACAGAATGTTGAACAAATGCTCTGGCTGTTTTCATTAGTTGTGCTACTTCAATATGATTGCGGAATCCTAAAAATTCAACATTATCCACTATTCCTAATGCTTGAACCATATCTTTACAAGGATTGTATAATTCTCCGTTTCCCACCATCTTTAACGTGGCTGATGGATATTTATCTAGTAACTTTTTAAAAGCCAGCAGTGTTAAATGAGGGGCTTTTTTATCAGTAAACCGCCCAACTGCAACGAATATAGGAGGTGCAGTTGCGGGTGCCGCTTGAGCAAACAAAGAAACATCTACACCATAGGGATTATAATGTAACTTTTCTTGAGGAGCTTTTAAGTTTAGTAATTGTTGTTCCATATCCTTAGAAACAACTACAATGGCATCAGATTTTAAAAACATTTGCCTGTAATCATTTTGATGATCTGCCAAAATAGCATCGACGTAAGCATCTCCACCATGAAAATGAACAACACATGGTACTTTTGCTTCTAAACAAGCATCAATTACACATATTCCCGTTAATCCATACTCTGCTAAAACAATATCTATTTTGTTTTTTTGAAGAAATCTTTTTAGTATTTGAGTTTGGAAATAGTTAGGGGATTTGAGAATATTTTTCCCAAACAAGTAGGTAATGAAATGTATATTACCATTTATAAAAGGTTTCCCATCTTCATGATAGTAAGGTTTAAGTCCAGGATACCAAGTATTATGATGTAAATGTCTCATTCTTGCTGGCAAGTGATCAATATGAGCGCGAATGAAGGTTTCAGAGTAGGAAGATTCATTCGCTTGAATAAGGCAAACTGTTTTCTGATTCACTTTTTGACTCATGCTAATTTGAATAATATTCGGGTCCAAGTTTTTGATGAAGTAAAGCTAACCTTTTTGATCGTGTTGTAACAATTGATTGCTCCCTACTTAAAACAAAATCGCGAATCTTGCCTCTAATACCTTGTTTAAAGCCATAATTCCGAATAGCTGGTAACCAATCTGTCCGCTTTCCTAACACTGCATGAGCGTAGTCGCCTTCATGCCAGATATCAACTTCTTGATACAAGAAAACTTCAGTTTCTGTATGATCAGCTAAAGCCAAAATCGTCACATTGTTAATATTTTCATCCACTGGCTGGATCTGTTCTGGATGATACTGTTTTAAATTTGCCTGCTTGCGTGGAGTAGGAAATGCGAGAATTAATCGACCTCTTTCACTCAATAGTTGTCTTAATGCTTCATGTAATATAGGTCTATCTGCAATGGCTATGTGTTCATATACATCGAGCAGCACAATCAGGTCAAATTTACCATCAAGTATGCCTTCTGTTAGTGGACCTTCTACAAAAGATAGTCTTGGAGAGCCGAAAAGTTTTCTAGCGATTTCCAGTGATTTTGGGCTAATATCAAGTCCAACAACTTCTGATTCTGGCCAGCAACGACTCATTCTCCAGGAAATATCACCAATACCACAGCCGATTTCCAATATACGTTGAGGATTACTTGGTGTCCATTGCTCGACTGTCAGCCACGCACCTTCAATCCGAGGATTTCCTTCTACAAATCCTCTTATTTTTTCATTTATCTTGATATCGTAGTAATTCTTGACTTGCGCTATGTCTTTATTCATGATTCCGTCATTATCCTATTAAGAATACATTGTTTAAAATCTGTAATTATTTAGGGTAATAATTGTAGTTTTTATCATAAATAAGCAATACTTTTATTGTTTATTTCCTACTTTATTTTATTGACTATCCATTCACATTCTTCTACATACTTAGCGTGACCTGGATACCAATAATATTCCCTACTTTGTCCATAAATCGTCACCTCAAATGGACAAATATGCTCTATGGTTTGAAACTTTTTTCGAGTCTTTTGCTCTGCAAAGTGAACTTTAATGGTATATTTTCCTAAATACAATCTTAATTTAGGAATTCTGCAAATTAGATTAAACACACCTGGTTCGCGGCATATTGCTAATTCGGAATCTAATGTCAAGATATGCAACACGGGTTGTTGCATAGAATCATATATCTGAAAGGAAACTGCCGCACCTTTTATCGGTATTGGTGTAGAAATCTGAAAATTTACCTCCATCGGTTCGCCATGTATTTGAGTATTATTGGTTTCTGAAGTAACCAAGTCAATACGTGTAATTTTTGGGTCGTAATCAGACGGAAAATCCAAGTAGACCAATTGTTCGGTTTCCCCTTTGCTTAGATATGTGGCAATTCCTTCTTCGGTTTCTCCTTGATAAATACATTGCCCTTTAGATAGCATCACACAGTTTTGTGTTAAGCTAGAAATAGCTTGCATATTGTGGCTAACAAACAATACAGTTCTACCCTGCTCTGCCACGTCTTGCATTTTGCCAATACACTTCTTCTGAAACTGTGCATCCCCCACCGCCAAAACCTCATCCACAATCAAAATCTCCGGTTCTAAATGCGCCGCCACCGCAAACGCCAACCGTACATACATCCCCGAAGAATACCTCTTCACAGGCGTATCTAGAAACTTCTCCACCTCTGCAAAAGCCACAATCTCATCAAACTTGCGCTTAATTTCCTCCTTACCCATACCCAAAATAGCACCATTGAGAAATATATTTTCTCTCCCGGTCAACTCTGGATGAAACCCAGTCCCTACCTCTAATAAACTGGCAACCCTACCCTTAATTTTGATGCTTCCTGTAGTCGGTTCTGTAATGCGGCTTAAAATCTTTAATAGCGTTGATTTACCTGCCCCATTACGCCCAATAATTCCAACTCTATCACCTTGTTTAATTTCAAAAGATAAATCTTTTAAAGCCCAAAATTCTTCAAAAGCAGGATTTTCTGCCTTCTCTTTGGGATTAATTAAACTACCAAGAGATTTAACTTTATTAGTAATTACATCTCGCAGTGCTGTATAGCGTTCCTGCTGCTGATGTCCAATAATATATTTTTTACCGAGATTTTCAACGCGAATAACTGTATCTGACATAAGTATTAATTTATCAATTTGAAAATTATTGATTTGACGGCTTATATATCTCAAGATTAGGCTAAATTTAGCATTTAATTATAGAAGTAGCCAAATTACCCACCTATAGTATATTATTAGCTCACTTATAACACACTTATTTTATAAGTTGCCAGTAGTTATCCCCTATATTTGAATAGGATTTTCTCCTCAGCTTGTTTAAATTCAATATCAAATAAATCAAACACAACTTCCCTACCCAATAAAACTTCTTGGCAATCCTCATTTTGTAACCAGGCAACAGGAGCAGAAAAGGTATAATTGTCAATCTGCATTTCAACTTGTCGGAGTACATATTGTACACTCCCCCCTACTCCTTCTCCATTACTCAGAACTTCTCCTTGAGAAAGGGCATATCCTAAGTCTGTGCCTAAATAAAATGTAATTAGGCTAAGATCTGAACCAGAATCTACAAGCATTTCCAGGAGTTTAGAATTTTGAAAAGTTAGACAGACTTCGTATTTTGGCTGCCAATCATGTTTTTTGACTGTTCTAAAACGCACTGGGAAAAACTTCACTGGCTCAACAAATTCGTTCTCGTAGATCCGTTCAGTGATGTAGTCAGAAGATTTTAAGTTCTGAAGGTCAATTTGCTGTGTCATGATTCTATAATCTTGGTGATGAGCTATTACACCATCCTTAGTGTAAATAATCCATTCTCCACGATATTGTTTTAGTTTTCGGTAATTTGCTTTACGCCATTCTTTGGCACTATTGTATTTTTCGTTCATATTTAGCTGAGTTTATAAACATCATACAGCACTTTCCGGTGTTATGAGGTACATATCCAGCGGGCAAGACTTGTACTGAGCTTGTCGAAGTATGCCCGCACTACAATAGTTTCATGGTTCAAGTTTGTACCTCATTAGAGCGAAATCTGCTGTAATAACTATTATGATGGAAACCATTCAGGATTGAGAATTTCTCTTAAAGAATAAGGACAAGTTTCAGGGAAAGATAATGGTGGATTTATCTGATACATGATTGATTAGCTCACTACATAGCTTTTTCAAAATCATCTGTAGTGTTACACAAGAATTCAGGATTTAATATTTCTTGTATATCATAAGGACAAATTTCTGAAAACGTACTTAATACTAAACCTGTTTCTGCTGATGCTTCTCTTCTCGCATTTCGATAAGCTTTGGGTAAAATATCAGGAATGTATTGTTTCAAACTTGGTTTTTCATTGAGTATATCTTGTAAATCATCTCTTTGGTTGGCAATGGTGGTAAACCAACTAATAGAACGTTTAGAAGATTGGTATTGCCATTTTAGCAAATGAGTTAATAAAATTATTAACCGATTTTTTAACTCATTTTTTTCACTAATGCCCATACTATCTAACTCTTCTGCCAAGTTCTCCCAATCCAAAGCTGTTATATCTCGACTAGCTAAGGCTAATTTTTGTTGAGTTAACCAATCCATGAGATCTGTTTCGTAGAGAGGTGATTTAGACATAAAATTAGTAATGATTACCTTTGTACCGGACAATTTTTCAACCCTATTGATCATTAGGTAAGCTGATACCTTGTTCTAATAACAATTGTCGTAATTTAGCTACTTCTAATTCAGCAGAGTCTGCCCGTTGCTTTTCCTGTTCTGCCCGTTGTTTTTCCTGTTCTGCCCGTTGCTTTTCCTGTTCTGCCCGCTGTTTTTCTCGTTCTTCTGGAGTAGGCAACCAATTATTCTCTTTATCATACCAACGTAACCACTGTCTAGTTAGTCCTTGATATTCTCCCTCCCATAATCCTAAACCCAATTCAGCTTCTTCTAGCCATACTCCTAATCCATTAATAGAGAGCGGTTGATAACGGTTCATTACCAAACCAAAACAGTTAAATTCATTAGTATAACGGTTATAGACAAAATAATAGGGGATTCTGAGAATTTGCTCATATACTGTCCATTTATTAGGAGGTTGATTAACTTCCCGTAAATTTCTGCCTAAGTCTTCGTTTTCTGTTCCTGGAGATATTAATTCTACTACCACAAAGGGGTATGTTCCTTCATACCAAGTAACATAGCTTAATCTTAATTCTGTTTGTTCATAAAAACGGGATACCCCCAAAACTGCAAACCAATCAGGGCGTTTGTACCATTGTGTATGCTTGCTGTCATAGTATAAATTTAAGTCACTACCTGTAAATACATTATCTTCTGCATAAGAAGGTGGACGAAAAGTGCTACGCAATAATTCTGGTTGTAAAAGGTGAAATTCGTCTGGCAACCCTGGCTCCTCTGGATCTTCGCTAGGTAAATCATACATGGTTGGCAGTGTTTGTTGAGGAGGTAATGGCTCATAGCTGGGTTTGTTATACACATCGCTTTGATACATTGTTAATTATCTCCTGTATTTAATCACTGTTGCCAAGATTCAACTATAGATTGATTATCACTGACATAACCATGAAATCTTGTTCTTAGAGAGAGAATTCAGACAGAAAATATCAGTGAAAATAACTTTTCCATTCTAGCAAATGATCTTAAATAACATCTGCAAACGTTCGTTCCATCTTCCGAAAATACCAAATTCCACTCACTAATAGTAAAACAACTAGAGCCATAGAGAGAATAAAACCTGGTAAATATAACTGGGAGTTACCGCCCAAAATTGCCCATCTAAAACCATCAATTACTCCCACCATTGGATTTAAGGAGTAGAGAAACCGCCACTTTTCAGGAACTATAGTGCTACTAAATCCTACGGGTGAGATATATAAACCAAACTGGACAACAAATGGGACAATAAACCGGAAATCTCGATACTGCACATTCAAGGAAGCCAACCATAATCCTGCACCCATTGAAGCAGCAAAGGCAACACCAACAAACAAGGGCAAAGTTAAAATTCGCCAAGTGGGAACAAAGTTATACCAAGCCATTAAAGCCAATAAAATTATCCCAGAAATCATAAAATCCACAAAGCTAACTACTACCGCGCTAGTAGGTACTACCAATCTGGGAAAATAGACTTTTGATAGTAAATTGGCATTGGTAATTAAACTATTACTACACTCTGAGAGGGAATTGGAAAAGAACTGCCAAGGTAACATGGCGGAAAATACAAGAATTGGATAGGGCGCACCTTCAGAAGGTAATTTTGCCAATTGCCCAAATACTACTGTAAATACTACCATTGTCAAAAAAGGGCGAATTAGCGCCCAAACAATCCCAATGGCTGTTTGTTTATATCTAACTAAAATATCTCGCCAAGCTAGGAAGTAAAATAGTTCTCTATATCGCCATAAATCTTGCCAGTATTGCTTTTCTGTCCGCCCTGCTTCAATTATTAGTTCTGGTGGAGAAGTGGTTTCTTTCATGACTCTGATCTAGCTAACCTCATATTTACCATCATTTTCACGACATCTTGTATTTTATAAGAACATAGGCTGAAAACCCCGGAATTAACTCGTAGTTTTCTGTTTTTCAATAGCAGTTAGGTTTATCTAATTCCTTTCAAAAACTAGATTTGCTTCCGATTGAACTCTGACTTAATTAGACTCACAAATACACTAATAATTTTTTCTGGTTGATTTATATAATACTCATCTAAATCAACTACCACTAGATTACCAGTTAATTGCAAAAACACCCATTGATTGCCATTGGTAACACAACCATAAATATTTTCAACATTATTTCCCTCCGATTGATTTAATTGAGCAGCAGCAATCATTTCGGCAATACATTGAGCGAATCCTTGTTTAAGATTATCATTTTTCGCCTCCACCAAAGCAATCACAGGAGATGTTACATATAACTGTTGAGATGATAAACCGATTAAGAAATCGCAAAATCCATTTAAACCTTGCTCAATATTAACATTAAAATCAATTCCTGAGAATAAACTAATTTTATTATCTAATAATCTTCTTACTTCAATTAAAACAGGGGCAATAATCATTTCTGATTTGGCTTTCTCTGTACTAATTGCTTGAGCTAAGGGAATATTATTTTGTAAGTATTTGATAAAAAAAGCATCAACTGTTAACTGGTCGAAAGCAGTGAAAACATTTGTTCTTTCTTCAATATTAATGCCAAATATTTTAGTGATTCTCTCTAGAGTAAAGTCACTATAAGCCATTTCTTATAACCTTAATTTTGCTTAATGTTTTGGCTAAGTTTATAAACATAAAAAATATTATGATGGCAACCATTCAGGATTGAGAATTTCTGTTAAAGAATAAGGACAAGTTTCCGGGAATATTGTTGGAGATAGTTCAGATTTACGAATTGTATTATTTCTAGCTTTGGTGTAAATTTTATCTATGATTTTTTCACAATGATTATAAAGAACTTTAGACTCTAATAATAAATCTAATTCAGACCTAAAATTATCAATTTCTTCAATCCATCCTTTGGCACAATAGAATCTCTCTGCTTCCCAATATTGATAAAGAAGTAAATGCTTAATAAGTTGTCTCAAGTAACTTTCTACTTTACGCCTTTGTTCGTTTCCCAATGCAGTGATTTCCTCAATCAAATGTTCCCAGTCAATATTTTCTAAATCCCGATTTTGCAGTTGGGTAAGGGTAATATCCAACCACTCCGGATAATCTTGTTCATAAATTTCGCCATTTGCTTGTGTAGGTGGCATTTTACTTACTCAATTACAGTTTAAATATTGATGTTTGATTTTAATCTCAGCGATGTTTCACCTAACTATTTTAGCAAAAGTTCCCGACTGGATCAGATTTTTTTCATGATTCTAATCTCGCGTCTACCATCATTTTCACCACATCCTGCATTTTATATCTAGCTTCCCATCCTAACTGGTTCTTAGCCTTACTCGGATTACCTCTACCCACAGCCAAATCTGTAGGTCTGAACAGGCTACTATCAACTACTACATGATCATGCCAATCTAAGTTTAAAGATAGAAATGCTGCCGCGACAAAATCTTCCAGGGAAGTGCTTTCTCCCGTTGCAATTACATAATCATCTGGCTGTGATTGTTGCAACATTAAATACATGGCTTCCACATATTCTTGCGCCCAACCCCAGTCCCGCTGAATTGACATATTACCTAAATATAATTTTTCCTTACTACCTTGGGCAATGCGACAGGCAGTAGCAATAATTTTTTGAGTGACAAATCTTTCTGGACGCAGGGGAGATTCATGATTAAATAAAATGCCAGAACAGGCAAATAATCCGTAAGCTTCTCGGTAGTTAGCTACTTCCCAAAAAGCAGCGGCTTTAGCTACAGCATAAGGACTTCTGGGACGGAATGGAGTATTTTCTGCTGCTGCTACATTGCCAGTATCACCAAAACATTCACTCGAACCTGCATTATAAAGTTTAATGGTCGCGCCTAAAAACCGAATGGCTTCTAATAAATTTAGTGTGCCTGTAGCTATACTTTCTAATGTTTCTACAGGTTGTCCAAAAGATAAACCGACGGAAGTTTGTCCGGCCAAATTATAGACTTCATCTGGTTGGATTTTTGTCAGTACCTGTAAGACGCTACGGAAGTCAGTCAAGGACATTGACTCTAGCTTTACTTGGTCTTTAATTCCTAAGTGGACTAAATTCTGGAAAGGGGAGATTTGGGCATCTCTGGAAGTTCCACAGACTGTGTAGCCTTGTTTTAGCAGTAATTCTGCTAAATATGCGCCATCTTGTCCAGATACCCCACAAATGAGAGCTTTTTTCATATCAATATCAATTCATTACCCAGAAGTCTTTAACACTGTTACCCCCAAGCATCCGAGATTGTCTGTAGGTAAATTCTCCCACAGAAGGATTACGATGGGGATGAATTACACCTGTTGCTTGTTGCCAAAGTTCGGCTGGGGCAAGAGATATTTCATATTTAGATCCATGCTTATGCACATGATACCATTTTGTTTCCTGGCACTCTTCGCACCAAAAAGCCTCTAACCACTCACCAGTTAAAGAAACTGTAGTTTTATTGGCGACTAAAATCATCGCTTCTCGACGAGCAATACCCCGCTCTTGTAGTTGTCCGGCTTGTTCGGCAAATAGCCCGTGTTTTTGGCTAACACTATCTATATAGCAGCCATGTATGGGACAATGGATAGCCCTGCGTTGGGAACGTTTCCGATTTCGCTCACACCTTTTCTGCACTTTAGCCCCCTGATCACTAACTAAACAATAGATCGTAAGAAGGTTGCATGGGAGGGACTGAGATCAAAAAGACCATCAAAGCCCAACTCCTGATTCAACATCGTCTGAGGTATTAAATTTTGTTAACTAAGTTGTCTAAAAATTACTGAATTTGTTCACACACTGACGTTGATAACGCTGGAGTGACATTTCAAATTATAGCTTGTTCTAACACATTGATGTATTGTTTAGCGATGATTTCTGGCGTAAAGTTTGACTGCAAATATTCGCGGGAGGCATTACCCATTTTTTCTGCAAGTTGGCGATCGCTCTTTAAGTTGAGAATAAACTTAGATAGACTATCACTGTCTAATCTGGCGGTTGACTGCCCACCAAAACTTAGCTAACCAGTGCTTTTTGGAAACTACTCCTAAAGCGATCGCAATATCTGGATATAGATCATAAATTAAGCATATATAGGGAAATCTTAATAACAAATGAGCGAAATATCCGGCTATTGATAAAAAAGGAGGTGCTGAAGTTAATAGAAATACATCATTTTTGCGAGCATTCTTGATAATATGGAGAAAAGTCCGCAATGTAAATAAAACACCATTCACAGCCTTCCCGCGAATCCTCTTAGACCAAAGCTGAGTAGATCGGGATCTTTGGACGCGAATGTTGCCTAATTGCTCTAAGGCTGGGGCTTTAGCCGTAGTAAAAGCGTACCCTGGTTGTCCAGTAAATACTCTAATCATGATTCCTTGTTTCTCAAGCTGTTTCACTAGTTCTTCAATCAACTGTCCGGTTGCAGCATAGTCTGGAGGAAAAAACTCGGTGATTACAGACAAAGTAGTTAGTTTATGATATAAAGTATCACTAACTTCAGAAGGCATAACAGCCTGCATTGAATGCAAAGAAGATTTTAGAGAACTCTTATGATTTGACATTGTTTTAGTTGTAATAGTAGATACGCTATCACTATTTAACTCTGTATGAGTTTTTGTTAAATATTGATTCTCGTTGATGAGAAGATAAGAATTGGAATTTTTCTGCCTTTAATTTGGTGCCATTCTTTATTATAAGTCCATTAAAAAACTTGAAAATGAAACAAACTACTAATATTGATACTTTCAGGGCTAAAGCCGCTGAGTTTACCACTTACCCCGATGTTTTATGAATCTCTGCGTCAAAAGTTTAACTCTATAACCGTCATAACCTTACCCTCTTCATTAGCTATTGTCAAGCATTATCTGGATGAAACTGTCACAAAGTATAAATATTGAGTCATGGAAAATCAGTATAAAAGAGACATCTGAATCGCAAGTAAGGCATCATTAAAAATAGGGAAAAGGACTGGTAACCGCTCAATAATTCGGGGTAAATCGTTCAATGACAAGCCTCAAATGGCGTAAAATCGTTCCCGAATAGGTAGTCCGCCCCCATTTACTGAGCAGATACAAGGACTGTGTAATCTGGTGTTTTAATTTTTAATTCCGGCTTGCGGTACTAGTACATCACGGCGTAAATAAAGCAACCATATTCAATCGCCAAAAAGTCTACTGTATATTAGTTTTGACTTTTGACTTTTGACTTTTGACTTCCGCCCTGCGGTACTAGCCTTTTTTGCAACTGTCGCCGCAGATTATCCAAAGCTGCATTTGCACTCACATAACGAATTAAAGACCGTCCCCGAATTGTTCCGAAGCGATGTTCAAAACTGATTACTTCGTTGCCAGGACCAGCCAAACCAATATAGACTAAACCCACTGGTTTGGTTTGGGTTCCCCCGGTCGGTCCAGCAATGCCTGTAATACTTAATCCCCAAGTAGTTGAGAGCCGATTTTTAACACCAATAGCCATTTGTTCAGCTACTGTCGCACTTACTGCCCCAAATTCCTCTAAATCCTCTGGTTTGACTCCTAATAGTCCAATTTTTACGGAATTGGCGTAGGAAATTACTCCACCCCAAAAGTAATCAGAACTACCGGAAGTTTCTGTTAACATTTGCCCCAGTCCCCCACCGGTGCAAGATTCAGCGACAGATAGGGTTTCTCCCGCAGACTTTAATAAATTACCAACAACAGCAGCGAGGGTGTCATTATCAATGCCGTAATAATCTAAGCCAGCAATTTCTATGAGTTGTTTTTCAATGGGTGTAATTAAAGCTTCTGCGGTTGTTGCGTCTGTGGCTTTGGCAGAAATTCGCAGTCTGACCTCTCCCTTGCCTGCATAGGGGGCTACGGTGGGATTAGTTAAATTAAAGTAGGGGGCTACTTTTTCGGCTAAAGCAGATTCTCCAATTCCCCAAAATCTTAAACTGCGACTATAAATAATTTCTTTTCCCCAACCTTGACTTTTCAGAAAAGGTACGGCGGTTTCTGTCCACATTCGATACATTTCGCTGGGAACACCAGGGAAGGTAAAAATAGTTAATCCCGGACGAGGTTGCCAAATAATACCTGGTGCTGTTCCTGTGGGGTTGGGTAAAATTTCTGCACCTTGGGGAATTAAGGCTTGTTTGCGATTATTGGCAGACATTACTCGTCCGCGTTGGGCAAATTTTTCGGTTATATCTTCGACAATATCGGCTCGTTCTATTAAAGGTGCGCCAAAAAAATCAGCGATAGTTTCGCAGGTGAGATCATCGGGTGTGGGGCCTAAACCACCGGTAAAAATGAGAATTTGTACTCTGGAAGCGGCAATTTCGATCACTTCTTTGAGTCTGTCTGGATTATCCCCGACGACGGTTTGATAGTAGTGAGGAATGCCTAACTGTGCTAACTGCTGGGCAAGATATTGGGCATTGCTGTTGAGGATATCTCCTAGCAGCATTTCTGTACCAACGCAAATAATTTCTGCACTCATGGGATTAGGAAGGAATTGGGAGGAACTGGTGATATTAAATACTCGGTTAAATATAGGACTAATATTTGATTTTGACAATCAGGTATTTCCATATCTATATCTATCACGCTTCTTTCCCTGTTAACTATTCTTGTACATAAATTCAACAAACATTATAAAATTAAAGATGGCGGTTTTAACACGATATTTTCAAAGTATAAACTATGAATATTTGGGTAAATGAACAAATTGATCCTTCTGGGCTGATTCACGCCTGTATTGCCTCTTGTGATGAATCTCAGGCTAAGGATTGTCATGAGTCGTTTAAGACTAATCTCACAAACTCTCAAAAGGCAGAGGGCTGGATTGCCAAATTAAGGATAGTTAGATCTTGGGATGATGTGCCAGTTAATGCTTTAAAACTTGATTAATGAGAGTGTGCTGTCTGGAAAAAAGGGTAGACAAAGCCCCAATCTAATTCTGTCTATTAATTGATAGGATGGGGTAATATTTGCGTTAATATTCTGGAGTTTCCAGTTACCATTCTAAATTCCATGCAGCATGAAACTCAACTTAGTTTATTTGATAACTCTAGCTTAAACCAAAAAGAGCTAATTACTACCAGTAATAAAATTCCCATTCCGCCGGGAACTTATGACAATGTAGAGGAATTGACAAAACATTGCAATGGCTGTCAGCGTTGTGCATTAAGTGAAAACCGGACTCATGCTGTGGTCGGCCGTGGTAATCTCCAAGCGGAAATTATGATTATTGGGGAAGCACCGGGAAAAAATGAGGATGAAACAGGTTTACCATTTGTAGGTAGATCAGGACAATTACTAGAAAGTATCTTAGCTTCAGTAAATTTAAGTACAGAAAAAGATATATATATTGCCAATATTTGCAAGTGTAGACCACCGGAAAACCGTGTACCAACTAATGAAGAAGCTGCTGCTTGTAAACCATATTTATTTGAGCAGATTCGCCTAGTTGACCCCAAAATTATCTTATTAACAGGTGCAACTTCGGTGAAAGGTGTCATTGGTGACAAACGCCCGATTACTAAAATTCGCGGTCAATGGTTAGAGTGGGAAGGGCGTTTATGTATGCCTATTTTTCATCCCTCTTACTTGTTGCGTAACCCTTCACGGGAACAAGGAAAGCCTAAATGGTTAATGTGGCAAGATATACAGGTGGTTCGGGCTAAGTTTGATGAATTCAAAAATCAGGATCAAAATTAAGTAGGTTGGCGTTAAAAATTGTCGTTACAGCACTTCCCGGTGTTATGAGGTTATCTAGCGGGCAAGACTTGTACTGAGCTTGTCG
This sequence comes from Dolichospermum sp. UHCC 0315A, assembly GCF_008121535.1. Classification (GTDB taxonomy): domain Bacteria; phylum Cyanobacteriota; class Cyanobacteriia; order Cyanobacteriales; family Nostocaceae; genus Dolichospermum; species Dolichospermum lemmermannii. Next base: position 3,298,654 of record NZ_CP043056.1, read on the forward strand.
ATAGCGCAGCGTGGCGTTAGCCATAGTATGCCCGCACTACAAGAGTTTCATAATTCAACTTTGTACCTCATAAGAGCGGAAACCGCTGTATGACTAGGGAACAGGGAACAGGGAATAATTTTCCCAATTACCAATTACCAATTACCAATTACCAATTACCAATGCTCCTGTAAGTTGGTAAAGTTAGGAAATCACAAAATATCAAGTCATCAGATTTTTACCACTAAAACATGGGCAGCCAGAGAAAAATGTATTGGGAACTCGATTTTTACTCCCGTCCGATTTTGGACGAAAATCAGAAAAAAGTATGGGAAATGTTAGTGTGTGAAAGTCCTGTAGATATTGGTACACAAACGGATTCTCTGTTTCGCTATGCTAAATATTGCCCAAGTACCCAGGTAAATTCGGGTTGGCTACGGACAGCAATCCAGGAAGCGATAGAAGAAGCCGGTGCTTCCCCCACCAAAATCCGCTTTTTCCGCCGCCAAATGAATAACATGATTACAAAATCCTGTGAAGATGTGGGAGTACCCGCTGTACCAAGTCGGCGGACTTTGGTTCTTAATCAGTGGATACAGCAGCGCATGAAGGAAGTCTACCCCCAAGAACCGGGATATCAGGGAGTAGCCAATCCTTCTGTGCGTTTGGATAAGCCCTTACCTCAACGTTTACCAGATGCTTTAGAAGGAAAACAATGGGCTTTTGTGACATTAGAGGCTAGTGATTTGGCTCAAATGCCGGATTGGGAAATTGGTTTTGGTGAAGCTTTTCCCCTAGAGTTGGCGGAATTACGCCCAGAAACTCGGATTCCGGGAATTTTGATTTTCTCACCCAGGGCTTTACCCATAGCAGGTTGGATGTCTGGTTTAGAAATGGCTTATTTGCACTTTGACACTAAGCAAGGAAATCGCCTGATTTTAGAAACGGGGGCTACGGAAAGTTGGGTTGTGGCTAATATCCGCACTCCCGAACTTTTAGCAGAAGCACAGGCCTTTACTGTAGCTAAGGAACAAGCTAATGGGGTGCATTTTATTGGTGTCCAGTCTGATCCTCAATCTCAAGATTTTGCGGGATTTTGGCTATTACAAGAAATCAATTTGCCCTAATTTGTCAGTGGTCCGTTGTCAGTGGTCAGTTGTCCATTATTTGGAATTTGGTAAGTTGATGACACGCTAATGGGATAATAGACTGCGACGATTAAGCGATTTATATCCAAAATCCATAATTCATAAAGGGACATGGGTTCTGAAAATTTGTTACAAGATACATTGGCGGAACAACTGCTAGAACTTGCCTTCAAGTCTGGTGCTGAGGCTGCGGAAGTGTATCAATCACGATCGCTTTCTCGACCAGTTTTTTTTGAAGCCAACCGTCTCAAACAACTAGAAACCAGTCAAGCTGAGGGGACAGCCCTGCGGCTATGGCGGGATGGTTGTCCCGGTTTGGCGGTGGCTTATGGCGATGTTGATCCCCAAGCTATGGTGGAAAAATCTTTGGCACTGAGTCAATTAAATCCACCAGAAATAGTAGAATTAGGGACTCATGCCGGGCAATCCTATCCCGATTTAGGCACATCTGTATCCGTAGAAATGTTGATTAAATGGGGTAAGGAGGCGATCGCCCTAATTCGTGATGTCTATCCAGATATTCTTTGTCATAGTGACTGGGAATGCGATATAGAAAACACCAAACTCATTAACAGCAAGGGTTTAAATTCTCACCACACTGACACTACTCTTAGCTGCTATATGTCAGCAGAATGGGTCAGAGGTGATGATTTTCTCAGTGTTGCTGATGGTCAAACCCAACGCGATCAACTCAATCCAGAGAAAGTAGCCAATCAAATTTTACAGCGATTAAATTGGGCTAAAGATAACATTCCTAGTCCCAGTGGTCGCTGTCCTGTATTGTTCACTTCTAAAGCAGCAGATATGCTGTGGGGAACTGTGCAATCAGCTTTGAATGGTAAGCACATCTTGGAAAAAGCTTCTCCCTGGGCAGATAGGTTGGGTAAACCAGTTATTGCCCCCACCCTGACCCTTTACCAAAACCCAAAAGCCGGTCCCTATAGTTGTCCCTTTGATGATGAAGGTCAACCTACCCAGTCATTAGTATTTATCGAAAATGGGATTTTACGGAATTTTTATAGCGATCGCACCACTGGACGACAATTAAACATCGGTAGCACTGGTAATGGTTTTCGTCCCGGTTTAGGTAGTTATCCCACACCAGGGCTATTTAACTTCCTCATTCAACCCGGTGATCTTTCCCTCTTAGACTTAATTAGCAAGATGGATGATGGCTTAATTATCGATCAAATGTTAGGTAGTTGTAGCGGACTATCAGGTGATTTTTCCATCAATGTGGATTTGGGATATCGGGTCAAAAATGGTCAAATAATTGGCAGGGTAAAAGATACGATGGTGGCAGGGAATGTCTACACAGCCCTGAAACAAGTAGTGCAACTAGGTGGAGATGCGGATTGGAATGGTTCTTGTTATACACCATCTCTGATAGTAGAAGGACTATCAATTACTGGGAAAAATAGTTAATATTATAACATCCCAGATCCCCGACTTCTTGAAGAAGTCGGGGATCTAACGCAATGATATAATTAGATTCATCTCCACCGTATCTACTATCAAGGGTATGATTATTTGGCAACCAGGGCAACAAATTAATAACGGTAGATTTATCATTCAGGGTAAACCCTTGGGTAGCGGTGGTTTTGGAACTACCTACAAAGCCTTAGAACCCAGCACGGGTAAATTATACGCCATTAAAACCCTCAACCAGCAAATGCAATTGCGAGAGGACTTTGCCGAACAACAAGTTAAGTTTATTAACGAGGCCTTGACAATTAAAGGTTTTGATCATCAGCATATTCTCAAAGTCCATGAAGTCATTCAATCAGGTGAGCTTTTTGGCGTGGTGATGGAATATATTGATGGAGTAACTTTATTTCAATATCTTCGACAAAACGGACAACTTGCCGAAAGCGAAGCACTATTATATATAGATCAAATTGGTCAGGCTTTAGAATATATTCACGCCAAAGGGAGTTTACACCGGGACATTAAACCAGCAAATATTCTTTTACGCCAAAATAAACAAGAAGCGGTTTTAATTGATTTTGGTTTAACTCGCAGTATTGCAACTAAAAGCATGACGGCTTCTTTTACAGAAGGTTATGCACCTATTGAACAATATCGTCGCAAAGGGAGTTTTGGACCCCATACCGATGTTTATGCTTTGGCTGCTACTTTATATTATCTGCTCACGGCTGACGGACTCAACAAAGAGGGTGAATTTAGTCCCGTACCCGCACAAAACCGGAAATATGATGATGAACCTTTACCCGCACCAAAACATTATAATTCTCGCATTAGTCAGAGGGTGAATGATGCTATTTTGCAGGGTATGGAAATAGAACCGGAAAAACGGACTCCGACGGTGTTGGAGTTTCGGGAAAATTTGGGTTTAGTTATTAATGGAAATAACCAAGAGATACAATTAAAATCATCCTGTGGAATGGACTACAGGAAACTGCGTGACTACCTCGCACAAGAGAAATGGAAGGAAGCAGACGAGGAAACAAAACGGGTAATGTTTGCGGTTGCGAAACGGGAAAAGGAAGGTTGGTTAGATGATGAACATATTGATAATTTTCCCTGTGAAGACCTCCGCACCATTGACCAATTGTGGGTAAAATACAGTGATGGGCGTTTTAGTTTTTCTGTGCAAAAACGCATTTATCAAGGTTTTGGTGGAACGAGAGGATATAACTCAGACATCTGGAAGAAGTTCGGGGACAAGGTAGGATGGAGAAAAGGAGGCGACTGGTTGTACTACATAGATATTACTTTTGACAAGAAAGCACCAGAAGGCCACCTCCCTTGTTTAGCATTATGGAGATTTTTAGTGGATTATGGGGAGGGAAAGAAGATGGTAGAATGGTTGAGGAATGAGGTTCTTCTCTCGCGTCGAGACTTGTAGACTGTAACATTTAAGGGTTACAGAAAAATATTAAGTCTGAATCAGGATAACCAGGATTAAAGGATTTTCAGGATGGTAATTTATAGCTGGTTTGTTTGGTGATGAAAATTGCATTTGTCAGAATCAGGATAACCAGGATTAAAGGATTAACAGGATGGTAGTTTATAGATGGTTTGTTTGGTGATGAAAATTGCATTTGTCAGAATCAGGATATCCAGGATTAAAGGATGTAGAGGATGTAATTTATAGATGGTTTGTTGGTGATGAAAATTCCATTTGTCTGAATCAGGATAACCAGGATTAAAGGATTAACAGGATAGTAATTTATAGATGGTTTGTTTGGTGATGAAAGTTGTATTTGTCAGAATCAGGATAACCAGGATTAAAGGATTAACAGGATAGTAATTTATAGATGGTTTGTTTGGTGATGAAAGTTGTATTTGTCAGAATCAGGATAATCAGGATTAAAGGATGTACAGGATGGTAATTTATAGATGGTTTGTTTGGTGATGAAAATTGCATTTGTCAGAATCAGGATAATCAGGATTAAAGGATGTACAGGATGGTAATTTATAGATGGTTTGTTTGGTGATGAAAATTGCATTTGTCAGAATCAGGATAACCAGGATTAAAGGATTAACAGGATAGTAATTTATAGATGGTTTGTTGGTGATGAAAATTGCATTTGTCTGATAGCGTAGCGTGGCGTTAGCCATATCAGGATAACCAGGATTAAAGGATTAACAGGATAGTAATTTATAGATGGTTTGTTGGTGATGAAAATTGCATTTGTCTGATAGCGTAGCGTGGCGTTAGCCATATCAGGATAACCGGGATTAAAGGATTAACAGGATAGTAATTTATAGATGGTTTGTTGGTGATGAAAATTGCATTTGTCTGATAGCGTAGCGTGGCGTTAGCCATATCAGGATAACCGGGATTAAAGGATTAACAGGATAGTAGTTTATGGATGGCTTAAATTATTCAAAAACAATCATTCAAAAACATTCTGAAAAATCCCCAAGTTCCCACCAAAAATCATCCAATCACATCCTGTAAATCCTCAAATCCTGGAAATCCTGATATGGCTAACGCCACGCTACGCTATCAGACAAAATAAAATCATCAACTCCCCACAAAAAATCATCCAACAACATCCTATCAATCCTCAAATCCTGGAAATCCTGATATGGCTAACGCCACGCTACGCTATCAGACAAAATAAAATCATCAACTCCCCATAAAAAATCATCCAACAACATCCTATCAATCCTCAAATCCTGGAAATCCTGATTCAGACAAAAAAATCCCCAACTCCCCACCAAAAATCATCCAATAACATCCTGTAAATCCTCAAATCCTGGAAATCCTGATTCAGACAAAAAAAATCACCAACTTCCACCAAAAATTATCCAATAACATCCTGTAAATCCTCAAATCCTGGAAATCCTGATTCAGACAAATAAAATCATCAACTCCCCACAAAAAATCATCCAACAACATCCTATCAATCCTCAAATCCTGGACATCCTGATTCAGACAGAAAAATCCCCAACTCCCCACCAAAAATCATCCAATAACATCCTGTAAATCCTCAAATCCTGGAAATCCTGATTCAGACAAAAAAATCACCAACTTCCACCAAAAATTATCCAATAACATCCTGTAAATCCTCAAATCCTGGAAATCCTGATTCAGACAAATAAAATCACCAACTCCCACCAAAAATAATCCAATAACATCCTATAAATCCTCAAATCCTGGACATCCTGATTCAGACAAAAAAATCCCCAACTCCCCACCAAAAATCATCCAATAACATCCTGTAAATCCTCAAATCCTGGAAATCCTGATTCAGACAAAAAAATCACCAACTCCCCACCAAAAATCATCCAACAACATCCTGTAAATCCTCAAATCCTGGACATCTTGATTCAGACAAAAAAATCACCAACTCCCCACAAAAAATCATCCAACAACATCCTGTAAATCCTCAAATCCTGGACATCATTTAGATATAATATAATAAATTGCCAGCAGGAGTATTACTTATGACAGTAAAAAAACTTATTCAAGCAGAAATTGACAGAATACCAGAACAAGAGCTAGATAACCTTTATCAATGGATAAAAGAATTTACAGATAAAATAAATAGTGTAAAAAATGGGATTTTCTCACCCCAAAATATACCATCAGAAACCTTGGAAACAGCAGAAAAAAACCTTTCTAATTCTTATCCTTACCATGATTTAGATTATCTTGCTGGAACATGGACAAAAGAAGATGAAACTGAATTTTTACTTAATACTGAACAATTTAATGAAATAGATCAACAATTATGGCAATAAAATCAATCTTACTAGATACCAATGCTTATACTGCTTTTAAACGTAATCAAAATGAAGCAGTTTCAATAATTGGAAATGTAGATATTATTGCCATCAATTCTATCATCCTTGGAGAATTACTAGGAGGTTTTGCATTAGGAAATAAATTAGAACTAAATCGTTATGAATTAGAAAAATTTATGGAATCTCCTAGAGTCAAAATATTTCCTGTAAATGAGAAAACATCAGAATATTATGCTCTCATTTATTCTCAATTGCGAAAGAAAGGAAAACCTATACCTACTAATGATATTTGGATTGCAGCTACAGCAATTCAACATGATTTAATTTTATTTACTTATGATAGTGATTTTAAAAGTATAGAAAATTTAAAATTAGGTAATTGTTTAGCAGATTTTATTTATGAATCATAATTGATCATTATACTTGAAACCCACATCCTGTAAATCCTAAAATCCTGAGTATCCTGATTCTGACAAAAATACTTTTGGAAAAGCAAACCCCTATATATATGGGCGCACAGATTTTCACTATACTTAAACAATAACTGAAACTCGAAAACTTGTCAAGAGTATTTTCAATAATTTTACCGTCTTCTCTCATCCAAGCTCCTCAGTAAAAATATTTAATATGCTAAATAAGATACCCATCTAAAAAACTCAAGAAAGAGTTAGTTTTAAATTAAAATTTAAAGATTAAAAATTAAAACTTAAAAATTATGATTTCCCTGCCATTGCTAACCCAGTATTTTCGGAACTTTTGGCAACCTAGAAAGGGATTAGCTATAGCAGAAGCTTCTATAATTGGGATAGTAGCCGCTTTATCTGCGGTATTACTCAAACAAGGTTCAGGGTGGTTGGGAACATGGCGAGTGCATACAACTCACATTTTCCCAGCCTGGATATCTCTACCATTTATTGGCCTAAGTTTGGGGTTTCTTTCTGGTTGGTTAGTGCAGAGATTAGCACCAGAAGCGGCTGGTAGTGGCATTCCCCAAGTTAAAGCTGCTTTGGCAAATGTGCCAATTAAACTATCATGGAGAGTGGCTTTTGTCAAGTTAATCAGTTCGATAATCGCCTTGGGTTCGGGGTTAACCTTGGGTAGACAGGGACCTACAGTCCAGGTTGGTGCGGGGTTAGCAGCGGGTATGAGTCGTTTAGTTCCCACCTCTCCAGATCATCGTCGCCAAATGATTGCAGCGGGGGCTGGGGCGGGTTTAGCAGCGGCTTTTAATGCGCCTTTAGCCGGGGTATTATTTATTATTGAAGAGTTATTACAAGATCTATCAGGTTTAACTTTAGGAACGGCAATTATTGCTGCTTTTATTGGTGGTGTAATTTCCCGGTGGTTAGGTGGTGGGAGTCTGCAATTAGACTTAAAACTAATTGACTATTCTAGCAGTTTTTCCCTATTAGAAATTCCGGCTTTATTAATTTTAGGAATTTTAGCGGGTTTATTAGCAGCTTTATTTAATCAGGGATTAATTTTCACTATTCAAGCTTATCGTCGGTTACATATTAGTTTACCTTTACGAGTGGCTTTAGCTGGTTTGGCTTCTGGTTTGATTATGTCTTTGTTGCCAGAAACTTTTCGGGATAATACAGGTTTGCGAGAGTTTATGATTGCTAGTGAACCAAATATTCCTTTAGCGGGAATTGTCTTTATTGCCCAATTTATTTTAACATTAATTGCCTTTGGTTCGGGCGCACCAGGAGGATTATTTGCACCAAGTTTAATTTTAGGTTCTTGTTTAGGACATATTATTGGCGTATGTGAATTGCAAGTATTTGGATTTGGTTCACCGACTACCTACGCATTAGCGGGAATGGGGGGATTTTTTAGCGCGGTTTCCAAAGTTCCCATTACTGCAATTGTGATTGTTTTTGAAATGACGACAGATTTTAATTTAGTCTTACCTTTAATGGTGGTATCTGTAACATCTTATTTAGTTGCTGAGAAGGTTGTTCCCGGTTCACTCTATGACAAACTTTTAAAATTAAATGGCATCATTATTAAAAAAGATAGTCCAACGGAAGGGATATTAACTCAATTAACTGCTAAGGATGTCATGCAGCGCATAGTGGAAACTTTAGAATCAAAAATGACAGGAGATGAAGTTATTAAAGCCTTTTCTCGTTCCCATCATCGCGGTTTTCCTGTAGTCGAAAATAATAAATTAGTGGGCTTAGTTTCCCAAACAGATTTACAGAAAATCCGTGATCATCTCTTCCCCCATGAAACTATTTTAAAAGAAATTATGACACCCAAACCGGTGACGGTGACACCAGCAGATAGATTAAGTCATGTTCTCTATTTATTAGATAGATATCAAATTAGCCGTTTACCCGTAGTAGATGGAAAAAAATTAATTGGGATTATTACCCGTGCCGATATTATTCGCGCCGAAGCAGATCATTTGAATGGCGAAAATGGGGTGACAGGTCCCCAAGCAGAACCTTCTTATTTAGTTTATCAAACTCGTTCCCCTAGTATTGGGAGAGGGAGGTTATTAGTTACTATCGCTAACCCGGAAACCGCCCCGGCTTTATTAGAAATGGCTGCTGCTATCGCCCGCGATCGCCATTATGAAATAGAATGTTTACAAATCATCTTAGTATCCCGTCATGTTTCTCCGGCGGAAACCCCAGTTAACACCGCCAAAAGTCGCCGCTTACTCCGACAAGCCGAAGGTTTAGCCAAAAAACTCAATATTCCCATTCATACCCAAATTCGTGTCGCCCATGATATCGCCCAAGCTATTTTAGAAACTACCAAGGAACGATATATAGACTTAATTTTCATGGGTTGGAAGGGAAATACATCTACCCCTGGCAGGATTTTTGGCAGCGTAGTAGATACTATAATTCGTCAAGCAAACTGTGATGTTGTCTTGGTCAAATTAGGCAATAATTTCCATTCCTACCAGCAATTTAAACGCTGGTTAATACCAATGGCTGGAGGACCAAATGCACCTATTGCCATTAAATTATTACCTGCTTTAGTAACTTTGGAAAACGACATAGAAATCCGCTTAACTCAGGTAGTTAAACCTGGGGAAGTTGCACCAGATATGACGGTTTTAGAGGAATCTACTCGTCAATTAATGCGTCACCGCAATTTACAAAGTAATGTTGTCGCTGCATCTTTGCAAGCTGAATCTGTTACCGCTGGAGTCATTGAATTAGTCAAAACTGAAGATTTCGACGTTGTAGTTTTGGGTGCTTCTCGTGAGGGATTATTACAACAAGCAATTCAAGGTAATATTCCCGAAGCAATCGCATCTGGTGTTGATAGTACCGTAATTTTAGTCAGAAGTGCAATTTCTTAACTATGATTTGTGTGATTTACCTGATTTATATGAGTTTATAAATTTAATCAGGGTGGGAAACCCCACCCCTACAGATATTAACGTTTCACCAATTTCTTGGACATCTTCCGAAGACGAATAGATTCAGGTGTAACTTCCACCAATTCATCTTGAGCAATGTATTCCAAAGCTCTTTCCAAATTCATGTCTATGGGTGTTTGTAACTGAGTAAGTTCTTCACCACCAGATGAACGGTGGTTGGTTAACTGCTTCGTTTTACAAACGTTCAATTCCAAATCTTGGGGACGATTATGTTCACCAATAATCATCCCTTTGTAAACCTTAGTTCCTTCACTGATAAAGAACGCGCCTCTATCTTCACAGTTTTTCATCGCGTAGGAAGTAGAAACACCTTCTTCAAAGGAGATGAGAACGCCTTTGTTCCGGGCTTCAATATCACCACAAAGGGGACGATAATCAAGGAAACTGTGGTTCATGATGCCTTCACCGCGAGTCATTCGCATGAATTCACCTCGGAAACCGATTAAACCACGGGCTGCTACGATAAACTCTAGTTGGGTGCGATCGCCACCACCAGGCTGCATATCTTGCATTTCCGCTTTCCGTTGTCCTAAGCGTTCAATACAGCTACCAACTGCGTCCGCGGGAACATCTAATGCTAGAAGTTCAAAAGGTTCGCAATTTTGACCGTTAACTGTACGGTAAATTACTTGAGGTTGGGATACTTGGAACTCAAAACCCTCACGGCGCATGGTTTCGATTAAGATGCCTAGGTGTAATTCACCACGACCAGAAACCAGGAATTTATCGGGAGAGTCGGTGTCTTCAACGCGCAAGGCTACGTTGGTTTCTAATTCGCGGTATAAGCGATCGCGGATTTGCCGAGATGTTACCAATTTACCTTCTTGACCAGCAAAAGGTGAATCATTCACCCAGAAGGTCATTTGCAAAGTTGGTTCATCCACCTTAATTAATGGCAGAGCCAGAGGTTCATTAGGATCTGTAATAGTTTCGCCAATATAAGCATCAGCAAAACCAGCTACAGCCACAATATAACCTGCGGTAGCTTCTTGCATCTCTATCCGTTTTAAACCTTCAAACCCCATCAGCTTGGTAACTTTGCCCTTGACAATGCTGCCATCTTCTACTACCAAAGCAGCTTGTTGTCCAGCGCGGATAGTTCCATTGTGGATTTTACCAATGACAATCCGGCCTAAATATTCTGAATAATCTAGGGTGGTAACTTGTAATTGTAGAGGCTTGTTAGGATCTCCCACTGGTGCAGGAACGTGGCGAAGAATGGCATTAAATAGCGGCTGCATATCTACTGATTCTGCTTCTAAGCTTTCTTTAGCGAAACCAGCCATACCGGAAGCAAACAAATATTTAAAGTCACACTGGTCTTCATCTGCACCTAATTCTAAGAACAGATCCAAGACCTTATCAACAGCAATGTGGGGGTCAGCTTGTCCCCGGTCAATCTTGTTAATAACAACAATAGGACGGAGACCTTTTTCCAAAGCCTTTTTCAAGACAAAGCGGGTTTGGGGCATTGGTCCTTCATTGGCATCAACAATCAGAATACAACCGTCTACCATGCCGAGTACCCGTTCTACTTCTCCGCCGAAGTCAGCGTGTCCAGGAGTATCAACAATATTAATCAGGGTTTCTTTGTAGCGAACCGCTGTATTTTTAGAAAGAATTGTAATGCCTCGTTCCCTTTCCAAATCATTGGAGTCCATGACACAATCCGGAACGTCTTCGCCTTCGCGGAAAATGCCGGACTGTTTGAGGAGAGCGTCAACCAGGGTGGTTTTACCGTGGTCAACGTGGGCGATAATGGCGACGTTACGAATTGGGAGCGTCATAGATGATTTGGGTAAACTTTAAGGTTTTTAGATTAAGAAGCTTATTTTTGGTCGTTTTAACAGAAGTGGAGATGATTTGCCAATTCTGTAACGAACCTTTAATAATTCTAGCGTAATTGTCACAAATATTGTTATTTTGATAATAAATATCAAGAGCATGGTTTAGGTTGAAGAATAGTTGTGAGGATTTTTCACAAGCAAACCTGCACTGACAGCGGCTATATTCAATTCTTTATCAGCAGATACAAAAGTTAATTGAGGTAAACCATTTGCAATGCAAAGGGTATTTATGGACTCAGCAGCAGCTAATTGAACTGCATCATAGCCGCGTAAACAATATTTTTCAGCTAATCTCATTCCTGAATTAATGATATTGTCTGTAATTTCTATCACTTGATATTCAGATTCGATATCATTTTTTAACTGATGGTAGACCATTGTAGCATCTTGAATATTAATACTTCCAGCCCTCGTTCTTCTACTAATTGCCGCAGTAATCTCTACAGCAGTAATAGCAGCAATAAATACATCATTTTTTAACGTAGGATTGCACAAGCTAACAACCCAACCTGAACCTATTTCCGCAACGTAGCGTTTAACTAAGGCGCTGCTATCTAAAAAATAAACAGACATTTAGCGACGTTCCTCAATAATAGTTCGAGAAACGGGGTTTCCTTGTGCCTGAATAAGTTTTCTTTCATGTTGTTTACTGTCAGCAGGTTGTTTAATTTGTTTCACCAAACCAGAACTTAACAGTGCTTGATGAAAGTTTGTGATTTGATTAACTTGTGCTTTATCAGTCAGACATATTTGGATGGCTTGATTAAGTTGCTGTAGTTCATCTTGTTCTAAACTATCAAGCTGATTGAGAATTTCCTTGAGAATTGTTTGTGGCATAGGTTTTTAGTTTATAGTCAGGTGTCTTCTACTATTTTAGGCAGATAATAACCTGAAATTAGCACTTACAACTAAAATTGTGCCAAAATGAACTTATAAATCTATAAATTTACAGGTTATGGCTTGGTTATCAGGACAGGAATTACAAAATGGTAAATATACCATAGAAAAAGAATTAGGTGAAGGTGGTTTTGGGATCACTTATCGCGCTAGAGATAATCAGGGAAATTTCGTTGTTATCAAAACTCTAAATGATGCAATCCAAAAACGTGCTGATTTTGCTAAATTTCAACAAGACTTTCTCAACGAAGCGATTAAATTAGCTAAATGTAGTCATCCTCATATTGTCCAAATTTACGAAGTCATTCATGAAAATGATCTTTGGTGTATGGTGATGGAATATATTGATGGGGAAGATTTAGGAACTATAGTAGAAAATCAAGGTATTTTATCTGAAACTGAAGCATTACGCTATATTCAGCAAATTGGATCAGCATTAACTGTAGTTCATGATAATGGCTTATTACATCGAGATATTAAACCACAAAATATCATGTTGCGTTCTGGTAAATCAGAAGCCGTGTTAATTGATTTTGGGATTGCGCGAGAGTTTTCCCAGAATTTAACTCAAACACATACGCAAATGTTAGCTGATGGTTTTGCACCAATTGAACAATATGATAAAAAAGCAAAACGGGGAGCATTTACAGATGTTTATGCTTTAGCTGCAACTTTGTATTCTGTGTTAACTGGAGAATTACCAACTATATCACCAATGAGAGCAATTGGTACAGAATTAGAAGAAGCAAAAAAGATAAATTCTAGTATTAGTGATAAAGTAAATCAGGCGATAATTAAAGGGATGGAAATAAAGCCGGAAAATCGTCCTCAGTCAATAAGTGAGTGGTTATCTCTTTTGAATATCCAAAAAACCAGCAATAATACTATTCTTTCCGCCACACAAATTATTGAAGATAAGATTATTCATGAGTTTAAAACTCATGTTGATTATAAAAGTTCTACAGCAGGATTGCTAATTCATCATAAAGAAAGTAGCTCAGACCTCGCATTGCATTATCATATAACTATCTCTGATACCCACGCCTTTAACTTTGGTGGAAATGGATTTGCTGTATTCCGAATTCCGCGAAAGTATCATATAGTAGAATCGGTGACATTATTGCCTAAAAAAGAAGTTGTTGATAGATGTTTAATTGCTTATGAATTATTCAAAACTTGGGATTATGGGTTATTAGGTTGGAACTGTGAACATTTTGCTAGATTAGTCACAACAGGAGAAGCAATTAGTTATCAAGTAAAAGAGTCAATTTTAGCATTTTTAAATAATAATGGTTATCATCCATTAGCAAAAGAAATGATGGACAAAGCTTATCAAACTGCAAAATACTAATTTAGTTAAAAACACTAACCTCTTCCTTCTCTTCCTTCTCTTTCTCTTCCTTCGTGTCCTTCGCTCCTTCGTGGTTCATTTCCTCTTAACATCATCCAACTAAAAATGCTATCAGAAAGATTTACCCAAGCGCTTACCTACGCCCATGAACTCCACGCCACGCAAAAACGCAAAGCTGGGGATATTCCCTATATTACCCATTTACTCGGAGTAGCCAGCATAGCCTTAGAATATGGAGCTAATGAAGATGAAGCCATAGCAGCCCTACTACATGATGCCATAGAAGACCAAGGTGGAGCAGCCACCAGAGAAGAAATTCGCCGGCGATTTGGAGATCATGTCACAGCCATAGTTGATGGTTGTACAGACGCAGACACCACACCCAAACCCCCTTGGAAACCCCGGAAAGAAGCCTATATTGCCCATATTGCCACCGCTTCACCAGAAGTATTGCTAGTTTCCGCTGCTGACAAACTCCATAATGTCTGCTCAATTCTCAAAGATTATCGCATGATTGGTGATGCAGTTTGGGAACGGTTTCAAGGTGGCAAAGAAGGCACACTTTGGTATTATCGTTCCCTCGCAGATGCTTTCCAGAAACATCAAATTACGCCCTTAGTGGCAGAATTAGAAAGAGTAGTGTCCGAATTAGAAATTTTAGCTGCATACAAAAAATGAAGAACGAAAACTTTCATCCTTCATAAATTTATATTTCATCCTTTGGGAAGATAGTTATTTGTTGATTAACGGAATAGACTACTGAGTGAGCTATCTTCGTGAATCCGCCAAATTGCTTCTCCCAGCAGATTAGCGACTGAAAGCGTCACTAATTGGGGAAACTGATTAGCCTCTGGGATGGGAATAGTATTAGTGACTATAACCTCCTCAAACACCCCACTTGATAACCTTTCAATAGCCGGTGGTGAAAACACAGCATGAGTAGCACAGGCATATACCTGACTAGCTCCTTCTTGACGCAGTAAATTAGCCCCCGCCGCAATCGTACCGCCAGTATCAATCATGTCATCCACCAATATGGCAATTTTGCCTCTCACATCACCAATCACATTTAAGACTTCGGCAACATTATGAGCCTGACGACGTTTGTCAATAATTGCTAGAGGTGCATCATTCAATTTTTTCGCAAATGCCCTAGCCCGTGCCACCCCACCCACGTCAGGGGAAACCACCACAATATCCTGTAATCCTTTACTAATGAGATAATCCAGGATAACTGGTGAACCATAGACATGATCAAAGGGGATATCGAAATAGCCTTGAATTTGGGCTGCGTGCAAATCCATCGCTAGAACGCGGTTAGCACCTGCTTCAGTAATCAAATTAGCAACTAACTTCGCAGTAATTGACTCTCTACCGGCTGTTTTTCTGTCAGCACGAGCATAACCATAGTAAGGAATTACTGCTGTAATCTGTCGTGCAGAAGCCCGACGACAGGCATCAATCATAATTAGTAATTCCATCAAATGATCATTGACGGGTTGACAACTGGGCTGGATTAAATAGACATCACAACCCCGAATAGATTCTTGGATTTGAACATAAAGTTCTCCGTCCGCAAATCTTTTGCGAATCATCGGACCCAAGTCCATACCTAGATAACGAGCGACTTCTTGCGACAGTGCCAGATTGGCAGAACCGGAAAACAGCCGTAAGCGATTATTGTCAGGTAGTCCCGTTGCTATTGACTGGACGGGTAAAGTTGCAGAACTTAGCACAGCAGATCCTCGAAGTGCATTCATAGAAATATCATCAGAGATTGAGCAAATTTAGCCAAAATGGATTAAACAAATAATATTGATCTTCAAGTTAACCCTGGGGGTGTTAGAAAACCGACGATTAAATAGCAGCGAAAGTGCAAACAATTATTCTATGATACTTATTACCAATTAACGACCTCGTGAATTGAAGATTAAATATTTATGTTATGAATCAAAAAGAACCTAGCAAAATTATCTATACCTCGAACTTCGATATTTATATATTTCCCGGAAAACTGACGGCTGAATGCCTACCATTAAAGATCAACTTTGACATTGCTGTGGATGCCAATTGATTTATTTATCCCGGATTATACCTGCTACTATATTGGACAAGTCCTGACTAAAGTCCGAATGTCAGAATAGAATAATGCCAGACTTGTCTCTAGTATACACTTCCTTGTGGGCGGGGTGACTGAGGAAAATTACGGAAGCCACAATTGAGACACTTTGAGTCATGTTGTGGACAGGCGATAGTTTTGTTAAGTTCTAGCTCTGTTGTTATTATTATATTCAATCAATAGACCATGCAATCACCGATTACAGTTGGTACTATCCTACAAAATCGTTACCACATAATTCACATTATTGGACAGGGGGGATTTGGTAGAACCTATCTAGCAGAAGACCAAAGACGCTTTAATGAACTTTGTGTGCTTAAAGAGTTAATTGCCCCAGGCACGGGAACATCCGGTGGAGAAAAGGCACAAGAGTTATTTGAACGAGAGGCTGCTATCTTGTATCAAATTGAGCATCCACAAATCCCCAAATTTCGGGAAAAATTTGCCCAAAACGAAAAGTTATTTTTGGTGCAAGATTTTGTGGGTGGTAAGACTTACCGGAATTTGCTCAGAGAACGCCAAGATGTTGGCACAACTTTTACTGAAGCAGAGGTATTGCATTTATTACGCACTTTGTTGCCTGTTCTTAGTTATATTCACGGTCAGGGAATTATTCATCGGGATATCTCCCCAGAGAATATGATTTTACGGGAAAGTGATTCCCTGCCTGTATTAATTGACTTTGGAGTAGTCAAGGAGTTAGCCACAAAATTACAATCCTCAAGCCCCACACCAGTAACTACTGTAGGTAAATTGGGTTATGCGCCTAGTGAGCAAATGCAAACGGGTAGGGCATATCCTAGTAGTGATTTGTATGCGTTGGCTGTGACGACGATAGTTTTGTTGACGGGGAAAGAACCCGCAGACTTATTTGATGAGCAGGAACTAATATGGAATTGGCAACAGTGGGCAACAGTAAAACCGGAATTCGCTCAAATTTTGCAGCGAATGTTGAGTTATCTGCCGGGGGAACGGTATCAAAGTGCCGTTGATGTTACTCAGGCACTGCTTAACTTAGGTTATAGTAGCCAACCTGCTGCTAATTTATCTCATCTACAAACTATCGCTATCGGGCATCGTCCTGAACCGATATCAAAAACATCTGAAAAGCCGCAACCTTCAGTTAATTCTGGACAAAGTAGCTCTATTTTGGATAATGCTTGGGCGTTGGCAGGAATTGGCGGTGTTGTGATTATTTTAGCAGGGTTCGGTTCTTGGACTTTGGTGAATTCACTGAAAAATCAGTCTCGTCCAGCAACAGAAACAATCACAACCCCACAATCATTTCCGTCTCCAGTTATTCCTAGTGGGACATTATTAACACCAACACCAACTCCAACACCCACAGTAACTAATAGTGAACCTGTGATTAACCGTCAACGGCTGAGATTAGACAAATCTAACAAGGCGACAATTGACGGAACACTGAGGGAAAATGAATTGGTTGAATATAGTTTACAAGGTAAGGTTGGGGAAAAATTAACTGTGTCTGTAAATGAAAACAGTGGGATTGTACTGACGATTTTAACTGCTAATGGTGAAATCATTAATACTCAAGATCAACAATCTACTTCTTATGAAGGAATATTAGCTAATGATGGGAGATATATTATTCGATTAGGTTTGTCTGGGGGTGTTTCCGAGGTTAATTATAGTTTGAATGTAGCTTTAGAAGCGCCAATACCAACGGAAACGCCAACTCCCACAGAAACGCCAACTCCGACGGAAACGCCAACCCCCACGACTTCCCCTACTCCCACAGAAACGCCAACTCCCACAGAAACGCCAACTCCCACAGAAACGCCAACTCCTACAGAAACGTCAACTCCAGGGTTTAATGGGACTAATTAACGTTTTAACGTTAAATTATGAAAGGAAGCAAATTAAGTTGTCATTTTTAGCAAAAAACGTTGTTGAATACTTTACTGATTGCGGGAACTGATACGGATGCTGGTAAAACTGTTGTCACAGCAGCAATAGCCGCTTATTGGCAAAAATATTATCCCCAGCGTAGTTTGGGGATGATGAAGCCAATTCAATCGGGGTTGGGTGATAGGGAACTGTACCAAACTCTGTTTAATTTGGACCAGTCACCAGAAGAAATTACACCTTTGTATTTTCAAGCCCCTTTAGCCCCTCCCATAGCTGCGGCGAAGGAAAATCGTCAAATTGATTTAGCGATAGTTTGGCGAACTTTGTTGGCTTTGCAGAAACAACGTGATTTTGTGTTGGTGGAATCTTTGGGGGGTTTGGGTTCACCGATTACTGATGAGTTGACGGTGGCTGATTTGGCGGGTGAATGGCGATTACAGACTTTTTTGGTGGTGCCGGTCAGATTGGGGGCGATCGCTCAGGGTGTTGCTAATGTAGCATTAGCTAGGCAACATAAAATCAATCTGCGCGGAATTATTCTTAATTGCACCCAACCCCGCACCGAGGAAGAAATTGCTGATTTAACACCACCAGAGTTAATTCAATCATTGACAAATATTCCCGTTTTAGGTTATGTTCCCTATCTGGAAAATCCCAGAGATTTGGAACAACTTGCAAAAGTTGCTGCGGCTTTAGATTGGGAAATATATTGTAGCTAATGGGTAATTGGTAATTGGTAATGGGTGATTGGTAATTGGTAATTGGTAATGGGGAAGAGTTTTTTTAATTTTTAATTGATAAATATGGTTTCTACATTTCCTTTGGCTTCAACGGTAAATCTTAAAAATGTGCGGTTAGCAATTCGGGCTTTGCAACCGCAATTAGTAGAGTGGAGAAGACAAATTCACCAAAAACCAGAATTAGGTTTTCAGGAAAAAATTACCGCTGAGTTTATTGCCGAAAAGTTGCAAAGTTGGGGAATTGCACATCAAACAGGTATTGCAGAAACGGGAATTGTGGCGATTATTAAAGGTGAAAAATCTGGGCATGGTAAAGTATTAGCAATTCGGGCGGATATGGATGCTTTACCTATTCAAGAAGAGAATGAAGTTCCCTATTGTTCTCAACATGATGGTGTGATGCACGCTTGTGGACATGATGGACATACAGCGATCGCTCTCGGTACGGCATATTACCTCAATCAACACCGACAAGACTTTAGTGGCACAGTAAAAATTATCTTCCAACCCGCCGAAGAAGGTCCCGGTGGGGCAAAACCGATGATCGCAGCAGGTGTATTGAATAACCCTGATGTTGATGCCATTATCGGTTTACACTTATGGAATAATCTGCCATTGGCAACTGTGGGAGTCCGCGCTGGGGCATTAATGGCCGCTGTAGAATTGTTTCGCTGCACCATTTTTGGTAAAGGTGGACATGGGGCAATTCCTCAGCAAACAGTAGATTCTATCGTGGTAGCGGCGCAAATAGTCAATGCTTTACAAACTATTGTTTCCCGTAATGTTAACCCCATTGATGCGGCTGTGGTGACAGTGGGAGAACTCCACGCCGGCACAGCAGTTAATGTGATTGCTGATACCGCAAGAATGGGTGGGACAGTGAGATATTTTAATCCTGATTTAGCAGGTTTTTTTAAAGACCGCATTCAACAAATTATTGGGGGAATTTGTCAAAGTCACGGTGCAAATTATGACTTAGATTATATTCATCTTTATCCACCAGTTATCAATGATACGGAAATCGCGGCATTAGTTCGTTCAGTTGCAGAGGAAGTGATAGAAACCCCCATTGGTATCGTTCCTGAGTGTCAAACAATGGGTGGGGAAGATATGTCATTTTTCTTGCAAGAAGTTCCCGGTTGTTACTTTTTTCTTGGTTCTGCAAATCCAGAGAAAAAATTAGATTATCCTCATCATCATCCCCGATTTGATTTTGATGAAACGGCTTTACCAATAGGTGTGGAAATGTTTGTTCGCTGTGTAAACAAGTTTTTGGCTTAAAAACTGCCCCAATCTCCAACTTCATGAAAATAGAGAAATCTAGCGAACTATAGGTGTTGATGGTTGCTTCTGTTGACGTTGTAAATACTTACTTAGGACATAAGCTAAATCTCCCCTTGTCATGGGGCTTAGTGGGTAAATATTACCTTGTGTATCCATATTCACAAATTCCTCAGCAATGACTGTAGCAATCGCTTTTCTAGACCAATCAGGTATATTTATGGCATCTGGATGTGATGAGAGAATCTTATCAACGCTTTGATCAGGAAATTGGAAAACCCCATAAGCTTGGGCAAAAATCGCTAAACCTTCACCTCTAGTAACCCGTTGATTTGGGAAAAACAGATTTCCTCGATAACCTTTCATAATATCAGTTTTCAAAACTATCTGAACATCTTTATATGCCCAATGAGAAGGAGGAACATCAGGGATAAATAGAGATTTTTTTTCAGGAATAATAGCCCGTTTATCTAAATAAAATGCCTTCACTAAAATTGACGCTAATTCTGCACGACTAATTAACTTATCCTGATAAAATTTACCATCGGGAAAGTTATCCATTAACTTAGAATCAACTACCTTTTGGATATATTCTGAACTGGTAACAGGTATTGGATCTAGTGATTGTTCTTGGGCAATAATTGGGGAACTTTGCAGCAGTGTGATTAAAGTCAATGCACCCAGTAATTTTTTCATTTTAGCTATCATCTTCTAACTAGATTATTGATATTGACGGTGATTGCATAATTGAAGTTGCCGATTTTCTAGATAATTAAAAATAAAGATATTTTAAATATAATTGATAAACCTTTATTTTTATAACAAATTGTCTGTAAATAAAATCCAAAATTTCGCTCAGAAATCAAAAATCAAGGGAGTTTTAGTTCTCAATCCTCAATTCTAAATTCTAAATTCTAAATTCTCATTACCAATTTTATAATATAGTTGGCTGTGATAGTATTTTCTATAGCCTTAATTGTTCAGGAGTTAAAGAATGTCCATACCAGCAGATCCAGTTAAATTGATGAAGCAAGAAGTTGGCAAAGCGGCCGCCAATTTAGTAAAATCCGGTTCAATAGTTGGTTTGGGTACAGGTTCAACCACAGCTTACACCATTCAGTATTTAGGAGAACGCCTCAAATCAGGGGAACTCAAAGATATTGTCGGTATCCCCACCTCATTTCAATCAGAAGTGTTAGCAAAAGAGTATGGCGTTCCCCTCACCACTTTAGACGCTGTAGACCATATTGATATTGCCATAGATGGGGCAGATGAAGTAGACCCCCACAAAAACTTGATTAAAGGTGGTGGTGCGGCACATACCCGCGAAAAAGTTGTAGATTACCTAGCAACACAGTTTATTGTCGTCGTTGATGGTGGTAAGTTAGTAGAGCGCTTGGGTTCTAGTTTCGCTGTACCAGTTGAAGTTATTCCTATGGCACTTACCCCCGTCACTAATGCCATTAAAGCACTTGGTGGTAAGCCAGAATTGCGGATGGGTGTGAGAAAAGCCGGACCTGTGATCACTGATCAAGGTAACATGGTTTTGGATGTCACATTCGATAGCATTGATGACCCTGTAAACCTGGAAAAAACCCTGAATAATATTCCTGGTGTTTTGGAAAATGGCATTTTCGTCAATTGTGCAGATATCGTGCTTGTTGGTGAAGTTATTGACGGTAAACCTGTAGTCAGACAACTTTAAATTAGTACCTAATCACCAAATAGAACGAAAGGCACGGAAGCCACTTGGCAATAGATGCGTGGAGGAAGTGCCAACGGCGAATTTATTCGCGGTGACATGATAGAATTAATTAGCAAGTAGGAATAACCATCAGCGCAAAGAAGTGTTTTATTAAGGAGAAACCCCTGATTTATCTCGTCTCGGCATAGCTGTAGCCTGGGTAAGCAAGCAATGGTAAACCATGGAGCGTTTAACATTAAAAATTGATGGACTCACAAAAGCAGCAAAAAAAACAAAAGTAAGCGCAATTGCAATACCTGTCGTACTGGTAGTTGCCTTGAGCGTCTAGGAGGATAATTGACTATCCTTTTTAAGCAGGTCTTAAAAAATCTGCGTGTCTTTAGACCGCAGAGTGTCAAATAAATTACAAAAGAAGGAAACTCTTAACTGGGAACAGATAAGAAACACTCATTTGCACCAGTTTAGAGCTTCTGTCAAAAAAAAGATGTTTTTAAAAGATGCGTAGCCCGAAAAAAACAGTTCGTCACCGAATCAGAATTTAGATTGAATTATTCCTGACTTTTCTTATTCTTGGCTTTTATGTCTGGTTGACAGCTAGTTACAGCCAGTCGAAGATTGCCTTGATGGCTGGCTAGTAGTTGTTTCCCAAATTCTTGGTCTAAACCAGTCCAGTGCATTAATAATGCCAATTTAACCGATTTACCACTATGTTCTAGTAAAAACCCGGCTGCTTCTCGACTTAAACTAGTTAAGTCTTGTAAGATCCGTAAAGCGCGATCATGTAATTTTTGATTCGTGACAGCGACATCAACCATCCGATTCCCATACACTTTACCTAGTTTAACCATTACCCCAGTCGAAAGGGTATTTAACACTAATTTTGTCACCGTCCCCGCTTTTAAGCGAGTAGAACCAGCTAAAATTTCTGGTCCTGTCAATAAACGAATATCAATATCAACTTCAATACCGACTTGTTCTGTGGGAACACAGGCTATAAAAATAGTCTTAGCCCCCCGTTGACGCGCTGCATTAATGGCACCGTGAACGAAAGGCGTTGTTCCCCCAGCCGTGATGCCGACGACTACATCCAGTTGCGTGATTTGTCGTTGCGCGATCGCCGTTTCGCCATCTTCCGCTCGATCTTCCAAATCCTCGGAACTGCGGACTAATGCTCCCGCACCACCAGCAATAATCCCTTGTACCAATTCTGGGGAAGTGCAGAAAGTAGGTGGACACTCGGCAGCATCTAATACTCCTAATCTGCCACTTGTCCCTGCACCCACATAAAATAAACGGCCACCTTGACGCAGTTTTTCTGCTGCGAGGTCAATAGCTGCTGCTAACTGAACTTTAGCCGCTGCTACTGCTGCTACTGCCTTTTGGTCTTCACTATTAAATAATTCTACCAACTCTAAAGAGTTGAGTTGGTCTAAATTGAGACTATGGGGATTAACTTGTTCGGTGAGCAGATGCCCGCGTTCCTGGAAATTTGTCATTTGTGTATACTGTGTTAGTTGTTAGTTGTCAGTTGTCAGTTGTTAGTTGTCCGTTGTCCGTTGTCCGTTGTCAGTTGTTAGTTGTCAGTTGTCAGTTGTTATTTACGACCAATCACCAATCACCAATCACCAATCACCAATCACCTATCACCAGTCACCAATGACCAATCACCAATAACTAATAACAAACTACAATAAACCTTCCAGTTGACGACGAATACTGTCTAAATCAGAATTAACACTTTCTGGGGCAGATAGACTGGTAGGGAAGAAGTTTTTATCAGCATCCTCTATTTGTGCTTGGGCTTGCCAATCAGTTTGTTCCACGTTCGTTTCGGGTGGAATTACTAATTCACTGTTTTCAGCCACAATTTCCCAAGTATAGCCAGTGCTTTGGCAAAATTCCTGAACATCATCAGCATTCATCATCTCCACTGTCGGGATAGCGAAGTCTTGAGCTTCTAACATTAAAGCAAAACGGGTGGCATCGTCCTCTGATTCAAACATGAGGATTTTATTGCCTTCTAAACCTTGGGCATTGCTAATCCGAATGCTGTGAATTCCTTCATTATCAGTACCAGCATTGAAAATCAGTACAAAAACACGCATTATCCATCCTTTGATTGATTAGTTCTCTAATTTATTTTAAAGTTCTAGGTTGTGCATTCGGGAAAATCTCTAATAATTTTTGTGTGATTGCGGGAAATCAGGCATAGACCAAAAGATATAGTTATCTAATTTTGCCAAAAACCTAGCTGTAATTTTTGCCATCATCCGGCTATACTCTAATAGACATCTGGTGAAAATTAAATACGGGTCAGCGAGACACTACAGTAGTGTGGGCATCTTGCCCGCGTGAGCGAGACGCTCACACTACAACAAACTACTAGTAGTTAAACGTAAAATTATGTCAAAATTAGTATTTTGTATTCTTCCAGATATCTGGTAATCCAAGAGTGAAAACCTATGTCTAACTCTCCTAGTCAAAATTCTCGCCCCGCTGATTCTGGGCTTAGGCTTCTATGGTTAATGATATTGAACCGTAGTTGTTTAGGTGTAGGTGCTTTGCTATTAATAGGAATTATTTTCAGTATTTGGCGATTGCAGAATTTTGTTTACCAGGAACTAGTACCATTAGCTACCCAAAGTCTGACTACTACTCTCAACCGTCCGGTAAAACTGGGAGCAGTTCAGTCCTTTTCCCTGACTGGCGTTCAGTTTGCCGCTTCTGAGATTCCCGCTACAGCCACAGATCCAGATAGGGCAAATATCAAAGCAGTAGATGTAGGTTTTGATATTTGGAAGTTAGTTATTAACCGCAATCTCCGATTGGATGTAACTTTAATTAATCCAGATGTTTATATTCAACAAGATCCCCAAGCCCGCTGGTTAACGACTACTATCACCCCAGGGACTGATAAGGGATTGATTAAAACTGATTTGGATAAGTTACGGTTTCGGGATGCAAATTTGGTATTAGTACCGAGAAAAATGGGGGGAGATTTTTCTTTACAAGTTCCTGTAAAATTTTCTGGGATTAATGGAACTGCTCAACTCTTAAATAAAAATAAACTAATTAAATTAGACTTGGCTGCTAAGTCCGTAAGTGGGGGTGATATTTCCATTGTCGGAGATTTAATTCCTCAGAAAGTTTTAGCAGGGGATTTTCGAGTGCGAGGGCAAAATCTCCTGTCCGCAGATATTACTCGGCTTGTAACTTTACCACTGACTTTACAAGGTGGGAGAGTAAATGGTGATTTGCGAATTAAGGTAACACCAAAGCAGAAAACCTTACTCTATGGCAATGCTATGATGGAAGGGGTAACACTACAAATCGCAAAAATCCCCGAATTATTCAATCATAGTCAGGGAAATCTCATTTTTGATGGACTGGTAATTAAATTAGATAATATAGTCACAAACTACGGACAAATCCCGTTCACAACATCGGGGACTATTGATCAACAAGCAGGGTTTAATTTAAAAGCACGTGTGAATGCGGTAAGTTTGGCCAATGCTCAAGCAACTTTAAAGGTAAAGTTACCATTTCCTGTGAGTGGTATAGCTCAAGCCGATTTGCAGCTAATGGGAGCAACTACTAAACCAGTGCTATCTGGTAATGTGAGGACGTTGAAAACTGCTCGAATTGATCAAGTTGATTTTGGGAAAGTTAGTAGTAAATTTGAGCTTATTAGTAGTAAATCTCTCCTGAGAATTACGGATATTCAAGGTAAAACTACCTATGGGGGTGAGGTTAAAGGCGGGGGAATTATTAAACTTGGTCAAGTATCTGCACTGAATTTTCAACTCCGAGCGGAAAATATTCCAGGGGATGCGATCGCTCAAGTATATAATATCAAAACAGGATTCCCCATTGGCATGATCACAGCCACCGCAGAAATAAAAGGTGTAGCTGATAATACCCACACTTTCGTTAAATGGCAAGCTCCTCAAGCCCAATACCCAGTAACAGGGACAAGTATTATTAATCCTGACCGCACAGTTTCTTTTCGTGATGTAGTTGCAACTGTTGGTGGAGGTGTAGTGAATGGTAGTGGTATTTATAGTCATGATAGCAAGCGTTGGCAAGCTTCGGCTCAATCTAGCAAGATTAAATTAACATCTTTTGTTGACCAAAAACAGCAGGAAAATATTTCGCTAACTGGGGTAGAATTTAACGGTAATTTGCAATTATCAGGGAATTCTTCACCATTTCAAATAGAGACGATTATTCCTAAAAATGCCAATATCAACATTGCTGGTGGCACAGTTAATATTTCGCAAATTAAGTTACAAGACCAAAATTTTACAACTTTATTAGTTGGGAAAGATTTACGTTTAGGAACAATTTTAAAACAGGCTAACCCAATTTTAAATAATCTCCTCGCAGGTAATTTCACTATTGTCGGTAATAGGGAAAATTTCAACCTCAAAACCTTTGCTGGAACAGGTGAAGGATTCCTCTCTGTTGGTGGAGGGAGAATTAAAGCTGCTAATATTCAAGTTGCAGAAGGTCGCTATCAGGCGAAAATTCAAGCGGAAAATGTCCCCCTGACAAAGTTAGCATCTGTACCACCACAATTCCAAGGAAATATAGCCGGTCAGTTGCAAGTAACTGGTTCTGTCGAGTCGTTCCAACCAGAAACTATTCAAGGGGAGGGAAAAGGCAGCTTGAAATTACCAAGTGGTACAGTTACAGCCTCTTCTATTCAACTTAATAATGGTAATTATCAAGCATTGTTGGCTACTTCAGGTTTACAATTAAACCCTTTCAATCAGCAGTTAAAAGGACAGTTGGGAGGAAAGTTGCAAGTATCGGGAAATGTGACTTCTTCTAAATTAGCAGATGTGGCTGCTGTTGGTCAGGTGCGCTTTAGTCAAGGTTTACGAGGTTTTGATTCACCTATTCAAGCTGATATCGGGTGGAATGGAGAAAAGCTAACTGTTGATAGTTTCAATAATGCTAACTTTCAAGCTAATAGTTCGACTTCGCTCACTATGAAAGGTTATTTATTAGCTAATGCTAAGAAAGCAGGTATCCCAGAAATTACGCAATTAAATTTTAATGTTCAGGCAAAAAATTATAGTCTGCAACGGTTGCCAGTGCAACTACCTGATACTGCGGATATTGCTGGCAACTTAGATTTTAGCGGACAAGTGACAGGAAAACCCACTGCACCAAATATTATAGGTAAGTTGGGGTTACGGAATTTCCAAGTTCAGGAATTTGCTTTTGAACCATTATTGACTGGTAATGTGAATTCTGGATCAGGACAGGGGTTAAGTTTAGATGTTGCAGGTGTAAAGGAACGGATAGCAATTAATTTAGATGGTAACAATCGCCCCAAATCGTTTTTAGTTCAGTGGCAACAAGCATTGCTATCAGGTGCAGCAACGGGATCTGACTGGGGTGTGAATGTGGCTAATTTCCCATTAAAAGCTTTAAATATACCTGTACCAGCGAATACTCCTTTAAGTCCGGGAGGAGTGAGAGGATTATTAACAGCAAATTTGCAAATTAATTCGCAGACATTTGCCACAGCAGGAAATATAGCCATTGAAAAACCCGAACTTGGCCGGATTAAAGGCGATCGCTTTAGGACACAACTGCGCTATGATAACAATACATTCGTCCTTCGTGATAGCGAACTTCGCAAAGGTGAAAGCAGATATAGCTTTGATGCCAATATCAAACCGTGGGCAAAAAAACCGCAACTGCGAGCAAAAATCAACATTGAAAAAGGCAACATTCAAGACTTTTTGAATGCGGCTCAAATCTTTGATATGGAAGACTTCCAACGTGGTTTAAAAGCACCGACTTACGGCAAGTCTGCGGACTTAACCACCAACTCCCAAGGATTACCTTTAGAGTCTCTATTGACCCAAATCCAACGGTTATCAGAAATTGATACCCTACTAACTACCCAACAACAACAACGGTCTACGGCTAAACCTATCCCAGATTTAAGAGACTTAAAGGGGATTTTAAATGGAAATATTTTTATTAATACTGCCACAACGGACGAACCCAGGATAAAATTTAACCTCCAAGGAGAAAACTTCACCTGGGGTAAATCAACAGAACCAAGCCGCTTTTATCGTGCGGAACAAGTCATAGCTAAAGGTAGTTTTGAAGAAGGAATTTTCCGTTTCCGACCTTTACGAATTCAATCTCAGCAAAAAATAATTGCCTTTACAGGTAACATTGGTGGTCAGGCGCAATCAGGTCAATTAAAAATCGAAAACTTTCCCATTCAGCGACTAAATAATTTGGTGAAACTGCCACTGGGAATTGGCGGTAAGCTGAATATTACCGCAGCAATAGCTGGGAGTATTATCAATCCTCAAGCTAGAGGAGAATTAAGCATTACAGAAGGAACAATTGATCAGAAATCAGTGGAATCAGCTAATACTAGTTTCAGTTATGCTGACGGACGTTTAAATTTTGGTAGTCAGGTAACGGGAGTGGGAGTAGGGACTGAACCTGCAAATATTAATGGTAGTATTCCCTATACTTTGCCCTTTGCTTCTGAAAAATCAAACAGTAATCAAATTACCTTAGATATCAATGTCAAAAATGAAGGTTTAACAATTCTCAATCTGTTTACTAATGAGATATCTTTTGAAAAAGGACAAGGGGAATTAGATTTAAAAGTTCGGGGAACTCGACAACAACCTTTCGTTAAAGGAACTGCTTCTCTCGATAATGCTACTTTTAGATCCTCAGCCTTACCAGGAAAGTTAACCAATGTGAATGGTAAAGCAATTTTTGATTTAACCCGTGTGTTTATAAAAAGTCTCGAAGGTAAATTTAGTGATGGTAATATTCAAGCTGCTGGAGAATTGCCAATTTTTAATAGTCGAGATACCAAAATAGATGTGCCGCTAATTGTGACTTTAAAACAATTAGTTTTAAATCTCAAGGGGTTATATCAAGGAGGTGCTAATGGTAATTTAGAAATTACTGGTTCTGTGCTGAAACCAATAATTGGCGGTAATATAGAATTATTTGATGGTCAAGTATTGTTAACAGAATCTCCAGATGAGAATTCAGCAGCTAATAAAATTGGCAACCAAAACAAACCAGATCCAGAAAATAAAATTACTAGGTTAAATAATTTAGGATTAAAATTAGGTAGAAATATCCAAATTGTCAAATCACCAGTTTTTAAATTTCAAGCTTCTGGAGATCTAATTGTTAACGGTTCTTTAGTTGAACCGATACCAGAAGGAACTATTAAGTTAAATAAAGGTGCAGTAAATTTGTTTACTACCCAATTAAATTTAGCAAAAGGTCATGAACACACCGCTACTTTTAGCCCTCGTCAACCCCGTGATCCTAATTTGGATATTCGGCTATTTGCGAAGATTCTAGATGTAACTCAAAATAGTGATATTAGCAGACAAGGTTCTACAGGTTTAGCCGGGTTGGAAACAGTCCGAGTTGAAGCCAGTATTAATGGTTTAGCTAGTCAAATTAATGATAACTTACAACTAAAAAGTAATCCTTCTCGTTCACAAACACAAATTGTCACTTTGTTAGGAGGTGGACTTATTGACAATCAAGGACGTAGTGACAGTAATCTGGGTTTAATTAATATTGCTAGTTCGGCTGTTTTCAGTAATTTCCAAGGTGCATTTAATGAAATTGGTGATGCTTTTGGTTTAAGTGAATTGCGGATATTTCCGACTATTGTTTCGGAAAGACCAGAAGCGGGAAGAAATAACTCATCTTTAGAATTAGCTTTAGAAGCCGGAATTGATATTTCTCCGAAATTTTCCCTTTCTACTATTAAGATTTTAACAGCAAATGATCCTTTACAATGGGGGATTAATTACCGGATAAATAATCAATTTCGTCTTCGTTCTTCCACTAATTTAACTGATGATACCCGGGCTGTAATTGAGTTTGAACGGAGGTTTTAAAAAATTGATCATTGATAATTACCAATAATCACAAGTAATATCTAACAGTTGTGACAATACGACTCTTTTTTGCTCGTAAAGCAGTCTTCAAAAACAAAGTTGTTTGGTTATGTAAAATACTATCCCACCAATTTCGAGGGACAAAAACGGGAATAATGATAGTTGTGAAAACACCTGGGTGACTTTCCTGGAACTGACCGATAAAATCTACAATTGGCTCAATTACTGAACGATAAGGTAAAGGAAGTGAATACACCAACTGCGTAGAGAGGGATAATGGCGTTAACTTGACCTTTGAAGATAATGGCTAAAATTCCTGCACAGGTACTAAGTAAGTTGGCGTTAAACAATCAACATATGTAACGAAATGTAAATTCGACAAATACCTTATAGATAGGTTATTTAAGGGTTTTTACGAAAAAAATGTATATTGATTTTATCGTGCCGACTTACTTAAGGAGAATAATCCCGTTAGAGTAGACCAAGCGATCGCCTAATAGAGACAATTGGCGGGGTAAAAATCCATCTCTGGCTAAAAAATAACACAGTCTGGGAAAATCTGCATAACTGGTATTAGCAGCTAACATCAAAACCAACAAGGTAACAACTTGCAGGAAATAGTAAACAGGCCCTGTTCCCAAAATTGCTCTCCCCAAAAGAGAAACTACTGTTTGTCCTTCTCCGGGAACAATATGATAAATGTTTGCCAGGTAAGTGATACCTACAAACATGAATCCCAAAATTACTCCTAAATACAACAAAGTCAGCCGAGCATTTTTCGATTCTGGAGGTTTAAAAGCTAACACCCCATCAGATATTGCCTCGCTGGTTGGTAAGGATTTACCGAGAAAAAATTCTTTAACCTGTGGGTAAAAGGACATAAAAAGTCCACTTAGTAAATATGTTAATTGATACTTGTCTGAAAGTAAACTCAAACCCAAGTTTACAGAATATAATAATTCTGGCAGATTTTTGACAAATTAACTGTTAAGTTGTCTAATAATTGCTACTGACAACTAACTACTGAAGCACTTCTTAAACCTTGAATGGTAGAAATTACTTGTTTGGCAACTTGATCAATTTCCTGAACTGTATTAAATCTCCCCATCCCAAATCGCATGGAAGCATAAGCTAATTTATCCGAATGTCCCAATGCTTTCAACACATAGGAAGGGGCAACATTATTAGAAGAACAAGCAGAACCTGAAGATACCGCTACTGTTGATTGTAACCCTAAAGAAAGTGCCGCACCATCTACACCTTCCACACTAATAT
Source organism: Dolichospermum sp. UHCC 0315A (assembly GCF_008121535.1). GTDB lineage: Bacteria > Cyanobacteriota > Cyanobacteriia > Cyanobacteriales > Nostocaceae > Dolichospermum > Dolichospermum lemmermannii. The sequence goes on from NZ_CP043056.1 coordinate 3,329,416, forward strand.
TTAAGTTTCCTGCTAATCGGTTTTGAGGATGTCCGTTTACATGAATTCCCCCGACAGTAGATAACTGTTGCCACAATCTTGCTCTTAATGCTGTTAATCGTTGATTTTCGGTTTCTTGTTCTGAATCAGCAATTTCTACAGCTTTACCAAAACCGACAATTTGCGGTGTGTATAAAGTCCCAGAACGCATTCCTCTTTCATGTCCTCCCCCATGTTGTTGGGAAGCAAGTTTAACTCTAGGGTTACGTCTGCGGACATATAAAGCCCCAATTCCCTTTGGTCCATAGACTTTATGGGCTGTGAGAGACATTAAATCAATATTCATCTCTTCTACATCTAAAGGGATTTTACCAATAGCTTGGGCTGCGTCTGTGTGCAAAATAATTTGCCTTTGACGGCACATTTCTCCAATTTCAGCTATTGGTTGTAAAACCCCAATTTCATTATTTGCAGCCATTACAGATACTAAAATTGTATCATGACGCAAAGCTTTTGCTAACTGATTTAAATCAATTAGTCCATCTTTTTGTACTGGCAAAATTGTAATATCAAAACCAAGACTTTTTAAATATTCGCAAGGATCTAAAACTGCTTTATGTTCCGTGGCAATAGTCACAATATGCTGACCTTTTTGGAAATAAGCTTCAGCAATACCTTTAATAGCTAAATTATTTGCTTCCGTTGCACCACTGGTAAAAACAATTTCTTCGGGGGTAGCGTTAATTGCTTTTGCTAAAATTTCCCGTGTTTGTCTAACAGCAGCTTCCGATTCCCAACCGTAAATATGGCTAATACTCGCCGCATTACCAAACTTTTCGGTAAAATAGGGAATCATAGCAGCCATTACCCTTTCATCAACGGGAGTAGTAGCATGACAATCGAGATAGATAGGACGACTGGACATAATTAATTCAGAGTTAATTCAAAATTTGACTTAGTTTTTTTAAGATTCGGAAAACTTGATAAAGTTCGTTTTCTCGACGATACAAAGTAAATCTGTCTGACAAAGCATATCTAGGTTGATCTTTTTGCAGCAGTTTGATAAATTGAAAATCTTCTCCATTAATGACTAATGAATATACAGGATAATCAGGATGAGGATTAGCCAGCATATAAGTAAGTGCTTGAGGTATGGCTTGTGCAAGGGAAAAAGCAGTTTTTTTAGATTCAATTACCAATAACCATAATTGTTGCTGGATAATTAAAACATCAATTCTGTCTCTGATAAGTTCTTCTGCATCTTCGACGGCAATTTCTATTGATGATTCACTTCTAATCAAGAAAGGTTCATCATAAAATCCAGCTAAACTGAGTAAGGGAGATAAAACAACTAACTTTACGGTTTCTTCTGATAAAGGAGGATGTTTAACCAATCGGAGAAAATGAAATTTTACTCTGTCTAGATATTGCTTTTCTAAATCAGAAATTTCTGGCAAATGTTCCCACCATTCAGGAAAGAACGCTTCACTGTCGGTTTGTTCTAAACTAAATCTTTCTTCTAAATAGGCAATGCCTATATTTTGTGCTTGGATGAACTGAACCATAATACAAATAATAGAATTGATATTTCTATTGTATCAGGTCAGAATTGTTATGTTATTTTATGAATGTGATTCAGTAAAGTAAAGTTTAAATTAATTAACATTTGGAAAATTAAATATCAAAGCTATATTAGCAAAGTCCGAAGAATCGGACTATAAAAGTTTAAATAGCTGCTAATTCCTTGATTTTTTTAAGTACAGCTTCAGCATGACCTTTTGTTTTGACATTCGGCCAAGCGTAGGCGATGCTTTTATCAGGTGAAATCAGGAAGGTGGAACGGGCAACCCCCATATATTCTTTACCCATAAACTTCTTTAAACGCCATGCACCATAAGCTTCTATTAATTGATGTTCAGGATCAGTTAATAGGGTAATTGATAAATTGTGTTTGTCAATAAATTTACAATGAGATGTGGCAGAGTCGGGACTAACGCCGATAATTTTCGCGCCTACTGTGGTAAATTCTGAGGATAATTCTGTAAAGTCTTGAGCTTCTGTGGTGCAGCCAGGTGTATTATCTTTAGGGTAAAAATAGAGAACTAGCCACTGATTTAGATCAGCAATATTAACTAAATTATTGTTTTGGTCTGGGGTCGAAAAATCTGGTGCAGGTTGGCCAATTTGGGGAATATTGCTCATATATTAGAGGGTGATAAATTGGGAATAGATGAAAATTATAGTGAAATTAGGCACTCACACTGGATTCAATTTCTCGTCTGCGAGGAACATCATAAACCATAAAATCATGAGCCATAATTGTTTTCGGAAAAATTGCTTTTGCTTCTTTAAGTAAGTCTTTTAATTCAATGGTATTACCTGGAGCATAGCGGGGGCTAAAATGTGTCATAATCAGTTTGCGAACTCCGGCAATGTATGCTGTTTGCGCTGCCATTGTGGTTGTAGAATGTAACCGCTGAAAAGCCATTTCTGAATCTTGATGAGCAAACGTTGCTTCATGAATTAACACATCTGCATCCTGTGCTAATTGTACTGCACCATCACAATAAACTGTATCTGTACAATAGGCAATTTTCCGACCAATTTCTGTGGAACCACATAATTCACTGCCATTAATTACTCTTCCGTCTGCCAGGGTGACTGTTTCACCGCGCTTGAGTTGTCCATAAATTGGACCTGAAGGAATTTCTAAGGCTTTGGCTTTGTCTATATCAAAGCGTCCGGTTCTATCTTTTTCTGCTACTCGATAGCCAAAGGCAGGAATGCGGTGATGTAAAAGACCACAGCTAACTGTAAATTCATCATCTTCATAAACTACACCCGACTGCACAGTATGCACTTTAATGGGGTAAGAAAAATGGGTATGAGAGTAACGGGAAGCGGCTTGTAAGTATTCGTTTAATCCCGATGGACCATAAATATCAATTTTGTCTACATTACCTGCTAAACCGCAACTGGCAAGCAATCCCATTAAGCCAAAAATATGATCACCGTGCATATGGGTGACAAAAATTCGGGATAGTTGGCTAACTTTTAAATCACTCCGCAAAATTTGATGCTGAGTTCCTTCCCCACAGTCAAATAACCACAATTCTGCTCGTTGTGGTAACCTCAGTGCCACGCTGGAAACGTTGCGTGATCTTGTAGGTACACCGGAACTAGTCCCTAAAAATGTAATCTGCACGGCGTTTTTTAGCTGTCCTTTTGCTCAATATAGTTGTTTATTCTCTATCTTGGCACAGTATTGGCACAGTCAGCTATTTGAGAAAAAGTAAAATATCAAGATTTTCTAATTTTCCTAGTTTTTATTGCCACCAAAAAGAATTTGCTAAAGGCCAAGATAATTCACAAAGAGTACCTTGAGGATAAAGGGAAACTCGCCTAAATTTACCTTTAATTTGTTGGGCTAAATTTTTAAATTGTTTTGTCCCCCAACCTTCTTTTGATGAGTTAATTCCTAAACCATTATCCATAATGCTCAGAGTAGCATATTCTTTAGAAGCAGAATAAGTAACTTTCAAACAGGTGATTCCTGTAGCGTGTTTACCAACATTACATAAGGCTTCTTCTAAGAATCTGCAAAGTCTGCGCTTATTTTCAATACTCAAATTGCTTTCATTAATAGTTTCAAAATTGTGAATTTTTAGTTTCAGGGTTTTAAAGCCAGGAAAATCTCGTTCTAAGGTGTGGCTATAAACTTGATAAAGGATTTCAGGTAAAGGGTTTTGCAAATCTATGACTAGACTATTTCCTAGATAAAGGCTAGTATCTTGATTAAGAGTTTCTTGTTGCCAAAAATTAGATATTCCTCGTAATTCTTGATTTAGTTCTTCAAGTTCTTTTTCTATTAAAGGTAGCAAGTTATTAATTGGTAATTCTTGCCCTTTAACTAGCTTTAAAACTCTAGCCAGACTTTGTAATGGTCCATTATGAATTGTTTCAAATTTAGTTTCAATCATGTTTTGGCGAGATTTAATCCCAGCTTTAATTGTTTGGTGATATTGATATAAAGCTATGATACTGATGCAATTAATAACCATCAAAAAAATTGCTGGTATTAAGGCAACTGAAGAATTCCTAGTTAACAAAAAATGACTAATCAAGACTAGACTCAAAATAGTCATGATATTTTCTGATAACTTTTCTCCATAACCAAAATAATTTTCTGGTTGTAGTTTTTTCCAAATTTGAGTTTGCATAAGCTTTTATCTCACTCTCAAAACCTTAATTATGGAAAACAAATTATTGATTTTACTAAGAGGATGTTTGAAAAGTATCAGAATTAATCGAGATCCCCCCAACCCCCTTACAAAGGAGGGCTGAATTCCTCAAAGTCCCCCTTTTTAACGGGGATTTAGGGGGATCTGCGGGTGTCAGATCCCACACGAAAAAGTTTTCAAACAACCTCTAACTTTATTTATTTGTTTGTTAGTTGATTAATCAATTAATCCTTCATATCTAGCTTTAATTTCTGTTTGAATGCGAATGTTTTTGCCTGCTTCTGGATAAATATTTAAAGCGTCCTGTAATTTATTCCAATAATGACGTACCATGCGTTCAGAAATGCACATCTTTTCAGCAATTGCTTTATCTTGTAATCCTGCTTCAAAGGCTAAGTTCAGGACTTTCAACCATTCTGGTTTCACCTCTAAACCTGAGTGAATTCCTTTGATGTCTTTTGTATGGGTTAATCCCTGTAATGCCCAATCAACTCTAGTTAACATTTCTGGAGTAGAAAGACTTTTATCAGCAATAGTCAAGCCTCCTTGATGATTATCAAGATAAGGACGAATGCGGACTAATGTTCTCACATGGGCGCTTTGAATAACAAAATTTAAATGAGGATAATTTTCCATTAAAACCTTCAAAAGTTGAATACCTGTATCAACCCTCGCTATCATTTCCGGTTTTTCTGGTATGGAAAGATCCATAACTACTAAGTCAGGTTGGTAACTAATAACTTGCTCAAAAGCATAACTAGCATTTGTAGCCGAATTAAATTCAGCACTAGGATAGTTTTTCCTTAATATTTCCACTGTTCCATTTAAAACTGATTCGTGATCATCAATAACGATGAATTTTAAAATTGTTTTTTCCGATGAAACTTGTTGCATATCTAATAATTGTCCCAATAGCTATACTCCTGATAAGTCTTGATTCCTATCTCATACCATTAATTACAAACAAAGGGAACAGATAAGAAACACTCATTTGCACCAGTTTAGAGCTTCTGTCAAAAAAAAAGATGTTTTTAAAAGATGTGTAAGCACCAAAAAAACAGTGTCATTATTTCAATCTCATGTTTCTAAACATGAGTTTTTCCTGTTAGAAAGTTGCCAGGTCCCTGTTGCCTCTGAATTTTTCCTAGATTCTCTTAGTTATAACTTATTGTCTATGGGGGGTGTCACGCTAATTCCATGAAATTTATTAGAAAATACTGAGATTATGAAGTTGATATATAATCATAATAAATATGTTTATTTAACAATAATTTAGGTTTAATAAGAGTCGTGACAGATATATTGCCTGGTACTATAGGAGATATTAAGTAATAGAAAATACTTGCCAATAAAAGTGCCAGATTGACATAAGGTTTTTGTGAAAGGATGAGCATTTACATGGCATTAAAAACTTAAAGCTATTGTAAAGATGTTCTAATTATGGTAAATGGGAATAAAAAATACGAACAACCAGATCCCCGACTTCTCTAAGAAGTTGGGGATCTGCACGCTATCACAACTTAAATAGGATTGCTACACTTAATTTCTACTCATAAATCAGTAATTAATCTAGCTTTTCTCAACATAAATTGTAATGCTGTTTCTTCCTTAGAAATAATTTCGGCTGTAGCGTTCATTCCTGATTGCAGTAGACACTGACGACCATTATTTCCAAATGAGTAGCTTTCGGGTTGAATTGCGGCTTCAAAATAGCTAATACCAGAAGAATTTGTAGTATTTGAATCTTTGCTTTCAGGTGTAATTGCATCTGGAGCGATGTTTTTAACAATCCCTTTCGCAGTTCCATAATCAGGATAAGGACAAGCATCAACACGAAGTTGGACTTTTTGATTAATCGCAATTTTGTTAATTTCTGCTGTGGGAATCATGGCTTTAATTACTAAAGGAGCATTATTAGGGACAACTTCAGCAATAGATTCACCAGCCCGCACAAATTGACCAGAATTGCGTAAATTTAGTTTAAATATAATTCCATTACTTGTGGAAAGAATAATACTGTTTTTGCGTTGATTTTCGAGTTGTTGAAGTTCTTTTTGTGATTGTTTAATTTGAGTTTGTATTTCTAATAATCGCTGAATTAAGATTTCTCTTTCTTTATTTAAAACTGCTATATTGGCTTCACCTTTGGCAATTTCTTGAGCAATACGTTGTTCTGCCATTTTCACCATGGCTGTAGTGGGATTAATGGCAGCTTTATTAGATTTAATTTTTATTTGAGCGATATCAACAGCTTTTTTTGCCGCTTCTAATGTTAAACTTATTTGTTTGACAACTAGCTGTTTTTGCTCAAATTCTCGGTTGCCAATTGCACCAATTTTTGATAATTTCTCATAACGATCCCGATCTACTTTTGCAAACTCTAAATCAACTTCAGCCTTTTCTAAATCTACTAATTCTTTTTCAATATTTACCTCCGCTGTCATTAATTCATTTTCAGTATTAATTCTTCGTTCTTGATATTCTCTTTGATTTCTTAACAAATCCTCTCTAGCAGCAGCGATAATTCTTTCTACGACTCTTTTCTCAGCAATTATTTGATTATTTAAAATCCCATTTTGAGCATAAATTTGCATTATTTGTAATTTACTTTGTTTGATACCTTCTTCTAATTGGCTTTTCTTAATTAGCAATTGATCAGTATCTAAGATAGCAATTATTTCCCCTTGCTTAACAATTTGATTTTCTTTGACTAAAATACTTTTAATAGTCCCTTCTATCTTGGGTTGGACTACACGAGTTTCACCTATGGGACGAACAATAGCAGCAGCTTTGATTGTTACATTATATTTTACCCATGAGGATAAAGTAATACTAGCAATAACAGTCCCAATCAGAAATACACCTGCTAAGGATGTCCACCGATTTATAGGTGGAAGTGAATTATCATTGTCACTGAGAGAATCGAATTCTTGATTATGAGTGTAAAGCATAATTATCAAAAGCAATAAATAATAATAACTAAGGAATTACAAAATCTAAATGGTCTCCTGTTTTGCTACGTAAATCTTCCAAAGAACCTACTAATTTCAACCTACCTTGATCTATTAAAACAATCCAATCAGCCCGATTAATTACCTTGGGTCTATGAGTAATTAAAATCGTTGTTTTCCCTTGACGATGTTGAAATAATTGGTCTAAAACTTGGGCTTCACTCACTGGATCTAGTCCACCAGTAGATTCATCTAAAATGAGAATTGCTGGATCTGTAATAATGGCTCTAGCTATGGCTAATCTTTGTCTTTGTCCACCAGAAATATTAGCACCAAATTCACCTAAAATAGTTTGATATGTCTCAGGTAACTTACTTATAAATTCATCAGCACCAGAAATTTTACAAGCTTGAACAATCTGCTCAAAATTAACATAAGGCGCTCCTAATCGGAAATTATCAACAATAGAACGATTCCAAAAATGAGCATCTTGAGGAACAAGAACTATTTGTTGACGGAGACATTCTAGAGAAAGGTCTTGGAGATTATAAATCCCAATCTGGATATTACCAGATTGCAGTTGATATAAACTAGAAATCAATTTGGCTAAGGTGCTTTTACCACAGCCAGATTTACCAATTAGAGCAATATTCTTACCTCCAGGAATCGTTAAAGAAAAATCTTCTAATAAATCAATTCGACCAGGATAATGAAAGGTTAAATTTGTACAAATAATATCAGCATTACTAGAGATTTCTACAAATGGCTTTTTACTATTATCTTCTTCTTCTGGAGTGGCATCAATAACTTCTGTCAGCCTTCGAGTAGCGGTTTTAGCACGGGTAAATTCATCAACAAAATTAATAACTGTACTAATTAAAGATATAAAATTACCATTCATTGAATTAAATGCTAGTAATTGCCCAACACTGATATTTTCAGCCGGGTTAATTACTAAATAGCCACCAAACCAGAGTAACACTACGCCACCAATACCAGAAACAAAACCTGAAAAGGTATTATTAATAATCCCAATTTGCATCGTCTGAAATGTTAGCCTAGCTAGACGATTAAAACGATTTTGTAATTCATCCCAAAATTGTCTTCTTGATGCGGTTGTTTTGAGAGTTAATGCACCTTTAAAGGTTTCCACTAAAACCCCTTGGGTTTCCGCTTCTGTAATTAAGAGTTCATTAGTTTTTTGTTGTAATGTGGGCTGAAAAATAAAAGTAGATGTGGTCATGACCACAGAAATTACTAAAGCTACCAAGGTAAGTTTCCAGCTATAGAAAAACATGAAACCCAAGGAAATTATGGCAATAAAAAATTGACTGGGTAAACCAATAACAACTTGAGCAATTAATTGATTAACTTGGTCAATGTCTCGCAGCCGACTCACAACTTCACCACTGCGACGAGTTTCATAATAAGTTAATGGTAATCGCAGAATTTGCCGCCCAAATTCCAAAACTAGACCTAATTGCATTCGTTGAGCAAAATGAGCAATTAAGTTAGACTGGACAAAGGAAAGGCTAGTAGAAATAATATTCATAACTACTACAGCAATGACTACTGTAGTTAATAATTTTATGTCACCTCTAACTAATACATCATCGGTGAGAATTTGCAGCAGAAAAGGAGAAGTTAAAGACAGTAAACCCAAGACTAAATTGAGAGGTAAAGCTTGGAATAAAATACCACGATAAATCCAAACTCGTCGGAAGAAACGCCAAAAACCACCTTCTTTATCTTGCTTTTGAGCAAAAAATCGAAGGGGGTCTGGTTCTACTAATAATAATAACCAATCTGTCCAAGCTGCTTTGATATCTTCTTTAGAAAGATAACGCATTCCCACTGCTGGATCTGCAATCAGAAATTTTTTACCTTTTTTACCATATAAAATCACCCAATGATTGCCTTGCCAATGAATAATCGCGGGTAAAGGTGCTTCATTAATTTTATCTAATATTTCTGGAGAAGTTTTCACTGGATTGGCGTTAAAACCCAGTATTTCTGCTCCTCTTTTTAAGCCTAATAAGGTAGTTCCAAATTGCCCTGTTCCGACGGCTTCCCGAATATGACTAATGGTAAATGTTTGACCGTAATATTTGGCAATTGCCGCTAAACAAGCTGCACCACAGTCTTCTTCACTATGCTGTTTAACAAATTGGTATTTCATTAGCAATTAACCATATAAAGTTGGAAAAATAAGCCAATTTATTTGTTATTAAATTGATTTTTTATATTTATTTAATTGGTGTGAAATTTTGGCGAATACAGCACTTTGCCTAACAATTATGTACAATATTTAAGGAGATAAATTGAACAATCAAGGTAAGAATTCAGGTGAGACGATAAGATCCCCGACTTCTTTTATTTATTGTGTCCATAAATTATAAATTTATGTCAGAAGTCGGGAATATGCGTATGAACGAGTGCTGTATGATCTAAATAGTGGAAGATAAAATGAAGTGATTGTGATTTTGTTTCTCTGCTAAAAAAAACTAAATAGTTTTGCGAATAAGCTACCACCTCGTCTGCGGTTATTGCGACGACTTCCACCTCCTCCTCCACCAAACAATGAAGATAAAATAAAGGTTGTCTGAGAAAATCTATATTCAGCTTCATTTCTTGAAGATATGCCCAAGTTTCCTTGAGAAATATTTATTTCATTACTTCCCCTAGAGTATATATTCGTAGTTTGGTAGAATATATCAAACATCTCAAAGGGTGAAGATGATCTGCCTCCAGATATAGACTCCTGTTCTTTTTCTGATAAGTTTATGAATAAATCTGATTTTTTTGTTTTTATATGATCAGACATGGTAAAACCTCTTATCTTTCCTGCAAAAATAATTTCAGGGGTAAAATGATAGGAAACAAATACAAGTATTAAAGAATAAATTTGTGTGCCATTTTTATAGAATGAACACACAAATCTTTCGATAGTAATCTAGACGAAATTTAGCAAGATATTCTAGGATGTTAATTTGCTTTGCTGTTTTCTCTTTATGTGAAATCAGAGTGCAAAATTAACCCTGGAATTATTTGCTAACTAATTAGTAGCCAAAGTATGTTTGGAAAACTGATTTATCTACAGCAGAATTGACACTTAAATTAGTGTAGATAGTGTCTGTTACTGGACCATTAATACCTGCACTAGATGTACTTCTAAACCCTGTACCGTTGTAGTTAAAAGTGAGAATTTCTCTCGCACTAGTATCGGGAACAACCACAACACCACCAGCTACGGTTTCTTGTTGCTCAACAGATACTGCGGTAAATAGATTAGACATGACTGAATTCTCCTTGATTTGTGTTATCGCTTGGGGTTGTTTACTGCTCGGTTGCCGTTTTCCCCCTCGCTTGTTAATAGAATATCGAGGAGTGATTAGTTAATTCATTGTCAGTTTCTGCAAACTTAATTACCAGATTTAGAACTAAATATTGCCGAAAAATACACGCCAAATCGGCTAAATTACTGTCACCAAATAGAAAATTTCTGCTATCTTCTATTCATTATTCTCAGAAACCAATAACAAACAGAACAAGTATTTTGTTTCGTTTTCACAAACTTTGGGTTATGAGACTGAAAATTCGCCTCATGGGCATTTACATAAATGGATATATGATTATAAGAGCTTAAATAAATTATCTAATTTTAAATCATGCTTAGTCAGGATTAGATTTTATGCCGACAACTGGAGGGCTTTCAAACTTGCCATCATTCCCTGTAAACTAGTAGTTTGTCAAGATAAAAATGATGGACTGTAGTGTAGTCTGAGCGTCTCGCTCACTGTAGTCTGAGCGTCTCGCTCACTGTAGTGTGAGCGTCTCGCTTACGCTGTAGTCTGAGCGTCTCGCTTACGCTGTAGTCTGAGCGTCTCGCTTACTGTAGTGTAAGCGTCTCACTCACGCTGTAGTCTGAGCGTCTCGCTTACTGTAGTGTGAGCGTCTCACTTACTGTAGTGTAAGCGTCTCGCTTACTGTAGTGTAAGCGTTTCACTTACGCTGTAGTGTGAGCGTCTCGCTTACGCTGTAGTCTGAGCGAGACCCTCACGCTGTAGTCTGAGCGAGACCCTCACGCTGTAGCCTGAGCGAGACCCTCACGCGGGCAAGATGCCCGCACTACCAACCAAAAACCTGTCAAAATAAATTTGACAGACTACTAGAAACAAACCAATTGTCCCAGTCCAAAGTAGAATTACAGGATGCCCTAAAGTTAGAGCCGAAAAATAGTCGTTGCCATAGTTTAATCGCAATGGTATATTTACGGCAAAATCAACTGAAAATGGCAAAAATTCACTTTGATAATGCCCTGAAGTTAGATCCTAATGAAAAAATCGCTTTGGAATGGAAACCCAAGGTAGATCAAGCTTTAGGAATTAGAAACAGTGGCTCTCAAGGGAGTTCCGCTTCTAAAACTGAAGAGAAGCAACCAGATAAGTCTGGAAAAAGTGGTTTGTTTGGTGGTTTGTTTGGTGGGAAGAAAAAATAATGGTGTATCAACCAGCAGCGGGAGCAAGAGATCTACTACCTTTAGATGTGGCGCAAAAACGCTGGATTGAAGATAGATTAGAACAAGTATTTCAACGTTGGGGATATCACAGGATTATCACCTCAACTCTGGAACGAATGGATACCCTCATGGCAGGTGAAGCAATTCAGCGTCCCATGGTGATTCAACTCCAAAATAGTCAAAATGAAGAATTGGGATTGCGTCCAGAATTGACTGCCTCTATCGCCCGCACAGTGGTGACTCGCATGACAGATGCGACCTACCCCCAGCGACTATATTACAACGCTAATGTTTTTCGCCGTAATTGGGAAGGCCGCCATAATCGTCAGCAAGAGTATTATCAAGCTGGGGTGGAGTTACTGGGTGCGGGGGGATTATTAGCCAATGCGGAAGTATTGCTATTAGTCGCAGATTGTTTAACAGCATTGGATTTAAAAGATTGGCGGTTAATTTTGGGGGAAGCGGGAATTACTCGCTCCCTCCTCAATGCTTTTCCCCCGGAAATCAGAAATCAAGTCCGCAGGGCGATCGCTAACTTGGATAGTATAGCTATTGATACCTTACCTTTGAGCGAAGAACTCCGCCAACGCGCTAAAATTATGTTGGATTTGCGGGGTGATAGTCGAGAGGTTTTAGAAAAAGTCAGCAGTTTACATCTAGAACCAGACCAGCATGAGGCAATAAATAACCTCAAATCCCTAGTAGCATTACTAGATGGCAAATTTCCTTTAATCCTTGATTTGAGCCTAATTCAAACCATTGACTACTACACAGGCATTGTTTTTGAAGTAGTTAGTGAGACAAATTCCCAAGCACAGATTTTAGGAAGTGGTGGTCGTTATGACCAATTACTAGGTTTATATCATCCCCAAAAAGAAAATATTCCCGGTATCGGCTTTGAACTGAATATTGATGATTTATACCAAATTCTCCTATTAAATCAGCAACTACCCCAGGATATCCCCGCTAGTAATTGGTTAGTCGTCCCAGAAACCCCCGGCGCTGAAGCTGCGGCTTTTGCCTATGCTGAGAAATTACGTAATTCTTCTGATTTAATTAGAGTAGAAATAGATTTGGGAGATAGGGACGCAGAGGCGATTCGTCAATATGCAAGCGATCGCAACATTGCCCAAATTGCTTGGATTAAAGCCGATGGCTCACATACCATTGAAGCAGGATGTTAAAAAGGAGTGGTAGGGGTTTAGCAATGCTAAACCCCTACAGGAGTAGAACAAGAGAGACTGACAAAAAAGAGGGAATCGGAAAAAATGCCACATACCATTGTTACAGACGTTTGTGAAGGTGTTGCTGACTGCGTAAGTGCTTGTCCTGTAGCTTGTATTCATGAAGGTCCAGGGAAAAACGTTAAAGGTACAGGTTGGTACTGGATTGACTTCGCTACCTGTATAGATTGTGGCATCTGTCTGCAAGTTTGCCCAGTGGAAGAGGCGATTTTACCAGAAGAAAGACCAGAATTGCAAAAAATCACAGCATAGTCATTGGTCAGTGGTCAGTAGTCAGTGGTAAAGGAAAAACAACTGACAACCGACAACTGACAACGAACAACTGACAACGAACAACTGACAACGAACAAATGACTAATAACTATTTATTAAAAGTAGAAAATGTCCACGCTGGATATATTAAAGATGTAGATATTTTGCAAGGTGTCAACTTTCACATTGCACCAGGAGAATTAGTCACAGTCATTGGTCCCAATGGTGCAGGTAAATCCACCTTAGTAAAAACTATTTTTGGACTTTTAACACCTCATACTGGAACTATTACCTTTAAAGAGAAAAATTTAATTGGTTTAAAATCAAATCAAATTGTCGCCAAAGGAATGTCTTATGTTCCGCAAATTGCTAATGTTTTTCCATCTTTAACCATAGATGAAAACTTAGAAATGGGGGCTTTTGTGAGGAATATCCCATTGAAACCGCTTAAAGATAAAATATACACCATGTTTCCCCGATTGAGCGATCGCCGTCGTCAACGCGCGGGAACTCTTTCCGGTGGAGAAAGGCAAATGTTAGCAATGGGAAAAGCATTAATGTTAGAACCCAGTTTACTGCTTTTAGATGAACCTTCCGCCGCATTATCTCCCATTTTGGTAACTCAAGTATTTGAGCAAATTAAACAAATTAAAGCATCAGGAACTGCGATAGTTTTAGTCGAACAAAATGCCAGAAAAGCCTTAGAGATGGCAGATCGTGGTTATGTGTTAGAATCAGGGAAAGATGCTATCTCAGGACCAGGTAGAGAATTATTAAATGATCCGAAAGTAGGAGAATTATATTTGGGTGCTGGAAAGAGACATTGAAAACAAAAACAAGATCCCCAACTTCTTCAAGAAATCGGGGATCTAAAACATCCTAGGAATATACTATTTATGACGACACAAACAATATTACCGGAAATATATCAAGGTCAATTTGGGGAATTTACAATTACCCAAAGCGATCGCCAAAGTGTGATAATTTATCGGGCAGGGTTAACGATAGCAGCCCTGTGTTTTGCCATTGGTAGCGGTTTAGTCCTATTCTATCCCCAACCCGCTGCAATTGCCGCCCTGACCCCTCTCTACACCTGTTTTAGTATTGCACTTGGAGTTAGTTTATTAACTATTCATATTTACATGGCATCTTTGCACCGAATTCTCCAAGTTTTTTGGATAATTGGCAGCATTTGTGCCTTTATTTTTGGACATAGTGATAGTCAAGCATTTGCAATTACTATTTATAATCAACCCCTAACCATATTAGGAATTGGTTTTACCTTTGCAGCTTTGACAGGAATTTTTTTCAAAGAAGGTTTTTGTTTCCATCGTTTAGAAACCAAAATCTTAACCCCCCTTGTTCCCTTACTACTATTAGGACATTTAACCGGAATTTTATCAACACCAGCAGAACCGATTTTATTAGCAACTTGGGCAATTTTCTTCTTAATATTTGCTGTGAGAAAAATTATCCAACCCATTCCTCCCGACATTGGCGATAAATCAGTATTTGATTATTTAAAAAATCAACATTTAGCAAAAGTTTAATCTAATTGCACAGAATAAAAATCATCCGTATTCATCCGCGTCCATCTGCGTTTATCTGCGTTAAATCATTCTAAAAATCTTAATTTCCTATGTCAAACACAGAAGAACGTAAATATTGGTTAGCTTGGTCGCAAATTTCGGGAATTGGTCCCATATTATTACAAAGAGTACAACAGCACTTTGGTAATTTAGAAACAGCTTGGAAAGCCAGTCCTGGAGAATTACGAAAAGTTGAAGGTTTCGGATTTCAAACATTAGAAAAAGTTGTTCAACAAAAATCCCGTTTAAACCCAGAACAACTCCTCATTCAACACCAACAAATAAACCCCCATTTCTGGACACCAGCAGACTCAGAATATCCCCAATTACTGCGAGAAATCCCCAGTCCACCCCCATTATTGTACTATCGGGGAGAAGTTGATTTACAGGAAAATTCAGGACAAAAACCCTTAGTGGGAATTGTGGGAACTCGTCAACCTACAGAATACGGAATTAAATGGACGCGTCAAATTAGTACCGCATTAGCCAAAAATGGTTTTACCGTTGTTTCTGGAATGGCCGAAGGAATAGACACCGAAAGTCACGCAGCAGCAATGAAAGCCGGAGGAAGAACAATCGCAGTGGTGGGAACAGGAGTAGATGTTATTTATCCCTATAAAAATCAAAGTTTATATAAACAGATATTGACATCTGGTATAGTAATTAGTGAATATCCTGCCAAAACCACACCCAACCGCACCCATTTTCCCCGTCGAAATCGCATCATTGCCGGTTTAAGTCGTGCGGTATTAGTCATAGAAGCAGGAATAAAATCTGGTGCTTTAATCACAGCTACTTATGCGAATGAATTTTGTCGAGATGTTTACGCATTACCAGGAAGAATTGATGATCAACCATCCCAAGGTTGTTTAAAATTAATTAGTCAAGGTGCAGGTTTAATAAATCAAGAACTTAGTGAACTATTAACCCTGTTGGGTGCGATTCCCCAAATAGATATAGAAACTACTATAATTAAATCCCCTCCTCCTAACTTACCACCAGAATTGCAACAAGTCATAGATACTTTAACTATTGATGCTTTATCTTTTGATTTTATAATTCAAAAAACAGGTATGAATGCGGCTTTAGTTTCTAGTTCTTTATTACAATTAGAACTCATGGGTTTAATTACCCAACTTCCAGGAATGCGATATCAAAAATGTTAAAATAATGGTGAGAACGTTATAAAATTTACGCAAACAAGTTTAATTTTTGCTTGTAGTCTAGCAAAAACTACCTCACCATCTGTTACTTGTCCATTCTTAATCTGTTCAGTTCCTACCGCTATTTTTCCCCGTAGTTCCTCCAGTCTTCTTTCTCTGTCCAGCAGCAAACTAAAAGCCTCATTTACTGCATCTTCTATATTTTCAAATCGCCCCGTGTCAATATAAGCTTGTATTAATTCCTCTGTTTCAGGTTTAATTTGAATATTCATAATGTATTCTCCATCTGATAGATAGCCTTAACGCTGTTCTAACAATAAACCCACATTTTCTGCAACACCGAATTTTGAATTATTTTTGGAATTATTTATTGTTGTGGATAATATTGCGGAGTCAATTGTGGAGTCATCACAGGCGGTGGATAACTACCTACAGGCATATTATTAACCATCCCATTAGGCATAGTAGGATTCATCAGTGGTGGTTGAATTGGTTGCTGAATCAAAGGAGGAACAGGTGGTTGATAATTAGAAATAGGTGGAGTTATTGGTTGAGTAACTGGTTGAGTAACTGGTTGATTATTTGTCGGACTGCTGGGTGTGACTGTAGCTTGGCTAAAATGTTGATAAGCAGCGCTAGAAATAGAACTAATTAATTTTGCAGCGCGAGGATCATTATTGGGACGTTTTACCATGATAGCGGCAATATAACGCTTACCTGTCGGGACATCAATCAACCCCGCATCTGCCAACATAGTACCAATATCACCTGTTTTATGATAAGCATTTGCGCCTTTTCCTAAGCCAGCAGGTAAAAGATTATCTCGTTCAGTGCGACTCATGATATTAAGAATTAAATCACGCGATCGCATACTCACCATATTACCTTGATTCACCATCGAGATCAAATTCCCCAATTCTCGCGGACTAGTAGTATTAGTCCCTTCTAAATCCGGGAGAGGATTACGAATCATCGTCGTTATCAGTCCCCAACTGCGAAAACGCCCATTTAACGCCTCTTGTCCACCCAATTTAGCGACCAGCATATTCGTGGCTGTATTGTCGCTAATTGTAATCATCTTCGTAGCTACATCAAGAGCCGTGTATTTGCTGCCTGTGGGTTGATATTGCATATTTCCTGAACCCCCGACAATCATCTCCTTTTGCAAAGTCAACATTTCATCCAGGCGGATTTTACCCCCATCCACATCCTGGAAAAAAGCAATCAAAATCGGGATTTTAATCGTGCTGGCCGCAGCAAAACTTATATTACTATTAATATCTATATAACCACCATTATCTAAATCTAATAAAAACACCCCTGGTATCAAATCAGAATTAGCGGTGGTGAGAGTTTGCAAAGAATTTTTTAAAGGAGTAATTTCCTGAGCCAGATATAAGCTTGTATTAGAACTTTGAGATGATTTTTGAGAAGTTGTAGTTTGAGCTACCGACATAACTGAATTAATGCGATTAGCAGGGTCTAGGAATGACAACAACGTACCCACAATCGCACCGACACCCACCCCGACAATCAACAACCGCAAGGCATATAACATGGTTCTAGCCATGGGTTTTAACCTGGTCTTGCGTGATCCTTTTCTGGCTATTTTCGGCTTTTCCATGGGTACCGTCTTTAATCTCACATTCCCCGGTGGCGAAATTTGAGTATTCTTCTTGACCGTAGGGACGGGTTTAACACCTGGGGGCATCATCTTCCGTGATGCTGGTCTTCGCCCCCCAGACGGGATAGGCGCAGAACTGATATGATTATTTATACAAGCCAATGCTGCCGCTTCTCTTGGGCTAGAAA
Organism: Dolichospermum sp. UHCC 0315A; assembly: GCF_008121535.1. Lineage (GTDB taxonomy): Bacteria > Cyanobacteriota > Cyanobacteriia > Cyanobacteriales > Nostocaceae > Dolichospermum > Dolichospermum lemmermannii. Next base: position 3,347,166 of record NZ_CP043056.1, read on the forward strand.
CTGCCGGCTGATTGATAACTTTTTTCTGTCCTGTCTTGGAGACTGGACGTTTACGCCGGCGACGCTGTACAGGTTGCCTTTGTGATATAGGTATGAGTTTGTCACTCGTTTCTGACATAGCTACTCCTTGTCACCCTGGACCCAGATTGTAAATTTATGCACCTTGATACTCAGTTTACCTTTTGGGACTAAGTAGCATTTTTGTGTCTAGTCTACTTTATATTTATCTTTTTGGGTAATCAGTTAGGTACATGATAACCCAAATTGGCGTTTTTAATATTGCGGTTAGTCAACAGTAAGAAGATTTACATGAAATTATGTAAATTAAAATTGCCATGCAGACAATTTGCATAATCAAAACTACTAGAAGCCTTACCACAGATATCTTTATTCATTTTCAAGTTTTGATTTTTAATTGCTGAGGTATCTAAAATTAATATTACCCGGACTCCTAGCCAACAGCCAGAAGTAATTAAGTATTCCTGGTACTTGAATATCATGTCAAAATGATTGGTCTAATTTAGTCATGATCAATGATATTTCAAAGTTCGGATTAGTGGGATTTAATTATTAGTGCATTCTCAATTGTTATGGGTTTAACATCTATGGCATTAAAGAAATCTAATTAATAGGATTAATTAGCATTATTTAGATTTTATTAATCAGAAATGACACATAATAAATACTGATGTAGATAATTTCTGTATTTATTATGATCTTACAAGAAGTCCTAGTAATTAATTAGCAGCAACCTCATTTAAACCAGTCTTAAATTTGTTTGCGTAGCTTGTCATAGGCATTATTTTAAATTGGTTAACAGGGTGTTTAAATAACTACCAAAATTTGAGCCTCGCTCAACAACATCACCACAAAAGTTAAGCGATGAATATGTTTGGTAATTGGGGCAGCACCCTGAAAAGGAATTTCCTATCACTGATTTTATCCATATTGCTGCCAACATTTGGGATAAGTGACTCTGTTATGGCAGCAGAACAAATTCATGCTTCTTATTCAGCACTAGAAATTTCTATTCCCATTAGTGCCTTAGAAAGCTATGCTAAATATGGAATAATTAATCCAGATTTAGCCGGATATTATCAATATATTCCCAAAAACAAACTGCCAGAAGTAAGGAAGATTTTAATGCAGCCGCTGAAAATTAGTCCGGCTGTAGCTGCCCAATTTCTTGACACCCAACAAGGGAAATTTATCTTACAAAGATTAGCAGAATTAATTAAAACTAAATCCCATTATCCAAAATTTGTATCTCAGTCATTACGCACAGCCTTAATTGCCGCTGCGGCTGAACCGGAAGGGTTGAATTTATTAAATTTATTACGTAAATATCCTCAAAATAATATTAAAATTGATATGGTTTCCAGCATAAAAATTGCTGATGAATTGGAGAAAATGATTAGCGAAACTGAAAAAACTATTTCCGCATTAATCCAAACATCAAAATTAGAAGCTGCTAAAATCTCCCAAGCTAATTTGTCTCCATTCCCAAAATTGCCAAATCAACCCAATCTTTTAGCAAGAAAACAAATAATCAAGTTTTTTGACTCTTCAAGAAATAGACATTTATCCACAGATATATATATTCCTAATACCCAAAATCCTGCCCCTGTAGTTGTTATTTCCCATGGCTTAGGTTTGGATAGTAGTAATTTTCGTTATTTAGCAAATCATTTAGTTACAAATGGTTTTGCTGTAGTTATTCCCAATCATCCTGGTAGTAATACTCAACAATTACAATCTTTAATTAAGGGTAATAGCAATCAAGTCACGCACCCCAATGAATTTAAAGATAGACCTTTAGATATCAAATATATTTTAGATCAATTAGAGTCAGATTCACAATTTCAGCACCGATTTAACTTACAACAAGTAGGCATATTTGGACAGTCATTAGGAGGTTATACTGCCTTAGCTTTAGCAGGGGCAAAAATTAACTTTCAACAACTACAAGCAGACTGTGATCACGACAAATTGCGAAATACTTGGAATATGTCTTTACTGTTGCAATGTCAAGCTTTAGAATTGCCCAACCAGTCAGGACAAGAGTACAACTTACAAGATACCAGAATCAGAGCAGCGATCGCTGTTAATCCCATCACCAGTTCTATTTTTGGACAAGCCGGTTTAAGCCAAATTCACACCCCAATCATGATCATTGGTAGCAGTGAAGATACCGTTGCTCCCGCATTATATGAGCAAATTGTCCCTTTTTCTTGGATTACTCATCCCCAGAAATATTTAGTCATGCTACTTGGTGGTACGCATTTTTCCACCATTGGGAATAGCAATCCTGACAGTACACAAATGGCATTACCAACAGATATGATCGGTGATGCTTCTCAAGCTCATGATTATATCAATGCTTTGAGTTTACCTTTCTTCCAAACCTATATAGCCGAAAAACTAGAATATCTTTCCTATCTTAACGCCGCCTATGCTGAAAGTATTTCTAGTCAGTCTCTCGGTTTAAATCTTGTCCAGTCTCTTGATCATCTCAAAATAGCACCAACTTTAGGTGAGCATTTCCCAGAAACCAACCCCGTTAAAAAAAGACTTTCTCATACCATCGTCCATTTTGGATTTTGGCTGCTGGGTATCGGTATTTCCCTATTGCATTTGATTTAAATTCCCGACTTCTTGAAGAAGTCGGGGATCTCCTATTTCCTATTTGTGTGAAAATACAAAGATCTCAACTCTAAAATCTAAAATTGTGCAAGGCTTTCTCAATTTAAACAAACCATTTGACTGGACTTCTCATGACTGCGTAGCCAAAGTCCGCAAACTACTGAACATGAAACGAGTCGGACACGCAGGAACGTTAGACCCCAAAGCTACCGGAGTATTACCAATAGCCTTGGGTAAAGCCACCAGATTATTACAATATTTACCAGGAGAAAAGGCTTATCAAGCCACTGTTCGGCTGGGGATACAAACTACTACAGATGATTTAGAAGGGGAAATTATTACCTCTGTACCCTGTCCAGGATTGGATTTGGAGAATATCAAAACCGTCCTTTCCCAGTTTATCGGTAAAATTGAGCAAACCCCCCCCAGCTACAGCGCCATTCAAGTTGATGGCCGACGCTTATATGATTTAGCGCGGAAAGGGGAAAAAGTTGAAGTTCCCGTGCGAACAGTCGAAATTTCCCAAATTCAGGTGTTAGATTGGCGAGATGGAGATTTTCCAGAATTAGATCTAGCCATATCCTGTGGTTCGGGAACATATATTCGTGCGATCGCTCGTGATTTAGGTACAATATTAAACACAGGTGGCACTCTATCTGCCCTAATTCGCACAGAAAGCAGCAGTTTTCAACTTCAAACCAGTCTCAGCTTCACAGATTTAGCCACCGAAATCGAAAACGGCAGATTTCAACCCATATCCCCAGACGCACCATTACAACACCTAAAATCCCTAAATTTACCAACAGAATCAGCCAAAAGATGGTGTCAAGGTCAAAAAATTTCCCTCAATCTTGATATTCCCGACTTTGTGCGAGTTTATGAAACCCAAACCAATTTTTTAGGAATTGGGAAATTAACCAATGATTTATTAGTTCCCCAAATGGTGTTTTATGAATATCCAAATTAAAAATTAAACAATTATAAATTAAATAAAGAACTGCTGTAAGGAGTTGTCAATTCAATTAACCTGGAAGGGTTTTTGGCATTCTCCTTATAAGTTCATAATTCTCCTGATAAATTCACAACAAATTCACAAAAATAGCACAATTCATCCTGTACATGACTCTTTTTTGGGAATTACTCTAATATACATTCGGGTGCATATAACCGTTGTGAGGAGTAAATTTTGAGAAAAGTAAAACTTTTATGTATGTTATTACGCCCAAATTGGCTAAAGTTCATAGGTACAACTTTGTTAGGCTATATATGGGCTACCACCACTCTTTCAGTTACCCCTGCTTATGCAACAGATGAGATAGCGTCTAAAACCCATAGCAGTAAGGAATTAATAACTAATCAAGCCGCCTTAAAAACTAACTTACCGGATCTGCAAGAGGTGTTAGCGAAAAACGTAGAATCAAGGCAGAAGGTTAAATCTCTGTTTGAGCAAAAAGAAGCAGGGATCATTGCTCAAACAGAGACTCCAGTCCCTGTCAATAACAGTCAAATTGATGCTGATAAATTACGCCAAGATTTATTAGTTGATCCCCTTGTCAAAGTAATTCCACCCAAACGTACTTACTCTCCTTCACTTACCTTTGCTACGCCAAGCGCCTTTGGAGCTACCTGGGGTGACGTTTTTATAGGGGCATCCGCAGCAACCACCGGTAAAGCTAGAACTCAACCAGACGGGAGTATTAGTATGGGTTTTGGGTTAGGAGATGCCCGGAAACTAATCGGTCTAGAACTTGGCTATAACATTGGCAGTATCAAGAGTTTTGGTGCAAATGGAACTTTTGACCTCAAAGCCAACCGCATTATCTATGCTAAAAACAACACTCAAATAGCCGCGGCTGCTGGCTGGAGAACTTTTGCATCGCACGTTGGTGGTGGAGAAACAGTGAGACCTTCCGGTGTCTATGGTGTGGTCACAAGTTACTCCCTATTAAAGCCTAAGGATACTGTTAATAAAATGCCCATCTCCTTTTCCGTAGGAGCCGGTGGTGGCGATTTCCGCACAGGTGATGCAAGTACAGGTGTATTTGCTGGAGTTGGGGTACAAGTTCATCCCCAAATAGGTGTAGGTATGGGCTGGAGTGGAGTTGGTTTAAATGTTGGGGCTTCTTTCGTACCTATATCTACTATTCCCTTGACCATTAATGCCGTCGGCGCGGATCTTACTGATACTAGCCAAGGCGGCACAGTCTTTGTTCTAAGTGTAGGCTATGGATTCAATTTCTTACCTAAATAAACACTTCAATTTTGAGAAAATCACCATGTTAAAAATCAGAACTTTTATTCTTGCCCTCAGTCTCACTCCCCTATTGGCGCTCAATTGGCAGACCTCTAGCCCAGCCCAAACTTCGCCCAGTCTGGGTACAGCCGGGAGTATGAGTGGCGCTCCTGGACCAGTTAATACGAGTCCTAGTGTGGGGACTGCTGGTGGCATGAGTGGCGGTGGCAACACTAGCACCAGTGGTAATACTATTTCCAACCCCGATCCCAGTGTCGGAACTGCTGGTGGTCAGAGTGGCGGTGGAACTACTGGCTCTAATGGTAATACTAATTCTAATCCCAGTGTCGGCAATGCTGGCGGTCAGAGTGGCGCTGATCAAGAGACAGCCAACAATGGTAATCCCGATGAGAATACCAGTGCCAGTGGCGGGAATGCTGGCGGTCAGAGTGGCGCTGATCAAGAGACAGCCAACAATGGTAATCCCGATGAGAATACCAGTGCCAGTGGCGGAAACGCTGGCGGTCAGAGTGGTGCTGGTGAAGAGACAGCTAACAATGGTAATCCCGACGAGAATACCAGTGCTAGTGGCGGGAATGCTGGTGGTCAGAGTGGTGCTGGTGAAGAGACAGCTAACAATGCCGACAATGGTGGCAATAATAATGAAGGAAATGATCAGAATCCTTCAGGTTCTGGAGAAACTCTTATACCTAGAGCATCTTCTATTCGCATCATCCGCACACCAGCCGGAAGGACAATGAGGATTAGAATAAAAAGCACTCAGAGAGAACTAAATGCGGCTGCTCTTAACCTATTAAATAGCAACAATTCTGGAGTTTTAGTAGCCCTCTTGCAAGGCGGATCAATTGGACAGACCGCATCTGATAACTTGACAAATTTCCTAAGTAATGCAGGTGTTAATGCAGACTTAGGAAATAATTTGAGAGTAATCCTCAGTAGGATTGTACCCAATCAAGGAAATGCGGATGTAGATATTAACCAGTTGAATAATGGTATTAATACTTACAACCAGATTATTCAACAAAGTAGTCCGGTGACTTTGCAAGCGCTTTCACAAAGCCAAGATTTTGTGGCAATTGGTAAAGCGCTAAAAGAATTGAGAGCAGCGGTCAACTAATCTCAAACCCAATCACACATTAACAAAAAATAACGGGGAGACACAAGAGCTTCTCCGTTATTTTTTGTTAATTTGAGAAAGTTACATAAAAAAGTTAAGTTGATAATAGGCGAAGATAACGGGGAAATAAAAGTGAGTCCTGGATTTGATTACGATTTAGTGATTATCGGCGCTGGTGTGGGTGGTCATGGTGCTGCTTTACACGCTATCAGTTGCGGTCAGAAAACAGCAATTATTGAAGCTGGAGATATGGGAGGAACTTGTGTAAACAGGGGTTGTATTCCTTCTAAGGCATTACTCGCGGCTTCAGGAAAGGTGAGGGAATTACGTAATGCCCATCATCTCAAGTCTTTGGGAATACAGATTGGCAATGTCGAGTTTGAACGGCAAGCGATCGCTGATCATGCTAACAATCTCGTCTCCAAAATTCAAGGGGACTTAACCAACAGTCTCAAACGCTTGGGAGTTGAGATTATCCGAGGTTGGGGCAAGGTATCTGGGACACAAAAAGTTACCATCGTCACAGATAAAGGTGAGAAAACCATCACCGCCCAAAATATCATCCTTTCCCCTGGTTCTGTCCCCTTCGTTCCCCCTGGAATTGAAGTAGACGGCAAAACTGTATTTACCAGTGACCAAGGCGTTAAATTAGAAACTCTACCCAAGTGGGTGGCGATTATTGGTAGCGGTTATATCGGCTTAGAATTTTCTGATGTTTACTCGGCTTTAGGTTGTGAAATTACCTTAATTGAAGCCCTCAGTGAGTTAATGCCAGGATTTGATCGGGATATTGCTAAACTGGCAGAACGGGTTTTAATTAATCCCCGCGATATTGAAACCAAAGTCGGTATTTACGCCAAAAAAGTCATTCCTGGTTCACCAGTAGTCATTGAGTTAGCTGACTTTGAAACTAAAGAAGATTTAGAAGTTCTCGAAGTTGACGCTTGTTTAGTCGCTACCGGTCGGGTTCCTGCTACTCAAAATCTTGGCTTAGAATCCGTTGGCGTTGAACTTGATCGCCGCAATTTTATTCCTGTCAATGATAATATGGCGGTATTGGCCAACGGGGAAGTTGTCCCCCATCTCTGGGCTATTGGTGATGCTACCGGCAAAATGATGTTAGCTCATGCGGCATCTGCCCAAGGGATCATTGCTGTAGAAAATATCTTGGGTCGTCAGAAAACAGTTGACTATCGCAGCATTCCTGCGGCTGCTTTTACCCATCCAGAAGTTAGTTATGTGGGCTTAACAGAAACCGCCGCCCATGCTTTAGGATTAACTCAAGGTTTTGAAGTCGCCACCAGTAAGAGTTACTTTAAAGGTAATTCCAAGGCTTTGGCGGAAAATGATACTGATGGAATGACGAAGGTAATTTATCGCAAAGATACTGGCGAGGTCTTAGGTGTACATATCTTTGGTCCCCACGCCTCGGATTTAATTCACGAAGCCGCAGCCGCTATTGCTAATCGTCAATCTATCCAAACTCTTGCTTACCTGGTTCACGCTCATCCAACGCTTTCAGAAGTTTTAGATGAAGCTTATAAACGGGCATTAGTAAGTTAGTCAATTGTCAGTGGTCAGTGGTCAGTTGAATAAATGGCGAAATCTGACTTCGAGAATTTGCAAGTTTACCAATTAGCTTAAGAAACTAGCTGATGAGATTTGGAACATTGTTCTGACAACTAACAATTGACAACTGACAATTGACAATTGACAACTAACAACTGACAACTAACAATTGACAACTGTACGGGCGAAGCATTTGGAGAACTATTTTTGGCAATGACCGATAATTTATCTTCCAAATGCTTCGCCCCTACTGACAACTAACAACTAACAACTGACAACTGACAAATATGCAAATCCGTCGTCGTTCACCTAGCCCAGTTATTAATATTTCTATACTTCAGTATCAATCCGCTATAGAAGGGGCTGCACCAAATAATATTCTAGAAGAAATTGTCTGGCAGAAAGAAACAGAAGTTGAGAAAATGCGAGAAAGGCTACCTTTGCGGGAATTGCAAACACAAGCCCTATCAGCACCACCAACTCGTGATTTTGTTAATGCTTTGCGTCAAGGTAAAACTAATCCGGCTTTGATTGCTGAAGTCAAAAAAGCTTCTCCCAGTAAAGGGGTATTTAGGGAGGATTTTGACCCAGTAGCGATCGCTCAATCTTATCAAAAAGGTGGAGCTAGTTGTCTTTCTGTGCTAACAGATGTTAAATTTTTCCAAGGTAGTTTTGAAAATCTATCCTTAGTCCGTTCAGCGGTAGATTTACCTTTACTGTGCAAGGATTTTATTATCTATCCTTACCAAATGTATTGGGCGCGAATTCATGGAGCAGATGCAGTTTTATTAATAGCAGCAATTCTTAATGATCAAGATTTGCAATACTTTATCAAAATTGCTAATAACTTGAAAATGGCAGCTTTAATAGAAGTGCATAATTTAGCAGAATTAGATCGGGTGTTAGCCTTAGATGATGTTTCTTTAGTCGGGATTAATAATCGCAACTTGGAGGATTTTTCTGTTGATTTACAAACAACTTGTCAATTACTCACAGATAGAGGTGGACAATTACAAGCAAAAAACATTCTTGTGGTCAGCGAATCAGGATTGCATCACCCAGAGGATTTAAGTGTAGTTAAAAAAGCAGGTGCATCCGCTGTACTGATTGGTGAGTCCTTGGTAAAACAACCAGATCCTCAATTAGCAATAGCCAATCTCTTTGCTTAATCACAGTCTTAAATGCCATATAAAACAAGGGTTTACATCCTCATTTTTCCTCTAGCCTGTGACTGAATAACTGCAATTATTTATTTCTTGTGTAACAATTAATTTGGAGTTAACTAAAGTTTAACTAAATTAAAAATTAAACATCCCTAAGTTACAACTTCACAATAAATTACATGGAGCCAATTCCTTTACCTTCTCCTATCCATTACGAACTTATACTTCAACTTTTAGAAAGACAAACCATGACTTCTCTGGGTCAAAACCAAGACCTCCGCAATCAAGTTAATCAACTAATTATTACCATGCGAAAAGCTGCATCCCAACAAAAGCGACTAGAAGAAAGTTTTCAATCTTCTTCTCTCAGCATTGATCACCGTTGGTCTATTAATCATTTTGGTGATAAAGTGGATTGCTCCTGATGAATGTCTATTTCCACCTGAACAAAAACCCAGCCCTGCAACAGCGGGGTTAATTAACAGTTTTTAACTGGCATTCCTACGAAAAATTTTAGTAGGTTTTTTTTGTGTTTTTATCCCCTGTAGCGGTTAATTTGGATTGTATTGAAATTTTCAACTAGGACACAAACATGGACGATAAATTGATGCTGATGATTCCTGGTCCTACCCCAGTTCCAGAAGCTGCTTTACTAGCATTAGCTAAACACCCCATTGGTCACCGCAGCGGTGAATTTAGTAGCATGATGGCAGAGGTGACAGAAAACCTCAAATGGCTACATCAAACCGCCAGTGATGTATTGATGTTAAACGTCAGCGGTACGGGTGCCGTAGAAGCGGGAATGATTAATTTTCTTTCTCCAGGCGATCGCATTTTAGTCGCTTCTAATGGTAAATTCGGGGAACGTTGGGTAGAAGTTGGTCAAGCTTTTGGCTTAAATGTGGAAACAGTTACCGCAGAATGGGGACAACCCTTAGACCCAGCCCAATTTGCAGCTAAACTCCAAGCTGATACCAACAAAGAAATCAAAGCTGTCATTATCACCCACAGCGAAACCTCAACAGGTGTCATTAATGACCTAGAAGCTATTAACCGCCACGTTAAAGAACATGGAGAGGCTTTAATTATTGTGGATGCTGTCACCAGTTTAGGGGCTTACAATGTCCCTGTAGACGCTTGGGGTTTGGATGTAGTCGCTTCTGGTTCACAAAAAGGTTACATGATTCCCCCAGGTTTAGGATTTGTCTCTGTCAGTCCTAAAGCTTGGGAGGCTTATAAAACCGCAAAATTGCCTAAGTATTATTTAGATTTAGGTAAATATCGGAAAGCCACTGCTAAAAATACCACCCCCTTTACTCCTCCCGTCAACTTAATGGTGGCACTACATACCACCTTGGGAATGATGAAAAAGGAAGGATTAGAATCCATTTTTACCCGTCATGAACGCCAAAAAAATGCTACTCGTGCGGCTATGAAGGCGTTGAATTTATCTTTGTTTGCTGCTGATGAATGTGCCAGTCCTGCCATTACCGCTGTAGCCACACCAGGCATCGAAACAGATAAAATTCGCTCTTTGATGAAAAAACGGTTTGATATTGCTTTAGCAGGTGGACAAGACCATCTGAGTAATAAAATTTTCCGCATAGGTCATCTGGGTTTTGTGTGCGATAGAGATATTCTTAGCTGTATCGCTTCCCTAGAAGTTGTCCTCCCACAAGTTGGTCATGAAAACTTCACCCCCGGAGCTGGTATAGCAGCAGCAGCAAAAGTTTTTGCCTCATAGTTATTAGGTTGGTAATTGATAATTGATAATTGATAATTGTCAATTGTCAATTGTCAATTGTTACGCAGTCTCTAGCCAATCATAAATTTGTTCTAACTGTTCTAGAGTAATTAACCCATATTGCCAAAGAGTCATGGTTAAAGAACCAGGATCTTGATCACGGTTACGTAATGCTACAGCTAGGGAAGCGGCGGAAATTGCCAAATCTTCTTGGAGAAAATTAATTAGCCGAGAATATCTTGATGGTGTCATTTGTATCTTACCTCCTTGAGTAGAATTGATGATCATAGATTGCTTATCTAATTTTGTGGGTATTGTATAACCAGTATTTTATTTGTCACATTGCTGTAAGTAAATAAAAGTTAAAGGTGGTATAAAAAAATTTTCTAAATAACCTTTTTTGTAAAGTATTAACCTACATGAATGTACTACTAAACCAAGGTACTTACAATCACGGGGGAAATCCCTAATACAGTGACTTATGTGTTCCATCAGGATAATATTTAGGTAATACTTTAACCATGATGTTAATGGTGACACTAACATCATTCAAGTTTTTTTGTTCTGGTTTAAGTAAAAAAGATTTCATAGCTTATATTCCTCTATTGACGACTATTTACACTTGCGTCAAAAGAGAGATTTTTGCTACTCAACCCTGAGTTGTGATTTTAACTGGAAAAAACTAAAATCCGATGTTATTCAAGTTACTGCTAAATATTAACCTCTTTACTACTATTTGTGCCAGGTTAGGTAATATTTTTTTTGACAAAACAATTCTGTATTCGATAAAAATTCAGAATAAAGACTTCTGCTATATCCAACCGGGATCATTGTCAGAAAATATTGATCCTGTTTACTGAGAAATATCAGAAGTTAGGAAATCAATTTTGACCTGATCTCCTTTATCTAAACCTAGTTCTGCGGCTCGTCCTGACCTCAGTTCAATTACTTGATCTATCAGTACATTAGGACCATAGGTGGGACAAGGTTCTATGCCACAAGGAGGAGCAGATGCTTGGATGTACTGAACTACACCTTTTTGGATAAATACCATATCTAAGGCAACAGGTACATTTTTCATCCAAAATTTTACTGGTTGTGGGTTCGCAAAAGAAAATAGCATTCCTCGGTTATCTGGTAAAGCTAGTCTATACATCAAACCCATCTGTTGCTGTTCTTGTGTTCGTGCTACTTCTAACTGAATTTTTATATTTTTAGGAAGTATAGCTTCAGCAGAAATTGGCAGATTTTGTCCAGTATTTACTGGTGTTTGGGTTGATGATTCCGGTGTTACGACTGGAGATTGAGCCGTGGTAGGTGATGAACAGCCCATCAGTAATATACTAAGTAATATTGAACATAAACTAAGCCAAGAAACCATAAGTTGTCTAGGGAATAGGGAACAGGGAATAGGGAAAAAGTGATGATTTTACTAATCACCTCTTACCAAATCACTAATTAAATTATTTATGCAATTTAGATTCTGACTATCTTACTTAATTTTTGCAAAATTGCCTACAAATTTAGATTTTATAGATTTTACGAATCTCTGAGTACGTAACCTACACCGCGTATAGTTTGAATTAAGCGTTTTTGACCTTCTTCTTCAATTTTGAGCCGGAGGTAACGAATATATACTTCAATGACATTGGACTCACCCGTAAAGTCGTAACCCCAAACATTTTCTAAAATCTGTTCACGAGTTAATACTTCACGGGGATGTTCCATTAAGAACTTTAAGAGTTCAAATTCCTTCATGGTTAAGTCAATGGCCTTACTCTTGTAAAAAGCCCGACGGGTTCCTATATCTAAAATCAGATCCCCAAAGCGTAATTGCTCTGCGGTATCAATATCAGGTTTGAGATACAGACGAATCAGCCTTAACAAATCTTCCGAACGGTAAGGTTTGAGGATGTAATCATCAGCACCAGCGTCTAAACAAGCTATCCGATCATCTACTGTGTCTCTGGCCATCAGAACCAGTATAGGAGAACGATTGCCGATATTTCTGAGATTTTTACACAAAGATAGTCCTGATTCACCGACGAGCATTCGGTCTACAACAATTAAAGCAGGTTGGCGATGACTTTGATTCCTGGAAGCATCACTACAGTATTTTAATCCATTGGCTGCATCATGGGTCACAATGGCATCATAGCCAGCTTCTTGCAAATCAAAAGCTAATTGATTAGCCAAGGTTTCATCTGGTTCAATCACCAAAACAAAAACAGCGGGATTGTGGGTAGCTATCATAGCAGTTGGAGATTGGTAATTGGTAATTGCTAATGTGAGTTATGAGTAAATACGGAAAATCAATCTACTGAGGTAATTAAAATATGGGCGCTCGTTTAGGGGTATTTTTAACTCGTGAGCAAGATAAAACCCTGTTGAACCTAAGAACAAGGGATTTACCACAAAAAGTCAAAGATCGAGCAGAGGTAATTAGGTTAAAGTCACATGATTGGTATGTAGAAAAAATAGCTGCTCATTATTCATCATTCCAAATTTCTTCCTTAACTCTCACAGGCAGTTTTGCCAAATCAGGCAACTCTATCGCTTCCACATCCGTTATTTTATCTTTAATATTAATAGGTATATTAACTGGTTGACGTTCTTCCAGCCAGCAACTAGCCACAGGTAAAGTTTCCTCCAACTCATCTAATGGCCGAGGAATCACCATAACTGCATTTAACTCACCAATGCGTTCCGCTTCAAACATACCTGCTTCCACAGCTACAGCTACATTAGCCACTGAACCGCGAATAATTGCCGTACACAAACCAGCACCAATCTTTTCATAGGATGCTAATTGCACATCAGCAGCTTTAAGCATAGCATCACAAGCGCCAACCATAGCGGGAAATCCGCGAGTTTCCACCAACCCAATGGCTTGATTACTCAAACGGCTGTATCCACCACCATCTCCCATAAATCGAGTCAGACGGTTAATAGGTAGAATTATATCTAAATTAGGATAAGGACGCGCAATCACCAAACTAGAAACCAACTGGCCAAACTGTTCAGCCGTTTGTACACCAGCTTCCACAGCCAAGCGGACATCAGCAATGCCACCTCGGACAATTGCTGTACAATGACCACTACCAATTTTTTCATAACCAACCAAGTGGACTCCAGCCGACTTTAACATCATGTCAGCCGTGCCAACTATAGCGGGGAAACTGAGGGTTGATACCATACCCAAAGCAGTATCTTTGAGGCTATCACGGCGACTTGCTGCGTGAATGGTACTCAAAGCGTTTTGATTATATGTTTCCATTTAAATTTTCCAGGATAAGGTTCATATAGCGTCTTCAATCATAGAAGAATGAAAACTAGCATTTCAATATGGACTTAAGTTCACACTTCATACTTAACACTTAACCTGAAGAATTGTTAGAGTTTTCGTTGCCCAAAGATTGTCTATGGGGAAATAATGTACTCAGCAGCCTATTTATGCTACCTTGTCCATAAATTTGCGTGCCAAAAATATTGTGAGTTTCCAGATCAGACTCGCTGGGTTTTATGTCCTCAGTGGTAGTTTCTGTAGACTCTGGGAGCGTAGTTTCAAGCGACGTAGCATCACCCACCACAGCCGTTTCTGACTCTGGTGGAGACTGGCTTTTCGGTGTAGGTGAAGGTGGAGATACAGGCGTAGATTGATGTTTAAACTCCAGAAAAGCCGCAACCGAGAGTTGAGTTGAGGAAAATACTTTTTCCTGTTTCTCTGGTTTCTCTGGTTGAGAATGAGGAGATTCAATTTTTTCGGCTGATTCCTCTGGTTTGTCTGGGGGAGGATTGGTAGATTCTAGTTGTACCGCTGAAGGTTCAACAATCTGCCGACTATTATCTCCCAAAATTGAACCAGAGGGAATAACTTGACCTGGTGCTACGGAACAGTTAAAAACCGTTGTCGCTGCACCAATACAAGCATTAGCCCCAATTTTGCCTTCACCAACCATCAAGAAACCGGCTCCCAGGTTTGCGCCTGCTTCTATTTCTAGAATACCCTCACTTACTTGGAGAATTGACCCCATACCCAGGCATACACCAGCACCAATCACAATTTTACTATTAGTAGCTGCTTGCAAAACTACCCCAGGAGCTAATACCGCGCTGGGATGAATAATCACGTCGCCATGAATATGAGCATCAAATCTATCGCCCAGGCGTAGCAGCGATACAGACATGGAATTTATTACCTCGGAAGCCGGAAGTTGTCAGTTGTCAGTAGGGGCGAAGCATTTGGAAGATAAATTATCGATCATTGCCAAAAATAGTTCTCCAAATGCTTCGCCCGTACAGTTGTCAATTGTCAGTAGGGGCGAAGCATTTGGAAGATAAATTATCGGTCATTGCCAAAAATAGTTCTCCAAATGCTTCGCCCGTACAGTTGTCAGTTGTCAGTGGTTAGAAAGAAGAAGGAAAAAAATGTTCTCCCCTACTCTCTGCACCCTGCACCCTGCCTCTTTATGGACGTTGGATAATTGCTTCTAGTACGCGACGTTTGGCTTTGGGGTCAGTACCAACTAAACGCACATATTCGCCTGGATATTCAGAAACATATCCTTCTAAAGCAGCGATCGCTTCTCTTTCAGATGTAGCCTGAATTTGACCCGCAACTGTCCAAGTACCTGTGCGGAAGCGGCGTTGATCTACGTGTTCAATTGCAATTTTTGCCCCACTGGACAACAGTTGGCGCAATTGACCGACTATTTCACTACTTAAACGGGTGCTGGTAGCTGTCGCCGTTGCAGTTGCAGTTCCAGAACTTGTACTGGTAAATGATTTGGTGCTACCAGAAGATACTACTTGTCCGTTTGGTCTTTGGATAATTGCTTCCAATACGCGACGTTTAGCCTTGGTGTCAATCCCAATTAAACGTACATACTCGCCTTGATGAGTTTCAATGCACTCTTCCAAAGCAGACACAACTGCTTGAGTCGAATTAGATTCAATTGGTTGACAGGTATCCCAAGAACCTGTACGGAAACGGCGCTCATCTACGTGTTCTGTCCCAATTTTGAAACCACCAGCCAAAAGTTGACGGATTTGATCTACAGTTTCCGCACTCAGTTTGGCACTACCAACAGCAGTACCGTTGCCATTACCATTACCGTTGTAACTGCCAGCAGATGCAGCAGCAGGGGCTTTAAAGCTAGATATACCAGCAACAACACCTTCAGGACGTTGAACAATAGTTTCCAATACCCGTCTTCTGTTGTTGTCAATCCCAAATAGACGCACATATTCGCCGCTGTGGTCTCTCAAACAAGACTCTACAGCAGAAACAGCTTCACCTAAAGACCGAGTTGCAATGGCTTGACAACTTTGCCAAGAACCTGTCCGAAACCGTCTTTGGTCTACGTGTTCTGTGCCAATTTTAAATCCTTGTTCTAGTAGATAACGTAATTGATCTACTGTTTCTGCACCTAAGCTATAGCTCGCCACGTCACTGCTCCTTTCTAACTCTTCGACTTCAATGCTTGTACTTGTATAAAATTTAGCTACGGAAAGATTAAGTTCATCCCGAATAGGCGCAATACACTTGCTATCCGCAGCACAGTGATAACCAGCCCGCAAAGCCTGATTAATCCCGACTACATGGTGAGCAAATTCTTGATCCTGCACTTGGACATCTGGCAATCTATCCGCTTGCTGCTGGGTAGTAATTACTGATCCAGAAGCTACGTATTTACCCGGTGGAATTTCCACATCCTGAATTAAGGCGTGCATCATGACAATGCAACCTGCACCCACCCTGGCATTAAATACCGTAGAACGAAAGCCAATAAAACAACTATCGCCAACGTAAGCAGGTCCATGAATCAGTGCCATGTGGGTAATGGAGGCACTTTTCCCAACCCATACTGAGTATTCCTTGCCATCATCACCAATGACTCGGCCTTGCTCCAACCCATGAATAACGACACCATCTTGAATATTAGTATTTTCACTAACACAAAAAGGTGTCCCTTCATCGGCTCTAATCGAAGTCCCCGGAGCAACAATTACATTTGCACCTATATTGACATCACCAATGAGGTTACAAGAAGAGTGGACAAATGCAGTTTCATGAATGTTTGGTTCTGCTAAACTCCTTGACCACGGGGTTGGGGGTGCCGCCGTGCTGCGGACTACCATTGCGAGATTCCTCCTGAAATAAGCTTTTTGTCAGTGGTCATTGGTCAGTGGTCATTGGTCATTGGTCAGTGGTCATTGGTCATTGGTCATTGGTCATTGGTCATTGGTCATTGGTCATTGGTAAGTTTTCACCCATCACCCATCACCTATTACCCATCACCTATTACCCATCACCCATCACCCATCACCCATTACCCATCACCTATTACCCATTACCTCTTCCCTGACTATCTATACTGGTCTTTTTTGCTGTAAATTACACGATCTTCAACGTAAATGGTGTCTATAATTGCCACTACTGCTGCGTCTAACGGTCGTTGTTCATTACCTGATAATTGACGAGCAGCACTGCCACGACTGACAAGTACCCACTCATCCACTCCTGCCCCTACACTGTTATCGGCTGCTACCTCGTATACTGGCAGGAGATTGCCATTTTCATCTATTAATTGCAACATTAGTAGCTTCACACCCCGCAGACTGGGATCTTTTTGGGTGCTAGTTACTGTGCCACGAACTCTGGCAATTTGCATTATTAATTATGGTCTTCTACCGAAAGGGCGAATTGTGTTAACACCTTCCCGGAATTGTTCTACATCTTCGGTATAACGAATGGGGAGGACATATTCCAAGTTTTCGTGAGGACGAGCAATGATGTGGGTAGATAGCACTTGTCCACCGTTAACACGCTTAACTGATTCCACTCCCGCACCTACGGAAGCTTGAACTTCGGAAACGTCACCACGCACGATAACTGTTACCCGACCACTACCGATTTTTTCATAACCAACCAAGGTAACACGAGCAGCTTTTACCATGGCATCAGCAGCTTCGACTACGGCTGGAAAGCCTAGAGTTTCTACCATTCCTACTGCAATTGACATTTGTTTTTGTCCTTAAATTAAATTTTTACTTGTACCAGATTTAAACTAAGCGCGGAACTGTTCTACGGCTTCTGTATAACGAATTGGCAAGACATATTCTAAGTTTTCGTGGGGGCGAGCAATGATATGGGTAGATACCACTTCACCACCGTTGACTCTTTTTGCCGCTTCAACGCCAGCAGCTACCGAAGCTTGCACTTCAGAAACATCTCCCCTGACAATGACTGTAACGCGAGCGCTACCAATTTTTTCATATCCTACTAAAGTCACACGGGCGGCTTTCACCATTGCGTCAGCAGCTTCTACTACTGCGGGAAAGCCTTTAGTTTCAATCATTCCAACTGCAATTGGCATCGCAGAACTCCTAAAAAATTAATCGAATTAGAACTATGGATGGAAATTTTGGACGGGGATGCTCATCCTGATTCCAAAATACCGCCACATCTTAGCTTATGAAACCTTGGCATCCCTGGCAACATAAATTACTATAATAGTTTGTAATAAAATAGATTAAAAAAAGTTAACAAAACTTTATAGGGTCTTTTGTGACATTAAAGTTTACTGATCCCTACAGTGACAACTTATGCTTTATAATTTCTTTATCAGTTTGAGAATTACTATAGTTCATAGCCCAAGCTAATTCTTTGATGAGGAGGATTGGTGAGTGCTATATATGGGACAGACGAGCTACTGGCTATATCTTTCCTGTGATTCGCTATTGCCATAAACAGTGGGTAAAAATCTGCAAATTTTACCAACGTACCTAAAAAACAAATTTAAAAAAAGCAGAAAAATAAAAAATGTTGTTCAACAATTATTAGAATATCTAAAATGTTAAATTATATTTAATAGCTCAACAATAGGCTAATCTAAAGTAAATGTGCTTAGGCATATTGAGCTAAGAAAAGTTAAGAAAACATAGATTTTCTCAAAGATATTGTTTTTTGAGCAAATGATTATTTAAAGGCTGTTTAAGAGAATCGGAACTGAGTTGTCAAGGAAAATATTAGATGAATGAGTTTCTATTTTTAACAAGTTGGTTCGTGCCTCTTTATAGCTTACTAGGGGCAATTTTAACTTTGCCTTGGAGCATAGGAATCATCCAACTTACAGGACCAAGACCTGCGGCCTACTTGAACTTATTGACTACCATCTTAGGTTTTGTCCATAGTTTATTAGTATTTAAAGATATCTGGAATCGGGATCAAGAAAATTTAGTAATTACTTGGTTTCAAGCTGCTGATTTTCAATTATCTTTTGCTTTAGAAATTTCCGTAGTCAGTGTGGGGGCGACAGTTTTAATTACTGGATTAAGTCTGTTGGCGCAAATTTACGCACTAGGCTACATGGAAAAAGATTGGTCCTTAGCCCGGTTTTTTGGTCTGGTGGGATTTTTTGAAGCCGCCCTCAGCGGTCTAGCAATTAGTGATTCCTTGTTTCTCAGCTATGCTTTGCTGGAAGTTCTCACCCTTTCTACTTATTTACTGGTCGGATTTTGGTATGCTCAACCCTTGGTAGTGACCGCAGCGCGAGATGCCTTTTTAACGAAGCGGGTAGGAGATTTGTTGCTATTGATGGCTGTAGTGACTCTTTCTACTTTAGCCGGCAGCTTAAATTTTTCGGATTTGTATGAGTGGGCGCAAACTGCTGATTTAAATCCAGTCACATCAACTTTACTCTGTTTAGGTTTAATTGCTGGTCCTGCGGGTAAGTGCGCCCAATTTCCCCTGCACCTGTGGTTAGACGAAGCGATGGAAGGACCGAACCCAGCTTCGGTGATGCGAAACTCTCTAGTGGTAGGTGGGGGTGCTTATTTTCTCTACAAAGTTCAACCATTATTATCTTTGTCCCCCATTGCCTTAAATACTTTAGTGGTGCTGGGGATAATGACAGCATTGGGAGCAACATTGGTATCTATTGCCCAAATTGATATTAAGCGATCGCTCTCCCATTCCACCAGTGCTTACATGGGATTGGTATTTTTAGCGGTAGGCTTGGAACAGGGTGGAGTGGCGTTAATGTTACTTCTGAGTCATGCCATTGCCAAAGCCTTGTTATTCATGAGTTCTGGTTCAGTTATCTACACTACCCAAACTCAAGACTTGACAGAAATGGGGGGTTTGTGGTCAAGAATGCCAGCCACAACCACGGCTTTTGTCGTCGGTTCAGCAGGTATGGTAACACTACTACCACTGGGCAGTTTTTGGGCAATGATAGCATGGGCTGATGGCTTAGTCAAAATTAGCCCTTGGGTAATTGTGGTTTTAATCTTAGTTAATGGCTTAACGGCTTTGAATTTAACTAGGGTATTCCGGTTAGTTTTTTGGGGACAACCCCAACCCAAAAGCCGCCGCGCTCCAGAAGTTGCCTGGCCAATGGCATTACCAATGGTAACTTTAACTATACTCACTCTATTATTACCGCTGATGCTACAGCAATGGTATTTATTACCTAGTTGGGAAAGCCTCGATTGGTATATAGTTGGATCTTTAGTCGCTTCTACGGTTGCTGGAGTAACTATTGGCGCAACAATTCATCTCCACAAAGCCTGGTCAAGATCGAGAATTTTGGTTTGGAGATTTATCCAAGATTTATTAGGCTATGATTTTTACATAGACCGCATTTATCGCTTAACGATTGTAAGTGCTGTGGCGCTGTTATCGAGGATATCCGCGTGGAGCGATCGCTTTTTGGTAGATGGTCTAGTCAACTTAATCGGCTTTGCTGCGATTTTTAGCGGACAAAGTTTGAAATACAGCATTTCTGGTCAATCCCAAGGCTATATGCTAACAATCCTCATTGTCATTAGCATCCTCGGTTTTGCCATTAGTTTCTCATTGGGTTTATTCGACAAATTGCCTTTTTAGGTAATGGCTAATTGGTAATGGGTAATTGGTAATTGGTAATGGGTAATTGGTAATGGGTAATTGGTAATGGGTAATTGGTAATATTCTTCCCCAACCTCCCCAACCTCCCCAACCTCCCCAACCTCCCCAACCTCCCCAACCTCCCCAACCTCCCCAACCTCCCCAACCTCCCCAACTTCTATGCTGAGTACATTGATTTTACTGCCGTTAATTGGTGCGGCTTTTATTGGTTTCTATCCTTTTACCATCTCTGGTAAACTATCCCGAATCATTGCTTTCGTCTTTAGCGTGATTATTTTCGCATGGAGTATTTTCCTAGCAACTCAGTTTAACCCTGGAGAAATTGGTCAACAATTTGCTGAATCCTTACCTTGGGTAGATGCTATTGGCTTAAACTACAATCTGGGGATAGATGGTTTATCACTACCTTTATTAATTCTTAATGGATTATTAACCTGTATTGCTATTTATAGCAGCGATGAATCCCAACAACGTCCGAGATTTTACTACTCTCTAATTCTGCTATTAAGTGCTGGAGTAACTGGAGCATTTTTAGCACAGGATTTATTATTATTCTTCCTGTTTTATGAACTGGAATTAATACCTCTATATCTGCTAATTGCGATTTGGGGAGGTGAAAAACGAGGTTATGCAGCGACGAAATTTCTGATTTATACAGCTTTTTCAGGAATCGTTATTTTAGCCAGTTTCTTAGGAATGGTTTGGTTGAGTGGTTCTACCAGTTTTGGACTAGCAACCTTAAATTGCCAATCTCTACCCTTAGCAACGCAAATTTTACTCCTTGTCGGCATTTTAGTAGGATTTGGTATTAAAATCCCCCTCGTTCCCTTCCATACTTGGCTACCAGATGCCCACGTGGAAGCCTCCACACCCATATCTGTGCTGTTGGCTGGGATATTATTAAAATTAGGGACTTATGGCTTACTGCGATTTGGCATGAATTTATTGCCAGATGCTTGGGCTTATGCAGCACCTTGGTTAGCTACATGGGCAGTAGTTAGCGTCTTGTTTGGGGCATCTTGTGCGATCGCGCAAACAGACATGAAAAAAATGGTGGCTTATAGTTCTATCGGCCACATGGGCTATGTCTTGTTAGCAGCAGCCGCATCCACACCCCTCAGCGTCTTGGGGGCAGTAATGCAAATGATTAGTCACGGATTAATATCCGCTATGTTATTTCTGTTGGTGGGAGTTGTTTACAAAAAAGCTGGTAGTCGAGATTTAAATGTCATTCGGGGACTATTAAACCCAGAACGAGGTTTACCAGTTATTGGTAGTTTAATGATTTTTGCCGTTATGGCCAGTGCAGGTATACCGGGAATGGTGGGATTTATTTCCGAATTTATTGTTTTTCGGGGCAGTTTTGCAGTTTTTCCGGTACAAACATTGTTAGCAATGCTCGGAAATGGTTTAACTGCGGTTTACTTCCTAATTCTCCTGAATCGTGCCTTTTTTGGGCGGTTATCAGCAGCAGTGATGAACTTACCTTGTGTGTATTGGAGCGATCGCATCCCTGCCATCATTCTAGCAGTAGCGATCGTTATTTTCGGCATTCAACCTAATTGGTTAGTCCATTATACCCAAGCCACAATTACTACAATGGTAAAAACGAATAATCATCATCTAGTAGCAAGTCGGGAACTATTGGATTCTTAACTTTCCGAGAAAAATAATCACCACAACCAGATCATCAAACAAATCAAAAAAATCCCAAAAATCATAGTTAAGACAGTGGAGGCCGATAATCACCACAACCAGATCATCAAACAAATCAAAAAAATCCCAAAAATCATAGTTAAGACAGTGGAGGCCGATAATCACCACAACCAGATCATCAAACAAATCAAAAAAATCCCAAACATCATAGTTAAGACAGTTGAATTCCAGGAGAATTGACATCATGAAAACTCAAAAAAATCCCACCTACAACCCTCTAGCTGAATATATTCACCGCTTACAAACTGGAGAAGCATTACTCAAAGATAGTCCCGAAAACGTTTTAGAAGTTGTTGGCATTCTTAAAAGTTATGGAGTGGTTTTAGATGCTTATTCTAAAAATCTTATCTACATTGCTGAACATCAATTTTTAATATTTTTTCCCTTCTTTAAATATTTTGATGGTGATGTTTCTTTTGCTAAATTAATCCGTCATTTATGGCATGATCGGATTAATTTTGAATATGCCGAATATTGCATGAAAACCATGATGTGGCATGGTGGTGGTGGTTTAGACGCATATTTAGATACTAAAGAATTTCAAGATAGAGCAAAAGCTGTTATTACTGCTAAATTTAAATATAATCCCCTGATTTTGGGACTTAATGAACTGTTTCCCGAATTCTTAATAGAACAGTTACGAGTCTCCGCTTATTATACTGGTTTAGGTCAATTTTGGCGAGTCATGGCTGATATGTTTCTGAGTCTATCAGATCGCTATGACAACGGACAAATTAAATCAATTCCCCAAGTTGTAGAACATATTAAACTGGCTTTAGTTGCAGATGCAATGACACCAATTACATACAGTGTCAAAATTGGCGATAAAGTCTATGATCTGATTCCCAAATCAGTTGGTTTAACCTTCCTTGCAGATACCGCAGTTCCCTATGTAGAAGCCGTATTTTTTAGAGGTACACCATTTTTAGGAACAGTGTCTTTAAACGCTCAAGCATATCAAGTTCCTCCAGATCAATCTCGATTTCAATATGGTGCATTATACGCAGATCCTTTACCTATTGGTGGTGCAGGAATTCCTCCCACATTATTAATGCAAGATATGCGTCATTATTTGCCAGAATATTTACATAATATTTATCGTCGCAGTCTCAGAAGTGAAGATGATTTGCGAATACAAATTTGTATGAGTTTCCAAAAGTCGATGTTTTGTGTAACTAGCGCCGCGATTTTAGGACTTTTACCTTATCCCTTAGATACTCAAGATTTATCTGAGAAAAAAGCCATTCAAGTTTATTTAGAAAAGTGGCTGTCAAGATTAGAAAACTCCCAGTTATTAGCAGTAAATAAATAGGATAATATGGCTTCGCTACATGATCAGATTTCAAAAACATTATTTTTTCGCGTTTAAAAGAAAGAAATCTCTTGACACGAAGCCAATACCGTGTTAGCATAGTACCGACGAGGAAGAACTATCTTTACTGCATAAGCAATTTTAAATCCTATCAAATAAAACAAGACTAATTGAGAATTAGTTATAGATGACTATTCTGGTTTCTGTGTTGTCTGTGTCTGGAGTGGTTAGTTAAAAACCGCTTCAACACTTAAATTGGTGTAGCATCAGCAGTTGCTACAAATACGTAGTATGAGTTATCATACTAATAAGGTGTACCTCACTCAAGCTGAACTTGCTGTATCTTCATAATTACAATGAAAACATTTCCCATTACACTGTTTCAGATTCTTACTCTAACTGGTTTCTCTGCTTCTTTTTTATTAGCGACCAATCCTGCCTCAGCCATCAATTTGATCAAAAATGGTAGCTTTGAAAATTCATCATTAGGTAGTGGTTTTCCTTTTGTAACCGTACCTACTAATTCAACTGCCATTAATGATTGGACAGTTACCAGTGGAGCTATTGATTATATCAACACATTGTGGCAGAATTCCAATGGTAGTTTTAGTTTAGATTTAAATCATTTGCAAGCTGGGAGTATCGCACAAACTTTTGTGACTCAGCCAGGAACTCCGTATTCAGTTAGCTTCGATTTGGCTGGTAATCTGGATGGTAATCCAACAGTTAAAACATTAAAGGTGTCGGCTGGGGGAAGTTCCCAGAATTTTACTTTTGATGTTACGGGGAAAACTTTCGCGAATATGGGATGGTTGTCCAAAACCTTTGGTTTTGTAGCCAGTAGTAATAGTACTACCCTTTCCTTTGCCAGTCTCGATAATACCCCCTATGGGCCTGCTTTGGATAATGTCGTTGTCACAGCAGTTCCCTGGGAAACCGACGCGCTCCCTGTTGTTGGTAGCACTGTTCTCTTCGGGTTTGGCTTGTGGTGCAAAAACAAGCTTTCTCAAAACAGATGCAAAAGCCTTTAATTGCTGTTCTCGATTCAACAATTCATCTCTCTGAACAATAAAATAGAGATTTTATCTTGAATCTTTTACCAAATGATTGTTTAGGTTACTAATTGATAGTAACCTAGTTTTTATCTCTATTAATTTAATTTTTATCAGATAATGAGCTAATTTAATAGATGGAGTAGTTTATGCAGATAGTTTATCCTCTATAACCCATATTCCGCACTTCATTTTTCAGATCCCCGACTTCTAAGATTAATTATTTGTTGACTAGAAAAATCTTGAAAAGAAGTCGGGGATCTTTTGGGAAAATGGAAATGCTTATAATGTAGTAATTTAGTAGGTTGGGTTGACGCAAGGAAACCCAACAATAATCAATAACAGCGTAACGTAAAATTAATGATAATAAGCTATAACATACGACACATCAGATAGAATCATGACCACAGAAGCAGAATATAAAGCAAGAATTACCAGCTATAACTGGGATGATTTAATCAAATTATGGTCAGAAATTGAATCAGGTAATACACCAAATTGGGATGCAGGTAAAGCGTTAGAATATCTCGTTTTACGAGCATTTCAAATTAACAACGCTGAAGTAACCTGGCCTTACAGCGTGTATTTAGATGGAGAAGAAATAGAACAAATTGACGGAGTAGTTTATGCAGATGGCTTATCTTGTATAATAGAATGTAAAGACACAGCAAAACCTGTTAAAATTGAACCTATAGCCAAGCTAAGAAATCAACTATTACGCAGACCAGCAGCCACTATTGGGAGTATATTTAGTCGTAGTGGATTTACAGAAGCATCGGAAACTTTAGCCGGATTTGTTGCACCTCAAACTATTCTATTGTGGGGAGGAGAAGAAATTAAATATTCCTTAGAAAATGAGTGTATACGTAGAGCATTAATCAAAAAATATCGTATTTGTGTTGAACAAGGACTAGCTAATTATAACATTAAAACAGAGGTTCTATCATGACTTTATCTTATATAGTATTAGAAGGTAATAAAAACCAAGAAATCCTAGAAAAATTACTACCTAAAAATTTAATTCAAGATGTGAAAATAGTAGTAGGTGACAGTCAGTATGAAGTAAGATCATTAGCAAGTTCCCTCATTGCTACTAGACATATTCCTGTAATATTAATTTTAGATGCTAATACAGATAACGAATCTCAAATATTTGAAAAAAGGGATTTAGTTAATTATTTATTACGTCGTGCTGCGGCTAAAACCCCTTTTCAAGTATCTTTAGCTATTCCCGAAATGGAAATTATATTTCTCCAAAATAAACCATTAATTGAAAAAATTTCCCAACGTCAATTTAATGATTTAGAATGGAAATTTGCTCAAAGTAAACCTAAAGAATTTTTAGAGACAGTCTTAGGTAAAGAACAATCAATTAGTGAGAGAATATTTAGCAATATAAATGATCAAGAAATTAAGATATTACAACAACATCCATTAATACAAGAAGTAATGATTTTCTTGTCATCCCTTACTGCATCTTCTGTTGCAATTTAGAAAGGCGCAAATAAACCCAACATTGTTATCTGTTAAAATAGTGAATAATCAAGTTAACCGCAAAGTAATGATTAAATTACAAGAATTGCCAGAACAGGTATTAGAATTACCAATCAAAGAACGCTGGACTCTTGTACAAACCTTACTAGCATCAATTCAACAAGAAACACTATCTTCTATTCCTCCTCAACCCAGCCTAGAAACCTTATCTGAACTTGACCCCTGGACACAAAGCCTAATAGGTGTAATTCGCTTAGAATCAGAAAATCCAGAGGAAATTTATGTTAATTATCTAGAGGAGAAATATAGTTGAAATAGGTATTATTTGACAGCGATATCTTGCTGAATATATTAGCAATACTTTGAAGAGTAATTCACTAAACTTCCACAAAGCTGGGAATATTTACCCTCATATCCTCTGCTTTCTCCCGAATGTCTCCAGGAAAATGCTTATCTATCAAAGCAGGAACTTGTTCAGCTTTTATTTTACTATAACGAGTTTTATCGGGCATCACTAAATTAGGACCAGCTTTACAGTTTTTCATACAGCCAGTCCCTTTAATAGTGACTGAATCTTCTAAACCATTATTTATTAACTCCGACTCCAAAGCTTGACACAAAGCTTTACCACCACGTTTCATACAATCAGATTTTTGACAAACTAGAATTGTTTGCGTTTTAGCTGGTTTCGTCTTAACTGGAATTTGCGCTGCAACTGTTCCCATATCAGCACTTGCAGCCATAACTCGTTCCCCTACCAGAGTTACCTGATCTTTTTTCGCGTTGTATTGTTTTGTCCCCACAACTTGCAGCCAAGTCCCTTGAGGTAAACGCAAATCAAAAGCACTCCGTAAATGCTTGGCTAATTTTATATAACATTCACCCTCAGAAGTTCCCAATAACAAACCTTTTAGCTTATATCCATCCTTGATGACAAAATCCAAAAATCTGCCTTCAAAACAAAATTCCGTTACTGCTGCATTAGTAGATATACTCATGGTTCAACTTCGCTCACTATAAATAATGGTTAAGAGTCAGAAGTAAAAAAAATCATCATCACAAAAATCACAGTTCCGACGTTTTCTCATTCACTATAAATAATGGTTAAGAGTCAGAAGTAAAAAATCATCATCACAAAAATCACAAGAATCAAAAAAATCACAGTTCCGACGTTTTCCACCAACAAGCTTCAAGATTCTTAATCAAGTCTTGACGAGAAGCAGTGAATTGTTGAATTACACTCCAAAGTTGTATAGCTGCGGTGGGGTTATTTATTTCTACCATTAAAGGCTGGTTAGTTTCACAAACACAAATTACATCTAACTCTTGTAAGCGTTGATAAACCTGCCAACGATCTGCCCAACTTATATCAATAACGTGCTTTTTATCTGTGTCCGAGCTAGAAGATTTCAAGCGAGTAGCCCTCAAAATGCCATAAAATTGCAGTAAAACTAGAAACCCACAGCCTAAATTTGCGAGTTAGTCGGAGTTTAGCTTCTTTCTTTAGAATACACTAACTGCAAAATATTGTCATTAATTTTGAGAAAAAATCTCATATTTTATTTATAGAGAGATATGCACACTTTGAGAATCAAGTCAAGATAAATACCAAATATATATCTTTAAGCACAGATATAGGCAAGAAATTAATACTTATGATTGGTAATAATGCCAAAATTTTTTAGATTTAGTAGCCTTGATTTTATTTTGAAAATGCTAAGATGTTAAAAGTAAGCAGTTAAAAATCATAACTGTTAAAAAGAGAGAAAAACCATGTCTGATACGCAAACTATATTACACAATTTTGGTCAGGTTTACGACAATCCTGTATTACTAGATCACAGTGTTACCGCCCCAGTTGTTGAAGGATTTAATGTCGTATTAGCTAGTTTTCAGGCATTGTACTTACAATACCAAAAACATCATTTTGTAGTTGAAGGTGCAGAATTTAATTCACTGCATGAATTCTTTAACGCCAGTTATAAAGAAGTACAAGATCACATCCATGAAATCGGCGAGCGCTTGAATGGTTTGGGTGGTATTCCCGCAGCAAGTTTCAGCAAATTAGCTGAATTATGCTGTTTTGAACCAGAAGCAGATGGCGTATTTTCTGCTCGGAAGATGGTAGAAAATAACCTAATTGCCGAACAAGCATTAATTGGAGTAATTCGCCGTCAAGCCGCACAGGCAGAGAGTTTAGGTGATAGAGGCACACGCTACTTATACGAAAAAATCCTCTTAAAAACTGAAGAAAGAGCTTATCACTTAGCTCATTTCCTAGCTAAAGATAGTTTAACCTTGGGTTTTGTGCAACTTGCTCAAAATTAAACTTCTCATAATCTCAATTTAACAAAATCAACACAGAGAAAATTTTAGTAATTGAGAATTTTACAAAATTAATCCTTTTGGCAGAAAAGAGTAAATTACCATTTCTGCCATTTTCTATATCAGGCATTTAAAAGCAATTATTTTTATTGCCTATTTTATATATCTAACAATAAATAATTGAACGCAGATGAACGGAGATAAACGCAGATAAAGAAAGATAAATTAATTATCTGTGCAGCTTTAAGTAGGTCGGCGTTAAAAAATCAATCTATGTAACGAAATATAAATTAACGAATACCTTATAAATAGGGTGTTTCACGGTTTTTACAAAACTAAACATATATCGATTTTATTGGGCCGACTTACTTATTGTCATAATCCATAACGAATAAATAAACAATTAAATTCTCTTTGTGCTTCTGCGCCTCTGCGTGAGAAAAAAAACGTAAAAACCATTACCAAAAATCCCCCATTCCCATAAATTCTTCCCCTTAACGCAACCGCTACCCGGAAAAGTTGATAATGAGGACATAAAGACCCTTAAAATAGTCAAGATTTGTATTTTTGTCATCTAAGGTAAAAACTATGCCCCGTCGTCAAGACCTCAAAAAAATACTCCTGTTAGGTTCAGGTCCAATAGTAATTGGCCAAGCCTGTGAATTTGACTACTCTGGAACTCAAGCCTGTAAAGCCTTGCGAGAAGAAGGCTATGAAGTCGTGCTGGTA
Organism: Dolichospermum sp. UHCC 0315A; assembly: GCF_008121535.1. GTDB lineage: Bacteria > Cyanobacteriota > Cyanobacteriia > Cyanobacteriales > Nostocaceae > Dolichospermum > Dolichospermum lemmermannii. Next base: position 3,376,197 of record NZ_CP043056.1, read on the forward strand.
AACTCTAACCCAGCGACAATCATGACCGACCCGGAAACAGCCGACCGCACCTATATTGAACCGCTGACACCGGAAATAGTCGAAAAAGTTATTGCCAAAGAACGTCCAGATGCTTTGTTGCCAACAATGGGAGGACAAACTGCCCTTAACTTGGCTGTAGCGTTAGCGAAAAATGGCGTTTTAGATAAATACAACGTTGAGTTAATTGGTGCGAAATTACCAGCTATTGAAAAAGCCGAAGACAGAAAACTGTTTAATGAAGCTATGGCTAAGATTGGGGTGGCTGTGTGTCCCAGTGGTACAGCTTCCACTTTAGATGAATCAAAAGCGATCGCTCTCCAAATTGGCACATATCCTTTAATTATCCGTCCAGCCTTTACAATGGGGGGGACTGGTGGGGGTATCGCCTATAATCAAGAAGAATTTGAAGAAATGGCGCAAGTAGGGATTGACGCTAGTCCCGTTTCCCAAATTCTCATTGACCAATCTTTATTGGGTTGGAAAGAGTATGAACTAGAAGTAATGCGGGATTTAGCCGATAACGTCGTGATTATCTGTTCTATCGAAAATCTCGACCCTATGGGGATTCATACCGGAGATTCTATCACCGTTGCCCCTGCCCAAACCCTGACCGATAAAGAATATCAACGGTTACGGGATATGGCAATTAAAATTATCCGCGAAATTGGTGTCGAAACCGGCGGTTCTAATATCCAGTTTGCCGTAAATCCCGTTAATGGTGACGTGGTGGTAATTGAAATGAACCCCCGTGTCTCCCGCAGTTCGGCTTTATCTTCCAAAGCTACAGGTTTTCCCATTGCGAAAATCGCGGCTAAGTTAGCTGTAGGTTACACTTTGGATGAATTGCAAAACGATATCACCAAAAAAACTCCCGCTTGCTTTGAACCAACAATTGACTATGTAGTTACGAAAATTCCCCGGTTTGCGTTTGAAAAATTCCCTGGTTCAGAAGCGGTTTTAACTACCCAAATGAAGTCTGTGGGCGAAGCCATGGCTATTGGCCGGACATTTAATGAATCCTTCCAAAAAGCTTTGCGTTCCCTAGAAACCGGACGCGCTGGTTGGGGTTGTGATAAAGCCGAAAAATTGCCCAGTGGGGAACAAATTCGCGCTCAATTGCGGACTCCTAACCCAGAACGCATCTTTTCTGTGCGTCATGCTATGCAGTTGGGAATGAGTAATGAGGAAATCTACGAACTAACGGCAATTGACCCTTGGTTTTTAGATAAATTACAAGAACTGCTAGAAATAGAAAAGTTTCTCAAGCGGACTCCTCTGAAGCAGTTGACAAAAGCACAAATGTATGATGTCAAAAGAAATGGTTTTAGCGATCGCCAAATAGCCTATGCTACAAAAACCAAAGAAGATGAAGTTCGCACCTATCGCAAACAGTTAGAAGTTATCCCCGTTTACAAAACTGTTGATACCTGTGCTGCTGAATTTGAGGCTCTGACCCCATATTACTATTCTACCTACGAAGAAGAAACGGAAGTATTACCAACAGATAAACCCAAGGTGATGATTTTGGGTGGTGGACCAAACCGCATTGGTCAAGGAATTGAGTTTGATTATTGTTGTTGTCATGCTGCATATTCTCTACATGATGCCGGGTATGAAACAATTATGGTCAATTCTAACCCAGAAACAGTTTCTACAGATTACGATACCAGCGATCGCCTGTATTTTGAACCATTGACGAAAGAAGACGTTCTTAACATCATTGAAGCCGAAAACCCCGTGGGGATAATTGTCCAATTCGGTGGACAAACACCATTAAAATTAGCCATTCCCCTGCAAGAATATTTACAAAACTCCAATAGTATCACCAAGATTTGGGGAACATCACCCGATTCTATAGATATGGCGGAAAACCGGGAACGCTTTGAAAAGATTCTGCAAGAATTAAATATCGCCCAACCGCCTAATGGTATGGCGAGAAGTTATGAAGATGCTTTGATTGTTGCCAAGCGGATTGGTTATCCAGTAGTAGTCCGTCCTAGTTATGTATTAGGCGGACGAGCAATGGAAATCGTTTATTCTGATACTGAATTAGAACGCTACATGACCTTTGCTGTGCAAGTAGAACCAGATCACCCGATTTTAATTGATAAGTTCTTAGAAAACGCCATTGAAGTGGATGTAGATGCGATCGCCGATCATACTGGTAATGTTGTCATTGGTGGCATCATGGAACACATTGAACAGGCGGGAATTCACTCCGGTGACTCAGCTTGTTCCTTACCTTCCATTTCCCTTTCTCCCGCAGTCCTCAACCAAATCCGGTTATGGACAGTTCAACTAGCACAAGCTCTATCTGTCGTGGGATTAATGAATATTCAATTTGCTGTAGTTGGTGCAAATGGTTATTCTCCCCAAGTGTATATTTTGGAAGCTAACCCCAGAGCATCACGGACAGTTCCATTTGTATCTAAAGCCACAGGGGTACAATTAGCCAAACTCGCATCCTTAATTATGTCGGGGAAAACCTTAGAGGAAGTGAAATTTACAAAAGAAGTCATTCCCTCTCATATTGCCGTCAAAGAAGCGGTTTTACCATTTAGTAAGTTCCCCGGTACAGATACCATTTTGGGTCCAGAAATGCGCTCAACTGGCGAAGTAATGGGTATTGACAGCGATTTCGGCCGCGCCTTTGCTAAAGCAGAATTAGGCGCAGGGGAAAAATTACCGCTTCAAGGAACTGTATTTGTTTCCATGAGTGACAGAGACAAACCTCTCGCAGCAGATGTAGTCAAGGAGTTTATTAAGTTAGGCTTTACAATCATGGCTACCCAAGGAACGCGTCAAGTTCTTCAGGAACAAGGGTTAGAAATTCAATCTGTCCTCAAACTCCATGAAGGTCGTCCCCACGTCCTGGATGCGATTAAAAATCAAAAAATTCAACTCATCATCAATACACCCTCTGGAGAAGAAGCTCATGCCGATTCTAAGCTAATTCGTCGCACGGCTTTAGGCTACAAAATCCCCATTATTACCACTATTGCAGGTGCTAGAGCCACAGCCGCTGCTATCTATTCTCTGCAAAACACAACTTTGGATGTCAAGGTAATCCAAGAATACTGTCCCATGAGTTAATTGTCTAAACTATGATTTTTGTGATTTTGATGATTTTTATGATTATTTGGCTAGTTTTTCGCAGAAATCTATGATTTTTACGACAGATATATCATCTTAATTAAAAGAATCACAAGAATCATAGTTCAGACCTTTGATGATTTTTATGATGAATCCTGCGGATTTATCGGGAAAATCCCTCATATTAATCAAAATAATCAGAAAAATCATAGTTCAGACGTTTTCCTCATCTTCATCAAAATAATCCTAAAAATCATAGTCCGACATTATTAAGCAATTGTTACAAAAGAATAATTATGGTTATCATTGAGATATTTTAACAAATATGAGGAAGCTATTTCCGCTCTAGAGAATTGATCGTTATCCCAGTAAATGTATGCTATTCAGTAATTTCAGCGTCTGAGGTGATCTCAAATTACGGCCAAAGTGCGGGTTTCCCTATAGTCAAATTATTCTCATAAATGTTACAATTATTAATATTCCCGAAAACACAAAAAATGTTTGACTTGCTACTGTGTATCTAACTATAGATACTTGTGGAAACAAGCAGACAGGTGTAACCTTTAGCAGTAAAGTACCTAATTTCCCAAATAAGAGTAACCTGAGTTGATCGGGTGTGACCAACTCAAAACATTATTCCGTTAACGACCCTATCAGCAAACCCACCATTACCCAAGAGTAGCGCCATGAAGACCGCTCAATCAGCCACCGACCTCGTGCGGACTTACCTGCGTGAGATTGGCCGTGTGCCACTCCTCACCCACGAAGAAGAAATTTTTTATGGTAAACAGGTGCAACGATCTACTGCTTTGCATGAGATCCGGGAAGGTCTTGCTACCCGGTTAGGTCATGAACCCAGTGTAGAAGAGTGGGCAGCAGCCTCTGATATAGAAGTATCAGAATTAAATCAGGCGATCGCTGTTGGTGAAATAGCCAAACGGAAAATGGTAGAAGCCAATCTCCGTTTAGTCGTGTCCGTTGCCAAAAAGTACATTAAACGCAATGTTGATTTACTTGACCTCATTCAAGAAGGCAGCATCGGAATGCAACGAGGTGTAGAAAAATTTGACCCCACCAAAGGGTACAGATTTTCTACCTATGCCTATTGGTGGATACGTCAAGCTATTACTCGGGCGATCGCCGAAAAAGCCCGGACTATTCGCTTGCCCATTCATATTACGGAAAAACTCAACAAAATTAAAAAAGCCCAGCGGCAACTATCCCAAGGTCTAGGACGTGCGCCCACAGTAGCGGAATTATCTCAAGAGTTAGATTTAACACCCAAGCAGGTGCGAGAATACTTAGAGAAAGCCCGTCTGCCATTATCTCTAGACTTGCGGTTAGGAGATAACTATGACACCGAACTGGGAGAAATGTTAGAAGACACAGGAGCAACACCGGAAGATTTTGTCATGCAAACTTCCCTCTCCTATGACTTAGAACGGATCATGTCAGAACTCACTCCCCAACAAAAGGAAGTCATTACCCTGCGTTTTGGGTTAGTAGATGGACAATCTTTAACTCTGGCTAAAATTGGTGAAGTCTTGAATATTAGCCGGGAAAGAGTCCGCCAAATTGAACGCGAAGCTTTAAACAAACTTCGCAAATCTAAAGCGACTATGAATGAGTACCTTGCCAGTTAGTCGGTTGTTATTAGTCAATGGTCAGTTATTTTTTGCTTTGTGGGTGGAGTTTCCCCACCCATACTCACTAAATAGGTGAAAAACACTCCCATTTTAGTACGGTTAAACCGACTCCCTCGAAAGGAATAAACTGTTAGATTGGTTGACATGAATTATATAATAGTTAACTAAATAGAATCAGCAATAACTACCAGTTATTCCAGTCACAAACACCGTCGTTAGTAGTGGCAGTACAGGAGGTCAAAGGTGAGTAACAAATCTAATCGAGTATCAGAATTTTTTAATAGTGAGTCGGAAACAAGTAATTTATTATGGCAATACGTTAAATCATTAAGTCCAGAAACAGTTAACCAATTATCTAAACCTACTTCTACGGAAGTTTTGCAGGTAATGGAACGGAATATTATCGGACTTTTAGGAAATTTACCTTCTGAACAGTTCGGGATTACTATTTCTACTAATCGGGAAAATTTAGGTCGCTTATTGGCATCTGCGATGATTAGTGGTTATTTTTTGCGAAATGCAGAACAAAGAATGGGTTTTGATACGGTTATGCAAAGCACAGAAACTAATAATAGCGAAGTTGATTAACACTTTCAGGGCTGAAGTCACTGGGTTTTTCGCTTACCAAGTGTTTCTCTAAAAATTTTGTAAATAAATTTATATTTACTTTACAAAATAGCTAATAAACGTAAATCTGGCTGTTTATTTTCGATAGAATCTCTGTAAATAGTTTGTAGATAAGAATTTCAGCCTCTTATCCCCAAACTTTATTCTCGCTGGTAAGTTGAATTATCTCTGACTCTATCTCTAGAATTACAACTAAAAATCATCGCTAAATTTATAAACTCGATGTTATGGTAAATGTATATGAAAATTTTGTTCATAATATCTCGCGGTAAGTGGGAAACTCGGGGGCTTGGCTCCCTGAAAGGGATGGTTCGACATGGCTCACCAGCCGCGACAGGAGGGATTTTAATCCCCGTGGTATAAACACCATCCACATAATATAAAAAGCAAATTTTATGCAGTGCAGTTTTCGCTTTCAATCTGATTGCTAACGGCAAAAATTTTTGCACACCACAAAACAACTGAAATGTCAAAGATAATGCTGGTATAACTCTCTTTTCCTCAACTACGGCAAGCATTACAGTTTAAATACGTATGAACGCAAATAAAATCCTCTACGTTCGCCTTCCCTGTAACCCCATCTTTCCCATTGGTGTTGTCTATCTTGCAGATCATGTTCACAAGCTATTTCCCCATGCAGAACAGCGGATTTTTGACTTAGGCACAATCCCCCCACTAGATTATACTTCTGCCTTAGACAGATGTATTGACGAGTTTCAACCCACATTGCTCGTCTTTTCTTGGCGGGATATTCAAATTTATGCGCCAGTAGGTGGACGGGGCGGTAATCCTCTCCAAAACGCCTTTGAATTTTACTACGCAAAAAATCCCTTGATTAAATTGCGTGGTGCTTTTGGCGGATTACGAATTTTTATTGCTTATTATGTAGAATTATGGCGCAATTTAGGATTAGTTAAACGGGGTTTAAAACGCGCCCAAAAATATCAATCTCAAGCCCGTGTAGTCTTAGGTGGCGGTGCAGTTAGCGTCTTTTATGAACAGTTGGGTAAAAGCTCACCGCCCGGAACGATTATTTCTGTAGGTGAAGGAGAAACCCTGCTGACAAAACTACTTAATGGTGAAGATTTTCGAGATGAACGCTGTTATGTAGTGGGAGAAAATAAACCGCGTCAACGCCTAATTCACGAACAACCTACACCCCTAGAAAAAACAGTTTGTAATTACGATTACATCGAAACCATTTGGCCGGAATTTAATTATTACCTGCAAGAACAGGATTTTTATATTGGTGTCCAAACCAAACGTGGTTGTCCTCATAATTGCTGTTATTGTGTTTATACAGTAGTCGAGGGTAAACAAGTCCGCATTAACCCTAGTGACGAAGTTGTTGCGGAAATTCGAGAATTATACAATCGAGGAATTCGTAACTTTTGGTTTACAGATGCTCAATTTATTCCCGCCCGTAAATTCATTGATGATGCTGTAGAACTTCTCCAGAAAATCGTTGATTCGGGAATGTCAGATATTCATTGGGCAGCATACATTAGAGCCGACAACTTAACACCCGAATTGTGTGAGTTGATGGTAAAAACAGGCATGAATTATTTTGAAATCGGGATTACAAGCGGTTCTCAAGAACTGGTTCGCAAAATGCGAATGGGTTATAACTTACGAACTGTTTTACAAAATTGTCGTGATTTAAAATCCGCCGGTTTCAATGATGTAGTTTCTGTTAACTACTCCTTTAATGTAATAGATGAACGTCCTGAAACTATTCGTCAAACTATTGCTTATCACCGCGAACTCGAACGGATTTTTGGGGCTGATAAAGTTGAACCTGCTATTTTCTTCATTGGACTCCAACCCCATACCCATTTAGAAGAATATGCCTTTAAAGAGGGGATTCTCAAACCTGGTTATGATCCGATGAGTTTAATGCCTTGGACAGCAAAAAAACTCCTTTGGAATCCTGAACCATTAGGTTCTTTCTTTGGTGAAGTTTGCTTACAAGCTTGGCGACAAAATCCCAATGACTTCGGACGGGAAGTGATGAATATTTTGGAAGTCAAATTGGGTTGCGCTGATTTGGAAGATGCACTTTCTGCACCCATAGAAAAACCAGAAAAACAATTGGCTGGCGTATTATAGAAAACATAAGCCCAGGTGATCAGAAAGATGCCTCTCGCTTCCGTTAGGGATACGCGGCTACACAAACGAAGTCCGCCTGTGCGGACTAATTAAAACTTAAGATATTGAACCCACGAAGGCGGTCACTGAGCTTGCCGAAGTGTGGGTTTTGCCTGTGTAGACGCGGTTTCTAACCGCCCTATTATCCGAAATCCCCAATTAATTCCATGTTACAAGGTTCAATTCTTCAACAGTTAGAAGCATCTCACCGCCATAGTGCTAGACCTATTCATTTTGGCGTGTACTATAAAAATACCTTAGTGTCTCTCTGCCATGCCTTGGAAGATCATATTTTAACGAAAGATAATGATCCTTTGGTGATTACGGCTTTCCAGCAGGGTAAATGGTATCTGGAAGAGGCTCAAAGATACGCAGATATCGCGCAACACAGCCGGGCAATTGTGATTATGGCGGCGGCTGATGCTGGTTTTGCCGAACATCCTACTGGTCAATTACCTAACATTGATTTAGTGGGATTAGCTGCTGATGATCCTGTGGCGCAGGAGTGGCATTTGATGATTTTAGCTCCTGACTACACAGCTATGGTAATTTGTCAAGAGTTATCTGAAGCTGACTATGGGAAGGATGGTTTGCCAACTTGCGATTTAGAGCGTAAATTCTACGGTTTATGGACATTTGAACCGGAATTAGTGGAAGAAACCGCAGAGTTAGCGATCGCTCATATCAAAGACTATCATCCTGAACTAGCACTCAAACTAAGTCAATATAAACAAGCAATTCACCCAGCTATCTGTCCAGGAGAAGAAGTAGCTACCGTTGTCTCTCGTGTTGTTGATTACCTCAAAACCGGACAAGGTAACTTACCTATTCTCACAGCATCTCACCAAAAATTTCTAGATCGTAACTTGGTATCTAACGAAATTCAGGCATTTTTGCGGATGGCACAGTTGATTGATCTAGCAGATAGCCGCAATCCTGTAGCCGCATCAGAAGTAGCATCTGTTGTTGAAACAATGGGGCAATTATTAGATTTACCCGCATGGCAAATTAAAAGATTACGCCTAGCTGCTTTGTTGCATCGCTTAGACCCACTGCAAAAAGCCGAAAGCCTGATTAGTCCCAGTCATATAACAACAGCTTATCAAGATGAAGCTCCCAGTTGTCCCCTGGCTTGTCCTCTCGTACCAGCAGCGCAAGCATTACGAATCATGCCAAGACTACGGGCTATAGCTCAAATTATCACCCACCAAAGCGAATGGTGGAATGGTACAGGCGAACCCGCCGGTTTAGCTGGTGATGATATTCCTTTAGAATCAAGAATTTTATCATTGGTTGCAGAATTTCAGCTACAAGTTAACCAGTATAAATACTCTAGCAAAGGGGGAGCAGAGATATTTTCTCAAGCCCTAGATCGGTGTCGAAAACAACAATCTACCCGCTTTGATCCTAAACTTGTAGATACATTAGGTTTATTAGTAATGGGTTTACAACAGGGGCTTGATTTACCGATAATGACACCCAAGATCAGCAGCGGTTTATGGTTACTTGACTCCCGTTGGGATACCGACAGCAAAAGTAGTGAGCAGATTTCAGTGTACAGCAAATGAATATAGAAACCATTAGATTAGGGCAAAACAAACAACTCCCCGGTGCAAATTTAGAAGATGAGGATCTATCTCACCTAGATTTAAGGAAGATAAATTTAACAGGGGCTAAACTGGTGGGGACTGACTTCACTGGTTCTAAATTAGAGGGTGGTCATTTTGAAGGTGCAAATTTAATGGGGGCTAATCTGCAAGAAACCGACTTGCGGGCTAACCTGATGGGTGCAAACTTGATGCAGGCTAACTTGACAAGTGCGGATTTACGTGGTAGCAACTTACGGGGTAGTAACTTGATGGGAGCAATCCTCAACGATGCGTCTTTAGCGGGTGCTTTTTTAAGTGGTGCTAATTTGCATGGTGTAAATTTGCAGAGTGTTGACTTGCGATGTGCAGATTTACGAGGTGCAAATTTAACTGAAGCTAATCTCAAAGGTGCAGATTTAAGCGGTGCAGATCTACAAGGTGCTGTACTAATTGAAGCGAATCTTGAAGAAGCAGATTTAAGAGCAGCAAATTTAGCAGGGGCTGATTTGACCGGAGCTAATTTACTCTGTGCTGAATTAGATGCAGTGAAGTTAAATGGCGCAAATTTAGATCGGGTGTGTTTGCGGGGAACAGTTTTGGAAGCTAGTACCGCAGGGCGGAATTAAAAATTAACAATTAAAAATTAAAAAAGCAGATTACACAAGCTTTTTAGTAATTTTTAATAGTTGGTTGATTTACGCCGTTGTGTACTAGTACCGCAGGACGGAATGAATAGTTAGCTTGAATACTAGGAGTCAGGAGGAAGAAAGAGGAAGAAGAATTATGTAGAACTTGATAGCCTATGAAATGGAAGGTTAAATTAGCTTGGTTTGTTTTCGGGATCATATTGGTGTTAGTGGGCATAATTCCTGTGAAGATAGCGATAGCCTTTCACCAAGTTCCTGTACCCCAAGCAATTCTTGTATTGGGTGGTAATGGTAGTCGGATGGAATTTGCTGCCCAGTTCTGGCAATCTCACAGAAATTTAGATATTTGGGTTTCTGATTTTGAATCAAACTTAAATTATAATCGCCTGATTTTTGAAAAGTTTGGTGTTCCTAATCGGCAATTACGGTTTGATGGCACGGCGACGGATACAGTAACTAATTTCACAACACTGGTAAACAAATTTGCTGACAGTAAGTTACAGCATCTTTATTTAATTACATCGGATTATCATATCCGAAGATCAAGGGCTATCGCTACTATTGTCCTTGGTAGTCAAGGGATTGTGGTTACACCTATTGCTGTGCCGTCATTGGGTGACAATTCAGAATCTCTGCTGCGAGTCATGCGAGATTGTGGGCGATCTTTTTTGTGGATTGTGACTAATCGAACTGGAGCTAGTTTTAATCCTCGCATTAAAGCAACTACATTTATTCATAAACAAATTATATAGTCAAATTGAAATCGTGATATTGTTTTAAGTGTTCTTTAAAATATTCAACCATTCAATGAATATTATCCCCACCTCTATTCCTGATATCCTCCTCCTAGAACCCAAAGTATTCCAAGACTCACGGGGCTTTTTCTTCGAATCCTACAATCAAAAAACATTCACAGAAAAACTGGGAATCACAGCCAACTTCGTCCAAGATAATCACTCCAAATCTGAATACAATGTGCTACGAGGATTGCATTATCAAAGCATCCAACCTCAAGGTAAATTAGTCCGCGCTATTGTTGGGACAATTTTTGATGTTGCAGTAGACATTAGAAAAAATTCCTCTACCTTTGGACAATGGGTAGGTTACGAACTCAGTGCCGAAAACAAACGCCAATTGTGGATACCAGCAGGTTTTGCCCATGGCTTTCTCGTGCTTTCAGAAATTGCCGAAGTTATCTATAAAGCTACAGATTATTATACACCAGGAGGCGATCGCGCTATCCTTTGGAATGATCCAGATTTAGCTATAGATTGGCCTCTAGAAACACCCCCAATTTTATCAGCTAAAGATAGCAACGCTCCAACTTTCAAAAACGCCGAAGTTTATGAGTAAATCAATATTACTAATAGGTAGTAACGGACAAGTTGGTACAGAACTACAACATACCCTAGCATCCAACTACAAAGTTATTGCCCTTGCCCGTCCAGAAATAGACTTAACTCACCCTGAAAAATTACGCCAAATTATCAGAGAAACCCAACCCGAAATAATTATCAATGCCGCTGCTTATACCGCAGTAGATAAAGCCGAAAGTGAACCAGAAAATGCTCACCTGATCAATACTGTCGCCCCGCAAATTATCGCTGAAGAAAGTCAAAAATTAGGAAGTTTCTTAATTCATCTTTCCACCGATTACGTATTTAATGGTAATAGTAATTATCCCTATCGAGAAACAGATAGTACCAATCCATTGAGTGTATATGGACAAACAAAATTAGCGGGAGAGATAGCAATTCAACAAAATTGTCCCCACCACATAATTTTGCGGACAGCTTGGGTTTATGGAACTTATGGAAAAAGCAACTTCGTAAAAACCATGTTACGAGTTGGTCAAGAAAGATCAGAAGTTAGAGTAGTTGCCGATCAAATTGGTAGTCCTACTTGGGCGCAAGATATAGCTTCAACAATTACCCAAATTATCCCCCAATTAACCTCAGAAAATGCGGGAATTTATCACTATACAAATAGTGGTGTAGCCAGTTGGTATGACTTTGCCATAGCAATCTTTGAAGAAGCAGAAAAACTCCGTTTCCCCCTAAAAATTGCCAATATTATTCCCATTACTACCCCCGAATATCCCACACCCGCAAAACGTCCTGCTTATTCTGTCTTAGCTTGTGAGAAAATATCTCAAATCTTAGGAACTTATCCTCCTCATTGGCGACAAGAACTAAGATTAATGTTAAAAGAATTACAAGGAAAATCTCTATGAAAGCACTGATTTTATCCGGTGGAAAAGGGACAAGATTACGCCCCTTAACTTATACAGGAGCAAAACAACTTGTTCCAGTTGCCAACAAACCAATTTTATGGTACGGCATTGAAGAAATGGCTGCTGCGGGGATTACTGACATTGGTATTATTATCAGCCCAGAAACAGGGGCAGAAGTCAAGAATAAAACTGGAAATGGCGAAAAATTCGGTGTTAATATCACCTATATTTTACAAGAAAAGCCAGCAGGATTAGCTCAAGCTGTCCAAGTTGCCCGTCCTTTTTTAAAAGATTCCCCATTTGCCATGTATTTGGGAGATAACCTGATTCAACAAGGAGATTTAAGTTCATTTTTAGATAAATTTACTCAACAACAACCAGATGCTTTGATTCTGTTACGTGAAGTCACAAATCCTAGTGCTTTTGGTGTGGCAAAGGTAGACGAAAAAGGCAAAGTATTACAGTTAATTGAAAAGCCAAAAGTTCCCCCGTCAAATTTAGCATTGGTAGGGGTTTATTTTTTTTCGCCAGTTATCCATGATGCGATTTCTCTGATTAAACCTTCAGCTAGAGGAGAATTAGAAATTACTGATGCAATTCAATGTTTAATAGATCAAGAAAAAGAAGTTTTAGCTTGTAATCTTGACGGTTGGTGGTTAGACACAGGTAAAAAAGATGATTTATTAGAAGCTAACCGTCTCATTCTCGATACCTATTTGCAAAAATCAATTTTAGGCGATATTGATCCGAAAACTCAAATTACTGGCAGAGTGCAAATTGGGACTGAATCTAAAATCATCAACTGTACAATTCGCGGACCCGTGGTAATTGGTAATAATTGCTATTTAGAAAACTGTTTTATCGGTCCATATAGTAGTATTGCCGATAATTCAACACTCATAGAAACAGATTTAGAACACAGCGTGGTTTTAGAAGGTGCTAAAATTACTGGAATTCAGCAACGAATTATTGATAGTTTAATTGGACAACGCGCCCAGTTAAGTATTGCCCCCCGTCGTCCTAAAGCATTACGCTTTTTAATTGGTGATGATTCTCAAATTGAACTGACTTGACGCTTTAATCTCGCTTTTTAACGGGGTTCTCCACTTACCCATCAAAACTTTTTGGCTTTTGATGGGTTCTCTATGGCTAAAGTCATCCTAAACTAAGCTGTCGCGCACTTAAATTGTATAATTTGGAGGTGGAAACCAGCCTATAGCCGAGATTGGGTTCAAAAACTAGATGCGTGACAGCTTATCGGAGTTTTCACCCAATTTCGTTATAAGTTTTACTTGTCTTATCAGAGAATTTATGGTTTAATTCGTATTAAGTCATGTAAGGATACACTCATCAAATCAAGGATGTACTTATGAGCAGCCAGTTTAGATCAAAAACCCCTGTTTTATTGGCGAACTTAGCTATATCTAGTTCCTTAATCTTCACTTTTCCAGTCCAGGCGCAATTGCCGACCGTTGCACAGGTAATTTATGTTGATCCAGCTATTGGTGTAAATACTGCTGAGGCTGGCACATCTGCAACAACTCCTTACAAAACCATTACCTTCGCACTGAGTCAGACTAAACCGGGTTCAGTGATTCAGTTAGCTCCCGGCAACTATAGCAGCGAAACATTCCCTATATTACTCAAACCAGGAATAACATTACGGGGTGACGAATCAAGCAAAGGTAGAAGAGTAGTTATTTCCGGTGGTGGTATTTATATCAGTCGCACCTTCGCTAAACAGAACATTACCATCCTAGCAGATCAAGATACCACAATTGCTGGTATCACAGTCACCAATACCAATGAAAGGGGTACGGGTCTATGGGTAGAATCAAGCAACCCCATAATCATAAACAATACATTTACTAACAACTTCAGGGAAGGTGTATTTGTCACAGGCACGGGAAATCCTCGAGTTGAAAATAACCAATTTGTGCAAAACAGTGCCAATGGCATTGCTATCACAAAATCAAGCCGGGGCGAAATTCGCAATAATCTATTTCAGAATAATGGCTTTGGTTTAGCTATTGGTGATACTTCCACACCCTTAATCACAGAAAACCAAATAGTCCAAAATAAAGATGGTATGGTCATCTCTGAATCAGCCAAACCTTTACTGCGTAAAAATGTAATTCAGAATAATCAACGGGATGGTATTGTCCTCATTCTGAATGCTTCACCGGATCTGGGGACTAACAATAATCCTGGTAGCAATAGTATCAGCAATAATGGTCGTTACAACCTCTACAATGCTACCAAAAACTTCATTTCTGCTGTTGGTAACAATGTTGATGCCTCACGCATTGCTGGTTCAGTCGAAATAGGTAACAGCCAAAGATCAACACCATATTCCTCCCAAAGCGATGATTTATCAGCCAATGATCCCAACATCGCATTGCTACAAAAATGGGAATTAACACCCATTTCCTGTGCCTCTGGCAGCCAAGTAATTACCATCATGATGGGTGGTAAACAATACTGTGTTATGCCCCATCCTGACTTAACAGCCAATAGTTACGAATATAATCAGAGTAATGGCAACCTCAAAGCTTTAGTCAATTCCCCCAACAGAGCTTCCCGTCCGAAAAAAGAGGGTTTATAGGATCTGTGTTTTTGTTCTTTATCAATTATTTCCACCTTTTTAGTCAGAAAACGGAAAAGTCTAATCTCCTCTTACTTTAAACATTTACGAGGTTTTATGAAACATCAATGGAAAACAACGATTCCGAGGTCGGGCTTCGCTATCACAATTGCCACCTTAGCCCTATCCAGTATTTTGTCCTGGGGATCTACGGTTCAAGCCTTACCACCTGTGGATAATACAGATGATAATAGTAACAGTACTGCCATGCCGGATGTAGACCCATCGGAGGAAGCCAACACTGGAACTCAATTTACCTGTGTATCCCAAGGTGATGGTAACGTAGCTACAGTTGGTCAGCGACCCGGTGGAGAACCAATCCCTGTAATTATTTGGACTTCAGCATCTTTAAAATACTTTGGTGAGAAATTTACTCCTCAAAGCCGTTGCCAAATCGTCACACCGAAATTAAATGCGGCTGTAGCTGAAAGTGGCGGTAGCCTCAAAGATGTCGTGTTGATGAGCGGTAGAGTCCGCAATAAAACTGTCATTTGCGTGGTTTCTGTCAATGACACTGGTTGTGATGGTAATAATACTCTATTTACTTTAAACCCGGACAACGCCAAAAAGCCAGAGGAAATTCTTACCCAAATGATGCAAATCAGTCGTGAGGGTTCTAGTGCTGGCGTAATTCGGGAAACAAAAGGTCGTGTACAGGTAACATTGAGCGATTTACTACCCAGAAAGAATAAGAATAATCGCGTACCTCGGCAAATCAGAAAAAAACCTGCTATTAGAAATAAGTCTGGTGGTTTGTAATTATCTAAAATAAAATTCTGATTCTAGAAGTGTCTCTACACTGGCATTATGATCTAAGAAGGAAAATAAATGTCTGTAGAGCATTTTGCCATCTTTATCTAAGATAAATTGTGCTGGTAATGGCGCTCCTAATGCCTGTCCAGTTCTATAAGTACGAAATGTATGGCAACTGGAATCACTCAATAATGGCATTTTTAAGCCCAAGTCTTGAACTATTATTTGACTTTGCTTTTTGTCGGTGCTAGTAATTAATAGAATTTCAATTCCCCGATTTTTAAACTGTTCATAATTTTCATTTAAGGCTTGAATATGGGGATAACAAAATGGGCAATATTGCTTTTCGGTAAAAATTCTGGTAAAGGCAATTATTACAGGTTGTTTACCTCGAAAATCAGATAGCTTAACAACAGTATTGTTAGTAATATCTGATAATTTAAAATCTGGTGTGCCTATACCCAATCTGAAATTATCTAACGCGGGTATAGGGAGAAAATTATGGAAAAATCGCTCGTTAAATAAGCCAGTAAAATCAGTTGAAGTCAACATAAGATATTCAAAATTAAAAGTTTAATTACCAAATTCCCAATTCTCTAAATATCAGCAAAGTAAATTTTAGACTTCACGGGATCAGGATTCATGGTTTTGTCCCCAGGTTGCCAATTAACAGGACAAACTTCATCGCTATGGGACTGAACGTGCTGAATTGCTTGTAATGTTCGCAGGGTTTCATCTACATTCCGACCAAAGGCTAGATTATTAATAGTGGAGTGTTGTAGAATGCCATCTTTATCTATGATAAATAAACCGCGTAAAGCAATACCAGCGGTGGGATCGAGAACGTTATAAGCGGCACTAATTTCTTTTTTGATGTCAGAAACTAGGGGATAATTTATGTCACCGACTCCACCAGATTTACGATCTGTTTGAATCCAAGCGAGGTGAGAAAATTCACTATCAACGGAAATACCCAAAATTTCTGTATTTAGTTGGCTAAATTCTGCGTAGCGATCGCTAAATGCTGTAACTTCAGTGGGACAAACAAAGGTAAAATTTAAGGGGTAGAACATCAGAACAACATATCTACCACGATAGTCAGACAATTTAATTGACTTAAACTCCTGATCTACTACGGTTGTTGCTGTAAAATCGGGAGCCTGCTGACCAATCCGGAGACATCCCTCTGTTCCATAGGTAAGTGTCATTAATCTAATTCTCCTTTAACTTTATATCATAAGATCACGCGGTAAGCGGAAAACTCAGTCCCTTTAGGGCTGAGAGGGATGGTTCGACGCAGCTCACCAGCCGCGACACGAGCAGTTTTAACCGCTGTGGATATTAAAATTGAAACCAGATTTTTGATTGGAACCTGGAAACCAACTCCCATTTCTGGGGTAATGTTAGCTTAGACCAGTTATAAGAGCTTGTTAGACTTGCAACACTGTTCCAGTGACCTTAGAACTGTTTAATCACAAGCGACAGAGCGGGGAACTAGCAACGCATTCCGAGGTGTCGTGACTCAAATAACGGCTACCCTTCGACTACGCTCAGGGTGGTCTGGTCAGTACAGCTTGTTTGATTTCTCTTACAAGCTCAATCCCTTTAGGGCTGGGTTACTGACAGTTGGATTTATTTTTGAGCGCAGGCACATCGGTTAGATTGAAACTTTTAGAGTCTTGAAAAACTCATGTTTCCGGCTCAATTAGGGGCTTTTTAACTCAATATCCTCAGCAGCCGATTATATCACGAAGGAATATATCAGCAAATCGGCTTTTGGTGATATGCGCTCCTATCATTTATGTGGAAGCGCATCTGGAGATGATTTTGTAGTGAGGGCTGAAGCCCTCAAATGAGGAATAAATTCCCCACTACAAACTTTGAATTATTCAAGCCGTTCTACTTAGTTATTAACATACTTACCAATCACCTGAGCAAAATCTGGTACTGCCTCTTGCACGTGTTTTTCTGCGGAATTACGGAATTTTTCGTAAGTTCCTCGCACCAGTTGGCGTTTGGTATTTTTAACCCTGGCATCAGTTACACCTAGCAGCGCATTTGCGGTCTGATTACTATTGGCTGTGAGGTATTCCACCGGTTTACCCTGTTGCACTCCTGCACTCCAAATAGGATCAATTGCAGTTAAGCAAACCGGTAGGAGGGACTCAACCACATTGGTGATATAACCCGGTTGAATTCCCTTGAGTGCAGCAAAGGCGGCTTTCATGGCCATGCCGCTTATGCCTGACTTAGATGCCAGTTGTGCGTCTATCATGGTGCAGCAGTCTTGGACAATCAAGTCCTTATGACCAGAATTCATTAATTCTTCATTCAGTCCCATTTTAATACTCCTAAGTATCAAATTGCTTGATTTATTATCTTATAAGTAGTTGAATAAAATTAAATTCATTCATGGAGTCAGGGAACAGGGAAAAGTATAGCATTCGGAGAATTTTGATGTTGATTGCACCCCATTATTCCCAGGATGCTTCAGCGCAGCTTGTCTTAGATATCATTCAGGCTTAGTCTGTTGCTAAGGTTATGTGTCATATTCAGATCACGGGAACATAAAAACTGAAGATATCATTAATTCCCCTGTTGAACTTATCCCCTTGGGAAGTTATTATGTATGGGAGTAAGGTGCTTCTTGGCAATGACAAAATAGCCTAAAAGATCAAAAATAATTGAGAAGACACAAATTTCAGGAGTTAATCAGTTTTACTTGAGTATTATTATTCCCCTTCCCTAAGTAGATGATACTGTGGGATATTAACTTCATTATTGAGCAATACCTTCGCCAAATTGAAAAAAGCCTTGATTCGTAGGTTGGGTTGTTGCTTAACCCAACAAAGCAAAAATAGCGCAGGTATTATGAAGATAACCCCTGAATTCTTTGTTGATAAAATTTCTATTCAAGTTTAACTGATCAGAATCAACCATAACAGTATGTCTTACGTATCTCTCCTAAAAAACATACCAGAAATATTCAGCCAACCAACGGGAATAGCCGCTATAGCTTCCCTTGGTATCCACGGCGCTATTGCCTTAATTGTGCCATTAATGCCAGTTAACTCTGGTCAATCTTCTAAAACTGACTCACCCAAAGCAGTGGGATTGATGGAACTGAGTACCGCTGATCAAAGCCGATTACCACAACCCCCTAGTACATCCCCAGTAGCTTTACAGCAACCCCAATTACCGCTACAGCAACAACTACCAGGTGCTAATTCAAGCAGTCTATTAACTAACTATCCCGCTTTACAACCGGAATTATCTAGTCAGTCGGTATTACCAGCTATTCCGAGTTCGCCAACTAACTTGAACCTTTCTTATCTGCCTAGCAAGCAATCTATTGAAAGATTGACTCGCAATGATTTACAGATAGCAATGTCTAGATTACCAAGAAGTACATATACTCCCTCGACTTCCTCGACTTCTCCTTTTGTCAATAATCTAGATCAGAGAATGAAAGAAACCGGATCTCTCGGTATTAATCGGTTACCAGAAGTGCGACAAAGTAATGAAATACCTGGAGAACCACTGAATAATCCGTCTGCTGAAGCTATTGATATTGGCAGTACAACAACAGCAGGTATTTCACCACCACAAACAGTGGCCTCAGGAAATAATGCCGTTAAGATTCCTCAAGATGGAGAAAAATTAGCTTTAACAGATAATTCTAGGGGACAATCGCCAGAAATCATCACAAATGAATCTGAATCAAAAGGTAAAAAAACTGAACAATTACTGGCTAAACTGAACTCCTACAATACTCTTAGACAAAATATTCGTCAAGAATATCCCAATGTTAAAGAGAAAGGGGTAATTCGTGAAACCATCTCTACAGATACACCGGAGATGGAAGGGACAGTTGTGGGTAGATTAGTTGTAGATCCAGATGGTAAGGTTTTAGATATTAAATTCCAAGCAGGAACAGAATCGCCTAAGTTACAATCTAAGGCTAGGGAATTTTTCAGCGCTAATCCACCTCAAGCTGATAAGCAGTTAATTAGCTCTTATCCTTTCCAACTCAAGTTCCAAAATAATCCCAATTCTGCGGGAGTAAGTTCTAAGACTCAACCAACAGCCACTTCAAATACTGAAAAAGTATTTGAATCTAAAATCCAACCAACAGCGACACCAAATTCTCAAAAATTACCTGAACTCCAAATCCAACCAACAGCCACACCAAATTCTCAAAAATTACCCGAACCTGAAAATACTAAAAATCGTCCCGAAACTCCATCAGTAAATACTTCTAATTCTGTCACTTCTGAAAAATCCAGTAGTAATTCGCCGGCTGTATCTACTGAATCTAATCAAAAACTTATCCAAACTTTACGCCAAATCAAGGAAGAAAGAAAAAATCCTTAGCACCATGATCAAGGATCTGGTGCGTTACGTTATCGTTAACACACCTTACGTATTTTTGAAGAATCAAACCGGATTTCTATATATTTGTAAGGGTTTAGCAGTGTTTATTGGTGTCAACGTAAGAACCGCCAGGGAATAAATTCCCTGTCTCATAGCTCAAGTCCGTTAAAACGGACTAATAAATTTTGCTAGTGTTTAGTCATCAAAAGAGAACTTTCGATATTAGCAAGGAACTTGAGTTCGGCATGGGGTTTTGCGTTAAGTTGACACCAATGAATCTCTTGCTTTACATAAAAAGACCGCAGAAATATTAGACATGGATTGGATTACTCTCCTGCGATCGCTACAATCTGACTTTTTGAAAAGGTTAACATCTAGTTGTCTACTTCATTGTGAAATAGAAGGTCAACATAGTGAATTAACTATCATTTCTGGTGAGAGATTAAAGGCATTACGGGAATTTTGCTGGTTAATGGCGGAAAAATATAAACGCACTTCTCCAGTCCGTGACGTTTTTATTAATAATCTTAAAGGTAAATTAGGAGAGGAAGTTGTTAAAGAAAGATTAGCGGATTTTATTACGGAAGTAGATTATGAAAAACGCTTTGGTGGTGATGGTAAAAGTGATTTTACACTCACTGCTAATTCTGTAATTGGCGTTGAAGTCAAATCTCGTCACGGTAGTATTGATAGAGTTAGATGGTCAGTGAGTGCAGAAGAAGTGGAAAAAAATGCAGTAATTGTTTGTATTTTGATTCAAGAAGAAGTCAATGAAGCCCAATCTGCATATCACCTTTTTTTAGCTGGATTTCTCCCCACACAAATGATTAAATTGAAAACTGGGAAAATTTCCTTTGGAATTAATCAATTATTGTATGGTGGTGGTTTATTTTCCTATTTAGAACAATTTTCAATTTCGGCAAATTCTCATAAATCTGATTTATTTCAAAGTCAAATAATTAAACCCCAATCTACACCTGTTGATTTAACTATTTTTTATTTAAATCTCGGTGATGAATATTTCCAAAAAGGGGAATATGCAGCGGCAATTAATAGTTACAATCAAGCTTTACAGTTTAATAATAGTGATGCTGATATTTATTATAAACTCGGTTTAGTTAATTATCAATTAGGTGAATATCACACAGCAATTACTAATTATAGTCAAGCAATAAATATTAATATAAATCATCCTCAAGCTTACAATCAAATAGGTTTAGTACATTATCAAATAGGTAATTATCACATAGCCATAGAAGCTTACACCCAAGCAATTAGAATTAATCCCCATATTGCGATTAATTATAAAAATCGTGCTGATGTTCGTTCTCATCTTGGTGATACTCAAGGAGCAATTGAAGATTATAATCAGGCAATTAACCTTAATCCTGATTATGCTACCACGCAAAAAGATAGACAAATATCTCGATATTTATTAGATAAACAACAGCAATTAAAGCAAATAATTGATATTGATCCTCAGGATGCTATTGGTTATAAAAATCGTGGACATGATCGGGTTGAATTAGGAGATTATGAAGGAGCAATTACTGATTATAATCAGGTAATTCAAATTAATCCTGATGATATTGATGCTTATTATTGTCGGGGTAATGCTCATTTTGATTTGGGAAAATATGCAGCAGCAATTGCCGATTATACTCAGGTAATTAAAATGAATTTTCACTATGTTAATGCTTATTATAACCGAGGAAATGCCCTATTAGAAATTGCAGATAAACAGGGAGCAGTTGAGGATTTCCATAAAGCAGCAAATTTATATTGGCAAGCAGGAAAATTAGCAGAATATAAAGATACACAAGCTAGAATAATAGAATTAGAAATAGAAGCATCTTTAGATATTTTAAATTTTTAATATCAATTTTTTGTGGTACAGAATCATAAAATCATCCGTCTTTATCTGCGTTTATCTGCGTTTATCTGCGGTCAATAATTATTAAAATCTGACTTTAAAATTTATCAAAACAGTTTATAATAAAATAGTTATTAGTGAGTAACTTACAAGTATATGAATAATCAGGGCAAACAAGTTTATAATTACACCGTCATTCTCGAAAGGGAAGAAGATGGAGGCTATCATGCTTTTTGTCCCCTTCTTAAGGGCTGTCATTCTCAAGGAGATACTTTTGAAGAAGCGATCGCCAATATCACAGAAGCTGTAGAATTATATCTTGAAAGTCTCATGGCTGATAATCAACCTATTCCTAAAGAAGATTTTATTGTCAAGCCATTAACTGTTTTAGTATGAGTATTTTTCCAAGTGTCAAAGCTAAAGAGTTTATTAAAGTTGTTGAAAAATTAGGTTTTTATTTTGATCGTCAAAAGGGCAGTCACGCCATTTACAAGCATAATGA
This sequence comes from Dolichospermum sp. UHCC 0315A, assembly GCF_008121535.1. GTDB lineage: Bacteria > Cyanobacteriota > Cyanobacteriia > Cyanobacteriales > Nostocaceae > Dolichospermum > Dolichospermum lemmermannii. The sequence goes on from NZ_CP043056.1 coordinate 3,398,347, forward strand.
TGGGCGTAGGGTTGTTACTCCTATTCATTCGGGAAAAGATATCAAACAAGGTACTTTAACAGGAATGATTCAAGATGTTGGTATTGATAAAGAAACATTCTTCAATTTGTTAGGAAGATAGGAGATACTTCTCAAATCCCCTATTTCACAGTACCATAATCCCATTTTCAACTCTGAGACAAACGCTTTATCTCTGCACTTCCTAAAATATCGTGGGCTTTCGCCAACATTTGGGGAATTTTTTCAGCTTGGGGACTATTAACAAGACATTCTCGTAAATCTAATTCATCTAACCTATCAGCCCGATTACCAGGAAACCAATGATCAGCTTGTCCTAAGAGATTATAACGCATTTTGCCATAGTCTATCATATCATAAGCCAAAGCCAAATTTAACAGCCACAAAATCACCCGCATATTTACTTCCCCTGGAGTTTCTTCCCAAGTTGGTAAATTAGTTTCCCAGGTTTTTACCCAATCTTCTCCTAAAATATTGATTGCTTCTGATTCCAATCTGGAAATAATTGGTGGTAGAATTTCTGCCGCATTATCTAATAATTCCAAAGTCTTTAAATGCTCATCAAAATCAGTTGATTTGGCTGCACCTATACTCAAAGTATGCACTTGAGGATGACTCAAACAAAATAAATCATTAAACACCATTGGACTCAAAGGCGCACACAAATCAACTAACTTTTTGGGAGGTTGATATAATAACCCACCTTTATTAGAAGGGCTAATAATAAATACACCCATATCTAATTTAGTTGCAGCTTCAACAGCAGCCCAGTTCTGGCGATTAATATAGTACCAATGCAAATTCACATAATCAAATTTATTACTATTAATTGCTTGCAAAATTATATCTGTGTGACCATGAGTAGAAAAGCCAATAAATTTAATCTTACCTTCAGATTGTAACTGTTTTGCTACTTCTAAACAACCACCTTCACGAATACTATCATTCCAAGTTTCTGCATTATTAATGCCATGTAAACTAAACAAATCAACATAATCTAACTGAAGATAAGCCAAAGATTTTTCAAAGGTTTGGCGAAATTCTTGAGGGTCTGCAACAGGAGAAACTTTAGTTTGGACTATTAATTTTTCACGAGGAAATTGGGGGAGGATTTTTCCCAACTGCATTTCTGATGTTCCATAACCGCGTGCAGTTTCAATATGATTAATTCCCAATTCTACAGAACGACGAATTACAGCCTCTAAATTTTCCTGATTATCTACGGGAATTTCCTCTGGTGTGACATCTTGCCATTTATATTGATATCGCATTCCTCCGCAGGAAAACACAGGCATTTGTATTTCTGTCCGGCCAAAACGTTTGTATAGCATTTGTGAATTTTTTAACTATCTATTAACTAAGAATTAGGTAAGAATTTGTGTTAGTGCTGATTGCAAATTCGGATATTGATATTCAAAACCTGACTCTAAAGTGCGTTTGGGTAAAACCTGTTGTCCTTCCAAAACCACCTTAGCCCCGTCTCCTAATATAGCTTCTATGGCGAATCCCGGCACAGGCAACCAAGAGGGACGATTCATGACGTTACCCATTGTGGTACTTAAATCATTCATGCGAACTGGTTGAGGAGCAGTGGCATTATATACTCCCTCCATTGTTGGTTTAGTTAAAGCTTGGATAATTAAACTGACAATATCATCTAAGTGAATCCACGAAAACCACTGCTGACCACTGCCAATAGGGCCACCAGCAAAGAGTTTAAAGGGGGTAATCATTTTCCCTAAAGCGCCACCATTACCCAAAACAATCCCAAAGCGTAAAATTACTAACCGCACATTGGTATCTTTTACCTTTCTCGCTTCCGCTTCCCACTCTTGACAGACTTGAGCGAGAAAGTCATTACCAGAAGCGCTATCTTCATCAAAACTGGCAGTTTCACTGGTTCCGTAATAACCAATAGCCGAAGTATTGACTAGGACAATGGGGTGAGGATTAGCTTTAGCTATAGCTTCGACAATTTTTTGTGTTCCTAGTTTGCGAGTGTTGAGAATTTCCTGCTTGCGTTCTGGTGTCCAACGTCCCTCAGCAATGGGTTCTCCTGCCAAATTAACTACGCCGTCACAACCAGATATAGCATCTTGCCAAGAGCCGGATACACTGGGGGTATAGGCAATAATTTCTAAGTTAGGAAAAGCTGGGGAGGGAAATACTTTTTGAGCAAAGGTAGGATTGCGGGTTAATACCAAAATTCTATGACCTTCCGTGTGTAGTCTTTCTACCAACCGACTACCCACAAATCCTGTTGCACCACTAATTGCTATTTTCATTGATATTGCTGGTTGTTGATTACCTACTGGGGAATGGGAATTAAATAAAGGACAAATCTTAATTTACAGCACCTTCCGGTGTTATGAGCTACTTATGTAGCGGGCAATATGCCCGCACTACCGGGGAATCTTTTTTTGCAATTCTTGGAGATTACAGAAAAATTGGCTAAATCATTAACTATGGGGCAAACCTCCTTAATAAAATTGAGTTGGTAACAACACTAACGGAGCTAAAGGCCATTAATGCCGCTGCACTGGCAGGACCGAGAACAAAACCCCAGCTAGGTAATAATACACCAGCCGCGAGGGGAATACCTATTGTATTATAGGCAAAAGCCCAAAATAAATTCTGACGAATGGTATTAAAAGTGGCTCGACTTAACTGAATCGCCTTGACAACATCGGTTAGGGAATTTCGCATTAAAATAATTTCAGCAGTTTCCATAGCGACATCTGTTCCTGAATGTAAAGCGATGCCCACATCTGCCTGTGATAAGGCTGGAGCGTCATTGATGCCATCTCCTACCATAGCGACATAAGTTTTGATTTTCCCACATTGAAGAGATTGAATGGTGGCGGCTTTTTGGGCTGGGGGGATACCTGCCATGATGTCGGTGTTGGCGATTCCTAGTTGTTTAGCGATCGCATTGGCTGCTTCTAATCTATCACCACTCAGGAGCATAACTCGCAAACCCATTTGTCGGAGTTTATCTACTGCGGTTTTTGCATCTGGTCTGAGGGTATCACTAACAGCAATTAATCCGGTTAATGTTCCATCTACAGCCACACCAATTACAGTTTTTCCCTCTGTAGCTAGTCTTTGTCCCTGTTTTTCTGCTGTTTCAGTAATATTGACTTGGTGGTAATTAAACCATTCCCAGTTACCTAAAAGAACTTTTTTTCCCTCAACGACAGCGGATACGCCCATACCTGGTTCAGTATGGAATTCTACAGCATGGGGAATAGCTAGATCTTGGCGTTTGGCTTCTTGCTGAATGGCTGTAGCGAGGGGATGATAAGTACCGCTTTCTACGGCTGCGGCTAGTTGAATCAGAGATAATGGTAAAGTTGATTCGGCAATAACTAGACAATCAGTTACGGTGGGTTTACCTGTGGTGAGAGTTCCGGTTTTATCAAAAACTACCGTGTCTAGTTTATGGACTTTTTCTAAAACGTCGCCACCTTTGATTAATAATCCCCGTTCTGCACCCATACCTGTTCCCACTAAGATGGCTGTAGGGGTAGCTAATCCTAAAGCACAGGGACAAGCAACTACCATCACAGCGATCGCTAATTTTAAACTAATTAACAGGGCAGAATATTGGGTATGGGGGATTAAATGCTGGGGATTATGTCCCATATTGTGAGCCATGATCATGCCACCAGTCATCGTCACATCTGGCCAAAGATGAGTTCCCAACAAATACCAAAATAGGAAGGTTAAACAAGCCGCTGTTAAGACACCATAGGTAAAATATCCAGCCACCGTATCTGCTAATTTTTGAACTGGGGCTTTGCGAGTTTGGGCAGCTTCTACCAAAGCCACAATTTGGGCTAGAATTGTATCATCACCAGTGCGAGTAGCTTGAATAGCGATCGCTCCTGATTGATTTAACGTTCCCCCAGTCACAGTATCTCCTGCTTGCTTCATCACGGGTACAGATTCCCCTGTCAGCATGGATTCATCTATGGTAGTTTGTCCAAAGCGTACTTCACCATCTACCGGAATTTTATCCCCCGGTAACACCTGCAACCATTCACCCACACGCACCTGTTCCGCCGGAATTTCCATAATATTAGCCCCAGCAATCAATTTTTCCGATTCTGGATTAATAATTAACCGGGCTGTTTGCGGCACTAAAGCTAACAATTGGCGAAACGCTTTAGCCGCACGGACTCTAGCCTGTTTTTCTAAAGTTCTCCCCAAAAGAATAAAACCCAACATCATCACCGGTTCATCAAAAAAGCATTCCCAACCCATTTGGGGAAACAATAACGCCACCAAACTGGCAACATAGGCTGTTAGAGTTCCCAAACCAATGAGAGTATTCATATTCGGCGCACCTCGTCGCCAACCTAGCCAACCTTCCACTAAAATTGGTCTACCAGGAATAATAATGGCGATAGTAGCCAGTCCACAATGAAACCAAATGTCATTTAAAAAGGGAAAAATAACAGATCCAATATTACCAAAATGACCAATTCCCGATAGTAACAGTAGTAAACTAGCAATTCCTAACTGTCTAACTATCCCCTGCATTTCTTGGCGTTGTCTTACTTCTGGGTTAGGGATTGTAGATTTATTACCAGCACCTTTAGCCGTCCGTAATTGGCTAGGAAATCCTGTAGCCGTTAATCCCTGAATTAACGCCTCTGCATCTACAGTACCAATTTCCGCCTCTACGACTGCGACTTCTGTTGCGAGATTAACACAAACGCTTTTAACTCCTGGATGCTGAATAAGCTGTTTTTCTACCGCATTAACACATCCAGCACACTTCATCCCTCCAACATCTAAAATAATTTTCTCTGAGTTAAGTATTTTTGTGGGAGGGGCAGATTCTATAACTATTTCAGATTTGGGGATCAGTTGCATGGCCAGTTTTTAGGTTCGTTCTTGTTAGTTTAGCGCTTAATAACTAGCGTCTCTACTTTGAGGTTAGAGAACTTCACAAAAAAAATGATCCAATTTTGTGGGATGGGCATCCTGCCCGTCCTTGTATTATTAGCGGGCAAGATGCCCGCACTACAAGAAATTTTGGGATATTTTTTAAATTGGAAGTCTCTTAAGCCAAATCTGCCACTTTGACTAAGTGAACAATATTAAGTTTCCCCAACTCCCCAAAATCCTCAAAATCCTCAAAATCACAAAAATCATAGTTCAGATGTTATTTTTGAGGTTAAGCGAAATCTGCCACTTTCACCAAAATCCTAAAAATCATTTAAATCACAAAAATCATAGTTTGCTTTTAGCTGTGTAAATTACAGCCGTTAATTGTATTGGTAACATCAAAATCAGGCTTTTGCAGAAATAATTAATTTCCCAATCTGATACGATGCTGAAATATCCCATACTCATTATTAGTAAAATGAGTAAGTGAATTTGGTTGTGTTTGATAATTTGCATATCAATTTCAATTAATTAATAAACTTTCTAAAACCAACCTTGCTTATTCACAAAATAAGTATTAACAAATTCTTCATGGGGTTTATTGAAGTAAATCATGGCTTCAATCAAACCAACGATTTGCATAACTATCAATGTAAATCCGTAGGTAAAAGAGCCACCAATTACAGAAATTGCTAACATAATAAAACCTTCTGATGTGTAACCAAGAATAAATTTATGCAGCCCAAATCCACCAAAAATAATTCCAGCATAACCAGCCAACAGTTGTTTAGTAGTGTAAGATGGGTTGAGATTACTCATATTTAGTTATACTCCTTGATGATTGGTAATTGGTAATTGGTAATTGGTAATTGGTAATTGGTGATTGGTGATTGGTAATTGGTAATTGGTAATTGGTAATTGGTAATTGGTAATTGGTAATTGGTAAGATTTAAATGTGGATAAATTTTCCTGAAAAGTAATCGTAAAAATATCAAATTTTCTGATAAAACATCACAAATTTGGCAGAAAAATATTGTGCAGTATCTTCGCTAATTTTCAGGTAGTAATTAACCTCAAAGTTAGTAAAGATCCGACACTATAGATTTTTCTACATATTTATTGTTATGAAATCCGGAGGATTTTGTTTGAGAAGTAATTAAGTAGTTAGCAGTGATAATAAAAACAGTTACCAACAACCTAATGAATTATCTTGACCTGTTCACTGACAACTGTACGGGCGAAGGATTTGGAGAACTATTTTTGGCAATGACTGATAATTTATCTTCCTAATGCTTCGCCCCTACTAACAACTGTACGGGCGAAGGATTTGGAGAACTATTTTTGGCAATGACCGATAATTTATCTTCCAAATGCTGACAACTGTACGGGCGAAGGATTTGGAGAACTATTTTTGGCAATGACCGATAATTTATCTTCCAAATGCTGACAACTGTACGGGCGAAGGATTTGGAGAACTATTTTTGGCAATGACCGATAATTTATCTTCCAAATGCTGACAACTGTACGGGCGAAGCATTTGGAGAACTATTTTTGGCAATGACCGATAATTTATCTTCCAAATGCTTCGCCCCTACTGACAACTAACTTAATTATTACTACCTAAAAGAAACAAACTAATTAATGTGCCACTATTCCAAAGACTGTGGAGAAGCATAGAAGAAAGTAAATTGCGCGATCGCGTGTAAACTATTCCTAAGACGATTCCTAATGCTGTCAGCGGCAGTATTTCTGATAAACTTAGGTGAGCAGCCGCGAATAACAAGCTACTGATCAAAATTGCCCCCCAAACCGACGTATAACGAGTCAGAGATGGTAATAAAAAGCCGCGAAATAGGAATTCCTCAAAAAACGGTGCAGCTATGGCTGCGGTAAAGAAAAATATCCCCAATGCGGTATTATCCCGGCTTTCTAGTGCCATTTGTAAAAGTGGATTACTGCCACCTTGTCCTTGCCATAATTTTTGATTAATCAGTGATACTATCACCACAATCGGTAAAGCTGTACAATAGCCACCGAGTCCCCACAAAAACCAATTACTGAAGAAATTGAAGCGAAACCAGTTCTCAGGAAGGGGGAAAAAACGCCTAATGGAAAAATATAGAACTGAAAAGCAACCAAAAGCCACAAACATATAACTAACTAAAACCACAAAAGCCTCAATTCTGGCATTTCCTGTACCACGAGGAATAGGCAAAATAGATAATAATTCTGGTATAAATAATTGCCCCATCAAGAAAAATCCCAGGATAAAAACCTGAATAATTATTTCCCAATTCCAAGGAGTTGACCAAACCAAATTGCCATTTGTCGCTAATATGGATGCTTGACCTTTAAGCAAGCGTTGAACCAATAAGAAAAGCAGCAGAATTAGCCCTATAAAAGCTGTTAAGGTGGGGATAGTAGCAATTATCGCTAATTTTAACAATGCTTGGGTTGCTGCTGCTTGTTGGGCAATTTTCAGAGATAATAAAGCTTCTTGACGTTGTTGAAGTTGATATAATTGATCTAAAGCCGTAAAACGAAACCAACTATTTAAATTTTGTTGAATTATTTGTTCAGCTTTGGGTAATAGACGGGGAGGTTTACTCCATATTCCGCTTAATACTTGAGCAGTTTCTTGATATTTGGGGTTGATATCTGAATATTGCTGTAATTGATACCAAGTTTTAATAGCCTTATCTGCTTCCTGTTGCTGTGCTTGCAAAATTCCCAACCGCAAATCTACTTCCGCTAACAATTTTCCTTGTTGTTGGCTAGATTTCTGTAAACTTTTTTCCTCTGCGGAAACAGGAGTAACTGCTGAAGATTGTAGTGCTGCTAATTTTTTATTAGTTGTCTCTAAACTAGTTTGAATAGATTCACTTGCTTCCTGATATTGCTTTATCGCACTTTCTAAAGGATTTGCACCGAGAATAGATTCTTGAAGTGTTTGAATACTTTTGTCGCTGCTATCTTCTGGTTTCCATGCTTGGGCTTGTAAGACGATATTAGTCTGGTACAATTCTAGACGACTCTGGAACTGAGGTTTTTGCCAGCTATTCAATAAAGATAAACCAGACAACATTATTGCTAACAAAGTTAGCCCAATTAACAGCAACCGTTTAATTGTCATCTATCCCCCTTAGACTTACGAGTACAGGAGCATCATCAGCCCCTTGGTAATTATAAGCTAGTCCCGCAGAGGGAAATTAAAATTTCAAAAAAGTAGCTTAGATCAGGTCTGTGTGGGTGTTAGCCATTGTTCTAGGTCGGTAATGTCCACGAAGTCTTCTAATGCTTCTCCTAGCCCGGATTTCTCACAAAGAAACAGAAAATCGGGGTCAAAAACTGCTAAAATCTATATTGCACAAATATTCCAGCAGTTTAAGCATGGTTATAAACGTACCCGGACTACCATGGGTTCTGGCAAAACAGAAGCAATTCCTAATAGACATCTCCAGAAAAGAATGTAGAGACGTTCCAGGGAACGTCTCTACAAGGGTTGTAAGTCACGCATATTTAATTTTCACCAGATGTCTAATAGACATCTCCGAAAATGAATGTAGAGACGTTCTATAGAACGTCTCTACAAGGGTTTCAAACCACGCACATTTAATTACCGGAGATGTCTAATGAATAAATTCCTGGTCTCACGCAGAGACGCTCCAGGCACGGAGAGAAATACAAGAGAATGTGATCTAAAATGGAATGGATTTTAACAGGAACGGAAAAACCCCCTGATTGGTTTATTGAATTAGTGAAAAGTTACCCAACAGGTGGTGATTTTGCGGCTCAATTATTTTGGCAACGGGGAATTCAAGATCAGGAAAAATTAGCGGCTTTTATTAATTATCAAAGTTATCAACCTGCCAGTTCTTTTGAATTTGGACAGGAAATGAATTTGGCTGTAGAAAGGTTAATTACTGCGGGAAAAACGGGAGCAAAAATTGTTATTTGGGGAGATTTTGATGCAGATGGAATTACTTCTACTGCGGTATTATGGGATGGTTTGGGTGAATTTTTTCAGCAACATCGTCAATTAAGTTATTATATTCCCAATCGTTTAACTGAATCTCATGGTTTAAATAAACCAGGAATTGATATTTTAGCTGCACAAGGTTGTCAGTTAATTGTTACTTGTGACACGGGCAGTACAAATATTGCCGAAATCATTTATGCCCAAAGTTTAGGGATAGATGTGATTGTGACTGACCATCATACATTACCCTCAGAACGTCCTCCCGTAGTCGCAATTATCAATCCTCGTTATTTAGCTAAGGAACATCCTTTATATCATCTTTCTGGTGTGGCTGTTGCTTATAAATTGGTGGAAGCTTTATATATAAGTTTGCCAGATATTCCTGCACATCCTTTAACTGATTTACTAGATTTAGTTGCAGTGGGATTAATTGCCGATTTGGTCCAATTAAGTGGTGATTGTCGGTATTTGGCACAATTGGGAATTCAACAATTACACACGGATTATCAAAAACTACCAACAGCCAGAAGAAGGCCAGGTGTGGGTAAGTTATTAGAATTATGCCAGAAAAGTGGCGATCGCCCGACAGATATTTCTTTTGGTTTGGGACCGCGAATTAATGCGGTTAGTCGCATTCATGGTGACGCTAGTTTTTGTGTAGAATTATTGACGAGTAGAGATATGCAGCGTTGTCAACAACTTGCAGAAGAAACAGAATTAGCTAATTCCCGTCGTAAGTCTTTACAAAAAGATGTCCAAGTCCAAGTTACGAAAAAACTCAATCAATTAGACTTATCCACTACCAGCGTCATTGTTTTAGAAGATCCTCAATGGGCAGGTGGTGTTTTGGGTTTGGTTGCTGGTCAAATTGCCCAAGAAACGGGACGACCGACAATTTTATTAAGTACAGAAGCAAAGGAGAATAAGACAGATTCTAGCCCATCCTTTGCGCGAGGTTCGGCACGTTCAATTAATTCTGTTGATTTATATCAATTAGTTCAAGAACAAGCCCATTTATTAGATCGTTTTGGTGGACATCCTTTTGCAGCGGGTTTGAGTTTATTAGTAGAAAATATCCCCTTATTTACAGCCGCAATTAACCAGAAATTACGCCAATCTTTAGGAGGAATTAATCTTACTCCCACAGTCCAAGCTGATTTGGTGGTGACCGTTGCAGATTTGGGTAAAGATTTATTTTTAGAATTGAAACTTTTAGAACCCTGTGGTATGGGAAATCCTATTCCCAAGCTACTAATTAAAAATTGTTGGTTTGAAAATTCTTGGCATAAAAATGAACAAGATTTAAAAGGAAATAAAATCCAATATATTAAAACTGATTTTAACATTCGAGATGATTCTACTAATAATCCTTTTCCAGGAATTTGGTGGGGACATTATAAGGAAGAATTGCCTATAGGTAAATGTGATTGTATTGCCGAAATTGATTTTAATAGCTTTAAAAAACGCTATGAAATTAGATTAGTTGCATTACGTTCCCATACGGGAACTGAACTGAAAACTCAGAATTCGGCAATGATTTTAGATTGGAGAAATCAGGAAGATTTAGGAGAATTAAAATCAGAAAAATCATTATTAATCATGAAAAATTGTCCTACTAATTGGGATAATCTCCGGTTATGGTGGAAACAATCGCTAAATCAACAAAAACAATTAGTGATTGCTTGGAGAAAACCCCAAAATCAGACTCCTAGAGATGTTTTAGTAACTCTGGTAGGTATTGCTAAATATCTTGGTCGCACAAACCAGCTAGTTACCCGTGTGCAGATTTTAGAGAAATTGGGTATTAGTGACCAAAGCCTATATTTAGGATTTCAAGCTTTAAAATATTTAGGCTTTATCGTCCAACGTCAAAATCATCACTTACAAATAAGTTGGGATTTTAAATATTATCAAAAACCTGCTGATTATGCTATTAGTCAATTTTTAGCCGCAGTCAGAGAAGAACAATTTCAAAGAGATTATTTTTCTCATGTTCCTCTATCTATTATTGTTGCCATGATTGGTAAATAATCTCATTTCGTAGGTTGGGTTGACGTAAGGAAACCCAACATTTGAACATCAGAAATAAGTAGGTTGGCGTTGAAAATTGTCGTCATAGCAAGAGGCAAGAGGCAAGAGGCAAGAGTAAAGAGTAAAGAGTAAAGAGTAAAGAGTAAAGAGTAAAGAGTAAAGAGGCAAGAGGCAAGAGGCAAGAGTAAAGAAGTTTTCAGCGATTTTACATTTCTTTACACAATTTGGTTTTATTGTGTTCACCTACTTAATTGAAAACCCAACATTTGAACATTAGAAATAATTGGTTTTGTTGGGTTTCGCAAAGCCATTGCTCCGCAACGCTAACGCGAACAACCCAACCTACCTTTTAACTCTCTTTTTATTCCTGAAAAAACTTCTTATCAATAGCTTTGGTATGTTCTCTATTGACAGAAGTTGCTGTTATATGATAACTAGCTAGATCATCTACAAAGGGAATCGTTAGCTTAAATGTACCATCAGGATTTACTTTGACTTTTTGACCATCAATAGTGACATTTGCACCTTCTTCTGTTGCACCATGAAGAATTAATTCTGCATCAACGACAACCCAGAAATCCGTACTCGGACGACTGAAAATACGGACTGTACCAGAACGCGCTAAACACAACCACTGATTATCATTATTCACATAACCAATTTCTGTCATGTAGTCCCGTTCACCCCTGGGAATAGGCACATAACGACTAGATGTTGCGGCTTCACATTCGTATTGTGCATCAAATTGAGGACGTTGATAGCTTAGATCAAGGTTTGTAACATCATAGACCCGAATTGCTAAAATGGTGAGTCCTTGATTCTGTAATGTTTGTTGATGATTATCGGAAATATACCAAGACAGGTAAGCCCATTTGGGAGTGCGCGGTGTGAAGATAATTCTGGTATTTCCAGTCACAGTCATGGGATTAATATTAGTCCAAGCTTCTATCTCTGCATCTAACTCGATAGCTATGTCTTCATTTGTGGCTGTGGGATGCAATAGAGTAGGATATATCTCTTCTTCTATTTCCAGTTGTGTGAGTGCAATTGGACTGTTAATGGCGTTTAAAGCCTCTCCTAACTCTGATGGTAAATCTTGATTTTGCGGTGGTTGGTTGACTGGTTTAGGGGTTGTATTCAGGAGTTCTGATAGGCTGATATCTGGCTTAACTGGTGTCGAAGTGATACCAAGTAATTCTGATAGGGATGTAATATTTTGATTAGATTGAGTTACAGGTAGTTCTGGTGCTTCTAAGAGAAAATTGCTGACTTCATCTGTGGAGATATCTGCATCATTTGGTTGGTGGTGAATATTCGGGATTTGGGGAAAGTGATTATTAACAACAATTACAGGGTCTTCCGTATCCCAAACTACTTCATCATAATCTATATTCAGATCAATTTCAGAAATTTTGTTTATTTGATTGTGAGGGGAACTTGTCTGCGGTATATCTATGACAGCTATATTGCCAGTTGCTGTTATTTCTTGGGAGTTTTCTTGTTTGTAGTGATTTGCACCATTGCCATTACCATTACCATTGTTAGCGAGAATTGATGCGAATGCTTCTGAATCTGACAGAGTAAAAACTGTTTCTGGAAGGGAATCTGTTTCCGGATTCGAGGATAGCGAAGTGCCGCTGGAAGCAACTCGATTTTTTCTTCTCAACCACAAGGGTAAAAAACTACTTAATCCCACAATAAAAAATAAAGGTAGTAGTAAGAAAAACCTCATATTCTTGGTAATCATTGAAGGATTATCAAGAGGATTTATCAACCCTGTTTCCCCTTTATTTTTTATAGATGGGGGTGTAACTAATGTTTCGGGAATCGTTGTTAAAGATGGAGTTTGAGAAACTTCAGGAGTGGCTGTGGTAGCCATAGATATAGAAATAGTTTGTAATGTTCTGGCTGCAATAGCAATTGCTTCTGTTTCTCTAGCAGCTTTTATTGACTCTTCTCCTGGTTTAGCTAAAATAAAGCCTAGAAAATCTCTAATTTTAGGACTGGGATTTTCTTTATAAACGTAAACAAAAGACTGAGAAAAGGGATATTTAGAATCATTCGGTAAGTAGTTTTGTACTTTTAATACTCGCACATCTGGCAGATTGGAAATTTGATTTGCTAAAACATAGCTAATGCCATCATTACCTAATTCTCTAATGATGTCAGTTGTGTTATCTTCCAACATTTGCACAGCATTAGCACCTGTTAGCAATTGTCCAGACTTAAATGCTGAATATTCACTAAAAGAACTGCGAGTATCACTATTTAAGGGACGATCTATAAATCTAATCTTACCTTTACCTTTTCCTATTTCTGACCAATCTGCAATTTCTCCTCGAAAAATCTTGGCAAATTGCTCAATAGTTAAACTGTCAGAAAAGAGATTATTCATACCAACGATGATGGCAATTTTTTCTCGACGCACCAACACCTGTTTTAATCCTTGAGCTTTTTCTTCTGGGGTGAGTCTACGACCAAGGGATGCTAGGTCAACGTTACCATCTAAAACCGATTTTATAGCATATCCATTCCCATTTACGCCAATTTCTACCTGAGTTCCTGAAAACTGTTTTTCAAAGTTTTCTTTGAGGCTTTGGTTGACAATGATAGAGTTAAGAGAACCGTCAATTTTAATGACAGTACCATTTTCTACTTTTTTCGGTAAAGCAAAAGCCGGAGTATTACTCTCAGATTCCGCGCGGACGGGTAGGGAAATCAAGAGATTTGCTCCCACAGGACTGGTAGTTATAGCCATTAATAAGGCCAATTTGATAATTACACGATCTTTTTTTTGTTGTTGCCACATATATCCCTGATTTAGCTAATATAAATGAACTACTCGCCAACGCCAATACTCAAAATATCGTTTTGATTGAGAAGATGGGTTAATTATACAGCGTTAGTTATTTTTACCTGTAATAACACAAGTGATAAAAATAAAAAAGGAGTCGGGAGTTAGAGGAAGAAGGTGCTTATTTAATATTTATATGATCTACGTGCTAAAGTCATACTAGAAGGTACACAACAAATATATTCAATTAAGTATTTACACAATTTACTTGTTATGCGTACAACCATATAATAGAATAATCTTTTACACATTACGACAAAATAAATTTATCTTTAAAATACAAAAACTCCACTATAGCTCTAATTAGTGCATAGAACTACATAATCATAAACAACAATTGGTTGAATCAAAAAAAATCCGAATCATTCTGGGCGGAGGTGGGCGCAAACCCAAATTACAGCAAATTGTCATCAAACGTGCTACAAGTGGAAAGGGTTAAACCCATTACTAAACTTCGTTATACGATTTATTTTTGTAGTGGGTTTGATCGAAAACTGCTGTATCTTACATAGATGCTATTTTTTGGGTAATTCCCAATAAGAGACATCTCTACCGCTGATTTTAGCGTACCAACCAGCTATCTTTGCATTGGGGCATCTCACTTTGAAAAGCAGTGGTAGTAACACTTTAGCTATTTCCGGAGATGTCTATTTTGGGATTTCTTTATTTAATTATTTGTCTGAATCAGGATACCCAGGATTTGAGGATGTACAGGATGTGATTTGGTGTTTATATTTTGGGATTTCTTGATTTAATTATTTGAGAATAAAGTTTTCATTTTTCAGTATTTTCACTAAGAATATTAATAATTATATCATAGATTATATCATCAATTATCAATTTTAAAATAAGTTAACCTTTTAGAAAATCCTGATTCTGACAATTAATAATCCCGAAAATCCTTAAATCCTGGACATCCTGATTCAGACAATTAAATAAAAATCTATACCTTCTTTGAAAGATTCTGTAAAATAATAACCACTTTTTTCCGACAAAAATTGGCACCCTAATTACTTAAATTGTCAAGCAATAAAGAGTTTAAAACTAATAACTTAGCATCATCAATAGGTAACTCTAAATAGTGATAATTCTTGTAATTTATATCATTCCCTAAATCAAGAAAGTCTAAACGTTTATAAAAATTTTCTGCTGTTTTCACAGAATGTAAACCTATCTTACCTTCAAATCCTAAGTGAATACTAAATATAGCTGCGAATGTTATTAAAGTTGTACCTATTCCTTTATATTTCGGTGAATTGTTAATATCTGCGCGATTCCAAGGTGCTACAGTTAATATAGCCACGTAAACTAAATTTTCACCCCGTTCTAACATTGACGGACGACCAGGAAGTAACCCAATTATACCTTGGGCAACTAAATTACATTCCAATACATAGAATTTTAAGGATGGTTTCTCATGTAAATATTTGCTAAATTCTAAATCTTTGTCCCAGCATTTATTCTTGTTAAGTTCAGGTTTCCAAGATAATTCTATCTCTTCAAGATGCTTCTGAGATAAAGGCAAAATTTTTGCATCAACATATTTATTTTCAGAACATTGGAAAATTTTTAAGTTTTCTTTCATCACTTCAATACCATTTATCTCAGTAAAGCTTTAACTTATGTTTGAATTTAATGGTACTAGTACGCTATTACTGATATGGAAATTAGTTAACAGTGACTGTAAATATCGTAATAATATTTATCATTATTAATCTAATTCATCCCCAACGCACCACGAGTCACACCTAATTGGTTTTGTAGTTTCAATTCTCTCCAAAGTTGCGAACCGATGATTTCTCCTTGAAGTAATTTTTGATAGCTTTGTATTGTTTTTTGCACTTGTTCCGGTGTCTCATTGACAAATTCAACCCGTAAATACTGTAAACCCAATCCTATTAACCGTTGCACGTATTCTGCTCCGGTTTGTGCAGTAGCGTTATATACTGTATTTCTACATCCTGCGTCTGCTTTAAGAATGTGTTCACTACCTACTCTGTCTCTAATTGTAACAGTTTGTGTGTCGCAAGGTCTACCACAATTGGTGTAATCTGTTCCTTCAGATAGAAAAGCGCAAAATACACAATGTTCCATGTGAAACATGGGTATATGTTGATGTATTGTCACTTCAAAATTTTGCGCTGGATAATTGGTAATTAGATCTTCGAGTTGATTAATATTTAAATCATAAGATGCTGTTAATCGTTCTAAATTAAAGCGTTGTTGAAAATAATCTGCGGTTAAAGGGTTAGCAATATTTAAGGAAAAATCACCAATACATCTTTCTGTCGCAAAATATTCTAATTGATCATAATTTCTCATTAAATAACCATCAGCTTGGGAAGCAAGAACTTGGTTTAAAATCCAGGTTTCTCCAGGTTTAGTTATCCGAGGTGGTGCGACAAAAATACTAATTTCTTCCTGTTTTGATTCTCGGACTATTTTTACTGCTTCTTTATACTTACGAGGATCTTCAAATTCACAATATATAGTTTTGATATCTGCTGTTAATACTGCTTTTAATTGTTCGATATTTCTCACCAAAACAATCAGGGAAGGGGAAGCAGTAATTTCTGTAGATTTAGAACTAATTATATCTTGCCATTTTCCCTGATGATTTAATTCCCAAAGTTTGGGTCTACTTCTTAATTCCTCTAATTTGCTAACTATCTCCCGACGCATTCGATTTAACTCACTCACGGGTAACATAATATTACCGTTGAGATTATTTATAAAAGTGTCTAAATGAAAAGGTGTATTTCCTAAACGTCCAAATTGTTCTTTTAATCTTTCTGTAGAGAGGGGTTTTGTATGGGCTTCTGCTATTAATATTTCTGATTCTACTTGAACTATATTCCAAGATTGATCACGGGATATAGCTATTAATTTTTCACCAATTTCTCCATGGACTTCTATATTAATTGGTCTGGTAAATTGGGGATGTTCTCCAGTATAACTTTGACGAATTTGTTTATCTAATTCTGGATCATTTGTTTTCCAAACTTTATCACCTATGTGAATACTATGGAAATTTAAATCATTTCTACCAAAGGTTAATATTACATCTCGACCATTGGGAATAACTGCATATATTCTTCCTCCTTCTTCCTTTCTTTCAGGATGTCCACAATCAAAAACAATTCCATCTCCCGGTTTAACAGGTGCTTCTAATTTCACTGTGATTTCTGCATTTCTAATTCGGGTAACTTCTCCCAAATAAACACCCCGTTTTTTACCAAATCTCCCATGCACTAATTCTTGATTATTAATTCCCTCAAACCAACCTGTATATAGTCCGCGAGAAAATGCCATTTCTAACTTATATTGGTCTTTCTTTGAACTAGAAAACGTCTCTACATTTGTTTCTAATAGTTGATTTAATGCTTGACGATAAACGCGAGTCACGTTAGCAACATATTCTGGTGCTTTCAAACGTCCTTCAATTTTCAAAGAAGTAACTCCAGATTTTACTAATTCTGGTAAAACTTCTAAACCAGCTAAATCTTGAGGACTTAATAAATATTTGCGATCGCCTAAATTAATAACTTCTCCATCTGCAATTAAATCATAAGGCATTCTGCAAGCTTGAGCGCATTCTCCCCGATTTGCAGAACGTCCTCCCAATGCTTCGCTGGTTAAACATTGTCCAGAATATGCGACGCACAAAGCACCGTGAACGAAAACTTCTAAAGGTAAGGAAGTGTTTTTTTGAGATATTTGTTGTTGAATTTTATTAATTTCCGAAATCGAACATTCCCGCGCTAAAACTACCAATTGACAACCCAAAGATTTAGCAAATTCTACCCCCGCAGCACTGGTAATAGTCATCTGCGTTGAAGCGTGAATCGGAAAGTCGGGGGAAAGATGACGAATCAGCCGACAAATACCCACGTCCTGCACGATGACAGCATCAACACCGGCAGAAATGATAGTTTTGAGGTATTGCTGTGCTTCTGTTAGTTCTTGGGGAAAAATCAGGGTATTCAGAGTGATATAACCTTTCACACCCCGCAGGTGCAGAAATTCCATCAATTCGGGTAAGTCTGCTGCTGTGAAATTCTCAGCCCGCATTCTCGCGTTAAACTTTTCTAAACCAAAGTAAATCGCATCTGCACCATTTTCTACTGCTGCTTGAGCGCATTCCCAGTTACCCGCAGGTGCTAGGAGTTCGGGGATTTTGAGGATAGGGGTGGAGATGCTTGTCATTTTGGTTAAGTCGAGGTTATGTCAGTTTATAGATTGTATCTAAATTGGGGGGTGGTTGTGGGGAGTATGGATAATTAGACCCCTTGCAGAATTACTTTTATGTTATAGTCGGGGTTTGGCTTTTTAAAACTGCTAAATTTAAGAGCGACCACAGCACCTCGTTTAGTGGTGAAAATTTTATTGAGTCGAGTAATTTCTAAGTGCATTCAGGTTCTTCTCTTATCATTAAAATAATTTTAGTGGTGACAGAATAAACTCTCTTCTTGAGTTTTTAAGCTAACGAGTAATTGACCATTTACAAGTCCACTGCAAAAGCAAACGAAAACTTAAATCGAGAGCAAAGCCAATAATTCCCAGAACAATTAAACAGGCAAAAATTTCATCGGTTCTCAGAAATTTTTGAGCCAATAAAATGCGTTTGCCTAATCCATTATCGGCCGCCACCAATTCCGCCACCACTACTAAATTCCAGGCGGCCGCCATATTAACGCGAAAAGTATCAATAATATTAGGAATAATATAGGGAGTAATGACTTTAAATAAAACCTGTTTTCGAGTTCCTCCAAGAGTATAAGTTAATTCGATCAATTCACGGGGAATAAACTTGACTGCATCCATAATCATTAAGGTATTAAAGAAAATTGTCCCAATAAAAATGAGCATTATCTTTGACGTTTCTCCAATACCCAAATAAATAATCAACAGGGGAATAAAAGCAGGAGCGGGCATATAACGTACAACGCCAATGATCGGTTCCATTAAACTGCGAATACTCGGAAAAGTTCCCATTAAAATGCCCAGGGGAATAGCAAACAATCCTCCCAAAAAAAAGCCCCCAACTACTCGTAAAAAACTGGTAATAGTATCTTGAATTAAAAAGCCCTGTTGTGCCAATTTTCCTAAAGCCTGAATAACGGCTAAAGGAGAAGGCAAAAATACGGATTCAATCCCCGCAAAACTAGAGATTAGTAACCATAAAATCAGCGGTACGATAATAGATGAACCCATTAAAGTCCACTTTAGAGATTCAGGAATATCATCGGTAATCCGCCAAAAAGTGCTTTGAGGAAGCTTTTTAGGTGTTGTGGTCATAGGATTTTGGCTCTTGAGGGGATAATTAGGCTTTTTTGTCTTTATTTGCCAACGCCTTGACAAATTGGGAATCTAAAATAGTTGTTAGATCGGGGACTTTTTTAATAAAGCCAACTTCCATCATAAAATCAGCCATTTTTTGAGCGGCAAAGGGCATATTTTTCATGGTTTTACCTGGACTAAAAGCTTCTAAGTTTTCTTCTAAGGTGAAAAATTTCGTTCCCTCTTTATATAAGGCCAATTCTTCTTGGCTAATCCCCGCGCGCTTGGCCATAATCTCATCGGCTTTTTGGGGATTTTTAGCCATAAACTCTCGAACCTCAAACCAGGTTTTTACAAGAGCCTGAACCTGTTCTGGTTTTTCTTTTACTAATTTGGCACTGAAAACTAACAAATCAGGAATAGCACCGGGAAAAGCTTTAGAACTAATTAATTCTTTAGAACCTTTTCGTTTAAGGGCTGTTGACCAAAAAGGTGGAAAAGCAGCGGCTGCATCTACTTTTCCCGATGCAAAAGCGGCGGCGGCAGCACCTGTTTCCATGGGGACAATTTGCACATCTTTACGGCT
This sequence comes from Dolichospermum sp. UHCC 0315A, assembly GCF_008121535.1. GTDB lineage: Bacteria > Cyanobacteriota > Cyanobacteriia > Cyanobacteriales > Nostocaceae > Dolichospermum > Dolichospermum lemmermannii. The sequence continues at coordinate 3,417,991 of NZ_CP043056.1, forward strand.
CATTCCTGCTTTTTTTAGGGCTAAACTGAGGAGAAAGTCACCCACAACTCCTTCTTCGACAGCAACTTTTTTGCCTTTTAAATCTTGAATCGTTTTCATCTCTTCTGTGACAATAATTTTGTCATTTCCCGATGAGTTATCATTGACTAAAACAGCAACTTCACCATTCACTGCATCTCCTGCAAAAGCGATTGTATCGTTGAGAGTTTGACTATTTCCATCTAATTGTCCGGCGGCTAAAGCCTGCAAGGATTCAAGATAACCATCAAACCATTTCATTTGAACATTAGCCCCATTTTTAGCAAATAATCCTTCTGCTTCGGCGATCGCCCATGGCCACCAACCTGCCCAGTTACTATAACCAATGACAATGGGGGGAGTATTACTCAGAGAACTACTTGCATTGGGGGTTTGCTGAGGAGCTTGATTACAACTAACAGTCAGGAGTAAGCTACTAAAAAAAACGAGAGGTAAGGAGAAAAAATTGCGCCGTTTCATAGGGAATAACCTTCAGAGGTAAAACAGAAATAAATCTAAAAACTATTACTGATTAACAATTCAAAAACCTCGGGATATTCACTTGGCTTTTTAGCCAATTTAACCATTCTTCTAAACCTTCTCCTGTTTGAGCAGAAAGAGCAATAATGGTTACATCAGGATTCATAGAACGAACATTTGCTTCTAAACGTTTTAAATCAATCTCTAAATAAGGAGCCAGATCTAATTTAGTAATAATGAGACAATCCGCTTCTTGAAACATAATTGGATATTTGAGTGGTTTATCTTCTCCTTCAGTAATACTTAATAGAGCAACTTTTGCGTGTTCCCCTACTTCAAATTCGGCGGGACAAACTAAATTTCCCACATTTTCCACAAACAATAAATCAAACTCTTTGGGGTTGTAATCTTCTTTTAAACGATGAATTCCCCCGGCTACCATTTTGGAATCTAAGTGGCAGGAGCGACCCGTATTAATGGCAATCACGGGAACTCCATATTGTCTCAGGCGATCAGCATCTAGTTCTGTAGTCATATCGCCTTCAATAACAGCCATTTTTAAGTGATTTTTTAAGGCTGCGAGGGTTTTTTCCAATAACACGGTTTTACCCGCGCCAGGACTACTCATCAGGTTTAAACAGGTAATGCCCCATTCGTCAAAATGCTCGCGGTTGTGATCGGCTCCTGTTTGATTGGCATGAAGTAGATTAATTTCTAGGACTGCGTCAAAAGTTTGGTGCATTTTAATTAATAATTAAGCTGGTAGAGGCGATCGCCCAACTCCGTTTAAGAAACTAAAGAATATTCAATGTGGTCAATTTTTAACTCTCGACCTGAACGAATATCCTCCATCGGTGATCGACAAGTTGGGCAGGAATATTGCTGGCCAATTTGGGGTTGATAATCTTTTTGACAGCAATGACAATAAGCAATTAGGGGAATATTTTTAATGGCTAATTCCACGCCTGCAAGAAAAGTATTGGCAGTTTGAACTTCAAAGGCAAATTGTAAACTGACCGGTTCGACACAGGTAAATTCACCAACCATGAGATGAATTTTTTCAATTTTGAGCTTTTCAGGTTGGCTATCATACCAATCTCGAACTGTCATAATTAACGCCTTGGTCATATCAGTTTCGTGCATAGGAAATCACTGCCAGGGTTCGTCAACGGCTAGATTGGCTTCAGGATGAATGTAATAGGGCTTTTCTTTACGGGGTAATTGACCTGAAATAACCAGATGGGCCATCGCATCACAAATAACACGGGTAGCCATCAAAGAAGTCATATCACTAATATCGTAGGGAGGGGAAACTTCCACCACTTCCATGCCACAAATGGGAGCTTTTTGGATAATTTTGCCTAATAAAGCTAAGGCTTCACGGGGCAATAAACCGCCAGGTTCCGGCCAACCCGTGCCGGGGACAAAACCGGCATCAATGCAATCAATATCAAAACTGATCCAAACGCAATCCGTACCATCTAAAGCTCGTTCTAAGGCAAATTCGGCGGCGGCATCAATGCCTTGTTCCACAATGTCGGTGACGGTCAAAATATTAGTGGCGCGATCGCGGCATACTTTAACGCCTTGACGGGGAACTTGCCAACCGCCAATCCCTAATTGGACGAGATTCTTGGCAGGAGCGTTTTTCATATTGGTGGCATGAAACCAGGGGCAAGTGTGCATCCGTTCATCTAAATCCGTTTCCTGGGTATCCACATGGCGATCAAAATGAATAATCCCGACTTTTTTATCCCCTAAATGCCGACAAATACCGCGCACTGTCGGAAAACCAATGGAATGATCACCCCCTAAAATAATCGGCAATGCGCCCGAACTAAAGACATGGGCAACCCCCTTGGAGATTTGATCAAAGGACTTTTCATTATTAGCAGGAATGGTGAAAATATCCCCCAGATCACAGAGAGTAATTTGTTCCCGCAGATCTACCCCTAATTCAAAATTGTAGGGCGTATAAAGGGCCGAAATCCGCCGAATTCCCTGGGGTCCGAAACGGGTTCCGGGTCGGTAAGTCGTCCCCGAATCATGGGGAACACCCAAGATCGCCACATCATAATTGCCCACATTCCGCACATCTTCCAAATAGGGGGCTTTCATAAAGGTATTAATTCCCGCATAGTGGGGTAACTCACCCCTGGAAAAGGTGGGAATACTGCGATCGCGGATACTATCGGCCGCCTCTAAACCGTAGGTTAACCCCTGAGAAACTTCCTGTTGCCAGCCCGTTAGGGGCAAATGGCGTTCTTTTTCTAAGGCCTGTTCAGCTTCGGTTACATGAGGGGGTTGAAAAGTAGATTGCTCGGACATCTCGGACATCATTTTACCTCAAAATACAATATTATAGTTCATCTTTTCACCACTTCAGATTCTGATTAATTTAATTCAATTTTATCTTTTTTTGGTAATATTTTTTATAGGACCTCGCGGTAAGTGGAAAGCATCAGGAAAGCGTGTTAAGCGTGGATTGTATGAATCGGGCGATGGTTCAATTGTAAATGCAGATTTGAACGGAGCAGCTAATATTTTAAGGGAACACCAAAAAATAAATTACCCAATTTTGTGGGATGGGCAGGATGCCTGTCCTTGATGATTAGCGGGCAAGATGCCCGCACTACAATAAATCTTTGGGGATTTTATTTCTTGGAAGTCCCTAAGAAAAGTATCGGCAAAGTTGAGTCTATCACTTAATCAACTCAGTAGACGATCTTTGGCAATCGTAGCGAGAATTAAATTAAATTAATTCTGTCCGCAGAATCTCTATATATCTTTAGATAGAAATAATGCAGAAAATTGCAGTTGGTAGTCACAGTTACAGTTACTCGGGATCATCGGGTGTTAGCTTTACTGATGTAATGTAAAATTGTGGCGCAAATAAGCTCCTCAGCAGTTATGGCTCAGATATTAGATCCTCTACCACCAGAGCATTCGGGGAAGATTCTCTGTTGCTACGTCAATGCTACGAGTAAGATCCAGGTGACTCGTATCTCCAATATTCCCAATTGGTATTTTGAAAGGGTTGTATTTCCCGGACAAAGGCTGGTGTTTGAAGTTCTTCCAGAAGCACAAATGGAAGTTCATACTGGGATGATGGCCAGTGCTATTATATCAGATACGATTCCGTGCAATACCCTGATTATCCATGAACCTAGCAATGATGAGACAGAAGAGAACTCATCTCCAAGCATAAATTCTGGTAATGGTAATCCGATCAGGTCGGAAAATAATAAAAAAATTCTAGATACGACAAAATCTTTACAGAAATGTCCGGTAAGCGTAAAGCTCATTGATTAAAGAATCTCAGTGTCAAAAGACTCTGAGAGTGTTAAAAGCCGTTGAATTGGCATCTATTGATTAAAAACACAATACTGCTAAACATTAGGGTTGCAGCAATTCAGCAACCTTTTTTATTTGGGGTGGACTAATTAGGGCTTGCTAACATATCTTGTTTTTATTAGTTTGTAAAATTAAGCTATTTTTGGTACATAGAATAAGTAACCCTATAAATAATTGTCCTTTATCCCATCCGTGACATCAAACAAGCGTGAGTGCTAAACGTCTGCCAGAAACTACTGCTTATGTGAAAATTACCCGCCAATCTTGGCAACAAGGCTTTCTTGAAGGTGAAGTTAGCGCCGGTAATTTTCAATGGCATTTCCAGTGGCATTTCCGCCGGGGAGAACTTTCTGTAAAGCCTTCCCAAGGTCGTGCTTTAATCAAAGAACCTCTAGGGCGGTTTTTAGAACAACAGGACTATCAGTTAGAACCTGGGGGGGATTATGCTTTCACAATTCGGGCTGAATTGTAAATTAGTTGTCAGTTAGTCGGTTGAGATATCGTTCAATCAGGAGAATGGCTACAATGTCATCTATTGGCCTGGGCGGTTGACGCAAACCCTTGGGTAATAGTTTGATGATGCCTTGGGGTGGATACATCTGCCAGTAGCGATCGCGTGCCTGTAAAGTGGAATAACGTTCATCAACCAAAATGATATTGGTGGGTTTACTTAATTCTTGATTAAGTTGCTGTTTCCACTTTTTAGCTGTTGTTTGATCTCCCATGACAATTAAGGACACTGGGAATCTTTGCAGTTGTGTTTCAATATTAGCGATCGCCTCATTTGCCAATACAACTTGATGAGAGAATATTTGTCTATCCAATCCCATCACGGCAATCCCACATTTATCACGACCAGGATCAAATCCTAAAATTACAGGTTGTGTATTAGTCATTGGTCAGTTGTCATTGGTCAGTTGTCAGTTGTTAGTAGGGGCGAAGCATTTGGAAGATAAATTATCGGTCATTGCCAAAAATAGTTCTCCAAATGCTTCGCCCGTACAGTTGTCAGTTGTCAGTTGTCATTGGAAAAATTCTTTCTCCCCCTACCTCCCCTACCTCCCCTACCTCCCCTACTTCCCCTACTTTGTCAGGTGCTAAAAAGAATTTGTCCATTCAAAATGGCTACTAATTTGACTCTCAACGGACCCACAGTATAAGTATTTTCTGCGGCTACGGCTTTAATTTCTACTTCCTGTTCCGTCTGCTGTAGTTGGGTAACAAAGCGCAGAAAAGTGCCTTCTATTTGGACACTTTCGACAATTCCCGCGTTCCGGGCGCGAAATTGAGAAGCGGAAATTAGTAAATCTAGGCGTTGACGCATTTGTTCAGATGTCATATTTTTTAAATCCGCTGTAGTAGTAGCCAGCACTTCACCTGATGAAAATACGAGTTGATTTCTCGCTGCGTCTGCAAAGAATTCTATTTGCTTTTCACCTCTGACATAATTACCTGCGGAGAAAATTCGCACTACATATTCTCGACCATCTTTAATTTGTGCAATTAACTGCTCAACTTTATCTTTGGTAACACGGAGTATTTCTTTATTTACTGGTGTACCACCAGGTTCAGTTAACTGAATATTGGCATTGCGGTTAGCTTCCTGGAGAATTTGCATAATTGCCTGATGTGCCGCATCAGGCTTGTCCACAGTAATTAACCCTGCGGCTATCACTTGACCTTTCACTAAAGCTAGTTTACCTAAGCGGAGGTCACGGTAGGACTGATAATATTTTTCTAGTCTGGCTACTTCCTGCTCTAAAAATTGTTGTTGTTTCTCTAATTCTTTCAAGCGAGATTCTCTAGTAATAATAACTTCTTCCCGCTGTTTAATTTCGAGATTACGATTTTGAATAAGTTTATCTAATTTAGTAATTTTGCGATCGCGTTTTTCAATCACCGTCTTTGCTTCATCAATAGCTTCTTTAGCTTGGGCGTATAATCTTTTTCGTTCCGTTTTTAACTCTTCCACCGCCGTTTGTAATGTTTGTCGCTGATTGTAAAGAGTTTGTAATTCATTTCTAGCTTGTTGATACTGAATCACAATTCCCCCAAGACGACTTTGAGTTTGATTAAGTCGGGCTTGAGTTTTAGCTTGCTGGTTCAGAGTGCGATTGAGTTGGGCTTGTGTAGCCTTTTGTTTAGTATTTGCTGCCTGTAATGATTTATTAATTTTCTGTAATTCTTGTTGTGCCTGACTTTGTTCTTGTCTGGCTTGATTTAACTCACTCTCTACCTGGTTTTTTTGCGCCTCTGCGGTTTTTAGTTGTTCCCGCTTGTTCCCCAAATCTCTTTGAATATCCTCTAACTCAAATACGCCCTTTCGCAATCCGCCATCAGCCGCAAATAGGATTGCCAAAGTTGATGCAGAAATTAGACCACCTGTAAAAATAGTGACAATTACAGCAGTTTTTTTCGGACGTAAATTAAAAAGTGAGAGACGGGCTTTGCCAACTCGTGTGCCGATGCGATCGCCCACGGTGGCAATTACGCCTCCCAAAATGAGAATTGCTGCAATCAGAATGTACCCGGTGGTCATTTTTAGCTACCGTAATGCTGACTGATCCAGCCTACTACGTTTAACCATTGTCTGTGGGTAAATGGAGTTAGGCAAAAGTAGAAATTATCCAATTTTGAGATCTTCCTCCAAATTAACGGTTGAATCTCTACGGTAGTTGTTCTGCTTGGAGAGATCCCAAGACCGCACTACCTCAAAAATAGAACCCGTGCCAACTCCATTCCCCCATAATTTCTAAGTAAATTGCTTACTTAAAGCAACAGGTTTATGCACAGTAATCTTCTTTTTATGGATTGTAATCATTTTCTTCTCGCGTAAATCTCCCAGCAGTCTAGTGACTGTCACGCGAGTAGAGCCAATTGCTTCAGCGATCGCCTGATGGGATAACTTCAGATCAATGGTAATGCCATCAGCGCAAGGAACGCCAAAATCTCGACAAAGAATTAACAAGAAACTAATTAACCTTGAACCCATATCCCGGTGAGCAAGAGTTTCAATCATCATCTCCGTCTGAAGAATCCGCGAAGAAAGACCTCGCAGCATTAACATGGATAATTCTGGATTTTCCTTCAGTGCCTGTTCGACTTGTTCAATTGGGGCTGAAAGTAATTCTACAGTGGTAAATGCCACTGCATGATAAAATCGATCAGACTTATTCCCTGTCAGCAACGACAGCACGCCAAAAACGCTATTCTCCCGGAGCAGAGCTACCGTTATTTCTTCTCCTGCCTCATAGACTCTCGACAGTTTTACAGCACCCTTGAGAAGAAAATAAACTCGTTCGGCAGGATCTCCCGGAAAGAAGATCGTCTTATTCCGTTCAAATGTTTCCACGACTGGAGGAAAAGCCCCCGTTGCCATTTGACGAAAAACATTTGCTAGGGCTTTATCTTGTGTCACTATCATTTTCTCCCTTCCCCTACCCAATGCCAGAAAAACAAAAACTAATTACCTAAGAATACACCTGAAAAATCAATAGATCATCATTAAATTTTCTGTTTTTTCCTATACTCAAACGCGGAATTCCTAGTCTTTCGTTTATAATGATACATAATTGTTGTTCCGTTTAGCTGGTAATTATTGATAAGTAGTTTCACTAATTATAGTCTCAAGGTTTTGCCTCTAAAAATTGCCAATTTCTTGAGAATTTTTGTGAACATGGTCATGGTTTTTTGGGGGCTTACTGCTTATGCTTGGAGTATTTTGGAAAATCTCTAGCCCAACACAGTCAAACTAGACTCAGATTCTAGTATGCTCCTAATGATGAATTACATTAGCAATGTTTATGCTGAATCTATCTGGAAAAAATGCCCTAGTTACAGGTATTGCCAACAACCGTTCTATCGCTTGGGGAATTGCCCAACAACTGCACAAAGCCGGGGCTAATTTGGGCATTACCTACTTGCCAGATGACAAGGGTAAAATGGAAAAAAAAGTTTCTGAATTGGTAGAACCGCTCAGTCCTAGCCTATTTTTGCCCTGCAATGTTGAAAATGACGAGCAAATTCAATCTACTTTTGAAACCATCCGGCAAGAATGGGGGAAAATAGATATTTTAGTGCATTGTTTAGCCTTTGCAAAAAAAGAAGATTTGACTGGAGGTTTTAGTCAAACTTCTCGTTCTGGTTTCAATACAGCTTTGGAAGTTAGCACTTATTCACTGGTACAGTTAAGCGGTGCAGCCAAACCTTTAATGACTCAAGGCGGAAGTATTATTACTCTTACATATTTAGGAGCAGTTAGAGCAATTCCTAACTATAATGTCATGGGTGTGGCTAAAGCTGGTTTAGAAGCCAGTGTTCGTTACTTGGCAGCAGAACTCGGTCCTGAAAATATTCGCGTCAATGGCATTTCTGCAGGTCCCATTCGCACCTTAGCATCTTCAGCCGTGGGTGGTATTCTAGATATGATTCATCATGTTGAAAAAGTCGCCCCTCTCCGTCGCACCGTTACTCAATTAGAAGTAGGGAATACTGCGGCTTTCTTGTGCAGTGATTTAGCCAGCGGTATTACTGGACAAATCCTGTATGTAGATGCAGGTTATGAAATTATGGGAATGTAGGGGATGTGGGGGATGTAGGGGAGCAGGGAGAAAGAATTTTTCCAATGACAACTAACAACTGACAACTGTACGGGCGAAGCATTTGGAGAACTATTTTTGGCAATGATCGATAATTTATCTTCCAAATGCTTCGCCCCTACTGACAACTAACAACTGACAAATGACCAACAAACAAACTTCTCGGATAGCTTCAGTTCACCGCACTACTGGGGAAACAGATATTTACGTTACTATCAATCTTGATGGTACAGGGATATGTAAAGTTTCTACAGGTATTCCCTTCTTAGATCATATGCTCCATCAAATTGCTTCCCATGGGCTTTTTGATTTGGATATTCAAGCTCAAGGTGATTGGGAAATTGATGATCACCACACTAACGAAGATGTGGGAATTACTTTAGGACAGGCTTTATTCCAAGCTTTGGGTAGTAAAAAGGGAATCGTCCGGTTTGGGAATTTTCTTGCACCTCTAGATGAAGCTTTGGTACAAGTGGCTTTAGACTTTTCTGGTAGACCGCATCTTAGTTATGATTTAGAAATTCCTACTCAACGGGTGGGAACTTATGATACCCAGCTAGTGCGGGAGTTTTTTGTGGCGTTGGTGAATCATAGCCAAATGACGTTACATATTCGCCAATTGGATGGAATTAATTCCCATCATATTATTGAAGCTACATTCAAAGCCTTTGCTAGAGCAATACGAATGGCGGTGGAAATTGATTCCCGACGGGCAGAAACAATTCCTAGTTCCAAAGGTGTGTTTTGACACTCCCCGGTCTAAAGACACAGGGATTCTTGGTTCAACGAGACCACTTAAACTAGACTCCTTGCGTTATCCAGCCCAGAGGTGGGACTCTCCTCAAGCGTTAACTTTCGGTCTGCCCGACCGTAGTTGCATTGCTGCAAGTCCTGTTTAACTAGAAACGATTTGTTTCAAAATTCTGATTCGTCTAGCTCCTATAAATCTTTTACCTACTGCGAGGAGGAAACTAGAACAATGCAATAGAACCGCATAGATTTAATTGTCAAGGTACAGATTACCGTTAGGCAGTTAGGTTTTTAGACAGGTTGATTACCTTTCCTGTTGATTGAGATTATAACATCAAATATAATCAATTTGTCACTGGGGGATAAATCCCCAGAAGGCTTTCATTCCCGGCTTAAAAGACATCAACACCTAAAAAATTTTGGGATTTTTAGGTGTCAATTATGGGGTTTTCACCCTGTTTTCTTATAAAAATCCTCAGCATCGGTTAATCTGTAGTTAGCTCTAAATAGTCAGTAGTTGGTAGTTTCATCCCCATGAATTCTGTTGTAGACAACCCCGATTATCAACAAAATCCCCTAGATCAACAACCCGTAGTCCTGACTTCTGAATTGCGAAAGGTCTATCGCACGGGATTTTGGCTCAATCAAAAAGTTGTATCGCTCAAAAACTGTTCTTTACAAGTGTACCCAGGAGAAACCTTTGGTTTGTTGGGTCCCAATGGTGCGGGTAAAACCACGCTGTTAAAATTGTTGCTGGGAATTATTCGCCCTACATCTGGACGGGGCTTATTGTTAGGTAAACCCATAGGCAACGCTAAAGTCAAGCAGCATATTGGCTACCTCCCAGAAAATTCCTATTTATATGAATATCTGAGCGGTTGGGAATTTTTGCAGTTGACAGCGGGTTTATTTCAAATTCCCCAAAAGTTACAACGTCAACGCATTCCCCAATTGTTGGAATTAGTGGGGTTATCTCAAGCTGATGCTCGCAAAAAGCAAATGCGGCGCTATTCTAAAGGGATGCTTCAGCGTGTGGGAATGGCACAAGCTTTAATTAATGATCCGGATTTGGTTTTTTTAGATGAACCCATGTCTGGACTTGATCCGCTGGGACGCTACCAAATGCGAGAAATTATTCTTTCGCTGAAAGCATCTGGTAAAACCATATTTTTTAATAGTCATGTGTTGAGTGAAGTTGAACAAATTTGCGATCGCGTGGCTATTCTTGCTCAAGGAGAATTAATCTGTTGCGGTTCTCTCAGTGAACTTTTAGGGAATCAAAACACCTATCATGTTAAAGGTCAAGGCGGAGACGGGGAAATCTTGAAAAAATGGATAGGTAATTTAGAATTTGGGGCTGATGGTTCTTGGCAGGGTATACTCCAAGAAGATTATTATGATTTTCTGTCTAGTTTGAGATTAATGGGGGGAAAAATTATCACTATGAATCTGTCACGTCAATCTCTAGAAGAGTTTTTTATCCATCAAATTCAAATCCGAAATCATCCCCTTAATTAGCACAAACAACTAGAAAATAAGAGGAATGAATCACCCATAAGTAGTAATTTTTGCGAATTATTTGATCATTCTAAAAATCAGTTACTTATGTGTTAATACTTCCTGATCAATTTAGGGCTATGACTGTACTATCAGTTGATAAATTTGTTGTTAATATAGGATCGAAAATTGTTATAAGTTAGGAAACTTAACCTGCAAAAAGCACTGAAAATATTTCCTAACCTCAAAGAAGATTTAAAATCAAATTCCTTACGCAACAAATTATTTATGTCCGGAAAACTAAAGATTTATTAGAAAATAAAATTGTTGAGTCACTACGATTCTTCAGTATACTCGATGTTAAAATGTTTCCGAATAACTCTAAATATCGCCATTTTCAATTCTCAGGTAAATATGCTTAATAAAGATTTGTGTAAATTTCTCACCCACTCAACGATGGGTTTAGCATTGTTAACAACAGTGAATATCATTTTGCCATCTGTGAGTTTGGCACAAAGACAGCCAGTAGCATCAACATCCAGTAGTATCGCTACAGATTATTTATTAGGCGGCGGCGATCGCATCCGTGTTAATGTATTTGAAGTACCAGAATATACAGGTGAATATCAAGTCCCTCCCGGTGGTTCAATTAATATGCCTTTAATTGGCAGTATCCCTGTTTCGGGACTAACCACAGAACAAGCTGCTGATACAATCGCCAGAAAATATGCTCGCTTTCTCAAACGTCCCCTGATTTCCGTCAACTTATTATCACCACGTCCCATCAATGTATTTGTTGCGGGAGAGGTAACAAGACCAGGTGCTTATACCCTCAGCTTAGAAGGAGGAGCAGGGAATAACCCCGGTGTCCAATATCCAACGGTATTAGCTGCATTAACCATAGCCCAAGGTGTGACACTGGCAGCAGATGTGACTCAAGTACAATTACGCCGCAAGGTAGGACGTTCTGGAGAGCAGACAGTCTCCTTGGACTTAAAGGAATTAACGCAAACAGGCAGAATATCCCAAGAGATTACTTTACGAGATGGAGATACCATCGTTGTCCCCACAGCTACCAGTTTGAATGTGGCTGAAGCCCGAAATTTATTTGCAGCTAATTTTGCCGCTAGTCAAACTTCACCCCGCTCAGTGGTGGTAATTGGTCAAGTTTACCGTCCTGGTTCTTATCTTGTTACCGCTGGAAATGCAGGTGGAGCAGAGGGTGGTGGTGCTGGTGGTGGTTTACCAACTGTAATGCGGAGTTTACAACTAGCAGGGGGAATTACGTCCATTGCGGATGTGCGGAAGATTAAATTACGCCGTCCTACCCGAACTGGTACGGAACAAACTATAGATATTAATCTATGGGAATTACTACAAAGCGGTGATATCAATCAAGACATTGTGGTGCAGGATGGAGATACAATTGTCATTCCTACAGCTACGGACATTAGTGCCGCTGAATCTACCCAATTAGCAACAACTACTTTGTCCCCAAATACTATTGAAGTGGGTGTAGTGGGTGAAGTCAAAAAACCAGGAGCAGTAAAACTACAACCGAATAGTTCTTTAAATCAGGCATTATTAGCGGCTGGTGGTTTCAATGATAGTAGAGCTAGTAAAGGAACTGTAGAATTAATTCGCCTCAATACCAATGGTACAGTTACTAAACGTCCAGTTAAAGTGGATTTAGCTAAAGGAATTAATGAGGAAACCAATCCGATCCTTCGCAACAATGATGTTGTCATAGTTGATCGCAACGGTTTAGCTAAAACTGGTGATAGAGTTAATACTGTAGCTGGTCCTCTAGGTACTATTTTGGGGATTATCAGACTATTCACTACTGGATTTTAGAGATCTCCGAGAATTAAATGTACGTGACTTGAAACCCTTGTAGAGACGTTCCATGGAACGTCTCTACGATCTTTTTCGGGGATGTCTATTATACATCTGAGTTTATTTTTTCAGCAATTTATGATTAGAGGTGTAGCGATCGCCTATAATGCGATCGCAGGTTTATCATTTTATAGTTACTGATTGGGAAATTACGCACTTAACCCATTTTAATTTACTGCAAGCTATAACCCTAATAATCAATTCTGCCCAAAGCTGAAGGAGGAGAATAATTCAATGGACCCAATAATTTTTATCATATTTTTAGCTCTAGTAGGTTATGCCTTGGCATCTGCAAAGATGGTAAATCAAGGGAATGTGGCCTTAGTTGAACGCTTGGGGCGGTATCATCGCAAACTTAATCCGGGAATCAGCTTTATCGTTCCTATTCTTGATCAGATTGTGATGGAGGATACAACCAGAGAGCAGTTGTTAGATATTAAACCCCAAAATGTCATTACTAAAGACGGAGTTTACTTAGAAGTTGATGCAATTCTTTACTGGCGGATTAAAGATATTGAGAAAAGTTTTTATGCCATTGATGATTTACAAACTGCCTTATCTAACTTAGCCACAACTACCCTCCGGGAAAATATCGCTCAGAATTCTTTAGAGGATACTAATATGTCTAGAGACGAGATAGACCGAAGCATATTAGGCGTATTAAATTCAATTACAGCCGCTTGGGGAATTGAAATTATCCGTTTAGATATTCAGAGCATCACTCCACCGGAAAGTGTCCGCAAGTCAATGGAAGCTCAACAAAACGCACAAATTAAGAAAAAGTCAGCTATAGAAGCCGCAGAAGGGGAACGACAAGCGGCAGTTAAACGAGCGGAAGGAACTAGAACATCTATAGAAATAATTTCAGAAGCCTTGCGGAATCATCCTGAAAGTAAGGATATTTTAAGGTATCTTGTTGCCCAAGATTATGTAGATGCTAGTCAAAAATTAGGTGAAAGCAATAATGCCAAAATTGTCTTTGTAGATCCTGCTAACTCAACAGAAATGTTTCAGGAATTGATTTCCGATTCAGTACAAGAAAATCATGGTAAAGGCAATGGTAACGGTAATGGCAAAGGTAACGGTAACGGTAACGGTAATGGACTTAATTAGGGAATATAGCGGTATGCACTTGCATGAGATACATTCATAAACCCCCTCCTCACTTGCGGGGAGGGGGTTGGGGGTGGAGTTATTGTATTTCACTCAACCAATTTCCTGTTTAAAAGTTGCAACCAAGCGATCGCAATATGTGTGCTGCTGTAAAATCACTTTAGGGCGTTCCAAGAAATAAATTATCCCAAATTATTTGTATATTTATGAGAGTGAAGACCTTCCACCTAGTGTGTTAATTCTGAATCCCTTATCCCATAAGACTTCACGCACAAAATGTGTCGCATATTTTCATGAGGAAGTGCCTGGAAAAGATGCTTTCGGTGTAAACTACGGTAACACCAATAATTTTCTAGACAATCCCTCCAAAATACACAGAATTAACATACTAGCTTTAAACCCAGAAATAAAGTTTTAATTGATACTCATAACCTCCTGCCCCCCCTGCCTCTTAACTCCTCCCTTTTTGTAAACACTGAAATGCTTTTTTATAATCGTTTGAAGGTGATTTCCAGATTGACACTCCCCGCGTCTAAAGACGCGGGGATTCTATAGAGAGTTTCAGTCTATATCTCTCAGTTATCCCAGATTCAGGCAGGGTTCCTTAAATATTTGGGTTCTTGCCCTGATCCTGTTTGCCATTACTGGCAGAATCATCTCTGACAAGCGTAACTTTCCGAGAGTCCCCCGGTAGGTTTTTAATGTCTTTGCTGACAATTTAATTGTCTCACGAATATGGATTAAAATTTGAAATTATTTCAAATTTTTAAATTAATGTCAATGCAGAATAAATCCTGCCTCTAGCCTTCATCCCTTGTCTAAAGCACAGATGTAGCTTCCTAAGTCAGCTACATCTTCAAGGGTTTTCGGCATTTCCCTTATAAAAATTACTACTCTCCGCAATTTTTCCAGTCTTTTAGTGTGAAATCGCTTGGCGTAAACACAAACTCACTGGAATTGCAATGACGACGCACCACAACCATTGTAATTGTGCCATATTTGCGATCGCCCTCCTCAAATTGAATTACTCCAGTTGTCCCTCTAACCGAGAATTGTGGTTGGGTAAGAGTTTTTTGAATGCCGCTGCGGGTGGGGTTTTGTGTGATGGCTTTGTTTAAGACTAATACTGCATCATAGCTTGTTGCTGTTCGCCAAGAGATTTCAGTATTGGTAGCAAGTGCTTTTTTGGGGATTTTCCAGAGGATTTGAGCTTGCTGTACAAACGCCGAGTTAGGATCATTCATGGGATGCCATGCAATCGCTAACGCCGTTCCTTCAATTCCCTGTGGTGAGACAATTTTATCAGCTTTGAGTAGGTCAGAATTATAGAGACTATCACCTGCCACAATCCAAGCTTGGTTGACATTTGATCGTATGACATTTAAAGCATTGGGAATGGCATTATGTAATCCTACTCCAGCATCAGGAATAACGACAATCGCCGTTCCACCTTGAGTTTTGACTTGATTTAAAGCCGCTTTCGCATCAAAATTATCTCTAGCCAGATTGAAAGCTGGTTGCTGATTAATCACATTCCCTTTCAGTAATTTTGCAGCCTCTTGAAACGCTCTTGATAAAGATTGAGCATACTCACTATCCTGACTGTAAAAAATTGCTGCTTTTCGCTGTTGCAGTTCCGAGAAGAGATAGGTGGCCATTTTTTGTGCCGCAATGCGATCGCTAGGTACAGTACGGAAGAAAATAGGACTTTTGAGGCGATCAGAAGTGCTAGTTGCAGAAATTAAAACTACCCCTGCTTTGTGATAAATTGGCAGCGTTTGTTTGGTTGCATCACTGGAAAAATGACCCACAATCGAGAGT
Source organism: Dolichospermum sp. UHCC 0315A (assembly GCF_008121535.1). GTDB lineage: Bacteria > Cyanobacteriota > Cyanobacteriia > Cyanobacteriales > Nostocaceae > Dolichospermum > Dolichospermum lemmermannii. Next base: position 3,433,518 of record NZ_CP043056.1, read on the forward strand.
AAATCTCGATACTTTACCAATTTTTTGGCAATTCGACGAGCATTATTGCCAGTGTTGCTATCTGCACGATTATGATCATCAGCGATTAGAATCCGTAAAGGCTGGCCACTTTGCAGAATCAAAGTTTGAGCTTGAGCTATACCCCGCAAGATTTCCAACCCTCTAATAGTAGAACGCCCAAGTGGAACTGTAACTGCGATCGTATGAATTTTATCTGTGGTAAATTGCGTTTGAATTTTGGCGTTGTTGAGATAAATTAAAGTTTCTGGATCTGGTTGTTGATTGAAAGCAATTGTAAATAAATGTATAGCGTCAGGAAAATTTTTAGCTCGATATTGTTCAATTGCTGATCGCTTTTCTACTGGCGGCTGATTTGATTCCGTAAAGTTATCAGGAATAAGGATTTCTTCACCACAACTAAGATTATCTTCTAGAACATTATCACAGGTCAGAGGTAGTGCTGTTTTTTCATAAATTAGTTTTGATCCGATGGTAATCAAAACACCGCAAGCTATCATTAAATAGAATTTTCGCCATTGCAACTGCGGATATTTTTTATTTTTAATATTGGCAATTTTTTCTAGAATTGCTTGAGCAGTTGGTGGACGACGCTGTGGATCGGCATCCGTCATCGTTTGAATTAGATGAATTAAGCTTTGAGGATTTTTTTTATTTTTAATATTTTTAAACCAATTGTAGGAACGAGCGCGACTATCATGAGCCGGATCAACCCCTGTCAGTAAATATATAAAAGTCCGACCTAAAGCGTAGAAATCTGATTGAAGAACAGCTTGTCCTTGCATCTGTTCGGGTGCAGTATACCCATTTGAAATAATCACTGTTACAGGTTTATTATTAACAATAGTTTTGGTCAACTGACGTGCAGCACCAAAGTCAATTAAAACTAATTTTCCATCAGGACGAAGCATAATATTTGCAGGTTTGATATCTCGATGAAAAAAACTATTATTATGTACAAATTCGAGAATCTCAACTAATTGATAAAGCCAATCTAAAGCTATTTTATATGATGTTAAATATTGATTTTTAGATAGCCAAGTCTGCAAATTTTCACCAGGAACTTTTTTCATCACGAAACAGCGTAATTGGCGATTTGTCTGCAAAAAAAGTGGAAATATAGTTTCACCAACAGGTAAACCAGGATGTCGTAAATCGGTAAGTATTGATACTTCTTGTTCAAATAATCGAAGTAGATCAGGTGTGACATTTTTTAGTGACTTGAGAACCTTGGGGCGCTCGCGCTCAAGTAAATCTTCGATTTCAAATACTTCTGTATAGCTATGTGTCTCAAGTTGTAGGGGATGGATCAGCCTGTAGCGATTTTGCAGTAAAAGTGCTGTTCCACAAGCTTGACATACTGCACAATTATCAGGATTTTTTCGTTGTGAACAATCTGGATTGATACAGTAAGCCATAAGAGGATGCCTGAAAAGGTTTTAGTGTATAAATCAAATCAACCCCTCTCCAAACCTCTCCCCTGCAAGGAGAGAGGCTTTGAAACCCCCAGCTAAAAAAAGTTTTTCTGCTTCCCTCTCCTCTTAGGAGAGGGTTAGGGAGAGGTAGGGGGGTTAGGTTTTTAAACATCATCTAAAAATGAGAAGTAATTGACACTCTCAGGTCTAAAGACACTGAGATTCTACAGACAGAATTAATTTAATCTAATTCTCGTTACGGTGGTCAAACACCGTCTAGTGAGTTTACTTAAATTGAGTTTAAGTTTTCCCGTTACTTTTTTTAAGATATTCGCTGATCCATTAAGATCAGCATTTACTAAAAACTTTTCACCTGTTAAGTAAAGTCCTCTCAAAATTCGTCTCCCAGATGCTTTCCACCCTTGGGGTTTTGGGCTTCGCCCCGCTTCGCTAACACCGTACTTGGGTAGGGAGTCTCCATCTAAAAAACTCGATTTTGAAGTATAACTCTCCTCTGTCAGATGAAAGTTTATCCCATATTGGCAACACAGTTGATTAAGTCGATCTTTCAACTTACCTAATGGCATTTGAACAAATTTTTGATTGTTCAAGTTACCCATATTGGAATTCAGTTTAAACCCATCGTTCCAACCTAGAACTAAGTTACCTATTTTATTTTTGAGGCAGTGGTCAATAATCAACCTTGCACTTTTGTTGATCCCATCTCTCATTTGATGGTTTCGTTTTCTGGTGACTCGATCTAACCAACTGTCCCAGTAGTCACTTGACTTGCCTTCTTTTTTAGTAGAGACTTTTTTATTCCAGAGTTGATTGTCAGCTTTTAGTTTTCTTGAGTCAATTAAAAAAGAATTTCCTAAAGTGTCTACACAGGCTGCTAAATTATCGGCAGTTCCCAAATCAATTGATAGGGCTTCACTAATATTTAAGTCAGTGATCTTTTTCTCAACCAAATAAGACAACTCCAGGTAAAAAGCCCCATTTTTGGGTAATATAGTCAACTCTTTGACCTTTGAGAAATCTAAGTTAATTGGCATTAGGAGAAAGAATTCAGATATTCCAAACCATCTTTTTACTGTCAACCCTAAAGGAAATCTAATTTGATTATTTTCAAGAGTTGGCTTACCCGCTCCAGTATTGGGAAACGCAACTTTAAAAAGTTTAGATCCTTCAAGGTAGCTAGGAGGCTTAGGTTTAAAAAGTAACTCACTTTTGTTGAACTTGTTTTTTAATTCTTTAAAGGATTTAAAAGCTTCGCTTACTGAGATTAGTGTTTGTTGAGCAACTACCGAAGGTAGTGAACTTGCTAATCTGGTCTTGCTCACAGTTGACTCATATATTAGGTCGAATTTACCAGTGAGTAACTTACCAGTTTTGAAAAGTGTTTGTCTAGCAAAATAGACCCCTGAGTTATAGAGTTTACCTGATTGTTGACAAAGATACTCTAATATTGCTTTAGTATCTTTATCAGGGGATAATAGGACTTGTTGAACTCCCATTAAGGGTTTATTTTTGACCATGATTTGGATTTTCGCTATTATATTTATGATTTCACAAAATGATAAATTAATCAAGAAGAACTTAGGCGACTAAAGTCGCACGAGTCGCTTATATCTCAGGTCTGAAGACGCTGAGTTTTACGCTTACCGAGAGATTTATAAACGCTGTACACATTTTAGAATAACAGGCTGCAAAATAAAGTATTCCTGTGTATTTACTTTCAGGGTTTCCACTAATGCCCGTCTTTTTAAAGATAAAAGTGCAGATAAAATATTTCCTGTTGAGGCATGGCTTATAAGTTTTAATTGTATTTCCTCACGAGTCAATCCCTGGGAATTTGTAGCTAAACATTTAAGTAGAGTTTGTTCCAGAGACGAAATGTGTTTAAGCCATTGCGTCACCAGTGGTTCAAATTCATCAGTGACAATAGTTCCCGAAGCCAGAAATTCTCCCACATTCCCAGCAAATAATTCGTGAATTAAATTTGCTGCCATATTTAAAAATAATGGATTACCACCATATAGATTTACCAATGTCATCCATTGTTCGGCATCAAATATCAGCCGATGATGCTGTAAAAGCTCAATTGCACCTTCCATTAGTCCACCCAAAGGCAAAAAAACTGCACCATTGGCCGTTAAATTATTTAATCCTTCTGGTTGTTCACGACTGGTCAAAATTACGCAACTTTCATGGGGTGTTTGCACTACCGATTCCAGAAAACTTTTATAGGAAACATATTCAGGAAGATATTTGCCAGCGCGATGCCTACGGCGAGCGAAGCTATCGCCTCCCAGAATTCCATCCCAACCATCAAAAATTAGTAGTGTTTTCGGTGGTAGCAATGGCAAATCGGTTGTTGGTAAGGTGCGGTGAAAAGAAAACCACAGCGTTTGTTGAAACCTAGACTGCACAGCTTGGGCAAGTTTTGAAGCTACAGCCGTTTTACCAATACCACCCATCCCTGTAATCACAATCAAGGGTATTTTTTGTTCAATTGCTTGAGTTAGAGTTAGCAGTTCATAACCCCGCCCAAAGAATAAGGGAATATTAGGGATTTGGGATGTACTAGATCCAGAAAAATCCAGGGAACGTGCCAGTACGTCTTGCCAATTTAGCCCCAAAATTTGACAAAACGCTTTGAATACTGAGGCATCAATAGCATCACCTTTCAGAAACCGTTTCCAGGTAGGTAAAGATACACCATTTGCAAAAACTTCCGCATTTTCCCAGTTCCGTGTGGGTTCGAGAATTTGACTCGCGGCTTCTAACCAACAAGGATTATCAATCGTCCATCCTTTTTCTTTCCGAGTTTGTTTGATGATTTGTAGTCCGGTAACTGAGAGTTTGAGACTAGGCATGGGAGATTATTAGAGGCTTGTGCTAAATCTGTCAAGCTCAATTTTAGATCAGTCTTGTAGTGAACTGAAACTTAACTAGAAATACTTAATTCCGATCAGTGATATTAAGTATATTCCTCAAGGACGACGGAAAACACTTATGAAGCGTTTTATCTCAACCGCTGTTACTACAGTTTCACTTATGAGTTTGTTATCAACTCAGGCATTTGCTCAAACCAAACCTTCGACGATTACAGCCTTCTTAGATCGTTTAGGTATGAATTATGAAGTCCAAAAAGATGGACGTATTTCAATATTAGCTGGAGTTGAGGGTAATCGGACTCAATATGGATTTATCGTGCCAGAACTTGGAAAGATTGGTAACAATGATGTTATTGCTGTAATGTCTTTTTCTCGAATCTCTAAAACACCTCCAGACGCAGAAAAAACAAAGCAATTGGAAAGCAAAGTTAATGACATATCAAGCGGTTGGGCTACAGTTTCTAAAGAAGGAATGTATGCCACTTTTTACTACAAGATTATACCTCTAAACAAAGATCCAGATTTGGCGCGTAAAGACATCATAGAACTTCTCAATATTGCAGACACCGAAGAAAAAAATTTGGGTAGCAAAGACACATTGTAAACAATTCAAAATTGAAACCAGAAAAATTATGTCAAAAAGTAAAGTTTTCAAGCTCTCAATGCTATGAATTTGAGTCATAGAAAAACCTTTGATTATTGTGCGGAAATTTCACATTTCCGCTTCATAAATAATTCTTGAAAATCAGATAAAGGATCAAATTATGTGGACTAAACTTATCCGAAGATTCTCTCTATTTTGCATTGCTCTATTTTTCACTATTGGTCTTTCTCTCAATCATGCTACCGCACAAACACCTCCTTTTTATTGGGACTATATCAACGTTAATATTGATGTGCAAACTAACGGAGATATGTTAGTTACGGAAACACAAAAGTATGTTTTTACATCAGATTGGACAAATCAAAGATATCGCTATATTCCTTTAGATAAAGTTGATGAAATTAAGGATATCTCTGTTTCAGAAAATAATCAAATTCTACCTAGTGAAACTGGAATTGACAATGATCAATTTTGGATTCGTTGGCAACATCAATTAAAAGCACCAGAGTCACATATTTTTGTAATTAAATATCGTGTAGTTGGTGGACTGCATATTAATGGTGATAATACTCAAGTTTACTGGAAAGCCATTTTTGCTGACCGTAAAGCCCCAATTCAAGCAGCAAAAGTTAGGGTACAACTGCCAGAAGCTTTATCAGGTAAAGTCGAAGATTTTCAAAATTTTGGTATACCAGCTACAGCCAGTCAAGTAAATCCAAAAACATTGGAATTTGTAGCAAATCAGGCTATTCCACCCCAGGAAGAGTTAGAAGTTCAGGTAACATTCAAGAGTGAAATTCTCAATATTCCTCAAGCTAATGGGCAAAAACGCGGGTTTTTCGACTTTGGGAAAGTTTTTAATTTAACTAATTTTATATTTCTGATCATTTTTGCCAAAATTGCCCATTACATATTTTCAGCAATCAATGATCAAAAATGTCCTGAATGTGAAAAACTTACGCTCAACTGGAATTATACAGTATTAGTTCCTGCAACTACTACCCATACAGGAAGGCAAAGAGTAACCCACCACTGCACAAACTGCCCATACCATAACGAGTTTGAACAGGTGATTCCAGTAATTAGTGAAAGTAGTGGCGGCGGTGGTGGCGGTGGCGGCGGTGGTGGTGGCGGCGGCGGTGGTGGCGGCGGCGGTGGCGGTTGATAGCCAGTTAGCATTTACACCTCATCTCAAGTAGCAGTTATTAGTAGCAATTCTCATGTTTTGCACTATAGCGAAGGTATTGATAAATCTGAAAAGTTCTTAATTGAAAAAGGAAAACAAAATGAAATTATCAAAATTAACAACTTTAGTTTTTGTACTAGGAGCAATATTATATAGCTCTAAAGTTGATGCTCAAAATGTGCCGAATATTTTAGAGTCAGGAAGAGAATCAAGATTACTGTTAGTACAAGTTAATTCTCAAGATCCAAAATTTTACATCAAGCGTGGTGAAGCCCGATTGGAATCAGGAGATGTGAAAGGGGCGCTTGAAGATTTCAACCAAGCCCTACGTCTTAATCCTAATGATGCCGAGGCTTACAATAACATAGGTATTATTCGCTTTCAATCAGGAGATAAGAAAGGAGCAATGGAATATTTAAATAAATCCCTAAGTCTTGATCCTAATGATGCAGTAGTCTACAGCAATCGAGGCATTGCCCGCTTTCAGTCGGGAGATGCGAAAGGAGCAATTGAAGATTTGAATAAAGCTTTGCGTCTTAATCCTAACTCTGTAGAAGCCTACGTAAACAGAGGTGTTATTCGCCGTAAATCGGGAGATATGAAAGGAGCAATTGAAGATTTGAATAAAGCTTTGCGTCTTAATCCTAACTCTGTAAAAGCCTACAATCAAAGGAGTTCTACCCGCAGCGAATTGGGAGATACCAAAGGAGCAATTGAAGATTTGAATCAAGCTTTGCGTCTTAATCCTAACTCTGTAGAAGCCTACAATAACCGGGGTCTTGCCCGCCGTGAATCGGGAGATGCGAAAGGAGCAATTGAAGATTTGAATCAAGCTTTGCGTCTTAATCCTAACTCTGTAGAAGCCTATAATAACCGAGGTCTTGCCCGTACTGACTTAGGAGATGCGAAAGGGGCGATTGAAGATTTCAACCAAGCACTACGTATTAATCCTAACATTGCATTATCCCACAGTAATCGAGGTTTTGCCCGATTTCAATCAGGAGATGTGAAAGGGGCAATTGAAGATGTAAACCAAGCCCTGCGTCTTAATCCTAACCTTGGAATAGCCCACTATAACCGAGGTTATGCCCGGTTTCAATCAGGAGATGTGAAAGGAGCTATGGAAGATTATAACCAAGCTATACAGATTAATCCTAATATTGCATTAGCCTATATAAACAGAGGTAATGCCCGCAGTCAATTAGAAAATGTGAAAGAGGCGATGGAAGATTACAACCAAGCCTTACGTCTTAATCCTAATCTTGCACAAGGCTACTTAAATAGAGGTCTTACTCGTCGTGAATCAGGCGATGAAAAAGGGGCTACTGCCGATTTACAAAAAGCATCTGAACTATTTCAACAACAAGGAAAAATAGCCGAATATCAGTCTACTCTTAATTTACTTCGGGAGATAAATAATAAGTAAATTTCAGCATATTTTCCTTATAATTGTCGAAAAGTCTACAAATTGTGAAGCCAACACCAGACGTGGATGAATTGAATGATTTACCGCAAGGGAGTTCCAAGAAATAAATTATCCCAAATTAGAAGTATAAATTGACCCCTCTCCAAACCTCTCCCCTTGCAGGGGAGAGGCTTTGAAAACCCCATTCCCTTGTAGGGAAGGGGGCAGGAGGGTTAGGTTTTTAGAGATTATGGGTTTCATCTAATACTTTATGGCTAACGCCACGCTTCGCTATCAAACAACCTCTAAACATCAACCCCTTTTTCTGTTTCTATATTCTTTCTTGTTCCTGACTCCTAACCTTCACGATAAATAGCATCTGCTACTAAAGTAACTTCTTGCATTTCCTGAACATCGTGAACTCGGAGGATATCTGCACCATTGAAAATGGCTGCACAACAGGCTGCGGCTGTTCCCCAAACTCGCAATTTCGGATCTGGTTGATGAAGAATATTACCTATAAAACTTTTACGAGATGCTCCCACCAAAATTGGAGAATTGAGTGTTTTTAATGATTCTAAACGGCGAAAAATTTCTAAATTCTGCTGATGATTTTTCGCAAAACCAATACCAGGATCAATAATTATTTTATTTTTGTCAATTCCCAAAAGTGTAGCCTTTGTAATTTGCTCAGATAAAAAGTTATAAATATCAGCGATTAGATCTTCATAATCTGTGAATTTCTGCATAGTTTGGGGTTTTCCTCGGATGTGCATTAACACAATCGGCACATTTAAACTAGCAACAGTTGGCAACATTTGGGGGTCAAATGTACCAGCAGAAATATCATTAACTATATCTGCTCCAGCGGTAATTGCGGCTTTGGCTACTTCTGCTCTAGTTGTATCTATAGAAATAGGAATATCAATAACTGGACGTAGCAACTCCAAGACAGATAGCACCCGCTCAAGTTCTGCTTCTAGGGATATTTGTTCTGCCCCTGGACGGGTTGATTGTCCACCAATATCAATAATATCAGCACCAGCCGAAACCATTGCTTGTGCCTGGGTTAAAGCCGCTGAGGTGGTGTTAAATTTACCACCATCACTAAAACTATCCGGGGTGACATTCAAAATTCCCATGAGATAAGTCCGCTTTCCCCAGGTAAAACAGTGATCTCGGATAGTTAAGTTGTTAGACATGAAATTTTTTAACTTTTAATTGATGTATCCCCAATCCCCAATCCCCATTATTGATAGTTGACAATTCTGGCAAAACTATCAGCTTTTAGACTAGCGCCACCAACGAGAGCGCCGTCAATTTCTGGTTGTGCCATAATTTCATCAATATTATTCGGGTTGACTGAACCGCCATATTGGATAGGAACTAGGGGATTAGTTAATTGACTGCGAATTAAGCCAATTACCCGATTTGCTTCCTTGGATTCACAGGTATCACCAGTACCAATTGCCCAAATTGGTTCATAAGCAATAATTAGGTGAGTTTGATCAATATCTACCAAGTCTTTTTTTAATTGGTTGCTAATTATTGATTCTGTTTCCCCTGCGTCTCGTTGTTGTTTAGTTTCCCCAACGCAAAGAATGGGTGTGAGTCCATGCTTTTGGGCGGCTTTAAGACGGAGATTGACAGTTACGTCAGTTTCTCCAAAGAATTGCCGTCTTTCACTGTGTCCAACAATGACAAAACGCACACCGATTTCCGTGAGCATGGGGGCGGCAATTTCGCCTGTATATGCTCCATGTTCTTCCCAGTGGACGTTTTGTGCGCCCAAATTTACACGGCTACCATGTAAAGATTTGGACAGCAGGCTTAAGTCGGTGAAGGGAGGACATAATACCACTTCTCGTTCTGAGGGGGTTTCCTCCAGGTGAGGCAAAAATCCGCTTAAAAATTCTGCGGATTCTGCCTGGGTTTTAAACATTTTCCAGTTTCCAGCAATAACGATTTTCCGCACAGGTGATTTAATCAAGATTTTAATGCTACTAGATGCACTTTTCAATGTACTACTTTTTTAGGACTATTCACTAAGCAGAATTTACTGAGTCACAGAAATAGTCATCAGTAGTAATATAGGCTAATGGTTGGTTTTTTAACTTAGATAGAGTTTTTGTATCAATCAAAAATTAAGTTATTTGCCAAAATTAATTTAGTAGTTGCGCTTGATTACGTAAACGCAACTACTAAATTAAACTAACTGCAAACCATCTTTTGCTTCTTTGGCAATTGCCTCTACTTCGTCATTTACCAAGGTTGCTAGAATAGATTTAGCTTCATCAATACCCAAACGAGTTAAAGCTTGTACTACTCTGTAACGTACTTGCCAATCTGGATTAGTGCTGTATGGAACTAGGAGAGGAACTGCTGTTGGATCTCCCAATTCACCAAAGGAACTAATGGCCGCAGTTTGAATTAAGCCATTATCGGAAGCCAGTGCTTGGGTAAGCAATTCAAAGGCTCGTGGATCTCCTAATTCTCCTAATGTCGCAATAATGCTAAACTGTACCAGCCATTCTGGTGTTTCTTGGTAAAGCTGTTGTAAGTCTTCAAAAGCGTCATGTAGTTTCAGCGCACCTAAACAGTCTGCTGCGGCTGCCTGAACATCTGCTTCTGGATCATGAAGTAAACCCCGGAGGATATTCAAGGATAATGGTAAATCCTGTGTTCCCAGGGTATCCATTTGACTTACGGCCGAATAACGGACACGCGCACTGCTGTCAAGGATGGCAATTTGGACTAATTCTAAACCGATTTGTGGTTCTAGTTCCCGAATTTGATTGACTGCACGCAAGCGATCGCCTAAATTGTCAGAACGCAGTAATTCTCTTATACTATCAGCAGACACACTCATTTAATTGTCCTTTGTCAGTTGTCAGTTGTCAGTTGTTAGTAGGGGCGAAGCATTTGGAAGATAAATTATCGGTCATTGCCAAAAATAGTTCTCCAAATGCTTCGCCCGTACAGTTGTCAGTTGTTAGTTGTCAGATAATATTTCTCTCCTTTGCTACTCTGCGGCCATAGTGCGAATAATATCACCACGAGTTAGAATACCAATTACCTTACCCGCATTGTCAAGGACTGGGAGACGATGAACTTTGTGATCTTGTATTAATTTTGCTGCTTCTCTTAATGGTTTATCAGGAGAAATAGTTAGGGGATTTTTACTCATAACTTCCCCTACTGTTTGTCCTAAAGCTTTATGTAAATCTCGTTCATAGGTTGCAGGATTTTGTAAATAAATCACACTATCCAAAATCATGATATATGCAGGGGGAGTTATACCAGTTTCTTGCCACATCAAATCTGTTTCTGAGATAATTCCGACTAATTTACCTGCGTCATCAATTACAGGTAAACCGCTAATTCGTTTTTCTGCCAGAATTTGGATAGCTTCTTTTAAGGGAGTTTGAGGACGGACGAGGATAGGATCACGACTCATCACATCAGCAACGGTTTTAGACATTTTTTTTACTTGCACCTTTTATAAAAGTCTTTTTAACTATTGTAGGAAATTATTGGTAACAAATAAAATACAGTTAATACATTGTTACTTTTTATTTTTAAAATAAACGTTGTTTGTGTTGAAAAAGCACTTTTAGTAATGCTACTAATATACCATAAAACCCTAATTTTTCAATTAATTTTAACCATTCAAGTAAAGAAGCAGATTTTTTTCTATCTATTTTCACTAAATGCACACCTGCATCCGCGGCAGTATTTATAGATTTTATTATTTGGCTCTTCGGTACTTGTTATGCTAAGTTACCAGTCGGTAATAGGGAACTCTTAACTGGGAATACGGAACAGGGCAAAGAGAAAAAATTTTGCCATAATATTCAAAAATATGGCTTATTTCTTCTACACAGCAAGCTTTATGAGATTTCTTTGTTCAGATTTTGCATATTATGTACTCAAGAGCCTATTCTTTTAGCTGTTTCTAACAACTGTAAAAACGCATGAATAGAATTATTCCAATCTTCTGAATATTCATATATTCGTGCTTTATTAGCCAATACATTGGCTATTTTTTTTTCATTAAAATCTATTTGTTGATAAAATTTTTCCGCTTGATTTAGATTAGATAAATCCACTAATTTAACTAATGATTTTTCTTTATTCACCGTTTTCTATCACTACTTTAGATGGTACTTTAGATGGGATCTCAGCTATTTTCCAAAGGCCATTTTCGTATTGAAAAATAAATCGGTAACCAGCGGAATAACTTTGATCTTCTTTAAAAAGATTATTCTGATATAAGTACAGTTGTTCTGTAACTTTCACATCAATTATTAGTTGATTATTATTAGCTAGAAAGTATTCAAGAGGTTCAACTCGTCTTTGTCCAAATTTATAGTAAGCATTGTTTCCTTTTAGCCAGTCAATCCCTCTTCCTGGTTTGCTTAGAGCTTGATAAAAATTTCCTGTAGTCATATTCTTCGCTAGTTCAATATCAAAAGGAGGTGCAAATATTCTTTCTTTTGCTTGCAGATATCTGTTAACCAAATTTACAGCTTCTTGCTTAGTGATACTAATCGTGCTATTGCCATTGTTAATTGTTTTGACTTCAGAAAGACTCAGAACAGGAGGACGATTGATAGGTTGAATAGTAATTTTTACACTATTGCTGGTTTTCTTTTTACCACCATCACTAGCAGTAATAGATAGGGTATCGTTACTATTAGAATCTTTCTTACTGTGGTAGATAATGGCTGCTGGATCTGCTAAGGTAGAGTTGATTTGAGCAACTGTGCCATTAAAAGTAACTATAGCAGTGTTATTCTTACTAATTTGATTGCTTGCCAATCCCTTGGGTACATTTGGTTTGATAGTCAAAATGCCATTTTTGACACTGAGAGCAACAGTGAGCTTTTGAGTATCAGGGTCAGTAATACTGATACCATTGATAGCTAAACTGGTATTTTGTCTAACAGTTTGGGTATTGGGAACTGTGATGATAGGAGGAATATTAATTGGGTTAACAACAATACTAACATTACTGCTCTTAGTCTTAGCTTCGAGAGCATTGGGTGGCCAAACCAAGTTTGTACCGACTTTACCTATTTTGCCACCATCATTGACAGCAACTGTCAGAGAGTCGTTACCATTAAAGTCTTTAGCTGCTTGGTAGATGACGGCGGCTGGGTCAGATAGAGTAGTATTGATTTGGGCAACTGAGCCAACAAGGATAACTGTTTTAGGTCTGTCCTTTGGAATGTTATTGGTTGTCAAACCTTTAGCTACATTGGGTTTAATCTTCAAAATGCCATTATTGACGCTGAGAGTGACGGTTAGCTTTTGACTATCGGCATCGGTAATGCTGATACCTTTGATAGCTAGGCTGGTATTTTCTTTAATAGTTTGTGCTTGGGGAACGGTAACAATAGGCTCTTTGTTTTCAGTAGTGACAAGTATGTTCTTGTTGATTGTATTACTCGGCTTATCGCTATCGCTGCCATCAGTTAGCTGAACCTGCACTGCGCGAGTCCCAGTATTTGAGTTTACTGCGGTGTGTTTATAAGAAATGTTTCGTGACAAAGCCTGAACAGCTTCAAGTGTGGAATTAGCATTAAATGTTACTAATAGTGGGGTTGTGCCTTCTCCCTCCGTCAAGTTCCCGAACACAGTACCGCCGTAGGTAACATTGCTGCCATTAATACCAATTTCGCCTGAGTTTGTGCCTTGATTATGAATAAACAGGCGATCGTCGGGTGTAGCATTAGTTAGTAATTTGACTGTTAGCTTACCTGTATTAAAATTGGGAGAGTCAGTATCACTGACATTGGCACCCGGAAATAGCAAAATACCAATCTCCTTGGTGATTGGTTCTGTTGTCTTACCAGGAGTTGGAGTTGTACTTAAAATTGGCGCTTGAGGCTTACTAAGATTAACGGCTGCAATACCCACAACAGTTAATAAAGTTCCGCTACCTAAAGCTAATAACCAGCTCAGGTTTTTTGCCCAGAAAAATCCACTCCTTAACAAGTCTGAGGTTTGGCTGATTTTTTTATCCCCTATCTGCTTCCATTTAACCAGCACAAAATCCATTGATTCCTGACTTTTTTGATGATGTTTTAGTCCTTCAGGTAACAGGTTACGGATAGATAATTTATAGCTGATTTTTTTGATTGTAACTACCCAAGGAACAAGTATATTTAAATAAAAGCCGCGAGCAAGTCTGGCTCGAATGACAGGATCACTATATACTTCACTAACGATTTTTTCATCTGCTAAGTTAGGTGCGCCTTTTATCTGTTTCATTAGTTCTGCTTCTGCCTGTTCTAGTGCTACAGCAAAACTTATAAAAGCTTGGGTAGCTATTTCCTGAGCTAAAGGCTTACTGTCATCTTTTACCCAATTGAGAATTGTCTTTTCTACAGCAGTTTGAGGACGCTTGGTAATATCAATCCAAGCTTCAAAGTAGTAATTTTTAAATTCTATTTCTGTTTTTACCCAATTGATAATTGTTTTTTCTACAGCAGTTTGAGGAGGCTTAGTAGTATCAACCCAAAATTTAAAGTAGCGATTTTTAACTGCTATTTTTGTTTTTAGCCAATTGAGAATTGTGTTTTTTACAGGAGGTAGAGGAGGCGTGGTAGCATCAATCGAAAATGGAAAGTAGGGATGTTTAAGTTGTATTTCTGTATCGCCACCTGTCAGGTTTTCTCGCTGCTCAAGGTATATTTCAGTTAAAATGCTGACAACTTCGTTGCGTTCTTGAAGTGTAATTTCAGTTGTCACTTCCAGAAGTTTTGACTTCAGTTCCTCAAAATTTCGTCGCAGTTGACTTCCCATCGCTATAATCACTGCTTGGCGGACTAAAGGATGCTTTTCTGGTTTAAGAATTTTTTGTAAATTCTCAAAAGCTTGACTGGCTGTGAAGGGATGTCTATCATCACACTCAATTTCACCGTATGCTAGGGCTACAGTAGCTAATAAATTTTCCCGTGGGGGTTGAGATGTATTTCCAACTTTTTGTCCTGGTTGAGGTTGAGCCTGTTGCCATGAGTGGAGGGTATGCAGCACTTGCGGGGGATAATTTCGATATGCACTGGCTAAACTGAAACTAATAGCTTGGATTAAATCATGATGCCGCGTCATTTCGCGCAACATATCACGTAACTGCTGGAAATGCAGTGGCACTACTTTAGGTAAAGTCCAGATGCGAAAGTAATTTCGGACTATATCATTTGGATCTTCTGATAGCTTTTTGAGTAGATCGTAAAGCCTTGGGTGAAGCTCGTTGGAATTGTCATAACGGGCGGCGTAAATGACTGTCAAAGCTATTGTTCCTCTGATATAGTCTTCTGATTCCTTACTTGTTTTGCTGGTGGAAGATTGATCATTCTGCCACTCATGAAGTGTTTCAAACAATTTTTGATCGAGTTTATTCTGATATTGTGGTTTACGCCATTCAGCCATTGCAAAAGCCGCGACATTCTGCACATGGAATTCGTCATCTGCTGCTAATTGACGTAAAGTATCTTGCACAGCAGGGGGAGAAATCGAACCAATATCACTAATTGCTTCAGTTAGAACTATGCGGAGTAGTTTGCACCGGGCTGGGTTTCCATATAACTCACTTTTAAAAGACCTGTTTGCTACTGAATCTTTAACCAATTCTGCGATCGCACTTAATGCAGCAATAATTTGTCTACGATGGCTTTTCCACGCCACGTTGAACAACATTCGCCGTTGTGTTCCTGAACCACTTCTAATTATACTTTCTTCAGTATTGATATCAATTTTAAAAAAATTATGCAGTTTCTCTAAGTCGCAGTAATCGAGAGCGCGTAACGAGGGATTGCGCTTTTGCCAAACTTGCTCTACCAATTTTTCTAATGCTGCAAATAATTGGTCATTATATAGACCGTCGAAGAAGTTTAAGCCTAAAGCAAGTAGCTGTTCACGTTCATCAAGAATATAGTAATACCAATGATTTAATGCTTTCTGGTTATCTGTAACATCGTTAATTATCGTTTCAATTATTTCTTGTTCTATAGGATTATTTTCTATCTCTTTTTCCAACCTCTGCACAAATCGGCCAATTATATTTGGCGTTTTCAACTGTTCCGCTACTGCAAGAAAAGTTAAATTTCCAGCAATTATTGTCTGTGGTTTGGGTTTAGCTTCTAGTAGATTTTTTATATAAGAATCGTCTAGTTTATGAAGCTTTTGAAATAATACCTTGACTAATATATCGGAATTATATAGCCCATCAGATGATACTTCTGACCAACAATCTTCAATATCTTTTGATAAGTTCCAACTCGCTAAAGGTATATCTGTTGTTACTAAGACAAAATGCTTTCTGGAAGCAGCAACTTTTTGAATTCTGGATAAAGCATTACCAACATTTTGTGGTGATACTTCAGTCAAAATAAAAATTGTAGATTCTTCGGCTTTTTGCAGTTTCACATCAATACTTTGTGGATCTGAGCTACGTTGCCACTCCAAGACAGGATATTTCCCCTTGGTAATTCTTTTCAATTCCCATGCCAAATAGCGAGCTAAATCTGCTTTGTCAATATCAGCACCTCCACCTAGAATTAATAGCCTTTCTTTGTAAATAGTATCTATATAATTACGAATAACATCACGGTTGGGAAAAGGAAAATTTTTAGAATTGAAATCTTCAAGATTTGCCTTGACAAACTTAGGTTCATTTTGTATTACGGTTTGATGTCCTATTTGAGTAATATTTTCAAATTTTACTTCACCACCTGTGATTTTCATACCCATGCCAAGGGACACATCAATCGGCGGTATCTTTTCAGGAGGTAACGAAGTAGTCATAAGTTTTATTTCCAATTATTACCAAAAACGAAGATAAAAGAGAGTGAATCATTTTTTTGTTACACAGAAAATAGAGTTAGAGGATGTTTTAAAAGTTTATGGCTAACGCTACGCTATCGGCAAATACAATAGAACATGAGGCATACTTTTAATTACCGAAAGAAGTATGAATTTAGACTTTTCAAACACCCTTTTAGGACTATATTATATCAATATCAGTCATAATTGTTCTTGTTTATACCTGTCTGGTTAATATTACTAAAAGTAACAGTACCGCCTGTGATGTTCATATCTTTTCCAAAGCTAACTTCTGTATTATAAACTGTTGTAGATGGTGAAGGTGGTTTCTGAATTAAGCCAACTGCTTCAAGTTGGTCAAATAATACTATCAGTTTCTTGGCAAATTCTTGATCTTCCTCAATTCGTAATTCTAAAACATCTAGGAACGATGATTTGGTTTTTTCCGATAGTTGTTGTTGTAATTTTATTAGTAACTTGTGTAGACCCGCAATTTGCAATTGCTCATATATAATATTAAAAAGCTGACCAAATAATTCAACTTCAGATGAATTTTGCTGATTTTTGTCAGCGAATTTCCATACATCTCGAGATTCAAAGCGTAGCATGATAGAGTCTTTATAATTCATGGTATTCTCCTGTACATTTATAGATTGACGCGAATTTGCTGTTGATTGAGCAACCAGTTGAGGTTCAACTATAGATTGACTCAAATTGACTGTTGGCTGAGTAACCAGTTGAGATTCGGTAATTCTTCCTAAATCTAAAACTGTAACACCAAGTAACTCACTCAGCTTTTCTTCTTCAAAGAGACTCATAAGTTGATAAAAATCATCTTGAGATCCTTCAAATACAAACAAGGTACTATCTGCCAGTTTCTCTGACTCTTCTTTGCTTATTTTATCATTCATTTTCCACTCTCCTAATCATTGTGATATTTGAACGAATACCAATTCTGTTTAAACTATTAATGATTTCCTCTTTAGACCTCAAACCTTCGATCTCCATGATAAATAGAAACTTGTTTGATAAAGGTTGACGTGATGACTTATTTTTATTACATTCACATCCATTATTTCTAAAACATGAAAGGACACTTGACCAAGGAGGTATGCGCTTTCTATATTCGTCTATTCCCATGAATTGTTTAATGTAAAAATGCACTTTGTTTGACATTTCCGAACTAAGATTTTTGGCTTTTTGTACAATTTTTTTCTCTTTATTCTTTATTTGTTCAATTGTTGGTTTTTGACCAGTCTCAAGTCTAAATGCCACTTCATAACGACTATACAAACATAAACATAAACAGAGATAGCGAATGTCCCAATGTGAAAGTTCAGGTTTTTTGTCCCATTGTAGCTTGTCTAAAACACACTGAATATCTATTTTCTGTAAATTTTCAGCATCTTGACACTCTGGGCAAAGTTGGTTGGAGGGATTTGTCATATTAGCAATCAACCTTCAGATTTGATTTAGTAATAACTCGACTTTAAAAGCACGAGTCAATGATGTGAGGATACAGTTTCAAACAACCCAACTAGATGTTTAGATGTTGCTGCATGTTGCCTTTTGAAAACCGTATGGTTGGTACAGAGACAGCAATTGGGCCCGATTCGCTTCTCCTGTAGCAAATTTTTCATGGAGAAACGAAATATGAAATTTACCTTCCAAACCATACCTTCTGGAATTGGTAGCACAATCCCGTCTGCGTTAACACCATCTGTATTAGCTTTCAACAGTCCTAGTGTTAAGACTGTGATAGATAACGATAACGGTGGTGAGGATGACGACGACGACCTTGTTCCCACGAATATCCAATGTGAGGTTTCATGTATTGTATCAAATAACGTCGCGCAAGTGATTCAGAATGAAGCGATCGCTCATTATTTCCAATTCACAAAATCATCAATAGAGATAGAATTCGGAAAACAATTACAGACAAGGGATTTCAATGCAATCATTCACTATTTGCATATCAAAAAGGGTTGGTCTAGTGAACGAGTCGTTGGTGCGCTGACTGGCTATCTCATCTATCTGTTTTTGATTTCAGTATATCATCCTCAGTATCGTATTATTCCCAGCATAGATGTAGACGAGTTGTGGCATATCCACATCTTTTTAAATACAGCTAATTATACCCATGATTGTCATGAACTATTCGGGTATTATTTGCACCACCAAGTAGATCTATCTTTAAAAGACACAGAAGAATATGATTCAGAAGCGGCTTTTACTCAAACTTTAATCCTGCAAGAGAAGCATTTCGGGAGTGAATCCTTAGCGAAGATGGCTAGTACAAATTCACAAAAAGCGGCTCAATCTGGACCAATAACAGGTATGTTCAAATACAGTAGTTGTAGTCCTATTGTGTTTGGGAATTAGAGATTGTGTAGAAGGGTTTAGCATTGCTAAACCCCTACCCATTATATCTATAATGAAATTTATTATTCTAGAGACTGGATCAAAAATTTCATTTGTTCTTTATCAATAAACATTTCTAATCTCTCAAAATCCTGATAAGCTAATTTTGCCCATTCTTTAGCATCATCAAAATCTTGACTATCTTTCTTTATCTTTAAACTAGCCATAGATGCTTTACAGTGAGCAATTAATGATTCATCAATGTTTTCATCAGCCATATACAAGCATTCCTTTAATAATTTTTCAGCATTTTCTAAATTTACGTTCTCTTTTATATCAAGATCAGCTAACCACTTTTGATTTAGATAAATTGCCCGTTGTAAATTAGGAGATTTGGCTAATTTAACAACCTCAAAGAAACATTCTCTAGCTTTGTTAAAATCATCTTTCTCATAATAAATTCTTCCCTCGTAATGCAAAATTTTTACCTTTTGACGCTGGATAAAGTCTGAACTTAGATTTGTAGCTTTATTGAGTAGTTTTTTACTTAGCTTGATCCATAAAAAAGCCTTAAAATATTTATTTTGCTTCCAATAAAAATAAATAATATCAATAGCTAGTGTAATCTCAAAGCATAAATCTTGATATTTACGAAGTTGCCAAATTTCTCTAAACAATTTTTCAGCGTCTTCAAATTTCTCTCTTAAAGTTAAAGTCCAGGCTTGATCATAACTAACTTCTGCCAAAATTGACCAATCTTCTGGTTTTTTATACTCTTTATTGTTAATTAATTCAATTAATTTTTTTGTCCAAGGTAAACGATTAAATGGAGAAATACAACTAGATCCTTGATCATAACTTGAAGAACGAATATTTCTCCAAAATTGTAAAAGCTCATGATATTTATTCTTGTTGATACACCATTCAATTGCTGCTTTGAGATTGTCCCATTCAGCATCTAAATAATCTAAATATGTATATTCATCCCAATCTTTATCATTCTTTTTACCATATTCTTGAGAGTATTGTAAATACCAATTAATCCATCTTTCTCTAGCTTGTTGCTCAAAATCAGGATTATTTTTTAGTTTTGCAAATACATCAGTGCGAGTTAGGGGTAAATTAATTTCATAGCGGTTATGCTTATGTTTAACTAATAAGAGGTCTTCTAATAATTGCAAATCCTTTTTTATTGTATTATCATCTGGTATCGGAAATACTATATAAGCAATCGCTTCCCGTAAAGCAGGTTTAGGAAACATGACTAAAGCCATTAATAAATAATAAGCATAACTATGGTTCTCTTTTAATAGTTTTAAAGTATTCTGATCTAAAAATTGAGTGTTTTCTTGTACTGAATTAGTTAATTTATCTAACACACCATTGGAACAAATATTAGTTTTTAATTTACCAATAGTATAAATAATTGATCCAGGTATTCTATCAATAGAATCAGATATTTGTTTATATTGCTTTGGTGTCAGAGAAACACCTTCTTTTTTAGCTTGATATGTGATAAAATCCCTAGTTTCTTCTGCTGATAAAAATTCAAGAGATAAAGGAAAACCTGGCTTTGTTTTTCGAGTAGAGGTAATTAATATTTTCACTGTAGGTTTTACTACCAGAGAAAGTTTCTCAATTATTGAATTAATATTTCGTTCATCTTCGTAAGTTTCTAAATTATCTATAATTAACAGAATAGATATATCTTTTAATTTTCTGATTATATTTTTTAATAGCTTATCTGAGTCTGATTCATTAATAATTCTTTGAGAAATTTTGAGAGTCTGTGCAATTGTTCTGAAAATATCTTCTTGTATACTTTCTCTTTTATTATCTGTATATTGCTGTTGTTTAACTGAAGTAAAAATAAAAGCATCAAAAATGGGTAATTTTAAACTATCATCATTATTCTCTCTAGCTTGCAAACAACGAAAAGCCGCTTCTTGTACTAAGGTTGTTTTGCCAAAATTACCCAATGCTTCTACACTAATTATAGGAATATAAGGATTAGAAATTAAATCCAGTAATTCTTTAAGTTGTGTTTGTCTAACGATGAAATTATAATCATGCACCAGATTACTGTAAATAATATCCTTTTTTGAAAAAACTTCTGCTATTTCTTGCCAATTTGTTTTTCCTAAAACATAACAGAAAGCTATAAATGCACACTTATTAATATATTCTCCAGATAAAAATCTCTTCCAAGTTGAATCGGAAATGCCTTTAAAAGACAGCTTTCCTTGTGCTATGAGTTGTTTAATATTTTGAAAATAAGAACGTTGAGACTTAGCTAAATCAATTTTTATCGAATTACTATCTAGACATTCCTTGACCTGAAAATAATTATCAAACTGTTGTAGCCAACCTCTGTCATTCTCTGTCCAATTATTTTCGTTTGCGTATTCAGCCATTAAAAAATCGGAAGCTTCTAATACTTCTAATAAAGGAGCAGGATAGACGGTATATCCTTTTTCACTTCTTAATTTTTCAATTTCTTTCCGTTTGCTTTCAGCAATTCTGAGACGTAGTGGCATACCCATACACTAACTTCTACTTTTTGTCAAGTCCACTTGCAACTGTATAGCTAACTGGTCTTTTGAGTGTAT
The DNA here is from genome assembly GCF_008121535.1 of Dolichospermum sp. UHCC 0315A. Taxonomy (GTDB): domain Bacteria; phylum Cyanobacteriota; class Cyanobacteriia; order Cyanobacteriales; family Nostocaceae; genus Dolichospermum; species Dolichospermum lemmermannii. Next base: position 3,454,845 of record NZ_CP043056.1, read on the forward strand.
CGCAAATAAAGATAAAAAACTAACTATGTTCTCAAGGCGACATCTGCGACGAGCGGTCACCCCCAGGACAAAAAGCAAAAATCAGTCAATCAACAGAGAAATCATGAACAAGTTCTACTTCCTTGTATTATTTACGATAGTTAGTACCTTTATTGGCAACGTTGCCGCTTTAGCCGAAAACTTTGTCGTTGATGGTAGCAATAAGGCTCTCAATACCAACAACAATTTCCGCAAAGTAGATGGAAATCCTATTATGTCACTTTGGGAGTTCAGTTCTACTGACCGAGATCAACAATTCGATCGCATCTCTGGCAATCGTGGTGGTACTCTCCTTCGACATGGTTCTACTGGCAAGTGTTTAAATTCACATTATCTAACAAATGGAGGTGTAGTTAATACTTGGCCTTGCGACGCTAACGATCCTGACCAGAATTTCAATATCATCTCGTTGGGTAATGGCCTCTCTCAGATTCAACGTACAGGCACAAATCTCTGTGTAGACAGCCCCACCCGTGACAATGGCGGTAAAATCCACGTATGGCAATGCGATCGCAACAATCCTAATCAACGGTTTAAAAATGGCACTGTTACAGTCGGTCCCTACTATCGCAACTTTGAAGGCTTCATCAATTTTGCAGTCGGACAAGTGGGTATCGCTCGTTTAGATACCTCTGCCTATAGGGGGCAATGCGTCACCTTGATTGCTCGATATATCCAAGAGGTGTATTTGACTGGTTCAGAAAGAACACAAGGGATCGCATTTGGCGATGGTAAAGATACAGCAAGTGTAGTTGCATCAAAATTCTCTCAATACTTTCTTCCCGTCACAAATCAAGGTTTACCCAAACGAGGAGCAGTTGTTTCTTTCCCTCAACTTGGTGGTGTTTACGGTCACACAGCAATTGTAATGGAATCACGCACATCTAACGGTCAACCTCAAATCAGGATTATGGATTCCAATGGTGACCTCAAAGATGAAAACTCGAAAGTTACAGAATACTACTCTCGTTGGATTAACATCCCGAATGGTACTGCGAATGGATATGGAAACAATATCTATTGGACAAATCCTCGCTAATCTCGATTAACTTGATACTGGGATTGTTGATCAGTCCCAGTAACTTTTCATTATGATAATCATGAGAGTCACTATGCAAATATTTATTAATAGCAAATACAAAAATCGAATTTTATTTGCCGTATTGACAAGCCTTTTCTTCTTCTCTATCAACACAGAAAAAGCCCTATCAGGTGGAGGAGATGTAACTCAATCTACAACAGAACAAGCTTCTGTTAGCTCTCCTATCACACAAAACCCTGGATCAGTCACAGTTACTCCCACCACACTACTACAAACAGGCTCAAATAATTATGCAAACGTCAACTCTAATATAGGATCTCTAAACTATCCAAACTGCGGCGGTAGTTGTGGCTTTGCAATTATGCGTACTACTCCCACTAATAATATTAATGGTACAAGTAGCAATCAAATTGAAGGAATTATTGGTGTAATTCATTCCTTTAGCTCACCTGATCAAAAAAATGCTGAAACTAATCGTCAATTAATAGATATTCAAAAACAAAGAAGTGAAAGTGAGATTGCGAGTAATTACATCAAAGCAATTGCCGATGCTTGTCAAGCCAAAGATTCAATTAGAGCAGAACTAAGTGCTAAAGGATTAGCTCGAATTTGGAACGTAGATTATAAAACCTTACTTCACCCTAGCTGCGGCTCATAATATTGAGAATTAATATTTCACTTTCTTTTTCTTTTATCATTTTTGAATAATAATTTTGTGCCGCATTATATCAATAATGTGATTTTAACTAATATTGTTTCAACTAAATAAACCCGATATTCCCATATCAAATTAAGCAGTAAATTAAGGCAAAAATCATGGCTAATGAAAAATCACCAGACATTCAAAATACTAACAATGCCGATAACAAAGAACATAAAATTGAATGTTCTTCCTGTCAATGTAATGGGAGAATCCAACCTTATGGTTCACGCAGATTATCCAAATGTCAAAAATGCCAAGGAACAGGTTTTTGTTGAAGTTAAAATTGATCATTAAATTAAAATTCTGTAGGGGTAAAGCAAAAGCTAAACCCTTACCAATAAATATCTAATTTATCAATTTTCCTGATGATATTTCCTCAAAGCCGCAATAATTTCCCCATTCGCTTCTGGAAAAGTAAAATTATCCAATTCATCCAAACTTACCCAGCGAATTTCATCACATTCTATGGCTTGAGGAACACCCGCTAAATGCTGAGAATGATGAACTGTCAAAGTCACCCGCAAATGAGCATAAGTGTGGTCAATAGTAATCAGATGTTCTCCAACTACAATTTCTATACCCAACTCTTCCGAAATTTCTCGTTTAATACATTCTTGAATAGTTTCACCAACTTCAATTTTCCCCCCTGGAAATTCCCATAAACCACCCATTGTCCCTGAAGGAAGTCGTCTATCAATTAAAATCTGTTTTTGGTCATTCCAAATAACAGCAACACCAATAATTTTATGAGGAATAGAAGAACTACTTTCATTCATATAATTACTCAGTACCAATAAATAAAAAAACTCAGTAGATTAATTATATATCTACCGAGTTCATATTTATTTTGAGAATTTTGCTAAGAGGGTGTTTGATGTATTAATAAATTAAATAAAAAATACCCCTTGGATTATAATCAAAATTATTGTAAAAAAAATAGTTGAGAATATCAAGTCCGGAAATGAACGTTTTTAGGGGCAATTATTGAGAATATTCTCAAGATTATTGACAATAGAGAAGAATGCGCTTTTTTTTGAAAATCTGATTGAAAAAACTTATAGGTTTTGGGAAAAACCATAAGTTAAAAAGTAGTTGGGTTGACAGGAGAAAACCCAACTTGCTAATTATCAAGTTACGGTAATCATCATACCTGCACTTTCATTCCCTAATCTATCCACAGCACAGACTGCATAAGTTCCTGGTAGAACTGTCGCAAAGGTAGTACCAGCGGATAAAATGCGTTGAATTAGCCAATTATTGCTATTTTGCAAATACAGAGTCCAAGAACGCACAAGTTGATCATCTCCTGGTTCCCAGTTTAATTTACCATCCATAAACTTGAGGTTTTTGGGAGGTGGTGGCGTAATGGAACTTTGCCATGACATAGTGGGAATTAAGGCAGGTGTGGGATAATAGGTTTTAAATTGGTCAGCGATGCCTTGGCGATTTTCCCGAATGCCAGTCATACTAAAAAAGATATTACCTAAAGACAAATTACCTGCTAAATTCCGAGAAATCTGAATTTGCTTGGCAATTTCGCTATTTTTCCATTCCTTACCATCTAATTGTCCGAGATTATTACCTGCATAGATGTGACGCTGTTTAGTATTGATTTCGGTCCACCATTGCAGTAAAGTTTGATAGGCTTGTTTGGTTTGGTCCGTACGCCAGTAGAGTTGAGGAGCAATATAATCTATCCAGCCTTGCTGTAACCATTTTTTAGAATCTGCATAGAGGACACTGTAGGCATCTAAACCGACAATTCCCCCAGGTTCTCCAGAACGATAAATACCAAAGGGACTAATTCCAAACTTTACATGAGGTTTGGTGGCTTTAATTCCTTGAGAAAGTCGCAATACCATTTGATTGACGTTTTCGCGTCGCCAATCTTCTATATTTAGTTTACCCCCACTGGTTTGATATGCTGCGTAGGTTTTATGATCAGGAAAAGGTTGACCAGATATGGGATAGGGGTAAAAATAATCATCTAAATGAATAGCATCTAAATCATAACGACGGACAACATCAATAATGACGTTGTATGCTCTGTCCTGAACGATTTTTGCACCGGGGTCCATCCATTGTTGAGTACCCCATTGATAAACAACTTCGGGGTTTGTAACTGCAATGTGGGGACGAACGGTAGAAACTTGACTATTTGCTCTAGCACGATAAGGATTAAACCAAGCGTGTAATTCAATATTGCGTTGATGACATTCGGCGATCGCAAACTCCAAAGGATCATAAAATGGTGATGGGGCTTTTCCCTGAGTTCCCGTTATCCAAGCACTCCAAGGTTCTAATTCCGAAGCATATAAAGCATCACCTTCTGGTCTTACCTGCAAAACTAAAGCATTGAAATTCAAAGCTTGTAACTGTTTAATAATCGCTAATAATTCGGCTTTTTGCTGTTCCACAGCCAGTCCCGGTCGAGAAGGCCAATCACTATTCCATACAGACGCAACCCAAGCCCCCCGAAATTCCCGCCGATGATTTAGCTTAACAGTATGAGCAATGGTGGGTTTAGGGATGGTTGGAGGAACAACAATATAATCAGTCGGGATTTTTTCCGCTTTTTCTAAATATACTAAAGCCTGATAAACCATTACTGCGATTTCTGCACGAGTAGCGGCTGTTTTGTAATTAAGTATTTTTCTGTTCGGATAACTAACTACCCAACCAGCACGAGTTGCTAACGCGATTTGATTAATCCCATAGTAAGGAATTAAAGATCCATCTTGATAAATTTCTGCCAATTTACTTACTAAATCTAGGTCAACTTGACCAGCAAGTTCTAAGCCATTGACCATTGCTACTAAAGCATCACCTCTAGCAATACCTTCATCTATCCCAAACCGCCGATTTGGATAACCCGTTAAAAATCCAGTTTCATAGACCTTTTTAATCGCGTTTATCGCCCAATGCGTCTGGGGAACATCTACAAAAGGTACATATTCCCGTTTGACAGGCAGGGAAAAAATTGCGGCGATAATAGCTGCAAATTCAGCACGAGTCACAGGGTTATTAGGGCGATAAGTTCCATCAGAATACCCGCTGAGAATTCGCCGTGCTGCTAAAGCTTCAATAAACCCTTGGGACCAATGACCTTGAATATCCGAGAATCTTATAGAACTAGATACCATATTGAATGAGATAGTTGCATCCTTTGTTAATTTAGCAATATTTAAGTCATAGCTGCTAAGGGACTTCCGGGAAATAAATTATCCCAATAAATAAATAAATGAATAAACGAACCACAGAGGCACAGAGAACACAGAGAGAGAAGAAATAGAGAGGGTTTTTGCGTTAGTTTTGGGACATTTTTTTATTTGGAAGTCCCTAATGACAGTAAAGAAAAATTCCTCAAACTCCTCCTCTCTGAGCCTCTGAGACTCTGCGTGTTAGCGAAGCGGGGCGAAGCCAAACTCTCTAATCTCAAAATAACGTAGTATACTGGGGTTAATCGTATTTAACCGAAAGATGAAATACCTAACCCCAGAACAAGTTTACAAACAATTTGGCTATCACCCTAAGACAACGGCAGAATGGGCTGACTTAGGGAAAATAGAATGTATCCGTTCCCCTGGGGGACATCGGAGATATCCAGAGTCAGCATTCATCAAAACAGTCTCAATGGATAAAGAGAGGGTTCTTTATGCCCGTGTCAGCACAAAAACCCAGTTGTTAGACCTTGACACACAAATAGATTTTTTAGGTAAAACTTACCCAGGATGCCGGGTCGTTAAGGATGTTGCTAGTGGCATGAACTGGAAGCGGAAAAACTTTCTTAAATTAATGACTCAAGTTGCAGAGAATCAAATCTCTGAAATTGTCGTGGGACACAAGGACAGGTTATGCAGATTTGGCTTTGAGTTCGTTGAGTGGTTTTGCAACCTTCACGGCTGCAAAATTGTTGTGGTAAACAATGCCAAACTATCACCGCACGAAGAGTTAATGCAGGATTTTATGGCTATCATGCACTGCTTTTCCTCCAAACTTTACTTCCTTAGGGCTTACAAGGAAAAGATAGCCGAAGAGCAAAATATTCATGAAATAAATAGTAGTCAATACGAGTCAATGGGTGTATAGTAGTAAAAGACGTAGCAAACCAAGTCCATGAAACTCAAAGCAAAGAATCAGTTAACCGTTACGAGAATCGCTATTTTAGGGACTGAAAAACTAAATAATTGGAAATCTAACGAACTTGATTTAATCGCTTTGAGTTTAGGTAAACTACGCTCTGACTTGTGGAATGAGTTCGGGTCGTTAAAGGCTTGGGGCGTTTCTAAATTTGAGATTGACAAACAGCTACGCACCTTAAAAGACAAATACAAATTACCTGCTAAGTTATGGGAAGCAACTCTCTATGACGTAATTGATGATATTCACTTGGTTCAGGCTGCTTGTGTCGAAAAGGTGATGAAATCTTTGGGTCAATCGTTCCAGTCGTTCCAGGCTAAAAAAGGAGTTTTGCAACTTACCTTAGAAAGTCGGGAATGGTTGGAACATCCCAAACTTTGCACCTTAGTTAGAAAGTTTTGGTATCGAGGACACACGAAAGTTTGTAACCAAATTATTGTAAAGGCTTATGATACTAAAACAGATGATAAAGGTGTGGTGTGGTTGCGTTTTGGAGGTGTAACTCCATGTAAAACTCTCAAACTACCAACGACTTTACCAACAGAAATAAAGTGTCAAATAAGGCTAATTAAGCGTAATGGCAGATGGGAAATTCATTACACAACTGATATCCAAAAAGCTGAAAAAAAGACCGATGGTAAAATAATTGGATGTGATAGAGGTTACACCGAAGTTTATGCCACATCTTCTAATGATGGTGCTAGATTTTTAGGTAATGATTTTGGTAAAATCCAAACTCAAGAAACCGATTACAGAACAGCGAAACAAGTAAAACGTAATAAAATCAGGTCAGTTTTTAACAAGTCTACAGCTAAAGGAAACAGTGCCAAGGCTGATAGAATTAAACGAAATAATCTTGGTAAAATCAAGTGGGACAATCGGGAAAGATCCTTTAAAGGTAGGATTCAAACAATCGTTTTTACAGCTACGCATGACTTGATGACAGATGCGATCAAGGTAGCTTTTGAAGATTTGACGGAGCAAATAACAGGCAAAAAGCCCATGAGAAAGCGTATGAAGAGAAATGTTTCTTCATGGTGCAAGGGGATAGTTGCGGATGCCCTCAAACAAGTTTCAACCCGTGTAGGTTGCACGGTTGTTAGTGTGAATTGTGCGTATACGTCACAACTTGACTCCAGATTTAGTACCTTAACGGGTAGTAGAAATGGTGACAAGTTTACCGGACATGATGGGGTCGTGATGCACTCAGATACTAACGCTGCTGACAACGTTCTAGCAAGAATGAGTGACGTTGAAATCACTCGTTATATGAAACATTCCGATGTAAAAGTAATCTTGCTAGAACGAACTCAGAAGTTTCACCGATTCCCTAATAGTGGAAACTGAAGCGGAAACGGGCATGGATAAGCCCCAGACTCTAGAACCTAAAAGCTCTCCTTACGAGTAAGGTCAATCAGAGAGCGAATTATAAGCAATTGACGTTGTTTGACCTTGTTTAACTACGTTATTTGTGTATCCCTAAAAAAATTATCCCTTCCTCCCAACAGCAACACAATAAAGAGCAGCATGACGTTCTCCATCAATACCCAACATAGCATTTAAACCCAGATCATGAAATCCACCAATACAAAGACTGTCCAGACCCAATTGTACAGCCATTAAACAGATATTTTCAGCTTGATGACCAGCCTCTAAAAGTGCAAAGCGGTAGCCCCGCGCCCCATATTTGCCCATTGAGCGCATAAAAACCGATGTGAACACAAACAGAGCATTGGCATTGAGAATGTAATCCTGCTGCAATAATGGTTCGACAAAATCTGTTGGGACTGCATCATTTACCCAATGTAACCCGTGTCCGCGAGGTTCATAGTGATATAGTCCGCTAACCAAACCTGCTACCGCTTGTGTGGATACGAACACCTCCAGAGGATAAAGTCCCCCCGCAGAAGGAGAGTTACGAGCCTCATAGCATTGACCATCCACTTCCCGCAGTCCGTTGAGTCCACATCCTGAGTCGAGCAGTTGAGCTAAGGAGACAAGTGGCATTACCTGACGCTCAAATGATCGCACAGAAGTACGTCGCGCTAAAAGCTCAGACAGCGGGTTATCACGTGGTGCTTTTGGCAATTCCAGAAAAGGAGCTTCTGGCAGATATCGCAGTTCAGTCGCCGGAACCCGCTTAACATAACTTTTAGGGACTGGAGAGTTTAAATGATAGAGAAGAGCTAACTCCAGAGGTTCATTGGCTGTGTGCATTGTGCTAATTTCCTCGTTTTAACAAACTATCACCTATCAGCATTCAACTATACTCAACACGGCTTGATTATTTGATTTAAGCGGGTAGGGGTTTAGCATTGCTAAACCCCTACAAATCTAGTAGTCTGTCAATCCAAAAATGACGGACTGTAGTGGGAGCGTCTCGCTTACGCGGACAATAGTCCTGTAGTGGAAGCGTCTCGCTTACGCGGGCAAGATGCCCGCACTACCAAAAACCCGTCAAAATAAATTTGACAGACTACTAGGTTTTTCGTGATTTTACAAAAGTCCATGTCCCAACCGTTTTGAGTATAGTAAGCTAATTCTGGGTTTAATCAACAACCCGCTGACGGCTGTTTTAAGCCATAGGATGTGGGCAGGGATTTAAGTCATTTTCGGTCCGTCCGCCACCATAACCCAACCTTTCTGGGACCTCGAATAACCGCCGAGTCCCCAGTGGTTCTTGTCCATAACCAAAATATATAGGGACTATTTCACTGGCTAAAGTCCGCACCACTCGAAAACCAAGAGAGGCGATATCAGGGGCAGTAATTTCCACTACATAAGGTTCAACACCTACTGAATTTAACTTGGCAACTACTGATTGCAAATTCTCTGCTTCAGACTCAGATTCGTAAGTTGGTAAATATTCAACTTGGCAAGATTGGTCATGGTGAAATAGAAAATCCAACTCACCTAGCCGAGCCGTTGTGTAGAAAAAAGCGTTGTGATCATCTAAATTCTGAATATCACTATATTGATGGAGATTAGCCCCAGCGCCAGTTTTCATCCGTTCTATGTCACCAAAGCGAGCTTGACAAACTTCAAAAACTGCCTTGTGGAAAGCCGTTGGTGCATCAAGATGACATCCCATACCAGTGGACACAGCGGGACCTTTGCCCGAACGGTCAATTAACATGGCCATGAAAACCGGGACTTGAATATCAGTAGTTAACTCGAAGACGACTAACTCAATGCCAAAGCGGGCGTAGTGGCGAGCAATTTCCGTCTCAATTCCTGGTAGGTGGTCAAAATAGATGCGTGGGGCAGGGAGGCGATTTAACCAGGTAATAATGAAAGCATCACGCTCAATTAATTCACACAAACCCCGGTAGGCAGCAAACTCCCAAGATGGTCCACTAGCCATACCGTTAGAACTAATAGGTAAAATATGATCTCCTGGTTGGTCGCCACCCCAGTCTAAATAAACCAAGAAGGCTGGAACTAAAACCTGTTGCTTACTGGTTAAGGAAAGGGCATTCATCCACGAAGTCTGCGTTGTGGGATTAAAGGCCGGGAAAGGGAAAGTTGGGTGAGAGTATTGTTGGTCAGAAAAAGGAGAAAAAACGGTCGAAGGGACGGCACGATTACCTAATTCTTCGTAGCTACTAACAATTATTTGCCGATAATCAACAATACCACCGCAGTATCTTTCTATAGCTTCGCCCACAGCCCCAAAAATGGCTTGTTCATCCGTCATGCCCCTACCGACACCGTAGCGTAAATCATCAGACTGTTTACGAAGCTGAAAATTGGCTAATTCGGCTTGCCACAAAACGGGAAAATCGAACTCTGTATAAGGCTTGGTGAATCTATCTAAGGAGCGGATAACGCCAGTATGGGGGCTGACTAGATCTTGCCAACGGGGACTTGCAATCGCTGTATTCACTGTGTTCTCTCCTATCTTTTTCCGTTCCCTATCTTGGCTGAACAATGGGGACAACCTGGTTTTTTGAGGACAACGTTATGAGTAAGTTTTGTGCCAAGTAAGTCTATATGTAGTAGTTTTCCGTCAGTAGCGATCGCCAAACCGAGCATCATTTTCACAGCCTCAAGAGCTAAATAGCTACCCACCAACATCTGACCTATCGGTAAATTTTCCCGTAGCCGTGGTTGAGAACGTCGTTCTCGGTTGAGCAACTGTTCAACCGCCAATTCCGCCTCTGGAAACTTGGAACAAGCCATAGACCGCATCCGATAGCATAGATAACAGGGTTTGTCCTGGGAAAAAACCAACGGACCGACAGTTCCCTCCACCCCAGCCGCTCCACCCGGTAGCAATGGGCGCTGCATCTTCAAGCATAGTCTGTTCAGACGATAGGCTAGATTCACAGATACGGCATCAGTAGCGACAATTACCAGGTCAACGTCCTCCAGCAAAGAAGTGATGGTTGCGTCGTCATTTAAACCATCTGTGACAATCTCAGCCTCGGTGATTCCGCCAATGGACTCAATCTGTCGCGCTGCTTCCACACTCCGAAAAGTGCCAATTTTATTCAATCCCGAACCTGACATCATCAGGGAATCCGCCGGCAGGATACAGGCATCATCACACAAACGGACAAAACCAATCCCAGCAGTAGCTAGGTTAATTGCTGCTATCAGTCCCGAACCTCCCAGTCCAAAAACAGCAATTCTCCCATTGGCTAAGTTTTTTCGAGCATCTTTTTGGTCAAAGCCTAATTCATGATAAAGGCTGATTTGAGGAAGTAAATAAGCACGACTATCTAAATCATTTGTATTTTCTAGAGACTCTTCTACTAGGCGATTGTCCATCAAAAACTCTAAACATTGATTTAGGGAAGAATCTGTCAATTGTTCGCCAATTGCATTGCGGATTTCTCCTATGGTTCGAGAGCCGTCTAGTAAAGGTAAAACAATGTTTTCCACATTATGCAGAGCTTGACCCTGGACTCTCAGGGTTCGTCGTGTTGTATTAAATATCATACTTTCTTCGCCACTACAATCTGCCGGCATCACGTTAATAACAACGTGTTCTAGTAGTCGGAGCCGCTGACCATCATTTAATTTCATAGACTTTATTGCAAAAATTTAATCCTGCTATAAATAGCAATCAAGAAAATTAAAAACCCTGTTTTTGTCAACAGAAAATATTGAGTAACAACAGGGTTTCTGTTGATTTTTCTAGCTAAATTTAATGATTTCAAACCTAAGAAACTCGGTTTCTCAAATTACTAAGTCACTTTTCTATCTCTAGGGTTAATTAGTATCCAAATCCAACCTCATCAATGTCTTCCAACACACCTGATACTGTTACATTACATCCACCACAACCACCACAAGGTCTACCACAACCACCACAAGGTCTACCACAACCACCACAAGGTCTACCACAGCCACCGCAAGGTCTACCACAGCCACCGCAAGGTCTACCACAGCCGCCGCAGCCACCACAGCCACCGCAATTAGCAAACCATCTTTGGGTCGTTTCAGAGTCGAATTCTCCCGACATTGCTAATTTTTCTAAAGCTGCTATTTCCTCCTCAGACAACAGAAGTCTTTCTAGTTTGTCTGCTTGATCTACCAAACGCATTTCTACATATATTGGTTGGTCGAGTGTTTTTTCTGCAAGCATTGTCACCTACTCCTTTCAACTTAAATTTAATAACCTGTTTGCAAATCTCTATTCGAGTTGATAAAAAGCTGGAATGATATTTTTCAATCAACCAGTTTTCACAAATTCTTCAAAATTACACTAGTCCACAACGGCGTAAGTCAACTAACCATTAAAGATTCATGAAAAGCTTATACAATCTGCTTTTTTAATTTTTAATTGTTAATTTTTAATTCCGCCCTGCGGTATTAGTCCACAAAAGAGCAAAACCACTTTCTGATTAGTGTGGGGAACTATCAGATGGGATTTATATTCTGTGAAACCTTGTCTTTTATGAAAATTGCTCTTTTCAGAGTCGCCAATTATGTCTTTGTTTGCTTATCCGATTCTTACAAGAATATCTTTTTCTAGATAATTTTCTTCTTTCTTAAGTAGTATTATTTTATCTCTTGATAGAGGAGGAATCAATTTATGAAATTGTGCTAATGGTGAATGAAAATTCTTGTAACAGAGAATAATTTTATAGTTAAAGCGAATTTAAAATAATGCTTATGACCGATTTAAAAGCGTAGCTCTATTTCTTTATAATTACTCCTTTAGTAAGGTTATCAGACTTGATTACTTTTCAGGATTTATCTAAAAATAGCAAATCAAATATCTGATCATCCTTTAATGATCGAGGTTATATTGGTTCTAGGCTGTTTTGATATCCGTGAAAATTCTGAACAACAGACATTTGAAAATTTTTGAAATATTCATCCCTAAGAAGTGGAGAACAAAATTTTTCAAAAGTAGAATATTAAAGTAATAGATAGCAGAATCCGAAAAAATTCCTGATCAACTTTGCAGCGACTAATTGCTGGTTAAGTTGGAAAAGGATAAAATTTGATTCTTGAAAAATAAACTCTCTCAAGTGATAAATCTAGTTATTACTCAGAAAATATCAAACTTTTGGAAATCAGAGAATTATCTAACCCTTTATAAAAATTCAGGTTTAATTAATGAGCGATTTAAGAGTTTGGGCTGGAGACTACACTAGAATTTTATTTCGTTCTTTACCCTTATTATGGACAGCAGCACCTCAAGAAATGGTGTTTTTAATTGCTGTGACTTTATTGCAAGGGTTTCTTCCTGGGGTTAGTGTTTGGATTACCAAACTAGTAGTAGATACTGTGGCTACAGCCTTAACAACTGGTCAAGCATTAGATGATTCAATTTTGTGGTATTTGGTAGCAGCATGGGTGGGAGCTTTGCTATTAGAAAACCTTCTCTATCCTTGGATCTTGGCACTTCAAGGAAATCTCAATGATAAATTAGCGGCTCACATTAGTTTATTATTAATGCGGAAAGCAGATAGTTTTGCAGACTTGAGCCGTTTTGAAGATGCTGAATTTTATGATGAGTTACAAATTCTGCAACAACAAGTTAGCTATAAACCCTTAAACTTAGTTGAGAACTTGGTGGAATTAAGTCGCTCATTGATTACTTTAATCGTAGTAATTGGGCTATTAATTCCCCTGGCTTTCTGGATACCATTGGTAATTGCGATCGCTACTATACCCCAAATAGTAGTTTCTTCCCAATATGGTAGAGAGATTTGGATCACTTTATTTGAAAACAGTCCTCAAGCCCGAAAAATGCAGTATTACACCTCTTTAATGCTGACTGACACCTATGCCAAAGAAGTTAGATTATTTCAGCTAGGTGCATTTTTTATGCAGCTTTACGGACAAGCATTTCAATCTTTACATCAATCCATGGGTCATTTGCGAGGTAAACAAGCATTTTGGTCATCTAGTTTAGCTATTTTGAGTACATTAGGAAACGGATTTTCTTTCTATTGGGTAGTCAAGCAAGCTTTTAGAGGACTGTTAAGTCCAGGAAGTGTACTTCTGTTCGTACAATCATTAACTTACTTCCAGAATAGTTTAGAAAGATTTGTCAGTCATTGGTTGGATTTGTTCGAGAATATTATTTATATGCAGCAGTTTTTCAACTTTCTCGACAGTCCTACCCCCATGGTATTGAACATACCCGGAGAAAAAATCCCCACTCCGATTCGTGCAGGTATTACTTTTGAGCAAGTTGATTTTCACTATCCAGATGGTAGATTAGCACTCAAGGATATTTCCTTTACCCTTTACCCAGGACAAACAGTCGCTATCGTTGGCGAAAATGGCGCAGGTAAAACCACTCTAGTCAAGCTATTAACGAGGCTCTACGACCCCACCACAGGACGGATTATGATTGATGGGATAGACCTGAGAGATTTAAATTTAGAACAGTGGCGGCGGCAAATTGCGGGGGTTTTTCAAGACTTTGGCCATTACGCACTCACCTTGGGAGAAAATATTGCATTAGGAAATTTAGCAGCGTTAGAACATCGAGAGATTCTTAGATATGCAGTAGAAAAAGCCGATATCGTCAAACTAGTTGATGATTTTCCCAGTGGGGAAGATACACAATTGGGTAAACAGTTTGGCGGTACAGAACTTTCTGGAGGACAGTGGCAAAAATTAGCTCTAGCTCGTGCTTTTGTTCGCAAAGAAGCCCAATTACTACTTTTAGATGAACCTACCGCAGCCCTTGACCCCCGCAGCGAGTGTGATTTTTACCTGCGGTTTGTGGAACTAGCGGAAGGCAAAACTACCATTCTGATTACCCACAGATTAGCCTCGGTGCGAATGGCTGACCGGATTTTAGTCCTCAAAGATGGTCATTTAATTGAAGATGGCACTCACCAAGAACTTTTACAACTGGGAGGCGAATATACCGCCCTCTGGAATATGCAGGTAGAACAGTACGGAGTGTAATACAAAAAAACTTAATTCTAGGACTTACGCAGAAATCATCTTCCACTCTCATTTCTCTGTGTCCTCTGCGCCTCTGTGGTTCGTTATTCCATCAGTCATGAACATCAAAAATCCGATTCCTTCGCTAATTGGGCTGACCGCACTGAGTTTATCTGGAATGGGTATTGCTTACTACAGCCATTGGTATCAACCCAGTAAAAAAGATATTACAGATTTAACAGTCCCTGTCACTACCAGCAACTTAAACATTAAAATCAAAACCAATGGAGTTGTCCAACCAGTTCGCAAAATTAATATTAGCCCAAGAGAAGCCGGTCGAATTGCCAAACTCTATGTAGATGAAGGTAGTTCTGTCCAAAAAGGACAATTAATCGCAGAAATGGAGCGTCAAGCCTTTCAAGCCCAGGTGAATCAGTATCGAGCGCTGTTATGGAAGGCAAAAGCCGAATTACAAGAAAAGCGTAAGGGTTACAGACCGGAAGAAATTGCCATAGCTCAAGCTGATGTGCGTAAGTACACGGCGCAAGTGAGGGAAGCTCAATCTCGCTTGGCATTAGCCTCTCAACGAGTCAAGCGCAGGCAATATCCTACATCTCAAGGAGCAGTATCCCGTGATGATTTAGATGCCGTCTTGAACGAAGAAAAAAGCGCTAGGGATAACTTACAACAAGCTAAATTTAGTCTGATATCTGCCCAACAACAAGTGAAAAAACTACTTTCCGGTTATCAAACTGAGGAAATTACCAAAGCTGGTGCTGAAGTAGCTCAAGCAACTGCCCAATTACAATTTTACGAAAATCAGTTAGAAAATACTTTCATTCGCGCCCCTTTTGCTGGCTTAATTACCCGACGTTTTGCCCAAGCAGGTGACTTCGTAACTCCAAATACTTCTGTTTCTACCAATGAAGGGGGAACTAGTGCCTCCATTGCTGAATTATCCAGTGGTTTGGAAATAGAAGCTAAAGTTCCCGAAGTGAATATGGCGCAAATTCAGAAAAATCAGCCTGTAGAAATTCGCCTTGATGCTTTTCCTGATCAAGTTTTTCAAGGGAAAGTCCGTTTGATTGCTCCTAGAGGAGTTAAGGAAGAAAATGTCACTTTTATGCGAGTCAAGATTGCTTTGGCAACGGGTCAAGATAAACTCAAGGTAGGGCTAAATGTGAAGTTAACTTTTTTGGTGAATGACATTCGCAATGCCTTGGTTATTCCTTCGGCTGCGGTGGTTTCTGGGAAGGGAGGGCAGGTGGGTGTACTGTTACCAGATAAAGATAATCAAGCAAAATTTCATCCTGTACAGGTAGGAATTACTTCTGGTGATAAAACGCAAATTTTGAGCGGGCTTTCTGAGGGTGAACGGGTTTTTATTCAACCACCAGCTAATCAATTAATTGATGGTATTGATCGTGTTACTGGATCTTAGCCTACTCTCTTTTTACTGGAAGAATATTGATTAAATGAACCACGAAGGAGCGAAGAACACGAAGAAAGAAGGAAGAAGAAAGAAGGAAGAAATTAAGTAATTTTATGCTGGGAAGGGATTATGAATTATGAATTTGTTAGAAAGTGTGAACATGTCTTTTGCAACTCTCGCTGCTAATAAACTCCGTAGCGGATTAACTATGTTGGGAATAATTATTGGCAATGCTTCAGTTATTAGTATGATTGGGATTGGACAGGGCGCACAGAATCTTGTGTTGGGTAAACTTGAGGCGTTTGGAGCAAATCAACTGACGGTATATAGCACTTTTGAAGATGATGAAGGCATGAAATTTCCTGATGCTCAATTGGTGTTATCAGATGCAGAAGCAATTAAAGCTCAAGTTCCTAGTGTTAGCAAGGTTGCGCCTATAGATGAGCAAAAAATGCCAATTAGTTTTAATAACAAGTTAACATCAACAACTGTTAAAGGCACTACCTTTGATTTGCTTGCTGTGCAGAATCTTACTCTTGTCACTGGCAGAATGTTTAACCAAATACAACAGCAAGAACAGGCTCAAGTTACTGTTTTGGGTGCAGAAACTAGTCGGAAACTTTTCGGCGATGAAAATCCTGTAGGGCAAGAAGTTCTTATTAATAATATATCGTTTCAAGTTATTGGTTTATTGCAATCAAAGGGTGCATTTGGTGGGGAAAATTCTGATCAAACTGCTATTGTTCCCCTCACAACATTTGCTAATAGGTTAGTGGGACGCAGATCAATATCTGATATTCCTCTCAGTTATATTTTAGTGACTGCCAAAAATAGAGATAGTATTCGCGCCGCAGGTTTTCAAATTACTAATATTCTGGCTCGACTACATGGGAAAAAAGATGTGGCTGTTTTTGCTAATAAGAAGTTTCAAGAATTGGTAGTTCAGGTAACTGGTGTTTTGTCATTATTATTAGCTTTAATTGCGGCTATTTCTTTGTTAGTGGGGGGGATTGGTATTATGAATATTATGTTAGTTTCTGTGACTGAACGTACTCAAGAAATTGGGTTGCGTAAGGCAGTTGGGGCAACTCAGAATGATATTTTAGCGCAATTTTTAATTGAGGCAATTATTCTCTCTCTCTCTGGCTGTCTGCTGGGCATAATTGTAGGAGTTGGGGGAACTATGCCGTTAGCCTTCTTCACGCCTTTGACTCCTCAATTTCCTCTATATGCGATTGTTGTCGCGGTGGGAATATCCGGGAGTATAGGCTTGATTTTTGGTGTATTTCCGGCCCGACAAGCAGCAATGTTAGACCCAATTGTTGCCCTAAGAAGTGGGTGATTATTGAGATTTTTTACGTCACTCCTTCCAATTCCTCATCAGTCAAATCATATAACTTTCGCAACTTATCCAACTTATCTCCATCAGCTTGCCATAAACCGCGTCCCGATGCTTCCAACATTCTCCCCACAATATTTCTAAAAGCTTCAGGATTGGCTTTGCGTAATTTTTCGGCCATTTCTGGATCTAAAGCATAAGTTTCTGCGGCTTGATCATAAACCCAATCATCTTGAAAATCAGCAGTACCACCCCAACCAATTAAAGCCGTCATACGTTGAGAAATTTCAAAAGCACCACCAGAACCTTGATTAGCCATTGCGTCAGCCCATTTGGGATTTAATAACTTAGTTCGGTATTCCATTCGCAATAAATCATCTAAATTGCGGGGTGTGGTGTCTTTAGAAAAACTTTCGACAAAACTGGCTTGTACTTTTTTTCCACTTTGCTTTTCGGCAGCTTTTTTCAAACCTCCCGTATTGGCATAATATTCCTGAATATCAGTTAAACCATATTCTACCGAATCTATTTCTTGAACAATGCGATCGCTAGTTTTTAATAATGTCTGCAATACTTCTGGTCTAGCTTGTCCTTTATCATTTCTACCATAACTAAAGACATTGCGACTTTCCCAAGTATCCCCCAACTCTTCGCCAGATTCCCAATTACCATCAACAACTCTATCATTAACCAAAGAACCAAAATCACCAGAGGGATTAGAAAACAATCTTGCGGAAGAATTTTCCACACCTTGGGCTTTCAAAATCAAAGCGTGTTTTCTAATAAAATTCATTTCCTCCGGTTCATCAATTTCCGCAGCCCGTTGAAATAAATCATCCAATAATTCAATGATATTCACAAAACTATCCCGGAAAATACCCGATAGATTTGCTAACACATCAATACGGGGATGTCCCACCTCAGCAAGAGGTTTTAAATCATATCTAACAATGCGTCCAGTTCCCTCCTTCACAGGTTCAGCACCCACCAATTCCAAGAGAATTCCCAAAGATTCACCCTTAGTCTTAATAGCATCCAAACCCCATAATAAAACTGCTACAGTTTCGGGATATTTCTTATTTTCATCTAAAGACTGAGAAATAATTTTCTTAGCAATTTCCTTACCCCGTTCAAAAGCAGCAGGAGAAGGCATTCTATAAGGATCTAAAGCATGAATATTCCTACCCGTAGGTAACACTCCAGCACCATCCCTTAACAAATCCCCACCAGGTGCAGGAGGAATAAACTCACCATTTAAACCCCTTAAAAGATTAGTTAACTCATCAGTAGATTGATTTAATAACCTTGTAATTTCCTTTCTTTCTTCTTCTTTTCTTCCTTCGTGTTCTTCGCTTCTTCGTGGTTCATTCTCTCCCCCAAAATAAGCATCCAAATAACCAGTTAACTCCTCCTGATTTGGTGCTTCACCTAAAGTATGTAAACCAGAAGAAAAAAGACGATTTTCGAGAACTTGGAGATACTCATACAACTTCACCAAATAATGATCAAAAGCGTGATTACTAAACATCCTCACATTTTCCGGCGTAAAGGGAATACCCAACCTTTTCGCATCATCAAAAGGACAATCCACCTCCAAACCAGTATCAACTATCTTTTTACAAATGCCTTCTTTTAACAGATAATTCTTTTCTGGATCTTCTCGATATTCTGCAATTAAATCGCGGATATTTACCAATTCCTTATACAAACCAGCGCGTCCATAGGGAGGGACATTGTGAGAAATTAACACGCCATAACCGCGACGTTTGGCTAAAATTGATTCTGAAGGATTATTTGCGGCATAAATGTAGAGATTGGGCAGATTTCCTAAGAGAATATCAGACCAAGAATAACCAGTATTTCCTAATGGTGAACCTGGCAACCATTCAACAGTTCCGTGCATTCCAAAATGAACAACTGCATCAGCTTGAAAATCGTTTTGTAACCATTTATAATAAGCTGCATATTGAGGATGGGGGGTTAAATCTCTTTCAAACATTAACCGCATGGGATCTCCTTGAATTCCCAAAGGTGGCTGGACACCTATCCACACATTTCCTAATTGCACACCACCAATATTAAACTCGTCTCCATAGGTTTTAATGCCGCTACCAGTGAGATATTTCCATTGTTTTTCAATGCGAGATGTAAAAAGATAACCTAACCATTTTTCTAATGTTCTAGCATTAACAGTTGTGATGTCTTTTATGTTATTTTCTCCCAGGGGATTAATTTCATCTGCTGCTTTAATTTGGCGAATTAATTCTTCACCATCTTCGGGAATTTCACCAACTGTATAACCCTGTGCTTTCAGTGCATGAAGTAATTTAATTAAACTGCGAGGAACGTTTAATAATGCAGCAGTTCCTACAGCACCATAACCAGGGGGAAAACCATATAAAATAATGGCAATTTTCCGTTGAGAAATAGGTTTTTGGCGGAGGGAAACCCAGCTTTTAACTCTATTAGTTAATCGCTGTATTCGTTCAGGAACTAAATAAATTTGTTCCCCAACTAAACCACCGAGAGGAATTGTATCAATTGCGCCATCTAATTCTGGTAAGGCATATAAGACAACACTTTGCAGACCGCCTACGCCTTGCCTTGTCCAAGAATGAATATCTTGAATTAATAAGGGTGCAGCGACGATATACGGGACATTTTTAGCTGTGAGAATGCGTTTAGCTACTTCCACCTGTCTTCCGGCCTCCATTGAACCAGCCGGACCACCAACCAGGGGAAAACCAATGGTAGAAACTATGGCATCAATTTTTACCGATTCTGCGGAAAGGGAAAGGGTTGCAATTTTACCTCTTTGACGTTCTTGGGTTTCGTAGTCGCTGGTCATCCAATCTCTGACGGCTACGTGTCCCTCTACACCGTTGATAAAGATGGGTAAGGGAGTCAAACCCGCTTTTTCAAAATAGCGGATTAGTTGGGGAATATAGGGCAATTTGGTGATGACGTGCTTTCGGTAAAGTAAAATACCGATAATTGGGGACTGGGTAATTTTATTCCTTTCTTTCTCCTGACTCCTGACTCCTGACTCCTGACTCCTTCTTTGATACCATTCTAAGTATGCTTTGGGTGATGTAAAAAATCCTTGATAATCAGGATGTAATAACCCCATATCGGGGGTTTCCATGGGTGGGGGTATATCTCCAACTTTTAAATCTAAGTATTTTTCCGCAATTGTCCAAAATAGGGAAGCGACGTTTTCTGAACCGCCGGCGTTCCAGTAACCATAGATAATTAACCAGTTACGAAGGTCTTGGACTTTTTGGACGGGGATGAATTTTAATAACTTTGGTCCGATTTTCAGGAAACTGATATAACCGGCAAGTTTGTCTTCTTCTTTACCGTTGCTGAATTTGTCCAGGATGAATTTAATGGGTTTGGGCATTCCTGCGGGTTTGTCACCAATCGCAAAAGCTCCTATTTTGGTTAAACTCATTAATTCCAGTGCTGACTCGAAAATGAGCCGGATAGGGATGTTAGCGACACGCTCCCGCAACCATACAACTTGGTCATAATCAAAGAGTAAGCTACCAAAGAATACATCTGCGTTTTTAAGTGCCGCTGCTACTTCCGTGCTATTGGTGGTAATATTGCGATCGCTAAATACTCGAATATCCAACTCTGGACACCGGGAATTAGCCAAATCAGCCGCTTTTCGGTACAAGTCCGCGTTAAACGATTCAAACCCAGCAATCAAGACAATGCGTTTCATGCGCTTTTGCTACGAAATATTTCTTTACATTGATCTTAAACATTTTTGGAGATTAATGGGGGAATCTCTACCTAGAGATTAAAATAATGTCTATGCTTTTTGGAACTATATTAACCAGTAGCAGACTCTTGGCATAGTAAAAAAGTCAATTAAGGAGATACAAATGAAATTCGGTATTGATATTGGTCACAATTGCCCTCCCGATAGTGGTGCAGAGGGAATTAAATCCGAAAATAAGTTAACAATGGAAGTGGGTAATAAGGTTATAGCTAAATTAGAAAATTTAGGACATACAGTAATTGCCTGTAAACCGAATAGTGCCAGGACAGTAAATCAATCTTTAGGTAGCCGGTGCGAAAAAGCCAATAGTAACCGAGTAGATATTTTTGTATCTATTCATTTTAATGCTTTTAATGGACAAGCTAATGGAACAGAAGTATTTGCTATTAGCGACGCTGGCAAAAAAATTGCCCAAAAAGTATTAGATGAAATTGTCAAATTGGGATTTTTTAATCGTGGTGTTAAAAGTGGCTCACATTTGTATGTTCTCAGAAGAACAAATATGCCAGGAATTCTTATAGAATGTTGCTTCATTGATTCTGCCAAAGATATACAACTATATGATGGTGAAACAATGGCTAATGCCATAGTTGCCGGCTTAACAGGTAAAGTAGCAAATACTTCTGTAAATCCTGTGCCTAATGCTCCTGTAAATACTGTTATAGATGAAGAACAGAATAAAGATAAGAGCATTTTCAGACTACAAAAAGCTTTAAATCGGCTGAAAATTACTGATAAAAATAATCGGACCCTAGTCGAAGATAATAGCATGGGACAAGCTACATCTTCCGCAACGGAAAAATTTCAGAGAATTGTGGGAGTTTTACCCACAGGAATAGCAGGTAATACTACTTGGGATGCTATCAATCAAATATTAGCTAAACGAGTTGTGCAAGGGACTCATACTAGTGGTGTAATTATCAGATATTTACAATATCGTGTCGGTGCTGATCCTGATGGTATCTATGGTCCACAAACACAAGCAGCAATCAAGAAATTTCAACAACAAAACGGTTTAACTGCTGATGGTATTATTGGGGCAATTACTTGGCAGAAATTGGTAGGTTAGATAAATTTTCATTTAATTTATTGATCCCTAATTCCTCAAAGAATACTACTGATAAATAGGGAGTAAATCTCCCTCTTCCTATCTGCGAAAATGCAAAATTGGCATAGCAAATAAACCCCAAGCCAAACCCGTAATCAAACCAAAAGGGGTAACAATATAATTATTAAAATCCCATAAACCGAAGATCTGCGCTGCTAATTCCAAGGGATAAGCCATCATTAATACACTAGCAAAAGCCGCACCAGTCCAACCATATTGACTTAACCAAAAACCGCCTTTGCCATTAGTTAAACCATACAAAATCCGAGTCATCAATAAACCTGATACCGTTCCATAACAGCGCATACAAACCGCCATAATAAAAGGTGGAGATAACTCCAAACCCATAGTAGGCTGCGGACATACATGATTACCCATAAAGTAAATAATGTCCGCAATCCCCGGAAGCAAAAACACGCCAGACGCAGCCAAAAAAGGAGCAAGAGGGGGACCAAAAACCATCCCAGCTAACAGGAAATCCGCAAAAAAACTCACCCAATTAACTTGTAACCCTCTTAACAAAACTACCCTTTCCATATTCTCTCTGTGTCCTCTGCGCCTCTGCGGTTCGTTTTCTGCAATTAGTATTATAGGGTAGAAAATACCCAAAATGATTATAAATCATCATCTGGATCTATCCCCATTGCCCGTAAACGTGCTGCTAATTGTGCAGCTTTAACTTCTGCTTTTTCAGCCCTTAATTTTTGTAATTGGGCTTCTTCCTGACCTACCAATAACAAATTACCATCTAAATCCCACCAGCGTAGCCAAAGTTGTTCAGGATTATTTAAGTAACTTCCTTGCCATAGTCCCAATTCTACAGCTAATGGCGCAATAGGATAATGTCCACGTTCGTTAGGCTGCATTTTTTGGTAAGAAAAATCAACCAAATGATAAACTTCTAATTTGCTATTATTCACTTCATAAATAGCATAGTAGGGAATGCGGATAATGCGCTCGTATACCCAGAATTTACCAGGTTTTTCACCTTCTTTTAAACCCGGTAGAGGAGTTGTATCTCTTTCTTCTTCACCATTACCACTAGCTAATTCTATAGCAATTAATGGGGGAATATATTCCCGCCATAAAACATAAGAACGGCGAATTTTACCTGCTAATTGTGGTGCTACATCAGGGACATAAAACCAATCTGGTGCTACTGTACCTTTTTCTGGTGGTTCAGTTTTGCACCAGTAAATACCACAATCTTGACCTATACAAAATTGTCCGTCGGGATGTAATTTTTGTAAAGTTTGAATTATTGAATCTGTGATAATTATACTTTGAGGATGTTCTTGAAAGTTTTTCACGAAAGTACCATCAGACTCTGGTAGTTGAGTATGATCAGGAAACTGCGGTGGTATAGCAATATCAGCCAGGGTTTCACTCATACTATTTAAAGGATTGCAGTTGTTAATTTAGTATTATATCAGAGAATAGGGAGCGCGGAATTACTGGATATTGTATTATATAAGGTTATACGGTCATCTATCACAGATTATGATTTGCTGCTTAAATCCCGATTGTTCCCAGCCTATCAACCCTGATCATAATAAGTTCTGTCAAAGTTGCAGAACCCCATTAATACCATTATTAATCAGTCGCTTTCGAGTATTGCGGGTGCTTTCTAATGAAGGTGGTTTTGGGAGAACCTATTTAGCGGAAGATAGCCAGAAACTCAATGAAATTTGTGTAATCAAGCAACTTGCACCAAAACAGTCAGGAACTTACGCTTTAAAAAAAGCCACAGAATTATTTATTGAAGAAGCTAAACGCTTACAAGATTTAGGAGAACACCCGCAAATAACAATGCTGTTTGCTTATTTTGAAGATAATGGTTTTCTCTATTTAGTACAACAGTTTATTAAAGGCGAGAATTTATTAGATGAATTAGAACAAAAGGGTAAATATAACGAAAATCAAATTCGGGAATTATTACTAGATTTATTACCATCTTTAAAGTTTATTCATGAGCGCCAGGTTATTCATCGGGATATTAAACCACAGAATATCATGCGCCGAGCCAGTGATGGTAAATTGGTATTAATTGATTTTGGGGCATCAAAACAATTAACTACCACAGTTCACACCCAAATAGGAACACGAATAGGTACTCATGGTTATAGTCCACTGGAACAAATAGAAGGTGGTGAAGCTTATCCAGCCAGTGATTTATTCGCTTTAGGTGCAACTTGTTTTCATTTATTAACAGGGGTTAATCCTTTTAATTTATGGACAAGAAATGGTTTTAATTGGCGACAATATTTACCTAGTTCTGTGAGTCAGGAATTGGGTAAAGTTTTGGATAAATTGTTGGAAGTTGAGATTCGAGAACGGTATCAATCTGCAGATGAGGTCATCAAAGATTTACAAATTCCTCCTACATTTGTTGTATCTCCAGGGGGAAATAAAAATTCATCTTCGGGAAATTCTAAAACTATAATAAATGGTACAATAGGTCGTCGCGTTTTTATCTATGGAGGATTATCTTTAGGTGGTGTAACTGTTGCATTTATAGGACAAAGTTTATTTTCTGGGCAGCAAAATCAAACCTCAATTTCAGATACAACAACTCCTGAAAATACAACAACTCCTGAAAATACAACAACTCCTGAGAATACAACTTCCTCAAATAACCTGAAAACCTTTAGTTTTGAAGTGGTCAGCACTGACGCAACCGGAAACATCATTAACCGACGGAATGAAAGTGCAACATACTTTACAGAAGATTTAGGAAATGGTGTGACATTGGAAATGGTGGAAATCCCAGGGGGAACATTTATCATGGGTTCACCGGAAAGTGAAGCAGGAAGGGATTCAAAGGAAGGACCACAACATCAAGTTACTGTTCCTGCTTTCTTCATGGCAAAATATGAATTGACACAGGCACAATATCAAGCTATCATGGGTAGTAACCCTTCTGCATTCAAAGGCAATAATCGCCCAGTGGAAAGAGTCAGTTGGAATGATGCAGTTACATTCTGTGAAAAGTTAAGTCAAAAAACACAGAAATACTACAGATTACCCAGTGAAGCCGAATGGGAGTATGCTTGTAGAGCCGGAACTACCACACCGTTTTATTTTGGTGAAAGTATTACCCCAGAATTGGTAAACTATAATGGTAATTACACTTATGGTTCTGCACCAAAAGGCCAGTATCGTCAACAAACCACAGATGTAGGTTCTTTTCCCCCTAACGCTTTTGGCTTGTACGATATGCACGGTAATGTGTGGGAATGGTGTCAGGATGATTATATAAATAGTTACAATAACGCGCCTACAGATGGTAGTGCATTGACAGGGCGAAGTAGTACAAAGCTGCTGCGCGGTGGTTCGTGGTACGACGATCCTGACTATTGCCGTTCTGCTTATCGCTACTACCCCTATCTCGACCTCAACAACGACCATTTTGGTTTTCGGGTTGTATGTAGTGGTGCGGCGAGGACTTAGTAGCCCTTTACACTCTTGCTCTTTTGCCCTTTTCTTTTCTTTCTCTTTTCCCTTCTTAACCCCCGCCGTTAGGCGGAAAAATAAAATTTTTTCTTTCGACAATAAAGCCGATTGTGGTGTCTTTGCTTAGGATAGCACACATTTTTTAAATTGTCAGAATCAGGATTTCCAGGATTTGAGGATTTACAGGATGTTATTGATAAATTGCTGGTTTTCCTTTGCGTCTTTGCGTGAAAATGAATATTCAATATTGTCAGAATCAGGATATCCAGGATTTGAGGATTTACAGGATGTTATTGATAAATTGCTGGTTTTCCTTTGCGTCTTTGCGTGAAACTGAATATTCAATATTGTCAGAATCAGGATATCCAGGATTTAAGGATTTACAGGATGTTATTGATAAATTTCTGGTTTTCCTTTGCGTCTTTGCGTGAAACTGAATATTCAATATTGTCAGAATCAGGATATCCAGGATTTAAGGATTTACAGGATGTTATTGATAAATTGCTGGTTTTCCTTTGCGTCTTTGCGTGAAACTGAATATTCAATATTGTCAGAATCAGGATTTTTGTAATATCCCTATCCCTAAATTATTTTAAATAAATTGAGTATTTGTAATTTGTATTTTGAGAATTTTATGTTTGAAAATCGTATATATTAACCTTAATCATAAATTCCTAAACCCTAAAAACACAACTCAAACAAACATCCTGGAAATCCTTAAATCCTGGATATCCTGATTCAGACAATTTAATTTTATAACCCTATGAGTTTTGACAACGTTTGCAAACTATTAGCAGAAAAATATCCCTTTGATTTTGCTAAATGGTTGCTTCCCCAAGCACCAAAAACCATCAAAGTCTTAAAAACCGAATTGAGTATAGAACCAATTCGCGCTGATTTTGTCACCTTCCTACAAACAGAAAATCGCATTTTACATATTGAATTTCAAACCAACCCACAATCTAAACCTCCGATTCCTTTTAGAGAGTTAGACTATTCAGTGAGATTAATCCGTACATATCAAGTTCCTGTAACCCAAGTTGTGATTTTCTTACAAGAAACAAATGATCCAATTGTTTTTACTGAAGAATATGTTAACGAAACAACACGACACCGTTATCGTGTAATCAGAATGTGGGAACAAGATTCAGCATTATTTCTCAATAATCTGGCATTATTACCATTAGCACCATTAACACAGACAAATTCACCTCAAGGCTTATTATCCCAGATTGCCAATAATGTTGCTAAAATTGCAGATAGGGAGACTAAACAGGATATTGCAGCTTACACAGAGATTTTAGCAGGTTTGCGATTTGAGAAAGACTTTATTCGTCAATTGTTAAGTGAGGATATTATGCAAGAATCAGTCATTTATCAGGACATTTTGCAGAAGGGAGAAAGAATAGGAGAACAAAAGGGAGAACAAAGAGGAGAAATTAAATTTTGTTTGTTTTTACTTAATCAACGGTTTGGGGAAATTGATTCTTTAATAGTTGAAAAAGTCAAAGGTTTACCTGTTGAACAGTTAGAAAATCTAGGTGCGGCGTTGTTTAATATTTCGGAAGTTGCTGATTTAGTCACTTGGTTAAATCAACAAGATCATCAGAACTAATAATTTGTGGGGTTGGGTTGCAAAACCCAACCTACTTGATAATTACAAATTTTTCATTAAAGCTACTAAAATTTTCATTAAAGTTTCTAAATCATTGGGGACACGATAAAGGTTTAGATCTTGAGTAATTTCTTTTGATTCCCGATGTAAAATTACAAATTGCCAAATATTACCAATAGAAACTGCACCATACAGGATAGGATGATCAATAGGAAACCAATTATCAAAGGCAATTAATTCTACGGCTAATTGGACAATTCCCCTTTCTAAATCGGCATTTTTAGCTTCAATAACTAATAATTGATTGTCAGCTTTAATATAATAATCAACAACTCCTTTTAATTGATTGTTGATATTCAACCCATACTCTACTCTAACTTTAGCATGGGTATAGTGAATTAGTTCCATAATTACAGGAGCAATTAAAAATTCTCTTCTGGCGGTTTCACTGGTTAAACTAATATAGGGTAAACTTTCTTCAATACGATTTTTTAGGTCTGTTAATCTTTCTAAGTTTTGTTGAGTTGTGGGTAAGGTAAGAGATTGTGATTGAAAGTTATAGCCAAAATATTCTATAATTTCATCTGGTTCATAATTCAATTTGAAATAATCAGCAAAGGTGTAGGATTGATTAGAATCAATTATTGGGATTTTTCCCATAATTCCTACCTCAATAACAATTATATTGAAATGTTAGCGGGCAAGATGCCCGCACCACAAGATTGAGAATCTTAAAGGATCTATTCCTTATCCTACATTAGCAACATAAGGACTCGTCAACTTATCCAACTGCTGAGTTAACAGACTGAGGAATAAACCCACATCTGTCACCACACCTACAGATTCTATTGAACCGCGATCGCTCAATTTTGTCACTACAGCCGGGTTTATGTCCACACAAACCATCTTCACACCAGCCGGAGTCATATTTCCCACCCCAATAGAATGCAGCATGGAAGACAGCATCAAAATCATATCTGCACCTTGGATGATTTGGGAATATTCCTGTTGTGCTAAAATCAAGTTCATTTGCGTATCTGGTAAAGGTCCATCATCCCGAATTGAACCAGCGAGGGAAAAGGGAATGTTATTTTTCACACATTCATACATCACCCCACTTTTCACCACTCCCGCTTCTACAGCTTTAGCAATGCTACCAAAACGGCGGATAGTATTAATTACCTTTAAATGATGTCGGTGTCCACCCCGCACAGCCACACCCCGCTTCATATCCACACCCAGGGATGTTCCCAGCAAGTTTTGTTCCATGTCATGAACAGCGATCGCATTTCCGCCTAAAAGACCCTGTACATAGCCTTCTCGAACTAAGCGACAGAGATGTTCACCCCCACCTGTGTGAATTACCACAGGACCTGCCGTAACAACTACTTTACCACCGCTATCCTTAATTTTACGTAACTCCCAAGCCACCTGTTCCACGACTAATTCCACTCGTCTTTCGCTGGAAACACCGGAAGACATAAAGCTGAATTCTTGAGAATTGCGTTGTTCGCGTGATTCGGCTTTGCGGACGGTGCGGATACCTAAAACATCCACAACTACTTTATCGCCGATTTCTAAATCCCGGAGGAGTTTGCATTTTGCTACTATACCATTAGCAGTTGTGGAAATAGCGATCGCCCCATCCATGCGTTGATTTTGCACCTTCAGCCATTCTCCATTTACACGAATTTCAGTAGGATAAATCGTGCTGACATAGAAATCATCAGGAGCAACACCCGCTTGGATCACAGGTTCTAATCTAGTATCTCGTTCGTCTTGGGGTAAATCAACCGCACCCAAATCAATCAACTGGGAGATGATTTCTTCCATCACTTCGTGAGATGGTGCAGATACCCTCACCTCAGCCGCAGATGTACTTTGACGTTGTTCTCCCAAGTTGAATTTGAGAACTTGGAAACTTCCCCCCATTTCCACAATTAAATCTAAAGCGCGGTTAATTAAACCTGCATCTAGCAAGTGTCCTTCCATGCGAATGACACGACTTTCTACAGAAGCATTAGCGTGAATTTCCTCGCCAATAGGTTCTGTTACCCGCAAAGTCAAGCATTTAGCCGCACCACCGGCTTTGAGAAATTCTGTTAACGGGGTTTCAATAACTTGGAAACCAACTTCCGCTAACCGTGATTTTAAATTCTCACTCGTTTTGTTCATAATCACGATGCTATCCACATTCACCGCATTACAAGCAAAGTTGACAGCATCAGCTTCTTCAATAGCAATCCGCTTTTCCGGTGCGACGCGCATTTCAATCACGCGGTTGGAGTAGGAATCAAACGCGCCAGGATAATACAGCAAATAACCATTCGCCAAAGGACAGAAGCAGGTATCCAGGTGATAAAAACGCTCATCCATTAAGCGCAGAGAAATCACCTCAATGTCCAGCCATTTAGCCAGGTAGGGGTGAGAATCCAATTCTGACCGGAAACCATATCCAGCCCACAACCAGCGTCCTTCTCGGTCTAGGAGTGCATCACCAGCACCTTCAAAGGGGAGGTCTTTGGGAAGTGTGTAAACATTAAAACCATTTTGTTCAAACCACTGTTGAAAATACGGTTCTTCACCTTGGCGTTCTTTATGTAAAAAGCGGCTAAGAACCACATTTTCACCGAGGACTAAACCCGCGTTAGCACTGAATACCATATCAGGCCAACCTTTCTCTGGGGCAACTAAATCAACAATGGCGTGATTTTTAATGACATTGTATAATTTATTCCATTGCTCTACGGCGCGATCGCGTGAGGACTTATGAATATTCCCTTCCATCCAAGGATTAATCACATAATCCACATCATAATGGTCAGGAGCGCACATCAAAAACCGAATTTGGGAAACCATAAAAATCTTACTAACTTCTAAAATGCTACTAATGTCTTCTGGATACAGAGTTTTGGTGATCCAATTCTGTCAAATCTGCTACTTAACCTCTACCTTCTCTTCTTGGTAGGCTTTACAAGGATATCGTATTATTCTATTACTGCTAGGGACAATGTGATAGGTAGGAGAGAAATGGTTGTGTTTGAATGCAATATTAACTTGTTAATTGATGGGTGATTCTGATTATTGGCTTAACTTGCTCTACAATAATTAAATTATGAAGTTTTCTATTATGCCCCCTACACTAAAAGCAATCTATCGTAACGGCACATTCACTTTGGAAACAGCCTGTAATTTACCTGAAGGTTCTGAAGTGGAATTACTCATCCAATCAAATTCTGTTGTTTCACCTCCCATTTCCGATGTAGAAAGCAAACAACGTTTTCTCAATCTTCTAATTTCACGAATGCAGCAAAATCCAATTCCATTAAATGCACCTCATTTTACACGGGAGATGCTGCATGAACGCTGTTAATACTAAAATGGTATTTTCTATTTGGAATATAGGCGAAAAATGAAAATCAAATTCTCAAACTTAGGTAGTATTCAAGAAACAGAGTTAGATTTGCGTCCTCTGACAGTAATTATTGGACCCAATAACTCCGGTAAGACCTATCTTGCCTATTCTACTTATGGTTTGTGGCAGCGTGCTGGTAGAACTATACGTATCCAATATGTATCTAATAACTTAAAACTTAATCAGCAAGGAGAAGGTACTTGGTCATTGACAATAGATAATGATCTACTTGATTTATTTATAAAAGATGCGGAAGAAACAGCAAAAAATTTTCAAGGAAGTGCTTTAGAATCATTTTTTCAAGATTCAAGTCGCAAGCTTTTTATTAAAACAGCATTTAAAATAATGATTTCTCGTCAAGAAGTGGAAAATGCTATACATCAACTAACTCAACAGAAGGCTTTTAGTTTAATGGGTGGAAGTTCTATAAAAATTAGCCGCCAAGATAATATTTTATCTTTTAAGATAGATAGTGAAATTGAGGAAATAGATACAAGTGCAAATAATAGCTTAACTGATTTATTCGATCATTTAAACGAGAGAATAATTTTGTCATTTATACTTATTATTAAAAAATTACTTTTTTCTAATGCCTTCCCATTTCCCGCAGAAAGAAATGCTTTTATAAATACCTATAAAATGTTAGCAAATAGGCGTTATAAACTTCTTAAAGAAACTCAAAGAGAATTATTTAGTAGCAGTAGTTCAGAAAGACAACTTGATCTACTAAAAGAACAAGGTGATATTCGTTATCCACAACCAGTAGAAGATTTCTTAGATTTTTTATCTGAAATAGAACTTGAAGAAATACCCAAAACTAATTCAAGCAATAAAAACGAATTCCAAAAATTAGCCGATGAGATTGAAAAACAGCTACAAAACAAAAATAAAACTAATTTAAAACCTACTAAACTAGGTGGAAAAGAAATAAAAGTTTTAGTTAAAAAGGGTTTAGAAATTGATATATATAATGCTTCATCTTCTGTCAAACAACTTGCACCATTGCTTTTATATTTAAGATATCGTGCAAGTAAAGGTCATTTTCTGGTAATAGATGAACCAGAGATGAACTTACACCCAGAATCACAAGCAAAGCTGCTGGAAGCATTATCTATTCTTGTCAATCTTGGTGTGAGAATTTTACTCACTACCCATAGTCCCTATATTATGGCACATCTGAATAATTTAGTTAATGGTAATCATGAAAATCCTGAAATATTAAAACGTCAATCTTCATCTTTATATCTTCAAGATGAAAGAGCATTTTTACCTATTGATAAAGTTAGTGCTTATGAAATGAAAGATAATAAATTAGTTTCATTAAATGATCCAGATTATGGCATTAGATGGGATACTTTAAGTGATGTTGCTGTAGATATTCAACAAAAGTTTTTTGAAATTTATGAAGCAGGACAAGAAAAAGCAGATGAAACAGAAGAATAATTTTGCTCAAATTCTCAAAGACAAAAAAGATAAACTTGACTGGCAAAATTTTAACTTTCTAGAAAATCTCCTAGTTTTCTGTACAGTACCAGGAAGAAGTGTTCCTAAAGAAAGTGGAGTACATTTTCGGATAACTTTAGATTCTGAAAATCAAGCTATATGTATTTTGTTTGAAATAGATAGAAGAAATGATCCTCTTATTAGAAATCAAGCATTAAAGCGTCCAGATTATATGTCTGTTTATATTGATTCTAATTCTTGTATTTGCACAATTATTGAAATGAAAGGAAAGAATCACAACTCTTTAGAAAATGGAATTGAACAAATTTTAA
Source organism: Dolichospermum sp. UHCC 0315A (assembly GCF_008121535.1). Classification (GTDB taxonomy): domain Bacteria; phylum Cyanobacteriota; class Cyanobacteriia; order Cyanobacteriales; family Nostocaceae; genus Dolichospermum; species Dolichospermum lemmermannii. Next base: position 3,487,060 of record NZ_CP043056.1, read on the forward strand.
AATTGAAAGAAATTTTACAAAATGAAATATCTGATCATTTACCAACTAAATTCAAAATTAAATGTCAAGGAATTTTATTAACTCCCTACAATTCACAAATTCCATTTAAAAAAATAGCGGAGTTAGCTGCAAATGGTTTTATTATTTTACCTATTCAATATGATCATAAAGCCGAGTTATATCCTTATGTTTCAAAGCCAAATAAAATAACAGACAAATATAATCATCAAGAAATTACTGAATCAATGGCTTTATTGATTGAAGAGATTTTAACAAAAATAGCATTACCAAAACGTATAGAAGATGACTATTATTCCAGAAATTTTGTAATTAAGAGGGATAGAAAAGGGATTTATATTAATTATTTATTACCAGATAAAACAGATTATATAACTTTATTATCGAATACAAAATTTACTGAAATTAATATGCAAGAATCTGAAGACAAAGAAAAAATCAAAGATGAATTAGTATTACTAAATTTAATAAATAGATTAGCAATAAAATTTTCAAATCATCAAATATCAGAGTCTAATGACTAATTTACCTATTTTTCAGTAATATCATGGTAAATTCTTACAGAGGTAGCCCATGATAGTTTTATAGAGATATGCAAAACAAAAATAGTCGGTTTCTAGTTGGTAACACCAGAGGCAATAACGTTCTGATGTTTGATGCCTATACAGGCAGTCCCCTGGGGACATTTATCGAAAAGGGTAGACTTGATAACCCTGACACCTTACTCTTCGGACCAGACGGAAATGGTGATGGTAAAAGTGACCTTTACATAGCCAGTGGTACAAAAAAAGGCAGTTCCTCTATATTGAGGTTTGACGGACAAACTGGTAGTTTTATTGATGTATTTGTGGGAGATAATCCCAATACAAGTTTAGATGAAAGTGGTGGTTTAATTCGTCCCTATGGTCTTGCTTATGGATCAGATGGTAATTTTTACGTTTCCAGCTTCTTAACCGACCAAATATTACGCTATAATGGCGCAACGGGGGCATTTATTGATGTTTTTGCCCAAGGAAATGGTAAAAAAGATAGCTTAAATGGACCAAATGGGCTACTCTTTATCAAAAATAGTCTTTATGTTACCACCCAAGGAAGTGTAGCCACTGTTAATCCTCAAACTGGAGAGGTTAAGGCTGATTTTAGTGCAGGTTTGTCTAGTCAAGTTTTACGTTACGACTCCCTAGCAGCGGGAACAACTCCCACAGTCTTTGCTACTCCCACACCATCACCTGATAGTTTTAACTTTGTCAGTTTGCTGGGTTTAGCGGTGGGTGAAGATAATGATTTGTATGTGAGTGATTTTGCTAACGGTATTCAACGCTATGATTTGGAAACTGGGAATTTAGTCAATACTCTTTCTACAAATTATACAACTAGTCAGTCACCCAGTAATAATTTTATTGGCGGACTTGCTTTTGCGCCTAATGGTAATTTACTCACTGTGGGTTTTAATGTTAGCACTACACAGGGGGCTATTCTCAGCTATGAAAGTGAGAGTAGTTCAGTTGTTAGTCCATTTCAGGTTTTAGTTCCTACAAACCCGGTTCTTGAACGTCCTGTGGGGATAACTTTTTTCCCTACAGAAAATCAGTTGGTATCTGGAACTACTGGAAACGATGACTTGGTTGCGGGTAAAGATTTAGAAGCAGTTGCAGATATTGTATTTACTGGTGCTGGTGATGACAAAGTTGATCTGGCTATCAAAACCTATGCAAGTGATAATAACGTCTTCTTAGGTAGTGGTAATGACGTGATAGATGTCAGTAAAAGCGATCGCACTTTTGGCGATTTAGGTAATGATACTTTTTATGCTACTGATGGTAAAGGTGGTAATCGGATGTCCGGTGGCGCTGGTAATGATACCTTTTTCTTGGGTAGTAATGACCGCGCTTTGGGTGGTGATGGTAACGACACCTTCTTTATCCAAACAGGTGGTAATAATTTAATCAGTGGTGGTGCTGGCGCTGATAATTTCCAGATTGTGACTCTTGAACTCCCTAAAACTCCTAATAGGATTTTAGATTTTCAGACAGGTATTGATACTATAAGTATCTTTGGTGCTAAAGCACTTGGTATTTCTGCCACTAATTTAGTATTGAATCAAACGGCTGGCGATACTGATATCATCTTTGGTAACAGAACTCTAGCTATCTTGAGTGGCGTTACAGGCTTAAATATTAATGTCATCAACCTTGTAAATTAAAGCAATACAATGGAGGGCGGGGAGACCCCGCCCCTACTTTGTAATATTTACTCTTTGCGCCTCTGCGCCTCTGCGTGAGACATATTCATTGTTATGAAAACCTACTTGTTAGGTTGAGGAGTCATCCGCAAATAAGGCTTAATTTCTGCATAACCTTTAGGAAACTTGGCTTTGAGGACTTCAGGATCTTTTAAAGAAGGGACAATCACCACATCTTCACCATCTTTCCAGTCTGCGGGGGTAGCAACACTGTAATTATCAGTTAATTGCAGAGAGTCAATGACGCGCAAGATTTCATCAAAATTGCGGCCAGTGCTGGGAGGATAGGTGAAAGTCAGACGCAGTTTTTTGTTGTTGTCAATGACAAACACGGAACGCACAGTAACAGTAGCCGCTGCGTTGGGGTGAATCATATCATAAAGTTCAGAAACCTTACGATCTGGATCTGCCAAAATTGGGTAATTGAGAGTGGTGCTTTGGGTTTCTTCAATGTCACCAACCCAGCCATTATGAGATTCTACATCATCAACGCTGAGAGCGATCGCTTTCACATTGCGTTTATCAAATTCTGGTTTGAGTTTGGCAACAGTTCCGAGTTCGGTGGTGCAAACTGGTGTAAAGTCAGCAGGATGAGAAAATAGTACCACCCAGCTATCACCAGCCCAGGCGTAAAAGTCAATTTCCCCATGAGTAGAGGCTTGAGTAAAGTTAGGTACTGTATCACCAAGACGAAGAGTCATGTAAGATTCCCTGTATTTTAAGAAAACATCTATATTCTACCGTCACAGTATGACACAAAAGACCGATTACCCCATCGGGCTGTCGCGGTTTGCAACAAAATTTTAAGTTTAAGCCAGGTGTTGTTGAACTTTTGAGACTAATTCATTTGTCCAATGGTGGACAAGTTCAGCATTAGCGGCCTCTACCATAACTCTAATTACGGGTTCTGTTCCCGAAGCCCGGACGAGGACTCTGCCATTATCACCCATTGCTACTTCGGCTTTAGCGATCGCTTGTTGGACAGGTTGACAACTTTCCCATCCTAAGCGTCGTTCCCGATCTAATACTCGCACATTCCGTAAGATTTGCGGATAGGTTTGGAAACTTTGATCTACCATTTCTCCCAAGGAAAGATTAGCCTCTTTCACCACCGCTGCAATATGCAAAGCTGTTAATAAACCATCTCCAGTCATGGCATAATGACTACACAGGATATGTCCTGACTGTTCTCCTCCCAACATTCCCCCAGTTTTCTGCATTTCCGCTTGCACATATTGATCACCCACAGCGGTACGAATTAATTTACCACCTATTTGTTGCCAAGCTCTTTCAAAGCCTAAATTAGCCATAACAGTGGAAACTATCAAGTTATCTGGGAGTTGTTGTTTTTGTTGTAAATGGCGACCCCAAAGGTAAAGAATGTAATCACCATTAACGGATCTGCCCGTATTATCCACAGCTAAAACCCGATCTGCATCGCCGTCAAAAGCAAAACCCATATCGGCTTGATTGGCGACTACAGCGGCTTGGAGAATATCCAAATGTGTAGAACCGCAATTGACATTAATGCGATCGCCATCAGCTTCATTATGTAAACAAATCACCTCCGCCCCCATTTCCGTAAATACCGCCGGTGCTAAACCCACCGCTGCACCCCAAGCTAAATCTAAAACAATCTTCATGCCTTGGAGAGTCAGTCCAGATGCTAAAGGTGTTTGGATAGACTGGCTATATGTTTTAATTAACTCTGTTCGTGAATAATGTCTGCCGCAATTATTTATGTTCAAATCGGGGGATAATTGACCTCGTAATCCCGCCTCAATTTCCCCTTGTAGGGCTTTGGATAACTTTCCACCCTGGGCATCAAAGATCTTAATTCCATTGTCTTCTGGGGGATTGTGGCTGGCGGAAATCATGATTCCCCCAATGGCATTAGTGATGCTGGCCAGATAGGCTACACAAGGAGTGGGACATAATCCCAAATACCACACTTCTAAACCAGCAGCGGTTAACCCAGCACTCAAAGCCATGGCTAACATATCACTGGAGTTTCTGGAGTCTTGTCCTAGGATAATTGGTCCTAGATCAGTGGCATAATTACGGAGGACAATTCCCGCCCAAAAACCCACTTGTAAAGCCAAAGGCGCATTCAGTAAGTCTCCCACCTTGCCGCGAATGCCATCTGTACCAAATAAAGCATTGGTTGGTAGTGGTATGGAATTGAACATCCCACTATTTTCAACTTCGGAAATGCAGTCTTGAGTTCGAGCCATTGATGAAACCATAAATTTAAAAACTCCACACAATCACACAGGAGAATAGCACTTTCTTCCATTATCCTTGACGTTAATAAAACGCCAAAGAAACTCATTGCTTAATTATTTTTAATATAAATTCTCATCAAATAGTTTTAATCTTACGTTTTAATGGGGTTTTTTCACCATTACGGACAAAAAACTCCCACAGTTAATTTTTTTACAGTTGAGAATTTTAATAATATGAACAGCAATTTAGCAAGCAAATTACGCGTGGGTACGAAGAAAGCACACACAATGGCAGAAAATGTGGGTTTTGTCAAGTGTTTTTTGAAGGGAGTTGTGGAAAAAAACTCCTACCGCAAGTTGGTTGCTAACTTTTACTTCATTTACTCGGCTATGGAAGAGGAAATGGAAAAACACAAGCATCACCCAATTTTGAGCAAAATTTACTTTCCTGAACTTAACCGCAAGCATACCTTGGAGCAAGACTTAACTTACTACTATGGTTACAATTGGCGAGAGGAAATCAAATTATCTGCTGCGGGTGCGGCTTATGTAAACCGGATTCGGGAAATTTCTGCGACTGAACCAGAATTATTAATTGCTCATTCCTATACCCGTTATCTAGGTGATTTATCCGGGGGACAAATCCTCAAAAATATTGCCCAAACGGCGATGAAATTGGGTGAAGGTGAAGGAACTGCTTTTTATGAATTTGCAGATATTACCGATGAGAAGGCATTTAAGGCTAAGTATAGAGCCAATTTAGATGCTATGCCTATTGATGATACTACAGGCGATCGCATTACTGAAGAAGCAAATGCCGCTTTTGGTGTGAACATGAAGATGTTCCAAGAGTTGGAAGGTAATTTGATTAAAGCGATTGGCATCATGGTTTACAATGCCATGACTCGGAAACGGACAAAAGGTAGCACTGAATTGGTAACTGCTGATTGACACTCTAATGAGATACAAACTTGAATTATGAAACTCTTGTAGTGCGGGCATCTTGCCCGCTACATAACTAACTCATCACACCGGAAAGTGTTTGAAAAGTTGCCGGCGATTATAAATCGCTACTACACCTAGGGGTGTAATAAATTAGACTTTTCAAACACCCCCTTAGAGAAAGAAGCAGAAGCAGCCGCAGGGAGTAGATGGTAGATTTCTCCAACTGACAACTGACCTATTTCACAAATTTAGGCATGATTTCCGCAGCCGTGAATAAGCCAGAAATGCCGCGTTGATGCAATTCCTGAGCGGCTTTGAGATAACCAAAGGCAGGACCACAGACATTAGCGGCCATGCTGGTTTCATCGCCTAATGTAAAGGTGTGAGTGGATATCTTCCCCTCAAAGGTACGTCCTGTAATTTTCACATTGGTACTTAGGGGCTTTTTGGAGTTGCGGGTATCAACAACACCACCAACTGTGACTCTATCCCGTGAACAAATTCCCGCGACTTCTAGCATGACATCATCGGCGTGTTCCATATTTACCAAAGTTAACACACCATTAGTTTGATCGAGTAATGCTTCTACTTCTGCGTCAGTCATGGCTCTAGCGGCTTCTACACTATAACCTGGCATATGACCAATATCTTCCCGAACAGTGGCGCGGTAGGCTTCCCAGTTAGCAATTCCCACACCAAAGGTAATTTCCACGTTGTGAATTTCGGCGTAACTTTGGGCAGCTAAAGCGGCGGCGGCGGTTAACAGTCCAGGAGTAGCACCACAGCCAGTCATGTATGTAATTCCCGCTGCTTGCAGTTCGTCTTTCATGGCCAGGAGTTGTTCGACTGCACTGGTGCGTTTAATGGCATCTACCAGAACACCGCGCCAACCTGCTTTAATGAACTCTTTGGCTACCGAGGGAATAAAGTCATTAGGAAGGTTGGGTAAAGCCAGAAAATAACCATCTACAGGTTGACCGGTGGCGATTAAATCCTGAATACTGCTATTGCTTAATGTCCCAACTGGTTCTAAATAACCGACTGTACCTTGATTTTGGTAAGTGGTAATACAAGCTTGAGTATTTAAGCCTTGGGTGGAATAAGCGTAGCCCTTTTGGTCTGCGGCTGCAACTAAGATCATTTCTCGTTTGCTGACGAGAAGTTTTGCTGCTGCTTGTCCGAGTCCACCAAATCCCAGGACTCCGACGCGAATAGGTTGGTTTGTTGGTTGTGTGTTCATAGTTAGTTTAGTAAGGTGGCATGAATCTAAATTTTCAGATAAAACCACTATTATATCAATACCTTTACCAAATTGAAAAAAATATTGATTTATAGATTGGGTTGTGGAACGTTTACAAAGCAATAGCATGAAACCCAACAAAGCAGAAAAATGGCCAAGGTATTGAGGGTTAATTATGCTTGATTTACATTTTTTCGGCAATAATTACCAATTGTGAAAGTGAGATTACGGAATATGGGATATAGGTAGTTCACTTAGTTTCCATCCAATTATCCCCCGCATGAATATCAACGACTAAAGGAACAGATAAAGAAACAGCATTTTCCATTAGCGACTTAATTTGTGGTTGCAATTGGGACCACTCTTGGGGAGGAACTTCAAAGACTAATTCATCATGAACTTGTAACAATAACCGCGCTTGATAGTTCTTCAGGACTTCATGTAATTGCACCATTGCTATTTTGATAATATCCGCACTAGAACCTTGAATTGGTGCATTGGCAGCAGAACGGAGTAACCCAGCATCATATTGACCTAAATTCTTTAATTTCTGCAAATTAATATCTTCTAACTTACTACCTTTTAACTGCCGTAAACTATTACTAGTAAACTCAAAATAACGTCTTCTACCCAAAATAGTTTCCACATAACCATAAGCAATAGCTTCTTTTTTCACTTTCTCCAAATATGCAAAAACATTAGCGTATCTTTCATTAAATCGCTCAATAAACAATTTCGCATCTATCGGATTTATTCCCGTTTCTCTGGCAAACTTTTGCGCTCCCATACCATAAATTACCCCAAAATTAATCGTCTTCGCAAAACGTCTTTCATCTGAACTAATATCTTCTTTCTCAAAGACTAATTTTGCCGTTACAGTATGAATATCTTCATTTTGCTGATAGGCTTGAATTAATACAGGTTCTTCACTCAAATGCGCCAAAATCCTTAACTCAATTTGTGAGTAATCAGCAGCTACCATTAACCAACCTGATTCCGGTAAAAACGCCTTTCTAATTTGTCGGCTAAAAGCAGTCCGAATGGGGATATTTTGTAAATTGGGATGAGAAGAAGATAACCTACCCGTAGAAGTTGCAGTTTGGTTAAAATCAGTATGTAATCTTTGGCTTTTGGGATGTACCAAAGCTGGTAAAGCATCTACATAGGTAGATTTTAATTTTGATAAAGTCCGATTTTCAATAATCGCTTCTACAAAACCAGTATTATCAACTTCTTGAAGTTTTTCTAAAGTTGCAGCGTCTGTAGAATAACCAGTTTGAATTTTGCGAGAATATTTCGTACTTAAACCTAATTTCTCAAAGAGAATATGACTCAGTTGTTTAGGAGAACCTAAATTAAATTTTTCCCCAGCAATTTCGGTAGCTGTTATTTCTAACCTTGCTAATTCTATTTCTAACTGCTGTGAAAGTTCTTTGAGATAAGCTGAATTAATGCGAACTCCTGTATATTCAAGTTCCGCTAAAACTGCTTCTAACGGTTGTTCAACTTCATTCAACAGTTTATATAAAGTTGGCGTTTCTGCTAACTTCTCCCGTAATTTTGGTACTAAGCCAAATGTGGAATAAACATCCATTCCGCAATAATCAGCAACCGCAGAAATACTAATATCAGCAATAGTTTTCCCTTTGGCAACTAAATCTCCATAACTTTTTCCACTTAATCCCAAATATCGCAGAGATAAATCAGTTAAATTATGACTGCTATCGGGATTAATCAAATAACTGGCTAACATAGTATCAAACACCACTCCAGCCAAATTAATGCCTTGACACCGCAGAATTAACCGATCAAATTTAGCATTTTGTAAAGCTTTGGGATAATCAGCACTTTCCAAAATTGGCCGCAGTGCTGCTAATACCAAATCTCGATTTAAATTATCACCGTTTTTATGACCAATAGGAATATAAGCAAGTTCATTTGCTTCTGTTCCCCAACAGCAACCAATTCCCACTAAATCTGCATCTCGTGGTTCTAGTGCAGTAGTTTCTGTATCCCAAGCAACGGGATTTTCTGGATTTGTGAATTTTCTTAAAAGTTCTACCAATTCCGTTAATTTAGCTTCTGTATTAATAATGCGTGGTTGAATTGGTGAAGCATTTTGTTTTACTTCTTGTGCTGTGTCTTCTGCACTAAAAAACCACAAATCATCCTCTGTTTCGGCGATTATTTCCGATACTTTATTTTCTACAACTTCTCCACCAAACTTTAGTTGAATCTCATTAATTGTCTCTAAAAATCTTTTAAATTCTAATTTCTCTAAAATTGGGATGAGTAAGCTATTATCAAAACCTGTTAATTGACAATCTTCCCAATCAATTTCTAAAGGAACATCACAAACTATCTTGGCTAAATAGCGAGATTTTTCCGCGTCTTCTTTACCAGTAATTAGTTTTTTCTGAGTTGCACCTTTAATATCATCTATAGCTGCATAAATTTCTTCCAGGGAATTATAAGTATTTAATAGTTGTACTGCTGTCTTTTCACCAATTCCTTTTACTCCCGGAATATTATCTGATTTATCACCACATAAGGCTTTAAAATCAACAACTTGTGTCGGGAATACTCCTAATTTTTCTTTAACTTCTTCTGCTTTAAATTCAGCAATACTATTTGTAGAACGTTTTAAAGCTTCTGGCGTAAAATTTAAAACTGTAATTTCTTTATCAGCATCAATTAATTGAAATAAATCTCTATCCCCAGAAAGTATTTTAACTCGATACCCAGACGCTGCGGCTTTTTGTGCTAATGTTCCCAATACATCATCTGCTTCATAACCAGGTGCAGTAAGTATAGGCAAATTCAAGCTTTGCAGTAACTCATAGAGATTTTCTAAGTCGGGAATAAAGTCTTCTGGAGTTTCTGCACGTCCAGCTTTATAAGTATCATCAGCTTGATGACGAAAAGTAGGTGAACCCAAATCAAACGCCACAGCTACTGCTTGGGGCTGTTGTGTAGCGATTACCTCTAACAAACATTTAAAAAAACCAAAACAAACACTGGTAGGAATGCCAGCTTTTGTACGAAGTCCACCATCTCTACCTTTAGCAAAAGCAAAATAGGAACGAAAAGCTAGTGAGTGTCCATCAATTAAGATGAATGTAGGCTTGTTGATAACTGAAGAATTAAAAGTCAACTGCTTAACCGAATTGGGAAACTATAATCTATTTTAATTTTTTTTATGCGTTATGTTGAAGAAGCTAAGTCACCATTTTTTGATCCAGTGATGCTTTGTTGAAAGCTCTTCATCTCTATGTTCCAGGTATCGCTCCCCCAATCGCTTCAGAAAAACCTACCCTTCACTGCTCTTGCGCCCATGCAAGATGTGACAAACCTGTGGTTCATGAAAGTTATTGCCCACTACGGCAGTCCTGACTACTTCTTTACCGAGTATTTCCGCGTCAATGATACCTCACGGCTCAATTCTAAAATTCTGGCAGCAATTACCGAAAATGATACCGGTCGCCCTGTTTTTGCACAAATGATTGGCGAAAGTATTCCCGATTTAGTGAGAACAGCAAAGGAACTCTGCAAATATAATATCGCGGGAGTAGATTTAAACATGGGCTGTCCCGCGCCGAGAATCTATCGCAAAAATGTTGGCGGTGGATTGCTGAGAGAACCGGAAAAAGTCGAGCGGATTTTGGGAGAACTGCGTGCTGCTGTGAATGATAAACCTTTAACTGTGAAGATGCGTGTAGGCTTTGAAAATACAGATAACTTTTCCGAAATTCTCGATATAATCAATCGCCACAATATTGATTTGCTCAGTTTACATGGTCGCACGGTGAAAGATATGTATCACGGGGAAGTTAAATATGATTTGATTGCGGAAGCGGTAAGACGGGTAGATTGTCCAGTGCTTGCCAATGGTAATATCAATTCGGCGACAACTGCCCTGGAAGTGCTTTCGCAAACCGGTGCAGCGGGTGTGATGGTGGGACGCTGGGCAATTGGCAATCCTTGGCTGTTTAATCAAATTCGCCAGGCTTTGCGAGGAGAACAGATCACACCTGTTCCTTTAGCAGATGTACGCAATTATATTGATCGTTTATGTCAAACTCCCACAGCCTCAACTATGCCAGAGCGAGCGCGGGTAGGCTACCTGAAAATGTTCCTTAACTACATTGCTTTAAGTGTTGACACTGAAGGTAATTTCCTACGGCTGATGAGACGGGCGCAGACTGAGGTAGAACTGTTTAACCTCTGCGATCTCTTTCTCCTTGCTGATCTGACAAAAACGTTAGCCCTAGCACCGCAAAGCGGAAGTCAAAAGTCAAAAGTCAAAAGTCAAAATTAATATGGCGTAAGCTTTTGGCGATTGAGAATGGTTATTTTATTTACGCCGTGCTGTACTAGCACCCTCTTTGGGCGTGTAATTATGGCAACTATTTAGTTTGGATTTATCAGTACAGCATAGAGACAATACCTTGAGAGTGTCAACTACTCAGTTTCAACTTCAAATTCCTCACCACTGGGAAATTTAGACTTATCAATTTTTAAAGCAGCCTCTTTAATTAAATTTGCTTTTGCACGAGTTTCTAGTATTTCTTGATAATATTCTTCAGGTGTTAACCCATAATCTCTCTTGACATAGGCAATTTTATCTTTAATGCAGTCCTCAATCATTAATTTGACATCAGCGAGATAGTAATCTTCATTGAATGATTTAATATGTATCTTATGAGTTATGGAAGGAACTGCGAGTTTTTTTAGACCTCTTGCTTCTTTTAATACCCGACTCCCTAATAAATTGTCATCAACATCAGAAAAAGTAAAAATTGTTTTGCCTTTTGTATTTCTTTTTAAAGCTGGTTTAAATCCTATAAAAATATCAACTGATGGGAATACACTGGTCAAAAACGAAAAATTATCCATTGTTATTTCCTGCTGGTTTCTGGTAATTGTCTATTCTAATTTTTTTCTCCAGATTTAATATACAACATAGTGATATGAACTACCCCATCTTACTTCGTTGAAGATGGGGTTTCTACATCCCCATGAGTAAGTTGAGATTTTTGACGTTTCTTTTGACCCAGTTGCTTCATACTTCCAGCATTCTTGCGTTTGCTGGTGTTTGAAGTAGAGCTAGAATCATCCACGTCTGAGAGGCTAGTTCCTAACCCCTGTAGATTATTTGAGTACCAAAGTAGCATTACTTCTGCGGCGGCGATATCACGCTGTTGGGTATATCCGCAGTTATGGCAAACATGAGTTCTTTCGGCTAAACTCTTCTTTTCTTGATTTCCGCATTTTGGACAGGTTTGAGATTGTCCTCAAAATTCTTTTACTTGCAGTAAAAAACATTTTAAGAACGTTTCGTTTTTGACTTGCTTACATCCCCACCCTATGAGTACATTGAGGGTGGGGAATTACGCAAAACTATTAAAGGTTTTATATCCAACCGAAAATTACTCTCGCTTATCATAAAATATTCTGTATGTCAATAGTATATTTGTTCTATATAATTCTTTGGATAATTGCTGTCTAAAAATTCGTCTCGGAACTTGCTGTTAATTTGTAAAGTTTTGTATTATTTTTCGGGATTTATTTCTGCAATAACCATAAATAAAGGCTTTTCAAAATAGCCTTGTCAGTCAATTAGAAAATTGACAACAATAACCCAATTATGAAATTCTCGATAATTGTAGCAAACTCTCAAAAGTATTGCAAGCTCGTTGCTAAATAAAAATTATTCTCAATTAATTCTTAAGAAAATCTAAAGCTGAATTATCATAAGTTATGAATATTAAAACTATTATTGGGTTTATATAAGTTTTAGTTATATTGTAATTGGAAGTCCCTTAGTTAACAAATTACATTCTTGAGGGATTTCGTTAAGGAATAAATCCTGATTCTGCGGTAATGCGAATCAGTTACTTGCGTTTATACTCAAAACGGCTTGATTGTTTGATTCTAAACGTAGGGGTTTAGCTCTTGCTTTACCCCTACACATCTGGGTTCTTTGTCATTTGGCAAAAGTTTAAATCTCACCCGTGTTTAGTATATCAATGAAATGGCTTATCTCTAGGGCAAATTTGGGATGGTGTTGGGTTAAATGAGTTATTTATATCCGTATAATTTTAAACAATACTAAAAACTGGGGAGTTTATGGATACAATGCCTTTAAATCAGAGTCAAGACGAAAAAGATATTAAACTGTTGGTTTTAGATATAGATGGCACAATTGCGGGACAATCCAATACTCTCAGTCATCCTGTCAAGGAAGTGATTGCTGCTGTACAAGCCAAGGGAATTAAGGTAGCTATAGCCACAGGAAGGATGTATTGTTCAGCTTTGCGGTTTCATCAAGAAATTGGCTCTACGCTGCCTTTAGTAGCTTATCAGGGAGCTTGGATTCAAGATCCAAATACTCAGGAAATTCACCGTCATTTATCTGTATCTAGAGAAATTGCCCTGCAACTCCTAGAATACTTTGAACAGCCAGATTTGCGATCACTCCTCTCAGTTCATTTTTACATCAACGACCAGCTTTATGTGCGAGAAATTACCAAAGAAACGGAAAGTTATCAACAACGCTGTGGTGTGAATGCTATTCCCGTTGGTGATTTACGTCAATTATTAGATCATGAACCCACTAAAATTTTAGCATTGTGTGATGATGCGAGTCTAATTCAACAACTTTTAGCTGATTTACGCCATAGATATAAACCCACAGAATTATATATGACAACATCTGTAGCCACCTTCCTAGAAGCAGCTAACACTCATGTTAATAAAGGCAATGCTGTCCGTTATCTAGCTGAAGAAATGCTAGGTTTAGAAAGTCATAATGTCATGACTATCGGTGATAATTTCAATGATGTAGAAATGCTCAGTTATGCTGGCATTAGTGTCGCTATGGGTAACGCACCAGACCAAGTGCAAGCGATCGCTGATTGGGTAGCACCTAGTGTAGAGTTAGATGGTGCAGCCATAGCAATGGAAAAATTCTTACTTAATTAAAAATCCAAAAATAAGAAAAGACACCGACGACTGGCCGTGTTTCGTCTCGGTGTCTTTCCTAATTTCGCTCCTCACACACCTGCGATTGTAGTCGGAGATATTTATTTTGTCAAGAGAATTTCTCAAAGTTTTTGTAAAATTCCGACAAGATAGAAAGATAGATCCCCGACTTCTTTGAGAAGTCGGGGATCTGAATTTTTGAATTTTAGCTATTAAAGTTCTACAGGTGCGACAATCCCCAATTTGTCTTCTAACACAGACCTTAAAACCAATTGAGTCGCTATCAGCAATCCTAATCTTGCTTGAGCTAATTCTGGATCATGAATTTTCACTTCCCCCCAAATCCGACAATTACACCAAAACCGCTCAAAAGCTTGACTCAAATTCTCACCTGCTTTTGACCAGTTAATGGAACTACCACTATCAGCACAAACCAAATCATCTACCACTTTGACTAATTGGTAAATCAGAAAACTCTCATCAGCGTGATTAATGCGAAGTTTTTGATCACAATTGAGCCAAGATATAGGGTTGACAGATACAAAACTTTTAATATTTGTCCTATCAAGTTCAATTAATCCTTCCTTTTCTGCTGTACACAACAAAGAACAGCATCGTGAATGAGCGTATTGAATTTTAAAAATTGTTAATGAGTTGGTTAATTGGCGATTAGGAACAGAAATTTTACTTTTTGCCTGTTCACTTTGTTCTAGTGAGCATTCCTCATTTCCGCTGACAGTGAGACAGTGTAACCAAGCCGCTAAGGTAGAGTCAACGAGTTCTATATGAATCCAACCGGGGGGAACTACTTTAACGTTAAATAAACTAGCACTATTTCGGGATAAATGCTCAACAATCGCCTGAGCAATTTCCATCGCTGGTGAATTCTGAGATTTTGATATGCTCATAGCCATACCAGAGATATATAAAATTTTCTGATTATATCCTCCCTGATAGAGAGGAACTTTTTTCCCTTTTATGCTTGTAATTTCCCCACTATTGGTAAAAATACTGAAGAAAGACACTAAATATCCAGTTATTAAATGCTTAATTGCCTTATTTTGATCTAAAAGTAGTCTATAACACACGTATTTCTTTGTAAAAAATTTATGGTGTGCATCATTTTATCCTGTTCCATCTATCTTCAGACAGAAGTTTAGTCTATGTAAGGAAAAATGAGAGTAGGATAAAATTTGATGAATAATGTATAAAAAATGGGTAATCTTTACTACCCTTGTTGTACAGTAGGAAGTATAAGAAAAAATAGAGAGCAATTTAGCTTTCTATCCCATTGGAGGGCTGACGCTGTTAGGCGTTATGCCTACCCCGTTAACACAAAGACACTCCTTGCACTTTTCTTATCACGTCTTTGTTCTCAGCCAAACACTCTTTGTTACCTATGCAATCTCAATCCTCCTTTTCCGAAGCTTCACGTCCTTTCTTAACTTGGCAGCGAATCCTTGACTGGGCCCAAGAACACTACCGCTGCCGCACCTTCAGTAAAGATGAGCGGATTCCAGCTAGACCTGGTTTGCTCTATTTAGTCCAAAGAGGTGCTATTCGCATGGTAGGAACTGCCCAAGTCAGTGCTACTGCTAGTCAGTTAACATCTAGACGGATTAACAGAACTCCAGAAGAAGCTTTCTTGGGTTTTGTGGGAGCAGGTCAACCTTTTGAAATTGTTGCTCAGTCTCCATTTACACTCCAGTCCTACGCCCACGTTGACCAAACAGCAGTGCTGTGGATGTACTGGCATGACCTAGACAACTGGCCTCACTTCCGCCGTGAAGTTATGGATGCTTTTAGATATCAGCACCAGCGCAAGTTGCTATGGTTGAGTGCTTTAGGACAACGTCGCACAATTGACAGACTCTTAGGATTTCTCACCCTACTGATTGAGGAATATGGAGAGCCTTCAATGAGCGAAACTGATCCTGATGTCATTCGTGGTTATTCCTTGCCCTTCCCCCTCACCCATGCCCAAATAGGCAGCGCCATTGGTTCAACCCGTGTGACTGTCACTCGTTTAATGGGTAAATTACGTCAACGGGGCTTAATCCTGACCCAAGGAGATAATCTGATTTGCCTACCCGCTGAATCTATCAATAGAGTCAGCTAGGATCTAGTTCAAATCTTTAATGAGCAGCAAATTGATAGATGTTGATTGAGAGCTTGCCACTCTCAAACACACCAATGGCAGGTATCAGCGGATTCTAACTAGTCCAAATTGGGTAATTAGTTCTGTGAGCCTGCTCCTCATAATATCTCGCGGTAAGTGGGAAACTCAGGGGCTTTAGCCCTGAGAGTGTCAATTTTACGAATCTGTTTGACCACCACAAACAGATTTTGGGTAATCGGGTATGAAATGAAGATGTCCTGGACAAAATGTTCTCTAGTGCCGCATTTATGATGAAGGCACTCATAACGCTAGATCGGCAAATTGGGGCCACCCACCTGGTTCCAATTATTGATCTTGGCTTTTGGTATCATGAAAACTCAGGCACTTTTCCAGGTTATAGATAATTCTTTTGTCTTTCTTTCTTCTTTCTTCCTCCTGACTCCTTTTATTTGATTCTGACAAATCCAGCTTTTTCAATCAGTTCTTGACCTTGAGATGTAACTAACCAATTTGCATACACTTCCCCGGCTTGTTGATCTGATTGACCATTTTGTTTTATGATCACAAATAAATTGCGGGTGATTGGGTAGTTGCCATTGCGAAAGTCTTGAGAATTCAACTGGTTAGGCTTGTTGGCACATTGAGATTGAGTTATTTTTGGTTGTTGGTAAGGTGCTATTAATTGCTCACTTGTCCGTCCTATTGGTAGGGATTTGATTGTACATTGAGGGACAATCTCTGGAGCAGAACCATAATAGATAGCACCAGGAGCAATAGCTACTTTGCGGATAGCTTCTGTGGTTGTACCAATGTAATTAATATTGTTGCCAAATTTATCTTTATTGAGAACGTTTTCGACAAAAAAATCTACTGTGCCACCGGCTTCTTTGCTGCGAGATAGGGGAATAATGGGTAAATTTGTACCACCTACTTGTTGCCAGTTAGTAATTTTGCCAGTGTAAATATCTTTAAGTTGAGAAACTGTTAATCCTGGAATATTTAGGTTATGATTAACAGCGATCGCAATTCCATCAATGGCTACAGTAATTTCTTTTAAGCTAAATCCTTTGGTTTTGGCAGTTTCGTTTTCTTCTGGTTTAACGGGACGAGAAGATTGAGAAAAAGCTAGTTGATTTGCTATCAACATTTTAATCCCAGTTCCTGAACCTGGTTTTTCGTTAATGGGTTGGGTATAACGTAAATCAAACTGAGGACAACTATTTTTGAGGACTGAGTCTACATCCCTACGGATAGGAGCCCATGTTGTACTACCACTATAACTAAATATACCTTGTGGTAAATTGGGGATTTTACAATTACTGACTGGTGGCGGATTAGGGTTAATAATGTTGTTACTGGGGTTTTGAGTGAGATTCTGATTAGCAGAGTTAGTGGTACTAGAATTATTGTTAATTCGCCCCCAATGTTCCATTAAAGAAAGCAACAGCAAAACCAAGCTTAATCCAGAGGTAAGAACAAGAGATAAGAGCAGTGACAGAGTTTCTTTTTTTTGAGACATGGGTGGTTTACTTAGTGCTTTTTTTCTAAAGAATTGAAGACATTAATTTATAAATAAGTCGAAATAATTTTGTTACTGCTAATACCTTTGTCATGGATGAACTGGAGAACTGGGAGAATTTCCCTGAGTATTTTTAGGATTTTTATCTCAGAAAAATTGCCCTGTTCAACTAATTCTTCTTCTAGAGTTTGTCCAGAAATATATTCTTGAACTAAATAAAAAAACTGCTCTGACTTATTTATTTTTAGGTTAGGAACTGTAATCGTAAAAAAAGCAAATAATTTAGGTATTTGCTGATGTTCATTACCTATTTCTTCTAAAACTCCTGCTTCTTGTGTAAATAAAATTCTGGCTTTTTCTAAGGCATCTTCCGTTAAATTACCACTTGGTTGAAATTGCTTAACTACACATTGACGCATTCTCGGAGTATCACGATCAATTGCCAAAAAAGCAGCACCAAATCCCCCCCTAGCCAAAAGTTTAATTGGCAAATAGTGGTCACGTAAAATCAGAGGCATACCGCAGTTAGTACAAAATTTTTGCGGTACTGTTTTTAGTGTTTTAATATCATCTAAATCAGGAAAGTGATTTTTAGGATGTTGACAGTGGGGACGAGTGCAGCAGACTTCCATATTATTTGTTATTCAAATGAGTCATTGGTCATTAGAAATTTGTCGTTAACTAATGACTTTTGACTGGTAACAAGGTTTTTAATTGGCATCAGAACCGTTAGATGTTGCTATATCCAATGTACTATTTATCACTTGATTGATTTGTGATAATTTTAACACCTCCTGTGTCCAGGCTGGGTTAGCAAACTGAGGTAAAATTTCCTGACTAAAAGCTTCTGCGGCTTTGGATCTATAGCGATTGGGGTTACATATTAGCCAGAGTGTCCGCTTCACCACTACTCCTTCGATAGGGGTACGATGGAGAACACCCATTTGTAACTCCTTAGCGATCGCTGAAGTAGAAACAAAGGCAGCACCTAAGCCAGATTGGACAGCGTTTTTAATAGCTTCTATGGAATTTAGTTCCATTTCAAACTTAAACCGTCTGGTGTCAATATCACAACGGGCTAAAACCTGATCAATGACTTTGCGGATAGTTGATTGGGAGTCAAGAGCAATGAATTGTAGTTTATATAGGTCTTCTTTTTGAATTGTTTCTAATTTAGCAAAGGGATGGGATGTGGGTAAAATGAGTGCCAATTCATCTTCAGCATAGGGAACAGTTTCTAAAGATTCCGCTAATTCAGTGGGAATTTCCCCACCGATAATTGCTAGATCAACCTGGCCATTAGATACACTCCAAGCCGTGCGACGGGTAGAATGGACGTGCAATTGTACAGCTACATCTGGATATTTTTGGCGAAATAAGCCGATCATTTTTGGTAACAGATAAGTGCCAGTGGTTTGGGAAGCACCAACAATCAATGTACCTCCTTGGAGATTTTGTAAATCTTCAATGGCGCGGCAGGTTTCCTGACACAAGCTGAGGATTTTGTCCCCATAGCTCAGAAGTAGATGTCCCGCTTCAGTCAATTGAGCGCGACGGCCTCCTCTGTCAAATAGGGGAACATCCAGTTGTCGTTCCAGGTTTTGAACTTGCAAACTCACAGCAGGTTGGGAGACGTAAAGGCTATCAGCAGCCCGCTTAAAACTCCCTTCTTGGGCGATGGCTTTGAGAATTCGTAACTGATCTAAAGTAAAAGGAAGGTCAGACATAAGGCAAAACCTGTCAAACTGGGATTCATGAGCAACTTTAAAAATAAATCAAAATGAATAGTTTGGTGACTAAGCATGATTTATGGCATTGTTAAGATTTGAACAACTAACTAAAATACTTACCACAACATCTTGACAAAAATCTTCCTGTGTATAATCAAGCATTCAGCCGTCAGCCTTCAGCTATCAGATTTTAAGACGGAAATACAGGTAATTAAAACTAATTGCCTGGGTGTAACTTCAAGAAAATGAATAATTCGTCTTCTTTACTCCTGTTCTTGGCTGACTACTGATAGCTTACACCAGTCAAGATGTTTACCAATAGTAGCTTCTTTGAATTTGAATTTTGAATTGAGTTGTATATATGATGTCCAATCCTTGGTTTACCTCCAGTCATTTTGTCATACTAGGGTTACAATTAGTTTTTGCGATCGCCCATAGCGGGGGGGCTGCTGTGCGTCCTTGGGCAGAAAAATACCTTGGACCGAGGCTTTATCGCATTATCTTTGCATTAATTAGCCTGCCTTTGGCTGTGATCTTAATTGTTTACTTTTTTAATCACCGTTACGATGGCTGGCAACTTTGGCAGGTACAAGGTATACCAGGAGTGGGAGCATTAGTTTGGGTACTATCAGCTATATCCTTTTTATTTTTATATCCTGCTACCTTCAATCTACTAGAAATTGCGGCTATTCAAAAGCCCCAAGTTCATCTTTATGAAACAGGGATTATCCGTATTACCCGTCATCCCCAAATGGTAGGACAGGTTATTTGGTGTGTAGCCCATACCCTGTGGTTAGGAACTAGTTTCACTCTTGTTACCTCAATCGGTTTAGTAATACATCACCTATTTGGAGTATGGCATGGCGATCGCCGTTTAAGTCAACGCTATGGAGAAGCTTTTGAGATGGTCAAACAACGGACTTCGATTATCCCCTTTCAAGCGATTATTGATGGCCGTCAATCTTGGAACTGGGAAGAATTTCTCCGCCCTGCTTATTTAGGAGTTGCCATTTTTACTGGTCTATTATGGTGGTCGCACCCCTTGTTATTAGTGGCAACAAGTAGGATAATGTGGTAGTTTACTCTGATCCCCAAGATCAACAAAACATATAAATTTAATAGAACTTTGTGCTGATCACTTGCTACCAAAACAATGTATGATAGACTCAAACATATATCATTAAACTGTTGAAAACTGGGATTGGGGAAAGAATTTATCCGCCAGGCTGAAGTGGGTTTTATGGTAGACAAAAAGTCACCATCTACCTTAGTCGAAACGGTAAATAAATATCAATGTATAGACTGCACCCAGCCGCGCTCTCAGCATTGTAAAATTTTTCACAAGCAATAGCAATCAGGATTGGAAATGGAGAACAGCCAGCGCGACAATCACGGTGGCTTTTTTGTCAGCAGGAAAACATGAAAATCCTCAATTTAAAATTTAAACCCCAAAATGGGATAACTTACCAATTTGCTGCTGCTGACAGCTAATTTTGAGATAAAAACCTTATAATCACGAGAGGCATCATAGTGTTGTCGGTTAATGAACGGACATTTACTCAAGAAGTTTTAGAATCTTCAGTTCCTGTTTTGGTTAATTTTGAAGCGCCCTGGTGTGGACTATGTCGCATCATTCACCCGCTATTATTACAATTCCAGGCTGAATGTGGTGATGAACTTAAATTGGTGGGAGTCAACGCTGACCAAAATTTTAAGTTGTCTAATACCTATAGACTGAAATCACTACCGACTTTACTATTAATTGAAAAAGGTATAGTCAAACAACGTTTAGAAGGTTTTCCCGGTAAAGACGATTTACGTCAAGCTTTAGAAGCAATTAAATTCACCTATACAAGTCACGAGAAAATAGATATAGCAGGAGTCAGGGGGCAGGGAGCAGGGGGAAAGAATTATTCCAATCACAACTGAGAACTAACAACTGACAACTGTACGGGCGAAGCATTTGGAGAACTATTTTTGGCAATGGCCGATAATTTATCTTCCAAATGCTTCGCCCCTACTAACAACTGACCAAATATAAAACCATGCTTAACACTCCACCTAAAGGGTATCAGGTGGGGTATTTTATCCTCAAGGGTGTGTGTCACAATTATTAGCAGTTCTGATTATTCAGTTAACTCAAGTTTGAAGTGGGAAAATTCAAGCTAACTTGAAAGTATTGGGCTATCAGAAGTAGCTTATTTCTTTTCAATCAGCAATCCCCAATTGAATTTTCATTTTTTGGGCATCTTCTCAATTCAATATATTTGTACAGAATTCTAAAAGTAGGCGTTAGTGATGGAAGTAATCTATCAGTATGCCTGGCTGATTCCAGTATTACCTCTCTTGGGAGCAATGCTGGTCGGTCTAGGGCTAATCTCGATAAATCAGGTGACAAACCGCCTGCGACAGTTGAATGCTGTAGTTATTATCTCCCTAATGGGAGCTTCTATGGCACTGTCGTTGGCTTTGCTGTGGAGTCAATTTCAAGGCCATGCGTCTTATCTTTGGACTGTGGAATGGGCATCAGCCGGGAATTTTCACCTGACGATGGGCTACACTATTGACCACCTGACATCTCTAATGCTGGTGATTGTCACCACAGTAGCCGTTTTGGTGATGATTTACACCGATGGCTACATGGCGCATGATCCGGGTTATGTGCGGTTTTATGCCTATCTCAGCTTGTTTGGCTCTTCCATGTTAGGTTTGGTGGTCAGTCCCAACCTAGTACAAGTTTACATTTTCTGGGAATTGGTGGGGATGTGTTCCTACCTCCTAGTGGGCTTTTGGTATGACCGCAAAGCCGCAGCAGATGCTTGTCAAAAGGCATTTGTCACAAATCGGGTCGGTGACTTCGGTTTATTATTGGGCATTTTGGGGCTGTTCTGGGCGACAGGCAGCTTTGATTTCATGGTTATGGGCGATCGCCTATCAAACCTAGTAGAAACCGGCTCTATTAGCAATTTCCTCGCCATTGTGTTGGCGATTTTAGTCTTCCTGGGACCTGTGGCTAAATCTGCCCAATTCCCCCTCCATGTCTGGCTACCAGATGCAATGGAAGGTCCTACCCCCATTTCTGCCCTGATTCATGCGGCAACAATGGTGGCGGCGGGTGTATTCTTAATTGCCCGGATGTACCCAGTATTTGAAAATGTCCCAGCCGCAATGAACGTAATTGCTTTTACTGGCGCATTTACAGCGTTTTTAGGGGCAACTATCGCCATTACCCAAAACGACATCAAGAAGGGTTTGGCTTATTCCACCATTTCCCAACTTGGTTACATGATCATGGCTATGGGTGTGGGTGCTTACAGTGCCGGCTTATTCCACCTCATGACCCACGCTTATTTTAAAGCGATGCTATTCTTGGGTTCTGGTTCGGTAATTCATGGCATGGAAGCAGTTGTTGGTCATGACCCTGTATTAGCGCAGGATATGCGTTTAATGGGCGGACTGCGGAAATATATGCCCGTGACAAGTTTCACCTTTTTGATTGGTTGCTTGGCCATTGCGGGGATTCCTCCTTTTGCTGGTTTCTGGTCAAAAGATGAAATTCTCGGTGCGGCTTTTGCTGCTAACCCCTTCCTGTGGTTTATTGGTTGGGTGACAGCAGGGATTACAGCTTTTTATATGTTTAGAATGTATTTCTCAACATTTGAAGGTAAATTCCGGGGTAATGACGAGAAAATCAAGGTAAAACTCAAAAATGCGGCTGCTGCTTTGGCTGAAAAGTCAGGGACATTAGAACTAGTGCCTAATTTTGGTCCTGGGGCGATGAAAAAGGGTGAATTGGCCAGTCACTCCCATGACTCCCACAGCCATGAGCCTCATGAGTCTCCTTGGACGATGAGTTTACCGTTGGTGGTTTTGGCTATTCCTTCAATGTTGATTGGTTTGGTGGGTACTCCCTACGCCAATTATTTTGAGCAGTTTATCTTTCCTCCTAGCGAAACTTTAGCGGAAGTTATGGAAAAGGCTGCGGAGTTTGACCCCCATGAGTTTTACATTATGGCGGGTAGTTCTGTGGCGGTTTCTGTGATTGGGATTACTTTGGCTGTGCTGATGTATTTAGCCCGCAAAATTGATCCTAGTGCGATCGCTAAAAACATTCAACCGCTATACGATCTATCTTTGAACAAGTGGTACTTTGATGACATTTATCATCGTATCTTTGTCCTCGGTTTACGTCGTGTGGCTAGACAAGTTATGGAAGTGGATTTCCGCGTTGTTGACGGCGCTGTTAATCTCACGGGTTTCTTTACTCTTGTCAGTGGTGAAGGTTTGAAATACTTGGAAAATGGTCGGGTTCAATTCTATGCCTTGATCGTTTTTGGGGCTGTTTTGGGCTTGGTGATTGTTTTTGGTGTTACCTGATTTTAATGGGGGCGGTTTGTCCGCCCCTGGATTGTTTTTAACGAACCGCAGAGGCGCAGAGGACGCAGAGTTAATAAACCACGAAGGGACGAAGGAAGCGAAGGAAGAGGATAGATGATTTTGTGTATAGGTTAATTTAAGCTAAAATTTTTAAGTAAGGTATAAAAATATTTATTTTCATTTACTGTCAGAATCAGGATATCCAGGATTTAAGGATGTACAGGATTAAGAAAATATTTGATATTTGAAATCAAAACTTTATGAAAATCAACATCAAATATAATCCTGTAAATCCTCTAATCCTCAGTATCCTGATTCTGACAAATTTGGTCACAACTTTAACAAACCAAATTCTACTCTGGCATTTTCACACAATCATCTGTAATCAATTCGCTGGGATTAGTTACACAGGGGGGTAAACCAGGAGCTACTACAGATAAATTATTTATTTCTCTGTCTGCAACTGCAAAATTTAACTCTAGCAAAAACTTTAATACATCGTCCGTGCCTTCCATCCCATAAGCCTGACGGACTGCTTTATCAAGTTCTTCCTGTGCTTTGCGGAGGGGATTTTTTCCTGGTAACTCTAAGGTACGATAAAGTTCGCGTAAACTCATCTTATGTTCTGTCATCAGTTCTTGTCTTAACTGTCGCAATTTGACTGCTGCTAATGCTACTTTTTTCACCTGTGATAATTTGGGATTCTGGGGAAAAGGAAAAGAATCAAAAACTGTATCAGAGGTATATCTAAACCTTGCTGTTAGAGTTGAACAACGAGAAGTAAACCATTGCCAATGAATATCAGATTGTAAAATCCCAAATGAATAATCATCTGATAATGGAAATACTATTAACGCTGCATTGGGACGTATTGAAGAAGAAATAAACTCAAAAACTGGGCGTTTAGTGACTTGTCCACAACAAATAAATCTGGGGATATTTGTAATTTTTTCAATTAGTTCTCCTCGATGATAGGAAAGTAGCCACCATTTGCTGAGAAAATTTTGATGATGTTTATTAACTTTAGATTTGGGATTTTTTTGTAACAGTTCTTCATTGCGCTTTTGTTCTTCTTTTGCAGTATTTTCACGGGTTGGTAGTACCATTGATTCAATTCTTTTAAATGGTTCAGAATATTTCTTGCAATTCATTAGATTACGCGGATGAAAATCTATGACATATCTTTGAGGAATAGGAGGGTTTCCCCCAATTAATTCATCAGCAATTAAGTAAGGAAATATTACTTCTGCATTATTTTTTGATTGTCGGATCATGATAGCAGCTTCTTGAGGAGTTAGCAAAAATCCTTCATGTCCATGAGTTTGTCCTTGATAGCAAGCTCCTGAGTTCACATTAACTAAAAGTTTTTTTGCTTGAGTAACATCAAGTTTTGCAGATAAAGCAGAACCGATTTTATCAATTTCTAAAACTTCCCAAGGACTATCTTTATCATCTCCAATTTGGGTATATAGTTTTTTTTGACCTAGTTCTTCACCCTTGACCCAGTTAACAATAGAAACATGAACTGCTGCACTACCTGACCAAACTTGAGTAGAAACTGCTTCGGTAATTGTTCCTCGATTATTGACTATATAATCTAAACCACCTTCACGGGAGTAATTTTGACGGATGGTATTTGTACCAACAAGTCCAGCACGTCCACCGTCTTTTAAAGCATCATGAGTGCGACGAAACCAATAAACACAATAATCTGCTCTTCCTGGTACTTCATCATATCTTTCTCTTACTTGACTGACATAGGTTACTCCATATTCTTGCTGCATTTTGTTTTTTGATTGATATGGAGGGTTGCCAATAATTGCATCTGCTGTCACCCAGTCACAAAATAAAGCATCATCACAACGGATATTTTTATCTAAATTATCCAAAGGCAGAGCGCGATCAATTTCTATGGGTAAACTCATTTGCGCTACATCAAGTAACTGATTTTCTTCATCTAATGCCAACTTTTTAGCAATCATCAAAGTTACTTTTGCCAGTTCTACCGCAAAATGTTTGATGTCAATACCGTGAAATTGGGTTGTTTTAATCAGGGACATTGTGCCAATAGATAATCTATTTTTCAGTCCGAAATTTTCATGAATTTTAGTTAGTAATTTTGCTTCTAGCCCCTTGAGTTCTCGATAAGCAACATAAAGGAAATTACCACTACCACAGGCTGGATCAAGCACTGTAAAATTAATTAATTCTTGTCTGAGTATTAATAACTCATTGAGCTTAGTAGCCCCATCAATGCGCTCTTCCCAAGGTCGCACAATGGTAGGTAAGATGACTTTTTGAATGTCTACAGGGCTGGTGTAATGTGCGCCTAAAGCATGACGTTCTTCTTTACCCATGCTAGATTCAAATAATGTCCCAAAAATAGCCGGTTCAACTTTTGACCAACGTTCTGTTGCTGCTGATGCTAAAAGATCAATTTCGCTTCTCGTAAGTGAGATTGGTTCAACTTTGGAGAATACCCCCGCATTAAAATAAGGTACATCTCGATAACGACTATCTTGAGGGGCTGGGCGTTGACTTCCCATTTGTTGAAAAAGTCCACCAATTAAATCATAAGAACTAATGCGATTAGAACGACAATCATCTAAAAATTCACTAAATAATCCTCTGGGTAATAAATCAATATCTTCTGCAAATAAGGAAACAACACACTGAAGAATAAATCTCTGGGCAATTTCTTGTTTTTCTCCTCTTTCAATGAGGCGATTAAAAACTTGTGCGACGTTATCTGCGGCTTTGCGTGTAACGTCAACTAGATTATTATTAAATAAAGGTTTGCGATTTTCAGGAAAGAGGAAGTTTAAGACAGTAAAGCGACTTGGTAAATCTTCCAATTTAACTTGATCTACTGGTTCTCGCAGTTGTATGTCAAAGTCATAAATCCAAAATTCATCAAAGTTGCAGAGAATTACATATTTTGGACGCTGGGGAACTAATTCTAGCCAATATTCAAATGCTTGCTGATAGTGTTTTTCTAGCTTTTCACCTCGTTTTTTCATTTCTAACAATAATCGTGGCCGCCATAGTAAATCAGCAAACTTGGTAGATTTTCCTTTTACTTTTACCCGATATTCTAGTTCTGCTCCTGCTTCTTTATAGCCTTCATGATTGAATGCTTGAAAAAGGCGATCGCAAAATACCTGTGCTTCCCCTTTTTCATCCCCTTTTAATGTTCGGGAATATTCAATAAAACTTCTGATTTTGCTAGGTGTGTCTGTCATGGCAATGCACTACTATGATACAATATAAACATTTATATATTATATTCAAAAAATGTACTCTTGGTAAGGTGCTTAATGAAATGCGTAATTTGTAAACATGGAGAAACCAACCCAGGTTTAGTTACCGTAACATTAGTTTGTAGGGTGCGTTAGGAGCGGGAAAATATTATGAAATATAGATTAAATTATGAACGCGACGTAATGCACATTAATTCATGAGATTAAATTTAATCAATTTTGGTGCGTTACGCAACGCTTACACACCCTACTATCTGAATCAGGATTTCCAGGATTTAAGGATTTTCAGGATGTAGTAAAAAACTCATCTTTAAAACCTGAAATATTCTCAGATAAATATTCATAAAAAATCCTGTAAATCCTCTAATCCTGAGCATCCTGATATGGCTTGCGCCACGCTACGCTATCAGACAACTAAGCATTTTCAGGATCAAGAAAAAACTCATCTTTAAAACCCGAAATATCCCCAGATAAATATTCATAAAAAATCCTGTAAATCCTCTAATCCTGAACATCCTGATATGGCTTGCGCCACGCTACGCTATCAGACAATTAAGCATTTTCAGCATGAAGAAAAAACTCATCTTGAAAATTTTATTTACTTAAATTTGGAGGAAAAGCAACATCTTCATAAACATCAGCGAGAGGACAAGAAAAATTCACACTGGTTAATTCTAATTGTTGATTTACTCTATAGCTATAAAGAACCCATCTTTCTTCGGAATTGCGCCGGAAACAATCAATTCGTTGCCGATTTTGACTAACTAAAACATATTCTTGTAAAGTGTCTAATTCTTGATAATCACTAAATTTATCACCTCTATCTAAGGCTTCTGTAGAAGGTGATAAAACTTCAATAATTAAACTCGGATATCGTTTAAAATATTCAAACTGTGTATCTCTTGAATCGCAAGTTACCATAATATCAGGATAATAGAAAATATCTAGAGATTCAATTCTTGCTTTCATGTCAGCGACGTAAAGCCGACATCCTGTACCACGAATATGATTTCTTAAAAGGGCAACTAAGTTAGCAGTAATTGTTACATGGGCATCACTAGCACCAGCCATTGCGTAAATTTGCCCTTGGATATATTCATGTTTAATAGGGCTAGATTTTTCAGCTTGTAAGTATTCTTCTATGGAAATATAGGGTTGAAATTGGCTAAGAGTCATATATTTTTACGGTTACTATGGGATAATTGTAATTTTTCTAGTATAGCAATTATTAATATTTTTTATTTCTTGCAAAGGCGCAAAGGGGCAAAATAAAAATCAAACCTGAAACAAAGGTGTTTTTGTCATTTACCTATTGACAAATGATAGATTTCCAGGATTTAAGGATGTACAGGATGAAGAAGAAAACTCATTTTTAAAACCCGAAATATTCCCAGATAAATATTCATAAAAAATCCTGTAAATCCTCTAATCCTGAGTATCCTGATTCTGACAATTAAATATTTTCAGGATGGAAAAAAACTCATCTTTAAAACCCGAAATATTCCCAGATAAATATTCATAAAAAATCCTGATGTCTATTTATGCCAAGTGTACAGACTGAAACATCTGAAACACCTACCTCATTGTCAGTTTATTTATAATTACACTTTCTCTTTTGCTGGTGGCACAATACCCAACTTATTTAACCCTGAATCAATATCTCTCAATAACTTAAAATCATCCTCCGGCAAAGAATAGCTATTGCTACTAACTAAACCCCCAACAGGCTGTTTTTCTAAAAACGCAAATGCTTGACGAAATTGTTGCGGTTCGACTTTAATCGGGGCATTAAAATGACAGGGAATAATCCATTGAAAATCCCAACTGGCAACTTTATTAGCCCAATTTATTGTTTCTGTGGGTGCGCGATTTAAAATCAAACTTTGTAAAATTGGGGCAACAAATATCCGCCCATTTCCTTGTAAAATATCAAATGAATCTTGCCAATTTTCCCGCCATTGGAAGGGGAAAAACCCGAAATAGGCTTTTCTCGAACGTTCTGGAGCTTTTTCGGCATCACGCCATACTTCACCCCATGTAGGTACTTCTAACACACTGGGACTGAAATACAAGGCAAATAATGTGATTCGCTGCCACCCTTTACGGCGGTTTGCTGAGGTATCTGCAACGATGTCAAAGGCTTTATCCTTCGCGTGGTAGAGTAAGGGATAGGGGTCAAGTTGGACAATTGCAGGTGGCTCTGCTGGTACTGAAACTATGGTATCTGTAACTAAGAGAATGTGCGATCGCTTGTGGAAAAAAACCACCTCTGCAAACTTACCCAAACCCAAATCAATCGGTCCGATGGTTGCATAATCAAAATCTTCAGCAAAAGGGGCTTCCTGGCTATTTTCAGGCAGGATATGAGTACGTTTACCGGGTAAACCTAACCAACTCAAAGGCAGATTGATCGGAAAACTCCATTGTCCGGGAGCGACAAATACCTGTGCAGTGGGAAAGCGTCGCGCAAATGGACCAACGAATACTTTATGTTCTATTCCCGATATCGTGGGCAAAATAATATACTTAACATCACCGTGTTCTGCCACCAACTCATTCAGCAACCGGACACATTCTCCAGTAGGTGCGACAGGTGCATAAACCAGCAGACCGCCTTTTTCCAGCTTAACTACAGTCATGCGAATTGGCACAACTACATAGAAAATTCCCTGCAATTGATCAAAAGTCCAGATAGTATCTTTGACAACTTCTTTACGGATAGTATGCCGTTGACCATAAGGATAAATTGGCACAACAGGCCAAAACCGCCATGAAAAATCCTGGGGATAAATTTGTTCTATGTCTTCACTTTCCACCACTTTGCGAACCTCCCCCAATACCTGCTGCTGAGATTTTTGTTTGCTTTTCCAAATTAGGAGTTTAGCAAATTATGGCAGTGATAAACATAAGATTTCTGACTTCTTAGAGAAGTTGGTTTTCTCAGCATGAGAGATTTTTATATTTATTTCATATCCCAGCTTGAGTTAATACCTCACTTAAATCAACAACTAAATCTAAAATTTCTGCCCATTCTGTTAAATAACCATAATCCAAAATTTCTGCTTGTAACTTAATTATCCCCAAAACATCGCGCCATTGTTTTTCTGATTTACTTCCCTTTCCCCAGCGAAGTTTTTGTAAAATAATATCTTCTGCTGAAGCTATCCAAAAAGCAGGTATTCCATCTAAATCAACTAATATTCTTCGCTGCATTTGGGATATTGCAAAATGTGAATTGTCAGTAATATAAATATCAGCATTAGCAATAGTTTCTGTATGGGTAATATTCAACATATTCCCCAAACCTCGTTGCAAATCTTCTACCGCACCTGCTGGACAATAATATCCAGATGCTTCTAAAGTTTTTACCAGTAAATCTATTTGATTTGGTTTAACTTCTATCACCAAATCTAAATCACGAGTAGAACGTGGTTCTCCATGAATAGAACTAGCAACACCTCGATTAACATAGTAATCAATATTAATTGATTCAAAAAGTTGATGTAATTCTCCTGCTAAAGAAATTGAATCTTGAATCCACATATTTTCATTAATACCTTTTGGTTGAAAATCAGGAGTAAATTTTTCTCCTAATACAGCACGGGTAAATATATCACGAATTTCCTGTATAGTCGAATTGCGATTTCGAGATTTAATTCCTACAAGACATAGTTTTTTAACTCCTCGTTCATGGCTAATAAATCTTCCTATGCGTTGTTTTAATGATAATTGTCGCCATTTTTGAAAGAAATAAATATCAGCTTCTATTGCTGTATCTTGGCTTTGGGGTTGATACTTGGATTTGGTAAGAGTTGGGAAATATAATCTTGATTTTTCTAGCATTGCTAATTTTATAGTATTCTTGAATATTGAGTATTTAACCTGTAACTTACATTATACTCAAAATATCACGTTTTTCTGATGTAGTGCTTATGTGCGTGTGATTGATGCTTGAAAAGTTAAATTATTAAATTTTATTTAGAGAATGTTTTAAAAAATACAAAACCTGTTACACTGAAATACATAATTAGAGATTAAATTTAAATTGCATAAAGTCACATGAAATTACGAGCAATATCAGACCTCAAAAATAAAATTATTCTTGGGGATAATTTATCTGTACTCAAACAAATAGAAAATGATACTTTTGATTTAATCATTACTTCACCACCATATTTTCAGCAACGTAATTATGGAAATGGTGATTTAGGTATTGGTAATGAAACAACTGAATCAGAATATTTAAAAAATATCCTCACAGTTTTTGGGGAATGTGTGCGCGTTTTAAAAAAAACTGGAGTAATAGTTTTTAATTTAGGAGATAAATATATCAACGGAAGTTTATCTCTAATTCCTTATAAATTTGCAATTCAAGCCACCCAAAATCAAAATATTTTTCTTATTAATCAAATTACATGGTCAAAACTCAATCCTACACCACGTCAAGATAAAAGAAAATTAATACAAGCTACAGAACCTTTTTTCATATTTGCTAAATCAAAAGATTATTATTTTAATTTGGATAATTATTTACAACACTTGGATAGTTTTAACAAAAGCGTTAAAAGTAAACCCTCTGATAAATTAGGTAAAAAATATGTGGAATTAATCAAAAATTCTGATTTAAGTGAAGAACAAAAAAATAATGCTATTAAAGCATTAAATCAAGCTATTTTAGCAGTACACAATGGAGAAATTGAAGGATTTAGAATGAAAATTCATGGTGTACATAAATTAGCTTATGGTGGACAAGATGGAGGAAGAAATAACCAAATCAAGAATAATGGTTTTACTATTATTAGAATTTTAGGAAACACGATGAAAAAAGACATTATTGAAAGTCCGGTGGAAATTACTAAAAATAATCATCATCCAGCAGTTTATCCGATGTATATTATTCAAGAACTGATTAAATTATTAACTCAAGAATGTGATTTTGTCCTTGATCCTTTTTGTGGTAGTGGTACAACTTGTATCGCAGCTAGAAATTTAAATAGAAATTATTTAGGAATTGAAATCAATCCTGATTATGTAAACTTAGCTAATAACCGTATGGAAGAATCTGATTCTCAACAACAGGAATTATTTATATGAAATATGATTATAATCAAGAAATAGAAAGACTAGAAAAATCCTATCAGCAATCACTTGAATTAGTTAAAAATCAATCATTCACAGAATTTGATCAAGAAATAAAAAACTTTGTAGATATTTTTATTCAAAAAATAGAAACCGATAAATCTTTAATTCAAGTAATTATTACCACCCTACTCAAGAAAATAATTAAACCTGAACAAGATATCAGGTTACACATGGCTAAGTTTATCAATGGATATTCCGCAAGAGTTCTTGATACTAAGGTAACTACACCCTTTTTTAAAAGTAAATTTCCTAAATATGCTAATAAAGAAACTGCATTTTTAACTAAAGCAACACGCGCAGAAATTATCTGGAATTTTGAGGAGGGATTTAAATTACCATTAAGGAGTAAAAGCTTAGTTACACCTTTTTTACAACTAATTGATAAAATTGAAAATCAAACAATTGATATTGAAAATTGTTTAGTTTATATCTTAGCACAATTATATCTTATTTCCCAATCTCAAGAAATAGTTTTTACAGAAACTTTAGAAATTGTTAATTCTGTAAATATTATCAATATTAATACAGTGCTGAAAATGGTAGAAAGACATTTTGAAGAACCTTTAAGTTCTAGATTACCAGTAATTGTAATTTTTGCTATCTATAAACAAATATTTAAAACTGTCCGCAGATTTGAAAATAAAGTATTACTACCTTTAAATGTTCATACTTCTGCTGATAAACATGGTTATGGTGATATAGAAATAAGGGATAACCATAACAATCCCTTTGAAATATTAGAGATAAAACACAATATTCCTATTGATAGAAATATGATATTAGATATAGTAAAAAAATCTGCAAATACAACAATAAAAAGGTATTATATTCTAACTACATACAAAGACTGTTTTCTTAATAAAGATGAAGAAAAATATATTAATGAATTGATTTTGAAAATTAAAAGAGAACGTGGGTTAGAAATTATTGCTAATGGTATTGTGAACACCTTAAAATATTACCTGCGTTTTATAGAAGATTATCATGAATTTATCAAAACATATACAGAAGAATTAGTAAAAGATGCTAAAAATTCAACAGAAGTTAAAGATTCTCATATTCAAGCTTGGCAAATAATTTTACAAAAATATATATAGTAGTGTGACCCACAATCAGTATTACTAATAAATAGTGGATTAGGACGCATTAACATTATTCTATTTTTTAGATATTTGTTTTTATCTCACCTTGTCTGAAAAATATTCTGCACCATTTTCTTCTCTACCCTATCAGCAGCATTATCCAACTCTACCACCTCACCATCACTCAAAACCCACCCCAAAGCCCCAATATTCTCCTTTGCTTGTTCCCCACTTTTAGCCCCAGGAATGGGAATTGTGCCTTTACTAATACACCAATTAATAGCCACTTGAGACATAGTTTTATTTCTCGTATTTGCTATTTCCTGTAAACAACCTAAAAGCGGCTTCATTCCTGGTAATAACTGTTTACATAAAAACCCGCGAATACCTTTGGGAAAACTGCCATTTTCCGAAAACTTTCCTGTTAATAAACCCAACCCTAAAGGACTATAAGCAATTAATGCAATTCCCAAATCATCACAAACATCCTTTAAACCTAATTCCGTCACCGGATAAGTAGATAAAAGTGAATATTGCACCTGCAAAGTTTTAATCGGTATACCTCTTTCCTGAAATCTTTTATGTACCCATAAAAGTCGTTTTGTACCATAATTAGATAAGCCCACACCCTTCACCAAACCTTGCTCATACAAATCACCCAAACCATCTAATAAACCAACCTCTTGCCAAGGTGCATAATTAGCAGTAGACCAGTGCATTTGCACCAAATCAACATTGCGTCCTAATCTTTTTGCCGAAGCATGACAAGCTGATATAATTGAATTTCTAGTCCATCTCCAAGGGTATGCAGCTAACTTAGTAGCAATGCAAATATGCTCTTGATTTAAACCTTGATATGCTTGGGCAAATTTTCCTAAAAGTAACTCACTGCGTCCCTTTAACTTGCCAGTACCGTAGGAATCACCCGTATCAAATAATGTAATACCATTGCTAACACAGAGATTAAAAACCTCTTGCAATTGGTTATCCATACTTTCATCGTACCCCCAGAGCAGTTGGTTTCCCCAAGCCCAAGTACCGCAACCCATGAGAGGGAGATTTAATAAATTGTTAGTTAGCATATTTAGGCAGTTGTTTAAAGTTGTCCCAAAACTCATTATCAAGGAATAAATAGGTCAATACTATACCACTCATGTAATATATTCTTACAGCAGTTTTCATGTATTAGACCACAATCTGAGTTAATCTCTTTCTTTGCGTCTTTGCTCCTTTGCGTCTTTGCGCGAAAATACCTTTAATTTTTTGCAGACTTTTCAAAGATAAAAAATAAATGCCCATTATTATTTGTCCGGGAATTCACGAACCAGAATTAACTAAAAGCTTTATCCAAGGGTGCTTGAATCAAAGTAATCAAAACTCCGTAGATATACTGATTTTTCCGGAACAGGGTTATTTAACTTTATCAACATTTCATATTTTACATTTTTTGCACAATCGCCTTGGTAATAAGCTAGAATCGCCTGTTATATTCTTATGCTTTAGTGCTGGTGTAATTGGCGGTATAGGTGCAGCCACAGCGTGGCAACTTTTGGGCGGTCATGTGCAAGCCTTCATTGCTATTGATGGTTGGGGAGTCCCTCTAGCTGGCAATTTCCCGATTCATCGTTTAAGTCATGATTATTACACCCATTGGACTTCAGCTTATCTCGGTATGGGAGAAAACAACTTTTATGCCGAGCCAGCAGTTGACCATTTATCAATGTGGCACTCCCCCCAATCTGTCCCAGGCCAATGGGTAAATCCATCATTGGGGTTCTCTCCCACCAAAAACTACCTCAGTGCATCTGAATTTCTCAATTTCCTCTTAGAACGTTATAACAAGAAATATTGACTATTTATTCCCCATTCCCAAGTATCTGATGTTTCCCACTGAACCTACTGCTGTTAATAACGGTTTTACCGGACTGCTGAAAAACCGGGGTTTTATGCTCCTGTGGATTGGTCAACTAATTTCCCAATTAGCTGATAAGGTATTCTTTGTCTTAATGATTGCCTTACTGCAACTCTATTTACCCCCGAATCAGATAGGCGGTGATGCACGCTTCTATTTGTATATGGCATTTACCGTACCCGCAATCTTGTTTGGCTCTGCCGGTGGTGTGATCGTTGACCGTGTGCCAAAAAAACTGATTATGGTGGGTTCAGATCTGGTACGGGGGATATTCATGCTGCTAATTCCCTTCCTGCCACGAGAATTTGGGATACTTTTATTCTTCACCTTTTCTATCTCTACCGTTACCCAGTTTTTTGCCCCAGCAGAACAGGCTTCAATTCCCCTGTTGGTAAGAAAAGAAGGTTTAATGGCTGCCAATGCCTTATTTAGCAGCACAATGATGGCTGCATTAATTATTGGTAATGCGGTGGCTACTCCGATGTTGAATTGGTTTGAAACCTTTAATAAGGGCTTTGGTAAAGAATTGGTCGTTGGCTGCTTATATCTAATTTCTGCCGTGATTATGATGCCGATTCAGTTTCAAGAACCCAAACGGATTCACGAAGAAACAGCCGCAATTAATCCCTGGGCTGAATTTTTGTTAGGACTACGCTATCTCAAACAAAATCGGCTGGTATGGAATGCCATGCTACAAATAGTTACATTATACTGCGTATTTGCCGCCCTGATAGAATTAGCCATTGGTATGGCGGCTAGGTTACATTTAGCACCAGAAGAATTTAGCTCTTTCGTAGCTGCGGCTGGGGTGGGTATGGTAATAGGTGCGGCTATTTTGGGGAATTTTGGACATAGACTATACAATAAACCCTTGCCTTTAATCGGATTTTTGATGATGGCGGTTTCATTAGGTTTATTCATTTTCATTGATAACCAACCCCTAGCATTAGGACTTTGTATTTTCTTAGGCGTGGGTGCAGCTTTTGTCAACGTGCCAATGCAAACTTTAATTCAGCAACAAACACCATCAGAAATGCACGGTAAAGTCTTTGGTTTTCAAAATCATGCCATTAATATCGCTCTGACAGCACCTCTATTAATTACGACAAAGCTAGTCAATGCCTTTGGATTGTCGGCGGTGTTATTCGGAATGAGTATAGTTGTCGGGGCTGTTGGTGTCTGGACTTGGCAAAATACTCGGCGGGTATTGCAAGATGTGATCTAAAAATTGTACAATCATAATCCATTCTTAACGCTAATAAATCCGGCTTTCTCTGCTATTGTGAGAATTTTTACATTAAAATGAAGTTTTAAATACAGAATCTAAGCGTTAATTTTAGCTATACTTTGAGGTTAACTGTGGTTTCGTCTTCTCAAATCAGTCTCCCAAAATCTGAAAATAATCAGCAGTCTCCCGTATCTAATTCGTCAGTTCCCTCACCAAAACGGGCATCTGGCGGTTTCGCGTTGATAGATAGTCTCATCCGTCATGGTGTTGAGCATATTTTTGGTTATCCCGGTGGCGCGATTCTACCGATTTATGATGACCTCTATAAAATAGAAGCTGGGGGTACGGTCAAACATATCTTAGTTAGACATGAACAAGGTGCTTCCCACGCCGCCGACGGTTACGCCCGTGCTACTGGTAAAGTAGGAGTATGCTTTGGTACTTCCGGTCCTGGGGCAACCAACTTAGTTACGGGTATTGCTACGGCTTACATGGATTCTATCCCCATGATTGTGGTTACGGGACAAGTACCAAGAGCTTCCATTGGTACAGATGCTTTTCAGGAAACAGATATTTATGGAATTACCTTACCCATTGTTAAGCATTCTTATGTAGTCCGTGATGCCAAAGATATGGCGCGGATTGTGGCTGAAGCTTTTCACATTGCCAGCACTGGTAGACCTGGACCTGTTTTAATTGATGTTCCCAAAGATGTAGCGTTAGAAGAATTTGATTATGTGCCTGTGGCACCGGGTTCAATTAAGTTACCTGGCTACCGTCCCACAGTCAAGGGAAATCCGCGCCAAATTAATGCGGCAATTCAATTAATTAGAGAAAGTCGTCGCCCATTGTTGTATGTTGGGGGAGGAGCGATCGCCGCTAATGCCCACGAAGAAGTCAAACAACTGGCAGAATTATTTAATCTCCCCGTCACTACTACCTTAATGGGTATCGGTGCATTTGATGAACATCATCCCCTGTCCTTGGGAATGTTGGGAATGCACGGCACAGCCTACGCTAACTTTGCCGTTACAGATTGCGATTTATTAATTTGTGTTGGTGCAAGATTTGATGACCGAGTGACAGGTAAATTAGATGAATTTGCCTCTTTAGCCAAAGTCATTCACATTGATATTGACCCCGCAGAAGTCGGTAAAAACCGCGTTCCCCAAGTTCCCATTGTGGGGGATGTCAAAAACGTCTTAAAAGACTTATTACGGCGATGTCAAGACGCAAATACCAAAGCCACACCTAACCAAAATCAAGAATGGTTAAACTTAATTAACAGTTGGAAACAAGATTATCCTTTAATTGTCCCCCATCATGCCGACAGCATTTCTCCTCAAGAGGTAATTGTTGAAGTTGGTAGTCAAGCCCCCCACGCATTTTATACTACAGATGTTGGTCAACATCAAATGTGGGCAGCCCAATTCCTCAAAAATGGTCCAAGACGCTGGATTTCTAGCGCGGGTTTAGGAACAATGGGTTTTGGTGTTCCTGCGGCTATGGGTGCAAAGGTGGCATTCCCGGACGAAGAAGTAATCTGTATCAGCGGTGATGCCAGTTTCCAAATGTGTTTGCAGGAGTTGGGAACGTTAGCACAATATGGCATTAATGTCAAGACTTTGATCTTAAATAACGGTTGGCAGGGCATGGTGCGGCAGTGGCAGGAAGCCTTCTATGGACAGCGTTATTCATCTTCTAA
This sequence comes from Dolichospermum sp. UHCC 0315A, assembly GCF_008121535.1. Taxonomy (GTDB): domain Bacteria; phylum Cyanobacteriota; class Cyanobacteriia; order Cyanobacteriales; family Nostocaceae; genus Dolichospermum; species Dolichospermum lemmermannii. Next base: position 3,524,788 of record NZ_CP043056.1, read on the forward strand.
CATGGAAGTCGGAATGCCTGATATTGAGCTTTTAGCACAGGCTTATGGCATCAAGGGGATGGTAATTACCAAGCGGGAAGAATTGGCAGATAAAATTGCCGAAATGCTGGCACACAATGGCCCTGTAATTGTGAATGTCCACATTACCAGAGATGAAAATTGCTATCCCATGGTAGCGCCTGGTAAGAATAACTCGCAAATGGTTGGTTTACCTAAGCCAACACCAAGAACCGCAGTTGAATCAATTTCTTGCAGCAATTGTGGGACTCAAAACCAACCTAACCATAATTTCTGTTCTGATTGTGGAACAAAGTTGTAGTTAGATTTTGTAGGGGTTTAGCATTATAGAGACATCCGGTAAGCGTGAAACTCAGTCCTTCGACAAGCTCAGGAACCATGTCTTTAGACCTGAGATATAAGCGACTCGTGCGGTTTTAACCGCATAGAGTTTTTCTTTTTGTAAAGATTGGTTAAAGTACGTAAAGAGTTATCGCCTTTGTACTTAATGGTGTTACACTGTTCACAACAGGAACGGTAATCAACCTGTCTAAAAACCTAGCTGCCTAATGGCAATCTGTACCTTGACAATTGAAGATATGGGGTTCTATTCCATAGTTCTAGTTCCTGCCCAGGAATAGGTAAAATCTTCATGGGAGCTAGACGACACAGGATTGAAATTCAATCAAAATTTGCAGCAATGCAACTACCTCCGGACAGGAGGAAAGTTAACGCTTGGGGAGAGAACCACCTCTGACTTAGATACCGCAAGGGGTCTAAGCTAAGTTGACTCGTTGAACCAAGAATCTCAGCGGCTTGGCTTCCTGAGAGTGTCAAGCTTTACCCTTATCAGAATTGTAATTCAGGATTTTAAGCAAAATCAATTAAGTAGGTGAACGGAAAAAACCGTAGACGCGGAGCGGCTTCTCGAAGAGTAATATGTAACGAAAAGTAAAGTCCAAAAATAGAGAACCTTTTAAGGTTTTGATACTCCTGACTCTGGCTGAATTAAAATAGGTATTCCTCCCTTTTCAGAACCGATAACGACAATTTTGGAATTATTAGATTCAGCAATTTTTTCTGTAGCTTCAATCGAGCGTAATTGCAAAACTTGGTTAGTGAGTCCACCAGCAATAATTTTTTGAGAATCAGCTATACCTTTAGCTTCAATTCTTTTCCGTTCTGCTTCTTGACGCTCTTTTTCTAATACAAATTTCATTTGCTCATTTTCTTGTTCTGCTTTGAGCTTTTGTTGAATCGCTGTTTGCAAAGTCTCAGGCATTTTCACATTTCGCAAAAGTGCTTGTTCAACTATAAAACCCAAACTGGGGATTTCTTTTGTGAGTTCTTCATCAATTTTTTGAGCTACTTCTTGGCGTTTTGTTGAATAAATTGCACTAGCGGAATAATTAGCTGTAATAGCGCGAACAGTAGAACGAAATCTAGAAATTATCAATTGTTTTTCATCAGTTCCAATTGTTTTATATACTATTGCTGCTTTTTGAGGATCAAGTTTATATTGAAGACTAACATCAAGATTTAAACTCAAACCTTCTTGAGATGTTGTATCTATATTTTCCTTGATATCCTTAAGACGAGTAGAAAAATTTATAACTTTGGCAAAGGGGTTAACTACATGAACTCCTGAATCAAGAGTATTATCGGAAATTTTACCAAATGAGTTGACAATACCGACATTTCCCGGTGGAACAATTACCAACAGTCTAGAAATTGAAGCCAGTAAGGTCATACTACCAATTAATATGGTAATTCCCCGGACTGCCAATTTAGTCCTTTCGCTGGTTATTCTACCAGTTTGGAGATATTTGACACTCTCAGGGAAGACAGCCACTGAGATTCTACTGACAGAATTAGATTAAAGGTTTAGCCTAATCTAATCTCGCTGCGACCGTCAAACGCCGCCTAGACGCTCAATACAACCACCAATCAAGGTGTCGAAATTGCGCTTACTTTTATTGTTTTCAGTGTTTTCAGAGTCCATCACTAAGCCAAGATACGGTACGCTCCACAACCTGCCATTACTTGCTCTTTCTTGTCAATACTGCCGCTAGGACTTGAACCTAACCGTTGTTTCATAGGAGCCGGGATTTCTCCGTACTAGGATGTTTCAACATGTAGATGTTTATTGTTCTTACTCACGATTTCATTCTAGCATACCACAGGGATTAAAATCCCTCGTGTCGCTTCCCTCTGTTGGGAGCCAAGCCACGCTCGTTTCCCACTTACCGCGAGGTCTTATGAGAATTGCTATGAGACTCGTAAGCAGAGAAAATATAAAGCCCATAAAGTTTTTTGTATTGTGAGGAGTTTATATACACTTAACATACAAGTATAATAATGAGTTTAAGGTTTAGTTATCAATAAGTAATTTAAAAGGGTAACGTAAATAGACAACAGAAGGAAGAATTTACAGCATATTTCATCTGAGTTAGGTACAGAAATTAGGAGCTTAGTTTGCTTTTCCAGAAGTTTTTACAGATGATCTTCCAAGAGACTTCCAATTTAAAAAATATCCCAAAATTTCTTGTAGTGCGGGCATCTTGCCCGCTAATAATACAAGGACGGGCAAGATACCATTGGATCATTTTTTTGTGGAGTTCTCCAAGGGAAAAAACTAACACCTCAATTAACGAAGGCATCACAATTTTCCCATAAATAATGTATAATGTAATGTATACACTAAATATACTTCTAAATTGTGTCAACCAAAATTCGCAAGCAGATTTATATCCAACCACGTCAAGAACATCTACTCAAAGAGATTGCACAACAAACAGGTATAAGTGAAGCCGAGATTATCCGTCAAGCCATTGACCTTCATCTTGGTGAAATCACTGTCCCCCAAACCGATATCTCACTGTGGGAAGCCGAAAGAGAATTTATTGCACAAATCAAAACTCGACCTGTTCAAGCTGGAGGTAGAGACTGGAAGCGGGAAGACCTTTATGAACGGTAGAGTTTTTATTGATACTAATATTCTAGTGTACGTCTACGATCCATTAGATACCACAAAACAGGAACAAGCGATCGCAGTTGTTGATAGGTTAATTCGTTCGGGGAAAGCAGTAATTAGTACCCAGGTGATAGGGGAGTTTTTTATGGCTACAACCCGCACTAGACGCTCGCTTTTAACTCCTGCTGAGGCATTGGTGCGAATGCGTAACTACTTAGCTATTTGCCATATTGTTGATATGACAAAATTAATCTCCCTAGAAGCGATTCGTGGACTAGAAACCCATAACTTTAGTTTTTGGGACGCGCAAATTTGGGCAACAGCAAGACTCAATCAAATTGAAGAAATTTACAGTGAAGATTTTCCATCAGGTGCAACTGTTGAGGGTGTAAAGTTTACAAATCCTTTTAAACTGAATGATTAATTATCGAAAGTCCAAGTTTACCAGAACAACATTGATTTTTCCTGATCTTCCTTTGCGTCTTTGCTCCTTTGTGCCTTTGCGCGAAACAAAACTAAACTTATGCAACTACCATTAATTAAATATCCCATCTTGGGGATAATCAATTTTTTATTATTAAGTATTAATATTCAACCCGTATTTTCCAATTCTCCCCCTACTCTAATACTGGCACAAAACTCAAATAGCAAAGCAGCTACAGAATCGTTAAATCAAGGACTACAAGCAATTCAACTAGGACAATTAGAAGCAGCAATTACCGCTTTTCGTCAAGCTATTAAACTAGATCCTAAATTAGCAGCAGCGCACTATAATTTGGGTTTAGCACTACGACAATCGGGACGGTTACAACCTGCGGCAGATGCTTTTTATCAAGCTACCCAAGCCGATTCTCAATTTGCTTTAGCTTTTGCAAATTTAGGTGCAGCATTATTAGAAGGAAATAATTTAAAATTGGCGCAAGATTATTTAAATCAGGCTTTGAAGTTAAATCCAAATCTGGGTTTTGCCCACTATAACATGGGGTTAGTTAAGGAACAGGAAAAAAATTGGGAAAGTGCGATCGCCTCTTTTCAAAAAGCCAGAACAATGAGTCAAAATGCTCCTGAACCAGCCTATCATTTAGGGATCTGTTATTTGCAACAAAGGAAAATTGAGCAAGCAAAAGCAGCTTTTAATCAAGCAATTAAAATCAATCCTAAATACGCAGAAGCACACTATAATCTTGGTTCAATTTTATTTAACCAGGGTAAATTAAGCGAAGCTTTAGCAGCTTTCAGAAAATCAGCCGCAGCTAACCCTAATTATGCTAATGCTTATTATGGTGCAGGGTTAGTTTTTATGCAATTAAAGCAGCATAAAGAAGCTGTGCAAGTGTTCCAATATTCTAAAGATTTATATAATATTCAAGGTAATTTGCAGTGGGTGAAAAATTCCCAGCAGTTATTACAAGAAGCGCGAAAATTAAATAAGTAGCGACATTTTGACAAAACGTCTCTACTCACAACAGAGGATTTTATCAGCTTTTAGACAGATGAATAAATCTCAGGGAATAAGTAGAAATTAATTAAATAACCAACAGAGTCGAAAAATGACTAAAACCAAAACTCAAGAACCCATTAGTAACTTAGAGTTTGATTTTATTAGTGTGCTGCATACTAAATCGGTAGCAGTTCAAGCTTATGAAAATTATATCAAAGATGCCAAGGAAGCTAATTCTCAACCCTGTGTAGAACTGTTCCAAAAATTACGGCAATCAGAAATTGAACAAGCACACGAAATTCGCCATCATCTGCAAGAAGTTATGCAGAAAGGGAAGATGTAATTAATGCTGGGGGCAGGTTTAAGAGGTTGATGATTTTAAACCCACCCCTAACAATTAACGAATATACTCTTTCAGTACACTATTCCGATTGGGATGGCGTAATTTACGGAGTGCTTTAGCTTCGATTTGGCGAATGCGTTCGCGGGTAACATTGAAAATCTGGCCGATTTCTTCCAGAGTTTTCATGCGACCATCATCTAAACCATAGCGAAGTCGGAGAACGTCTCTTTCACGGGGACTGAGACTATCTAGGACTTTTTCTAGGTCTTCCCGCAGCAGGTTCTTAGAAACTTGATCTTCTGGTGTTTCGCCATCAGATTCGATAAAATCACCTAAACGGGAATCTTCTTCTTTACCGATAGGTGTTTCTAAGGAAATTGGCAACTGGGCAGATTTGGCAATAAACCGCAGTTTCTCGATGGTCATTTCCATGCGAGTCGCAATTTCTTCTTCTGTGGGTTTGCGTCCCATTTCTTGGGAGAGGAGTTTGGTGGTTTTCTTAATCCGAGAAATGGTTTCGTAGAGATGAACTGGTAACCGGATAGTGCGGGACTGATCAGCGATCGCTCTTGTAATTGCTTGACGTATCCACCATGTAGCGTAGGTAGAAAACTTATAGCCTTTTTCGTGATCAAACTTTTCAGCGGCACGAATCAAACCCAAACTACCCTCTTGAATCAAGTCTTGGAAGGACAAGCCCCGATTCATGTATTTTTTGGCAATGGAAACTACAAGCCGCAGGTTAGATTGTACCATTTTGTCCTTCGCTCTGCGGCCAACGTGCAGCCGATAACGAAAGGTCGGTAATGGTAACGATACTTCTGCTGCCCATTCACTGTCTCTAGGATCGCGTTCTAGGCGTTCACAAAGCCTTTCCCTCGCTCGTTCTAGTTCCAGTAATTCAGCAATTTTCCGCGCTAATTCAATTTCTTCGTCTGCGCGTAACAAACGAATCCGCCCAATTTCTTGCAAATACAAACGAATGGAATCTTCGGTGTAGTGCTTTTTCTTGGCAATTGGTGCCCGACGACGCGATTTAGCGGCTTTTCCAGACTTTGCGTCGTCCTCATCAGACTGAGGCTCTAAAAAATCATCAATTTCGCCGTCATCAGTCAGCAATAAGTCCTCTTGTTCTTCTATTAAGAGTGCTTGTAATTCGATCTCAGGCGGATTTATCATTTCTAGGTCAGGCTGATAAATATTATCGAGTACGTTGTTAGCCTGGTTCATGCCGCGTTCCTCATGCTCCTTGCAGAATCAGTTACTCAAGACATTTTGATTACTTTTGGCATTAAGTAATCTCTAAAACCGAAAATTAGGGTTTGGCTGATTACCCTCAAAATATTTTCGGTGATTTTTTTCCTGTTTTATGCAGGATGGTTTAGTAAAAGTGGCAAATATCACTTTTTAGTGAATTGCTCGCTTTTTAAATTGTCATTCTTGGTAATTCCCCATGTCACTTTTGATTGAGCAAATCTATAGCCTAGATCCATTTTTTTTCAAAAAGTTTCCTGATGGAGATACAAGTATATGACATTTGGCAAATTTAACTGTAAATACTGTTCCGATTGTAGCCTGTTTCACAAAAATTGCCCTCTTTTTGTGCATTATCTATGAACTCATTTACTAAGATTAAGCCACCTTTATCAAAAAGACATTAAAAATGGTGGTGATACCATTAAATCTTGTTGAAAACTTTTTGGTTTGACAGTGGCATTCTCATTAAATTAAAAGGTAGGCACACTTTTATAAAACTTACACAAATTGTTCCCAACTGCACAAATAGTATTTATGTTCTGTTGTAACTTCACCCGAGGACGGGTAATTGTTTACAGAAATTAGTTCTGGTTGAACTAATTGGACATATTCACTTTGGCGCTAGTAATTGGTTTTTGTTTCCAGGAACTAACCCTTGTATATGCTATACCAAGAACCTGAACTAAGGAGTTAAAGTTATGGCATATTTTTAGCTGGGTAAAAGATGAATTGAGAGAAATCTCAATTTAGCCTTATTCACACATTAGCGCAGAGTTGAGATTTCTACCCTGTGCAACTTGACAAACTGTTCCTATTGTATACAACGATATTTTAATCAGGTGATAAATAATATTGTTGCTAAAGTTACCTAATGATCTATTTAAGTAATTTTGCGTATGCCAATTGTGATTCTGAATACTTCTGATTTTAAGAAAGCGGCTGTCATCTGGTTATGAAAAGTTTTGTGTATGCTTACCAATCTTTGCTTTGTAGATAATATCTAGTTGCGCTTTCTAAGCATAGCAAATGCTTTCCCTATTTGTGGAGAAAATTTGTGATTTTTAGCGAAAAAGTTATGGGAACAGGGAACAGGGAACGGGGGAGGTAGAAACTTAATTACCAATTCCCCATTACCCATTACCTTAGATATCTAAATCTGTCATATTCAGTTTAGAACCATAAGTTTCAATGAATTCCCGTCTTGGTGCGACGCGATCGCCCATTAAGATGGTAAAAATCCGATCAGCTTCGGCTGCGTCTTCAATTTCCACTCGTTTGAGGGTACGGGTTTCTGGATTCATGGTGGTTGTCCAGAGTTGTTCTGGCATCATTTCTCCCAAACCTTTAAAACGTTGAATGGTATAGTTAGCATTGCTGGGAAGAGTACCTAGATGCTGTTGCAATTCCCGTTCGCTGTAACAATACTGATAATTTTTTCCTCGTTCTACTTTGTACAGTGGAGGACAAGCAATATAGATGAAACCTTGTTCAATCAATGCCCGTTGATAACGATAGAAGAAAGTCAACAACAACGTGCGGATGTGCGCTCCATCTACGTCAGCATCGGTCATCAAGACTATGTGATGATATCGTAATTGTCCAGCATTAAATTCTTCACCTTTTACACCTAAACCGAGTGCAGTAATTAACGATTGAATTTCGTTATTTTTATAGATTTTAGAGTCGTCGGTTTTTTCGATGTTGAGGATTTTACCACGCAGAGGGAGAATTGCTTGGGTGCGGCGATCGCGTCCTTGCTTGGCGCTATTGTGAACAAATACACCACTGGACAAAGCGAAGTTATGTGTTTGCGGAACTTCGATATCGTAAACGTCAAAACGTTCCTCTAAAGGTTGAACATCATCAACCCTCAAAATAGACATTAGAGGAGTTTCAACATTTTCACCTACCAATCCAGCCAGAGTAGGTGGTCTCTTGAGTAAATCGTAACTTGTTAATTCTCTAGCTGGCTTATAAACAGGCTCATGATTTTTATCATCCAATGGACGAAGTGGAGAATCTGCCATTAAAAAGAGGTGATCTGGAGTACAGATAACACTTTGACCATTGTTAAATATTACCTTCACAACTTCAGCATTCGCTTTGGTCATCCGGGGATTGATAATTTGTCCTGGAACCATTGCATCACCATCCATAGTGAAGCATTCATGTGTAATCCCTTGTGCTTGTTCAGCGACGATTTCTTTAAAACTGAGCGATCGCCCATCAACTAATGCTACTAATGTATCACCATGAAAACAGCCACCCGCTGAATCGCCTTCCACGATGTATATTTCAGACTCAGCAGGATCACGGGAACTACAATCTGCTAATTTACCAGGTAGAGGAGAAGATTCTAATACTGATTTCCGACGGACTAATTCCCGCGCATGACGGGCAGCTTCAGCAGCTTTAAACGCTTGGATAGCTTTATCTAAAATAGCATCAGCGATCGCCGGATGGAAGTCCAAATACTCTGTGAGAACTTCACCCACGAAAGAATCAACAATACCGCGAACTTCAGTATTTCCCAGTTTAGTTTTAGTTTGTCCTTCAAATTCAGGATCAGGGACTTTAACAGAAATTACAGCCGTTAAACCTTCACGGACGTGTTCACCACTAAGATTAGATTCACCTTCTTTAATTTTATTGCGTTTGCGAGCAGTGGCATTTAATGTCCGAGTTAAAACTGCCTTTAAACCTTCTAAGTGCGTACCACCATCAATAGTCCGAATATTATTAGCAAAGCCGAGGACATTATCTGTGTAAGCATCCGTACACCACTGCAAAGAAACTTCTACCTGGACGTTGTTACGTTCCCCTTGGACATAGATAATTTCTTCGTGGAGTGGTTGCTTTTCACGATTCATGTAGGCGATATATTCTTTAATACCGCCTTTATATTCGTAAGTTTCTATTCTCGGTGTGTCGCTTTTCAGGATTTCTAAACGATGATCCGTAAAAATAATTCTGACACCTGCATTCAAATACGCCAACTCGCGCAAACGACCTGATAAAGTAATGTAATCAAATTCTATGCTGGTGGTAAAAATTTGTGTATCTGGCTTGAAGGTAATAGAAGTACCCGTTCTATCTTCTTTATAAGGCGTTGCGACCAATTCCGTAACGGCGAAACTGCGTTCATATCGCTGGTTATGTACCTTGTGATCACGCCAAACCGTAACTTCTACAAACTCAGACAGGGCGTTAACAACCGAAATCCCCACCCCGTGTAAACCACCGGAAACTTTGTAGCCACCACCACCAAATTTACCACCAGCGTGGAGAACAGTTAACACTGTTTCTAAAGCTGATTTCCCGGTTTTTGGGTGGATATCTACGGGAATACCCCGACCATCATCTGTTACTGTCACAGAACCATCAGCATTGATATCCACTTCAACATGGGTACAGTGACCAGCTAAAGCTTCATCAACAGAGTTGTCCACTACCTCGTAAACTAAATGGTGGAGTCCTCGCGGACCTGTAGTACCAATGTACATCCCTGGTCGTTTGCGGACGGCTTCCAGACCTTCCAGAACTTGAATCTGATCGGCACTGTAACTGCTCGTCATGAAAATTCTCCTGATGCTTGGGGTTAATATCGCCAAAAGGCGAAAAAAGTTAAATCACCCCAATAGTATATCACAAAAGCCTTCCTGCCGTCTGTAGCGCAATTTAATGAGAAGTTTATATAGGGGTTATCACCCTTTATCAATTAAAATTACTTTTTTAATTTTTAATTTGTTAATTTTTAATTGGAGCAAAGCGACTAATGACTAAATTAATTGTAATTTGTGGAGCAACAGCGACGGGTAAATCTGGTTTAGCTTTGAGTTTAGCCCAGAGATTAAATACTGTAATTCTTAGTGCGGATTCTCGTCAAGTGTATCGTGAGTTTGATATTGGTACAGCTAAACCAAATGTGATTGAACAAAAATCAGTTCCCCATTATTTGATAGATATCTGTGAACCAACTGAAATAATGACATTAGCAGATTATCAGGAACAAGCACAAGCTTTAATTGCTAGTTTGGGAGTTGAAACACTGTTGTTAGTGGGTGGAACTGGTTTATATATTCGTTCCATTGTGCAAGGAATGAAGATTCCCAGAGTTGCACCACAGCCAGAATTGCGATCGCAATTAGAATCTCTTGGGCAAATTCAACTTTACCAGATATTGGGACAAGTTGATGCGATCGCTGCTCAAAAAATTCATGCTAACGATTTGGTGCGAACTTTAAGAGCTTTGGAGGTTTACTATACAACTGGTATTCCCATTTCTGAGCAGCAAGGAGAAAATCCTCCGAATTATCCAATTTTACAAATTTGTTTAGATTCTGATGCCGAACATTTAGATGTGAGAATTCGCAACCGGACTGAGCAAATGATAGCTGATGGTTTAGTTGGTGAAGTTGAATATCTTTGTCAAAAATATGGTACTGATTTATCTTTATTAAATACATTAGGATATCAAGAAATCAAGCAATATTTAACTGGTGAAATTTCTTTAGATGAAGCTAAAGAATTAATTGTTTTACATACCAGACAATTCGCCAAACGTCAACGAACTTGGTTTAGACAATCTCCTGATCTTGAATATGTTGACATGAATAATCCTGATTTATTAGAAAGTGTTTGGCAAAGAATTAATCAATTTGTCTGATAGCGTAGCGTGGCGTTAGCCATATCAGGATATCCAGAATTTAAGGATTTTCAGGATGTTATTCTTTATTTTTTTGTTGATATCAGGATTTTGATAATTTAGGTATTTAGGGATTTACAAGATATTATTTTTCTTAATTTGTTATTCTTAATATCTTACTATTCTTGAATAAGATACCAATAACAATCCTGTAAATCCTTAAATCCTGGATATCCTGATATGGCTAACGCCACGCTACGCTATCAGACAAAAATTCTGTAAATTTTTGAAAAACCGAACTCTAAATAAATAAACTAGGAGAAACCTTAAAATATTCTCCCAAGGCTTTAGCTTGTGCTTTACTAATTGAACGTTTACCGTTGACAACCTCTGAAACTACACCGCTACTAGAACCAAGAATACGTACTAAGTCAGCTTGACGAATGCCGCTAGATTCCATAATATGTAGCAATATATCATGAGGTGTAGATTCATCCATTGGATAATTTTCTTCCTCATAATCTTCAATTAGTCTGACAAGCAATTTGTGTAAAGCTCGCTCCTCTGGACTACGATTTTTTTTAAAAGTTAGATATTCTGCAACTTTTAAAAGACGTTCATAGTCTTCCTCTGTGTCAATTACTTTAGGAGCGATTTCTGCTAGTAATTGACTGTAAGTATTTCGGTCAAAAGTAAGGGTCATTTTTCCATTCATTTTTACTATATTCGGCGTGAGTTAGCAAGTATTTGTAGTACACCGTTTGATCTTCATAATCCATTCCTACAATTAAACGATAATCATTACCTTTGATATTGAAAACAGTAAAATTACCAACAGCTTCAGCATCTCGGTGAAATTTTTGAACATCATTTAAACTTTGCCATTCGGATTTTTTAACTGTTTTATACCAATCTTCAATTTGTTTTTTGATATCAGGGTACTTTGCTGCTTCTTCGCGGAGGGTGCGAATGTGAATTAAGTGCATAATATATTTTGGGTTTATTTTTTAACTTTTTTGTGAGAGTCATCGTTCTGCTTCCTCTTACCTTTTAACTCTTTTAACTATTTATATTCTCTCAAAATGAGAGTAAATTGTCAAGAGTCAATTCAGGAATTATGCAAAATCTCTCTAAAACTCTCTTCCCTTCGTGTCCTTCGTTCCTTCGTGGTTCATTTTTCATTTCTCTGTAATTAAAAACTCCACAAAGATGAAAAATCCTTGAGGAGCTTGAGAGAGTATTAACAGCTTTTACCGAGCCATAAAGAATTAAGCCATAACACACCAAATAGTAAATTTACTAATTATCTGGGAGTTGTTTTTTCAAAGCATCTAATAAAGCCCAACGGCTATCCGTAGGTGGTTCAGAAACAGCAGTATTTAAAATACCCGGACAATTAACATTGCATAATTGACGCTGAGGTAATGCTAAACACATCTGCTGATAGAGCCATTCACTGGGATCAAAATGACCATCAGGTGCTAAAGTTTCCAGTAAATCTTCGACAGCGACTTCCATTTCTAAAGGCAAATCTTCCGTTTGATTAGCGGTTTCGTCTAACCAAATAACTTCCTGAGTATTCAGAACCAAACGATGGTTATACTGCTGCAAACATCGGTTGCAGGTACAGGTAACAATTGTCTCTGCCTGAGATGAAACTTCTAAATAATTACCCTGGTGTTTAACCTGGATAACTCCGCGAACTGGTGTCAATGTTTCTAGTCCAGGCAGAAACTCTTGAACATGAATTTCCTCTGTCCGCTCCGGGGCTTTAGTTAGCTGCGGAATAAAAATAGCGTCCATAGGATTTGTGAAATACCCTTAAAATTGAGCATGGGTAATGGGTAATGGGTAATGGGTAATGGGTAATGGGTAATTGGTAATTGGTAATATTCTTGTCTGTTCCCTATTCCCTGTTCCCTGTTCCCTGTTCCCTAATTATGGTGTAACTGCCTGACGAACAACTAAATAACGATAAGGTTCTTTACCGCGACTGAAGGTTTCTAAATCAGAAAATTCCTGCAATAACGTGTGGATTTGGCGACGTTCTGAAGAACTGAGAGATTGAAGTTCTACCTCTCTGCCCGAAAAGCGAACTTCTGCGGCAGCATTTTCTGCTAAAGTGCGGATTTCGCCTTCTCGTCTCACCCGATAACCACTCAATTCAACCGTGTAAGCCGTTTGATTGTCTTCTGGTTGGTTTAAGTTGAGAACGGAATTTGCTAGATACTGAATTCCGTCTAGCACCGAACCACCAGCACCAATTAAAATCCTAATTTGTTCTGATGTTAAATTAGTTTGATCTATTGTCAACCAGTAGCTTGCTCCTGCTGGGACATCTTGCTCAGAAGATGGGGTAGTTTCTAAATTAGCCCGTACTTGGGTAGATACACCAGTCAGAAGTAGCAAATTCTGTAACCATTGTTCACTACTTTGCATAGAAATGTCGCTCATAATCAACCATTAGCCTTTTTCTTAGAACTTTTGGGTTCAAATGGCAACGCTTTTACTTCGATAGTTTGGGCTTCTTTCTCTTGTAAATCTACGATTTTTTGAATTTCTTCTGGTAGAGGTTCACGGGAGAGAATATAGGTTTGGACGGTTTGGAAAACGTTACCAATTACCATATACATGAGAACTCCAGCCGGTAGGGGAAAGAATAAAAACATCCCAGAAAAGATGACAGGGGTAATTTTATTTACTGTATCTTGCTGAGGGTTGCCACCGCTGGAATTTTGTCCAGACAGCATTTGGCTCACATAAAGGCTGATACCAAAGAAGACAATCATCCCCACAATATCCCAGTGGACTGTGTTATCGGCATCAATAGCTCCGACTCGACCCAAAGCATCAATAAAGAGAAATCCTTTCTCTGCTGCTAGTCCGGGAATTGTGCCTTGAATGGTCACGTCTCCGGGTTCTAGAGCCTCTATATTGCCTTGGGCATCAATTTTAACCCTTTCTTCACCTTTAGTGATTTTCCAGTCAGGTGTCAACTTAGTTTCTGGGTGTTCTGCTAAGAGCAAATCAAATGGTTTCCCTTCCACGGTTTGATATTGAATCTTAGTCTTTTCTCCCACTGTTAACTTATTACCGCCTGGTAAGATGGCAGAAATGGGAGTATGCTCTCCATCAGCAATATAAATATTTTGCGGAGAAGTGGCAAAGGCTTGGGGTTGAATGCGCTCAATTTGTTCTTGAGGGAAGATTTGCAGATTAACGGAATAGTTAACGCCGGAAAAAGGCGACCCCCGCAAAGTGGCAAACAGTGCTAGTAATACTGGCATCTGCAAAAGTAGAGGGAGACATCCTGCTAAGGGATTACCAAATTCATTTTGGACCTTGAGCATTTCCTCTTGTTGCTTTTGCTGATCGTCTTTATAGCGTTCTTTGATTTCTGCCATGCGCTTTTGCATCAGCGGTTGCACGACTTTCATCCGTCGCATACTACGGATAGAACCGGCACTCAGGGGATAGAGTGCAAAGCGGATAATCAATGTTAAAGCTACTATCGCCAACCCATAGCTAGGGACAAAACCATAGAAAAGGTCTATGATTGGCAACATCACGTTGTTCGAGAGAAACCCGATACCAAAATCCATTATTCTGAATTCAACCTGCGGTACTTTGACACTCCCACCCCGGTGAGGAATGGGATGCTTAGTTGAGCCTATCCTCTGACTAGAGGGGGTTCTCTCCCAAGCTTTTGCTCTATATTGTAGAGGTTTTTGTTAAGCATTGCTGTGACTATCCACAAGCTACGCCAGCGAGGGAAGCTACGGATAGCCGCACATTATCTAAAAATCTGAATGTTGCCGCTCTGGACAAATGACTTATTTAGAACTGCTATATTGGGGATTTTTAGCAGCAACTTTTTCGTTAATGTAGTCATAGACTTCCCGAAAGTTAGGAACAGCCCGCATTTCTATGAGAGTACCATTTTTGAGAGTGATTGCCATATCTCCCCATAGGCCGATGGCACGGGGAACTTTGACAACTTTTACCACTTCTGAATAAATTACATCAAAGCGATCGCGTCCCATCCAACCGCCAGTTACACATATCCTTCGATCTGTGATCCGGAAGCGCAGCCATATAGCCCTGACTATTGCCCCCACAGCTAAGGGGATACCCACCACTGTCAGTCCAATCAGCAGATTGAGAATTAAATCCCCAATGTGGGGACCACCCTCATAAAAAACTTCTTCACGAATGCCCATTTAATACCTCAGTTTGTGCCAACAACTGCTCTAATTCTTGCAGAAATTTCTGAGTTTCGCACTCAGATTTTGTTGTTGTTGGTTTCACAATTAATACTAGCCGCCATCCTGGGAGTAATTTAGGCAATAGTTGATGTAATGCTGCTGTTATTTGCCTTTTGATTTTGTTGCGAACAACGGCGCGTTTACTGACTTTTGTACTAATGGCAATACCAATTTTTGTGCTAGGGGGGGCAGTATCCAAAGAAGGTTCTGTCAAAAGAGTAGGTTTTAAAGCTCTCAAAGTGAAATGAGAACTATGTCGCCGAATTCCTTCCCGGAAAACTGCCTGAAAATCCTGACGGGATTTGAGACGATATGCTTTGGGCAAAGCCACAACAGTTATTAATTGCTGAATTTTACCCTAAACACTCAAACGATGCCGTCCTTTTTTTCTTCTAGCGCTAATCACGTTTCTGCCGTCTGGTGTCCGCATTCTGGCGCGAAATCCAGATGTTCTTTTTCTCTTACGGCAAGTGCCGCCCAGGGTTCTTTGCATACTGTTCTCCTTTTAGGCGATTTTCATAAAAAGTCACAATCTGATATTTTACCACTTTACAGGCAACAAAAACATATTTCTGGATAGAGTTGTCAGTTGTCAGTTGTCAGTTGTTTGTTGTTCGTTGTTCGTCGTTGTTCGTTGTCAGTAGGGGCGAAGCATTTGGATGATAAATTATCGGTCATTGCCAAAAATAGTTCTCCAAATGCTTCGCCCGTACAGTTGTCAGTTGTCAGTTGTTCGTTGTCCGTTGTCCGTTGTCCGTTCCCTTTTTAAGTAATACTGATAATCCATGTACCAATATAACGCAGTAATGGTACATCACCAGGGGAAAGAACTTGACATCTGAAATAATAAACTCCCCCGAAGGACGGATTTTCAACGTTGGAGAAGACTAACTCCACTTTTTGACCAGCGGGAACTGGTTCTTGGGGAAATATTTGAATCACCCCACCTGCCTTATCCCATTTGACTTCAGACAGGGCAACTTTTTTACCTTTAACTAGAACCTCAACACTTTTGGTATCAAAACTTCCCTTGTAATAATCAGGATAGGTAATGGCAAATTGAGCTACTGCCAGTTTCATTTTTTGGGCTGGAAGTCTTAGTATATAACGATCAGTGCTATTGGTTTGTCCGCCAAAATCTAACCGGTAGGGCAGTTGATTATCAGCTTTGACACCGCTAAAAAGTGTCAAACCGGGTAAGCTTTGCGCCCAAGTTGTAGCGGAAAAACTTGTTAATAAACAGCTAGTAACAGCTAAGGCAGAAAGTAAGCGTTTCATAAATTAGGTTTCCGCTAGTGGATAGTTTTTAACTAAGCGTTAGTATTTGTAACTAAACTTTACTACTATATGCTTGACAATAGACGTTAGTTAAAGGTAAAAGTGCCATTCTTGTGAAAAGTTCCATCTATAAAGCAAAATTACTGTTATTTAGCATTTAGTGTAAACATTCTTAATTTTATTATCTAAAAGAATAATTTTTGTTGCTAATTATGAATACTCAGATATATCACAAATGATTAAAAATTCCATAATGAATCAAAAAAAAGAGTGCGAATTTTCCAAAATATAAAATAATCTAAAGAACAATATCCAAAATGTGGAAATCGGCAGAGGATGTGCGATAACTAATTCTACTTATAGCTGTTTTGTAAGGATGATATCTGCATACTGTCAAGTTGAGGTTGTGACTAGATAAGGAAGATAGCAAAAGCAAAATTTGGAAATTCTATCTACAAAGGTAATTCATGGTTAATCATCCCATCAGCTTAATGATACTAATTTGACACAAGAAGTATTAAAAGTTAACGGGTGATGTTAAGTATTTATATCCAGGAGATTGCATGAAAATAGCAGTTGCGAAAGAAATAGAAGTTTGTGAACGGCGTGTAGCTTTAATTCCTGACACCGTAGCTAAATTAGTCAAACAAGGTTTAGAAGTTTGGGTAGAAGCTGGTGCGGGAGAAAAAGCATTTTTCAGTGATGCTGACTATGAAGCCGCAGGGGCAAAAATTAGCCATGATTCTGCTCAATTATGGAGTGAAGCAGATATTTTACTCAAAGTTAGCCCACCCCAAACCAGAGAAGATGGCCGGACAGAAATTGAATTACTTAAATCAGGTTCTGTATTAATTAGCTTCCTGAATCCCCTAGGAAATCCCGTAATTGCCCAACAATTGGCAAATCGGCAAATTACAGCCTTGAGTATGGAATTAATCCCCCGTACCACCAGAGCGCAAAGCATGGATGCCTTGTCTTCCCAGGCTTCACTGGCGGGCTATAAAGCCGTATTGATTGCGGCGGCGGCATTACCGAAATATTTCCCCATGTTAACCACCGCTGCGGGGACAATTGCTCCCGCCAAAGTATTTATTATGGGTGCAGGTGTGGCAGGATTGCAAGCGATCGCCACCGCAAGACGACTAGGAGCAGTAGTAGAAGCCTTTGACATCCGCCCAGCCGTTAAAGAAGAAGTCCAAAGCTTAGGGGCGAAATTCGTCGAAGTCAAACTCGAAGAAGAAACCGTCGCAGCCGGTGGTTACGCCAAAGAAATTTCCGAAGACAGTAAAAAGCGTACCCAAGAACTAGTAGCCAGCCACGTCAAAAACTCCGATATTGTCATTACCACCGCCCAAGTACCAGGAAGACAAGCCCCCAGACTGGTGACAGAGGAAATGGTGGCACAAATGAAACCCGGTTCAGTAATTGTGGATTTAGCCGCAGAACAAGGTGGAAACTGCGCCTGTACAGAAGCAGGTAAAGATATTGTTTGGAACGGTGTAACAATCATTGGACCAATTAATTTACCCTCATCAATGCCAGTACACGCCAGCCAACTGTATGCAAAGAACGTTACTTCACTAATGCAACTGTTGATTAAAAACAAAGCCTTAGAAATCAACTTTGATGACGACATAGTTGCTGCTGCTTGTGTTACTCATGGTGGAGAAATTAGAAACCAACGAGTAAAGGACGCTTTACAAGCGGTAGCGGTTTAGTTGACATGAATAAATTTCACGGAATAACGAACCGCAGAGGCACAGAGTTCACAGAGAAATGAGTTCTTGAGGGATATTTTCCATGATTGTTGTAAATCTTCTCTCTGCGCCTCTGCGTGAGCTAAAAATCCAAAATCCAAAATTAACATGACACAAGCATTACTTCCGGCTCTATTTGTACTCGTCTTAGCCTCTTTTATCGGCTTTGAAGTGATTAACAAAATTCCCCCCACGTTACACACTCCGTTAATGTCCGGTTCAAACGCCATTTCCGGGATTTCCGTAATTGGTGCAATTCTGGCTGCTGGGGAGAAAAACACGAATTTATCAGTCATTCTCGGTTTAATTGCCGTAATTTTGGCAATGGTTAACGTTGTCGGCGGTTTTTTAGTCACTGACAGAATGCTACAAATGTTTAAAAAGAAGGAAGTTAAAGCATGAGCGACTTTTTACCAACTGGGATTCAGCTAACTTACTTAGTCGCTGCATCATTATTTATCCTGGGTTTGAAAAAACTCGGTTCTCCGGCTAGTGCTAGAAACGGTAATCTTGTGGCTGCGGTGGGGATGTTATTAGCAATTGTCGCCACAATGCTAGATCAGCACGTATTAAATTACGAGATGATTTTGGTAGGCTTGGCTATTGGTTCAGTAATTGGCGCTGTTATTGCTTACAAAGTGCAAATGACGGAAATGCCGCAAATGGTGGGTTTACTCAACGGTTTGGGTGGTGCTTCTTCCGCACTTATCGCTGTGGCTGAATTTTGGCGGTTATTAGATAGTTCTCAACCTATCCCCCTCGATGTCAACATTTCCATGTTATTGGATGTGTTAATTGGTGGCGTGACTTTAACGGGTAGTTTTCTCGCTTTTGCCAAATTGCAAGGTTTAATTAGCGGTACACCGATTACCTTTCCTTTGCAACAACCTTTTAACATTCTGCTTTTGGGTTCTTATTTAGCGGGAAGTGCCTATTTAATCAGGACACCAGATAGCCTCCCCGTATTTTTAGCAGTGGTGGCTGTTTCTTTGGTGTTGGGTGTGATGTTCGTCCTCCCCATTGGTGGGGGTGATATGCCTGTTGTCATCTCCCTGTTAAACTCCCTCTCCGGTGTGGCTGCGGCTGCGGCTGGGTTTGTGGTGATGAACAATATGTTAATCATCGCCGGTGCTTTGGTGGGGGCTTCTGGTCTTATCCTGACGGAAATTATGTGTAAGGCTATGAACCGTTCTTTGTTCAGTGTCTTATTTAGTGCTTTTGGTTCTGTCTCTACTTCTAGTGGTGGTGCGGCTGCTGGTGCTAGTGATCAACCTGTTCGCAGTATTGATGCGGAAGAAGGGGCGATGATGTTGGGTTATGCCCGTTCTGTGGTGATTGTGCCAGGATACGGTATGGCGGTTGCTCAAGCCCAGCATAGCGTCCGAGAGTTGGCAGATCAATTAGAGCGCATGGGTGTGGATGTGAAATATGCGATACATCCGGTGGCGGGGAGAATGCCGGGACACATGAATGTATTATTGGCGGAAGCTAATGTGGCCTATACGCAGTTGTATGATATGGAGGATATTAATCCCCAGTTTGAACAGGCTGATGTGGCGTTGGTGATTGGTGCTAATGATGTGGTCAATCCGGCGGCGCGTAGTGATAAGAATAGTCCTATTTATGGGATGCCGATTTTGGAGGTTGATCGCGCAAAGCAAACTATTGTGATTAAGCGCGGTATGAGTGCTGGTTTTGCTGGTGTTGATAATGAGTTGTTTTATAAGGCTAAAACGACGATGTTGTTTGGTAGCGCTAAGGATATGGTGGCTAAGTTGGTGAGTGAGGTGAAGCAACTTTAGGTTAATTTTAGGGGTGTAGTTTGTGAACTATGCCCTTACTTTTTTATGCAGTTGTAAAATGGATTAAATTTTTACTATAAGATGAGTTATTTGCTATTTGAGTTGTAATAGGTAACTGTGTAGGATTAAAAATGTTATTTGAGTATGCTTTAGTTAACCAATAAATTTCTTCTGTTATCTTTGTAATCTTCTTATATCCATAAACTTTTTTTATTTTAATTGGTTTAGGTAAAATCTTATTTTTTAAACACTGGTCATTAGTTATTAGATATGAAATTTCAATTGGGGTATCAATGAAAATGTAATAACCCGTAAAGCCATCTAAATAGATATTTTCATTATTGAAATTTGAGTAAAATCCAATTCTGGGGACACCACTTTTAACTACCTCAACTAAATTATATTCAGTGATGTCAAAATATTTCATAACTTGATGAAATGATTTTAACTCTTCCTGACTTATTAATCCATCTCTGTGTATAGTAATCTTCTGAATGTAGTTAGGTAATTTTTTCAAGATCCATTTAAATCCCTTTATTAATTCATCATAGGGAATTACTTCATTAATTTTAATATTTTTTCCTTTATATGGAGGTATTAATAAGCAGCCATAGTTATCAACTGCTGTAATACTAAGATTGCTGCTTCCTTTATTGCGATTATGTCCAAGATCAATACCTATAAAAATATGATTTATATCTTGATCAATATCTTTAATCTTCCAAGGTATCGCTTGACTTTTTACACCTAATTTTAATAGTACATTAGCAATAATATTTTTATCAAATTCCTTGAAAAAATCAAATTTTAAAGTATTTGTTCTTAAAGCATCTTTCACTTTTATATTAACACAATCAATTGTATCTCTAGGTACTGTCATGTTATGACTATCTAACAAATGTACTAAATAACTAAATTGCGAATAGTCTCTAATTTGAGAAATTAGTAATTCATGATCAAAATTACTGTAATCAAAAACTATACAATCATTTTCGTTAATTGGACTAACGTAATCTTTATATAAAAAACGTAACCTACCATTTATATTTTCGATTATTTTAGGTAATCTCTCACGAGAAAGTTGATAACTAGATATTATAAGTTTCAAGGACAAATTTTCTGGCTTTTTTAGAACACCAGTGTCATGTAAACCCTTTGGCGCTGTATGATGTAACTGTCCGTTTGCAAATATATAATTTCTGAATCTATGAATAATTTTGTACCGATATTTAATTTCATTAATATCTTCAAAACTAACTATTTGTGATTGTTCATTGGAATTTTGTAGCAAATTACCTATTAAACTAACTGTATCTCGTAGATTGATTTGCTCAAACCAGAATTTTGGTTTTGAAAATCTTATATTTTCATACATTTGAAGAAAAGCATCACTAGAGTCAAAACTCTCAAATACATTTTCTGGATCTTGAATATCAGTAACTTTTTGTATTTTCTTATGAACTGATATACCCGTTTTAATATTTACCAGTCTGTGTTGATTATGATCTATAGGTTCTTTTAAGTTTAATTTATCTACTGAATCAACTGTTCTGGAAAAATTAGTACAACTTAAATTTATCCAAATAGTTTTATTATCCAAAAATTCAATAGAATATTGAATACCTTTTTTAACAATAAATTTATCATATTCATCAGTAATAAAGGGTTGTTTAAAAATAATACTTGATCTATTTTTGAATTCTAAATTTATCAGATTTAAGAAGTAATTTCTAAATTTATCAGATATCTTATGAATAATTTCTTTAGGTTGCTTTATATCAATAATTTTATATTTGACTGGTATTGCAGTTATAAAAGGAGTAAAATTTGTATCAAATATGTTTTGGATTTCTAACTCATGTAAATCAATAATAGATGTTTCTTCTACGTTTACAAGATGAAAAGTTTGTAAGAAAAATTTAATACTTTGCAGATTTTCAATTTCTACATATTTTTGAATAAACAACTTATATTTATATTTATTTGAATTAGATTCAACAATATCAATATCGTGAATCAGAAAAAATATCAGAATTGTTTGATCTGGAGATAATTGTTTTTTCCAAATAAGATACTTGCAATAATCTTTATTTATGCTTTCAGATAAATATACTGTGTAATAGCCTTCATTTTTATGTTCTTCCATTACTTCATACCTAGAATTAGTTACATAGATGACTGAGTTAACTTGTATTTTACTGAGTAGTAACATTTTATAACTTCCTTGTGTAAGTAAATAATCCAGATGTTTAGGGGTATAAAAACAGACTATATGAAAATACTAGATACCTTTAGGTTTATTAGGAAACTTTGGTATCTTATCTGGCTTTTTTGGAGAAAATGGAAACTCCCAAGAATGTTTGGTTTCCTGAAGTTTCCAATAATGAGTATTGTAATTGATCATATCTTCCAATTCAAGTTTAGGTAGTAAACTTTGATACATGAGAAGTTGGTAAATTATAGATAGAAAAACTTTTTTGTTATTTAATTTTACAAGACTTGGTATTAAAAAAAATAAATCTAATTGCGTGAAGTTGATTTCATCATTACGTTGGACAATAAGATTGTAAGTTTTACTAAGTTTAAGCTCTCTTGCATGATAAAGAACAGGACAATAATAAACATTTATTATTGATTTAATAGGAAAATTTTCTATATATTTTTGTTCTGTATATTCTGGAGCTAATATTTTACGAGAGAGTTTACCTTTCAAAATGCGAAATTCTTCAGAATATTCAAATACATTCAATTTTAACTCTGCTTTTGGCTCTAAATTATCAAACTTAGCTACAGTTCGTTCTAACCAAAATTTTTTCCAGAATTTATACCTATTTTTTAGTAATTGTATTTTAACTTCAATTCTAATATCAACAGCTTTTTTATCACCTATATTTGTTATTTTGTAATTAGGATATATAGGGAATAATTTTTGATTGTCTGGATATGGTGGAAATTCAAGTTCTGCTTTTAAAACAGGATAGTTTTGTGTTTCAAATTTCTCTTGAGTGTTACAAGCATTCCAAAATGCTAAACTAATAGTTAATAAAATACTAAAACCGGTTAAATAATCTCTAACTTCTAATTTTTGAAGAAATGGTATGAAAATTTCGTACAAAGATTGAAATTGAGTTTCAATCCAGGAATATAAACTGATAATAGTCATAAATTATAAATTAAAAGTAATGATTGATTTTATTATTATTATACTTGTTTTTCATATAACAAACTAACCTGTGATCGCTCTTTTCTTCCCTTCTTCCTTCGTGTTCTTCGCGTCTTCGTGGTTCGTTAAAAAAGGATATTGGGGAAAAGTGCGATTCTTTGCGTCTTTGCGCGAAACTCTCTGTGTCCTCTGTGTCTCTGTGGTTCGTTAAAAAAGGATGTTGGGGAGTTGAGGGAGTGCGATCGCTGTTTGGGGAGTTGAGGGGGTGCGATCGCTGTTTGGGAGAGTGAGGGGGTGCGATCGCTGTTTGGGAAGTGGAGGGAGTGCGATCGCTGTTTGGGAGGTTGAGGGGTGCGATCGCAGCAAAATATTTATTCAAGCAGTAGCGAATGCAGTATATTTCCTTTCTTCAGGAGGATGAAAAGCTAAAACAATATCAAGATTAGAAATACCTAACTTCATTAACTCATTAGCTATTCCTTCCTCAGTCCAATCTTCTTCAATCCAAATTTTATCATTTTTAATTCTGATATTAACTTGGATATTATTTGTTCTTTTTTTGCCATACCAACCCAAAAACCCCCAAATATAGTGATGATTATTATCATCAAAAATCAAACAACTTTCATCAGTTAAATTTGCCGCACCAGAAACCCAATTATGATATTCTGTGAGAACTTGTTTAATTGCTATTTGATATTGCTCTAGTTTATCCATTGTAATATCTCCTCCTTTTCGACATTAACTACAATCATCAAAATTTGATTTAATTCGACAATCTCTTTGATTGAATCTCTAGTAAAAAAGTTTTCGTATGTACTTTCTTTAATAGCCAAATAAATTATATATTCTGGTTCTGTGAGGTTAATTAAATTACGATATAAAATATATTGCCCTAAAGCTAGTTCAAAATCTCTCATGGGAGAAGGACTAAGAAAACTCTTGATTTCAACAACTATTTTTCGTCCATTTTGTTCTGCTGCAATCGGTTTTTCTGCGGATAAATCGGCAAACAATTCAGCATCTTTATACTTGATTTTATAAGGATCAGCCGTAATCGTCCAACCATCTTTAATTAAAGCATTTTTAACAGCATCATGGTAAATATCTTTTGCTGGCATTGTTTTCTTGATAATATTTAGTAAACACGAATTAATCTTAACAGTACAATTATATCATATACTCAGGCGTTAGCGTAGCTCACTAAAGGAATCGCTGTTTGGGAGTTGAAGGGTGCGATAGCGAAGCGCGACCTAGGAATCGCTGTTTATGAGGTTGAGGGGGTGCAATCGCTTTTGGGGGAAGTTGAGGGAGTGCGATTGCGTAGCTTACCGTAGGTATCGCAGTTTGGGAGGTTAGTTAGTGAGGTGAAGCAACTTTAGGTTATAGTTAGAAGTTAAGGGTATATCATTGCTATGCTCTTACCCACCCAGAGGAGCAGAGAGTTTTGTTTCTTACGATATCTCTTAGAGGACTCCACAAAAAAGATAGTCCTATAACTATATGAAACTGTTTACTATTGGTCATTCAAATCATAGTATAGAAACTTTTATTGAGCTTTTGCTGGAGCATAATGTTACAGCATTGGCGGATGTGCGATCACATCCTTACAGCCATTACTTACCCCATTTTAACCGCGTTCAACTGAAAGATTCACTTAAAAGCGCAAAAATAAATTACGTATTTTTAGGACAAGAACTAGGCGCTAGACCAAAAAACCCGGAATGTTATGTTGATGGTAAAGCTATATATGAAAAAATTGCCGCTACTGAATTATTCTCAGAAGGAATTAAACGTGTAATTAAGGGGTTAAAAAATTATAGAGTTGCTCTTATGTGTGCGGAAAAAGATCCCATTGTTTGCCATCGTGCGATTTTAGTTTGTCAACATTTACGAAATGAGCGTGATTTAGAAATCAATCATATTAAAAGTAATGGTGACTTAGAATCGCATTATAAACTTGAAGACAGATTATTGGCTAGACATGGTTTAAAGCAACTGGCTCTTGCAGCAGCACCAATTCAGTTATCTCTCTTTGGTAATAGTTCACAAAATCTTCAGCTTTCCAATTTACTTTCAAGGGAAGAGTCTATAAAAGAGGCTTACAGATTGCAAAGTGATGAAGTTGCTTATGTAGAAAAAATAGGAAATGAATATGAGTAGTTATGTTGACTTATTTACAATTGGCTTTACCCGAAAAACTGCCCAAAAATTTTTTGATACTCTTGTTAAATCTGGCGTTAAGCGGGTTATTGATACCCGACTAAATAATGTCTCTCAATTAGCAGGATTTACAAAAAAAACCGACTTAGAATATTTTCTTAAAAAGATAGGTAATATTGAATATATTCATATTCTTGAACTAGCACCAACTAAAGATATTTTAGATGAATATAAAAAAAATAAAGGCGACTGGTCAGTTTATGAGCAGAAATTTCTTCATCTCATGACAGAAAGGGAAATTGAAAAAAAAGTTAGACCAGAACTATTAGATGGTGGATGTCTTTTGTGTAGCGAGGCTAAACCCCATTACTGTCATCGCCGATTAGTGGCAGAATATTTA
The DNA here is from genome assembly GCF_008121535.1 of Dolichospermum sp. UHCC 0315A. Taxonomy (GTDB): domain Bacteria; phylum Cyanobacteriota; class Cyanobacteriia; order Cyanobacteriales; family Nostocaceae; genus Dolichospermum; species Dolichospermum lemmermannii. Next base: position 3,550,273 of record NZ_CP043056.1, read on the forward strand.
AGTACCAAGTGGGGGAATGTCAAAATATGTCATCTGTAAAGAACAAGAAAATTATCTGTCTTGCTAATTCTTGGAAAAATCAAGAACGTTGCATTGCTGGGATTGATTTGGATACTGGTAATTGGATTCGTCCTGTAAGTGATCGATATAATGATGGCCGAGTCCCAAGAGATATTAGACTTGTGGAGGGAAGAGAACCAGAATTATTAGACATTCTAGAGATTCCACTAGCAGACACAGGTGAAAACTTTGGGTTTGAAAGCGAAAATCTTACTATCTTACCGGGAAAATGGCAACTCGTAGGTAAAGCAAAACCAGAAGATTTGTTTCAATATTGTAGTAACAATTCTTATATTCTTCATAATCCAATTAAATATGTAAACTCATCTTATCTAAACTCTCTACCTTTTGAACAAAGAAGTACATTACAACTGATTCATGTTATTAATTTTTCTGTAGAACCTAACGGAGAAAAAAAATGGAGAGGTACATTAGAAACTGCTTATGGTCAAAGGTTAACAGACGCTAAAATCACTGATCCTATATTTATTGAAAGACTGGAAGCGGGATATGAAATCACAGATGATTATTATTTTGTGACAGTTAGTTTGGGTATGCCTTGGAAGCACAATGATTGGGAAGGAGAAGCTCCTTGCTGGAAACTAATAGCAGGTGTAATATAATACTTTTCTTTCTTGTCTTTTCTTTCTTATAAAGTGGAATAGCGATCGCTGTTTGGGGGGTTGAAGGGAGTGCGATAGCGAAGCGCGACCTAGGAATCGCTGTTTGGGGATTTGAAAGGATGCGATAGCGAAATTAATCTAAATCTTCCTCAGTCAAACCAGCATCTTTCAAAATACTTCTGAGTGTACCAGTAGGTAAATCACGATTACCATGAACAGGTATAGAAAGAATCACACTCATACCTTCCTTAACATAGATATGATGACTACCTGTAATCCTTTTTAGATTCCATCCATAGCGTTCAACAATCTTACAAAGAAATTTACCAGAAACCGATTTCATAAAGATAACTCAATTAACTGTTTTTCTGGCTCAATTTCTTCTTGCTGACTAGCAACTTCTAACCAACCTTGAACAGCATCTTTCAACATTTCTAATAAATGTTCATAACTTTCACCCCAGGTATGACATCCTGGTAAAGCTGGTACAGAACCACACCAGACACCGTCTTCTTCCCAAATAATTGCTTTTATTTTCATAGCCAATTCCTTGAACTAAGGATATTTTACCGCAGAGGCAGTCAGATGTACCAGTTTAATAAAGATGAATAATCGCCTTTGGGGAGTTGAGGGAGTGCGTAAGCGTTGCGCGACCTAGGAATCGCTGTTTGGGGGTTTGAAGGGATGCGATCGCTCCACTATTGCTCAAAAACTTAAATTTTGTACAATTTGCAAAAAACAGACAAATAATCTATAATGTTATGTAATCCTATAAATTTTGTGAGGCGCTATGTCTGTCATCAGTGCAAGTGAAGCGCGTGCTAATTTTCCCGATATTATGAACCGTGCAGAATATCGTGGAGAAAGAATTTTAATTCAGCGTCATGGTAAAGCTGCGGTAGCGATAATTAGCATTGAAGATTTAAAACTATTAGAAGCAATGGAAGATGCAATTGATTCTGCTAAATTGAGACGTGCAATTGAAGAAAATGAAGGATTTACCACCATAGAAGAAATCATCGCCAAATATCCCAATGAGTGAACGTTATACATTGAGGATTGCTAGAACTGCGGAAAAAGACTTATTAGACTTACAACCAAAACAATATAAACAAGTTGTATCAAAAATACTCTCACTTCAAGGTAATCCTCGTCCTCAAGACTATGCAGCTTTAAAAGGTTATCAAGGTGGTTATCGTATTGATCAAGGTGAATATAGAATTTTGTACACCATTGATGATAATAATAAATTAGTTGATGTTTTTCGGGTTGGTGAACGTAATGATGATGAAGTTTATAAAAATTTGTAACTTCGTTTAGTTACCTGTTAGCAAAGTTTACCAAAGGTATCGCTATTTGGGGAGTTTAAGGGGTGCGATACCGTTCGCATTGCGTCCCGGAGGGAACTAGCGCGACCTAGGAATCGCTGTTTGGGAAGTTGAGGGGATGCGATCTCAAGTTGACAGAGAAAGACTTAACACCACAGCTAATGCTTGAGAAATAAGCAGTTTGTTCTAACCACAAATTATGATCTTGTGCATAAAAATTACTGCTTTTAGTAACAGATTGATGGATCATAATCTTCTTCTGATTTGATTGATTTGTACAGATAAGGTTTGCCATTAACTACTAAATTAACTTCCTGATCGAAATAGCATCACAATTGTTAATAATCCATATTAATTCATAATATCATTTTGAACTATCAGACAAGCACGGATTTTTGTGCTTCTGCTCCCATAATTGGATCAAAATTTACCTACACCTAACGGAGCGAATAAGAACGGGTTGCAGGTCTAAAGGTAGATTCGTTCCCTAATTAGGCTAGACTAGCAGCGCAACTCCTTCAATTCGGGGAAAACAATTACCTATTTACATTCATCCCACAATTAAAATTGAGAAATTCGTGTCAATTTTCTCTACTTGCGTTATCATGGCGATCGCAAGCCTAAAAACCTTGTAAACTGGATATCACCACCACTTTTCAGCCTAAATAGCGGTTAGTAGTAGTGATTACCGGACAAAACCGAATTCCCAAGCAACTTACTCTTGTTAGTTATGGTATAGTGGAAAAGTTGGAACTAGCTTTGCCAAACTATAATTGCTCTACGCGCAGGTAATAATTGCAACCGGAAAGCTGTTTTGATCAAGAATTTACACACAAAAATCTGAAATACACCGAGTTTATGATTCAGCAAGTAATTCACCCAATGGTGAAATTGCAGCGCAACGTGCAATCACTCGTAGAATCCAATATTATCAAACCCAATGATAGGATTTGGAAAATTGCCTTACTCTATGGCGATGAATGGCAACATTGGAAACAAGAATTGCTAGACTTTGGATTTAGCACTCAAGATCCAATTGGTGATTTATTAGCAGTAGAAAAGTGGGACGACGATTAAACATCTAAATTAGATCGGCTATATCTAACATAGCTTGATGTAAATACGCCTACCTCTACCTATAACAAGGATGGTGCTTAATCCTTGTTTTTATGGTAGGTGTAATTCCGCCGAGATTCTATTATAGATTTAGCACAATAGTGATCTGGGATTCAGTATCTTAACATAGCATTTTTATCAAGGTAGGTAAATTATGGTTCAAACCTTACCTAAAACCCAGTTAGTAACCTTTGAGGAGTTTATTAAATGGAAACCAGAAGGCGGATTTTATGAACTGCATGACGGGGAAATTATTCAGATGAATCCGCCATTAGGAAAACACGAAAGCAGAACTGGATTTTTAACTATAGAATTAGCTATAGAGTGCCGCCGCTTAAATCTTCCCTATTTTATTCCCAAACAGGCATTAGTTAAACCGCAAACAAGGCAATCAGCCTATTGTCCAGATGTTTTGTTGATAAATCCCACAAACCTAGTCAATGAAGCCCTGTGGGAAAAAACAGCAACGGTAACTCAAGGTGATTCTGTACCATTAATCATCGAAGTAGTGAGTAGCAATTGGCGAGTTGATTACTATAGAAAATATAGTGATTATGAAGAAATGGGAATTAAAGAATACTGGATTGTTGATTATCAACCTTTTGCTGCTGGTAAATTCGTTGGTGAACCAAAACAACCTACCATATCAGTTTGTTCTCTAATTGGTGATGAGTATGAAATTAACCAATTTAGAAACAATGAGCCAATAATTTCCCAGATTTTTCCTGAATTGAACTTAACCGCTCACCAGATTTTGCTAACTGCTGACTGATCTTAATGCTTGAGCCAAATCCTTTGCAGTATGATAGCGATCGCGTGGTAAAGGTTCTGTCACACACTCAATTACCTGTCTTAATTGATCAGTGATTGTGGGAATACCTTTAACCTCAAACCGAAAATTCCGTCCCCTTTGCCGATAAAATTTTAAAGGATTTTCCCCGGTTAATAAAAAAATTAACGTCGGACCAATAGCATATAAATCAGATTGGGTAAGAGGTTGTCCCCGTTCCTGTTCAGGAGCGCAAAAGCCTTCAGCACCGATTCTGGTCCCTGGTTTTGTGCCAATTTCCTTAACAGCACCAAAATCCAACACCACAATACTATTATTGCCACTCCGCACCATCAAATTAGCCGGCTTAATATCCCGGTGAATTAGTGGTGTTTGTTGGTGATGAAGATAATCTAGAATATCACAAGTTTGTACCATCCAAGCGATCGCCTGTTTCGGAGTTACAGGACCAGTTAAGCGAATTCGTTTGTCTAAATCTTGTCCATGAATTAACTCCATAGCCAAGTATTTTTTACCATCTTCCACAAAAAAGTCATAATATTTGGGAACTCCTGCATGATTAAGATGCTTGAGAATACTAGCTTCTCGCATGAATAACTCTTGAGCCTTGGGAATTTTCACCATATCAGCATTCATCTGTTTGATTACCAGTAATTGTGGTACACCAGTAATTTCACCAACACTATCCCAAGCTAAATAGGTAGTACCCATGCCACCCTTGCCAATAGTGCGTAATACCTGATAATGACGAATAGTCTTTTGTACCAAAATTGGTTGACCACAGTGAACACAAAAGACATTCTGGGGATGATTCCCCTCATGAGTACAACCAGTGCTGGAGTATTCTGGGGTTATCTTCTGACTAATTTCCCCATCTCCTGACGGTGAAGGTTGGATAAGTAGAGAAGATAATTCCTGAATCTGTACCTTGAGTAGAGGACCACCTTGAGCTAATAGCAGTAAAGAATTATCAGGAACGATACATTTAGTCACCAAAGAGCCATTGAGGAAAGTGCCATTAGTCCCGTGACTAATTAATTCCCAATCATCTCCTCCGGCATTAGTAACTAATTTCAGTTCTAAATGATACCGAGAAACTAAATTTTCAGCCAAAATAACGTGATTATCTACCGCCCGACCGATGCGAACGACGGTAGAACCCTCAAAGCACCACTGTTTAAGCGGTGTTTGTGTGCTTTTTTCTAATAGGGTCAGAGTAATCACAATACAACCTAAAATTTAAGATCAAAAAACTAATTTTATAAGCAACTTTGCTGAGATGGGCGGACTTTCACCCGTACCAGTATAGCTGTAATATTATCATGACCGTTATGTTCATTGCCCAATTCAATTAAATTTTGAATACCCGTTTCTAAGTTACTAGCAGAACTTAATAAGGGTTGAAGATGAGTTTGCCAATGAGTTTCTAGACAGTCATTATCTGATAAACCATCTGATACCAATACCAGAAGCATATCTTCATTGATCTCAAAGAACGTCACATCAGGATGGAGAGAATCTTCATTGCGTGGACCCAAAGCTTGGGTAAGTTGGTAAGCATCTGCACGTCCATAAGCGACACTCGGTTCTATCCCCCTAGCAATTTCTCGTTGACCAACTTCATGATCTACAGTTATTTGTTCTAGTCCTTGCTTGCGGGTCAGGCAATAAACACGACTATCTCCCACATGAGCAATTGCGGCCTGATTATCCTGAAGTAACAGCATGACCAAAGTAGTACCCATGCGACCAATACCGGAACGGGCTTCTTTTTGATTAAGCTCATAAATAGCTTGATTAGCTAAATAAACCGCATGACGGATACATTCCCTCCGAGGTAATTCTGTATTTACCCAGGTTTCTTGGAAGCATTTACGGATAGTCTTCACCGCTAATTCACTGGCTACTTCACCTCCAGCATGACCACCCATACCATCACAAAGAATATATAAACCCTGTGCTGTAATCGTGCTATTTCTTGGCAATTCTACCTTGTGAACCTGACTATCAACACAAAAATAGTCTTCATTGTGATTGCGTTGACGACCAACATCAGTAGATGCTGCATATTCCAAGCTACTTAGCTGCATGGATAGCGCCACAGTTGGGGCATCATCAGTCCTGGTTTCCGTTTCATCACCTAGTTGCAAAATAGTTGAAGAAGCATTGAGTTTTTCCTGAGTAAATATTTCTGCTGTTTTTTCTAACTCCGATAGCGTTCGCGGAGCGTCCTGGAGGGAACTAGCTCTGCTACAAGCAGTTCGCAATTGTGTCAGAGTTTGAATATTCCCAGATTCTATATCCTCTAATATCTCTACCACGCAGCCAAATTGAGTGCATTGGGATTCTCTAAACAAAGTTTGCCACATCTGACCCAAACTTTTAATAGTTAAGAGCTTCTCATCATCAGGATATAACTTTTGTAATACCAAAGCCTGGTCTTCATCTAACCGCAAATTCGATAACTCCAACAAACTTTGGCGACAATTCACAGCTTCGAGTAACTCCCAAAGTTGAGTCATCTGATCAAACCAATGTAAAATTTCCACCGGGCTGATTGTGTCTTTTTGCCAAACATCAAGCAACATAGGATAATTGGATCTATCTGCCAACAAGACTATTTGCAGATCATCTTGCTGCCAAGCATCATGAATTTTGGGTATTCCTGGGTGCATCTTCATCTGCAATTCTAGATAAGCTGGCGCTAGATCCGGAATTGTCATTGTATCGATCTTAGTTTCATGCTCAAGCATGGCCCCAATCAGTGATATTTCGTAAGGTTGGCAATCTAGAACCTTGACTTCTCTATAATCCCCAATCACTTGTGGAGATTCTAATAAGCGATAACGCTGCTGAGAATCTAAATAAGAATCTAAAACAAATTTGGAAAACGGACTAGAATCACCACTCTCGTCCGCTATATTTTCTAAATTTTGGGTTAATTCCGCAGTTTTTGCCATAACAGAAACTACCTGATCTACTGCGTGAGTAATGAGCGCGTACCAAACTGTGCTAGATTCTGCACCACATTTATAACAATACTGTGCATCTAAAGCTATATCGGCACTGCATTCAGAGCAGATTTTATGAGCTAAGGATGTACCACAGCTTTGACAAAACTTATTACTATCAGGGTTTTCAAATTTACACTGGGGGCAAATCAGCATAGTGGGAGTTCCTTGATTTTCCTGCTAAGGTGCTTTCAGTCTCTCTAGCCACGAACATTCCAACGGGACAGAATTAAATGACTAAAATTATGTAACTTGAGAATTAAGTGGTATTGTTAACACTCTTTTGTATACTGGTATTACAGTCCCTTAATCTATCTTTCCGGTGAATGATTTAATCTTGTGACTTCTAAGGAAGTGAGTTCTCGCCATTGTCCTGGTGATAAATCATCTAATTGAATATTACCAATACTTATTCTGATTAACCGCAAAGTCGGAAAACCGACAGCAGCCGTCATGCGACGGACTTGGCGGTTTTTACCTTCAGTTAGGGTCATTTCTAGCCAAGCAGTGGGAATACTTTTGCGAAATCTAATCGGTGGAATGCGTTGGACTACGGATGGTTCTTCTAACAATAACCTAACTTGAGCAGGACGAGTCCGGTAATCTTGAATTTCTACCCCACTTTGTAGCTTATTAATTGCATCAAGATCAGGAATGCGTTCCACCTGCGCCCAATAGGTACGTTGATGACCAAAACGCGGATGTGCCAGACGATGCTGTAACTGTCCATCATTTGTTAACAACAGCAACCCCTCACTATCCCAATCTAAACGCCCCACAGCATAGACATCGGGAACATCTATATACTCTTTCAGAGTGATATGTTTGGGACTTTCTTGGGTAAATTGGCTCAAAACCCCATAGGGCTTGTGAAAAATAATATACCGATTGTTCATAAGATATAGGAGTCAGGAGTCAGGAGTCAGGAGTCAGGAGTCAGGAGTTAGGAGGAACAAAGAAGAATAGTTTTCACCACTTACCACTTACCAATTACCAATTACCTGTTCCCTGTTCCCTGTTCCCTGTTCCCTCTCTCAACAAATGAATTTAATTTTGTCAGACTACTCAATTATGACAATTAGCAAAATCAGCCGCAGATCCTTTTTATTCCTTGGTGGTGCAACCTTAGCACAAGGATTAACCTTAACATTACCTAGTTATGCCCAAACTGTACAGGTAAACAAAAGTCAAATTAATGGTATTCCTTTTTATCAAACCATAGTTGACCTCACAGATCCAAAAACCTTTATCACCATGGGTTTAGCCAAAAATGCCGCTTTTGCGAATACCATTCAAAAAACCAGTGGTGATGAAGAATTTAGTAAATTAGTGGCGCGTTATAAGGCTGCCGTAGTTGCTAACGGCACATTTTTTGCCAAAAATCCCCAAAAAACGGTTATGGGTAACATGATAGCCGGGGGAAAATTTGTGAAATACAGTCGTTGGGAAAACTTTGGGACTACTTTGGGATTAGGAGTCGGGAATAAACCAGAAATGGTGACAGCCAGAATAGACGGCAAACCAGAATGGAATAAACATTGGTTTTCCCTAACTTGTGGACCAAGATTATTGCGACAAGGGGAAATCCGGTTAAACCCCAGGATTGAAGGTTTTAAAGATCCTGCTGTTTTAGGTAATAGCGCCCGAACAGCAATTGGTTTTACCCAGGACGGCACAAAGCTGATTTTAGCAAACTTTGAAATTAACCTCACTTTACAACAAGAAGCGGAGGCAATGAAAGCGATTGGTTGTTATGAAGCTATGAATTTAGATGGTGGAGCATCTAGAGCCTTAGCCAACAAGACTAATATTATAGTTCCTGCCGGTAGACCTTTGACTAATGTAATTGTCATTTATGATGTCACCAATCCTGCCCCAACGGACTTGCAACAGGCATGGCTGAAGTTTCAACAAGGGGAACGTCCTGCTTCGTAAATAATTGACAATTACCAAGCCCCTTATTACGGAGTAAGGGGTATCATTTTTAATTTTTAATTCTTAATTTTTAATTCCCGACAGGGTTTGACGGCAAATACGACTATAAAGTTACGGTTCACCCCAATTCCTGAAAGTATTAATTACCATACATTAGTCAATGTGAAAGCACATAAATCCATGAACCCACTAGACATAATTTATAAAATTCACCGTTCCCCTAACGGTTCGGTAAACCACCCTTCATGGAATACCACTGAGTTTATGTCAGTAACCCAGCCCTAAAGGGACTGAGCTTGCAAAAGTAATCAAGCAAGCTGTACTGACCAGTCTAAGTCTTCACTGACTACGTTTTTTGAGTCACGACACCGGGCGAATGCGTAGCTAGTTCCCTGCTCTGTCGCTTGTGATTAAACAGTTTCAAGGTCACTGAAACAGTGTTGCAAGCCTAACAAGCTCTTAAAACATTGACGAAGCTAACATTACCCCAGAAATGGGAGGCTCTTCGGAGCAATACATTATGCGTACAGAGTTGGGAAATTTGAATCGGTTTGTTATTGACATTTAGTTAATGCAATTTTATATTCTCTCTGAGTTCATTTAGTAATTTTATACGGAGCAAACACCCAAAATGGCAAAGGTAGTTGGAATTGATTTAGGTACGACAAACTCCTGCGTGGCAGTAATGGAAGGTGGTAAACCCACCGTTATCGCTAATGCAGAAGGTTTTCGGACAACACCCTCAGTAGTTGCGTTTGCCAAAAATGGCGACAATTTAGTTGGTCAAATCGCTAAACGCCAAGCGGTAATGAACCCCGAAAATACTTTTTATTCTGTAAAACGCTTTATCGGTCGTCGTTTTGAAGAGATTACCAATGAAGCTACAGAAGTTTCTTATAAAGTTCTCAGTAGCGGCGGTAACGTTAAAGTAGATTCTCCCGGTGCTGGTAAACAATTTGCACCTGAAGAAATTTCTGCGAAGGTTCTTCGCAAATTAGTGGAAGATGCTAGTAAATACCTGGGTGAAACCGTTACCCAAGCTGTAATTACCGTTCCTGCTTACTTCAACGACTCCCAACGTCAAGCCACAAAAGACGCGGGAAAAATCGCTGGTATTGACGTTCTCCGCATTATCAACGAACCTACCGCTGCTTCCTTAGCTTATGGCTTTGACAAAAAGAGCAATGAAACTATCCTCGTATTTGACTTGGGTGGTGGTACTTTCGACGTATCTGTTCTGGAAGTAGGTGATGGTGTATTTGAAGTATTATCAACATCTGGGGATACTCACCTGGGTGGTGACGACTTTGATAAAAAAATCGTTGATTTCTTAGCGGAAAAGTTCAAAAAAGACGAAGGGATTGACCTGCGTAAAGACAAACAAGCTTTACAACGTCTGACTGAAGCGGCAGAAAAAGCTAAAATTGAACTTTCTAGCGTTAGCCAGGCAGAAATTAACCTGCCATTTATTACCGCTACCCAAGAGGGTCCCAAGCATTTAGATACAACTTTAACTCGCGCTAAGTTTGAAGAACTTTGTTCTGATTTAATTGACCGTTGCCGCATTCCTGTGGAAGATGCGCTCAAAGGTGCGAAGTTAAATAAGACCAATATTGACGAAGTTGTTCTCGTTGGTGGTTCTACCCGGATTCCCGCTGTTCAAGATGTGGTTAAACGGGTGTTAGGTAAAGAACCTAACCAAACTGTTAACCCTGATGAAGTGGTAGCTGTTGGTGCTGCTATTCAAGCGGGTGTTTTAGCTGGTGATGTTACAGGTATCTTGTTGTTAGACGTAACACCATTATCCTTGGGTGTGGAAACCTTGGGTGGGGTAATGACTAAGATTATTCCTCGCAACACTACAATTCCTACCAAAAAATCAGAAGTGTTCTCTACTGCGGTGGACGGACAAGGTAATGTGGAAATTCACGTTCTCCAAGGTGAGAGAGAATTTGCCAATGATAATAAGAGTTTAGGAACTTTCCGTTTGGATGGTATTCCTCCTGCTCCCCGTGGTGTTCCCCAAATTGAAGTGACTTTTGATATTGACGCTAACGGTATTCTCAACGTTGCGGCTAAGGATAAGGGAACTGGTAAGGAACAATCTATTAGTATCACTGGTGCTTCTACTCTGGATAAGAATGATGTAGAACGCATGGTCAGAGAAGCTGAACAAAACGCTTCTTCTGATAAGGAACGTCGTGAGAAAATTGAACGCAAAAACCAAGCTGATTCTTTAGCTTATCAAGCTGAAAAGCAGTTGGAAGAGTTGGGTGATAAAGTCCCCGCTGCTGATAAGACTAAGGTTGAAGGTTTGGTCAAGGAAGTAAAAGAAGCAGTTGCGAAAGAAGATGATGCTCAAATCCAGAAGTTAATGCCAGAACTGCAACAAGCTCTGTTTGCTATTGGTAGCAATATCTATCAACAAGCTGGTGATGCTGCTGGCGCTGCTGGTGCTGAACCTCATGCTGGTGGTTCTACTCCTCCTTCTGGCAGTGGTGATGATGTCATTGATGCTGATTTCACTGAAAGCAAGTAGTTTCACAAAGGGCGGGGAATTCCTGCCCTTATTTGATTAATACCCACCTAGCGCAATCACTGGATGGGTATTTTTTATGGTAGTTAAATTATTTATGGCGAGACAGTTCTTCCTTATCAATTTCATGATAACAAATTTAAAAGCAAATGTCAACCCTCTTGATCTCCATTTTTAGAGATTTTTCCACTCTTCTAAACTCGATTTAGCTTGATGAATTACAATAGTATACGGAAAATAGTTGTCAAATACTTGGCAAATAAAAAATCATCTGCTATATTAAACTCATACCCAAAAACCTAATCCCCTAATCCCCTGTCCCTACGGGGATGTAGAGACGTTCCTCGGAGCGTCTCTACTCTTTTGTGTTGATATTGCAGTAGAAATTGAAGAGAAAGGAAAAGATTCTTTCCTATATCTTCAGTCAGTTCCTAACTAATCAGCATTAAGAATTTTGGGAACTCGGAAAAAATCACCTTCCTGTTGAGGCGCACTGCTGAGGATTGCCTCTCTGTCAGGACAGGGTTGAAGAATATCTTCTCTGGTAATATTGCTAACATCAATAGCTCTAGTTGTCGGTATTACATTGGTGACATCCAGTTGATTGAGTTGTTCTATATAATCCAGAATACTACCCAATTGAGTAGTAAATTGTGCTTCTTCATCTGCTGTTAATTCTAAACGAGCGAGATTAGCAACTTTACGAACTTGTTCACTATCAATCATAATTTGTCAGTTGTTAGTTGTCAGTTGTCCGTTGTCAGTAGGGGCGAGGCATTTGGAAGATAAATTATCGGTCATTGCCAAAAATAGTTCTCCAAATGCTTCGCCCGTACAGTTGTCAGTTGTTAGTAGGGGCGAAGCATTTGGAAGATAAATTATCGGTCATTGCCAAAAATAGTTCTCCAAATGCTTCGCCCGTACAGTTGTCAGTTGTCAGTAGGGGCGAAGCATTTGGAAGATAAATTATCGGTCATTGCCAAAAATAGTTCTCCAAATGCTTCGCCCGTACAGTTGTCCGTTGTTAGTTGTCCGTTGTCCGTTGTCAGGTAAAATTGTATAACCGACTAATGACTAAGTTAAAAGAATATGTCAATTTGCGATCGCCCGGTGGTTTTGATCCAGTTTTGAGCTTCAATATAGTTATTGGGAGCCATGCGAATTGCTCTAATCCAATAATCTGCCGCTTGATCAAACAATGCCTCTCCACCGTCATGATCTCCGGCTTCCTTAGCCCTTTCACCTTGAAAATGATAAATCACCGCAATATTATTCAAGGCTTGGGGTAATTGTGGATTTAACTCAATGGCCTGATGATAATACTCTAAAGCCTTATTATGATCACCGTTACTGGCATAAATCAAGCCTGTATTATAGAGAATATAACTCCGATCATTGGAGTCTTCTTCCATTTCTAAGGCTTCTTTATAGTAGTCTAGAGCTTCAGCGTATTCGCCTTCTGCCTGTGCGGACATCCCATCTCGGTAATAAACAAAAGCTTCTTTAGCTTTGCGGTTGGTTGGCAATATCTTGAGGATGATATCTGCCATCACGGTAAAGGATTTGTCAACAAAGTTATCGTTTTTCTGTGTTCTTGGCATATTTGTCTCTATGGTTTCTTCATGGCAGCATACCGCTAATTTAACTAATTTTTGGAGGTTTGAGTTATTGCAAATTAATATGAAGCTGCATGAAGTAAGATTTCCAGAATTATTTATCGCAGATAAACGCAGATGAATTCATGGATTTACAAGATCCCCGACTTCTTAAAGAAGTCGGGGATCTGAACTCTTACAATTTTGAATTGTTTTGTTTCCATTTCCGAAACGAAGGTAAATACTATTGTATAAACGAGTTAAGTTAACTATTGCACACAAGCCACACCCCAGCCGCGATGGTAAAAGAAATAGCAATTCGCACCACTGGACTAACGAAGCAATTTGAAAAACACATTGCTGTCAATGATGTTGACTTAGAAATCCAAGTGGGTGAAGTTTACGGATTAATTGGTCCCAATGGAGCGGGTAAAACCACCCTAATTCGGATGTTAGCTACTGCGGAAGAACCGACTACTGGTGAGATTTATATTAATGGAGATCGACTTCTGCGAGATCAAAGCAATCTCAAACTTAAACGTCGTCTTGGTTATTTACCTGATGACTACCCACTTTATGAAGATTTGACAGTTTGGGATTATTTAGATTATTTTGCCCGATTGTATCGCTTGCAAGGAAAGCACCGTACCCAACGTCTGCACGAAGTTTTAGAACTCATTCAACTTGGGAATAAACGTCATAGCATGATTTCTACCCTCTCACGGGGGATGAAACAGCGGTTAAGTTTAGCCCGCACCATTATCCATGAACCAATTTTACTACTTTTAGATGAACCTGTTTCTGGACTTGATCCCATTGCGCGGATGCAGTTTCGGGAAATTATTAAAGCTTTGCAAGCAGCAGGAATGACAATTTTAATTTCCTCCCACGTTCTCAGCGATTTAGCCGAGTTATGTACATCTGTGGGAATTATGGAATTAGGTTTTTTGGTGGAAAGTTCTTCACTTAAACATCTTTATCAACGTCTTTCTCAACAGCAGATTTTTATCTCCACTTTGGGCAATATAGATATATTGGTGAGTGAACTAAAAAATCATCCTTTAGTGGAAGAATGGGAGGTAATACCGAGTAAAAATGGCGTGCGAGTGATTTTTTCAGGTAAACCAGAAGATTCTGCCGGTTTATTGCGATCGCTTGTGAATGCAAAAATTCCCATAACAGAATTTCATTGTACCCAAGAAGACCTAGAAACTATTTTCCTCAAATTAGGTCATAAACAAGCATCATAGACAATTAAAAATTAAGAATTAAAAATTAAAAAACTTTGGAGGTATTGACGATGTTACTAAATTTCATAGATAGAGTGGGAGAATTAAATCCCCAACTATTTCGAGAACTAAAAGGTAGATTAAAACCTTTTAATCTGATTATAGCTATGGGTTCTTCTTTACTACTCCAACTCATAGTTTTTCTCTTGCAATTACGAGAATTTCCCGATGAGAAATACTATCTCAGAGCAACTTACTGTACTTTGAAAGAAGTATACCAAAACCAAGAACAGGAACTTTATAAACAACAGAGTTTACTTACCCAAAAATTAGATAATTATCGGCAAATTCAACTATCAGATAATACCATAATCCCCAACTTAGAAGCCCAACTTCAGCAAGTTAGAACTGAACTATCTAGCTTACAGAATTATTTATCTAAAAATATTTGTCCCTTAGATAAAATAGATTGGCAATTATGGTGGAGAGATCATTGGGAATATACATTTTTAACCCTGAGTGTAATTTTTATTTTCACTCTATTAGTTGGGGGAACTTATGTACTCATCAGTGATTTAGCCAGAGAAGAACAACGGGGAACATTGAATTTTATTCGCCTTAGTCCCCAAACCGAAACAAGCATTTTAACTGGAAAAATTCTCGGAGTTCCTAGTTTAATTTATCTCTTTGTCCTCACAGCAATTCCTTTACATTTCTGGGCTGGGCATTCCGCTCAAATTGCCTTGAGTTACATTTTCAGTTATTATGCTGTAATTGCAGCTAGTTGTCTTTTCTTCTACAGTGCAGCCCTAATTTTTGGTTTAGTTAGTCGTTGGTTTAGCAGCTTTCAACCTTGGTTGGGTAGCGGTGCTGTACTTGTGTTCTTGTTGATGACCATGACAATAATGGTATCGTCTTATGGAAACTTTAATAATCCCCTGACTTGGATGAGATTCTTCAGTCCCTGGGATATTACCAATTATCTATTTCCGAATCTGTTTCATTCCTATAGAGATTCATCAATAAAGGAATTACAATTTTTCTATTTACCAATAGGAAAAAATTTAATTACCTTAGTTGGTTTTCATTTAGTTAATTACGGAATTTGCTCCTACGGTATTTGGCAAGCGATGAAACGCTGCTTTCGGAATGCAGATAGTACAATATTGAGTAAAGGACAAAGTTATTTATTTGTAGCTTTTACTCAGGTGATGTTTTTCGGATTGACTATGCCTGCAATTGATAACAAAGATAATGGACAAATAATATGCCTAATAGCTTTGCTCAATTTTGCCTTAGTTCTGGCTTTAACTATTATGCTCTCACCCCATCGTCAAATTATCCAAAACTGGGCAAGATATAGACACCAAAATCATCGAGATAAATCTGTATTACAAGATTTAGTATTTGGTGAAAAAAGCCCGGTAATTGTCGCCATAGTAGTTAATTTATTCATTGCTACTACCCCAATAATGATTTGGCTTTTGCTCTCACCCACACATTTATATGATGGTGGTGTTGAAAGAAGTAAAGTCATATTAACTCTGGTTTTATCCTTCTCTTTGATGCTGATGTATGCCACAATTGCTCAACTGATGCTACTCATGAAAAATCCTAAGCGTTATGTATGGACAGTTGGTACAATTGGTGTAGCCATGTTTTTACCATCAATTATTCTCTCAGTCTTGGGTATTAGTCCATCAGAAAATCCGACTTTGTGGTTATTCTCCACCTTTCCTTGGGCGGCGATAGAATACACTCAGACGACAACAATTTTTCTGGCACTTTTAGCTGAGTTAACTGTTGTCGCTTTGTTAAACTTCCAATTAAATCGCCAAGTGAGAGTTTTAGGCGAATCTGCAACCAAAACATTATTATCAGGAAGATAACGATGCAGATACCGGACTTTTAAAAAGGTCTGGTATCTAAATTTTTAAATTTTGATTAGACTACATAATATTAATCGGATCTACATCAATTGTTAAACTGACAGAAGCAGGAGAAAGCGATCGCACTTCTGGCCAATCTGGTAAATTTGGTAAAGCGTCAGGATCAAACTTGAGTAATATTTGCCAACGATAACGGTTAGCTACTCGTAAAATACTAGCTGGTGCAGGTCCCAATATCTCAAATCCTTCTTTATTGTTCAAAAATGTAGCAATGATTTGGGCTGTGTTTTGGACTTGAATGGGATCTAAACTACTTAATCGCAATAAAATTAATCTCCCATAGGGAGGATAATTCAGAGTTTGTCTTTGTGCTAACTCTGCATCAGCAAAAGATTGATAATCATGTTTTTGCACTGCTTCAATAATCGGATGTTCTGGAGTATAGGTTTGGACAATTACCCTCCCTGGATCATCCCCTCTTCCCGCCCTTCCCGCAACTTGGGTCAAAGTTTGAAATGTGCGTTCATTGGCGCGATAATCAGATAAGTGCAATAATCCATCCGCAGCGACTACACCCACAAGCGTAACTTGGGGTAAATCTAACCCTTTTGTCAGCATTTGTGTCCCTACCAATAAATGGGCTTCACCATTAGCAAACTGGGTAAGAAGTTTCCGGTGTGAACCTTTAGTGGTGGTGGTATCACTATCAAAGCGAATTATTTTCAAATTGGGAAATTGCTTAGTTAATTCCTGCGCTACCCGTTGAGTACCGCTGCCAAAAAACTTTAAATAAGGGGAACTACATTCAGGACAATGGGGAGGATGTAAACGCCCATAATTACAATAATGACAGCGTAATAATTCCGGCGCTCCCTCTTCCACATGATGATAAGCTAGGGATACGTCACAATGGGGACATTCCAACACATAACCACAACTGCGACAAGAAACAAAGGTACTATGTCCGCGCCGATGAATAAATAATATTCCCTGTTGTTGTCTTTCTGCTAATTGTTGCAGCGCATTTTGCAGCTTTCTACTAAAAATAGACCGATTTCCCTCTTTCAACTCTTGACGCATATCCACGATTTCCACAGGTGGTAATGGGCGCGAGTTAATGCGTTCTGGTAATGATAAATATAGTTGATTTCCACTTACCCAACTTTCTAAAGAGGGAGTCGCAGAACCTAAAATTAGGGGACAATGTGCTAATTCGGCTCGCCATTGAGCGATGGTGCGGGCGTGGTAAGTGGGAATAGGAGAATCTTGTTTAAAGCTGCTATCGTGTTCTTCGTCCAGGATAATTAAGCCTAGATTGGGTAAAGGGGCGAAAATGGCGCTGCGAGTCCCGATAATGATTTGCGGTTCTCCTGTGAGCATTTGTCGCCAGGTGTCGTAACGTTCACCGTCAGAAAGGGCGCTGTGATAAACGTGGACTTTGTTTCCAAATCTAGCGCGGAATCTATCTGTAAGTTGAGGTGTGAGTCCGATTTCGGGAACTAAAACAAGGGACGATTTTCCTTGTTCAAGTAATGGTGCTATGGCTTGTAAGTATACTTCTGTTTTTCCTGAACCTGTCACCCCATGTAGCAATACTTGAGCAAATCCGGTTAAGGAATTAATCGTTTCTAAAGCGTTATTTTGGGCTGGTGTTAAGGATTTTGCCTCATCTTCCGCTACTGCGGGTCCTTTTTCTCGACGTAATATTTCTCTATCTTCAATGACTATATAGCCTTTATCTACTAAGGCTTTTAGGGTGGAAGTGCTGGTATTGCAAAGTTGCAATAATTCACTTTGCCATATTTCTCCCCCTTGTCGTCGCAAAACTTCCACAATTTCTTTTTGACGGGCTGTTAAATCGTCATGATTATTATCTAGAAGTGTGACAGCTTTTTGTAATTTAGGTTTGGTAAGTTGTGGCGGTTCTAAATAATTTTCGGCTAAACCTAAGCGGATTAATTCCCGAATTCCGCGATATGCAGCTTTAACTTTTTGTTGGATGTAGTGATAACTATAGTCTGCTGTTGGGGTTTTTTCTAAAAGTGTAATTACTTGCTGGGCTATAGGACTAATATAAATAGCCAGATTTTTTTTACCCAGAGAAGTTAACCGTAAACGACGTTGTGATCTTCCTAATAAGCCTGGTGGTAAAGCGACGCGAATTACTAAAATTAGAGGTGTATAGTAATAGGCTGCAACACGGTTGAGTAATGTCCAATAACCAGGAGGAAAAAACCCTTCACTAACTACATCTTCTACTTCCCGAATTTTTTCTAAGGGAATATCTAGATTCGGTTCAGTTAATAAGCGGATAGCGATCGCTCCTACCTGTGTCGCACCAAAGGGAACGCTTAAAATATCTCCTGGTTTGATTGCTAACTGTGCTGGGATTTTATAGGTAAATAAATCTGAACATCCTGGACAGTCTACAAGCACTTCCACCCATTCAGGTAATTTTGCTGGAGATTGATATGATCCTCCCGGTTCAGCTACAGCGATAACAGATGATTTTGCACCAATACTATACATAAATTTTTGATTTATAAACAAATATTGTATTCACAGACAAGGTTTAATTCTATCCTTTGGTTTTACTTTGTGTAAATAGTATTTTACAATACTTCAATTACCCATAATCCTTGATAATCTCTAATTTATGTAATCTACTAGTACACAACGGCGTAAGTCAATCAACCATTAAAAATTTGACAAAAGCTTGTGTAATCTGCTTTTTTAATTTTTAATTTTTAATTTTTAATTCCGCACTGCGGTACTAGACAAATTAGCTTCTACAATTTAGGCAATAAATAATTGAAGATTGAAAGTTTAAATTTGAGCAAGTAGCTTACACAGTCTTGATCAGATTTTTTAATGCTTTGTTGACTTACCGACTGGGATACTCAAGTTGCAAAACCTATCTTGAGAAATATGCCGAAGTAATGAGTAATCATGAGTAAGTAGGTAATTAAGTGATTAAACTTCCAGATTTTTATGTGATTTGTAACATCTTGATTAACTAGTAAATTATGTTATTAATCAATCATGAGATTGAGCTACGAAATAAGGCATAGAGTTTTTCAACCTATTGATAGATATTAAATATTTTTTGAATATGAGATGCTTTTAAACGATAAATATTATCCGGATTAGAAGTTACCATTTTTGTAATTTGGATCATTTAGTAAATTTTCGGAGAGATAAATAACTCTAGTACCAAAATGGCGATTTATTCAATTACTCTGATGATTCCAGCCGGACAAACCTGAAAACTTTGCAAAAAATACACGAAAATTTAATATATATCATTTTTCGGTGATTTATCACCTTTACACGGAAGCTATGTACAAACTACAGGCAACAAGCAACTGATTTTTCCCCAGATCATTTAAGATAGATAGATAGGCTTCTTTCTCTATGTTTTTGATATTTGTTAAAGTTAGTCTTAGGGGGTTTGACCTATTTAGTAATCAAGAAAAGCATAGAGAATATGTCTATTGGGTTTCTGAAAAAAATAGTTTTTTGTGAGTGCTAAAGTCGTTAATGATTATAGGTCGTATCTAGCCAGAACTAAAAATAATGGACAAATACTGATTTCCATTCCAGACGAGGAATGATTAAAAAGAGAGGATTTTGCTAGAGAAGAAGGGTGTATTTGTCCTCAAGGGAAAACTACCAAGCCTGAAAGAGGCTGTTGTCATGAAATTATGTACCAAACAAAGCAACCATCTCTAACGGAAACTATGAATCTTGCTGAATTGGGAACAATGGAAATACTAGAGAATATTACTGATCATGAAGAACCATCAATTGAGAGTTTAGATCAAGTAGTATATGAAGATGCTACAATTGTCGAAAACTTGGCATCAGAAGAGCGCAATGGCGATGACATGGCCGCAGCCCGTCCTTCGGGATATAATAAAACCGAAAATGATGATGCTGTTGGCGCATTTTTTAAGGAAATGGCGCGTTATCCCCTACTCAAACCTGATGAAGAAGTGGAATTAGCGCGACGGGTGAGATTTTTAGAAGAAGTCAAAGAATTGCAAGCAGCTTTGGAATTAGAACTAGGAGCGCAGCCTAGTAAGGTGCAGGTGGCTTCGCAATTAGAGATAACAGAAAAACAACTGGAAAGCCGCTTGTATCAAGGTAGAGTGGCCAAGCGAAAAATGATTCGCTCCAATCTCCGGTTAGTCGTATCTATTGCTAAACGATATTTAAATCGTGGTGTCCCTTTTCTCGATTTAATTCAAGAAGGAGCAATGGGTTTAAACCGCGCTTCTGAAAAATTTGATCCTGATAAAGGATATAAGTTTTCTACTTATGCTTATTGGTGGATTAGACAAGCAATTACCAGAGCGATCGCTAATGATGCCCGAACTATTCGCTTACCAATCCATATTGTTGAGAAACTTAATAAACTAAAAAAAGCCCAACGGGAACTCAAACAAAAACTCGCTCGGAATCCCACAGAGGCCGAAATGGCCGAAGCTTTGGAAATTACAGTTCACCAACTGCGTCAACTTCAACAACTGCGTCGTCAAGCCCTGTCCCTTAACCACCGTGTCGGTAAAGAAGAAGACACAGAATTAATGGATTTGCTAGAAGATGAAGACAACCAGTCTCCCGAAGCCAAAATGAACGAAAATATGATGCGTCAGGAGATTTGGGAAGTTCTCGGAGACGTACTTACCCCCAGGGAAAAAGATGTCATTTCCCTCCGCTATGGACTCACTAGCAGTGAACCCTGCACCCTAGAAGAGGTGGGGAATATGTTTAACCTTTCCCGCGAACGAGTCCGTCAAATCCAAAGTAAAGCCATGCGGAAATTACGCCGTCCTCACATAGCCAAGCGGTTAAAAGGTTGGTTGGTATGAGTCATTAGTCAGTGGTCAGTTGTTAGTAGGGGCGAAGCATTTGGAAGATAAATTATCGGACATTGCCAAAAATAGTTATCCAAATGCTTCGCCCGTACGGTTGTTAGTAGGGGCGAAGCATTTGGAAGATAAATTATCGGACATTGCCAAAACATAGTTCTCCAAATGCTTCGCCCGTACAGTTGTTAGTAGGGGCGAAGCATTTGGAAGATAAATTATCGGTCATTGCCAAAAATAGTTCTCCAAATGCTTCGCCCGTACAGTTGTTAGTAGGGGCGAAGCATTTGGAAGATAAACTATCGGTCATTGCCAAAAATAGTTCTCCAAATGCTTCGCCCGTACAGTTGTCCGTTGTTAGTTGTCTGTGGTTAAAAAAATTAGACATCTTGAGATAAAATGCGAACCAATGACCAATGACCAATGACCAATGACTAATGACTAATTTAATTGTCCGTTTTGCCGAACCCAGTGATGCTCATACCTTATTTGCCTTAATTCAGGGACTTGCTGAATATGAAAAACTATCTGATGCTGTTATTGGCAATGCTGAAGCCCTCAAGGATCATTTATTTGGTTCACCAAAATACGTAGATGCAATCCTAGCCGAATTTGAAGGTAAGGCTGTAGGTTTTGCCCTATTTTTTCATAATTATTCTACATTTCTCACCAAGCCAGGAATTTACTTAGAAGATATCTTTGTTTTGCCGGAATATCGCCGCCAAGGTATTGGTAAAGCACTTTTGTCCAAAGTAGCCCAAATAGCTGTAGAAAGGGATTGTGGGCGCTTAGAGTGGAGTGTTTTAGATTGGAATGTGTCAGCGCAGGCATTTTACCGGAATATGGGTGCAGATATTTTAGAAGATTGGCGGATTTGTCGGGTGACTGAAAAGGATCTGACCAAATTAGCCACTCAAAAATGAAGTTTAAAGGATACAAGAGGAAATATAGCAAATCTCCCTTTTATCCTTCATTATTAATTTCTTTTTGCTCTTCTTCAATTTAAATTCATATAAGTTTACATTTTGCCTAAACCCTGAAGCTATCAATCAATTAATCTGAAATTCTCAATTATTTCAGCCAAGTTTGACAGCCTGTCGTTTGACTAATGCAACGAAATCAAATGAGAATTAGGGAGGATATTTGCACCGATTCAGACATTGTTGTCGAGAGAACACCAGATGAAAAAGATTGTCTCAGTATTATTATTAGGCATAGCTATCTTCAACTTTGCCTTCAGTAGTCCTGCTTTGGCCGCAGACGCAGCCAGTGGAGCTAAAATATTTAGTGCTAATTGTGCTTCTTGTCATGCGGGTGGCAGAAATTTAGTTAATGCTGCCAAAACCCTGAAAAAAGCAGATTTGGAAAAGTACGGTATGTACTCGGCTGAAGCAATTGTTTATCAAGTTACTAATGGTAAAGGTGCTATGCCAGCCTTTAAGGGTCGGTTAAAAGCAGAGCAAATAGAAAATGTAGCTGCTTATGTCCTACAACAAGCTGATAACGGCTGGAAGAAGTAAATTTACATCTAATTTGATGGTTTAACAATGTGCGGGGCTTTTTGTCCCGCTCAGTCTTTTTATTAGTAATTAGATTTAGTAACCACTGTACAACCAAAAATATCATCAGCATGGTAAATGGCTTTTCTTTAATATCTTAATATTTTCATAAATTCTCCATTCCATGAATAAAATAAATTAATTATTCCCTGCCTAAATAGAAAAATTCATCAAAGCATAGATGTTGGTGATATCATCTTTTAGTGGATTCTAAATCAAGAAAATAATTATCATAAATAGTCAGAAAATATGGAATTTTCAAGTGTCACTATAGAACAGCGCGAAAAAGAAGCTGAAGCATTAAAGACTTTTCTTTTCTTTAGTCTAATTGGTTCATTGGTATTACATATTGGGATACTAGCTTTAGCTATTAACAAATTTTTTCTCAAATTCCCTGAAGTTAGAGAAGAACCCATTGAAGTGACAATTCTGGAAACAATACCCCAGGAAGTAACCCAACTACCAGTAGAGATAAAATCCCTAGCAAAAACAAATTCCGGTGGTGGTGGTGGAAATAAAGGTGGCGGAATTTCTACACCAACAGAAACAGCCCTGAATATGATTAAGTCTTCTGTCGCACCCATAACCAAACAGGCTCAACTAAAAATCACTACTAACCTTATCAGTAAACAATCCCAAACACTTACAAATCGTGAACCAGCGAAAACATTAACTCCTGTACAAACTAACCCAATAGAAAACACAACTCCTGAACCTGCGACAACACCACCCCCAGTAGAAACAAAACCAATACAAAAATTAGATGAAAACGCAAATACCCTAGCGTCTACTCAACCCCAAGTGCAGACAAAACCCACAAAAATCACACCATTAAAGTCAGAAACTCAACCTAATGCTAGTTCCAACAATATCCCTAGCAACTCCACCGCTTCCACACAGTTACCGCAGAATAAAAATATTTTAGGCAATTTAGGCGATCGCTCAAGAAATAGTTTAGGTACTGGAAACGGTACTGGTAATGGTACTGGTGTTGGTAATGGAATTGGAAATAGTACAGGTAATGGTACTGGTAATGGTACTGGTGTTGGTAATGGAATTGGAAATAGTACAGGTAATGGTACTGGTAATGGTGTTGGGAATGAAAGTGGGAATAAACCAAAACCAGAAAATACACCAATAGCTACCGCACCGAAACCTCCCATAGAAAATAGTTCTAAACTGAATCGTGCGGATTGTATCCAGTGTCAAATTAAGTACCCCGATAGAGCCAGACAGCGTGGCATAGAAGGAAATGCAGAAGTTGCTATTGATACTGATAGCCAGGGTAATGTTACGCGAGTTCGGTTAGTCCGTTCCAGTGGTGATAGCGAACTAGATCAAGCCGCTCAACAAGCTGCACAAGAGTGGAAATTAACACCCACAGCAGAGGGAAGAGAAGGGGTAAGAGCCTCAGTTAACTTTGCCATTAAAGGATCACAGCGTCACCGTAAACTTCAAGAACGGCAAATACAAAAACAAAGAGCAAGCACCAAAAAAACCTCTGAAAAAGCGACTTCTACCTCTACTCCTATCGAATCTCCTCAATATAATCAACAAAAAATAACTCCTATTATTACTGATATTCCCTCCGAAAATACAACTAAACAGAGAGAAGAATCTGCACCTTCTGAGAGTCAACAAATCTCACCACCAGCATCTGCAACTACATCACCTACTGAGTCTTAGAGGTAGATATTCAAAGTATAGATATGGGAGGGATAATTCATGAATTACCCCATCTGACTAGAATGTAGGGTGGACAATGCCAACCATCATGTTAAATTAATAGATCTGTTAATCTTCGTGATCATCAAAGGGATCATCTAATTCCTGGCTTGGGGGTCCAAAAGATGTGTAAATTGCCATACCAGTAATAGCAACTAACGCCGCACAAAAGGAAATTCCAAGCACCGTAGCGGGTTCTAAGTCCATAAATTTAGATACATATTATCACAGCGATATTTATAGAATATTACAAAATTTAACTTATCGCACATTAAGTAGGTTAGCATTGAAAATCGTCGTTATGGCAAGGCAAGAGGCAAGAGGCAAGAGGCAGGAGTGAAGAGGGTTTGGGCGATTTTACTTTTCGTTACATATTACTCTTCGAGAAGCCGCTCCGCGTCTACGGTTTTTTTCCGTTCACCTACTTACATAGTTAAAGCATGATCATCTCACCCTCGTAAATTGGCCAAGGTATTGATACTCCGTAAATAATGTTATGCCCAATTTATTGACAAAATATTAAAAATATGTTAATAATGGATCTTTGTGGAAACTTTACCCTTTAATATAATCTCTTGGCTAACGTCATTGTCATAGGTGCCCAGTGGGGCGATGAAGGAAAAGGTAAAATAACTGACTTACTCAGCCGCTCCGCAGACGTGGTGGTACGTTACCAAGGGGGAGTTAACGCTGGGCATACAATCGTAGTCCAAGGTCAGACGTTTAAGCTGCACTTAATCCCCTCTGGTATTTTGTATCCAAAAACCGAGTGTATCATTGGCTGTGGAACAGTCATCGATCCGCAAGTCTTGATTAAAGAACTCGAACAACTAGAAGAATTAAATATTTCCACGGCTAATCTGTTGATATCTCAGACGGCTCATGTCACCATGCCCTATCATCGCATGATTGACAAGGCATCAGAGGAAGTACGGGGAAATCATAAAATCGGGACAACAGGTAGAGGTATTGGTCCTACCTACGCCGATAAATCTGAGCGGATAGGCATCAGGATGTTAGACTTGATGGACACCGACGGACTCCGTGAGCAGTTAAAGTGGACGATAAACTATAAAAATACCATTTTAGAAAAGCTGTATAATCTGCCACCTCTCAATCCAGAAGAAGTGATTGAGGAGTATTTAGGTTATGCGGAACGCTTGCGTCCTTTCGTCGTTGATACATCGTTGAAAATCTACGATGCGGTTTTACGACGACGGAATATTTTGTTTGAAGGCGCACAAGGGACATTACTTGACCTAGATCACGGAACTTATCCCTATGTCACATCCTCCAACCCAGTCGCTGGGGGGGCTTGTGTGGGGAGTGGACTAGGACCAACAATGATAGATCGGGTAATTGGTGTATCCAAAGCCTACACGACAAGAGTGGGAGAAGGTCCTTTCCCCACGGAACTAGATGACGAAATTGGTGACTTGTTAGGCGATCGCGGTGCAGAATTTGGCACAACTACAGGGCGTAAACGTCGTTGTGGTTGGTTTGATGCGGTTATTGGTCGTTATGCAGTTCGCATTAACGGCATGGATTGTATGGCACTTACCAAACTTGATGTTCTCGATGAACTAGAGGAAATCAATGTTTGTGTGGCTTATGAAATTGATGGTGAACGCTGCGAACACTTCCCCACCAGCGCTCGTCTTTTCGCCCGTTGTCGTCCCATTTACAAAACTGTACCAGGATGGCAAGTGTCAACAAGTCACTGTCGTACCCTGGAAGAGTTACCACAAAAAGCACTGGACTATCTGAAATTCTTGGCAGAATTAATGGAAGTGCCGATTGCAATTGTTTCCTTGGGAGCAAGTCGTGATCAAACTATCATTGTTGAAGATCCTATTCACGGTCCCAAACGCGCACTGTTACAACCTAACGGTACACCAGTTTAGTCATTGGTCATTGGTCATTGGTCATTGGCAAAATAACTGACAACTGACAACTGACAACTAACAACTTAACAACTTAACAACTTATATGGCAATCACACTCGAATCTAAAACCCGTCCCGAAGGTAGCAAACCCAGAGCTTTGCGCCGTTCTGGATTAATTCCCGCCAACTTGTATGGTCACAACGGGATTGAATCAATTTCTCTAGTTCTTGACGCTAAAGTTGTAGAACGTTTGCTCAAGCAAGTTATTCCTAATAAAACCCAAGTGGAACTCAGCATTGCTGAATTAGAGTGGACTGGTACAACCGTGCTTCGTGAAGTTCAGATTCACCCAGCCAAAGGCACGCCTTACCACATCAGTTTTTTTGCTGGTGCTAAAGGCTAAAATTCAGGTAATAATAACGAAGAGAACCAGGGTTAGCCCTGGTTTTTTTGTGGGAAAAAGGCAAGAGTATCAAAATCCCTCTTACCACTAACCACTGTACGGGCGAAGCATTTGGAGAACTATTTTTGGCAATGACCGATAATTTATCTTCCAAATGCTTCGCCCCTACTAACCACTGTACGGGCGAAGCACTTGGAGAACTATTTTTGGCAATGACCGATAATTTATCTTCCAAATGCTTCGCCCCTACTAACCACTGTACGGGCGAAGCACTTGGAGAACTATTTTTGGCAATGACCGATAATTTATCTTCCAAATGCTTCGCTGTACGGGCGAAGCATTTGGAGAATTATTTTTGGCAATGACCGATAATTTATCTTCCAAATGCTTCGCCCCTACTAACCACTGTACGGGCGAAGCACTTGGAGAACTATTTTTGGCAATGACCGATAATTTATCTTCCAAATACTTCGCCCCTACTAACCACTGACAACTAACAACTAACCAATGACACAAACCAATCTCCCAAATTTAATTTCACAGATGTTACAACCAGGATTTTATCCTCATTCTGTAACAGAACCAATTCAATTAATTCAAACTCATATTTCCTATGTCCTCCTCACAGGAGATTATGCTTACAAACTGAAAAAACCAGCCAACTTTGGTTTTTTAGACTTTTCCACCTTAGAAAAACGACAACATTTTTGTCAAGAAGAATTGCGCTTAAATCAACGTGGTGCAGGTGAATTATATTTAGAAGTTCTACCCCTAACTTTAGTTGGTGAACAATACCATTTAGGGGGAACAGGAGAAGTTGTAGAATATGCAGTAAAGATGCGTCAATTTCCCCAAGAAGCCCTTTTTAGTGAACTTTTTGCCAGTGGAAATTTGCAAGAAAGTCATTTGGAAGAATTGGGAAGAGTTGTCGCTCAATATCATGCTGAATCAGTCACAAACGATTATATTCGTAGTTTTGGGGAAGTCTCACAAATACGATTAGCAATTGATGAGAATTATCAGCAAACTCAAAACTATATTGGTAGACCTCAGACACAAGAGCAGTTTGAGGCAACAAAACAATATACAGATAACTTCTTTGTCCAACATCCAGAACTATTTAAAAGCAGAATTGACAATAACTATATTTGTGAATGTCACGGCGATTTACACCTCAGAAATATAGCTCTTTGGCATGACAAAATTATGCTATTTGACTGCATAGAATTCAATGAGCCTTTCCGGTTTGTGGATGTTATGTATGACGTAGCATTTACAGTTATGGATATTGAAGCCAGAGGAAGGAAAGACTTAGGAAATGCCTTTTTAAATGCCTATGTAGAGCAAACTGGAGACTGGGAAGGTTTACAGGTATTACCTTTATATTTAAGCCGTCAGGCTTATGTGCGAGCTAAGGTAAATTCCTTTTTATTAGATGATCCTAACATCCCGGCTGCGGTAAAAGAAGAATCTGCAAAAACTGCATCTGCATATTATCGTCAAGCGTGGGAATATACTAAACCCCAACAGGGAAAACTGATTTTGATGTCGGGTTTATCTGGCGCTGGTAAAAGTACCACAGCTAAATATTTAGCCCGAAAACTCAATGCAGTTCATCTCCGTTCTGATGCTGTGCGTAAGCATTTAGCAGGAATTCCCCTCTTAGAAAAAGGTGGGGATGAAATCTACACACCAGAAATGACGCAAAAAACCTATAGCCGATTGTTAGCATTAGGAATTATACTGGCTAATCAAGGTTGGTCTGTAATTTTAGATGCCAAATATGATCGTCAGGATTTACGGGAAGCAGCTATTTCTCAAGCTACACAGCATCAATTACCTGTACATATTATCAACTGCACCGCACCGTTAGAAGTTGTCACAGAACGACTGCTGAACCGCACTGGTGATATTGCTGATGCAACTGCTGATTTATTAGCATCCCAAATCAAGCAATCTGAACCATTTACAAATCAAGAACAACCTTATATAACAGTTGTAGATACAACTCAACCGCTAGACACGCAATTATCAGAATTGATTTAATTTTCGTTTAGGAAGTTAGGATTTAGCATTGTTCGTAAGTGTCAAATTAACGTAAAATTCATAGCCCGTCGGGGAATAAATTCCCTGTCTAATAGCTCAAGTCATCTAAAGATGACTAAAACAAACCAAAAATTTTTAGTGTACGTTAGTACACTTTTCTCGTTTCTCGTTCCCATACTCTGTATGGGAATGAATTCTAAAAGGCTCTGCCTTTAATAACATTTGAGGCAGAGCCTCCATGATAGCATTCCCAGTCAGAGACTGGGAACGAGATATAATTATTCTTTCTCCTGACTCCTAATCTTATGGCACCAAAAAATAATCTGCTAGGCGATATTTTCTCTTCTTCACCTAACTTTCTTTCTCAACTGTTGTTTGGATTATTTTTATTTATTATCTCCAGAATTGCTCATGCTTCAGTTCCTCTGAGTCTATTCATAGCCATTATGGGTGGTGTTACTTTGGGGTGGTTCACATTTGCCAATGATAATAGTCCTGAACCTGCTACAGTAGCCTCTAATGATGGTATTGATGCTGGATTAAAATATTGGTTGTTTTTTATGATGGGCTGCCTTTTCCTCGGTTATTCAGCCCCTATGAGTATTATATTCGGTGCTATTGCTGGAGTTGGTGGTGGCTGGATAATTGGTTGGTGGCGCAGTGAGGAGGCGTTACAAACACAATTATCTGAGGAGATTGTGGAAGAAGAAGAGACAGAACAGCCCAGTGAGAGAAATGCGAAAAGACGCAAAAGAAAACCTACTAAACGTTTCCGTCGGGAATCTGCAACTTTCAATTTTCGCTTTTGGGAAAAGTAATTAATAATTAACTAATTATGTTTTTATATTTATCTAAAATCCTACCACTATTTTTTTACCCTTTGGGATTGGCAAGTGTGAGTTTAATAGTGGCTTTAGTAACTTTACGGAAACGTCCCCGGATTGCGACTATAGCTATTTCTTTATCTTTAGCTTTGTTGCTAATATGTAGTAATGCTTGGGTGGCTAAATCCTTGGTACGCAGCCTAGAATGGCAAAATATCCCCGCTACTCAAATCCCCAATGCTGAAGCCATTGTAGTTTTAGGTGGTGCAACTAAATCAGCAACTTGGCCACGGGTGACAGTAGATTTAAGTGAAGCAGGCGATCGCGTAATTTATGCCGCACAACTTTATTTTCAGAAAAAAGCCCCTATAATTATCCTTAGTGGTGGCCGGATTGATTGGCGCGGTAGTGGTTCGCCAGAATCAGCAGATATGGCAAATATTCTTACATCTATTGGTGTTCCAGCCACAGCAATTATTCAAGAACCTGATTCTTTCAATACTCATGATAATGCTGTCAATGTCCGTAAAATTCTTGAAGCTCGCCAAATCAAAAAAGTATTATTAATTACCTCAGCAATACATACGCCGCGATCGCTCAAAATTTTTCACCGTCAAGGTATGGATGTCATTCCCACACCAACCGATTTTCTTGTTAGTCAAGGTGAATTTCAAGAACTTACCAGCACTCCAAAAGCCGCAATTCTCAATTTACTCCCTGATACTGAAAATTTAAACCAATTCACAAGTGCATTCAAAGAATATATTGGTACTTTTATTTATTGGTTACGAGGTTGGTTATAATATTTCATGAAATCAGAATTAATATTCCCAAGTATAATCAAATTAAGTTTAAATAACAAGGAGTGGAAAAGATGTTGTTAGAATTAAAGCGCATCCATGTACCACCAGGACAAACAGTAATATTGCAAGATGTCACCTGGACAGAATTAGAAACTATTCTTGAAGAATTAGGAGAACATCGTGCAGCGCGAATTGCTTATGACAAGGGAATATTAGAAATTATGGCACCATTACCAGAACATGAAGACGATAAAGAAATTATTAGTGATTTAGTTAAGGCTTTATTGGAAGAATTAGATATTGAATTTAGATGTCTTGGTTCTACCACATTTAAAAATCAATTTATGGAGAAAGGGATAGAACCTGATCAATGTTTTTATATTAAAAATGAAGCTTTAATTCGAGGAAAAAAGCGATTAGATTTAACAATAGATCCTCCACCAGATTTAGCCTTAGAAATTGATATTACTTCCCGCACTCATGCAAATATTTATCAAGCCTTAAAAGTTCCAGAATTATGGCGTTTTGAGAATAGTAATTTAAGAATAAATATCTTACAAGATGGGAATTATCTAGAATCTCAGTCAAGTTTAAATTTTCCTAATTTACCTTTAATTGCAGTAATTCCCCAATATCTTCAACAAAGTAAAACCGCAGGGAGAAATGCGACACTTAAAGCCTTTAGAAATTGGGTAAAACAGCAACAGTTATCCTCTGAGTCTAAATAAATGACAACAACATTTCTGGCAAAAATCATTACCATAGAAGAATTCTTAAAACTGGGTTTTATTGATGAGTCACCACCATGGGAATATATTAACACAGAAGCAATTCAAAAACCTATGGGCGGAGGTAAACACAGTTTATTACAAAAAAGATTAGTTGCAGTAATTGACACAGCAACAAGTGATTACGAAGCATTTCCAGAACTGCGGTGTAGCTGTGGTAATCGTTCCGTAGTTCCTGATATTGCAGTTATTGATAATAATCAAATACCATTAGATGAAAGCGGTGATATTATTAGCAGTGGGATTAATTTTGCACCAGCTTGGATAATTGAAATTCTGTCACCGGCTCAAAGTCAAACCAAGGTAACTGGCAATATTTTACATTGTATTAAACATGGTACAAAACTTGGATGGTTACTTGATCCAAATGAGCGTTCAATTTTAGTTTATCAGCCTCATAGTTTACCAGATTTATTAACTGGAACAGATATATTACCAGTTGTAGAAGGAGTGAATTTAATAATCACAGTTGAGGAAGTATTTGGTTGGTTGCAAAGGAAAAAGTGATGGATTTAATCAACTGAACTCGCTTGATTATTCAACCAGATAACCAAATTAGCTTTACTGGTAAAATCTAACAACGCTAAACCTAAATTCTCCAAATCTTCCACAGACAACTTATTAATTTTTACTTGTAAATCCTGACTAAATGCACCTATACGCCGTTCAAACCCACATTCCGCACCCCAAAATGTTACAGAGGGAAATTACGGAGATGAAAATCAAATGGAGCATCAAAACAAACAGATAAAGTGAAAAAAGGCATTTGAGAAACAGTAAATCACCAAAAATGTCATCAAAATCTATTCTCAATAAGAAGCAATAAGAATGCACACCACCTGGAGAGGTCAATAGATAAGCGAAAGAAGATATTCAAGAAACGATTATAAGTTAGACTAATCAATTAAAGTAAAAAACGAAATTATAGACATAGTAAAATGGAGCTATAACCCACATTCCGCACCCCAAACTGTCACAGATCAAAAAAGCCCTTAAAGTAGTACATAATAACTAAAGTCAATTCAAAAATTAAGATGCTTAATGAGAATAAGTAGCATTAAAAGGGACGTGGTGTGATAAAGTGAAACTTGGTAACAAAAGAAAAAAATGAATTGATAACCAAATAAGAAATAATTGATGACAACAGAAGTATTAGAGGAAACTGTTGTGAAATTAAAACCTCAAGAAATAGAAATTGAGAACATAGACCATCTAGGGATAGTAGCAGGAATCATAGATTCAATCGGAATAGTAGAAATAATAAATGAATTAATAGGAGTCGAAAAAGACGAAAAAGTAAATGCAGGTCAAGTGGTAAAAGCCATGATAATAAACGGGTTAGGATTTGTCTCCAAACCGTTATATATGTTTCCCCAATATTTTGAAACAATCGCCTGTGAGCATCTAATAGGAACAGGAGTAAAACCAGAATATCTTAACGACGATAAATTGGGGAGAGTCATGGATAAACTGTTTATAAAAGGCTTAGATACAATCTTTTTTATCATAGCCTTAAAAGCTGCTCAAAAATTTGGAGTATCACTATCAACATCACATCTAGACTCATCATCAATGCACGTGCATGGGCAGTATAACACTAGCTTACCATTCGTAATATTTGAGAGTCAAAAAGTAGGAAATAACCAAGAATTAGAAGAATTAGCAGTAAAATCACCAAAAGAAATAACCATCACCTACGGTTATTCCCGTGACCATAGACCAGATTTAAAACAATTCATCATAGAAATGATATGTTCAGGAGATGGAGACATCCCAATATTTTTAAAACTAGCATCGGGAAATCAAGCAGATTCATCATGTTTTGGTCAAATAGCAGTAGAATATCAAAAACAATTAGAAGTTAATAGTCTCATGGTTGCTGACGCTGCTTTATATACAGAATCAAACCTGAAAATGATGTCAGAATTACGTTGGTTATGTCGAGTACCATTAAGCATAAAAGCAGCAAAAACATTAATATCAACATTAGCAGAATCAGAATTTATTGATAGTACAATACCAGGATATAAATTAGCATCAAAAATCCAAAATTATGCAGGGATAGAACAAAGATGGTTAGTAGTGCAAAGTCAAGAAAGAAAAGAATCAGACCTGCATAAGCTCACACAAAAAATTACCAAAGCAGAATCAAAAGCTGTGCAAGATTTGAAAAAGTTATCACAAGAGAGATTTGCATGTGTTGCAGATGCTATCAAGGCATTATCAAAATTATCAAAACAATTCAAATATCACCAAATTAACGTAAGTATTGTTACTCAAATCGAATCTAAGACAAAAGATTCTCCAGAAGAAATATCTTACCAAATATCAGCTACAGTCTCCCAGGATGAAAGTAAAATTAATACAGAATTGCTGAGTGCGGGACGTTTTATTATTGCGACAAATGTTTTAGATTCACAGGAACTAAGCAATGATTCTATGCTAAGTGAATATAAAGCCCAGCAGTCATGTGAGAGGGGGTTTGTTTTTCTCAAAGACCCATTATTTTTTGCCGACAGTATTTTCCTCAAAAGTCCTGAGAGAATAGAGTCTTTGGGAATGATTATGGGTTTATGTCTACTGGTTTATACTTTGGCTCAACGTCATATTAGAAATGCTCTTTTGGAGTCTAAATCAACAATTAAAAATCAATTAGGCAAAGCAACTAATCGTCCTACTTTACGCTGGATTTTTCAATGCTTTCAGTGTATTCATTTGGTTACACTCAATCAGGAGAAACATATTTCTAATTGGAATAAGGACAGAGATTTTATCTTGAGTCTTTTACCAGATGATTGTTTACGTTACTATCAATTAGTCAGCTAATTATCATCTCTATCAATTTAATTTCTCTTGTAAAGATGAGCTAATCTCTTTGATTTATAGCTCCATTTTACTATGTCTATAATTTCGTTTTTTACTTTAATTGATTAGTCTAACTTATAATTGTTTCTTGAATATCTTCTTTCACTTATCTATTGACCTCTCCAGGTGGTGTGCATTCTTATTGCTTCTTATTGAGAATAGATTTTGATGACATTTTTGGTGATTTACTGTTTCTCAAATGCCTTTTTTCACTTTATCTGTTTGTTTTGATGCTCCCTTTGATTTTCATCTCCGTAATTTCCCTCTGTAACATTTTGGGGTGCGGAATGTGGGTTTTATTGTCAATCAAGCTGTTGATATTACTGAAAGAAAAAATCTAGAGGAAAAACTTAAAGCATCTAATGAGAGAAACGGCATATTACTCAGGGCTATTCCCGAAGCTATCAAATCAGGGGCGGGAAGACATTCTACTGATGAGTTAGAGTTTCTGGTGAAATCTTTAACTGAAAATCCCATTGTTGACCGACAATCAATTGAAACATTAATTAGATTAGAAGTTCAAGTTAGGGAAAACTCTGCCAAAATGCAACAAGTCGAAAAAATGCTTTTTTGGGAAGATTCTTCATTGATGAGCAGAGTCAAAGCATTAGAGGTTTATCAACAAAACGATGATGAAAACTGGGAACAACTTGCAGAAAGCAGAAATAAAATCAATGATTTATCTAAAATTGTGGGGATTCTTACTAGCATCCGCGGTGGGTTGAAATCTTGGTTTATTATGTTTATAATATTCCAAATGCTAGGAATTTTCGTTATAGATGTAGGTGTTAGGTATTTAAATAATAAAGCAATTCCTGTTTGTTTAGAACCGGGATTTAATTTAAGTTCTAAATCTTGAACAAATCCCTATAATTTCATAACTCCATCTCCCAATCCTCATATTGTAACTCTTCTATTCGGCTAAACTCTCCCACATTATGAGTCACCAAAACTAAATTATTAGCAATAGCGATTGCAGCAATTTGTAAATCATAAACTCCTATTGGTGTTCCCTTTTTCTTCAAATCAGAACGAATATAAGCACAAACTTTTGCTGCATCTTTATCAAAACTAAGAATTCTAAACTGACTCAGAAAACGCTCTGATTTCTTGATATTAAGTAAGTAGACGAAAATAAATCAAAGTAGATTAAGTAATGTAAAAAATCTGGAGATGATTTCGTAGTAAGGGCTTCAGCCCTCAAATGAGGAATAAATTCCTCACTACAAACTTTGAATTATTCAAGCCGTTCTACTTACTCTCTATTTTTTGGCTACAAAAAGCTCCATAAAAAAGTTCAAATGCAACTACTGTAGACAAATTAATATTCTCAGGGCTTTGTTCTGACAATTTTTGAACAACTAACTGATTGCTATTATTAAGCAACTTGATGCAAACATTAGTATCAAGTAAATATGTCATAACAAAAAATCTCTCTCCTGCGCTTCTGCTTGATGCTCCCTAACCAGTGGTTCTCCTTCCCATCCACCAATAACTTCCTCAAAAAAACCAGGAAACCAGCCCCTATTTTCAGGCGTAATTATAGGTGTATTTTCCGTGACATCTTCAAGAATAGATGTGATTTCTTCTTCTAAAGTCCGTTGATGACTTTGAGCAAGATATTTGAGTTTTTCAAGAACGATAGGATTAAGCTTTTGCAAAATAACTGGAGTCATAAAACCTATAAAGTAAAACCAACCTTAGCTAACTATATTTTAATCTGCTCATCCAATAATTGCATCTCTCGCACTCACCTAATATCATTGCAAGCTCACTCATTCTGTCCTTAAAGCTCTCCTCCAATGACCAGCAACCATCTTTAATAACGTAGTATATGAAATCCTTAGTAGATCCACAAAGTCAAACAGACCCCAGTTTTAAGAGTACAAAGTTATATACACGCATGACAGCAAGTGAAGTCCGTCGTCAACTAATTGCACAATATGGTTACACGGAGGAAGAACTACCAACATCTGAAACAATTCGCCGAAAATTGAATGATTTAGGCTATACCTTAAAGAGAGTCCTGAAAACTAAACCTATCAAGAAAATTCCCGAAACAGAAGCCATTTTTGAACAAGTCAAGCAGATTAATACTCAAGCTTGAGAATTCGGGTTTTACCATCCTTTTTGGAGATGGGTATTTCGCGTAATCCCTGGTGTTTCCAGTCGTTACATTCGGTTCTGAGTTTTTCACTCAGTTGAAACCTTTGCTCGAATGAGAGCGCGGTTTTACCGTCTATTCCCGCTGTCTTTTTCCTGTGCATTTAGCTGTGTTACTTGACGGATAGCCAGTAATCTTGCTGCGGTAGACTTCAGAATCAGTTTTTGTAGGGACTTAGCTTTGCGCTTGTCGCCAACTTGAACCGCTTTGTACACTCGTTTTTGTAGGCGGAATAAGTCACGGCGGAATTTCTTCCAAGGTAACTTCTTCCAGGATTCACGCTTAGTTGTCTCTGTGTCTAATCATGCTCTGCGACCATTTGTGTATTCTGAACACCTCAGACCAATTACGGTCTGTCCTACCCGAATTGAGGGAGTTCCGCTGCTCGTCCAGCCTACTTATAGGGAACGAATCCGCCCTTAGACCCTCAACCCGTTTTTATTCGTTCCCTCGGTTGATTGTTAGTTCCGTTAGGTGTAGCCAATTCAACCACTGGATTCCCTAGACTCTTGCCGCTATTATAAGAAGATGCGGCGGGAATTAATCTCCAGTGAAGTCAGGTTTTGTTGTTGTGTCCTGCTTAACATTAGGTTGCTTTTCTAGGCTGGTGTTTCACCGTGGGAACTCCCCGTTAACGCCAAGTGTCACCCCACAACGGATGTCTGATTGCGCCTTCCAGCTTCACCCTCCAGATACCGAGTCTGGTCAGTGTGGGCAGGTAGGGAGTCATACCTGAGTCTGGTAAATGGGGCTTTCACCCATATCAGACCGAGAGTTCAACCTTTTTCCATGATTGGATTGGGTTGGTTAGCTTATGTACGGGCTGGATACCGTGATTCAGCTAACAACGAATCGCACTTAACCAATTTACTAGTTTTATAGAACAAAATTCTCTATCACCTAATACGCAGATTTTATAGTTATTAAAAATGGGTAAAATTTTCTTCAATATTCGTGATTGCTCCTCAAAGTTACTGCTACCTAACTTTGGCAATAACTCAAAATATACAGGAAATGCCCTTTGATCCCAAACTATACTAATCATGAATAAATTTATGCGTCCCCAAGCCGTCCTATCCATCACTACATAAATTAATTCTTCATCCTTCAAATATGTTTCTAAAAATGTTTTTACAATCGGAAACCAGATTTTCTCAATTGTTAGGTTTGGTAAAGATAGAAATCTCTGTATTTTTCTTTTCCTACTTTCAAATTTAATCGGAATTGGTAGAGCAGTAGCCAAAGCTTCTAAACATCTAGATTGCAGCGAAATCCACTTTTACCCAAATGGGACATCTTTATTCAACCTCTTTAGCTGGTAATTTCTTTTTCAGAAATCACCTAATTGTTGTTACTGTACCTCATAACAACGGGAAGTGCTGTAAATGGGAGCGCAAAGTTAAAAATAAAGGTAATGCTGTTTATTCAGTTTAGCTGCGTAACAGCTTATTCTAAATTTTCAGATTCTCAATTCTGACTAAGAATCGCATTAATAATAGTGGCGTTTTGATTGAGATAGGGGGGATCGATTATCTCTCGGTGGACACCATGGGCATAATAATTGATTCGTTGTCCCCTTGTAGCTTGTATCCAATCATCTTCATAATCGTAGTTGCCTTCAGCACGGATGAGATGAATATTGCCATTAATTTGCACATTTTTTAAATCGGAATACCAGAGAAAATTAAAGTATTCCCAGACTTGATTGTAGGTGAGATCGCGTAATTTTTGATTCTCCATAAAGTAACGCCTCAATTCCTGACGTTTGGGATTTAACAAGAAAGTATCAACGCCTTCTATAATTTCTGACATTTCAGCTTGTTGAGCTTCACGACCGCCTCGATAAGTATCTATTAAAATCACATCAGAAACCACGCGATCGCGACTTTCTAACTTTTGAGCCATCAACATTGCCAAAAAACCACCTGCTGAATGTCCCATCAATTTTAAGTCTTGATTTGGTTCTATGTCGTCTATCAATTCTGCATATTTTTCTAAAGTTGCTTCATCGGCTATATATCTGAAAGTATATATAGCATAATCTGTTAAATAATCAGCTAAATTTGCGTAAGCTGCGGCAAAACCAAGAGCTGGCGGAAATATAAAAACTGCTTTTTCTCGTGCTTGATTAAAAACTATATAAGGACGTTCTTTAGGTTGGATATTCATCTCTTTAGCGTAGATGATATATTTACTCAATTCTGCTACTGTTGGTTTTTCATAAATCATCGATAAAGGAATTTCAATTTCTAGTTCTTGATAAATTAATGCCATCAAATTCATGGCTTGTAATGAGTGACCACCTAAATCAAAGAAGTTATCATTCACTCCCACCTTTGATACTTGCAGAACTTGCTGCCAAATGCTTACTAAAATCCTTTCTGAGGAATTGCGGGGAGGTAAATATGGTAATTCTACTATCGATGTTTCATCTGGTTGAGGCAATTTTCGACGGTCTATCTTGCCATTAGGATTTAATGGTAATTCTGACAAGACTACAAAAGCTGAAGGTATCATGTAAGCTGGCAATTTATGCTGTAGGAAGCGACGCAGTTCGCTAGGAGTCAATGATGAGTTTTTTCTAACTACATAAGCTACTAAGCGTTGGTTTTCAGAAGTATTTGCTTGCAGAATGACAACTGTTTGTTCTACTTGGGGATGAGTATCTAAAAGAAATTCAATTTCTCCTAACTCAATACGTAAACCTCGTAGTTTGACTTGATGATCGATGCGACCAAGATATTCTATATTTCCATCACTTAGGTAACGAGCTAAATCTCCAGTTTTATATAATTTTCCTTCACCAAAGGGATTAGAAATGAATTTTTCATTAGTTAATTCTGGTTGATTGAGGTAGCCTCTAGCTAAAGAGACACCTCCAATATGTAATTCTCCAGCAATGCCAATGGGAACTGGTTGCAAATATTGATCGAGGATGTAAGTTTGAGTATTAGCTATCGGGCGACCAATGGGAATTATTCGACAGTTAGAATCTGGCTGACATTGCCAGCAAGTAGCATCAACTGCTGTTTCCGTTGGCCCGTAAAGATTATGTAATTCACAGTCCAATCGCTCAAAGAATCGTTGAGTCAATTCATAAGATAGTGCTTCTCCACCACTAAAGACTCGCTTTAAATAACGACAACTTTCTAAGTTTGGTTGTTGCAGAAAAATTCGCAACATTGAGGGAACAAAAGATGCTTGAGTGACTTGTTGTTGAGCAATCAAATTAATCAAGTAAGCGATATCTTTATGACCTTCAGGTTTAGCCACTACTAGAGTAGTGCCAGATGTTAAAGACCAAAATATCTCCCAGACTGAAACATCAAAACTTAAAACACCTATATGCAGGATGCAATCACCTGCGATAAGCGGATAAGTATCAATTGTTCGCAATAAATTATTGCAAATACCTTTATGGATATTCATCACTCCCTTTGGCTTACCTGTAGAACCAGAGGTATAAATCACATAAGCCAAATTTTCCGCTTTCACCAATTTGACGGGATTGTGTTGACTATAATTAGCAATGATGTGCCAATCACGGTCTAAACACACCACCTCGGCTGAATTTGCTTGTAAAGAGTATACTAGAGACTGCTGGGTTAGTAAAATTGACACTGCCGCATCAGTTAGCATATAAATTAAGCGATCATTCGGATAACTAGGGTCTAAAGGCACATAAGCTCCCCCTGCCTTTAAAATTCCCAGTAGTCCGATTAGCATCTCTATTGAACGCTCAACAAAAATTCCCACCAATACTTCTGGTTCTACACCTTTTGTTCGCAAATAGTGAGCTAATTGATTGGCTTTTTGATTTAATTGTTGATAGGTTAATTGTTGACCTTCAAAAATCACTGCAACTGCATTGGGGTTGCGTTCTACTTGTTCTTCAAATAGGTCATGGATACATTTATCTTGAGGATATGCGACTTCTGTGTTATTCCATTCTATTAGTAACTGATAAAGTTCTTCAGGAGTTAGTAAATTGATTTGTGACAATTGGCAATTAGGATTCTCGACTACTGCCTGAATAATTTGTAAAAAGTGACCGCTCATTCTAGCGATCGTCTCTTCTCGAAATAGATCCGGTTCGTATTCTATAACCAATCTTAAATCGTTGGTATCTTCAAATAAACTCCAACTCAAATCGAATTGAGCAGTTCGAGGTTTTAGTGGGTATGCTTGATGTTCAATCCCAGGAATTTTTATCACTGCTTTACTGTCTTTACTAAGCAGTGAAAACATCACATCAAATAAAGGATTTCGTGTTAAATCATGTTCTAAATCAAGGGCAGATACTAATTTATCAAAAGGATATTCATTATACTCATAAGCATCAAGACAAGTATTTGTCACTTCTGCCAATGCTTGTTGAAAAGTTCCCACTTTTGGGAGTAAAGTTCTTAAAGCTAGAGTGTTAACATAAAAGCCAATTTGATTTTCTAGGTCTGGATGATTACGTCCAGAAATAGGTATACCAATGACTAAATCATGCTGTCCGGTGTAGCGATGGAGTAATATTTTAAATAAAGTTAAGAGGGTAATAAATAAAGTTGTATGATTCCCAGCAGCAAAAGAGCGTAATTTTTCGCTTAGACTCTGACTAAAATTATAAGTATATATACTAGCTTGAGAAGATTTAAATTGTGGTCTAGGAAAGTCGGTGGGTAAGTTGAGTATGGGTGGTTCTCCAGCAAAGCGATCGCACCAATAATTACATTGTTCTTTTGCCTCCTCACTTTCTAACCACTGATTTTGCCATGCTGTATAATCCTTATATTGCAATGGTAGTGCAGGTAAAGCGGCAGTTTTTTGTTGCGTGCAAGCAGAGTATAAAGTGACGAACTCTTGAAAAATGATGTCGAGCGATCGCGCATCCCCAATAATATGGTGTATAGTCAAACCAAACAAAAATTCCTCTGGCTTTATCTGCACTAACAAAACTCGCATCAAAGGTAATTTCTCTAAATCAAAACGCGAGTCTGCTGATTCTTGAATCAAGCTATCAGCTATTGTTTCAGCATCCTTTTGTTCTCTTAAATCTCTAAATACTACTAACTGTTCTTTAGGCACTTCTTCATGTACAATTTGCTGAATGCTACCTGCGATATTTGTAAAAGTAGTACGCAAAATTTCATGGCGGTTTACAATTTGTTGAAAAGCTGCTGTGAATGCGGCAATATCTAAGCTGCCATTAATTCTCATTGCCAACCTAATATTGTAAGCACTAGAATATTCACTTATATGGTGCAGAATCCACATCCGCCTTTGAGCGTGGGATACTTCATAATATTGTTGATTCGGTAGTGAATTTATCATTTTTCTTGTCGTAATTGAATCAAATCAGCTTGTGCTTTTAAAGTGTTTTGAGTAAAAATTTCTCGCAATCGCAATGCAACTCCGAATTGGTTACGTATGTGCGACACTAAGCGCATGGCCTTTAAACTATTTCCTCCTAGCTCAAAAAATGACTGATTAGTATCACTCACCTCTACCTCCAATAATTCAGTCCAAATGGAGGCTAATAAAGCTTCTTGTGGATTAAAGCTAGTAATTTGATGAC
The DNA here is from genome assembly GCF_008121535.1 of Dolichospermum sp. UHCC 0315A. Taxonomy (GTDB): domain Bacteria; phylum Cyanobacteriota; class Cyanobacteriia; order Cyanobacteriales; family Nostocaceae; genus Dolichospermum; species Dolichospermum lemmermannii. The sequence goes on from NZ_CP043056.1 coordinate 3,591,885, forward strand.
TTGTTTGAGCAATATTTGCTTCTGCTTTTGGTAGTCCTAGACGATTGATTTTGCCATTTGGTAATAACGGAAAATCTGCCAACTGCATCAAATAATTTGGCTGCATATAAATCGGTAAAACTTGTTTTAATTGGCTGCTAATATGTTGATGATTTATAGCATTCTCTGCTTGATAATATGCAATAACTGTCACTAATTCTTCTTTTTCCTCAGCAATTACCAGTGCTTTTTCTACACCATCAATAGCAGCTAGTGCATCTTCAATTTCTCCCAACTCAATCCGTACTCCATTCAACTTCACTTGCTTATCACTGCGTCCTATCACTTCCACCGTTAAATCCGGTAGCAGTCGTCCCAAGTCTCCTGTGCAATAAACTATATCAGCCCCATGATTCAAAGGATTGGGTATAAAAACAGAATTGGTTAATCTTTGGTCTTGGTAATAGCCTTTTGTTAAATAAGGTGACTTGACGAAAATTTCTCCCACTTCTCCTACAGCACAAGGACGAGTCCCATCAATCACTGCAAATGCCGCCTCTGGCAGTGTTCTACCTCCAGGAACTCTGGCATAAGTAATTTTATTCGGATCAGGAATCCGATGAAAATGTTTGACAAAGGTGGTTTCACTTGCACCATAAATATTGACAAATTCTGTCTGAGAACCAAAAACTTGATGCCATTCACCGAGTTCTTTGACAAATAAAGGTTCTCCTCCCAATACCAAAACTCGTAAATTCTTGAGTAATTGATCAGCATTGGTTAAATTGCGACCAATCTTTAAAAATAGGCGCATCACCGAAGGAACAGTGTGCAGTAAGTTAATCTGCCATTCTCCTAACCGCAGTAATAACTTTTCTAAATCTTCGCGGTCTGTGCTATCAGGAATATAAAGAGTTCCTCCAGAACATAAAGTTACAAGAGTTTCCCTAAGATAAGCATCAAAATTAATTTGTGCGATTTGGAGACAGCGCCAATTAGAATTAATTCCAAATTCTAATTTTTCCCAATTGATGAAGTGACGCAAACTGCCGTGACTACCAAGTATAGCTTTGGGTTCACCTGTTGATCCAGAAGTAAACATAATATAGTTAGAATCATCTGCGTCAGGCATAGTTAGAACTTTTTTATCATGATTTGCTTCTACAAGCAAGCATTGATAATTTGTGCCATCCCATTGATAGTATTGCTGAATTTCATGGGCATTTATCACTAATATTTGAGGTGGTTTTGGTAATAATGCTAATCGAGGTTTGATAATATCTAAATTCTCGGAATCGACTACTATCATAGTGGGGGATGTTTTGCTCATCATGCGTAAAGAGCGTTCTTCTGGTTCATCCAAACGCAGAGGTAAATAAATTCCCCCAGCCTTAAATACCGCTAACATTGCTAATACTTGACGATAATCTCCTTCAAGAATTACGCCACAAATATTATCCTTTTGAATGCCTAAATATTTAAAGATGTTAGCCCAAGAGTTAGTAAGTGTATCTAATTCCAGATAGCTTAATTCTCCCTGAGAATAAATAATAGATGTTTTGTCTGGTAAAGCTCTTACTTGCTCGATAAAATCATGGATTACTGTGCGTCTTTCTAAGCGAGGAATTGGTTGAATAAAACTTTCAAAAAAAGCGGTTTCTGTTGGAGATAAAAGAGAAATTTTACAGATTGGTTGGCTAGGATTGTTTAGCATTTCGGTAAGCAACTTATCGAAATGGCTCAGACATTTTTGCATCCTCTCTGCTTGGAATAAATCTGTATTGTAAATTAAATCTAACCTGAGTTGCTCGTTTTGCTCAATAAATACAAAAGACAGGTCAAATTTACTGGTAGGAGTTAGTGAATTTAGGGATTTGATTTGTAATTCTTCTATAGCTATAGGTTGACCAAAATTTTGTAGAAGTAATAACACATCAAACAATGGTGTACGGTTAATCTCTTTAGAAATTGCTAGTTCTTCTACCAAAATATCAAACGGGTAATCAGCGTGTTCAAATGCTTCGGTAACAGTTTGACGAACTTGTGCAAGCAAATTTTTATAACCTTGTTCTGGCTCTATTTGGTCACGCAGAACTAGTGTATTCAGAAATAAACCGATTAAAGATTGCAGTTGAGGATGGTTGCGAGTGGCAATTTCTGTACCAATGGAAATATCGTGTTGACCACTGTAGCGATACAGTAATACTTTTACTGCTGTTAATAGTGCCATAAACAAAGTGCTTTCTGTTTGTTGACAAATCCCTCGCAACCCACAGACTATTTCTGGTTTGAATGTCCAGCTTAAATGTGAACCATTGAAAGTCTTAATAGAAGGTCGTTGAAAATCTGTAGGTAAGTGAATGCGGGGTATTTGCCCATTATCAAGTTTTTGCCGCCAGTAATCTAAGTTTTTTCTATACTCATCACTGCGTAAAATATTAGCTTGCCATGCTGCATAATCTTTGTATTGTATAGACAATTTATCTGGATTTGGCTGTAAGCCTTTAACAAAGTAATTGTAATATTTTAAGCATTCTTTAGCTAATAAATCCATCGACCAGCCATCACAAATAATATGATGGATTTCCATGCACAGAATATATTGTTGCTCTGGGAGCTTATAAATATTAGCTCGTAAAAGTGGGCTATTTTCTAAATCGAAAGGTTCTTGGGATTGTTTAATAATTTCTAGGATGTGGCTTTCAGCATGAGGTTGATTGCTCCAATCTTGAAATCCCACATGAAAAGGACTATGTGCAAGTACCTTTTGCCTCGGTTCACCGTTGATTAATACAAACGATGTCCGCAATGTTTCATGGCGAGCAATCAAAACTTGCATTGCTTTTTCAAAGGCATCAGGGTCAAAATTTCCTTTTATTTTGAGTGTAGACACAATATGATAAGCCACATTGTTTAGATCCATCTGTTGCAACACAAAGAAACGTTTTTGTGCATGAGATGTTTCATAATTTTCTTGCTTAGATAAATGGGGAATTACCTGAACATTAATAGGCGTACTAGCAGTTAATAACTCTGCTTGTTCTGCTATTGTCGGATGCAAAAATACTTGTTTGATTTGAAAAGAAAGACCCAATTTTTCTTGAATCTGATTGACTAGAGCAATTGCTTTAAGGCTGTGTCCTCCTAAATCAAAGAAGTTGTCATTCACTCCCACCTTTGATACTTGCAGAACTTGCTGCCAAATGCTTACTAAAATCCTTTCTGAGGAATTGCGGGGAGGTAAATATGGTAATTCTACTATCGATGTTTCATCTGGTTGAGGCAATTTTCGACGGTCTATCTTGCCATTAGGATTTAATGGTAATTCTGACAAGACTACAAAAGCTGAAGGTATCATGTAAGCTGGCAATTTCTGCTGTAGGAAGCGACGCAGTTCGCTAGGAGTCAATGATGAGTTTTTTCTAACTACATAAGCTACTAAGCGTTGGTTTTCAGAAGTATCTGCTTGCAGAACTACAACTGTTTGTTCTACTTGGGGATGAGTGTCTAAAAGGAATTCTATTTCTCCTAACTCAATACGTAAACCTCGTAGTTTAACTTGATGATCGATGCGACCAAGATATTCTATATTTCCATCACTTAGATAACGAGCTAAATCCCCAGTTTTATATAATTTACCTTCACCAAAAGGATTAGAAATGAATCTTTCATTAGTTAATTCTGGCTGGTTGAGGTAGCCTCTAGCTAATTGTACACCCCCAATATGTAATTCTCCAGCAATGCCAATTCCAGATGGTTGTAGATGAGGATCAAGAATATAAATTTGGGTATTGGCAATGGGGCGACCAATGGGAATTACCTGGTAATTAGATTGTGGCTGACATTGCCAGTAAGTGGCATAAACTGCTGTTTCCGTTGGCCCGTAAAGATTATGTAATTCACAGTCCAATCGCTCAAAGAATCGTTGAGTCAATTCATAAGATAGTGCTTCTCCACCACTAAAGACTCGCTTTAAATAACGACAACTTTCTAAGTTTGGTTGTTGCAGAAAAATTCGCAACATTGAGGGAACAAAAGATGCTTGAGTGACTTGTTGTTGAGCAATTAAATTAATCAGGTAAGCTATATCTTTGTGACCTTCGGGTTTAGCCACTACTAAAGTAGTGCCAGATGTTAAAGACGAGAAGATTTCCCAGACTGAAACATCAAAACTTAAAACACCTATATGCAGGATGCAATCACCTGCGATAAGCGGATAAGTATCAATTGTTCGCAATAAATTATTGCAAATACCTTTATGGATATTCATCACTCCCTTTGGCTTACCTGTAGAACCAGAGGTATAAATCACATAAGCCAAATTTTCCGCTTTCACCAAGTTGACGGGGTTGTGTTGACTATAATTAGCAATGATGTGCCAATCACGGTCTAAACACACCACCTCGGCTGAATTTGCTTCTAAAGAGTCTACTAGAGACTGCTGAGTTAGTAAAATTGACACTGCCGCATCAGTGAGCATATAAATTAAGCGATCGCTCGGATAACTAGGGTCTAAAGGCAAATAAGCTCCCCCTGCCTTTAAAATTCCCAGTAGTCCGATTAGCATCTCTATTGAACGCTCAACAAAAATTCCCACCAATACTTCTGGTTCTACACCTTTTGTTCGCAAATAGTGAGCTAATTGATTGGCTTTTTGATTTAATTGTTGATAGGTTAATTGTTGACCTTCAAAAATCACTGCAACTGCATTGGGGTTGCGTTCTACTTGTTCTTCAAATAGTTGATGGATACATTTATCTAAAGGATAGTCAGTCTGAGTATCGTTCCACTCTACCAATAACTGATGTCGTTCTGCTTGTGTCAATAACGGTAGTTCAGCTATCTGCTGCTGGGGATTAGCAACAATCGCTGTTAATAAGGTCTGCAAATGACCAGCCATCCGCACAATTGTGTCGCCTGTAAAACGACTAGTATCGTAACTAAATTTTATGAGCAACTCTTGTTTGGGTATTGCTGCTACGGTCAAAGGATAGTTTGTCTGTTCAAAATTCTCCACCTTGCTGACTGGCAATAATTGATTTGGCTCCTCTGACAAGCTATCCATAGGATAGTTCTCAAACACTACCAAGCTTTCAAATAACGGAACTCCTGGTGGTACATCACTCATGTTTTGTACTTCCGCCAGAGTACTATAAGCGTACTCCTGAAGTTCTGCTTGCTTTTGTTGCAATTGTTGTAGCCAAGGTATAATTAATTCTGATTTGGGAGTGGATACTCGCAGTGGTAAGGTATTAATAAACAACCCCACCATGTTTTCTACCATCGGCAAACTGGCAGGACGACCGGAAACTGTGACACCAAATAAAACTTCAGACTCTCCACTGTAGCGACTGAGGAGAATAGCCCAGGCTGCTTGGATCAAAGTTGATAAAGTCAGACCATATTGCAAACCCAAAGATTGCAATCCTTTAGTGGTAGCGCGGGATAAATACAATTCCTGTTCTTGATAAGTTGGTTGTACTCCAGAGTTACTAAGCTGGGGTCGGTCTACCACTAGTGGGGTAGGAGCAGTGAAGCCCTTAAGGGTGCGCCGCCAAAACATTTCCGCAACAGATAAGTCTTGCTGCTGTAACCAAATAATGTAGTCTTGATAAGGACGAGGAGAAGGAAGATAGCAGTTTTGACCTTGAGAGTAAGCAGTATAGAAGGTTAAAACTTCTTTATAAATTATGGGTAAGCACCAACCATCTAACAGGATATGATGCCAATTCCAAAGAAATTTATAGCTTTGATCAGATAGCCGAATTAATGTACAGCGCATCAAAGGTGCTTGATTAAGTTGAAACCCTTCTTGATATTCTGTTTGCAGTAAAGAATCTAGACGCTGTTGTTGCTCTATGGAGGAAAGGTTTCGCCAATCTTGATAGTTCCAAGGTAAATCCACCTGCTTTCGCACTACTTGTAGAGGTTGTTGACGCTTCTCCCAGAGAAAAAGAGTCCGCAACACCGAGTAGCGTTCTACGACTTGTTCCCAAGCTCGTTTAAAAGCAATAACGTTAATGTCTGTACAGATAGTGATTAGCGTTTGATTGCAATAAACTCCTGAGTCTGGAGCATAAATACTATGAAAGAGCATCCCCTGTTGCATGGGGGAGAGAGGATAAATTGACTCTACGTTTTTGTTTTTCTGAGATTTTTCAACTAACATTGTCGTTTCTATCCTCTTTAGTCAATTTCCGCGAGAATTTCGTCTAGTTCCTGTTGATTTAAGTTCGCCACTGGAAAATCAGAGGGAGTGTATCCCCCAACTTCAGGAGACAGACAATGGTCAATCAGTTTGAGCAAAGCTTGGAGATACTTCTGAACGAGTGATTCTACTGTAGAATGTCGATGGAGGTGGCGACTGTAGCTCCAGTTAATTTGCAACTGCCCTTCTACTACTCTGGCAGTAATTTCTAATAGATGAGTACGATGCCCCTCCAGACTTTGATTAGCTCCTTTAGATTCACTAGCTAATTTCCAATCAATTCCTCGTAATTGTCCCTGGTCGAATTGACCCAAGTAGTTAAAACTAACTTCCCTGAATGGTAGTGCGGCTATTTGAAAACTAATTTCTTGATTTTGACTCAAATAACGTAAAATTCCATAGCTAATACCTTGTTGAGGAATAGCTCGCAACTGTTCTTTAATTGATTTGAGAGCCTCTCCCAAATGATTTTGATTTTGCAGTTGCAATATTACTGGAAATATGCTTGTGAACCAGCCTACTGTCCTAGATACATCCACATCTGCAAATATATCTTCTCGACCATGCCCTTCTAGGTCAATGAGTACTGTGGAATTTCCTGTCCATTTTGCCAAAGTTTGCACTAAAGCTGTCAGTAGCACTTCGTTAATTTGGGTATTATAGGCAGAGGGAACTTGTTGCAAGAGGGCGCAAGTTTGTTCTTGACTGAGAGTAACAAATACATTAGCAGCACTAGCTACTGAGTTGTTTTGTTTTCCTGTGGGATCATCTACTGGTAGGGAATTCACCTCAGACCAAGGCTGTTTTAACCAGTAATGTAATTGCGATTGCACTGCCTCAGCTTGCCCATATTCCTGCAAAAGCATAGCCCATTCTTTAAAAGCTAAGGTCTTAGGTGGCAGTTGAATAGTTTCTTGTTGTTTTAACTGCTGGTAAACTGTGAACAAATCTTCTAGTAAAATCCGCCAGGAGACCCCATCGACCGCTAGATGATGGATAACGATCAGTAATCGACTATCTTGGTTATTGCCTAATTGAAACAATACCACTCTCATTAATGGCCCATCTGAGAGATTTAGTCTAGCCTGTTGGATAGTCGCTATTTGCTCTAAGGTTTGTGGTAGTTGTGATTGAGGAGTTTGGGATAAGTCGATGACTTGGAAAGGTACTTCATCAGAAATACCATAGTTGATTTGCTGCCATTCACCTTCCTCAAAGCTAAACCGCAAACGTAAAGCATCATGATGCTCTAATAATTTGCCAATAGCTTGGGACAGTAACTCTGGTTTGAGATCAGAGGGAATTTGCAGCAGTACTGATTGATTGAAATGGTGCGGTTCAGATCGATTTTGCTCAAAGAACCAATGTTGAATCGGAGTTAGAGGTACAAATCCTGTCACTAAACCCTGTTGAACCAACATCAATGTGCAAGTATCAGCTACAGCAGCTAGTTCGGCAAGGGTTGAATATTGGAATATTTGTCGTGGGGTGATTTTGATTCCTGCTTGACGAGCGCGACCGACTACTTGAATACTGAGGATGGAGTCACCACCGACTTCAAAGAATTTATCGTAGCGACTTACTTGCTTAATTCCCAAGACATCTTGCCAAATCGTGGCTAAAATCTGCTCAACAGGTGTCTGTGGCGGAACAAACTCTTGTTCTCGTGTCAGTTCTGCTTCTGGTACAGGTAACATTTTGCGGTCTACCTTACCATTGGGGGTTAATGGCAAAGTTGACAAGATGACGAAACTGGAAGGAATTATATAATCTGGCAATTTCTGCTGTAAGAAACGGCGCAAATCACTCATGTTTATAGACTGGTTCTGTGTGACTAAATAAGCTACCAGTCGTTTGTTACCAGGAGTGTCTTCCCGCAGCATGACTACTGCTTGTTGAATTTGCGGATAAGTTTCTAGGACAGATTCAACTTCTCCTAATTCAATGCGGAAGCCGCGAAGTTTAACTTGGTTATCGATGCGACCAAGAAATTCTATATTGCCATCCGGTAAATAGCGAGCTAAATCCCCAGTCTTATACAATTTTTGGGAATTATCAAAGGGGTTGGCAATGAATTTCTGGGAAGTTAATTCGGGTTGGTTAAGGTAGCCTCTGGCTAAACCTTCCCCACCAATGTATAATTCCCCAACAATACCAATGGGTACAGGTTGGAGATCGGGGTTGAAAATGTAGATTTGGGTATTAGAAATTGGTCGCCCAATACTAGGTTGCTTAATTGCCCCTTTTTGCACCAAACTAAATGTTGAGTAGGTTGTATCTTCGGACGGTCCGTAGAGATTGTAAACTCGCTGAATATTTTCCTGCTGGTAAAGTTGCTGTGCCAGTTGATTTGATAATGGTTCACCTGCGAGGTTAATTGTTTGCACACAATTAGGTATACCCTTGATTTGTAGCAGTTGAGCGATCGCGGTTGGTACTGTATTAATTAATGTCACCTCTTGAGCTTGTAAGCTAGGTAAATCTAAGGCATTCTGTGCCAGAATGACCTTACCTCCCCAAGCCAAGGGTACAAATAGCTCGAAGACTGACAAATCAAAACAAATCGAAGTTGAAGCCAAAACACCCGCTAGTTCGTCAGTAGTAAAGACTTGTTTTGCCCAACACAAGAGAGTTATAGTGCTGTGATGCTCAATGACTACGCCTTTGGGTTTGCCTGTTGAGCCGGAAGTATAAATTACGTAAGCCGAGTTGCGAGAATTAACCTGACTGATAGGATTTTTCTTATTCTTTAAGGAAATGTCCGCGTCATCTGTATTTAATATCACCATACCAGCTTTGTTTTCAGGTAATCTTGCCACTAATTTCTGTTGTGTGAGTAACACCGATACCTGGGAATCAGCCAAAATCATCTCTAGACGCTGTGTTGGGTAGGTTGGATCTAATGGTACATATGCCCCACCTGCCTTGAGAATGCCTAATAGTCCTACGACCATTTGAGGGGAACGCTCTAGACAAATGCCTACTAGTACTTCTGGTTTTACGCCTTTTGTTTGTAAATAATGGGCTAGTTGATTAGCTTGCTCATTTAACTCTTGATAGGTTAATTGTTGATTTTCAAATACTACCGCTACTGCATTGGGACTACGTTCTACTTGTTCTTCAAATAGCTGATGAATACATTTGTCTTGCGGATAGTTAGCTTTGGTATTATTCCATTCTACTAACAGTTGATACTGTTCTTTATCTGAGAGTAAACAATGCTTTTCATATAGTTCTGACCATTGATTGGCCATTGCTGTTAGAGCTTCTTGATAGTATCCGCCAATCATTTTCATCTGTTCTTTACAGAATTGGCTGGGATCGTATTTCAGGATAAACTCTACTTTGTAAGAAATTGGATGGAGACTAAAGTTAGCTAGTAAAGCAAGGTTAGTTTGATTAAAAAATTTACCATCTAATACTTCTAAATCTTTAACACCGATAATACTTTGGTAAACGTGGAAATGAACAAAGTTAAACGCAGTCTCAAACAAGGGCTGTCCACCAAAAGTCCGTTGCAATTTAGCCAGGGGATATCTTCGCCAAGGTAAGCATTCCCGTTCAGCATCAAAGGTCTGCCTTACTAGGTCTATCCAACTGCCACCAAGGAGTTTTAAACGCAATGGCAAAGTATTAAGAAATAACCCTAATACTTTTTCTCCATCAGTATCTTCTAGTCTGCCATTAGATACTAAACCTGTGATAATATCTGTCTGGTTAGTTAATAAGCTCAATACCCTTAAATGAGCCGCTAATAAAACACTTTTAAGAGGTATTCCCGTGGCTTTACTTAACTGTTTTAAACCCTGAGAAACTCTAGAAGATATAGAAACTGGCAAATCGCAATTTTTAGTGGCAGCGTTCGACTTTGACCACCGTGGCAGTTTGGTAATAATGATGTCGCTGAGTTGCTTTTGCCAATATTTTTGGCATTCTTGAGTATGAAGAGTTGTTTGCTCTAATGCGACAAAATCTCGAAAGGTAATTGTGGGTGGTGCTGACAGAGGAAGAACGTCTTTACCTAGAAGATATAAATATTGTTGCAATAATTCAGTGAGCAACGAGGCCTCACTCCAGCCGTCAAGAATAGAGTGGTGGAAGCTCAAAGTTAAATTAAATGTCTCAGAGGTGCGGCGATGAACATAAAAGCGTAGTAAAGGCGGAACACCCCAATCAAAATGTCGTTTTTTCTCTTGTTCAATCCAGGCATCAAGCGATACTTCTTGTTCAGTAGTCGATAAATGGCTCAGATCGTCTACCTTTAAAGGAACATCTACTTGTTGATGAACCAGTTGTAGTGGCTGCTTGTAGTCAGTCAGAACAAAGCTGGTACGTAGCACCGGATGACGATTTACTACCTGTTGAATGGCACTGTGTAAAGCCTGGGGGTCAAGAGTGGCTCGAATGTAATAAGTAAAGACATCGTGGT